>NZ_JACHJB010000001.1:1200000-2400000 GCF_014207745.1 Nonomuraea muscovyensis
GGCCCCGGCACCCTCGGGGAGGGCGAGAACGTCTACCTGATGGCCGGCTCGGACAACGAGGCGGGCCAGCAGAAGTTCGCCGAGTATGCCGCCTCCCCCGACGGCCAGCGGATCGGCATGAACAAGGACGCCGACGGCGCCATCGTCCGGCTGCCGGTCAACAGCCAGGTCGACATGGCCGCCGAGCGGACGGACCCACGCTGGAAGGTGTTCCAGGAATCCTACGACCACGCGGTGTACTCGCCGCCGGTGCCCAACTGGGCGCCGATCCGCCAGACCTCCGCCGACACCATCAACGCCGTGTGGGCCGACTGCTCCGCCGACGTCAAGGCGGCGATGGCGGATCTCCACACGAAGCTGACGGCGGAGCTCCAGTCGCAGAAGGCCTCCTGACATGGCGGCCGGCAGCGCACGGGAAGGAGGCACGGGAGGCAGGCACGGCCTGACCGCGGCGCCGGCCCCCACCCCGTCCCCCTCCCCGGCTGCCGCACGGACGCGGGAGAGCGCCGCCCCGGCGCCCACCGGCCGCCGCCCCCGCCGGGCGCGGCGGCGGGGGACGCTGATCGCCTGGGCGTTCCTCGCCCCGGCCCTGGTGCTGTTCCTGTACTTCAAGTTCATCCCCATGTTCGAGGGCCTGCGGATGAGCTTCCTCGAGGTCCGCTACGCCGGCGACCGGTTCGTGGGCCTGGACAACTACAGCCGGATCCTCACCGACGAGGCCTTCACCGAGGCGATCTGGCACAGCGTCGTGCTGGCCGTCGGCACCACGCTCGGCTCGATCGTGCTGGGCCTGTTGCTCGCGCTGCTCATCGAGGGCCCGGCCCGCTACCTGTGGTTCGTCAGGACGGCGGCGTTCCTGCCGGTCGTGACCACGATGGCGGTCGTCGCCGAGGTGTGGCGGATCATGTACCACCCCGCCGACAGCGGCATGATCAACTCGATCCTGGGCTGGGCGGGCGTCGCCCCGCAGCCCTTCCTGGCCAGCGAGGACTCCTCGCTGCTGTCGATCATGGGAATGAGCATCTGGCGCGGCACCCCGTACGACATGATGATCTTCCTGGCGGGGCTGGTCGGCGTGGACCGCACGCTGTACGAGGCGGCCGCCGTGGACGGCGCGTCCACCTGGCACCGGCTGCGGCACATCACGCTGCCCGCGCTGCGGCCGGTGTTCTGGATCCTGTTCACCCTGGCCGCCATCCGGGGGCTGCGGGTGTTCGTCGAGGTGTACGTGCTCACCAACGGCGGGCCGAACGGCTCGTCCGAGGTGCTGATGACGCTGATCTACAAGCTCGGGTTCCAGAAGGGAGAGCTGGGCATCGCGGCCGCCGGCGGGATCGTGCTGTTCGTGGCGACCCTGCTGCTCACCCTGCTGGTCCAGGTCATGCGCAGGAGGCAGGCGGCATGAGGAGATTCGACAGCGCGCTCGGGCTGGAGGCCAGGCGCGGGCCGGTGGCGACCGCGCTCAAGGTCCTGGTCTACACGGCCATGATCGTGGTCTTCACCGGCCCGCTCATCGGGCTGCTGGTCAGCGCCTTCGGCAAGACACTCGACCCGACGAGCTTCACGCTGTGGCCGGACGCCTTCACCCTCACCAACTTCGTCCAGGCCGCCGACAAGAACGTCTACACCTATCTGCTCAACTCCTTCGTGGTGGTCGGCTTCGGGCTGCTGCTGCAGATGCTGGTGAGCGTCTTCGCCGCCTACGCGCTGGCGCGCAAGAAGTTCCGGGGCATGACGGTCGTGATGCTGATCATGCTGGCGACCATGATGCTGCCCGAGGAGATCATCGCCATCCCGCTCTCCCTGGTGCTCGCCGACCTGCCCCTGCTCAACCTCGACCTGATCGGCACGTACGCGGGCATGATCCTGCCCGTGGGCGCCTGGGGGTTCTCGATCCTCGTCATGACCGAGTTCATGAAGGAGGTGCCGGTCGAGCTGGAGGAGGCGGCACGCATCGACGGAGCGGGCGAGCTGCGCACGTTCTTCACCATCATCCTGCCGCTGTGCCGGCCGGCGCTCGGCGTGATCGGCGTCTTCGGCTTCACCATGATCTGGGACCAGTACCTGCTGCCCCTCATCGTGGCCACCGAGCCGGACATGTGGACCCTGCCCATCGCCCTGCGCTCGCTGCGCTCGGACGAGGAGGTCGGGATCGGCGTGCTGCTCGCCGCCTCGCTGCTGGCGCTCCTGCCGTCGATCATCGCGTTCCTGGCCTTCCAGCGGCAGTTCATGCGCGGGCTCACGAGCGGTGCGGTCAAGGGATAAGCGTTCATGTACGTGGACGTGATCCCATATGCTGACACCCCGAGCACTCGTCGAGAGGGGATGGGCATGGAGCCGCAGCTGGTCAAGTCCGCCGAGCGGACGGTTCGCATCCTCGAGGCCCTGGCCGCCTCCCCGGAGGCGCTGACGCTGTCACAGCTGCAACAGCGCACGGGCTTCCCGCGCAGCAGCCTGCACGCCCTGATGCGCACGCTGGTCGAGCTCAAGTGGGTGGAGACCGACTCCGCCAAGGGCGGGTTCGGCATCGGACCGCACGCCCTGCTGACCGGCACCGCCTACCTGGACAAGGACCGCGCCCTGCCGTTCGCGCAGCAGGCCCTGGAGGACCTGCGCGACGAGATCGGGCACACCGTCCACTTCGCCCGCCGCGACGAGGGCCACGTCCTCTACCTGGCCACGCGGGAGTCACGCGACGCGCACCACGTCATCCCGCGGGTGGGCAGGCGGCTGCCCGCGCACGTCACCGCGCTCGGGCAGGCGCTGCTCGCGCAGCTCACCGACGACGAGGTGGCGGCCGTGCTGCCCGGCCCGCTGGCGGCCATGACCGAGCACACGATCACCGACCTGGTGAAGCTCACCGGCGAGCTCGACCAGGTCCGCACCCGCGGCTGGGCCTACGAACGCGAGCAGGGCACCCCCGGCGTCTCCTGCGTGGCCGTGGCCGTCGACTACCGGATCCCCGCCACCGACGCGATCAGCTGCTCGATGCCGGCCGAGCTCGGTCCCGCCCACGTCCAGCAGATCACCGAAGCGATGGTCACCCACACCCGCAAGCTCGCTGCCGTCCTCCGGCGGGAGGGCATCCGCTAGAAAGGACTGTTCATGCGCCTGGACGGCGTTCTCTTCTTCCCCGTGACCCCCTTCGGCCTCGACGGGGCCGTCGCCGGCGAGGTGCTCGCCGAACACGTCGCCCGCGGGGTCGCGGCCGGGGCCGGAGGGGTGTTCACCGCGTGCGGCACGGGCGAGTTCAACGCCCTCGACCTCGACGACTACACCGAGGCCGTGACCGCGAGCGTCGCCGCCACGGCAGGACGGGTGCCGGTCTTCGCCGGGGCGGGCGGCACGCTGCCCGCCGCCCGCGCCGTCGCCCGCGCCGCCGCCGCCAACGGCGCCGACGGGCTGCTGCTCATGCCGCCCTACCTGGTCACCGCCCCCGCCGGCGGGCTGGTCCGCTATGTGCTGGAGGTGAGCGAGGCGGGCGGCCTGCCCGTCATCATCTACCAGCGGGGCACCGCCCGCTTCTCCCCCGCCGCGGTCGCCGAGCTGGCGCAGGCGCAGAACGTGATCGGGTTCAAGGACGGGCTGGGCGACTTCGACCTGCTCCAGCGCATCATCCTCACCGTGCGGCAGGCCACGGACCGGCCGTTCACGTTCTTCAACGGGCTGCCGACGGCTGAGCTCACCGTGCCCGCCTACCGGGGGCTCGGGGTGCGCCTCTACTCCAGCGCCGCCTTCGCCTTCGCCCCGGAGGTCGCGCTCGCCTTCCACCGGGCGGTGACGGGCGGGGACGAGGAGCTGACGCGGCGGCTGCTCACCGGGTTCTTCATGCCGCTGGTGGAGCTGCGGGACCTGGTGCCGGGGTACGCGGTGTCGCTGGTGAAGGCGGGGGTGCGGTTACGCGGGCTGGAGGTGGGCGGGGTACGGCCGCCGCTGCTCGACCCGTCACCCGAGCACGTGGCCCGCCTGGAGAAGATCATCACAGCGGGCCTGGAAATCGCCGTCTCCTGAAACCCGGAGACCCGGGCCGGCCGAACACCAGCGACCGACCACCCCCACCGCGACCTTCCATCCCCGCGCCGGGACCTTCCAGCCCCAGCACATCGAAACATCCAGCCCCTCCCCGCCCGCCCTCAGCACACCCAACCCCCAGCCCCCACGGCCAACCCCGCCATCCCAAGCACCCGGACAGTTCACCCAGCTCCCGGCCCCTCCCATCGGCCCCGTCCGTCCCTGGGCAGGACACACCTGGGCAGTCCGTACGTGACTCCCAGCCGTGTCCGTCCCGGGCGCTGGGCAGGCCACCTATGAGCCCTCCCAGTCCCCAGGCGCTCCCTCCCAGGCGTTCCATCCCAGACGGCCCCACACCCCCGCAGCTCGCCTCCCGTGGCCGCGCCCCGCCCTGATCTCTCCCAGCCCACAGTCTCGCCCCCAGAGCGCCGGCAGCCCCCGTTCCCAACGCCGCGCCCGCTTCCGCCTCCCACCGCCCCGCCCCGGCACCCGCCCTGGCCACCTGCCGTGCCCCGCGCGGCACCCACCGCCCCCCAACCCACAATGACTTACGCCAGCCCGACAGCTCCCCTTACTCACAACCGGCACCCGTCCCGCTCTCCACCGGTCCCCACCACCCGCGCCCGCCCCGACCTTTACCGCCCCCACAACCCACAACCCGCGCCCGCCCGGCCTTCACCGCCCCCACAACCCCGCGCCGCGCGAGGCGACCCCATCGACACCCGGCGCCAGCCCTGGCATCCCCAACAGTCGACAGCCCCACTGCCCTCGCGCCCTCGCGCCCTCCCGCGGCAACCACCAGTTCCCAAGCCGTGCCGCGCCCTTCCCACGACACGACCCCCGCCGCAAAGCTCGCGGCGGGGGTCGTAGGAGCGGTCAGGGCCTGCTCAGGACAGGGTCAGAGTCCCGTCGACGCGCTGCGGGACGCCCAGCGGGTTGGCGTCCTTCAGCGCGTCCGGCAGCAGTTCCTCCGGCCAGTCCTGGTAGGCCCGCGGCGCCAGCCAACGGTCGATGGCCGTCGCCCCCACGGACGTGTGCGCAGGCGCGGTGGACGCGGGCCACGGCCCGCCGTGGTGCATAGCCCAGCACACGGCCACTCCGGTCGGCCACCCGTTCCAGATCAGCCGCCCGGCCTTGCGCCCGAGCACGTCAGCCACCTGCTCCGCCTCACGCGGGTCGGCCGAGTGGACGGTCGCCGTCAGCGACCCTTCCAGCCGCTCCAGCACGGCCGGCAGGTCCGCGACGTCCTGGTAGGTCACCACGATGGACGCGGGCCCGAAGCACTCCTCGGCGATCCGCGGCAGCCCCCGCTCGAACGACTCCAGGTCCGTGGTGAACACCTTGGGCGTCACCGCCCAGCTGCCCTCCCCCGGCTTGCCCTCGGCCAGCACGGTGAGCTCCCCGAGCCGGTCCAGCCCGCCCAGGTAGCCGTCGCGGATCCGCTCGGCGAGCATCGGGCCGCCCGTGGTGCCCTCGACCGCCGCGGTCAGCGCCTTGCGCAGCTCGTCGTCGTCCGGCACGAACATCAGGCCGGGGTTCGTGCAGAACTGCCCCACCCCGAGCGTCAGCGATCCGGCGAACCCCGCCGCCACCTCGGCTTTCGGCGCGGACGGCAGCACGACGACCGGGTTGACGCTGCCCAGCTCGCCGAAGAACGGGATCGGCACCTCCCGCTGGTCGATCAGCGCCTGGATCGCCTTGCCGCCCGCCACGGAACCGGTGAACCCTGCCGCCACCACCGTGGGGTGCTGCACCAGGTCGACCCCGGCCTGCATGCCCTGCACCAGCCCGAGCAGTTCCGGCTGCGGCAGGGCGCCGCGGACGATCTGGGCGACACGCTCGGAGGTGTTGGGGTGACCTGGGTGGGCCTTGACCACCACGGGGCAGCCTGCGGCCAGCGCGGAGGCCGTGTCGCCGCCGGCCACGGAGAACGCGAACGGGAAGTTGCTCGCCGAGAAGACCGCGACGACCCCCTGCAGCGCGTGCTTCATCCGGCGCACGTCGGGCCTCGGCGGGGTGGCCGAAGGGTCGGCGTGGTCGACGATGGCGTCGAGGTAGCCGCCGTCCCTGATCACCTGCGCGAAGAGCCTGAACTGGCCGGCCGTGCGGGCCACCTCACCGCGCAGCCGTACCTCACCGAGGGCGGTCTCCTGGTCGGCGATCCGCCACAGCTCGTCCACGTGCGCCGCCAACGCGTCGGCGACGGCCTCCAGCGCGACCGCCCGCTCTGCGGCGGGGGTGGCACGCCAGACGGCGCCGGCGGCGGCCGCGGCTGAGACGATCTTGTCGACCCCGTCGTGATCGGTCTCGGGCAGCGCGGCGCCCACGGTCTCACCGGTCCTGGGATCGTATCCGTAGATCATGGATTGGCCCTTCGGAGTCTTGACACCTTCACCACCGATTCTTACAGTTGCCGCACTTGTCTACAAATCTGGCCTTAGTTCACATATATGGACGGCGATCACATGATCATCCGGCAGATCGAGGTCACCCCCGTCGCGTTCCGCGACCCGCCCCTGCTGAACGCGGCCGGCGTCCACGAGCCGTGGGCGCTGCGCACGGTCGTCGAAGTGATCACAGACGAGGGGCTCAGCGGGCTCGGCGAGACCTACGGCGACCTTGAGCACCTCACCAAGGTCCGCGAGTGCGCGCAGGTCCTCGTCGGCCTGGACGTGCACGCCACCAACGAGATGTACGCCCGGATCAGCGCCGTCGTCGGCGACGTGGTCACCGACATGCACGGCCTCACCGGTATGGCAACCCAGGAGAAGAGCGTCGACCGGGTGTTCGCGGCGTTCGAGGTGGCCTGCCTCGACATCCGCGGCAAGGCGGCCGGGGTTCCGGTGGTCGACCTGCTCGGCGGACGGGTGCGCGACGCCGTGCCGTACAGCGCGTACCTCTTCTACAAGTGGGCCGCCCACCCCGGCGCGGAGCCCGACCGGTTCGGCGAGGCGCTCGACCCGGCCGGCGTGGTCGCGCAGGCCGCGCTGCTGATCAAGGAGTACGGCTTCACCTCGATCAAGCTGAAGGGCGGCGTCTTCCCGCCCGAGCAGGAGATCGAGGCGATCGAGGCCCTGCACGAGGCGTTCCCCGGCCTGCCACTGCGCCTCGACCCGAACGCCGCCTGGACCCCCGAGACCTCCATCCGGGTCGGGCGCGAACTCGAAGGCAAGCTGGAGTACCTGGAGGACCCCACCCCGGACATCCCGGGCATGGCGCGGGTGGCCGCCGAGGTCCCGATGCCACTGGCGACCAACATGTGCGTGGTCACCCGCGAGCACCTGCCGCCGGCCATCGCCCAGCAGGCCATCCGGGTGCTCCTGCTGGACCACCACTACTGGGGCGGACTGGTCCGCTCGGCACACGTCGCCTCCCTCTGCGCCACGTTCGGCCTCGAACTGTCCATGCACTCCAACTCCCACCTCGGCATCAGCCTGGCCGCGATGACGCACCTGGCCGCCGCCACCCCGAACCTCACCCACGCCTGCGACACGCACACCCCCTGGCAGAACGGCCAGGACGTCGTCGCTCCCGGCAGCCTGCGCTTCGTCGACGGCGCGGTGCCCGTGCCGTCCGGCCACGGCCTGGGCGTGGAGCTCGACCGCGACGCCCTCGCCGTGATGCACGAGCAGTACCTGACCTGCGGGATCACCAGCCGCGACGACACCACCTACATGCGACGCTTCGACCCCGCCTTCACCACGAGACGAGCCTCCTGGTGACCGCCTCCCTTCCCTGACCCAACCCCGGGCACCCCCACACCGAGCACCCCGGCACCGCAGCACCCCACACGAGCACCCCAGCACCCCAGCACCACCGGCGCCACTGGCACCACCGGCGCCTACCACGCCCTACGGTCCCCGAACGCGGAACACCCCGCCATCGGGTCCCTGAACCCCAACACCGCACCAACGGCAAGCTTCCCTCCACCCGCAAGGAGACCGTCCCGTTGAACGTCGCCTACGCCTACCCCTGGGACATCGTCGGCGATCCCGCGGCCCCTCAGCGCCTCGCCGATCTGGGAGTCGAGGCGGTGGCGCTGGCCGCCAGCTACCACTCCACCCGGGCGGCTACCCCCTTCCACCCGTCCCACCGGGTGCTTGACGTCCCGCATGCGGCTTTCTACCTTCCCGTCCGCCCCTCAGCCTGGGGCCGGCTGGCGCCGCTCACCCCCACCTGGACCGCCCCTGACGCGTACCTGCGGGCCAGTGAGGCGCTGCGCTCGGCAGGCCTGCAGGTCCACGCCTGGACGGTGCTCACCCACAACTCCGCCCTCGGCGCCGCCCATCCCGACCTGGTGGTGCGTAACGCCTTCGGCGACCCCTACCCGCACGCCCTCTGCCCGGCCTTCGACGACGTCGTCGACTACTGCGAGCGACTGGTGCGCGAGGTGCTCACCGTGGGCCGGCCGGACGCGCTGATCCTCGAGGCTTGCGGGCCCATGGGGTTCGGCCACCAGAGCATCCACGAGAAGACGTCCGGCGCCGACTGGACGGCCACCGACGCCGACCTGCTGTCGCTCTGCTTCTGCTCGGCCTGCGCCGACCGCTACCCGTCCGGCACCAGGGACCGCGTCCGAGCCGCCATCGACTCCGCCCGCGCCGAAGCCGACCCCCGCCCCGACGCCGCGGCCACGGCCCCCGTCACCGAAACGACAACCCCTGCCAGCGCCCAAGCGACAGCCCCCATCTCTGGCAACGCCCAATCCTCTGCGCCTGCCGACGCCCGAGCCTCCACCGCTACCGACGTCCTGGCGGCGCCTTCCGTCTCCATCGAGGACGCCCTCGGGCCTCTCGCCGACGAGGTGCGCGCCGCCCGTGTCGGCCTGTCGGCCTCCCTGCGCAGCCACCTCATCGCCGTTGCCCGCGACACCGCACCCCGCGTCCCCATCACCGTGCACGCCAACCCGGACCCATGGGCCGTGGGCGCCTTCGCACCGCTGCCGGACGGCGAACCCGGCGCCGAGGTGCTGGTGGCCAACTGCTGGGGAGACCCCGCCGCCGACTCCGCCCGCCTGGCCCGCCTCGCCGAACTCTGCGCCCCCGGCCAGCGCGTGGGCGCCTACGTCCTGGGCCTCCCCCCGCGCCCGGCCGACGCCCCCGCCCTCGCCGACCTCCTCAACACGTACGCCAAGGCAGGCGCGGCGGAGTTCCACCTGTACCACGCCGGCCTGGCCTCCCCGCGCCGCCTGACGGTCATGGCCGAAGCCCTCCGGCTCACCCGCTGACAGTGCCCAAGCAGGCAGGGTCACCGCGCCGGACAGACCAACCCGCCCTCGTATGCGGCGATCACCAACTGGGCCCTGTCCCTGGCCTCCAGCTTGGCCAGCAGGCGGCTGATGTGAGTCTTGACCGTCGCCAGACTCAGCTGCAGGTGGACGGAGATCTCAGCGTTGGACAGCCCACGAGCGATCAAGGTGAGAACCTCACGCTCCCGCTCCGTCACTCCGTCGAGTCCTCGTATCGCCGGCGTGGCCGGAGTGCGGGCGAACTCCTCGATCAGCCTGCGCGTCACCGTGGGAGCCAGCAACGCCTCTCCTTGGGCCACCACCCGGATCCCGGCCAACAGGTCCGCCGGCGGAGTGTCCTTGAGCAGGAACCCGCTGGCCCCCGCGCGGAGGGCGTCGTAGACGTAGGCGTCGAGGTCGAACATGGTCACGATGAGGACGCGCGACGCCATGCCGATGCGTCTGGTGGCCTCGATCCCGTCCATCTCCGGCATCCGGACGTCCATGAGCACCACGTCGGGACGCACCTCCAAGGCGATGTCCACCGCCTCGGCGCCCGTCCCGGCCTCGCCGACGACCGTCAGATCGGGCTCGGAGTCGACCAGCACCCTGAAGCTCCCTCTGAGTAATGCCTGGTCGTCCACGACGAGCACCCGGATCACGAGACGCCCCTGTAGGGAAGCGTCGCCGACACCCGAAATCCCCTACCCGGCAGGGCGCCGGCCTCGAAGACGCCGCCGAACGTCATGACCCGTTCGCGCATCCCGATCAACCCGTGGCCCGCGCCGGTGGCAGGCGTCGTACGCCGTCCCGGCCCGTCGTCGGTCACCTCGATCCGCACCTCCCGCGCATCGGTCACCACGGACACCCGGCACCGTGCCGGTGCCGCGTGTTTGACCACATTGGTGAGCGCCTCCTGCACGATCCGATACACCGAAAGCTCCAGTCCCTCAGGCAGCCTCTCCCCTGCCCGCCGCCCGCGCCCCGTGCCTTCTCCCTCGGGCCGCCCGCGCTCCCGCTCTCCGCTCCCCGTCCCGCGTGGGCCGTCTCCATCTGGCCCAGGACCAGCCTTCACGCCCCCATCCCGTACTCCAGCCTTCACGGCCCCATCCTGTACTCCAGTTCGGCCGTCATTGTCAGGGGTGAGCCTGACGTCGAGCTCCACCTTCACCCCCGCCAGCCGGGCCCGCTCAGCCAGTTGCCAGATCCCGTCGAGGTCGGGTGCCGGCCCTCGGTCAGGGGTATCGGCAGAACGCAGCACACCAAGCAGTTGGCGCATTTCCACGAGCGCGCTTCGACTCACCGTTTCGATGACCCTCAGGGCGTCGTGCGCCTCCTCCGGTCTGGTGCGCAGAACGTGGTTGGCCACGCCCGCCTTGACGGCGATCATCCCCACACTGTGCGCGACCACGTCGTGGAGCTCGCGGGCAATGCGTAACCGTTCCTCCGTCACTGCCTGCTCGGCCAGCCGGTCGGCGTCGCGTGCGGCGTAGAGCCGTCGTTCGCGGACGGCCCGCCCGATCGTCCATGCGCCTCCCAGCGCGGCGATGCCGAGAAGTGGCACATCCAGGTCCGCCATCCAGACGGGAGCGCCACCCTGAGGGGAGCCACCCATGGTCACCAGGCCGATCACGGTGATGAGAGTTAGCCCCGCGATAGCCGTGGTCGGCACCCAGGCGCCTCTCCCGTCCGCCAGGGCGACGATGTAGAGCGCGTATGCGGGCGCCACATAGGCGAAGGTGACCGAGCCGAGCACCACGGCGGCAATCGAGGCCACCAGCGTGACGCAGAAGATCGGAACAGGCCACAGCCTGCGCAGAGCCAGCGGCAGGCCCAGGCCGAGGGAGATGACCAGACTTCCCAGCGGCAGCCCCGCCACGGGCCTGACCGCGGTGAGTATCAGCAGCGAGAACACCAGCCCCGCCAGCACGTCCAAGGCGACCAGCTGGCCACGACTGAGATGCCTGGCGAAGAGGGGGTACGGCTCGTTCACGCGTAGACCGTAACCAATGATGCGGGGCCGGCACGTCAGCCCACGGTCTGACCTTGAGGTTCGGACCGTGGTCCGATGCGCCGGTGGCCCGCCATGCCGCATCTTTTCAACGTGATCGAACTCCACCGCCTGACCAAGCGCTACGGCGACACTCGCGCCGTGCACGACCTGTCCTTCACCGTGGCGCCGGGGCATGTGACCGGATTTCTGGGGCCCAACGGCGCCGGCAAGTCCACCACCATGCGCCTCATCCTCGGCCTCGACGCCCCCACCTCCGGCACGGCACTGGTCAACGGCCGGCCGTACACGTCGCTGGCCAGGCCCATGCGTGAGGTGGGCGCGCTACTCGACGCCAATGCCGTGCACGGCGGGCGCAGCGCGTACGACCATCTCCTCTGCCTGGCCCGCACCAACGACATCGGCCCGCGGCGGGTCGCCGAGGTGCTCGAGCAGGTCGGCCTGGCGGGCGTGGCGCGCAAGCGTGTGGGCGGCTTCTCCCTCGGCATGAAACAGCGCCTCGGCATCGCCGCCGCGTTGCTGGGCGACCCCAAGGTGCTGATGTTCGACGAGCCGGTCAACGGCTTAGATCCCGACGGTGTGCGCTGGATCCGCGATCTCATGCGCTCACTCGCCGCAGAGGGCCGGACGATCCTGCTGTCCAGCCACCTGATGAGCGAGATGGCCCTGACGGCCGAGCGTATCGTCATCGTGGGCCGCGGCAGGCTGATCATCGAGGCCACCGTCGCCGAGCTGACCACGCGCTATCCCACCCTCGAAGACGCCTACATGGCGCTCACCGCGAGCAGCGTGCAGTTCGGGGTGTCGTCGTGATGAGAGCCGTCGTGTCCTCCGAATGGCTGAAGCTGCGCTCCGTCACCTCGACTTATCGCGCGGTGGGCGTGGCCGCGCTCATGGTGGTCCTCGGCGCCGTATGGACGCTGTACGTGGGCGGGCTGGCCGACGAACGCGGTTCGATACGTGCGGCGGCGCCCGAGGAGGGATTCCTGCCGCTCCTCCAGACGAGCCTGGCGCTGATAGGCGTGCTGGCGATCACCTCGGAGCAGGCCACCGGCATGGTGCGCTCCAGCCTCGTCGTCGTCCCCAGAAGAGGCGTGCTCTTCGCGGCCAAGGCTGCGGTCGTGGGTGCGGTCACCTTCGCCGGAGCGGTGGCCATCCTCCTGATCACGTACGTGACGAGTCGCCTGATCGCGGGTGACCGGCTTCTCGGGTTCAACCAGTCCTCGCTTGCTGCCGACCTGCCGACGCTGCTGGCCTCCGGGCTGTCGGTGGCGGTCCTGGCGCTGGTGGGGCTGGGGCTGGGATGCGCCACCCGCTCGACGGCGGCAGGGATCGTGTCGGTGGTTTCGTTGCTGTTCGTGCTCCCTGGCATCGCCAACTATCTCCCGGCTCCGTGGAACACCCGAGTGGCCACCTTCATGCTGCCCAACCTGGTGCCGCAGATCGCCGACGAGCGACTATCCCGGCGGCTGGGCGACGGCCTCCTGCCACCCTGGGTCGCCTTGGCGGTGCTGATCTCCTACGCCGCCGTGGCCCTGCCCGTCGCCCTCTACCTGTTCAAAAAACGTGACGCGTGACCGTGGCCGGTCTGCAATGGCTGGAGGTCCGTGTCAGAAAGCGGGACGCATGAACATCCTTGCCTCGGAGTGGTTGAAGGTCCGTACGGTTCGCTCCACCTACCTCAACCTTGCCCTCAGCCTGGGCGGCATCCTCCTCGGCCTGGCGATCGCGTGGACGGCCGCCGACATGTACGACAGCGCGCCACCCCATCAGCGCGCGCGAGCGGCTGTCGCGGAGCTCGAGGAGGTGGTGGTGATCGTGCCGCAGCTCTGCATGGGCATCCTGGGCGCCCTGGCCATCACCTCCGAACACGCCACCGGAATGCTCAGGACCAGCTTCACCGTCGTGCCCCGGCGATGGCCGGTCCTCACGGCGAAATCCGTCCTCGTGGGGCTGCTCGGTCTGCTGGCGGGCACGGTCACCGTGTTCGGCACCTACACCCTGAGTCGCTTTGTGATCGGTGACCGGTTCTCGGGCGTCTACGCGACGCCGTTTCTCGAAAGGCTCCCGACGCTCGTCACCACCAGTCTCTCGGTGCCGGTCTTCGCGCTGCTGGGCCTTGGCGTTGGCGCGATCCTGCGGTCCACGGCCGGCGCCGTCGCGACCCTCGTCGGGCTTGCCTACGTGATCCCGATGATCTGCGGCAACCTGCCCGAGCCGTGGAGCGAGCGCCTCGGCTCGGTCATGATCGGAGCACTCCCCCGCCAGATCACGGGAGCGGATCTCACGAACTCCGTGTACGGCTCGCTGCTGTCCCCTTCAGCGGCGGCCGCCGTCCTGACCGCCTACGCGGCGGTACCGGTGTTCGTCGGAACGTTACTTCTGCGGCGGAGAGCCGCGTGAGCCGACTGCCGGCGCCTCTGGCCCAGGCGGTCCTTCAGGGTGGCCCATCAGTCGCTCACCATCGGCCCATCAGCGACGGCCCAGTAGAGTGACCCGTTCTCGCCCTGCAGGCTCGGGCCGCTGTGCGGCACGGGGTGCGGCAGCAGCAGGGGTGCGGCAGCGGCAGGATGTGCGGCACCGAGCACCGATTCCTCCCGGGGTGCCACCGAATGACGACGCTCAGCGGGGATGCCGCTCGGAACAACCTCGCCGTCATCCGGCGAAATCCCTGGCCACAACCGGGACCGTTTCCCTCAGCGAGCCCTCAAGTTCTCTCAGCGAGCCCTCAAGCCGCAGGTATCTTCCGTCAGGGCACTGCTCAGGCCTCGCCGGACGTCAAGCCGACCGGGCAGACGACGCCCGTGCCACCGACACCCCAGTCCCTGTTAGGAACTCATTCGCCAATACTGCTGGTGGCAGACCCCCTCTTGCCATCCTCTCCGTGACTGTCCCGGGCGGGTTCTCCAGCGACGCTCTTCCGGCGGGCTGCCCAACGGAACTCGTCGGAGGCTCCCCAGCCAGGGTTCTTCCTGCGAGATCTCCTGACAGTCCTCTGCCCTCTCCACCGATGATCTTCCCTCCAGGCAGGCCCTGCCCGCAGGTCTCCTGCCATCTCGGCAGGGCCTCCGCCATCCCGCGCTCGTAAGGACACTACGATCAGGCCAGGGAGGGCACATGACGGTACATATCACCAACGCGTCCGAGGCGCGCCGCTACGAAGCCCGGCTGGACGGCCAGGACGAGGTGGCTGGCTTCGCGGAGTACATCCTCACCTCGGAGCTGATCGCTTTCGTGCACACCGAAGTCAGGCCCGCCCACGAAGGCAAGGGCGTCGGCTCGGCCTTGGTGCGCACCTCGCTGGACGCCGCACGTAAGTCGGGGCTGCGGGTGTTGGCCACCTGCCCCTTCTACGCGGCCTGGATCGAGCGTCACCCCGAATACGCCGACCTTCTCTACCAGAGCAGGAGCCAGGTCACCGACTGAGACGCCGGGGCCCACCGACGCCCTCGGGCGCGGGCGGCACGGCAGACGGGAAGGCCTGCCGTACTGATGGGCGGGCCCGGGTGCCTGCCGTACTGATGGGCGGGCCCGGGTGCCTGCCGTGCTGATGTGTGAACCGGCAGGCGAGGGTGCCTGCCGTGCTGATGGGCGGACCGGCAGGCCAGGTGTCTGGCACACCGGTGGGTACGGCAGGCAGGAGTGCCTGCCGTACCGTGCGCGGGACTCAGACCTCGACCACCACTGGGATGATCATCGGGCGGCGGCGGTACGTGTCGCTGACCCAGCGCCCGACCGTGCGGCGGACCACCCGCCGGATCTCCTGCATGTCGACCACCCCGTCGGCCGCCTTGGCCTCCAGGGCCTTCTCGATCTGCGGGATGAACTCGTCGAACTGCGCAGGGTCGATCCCGGAGCCCCGGGCGTGGATCTCCGGCCCTGCGGTGAGCTTGCCGGTGTTGGAGTCGACCACGATGACGACGGAGATGAAGCCCTCGTCGCCGAGGATCCTTCGGTCCTTCAGCGACGTGTCGGTGATCTCACCGACCGACGAACCGTCAACGTAGACGTAGCCGGCGTGGACGGCACCGACGATCTTGGCTCGGCCGTCCACCAGGTCGACCACGACCCCATCCTCGGCGATGACGATGTGATCCTGCGGCACGCCGGTGAGCGCGGCGAGCTTGGCGTGCGCCCGCAGGTGCCGCCATTCCCCGTGTACCGGCATGAAGTTGGACGGACGCGTCAGGTTGAGGACGTACAGCAGCTCTCCCGCCGCCGCGTGACCGGAGACGTGCACCTTGGCGTTGCCCTTGTGCACGACCCGGGCGCCCCAGCGGGTCAGGCCGTTGATCACCTTGTTGACGGCGGTCTCGTTGCCGGGCACCAGCGACGAGGCCAGCAGCACGGTGTCGCCCTCGGCGATCCGGATGGGGTGGTCGCGGTTGGCCATCCGTGACAGCGCGGCCATCGGCTCACCCTGGGAGCCGGTGCAGACGAGCACCACGTCCTGGGGCGGCCACTCCTCGATGTCTCGGGAGTCTACGAGCAGCCCCGGCGGCACCTTGAGGTAGCCGAGGTCGCGTGCCACACCCATGTTGCGCACCATCGAGCGGCCCACCAGGGCGACCTTGCGGCCGTGCCGGGCCGCCGCGTCCATGACCTGCTGGATGCGGTGCACGTGCGAGGCGAAGCTGGCCACGATGACCCGCTGCTCCGAGGTCCGGACGACCTCGTCGATGACCGGCCCGATCTCGCGTTCGCTGGTGACGAAGCCCGGCACCTCGGCGTTGGTGGAGTCGGACATGAGCAGGTCGACGCCCTCGCTGCCGAGCCTGGCGAACCCGCCCAGGTCGGTGAGACGCCCGTCGCTCGGCAACTGGTCCATCCGGAAGTCACCGGTGTGCAGCACGATGCCGGCGGGTGTCCGGATCGCCACCGCCAGCGCGTCGGGGATCGAGTGGTTGACTGCGAAGAACTCACATTCGAACGGCCCGAAGCTGTGCCGCTCCCCCTCGACCACCTGGAGCTTGGTGGGCTGGATCCGGTGCTCGGTGAGCTTGGCCTCGATGAGTGCGAGGGTGAGCTTGGAGCCGACGAGCGGTATGTTGCGCCGCTCACGCAGCAGGTAGGGGACCGCGCCGATGTGGTCCTCGTGCGCATGTGTCAGGACCACGGCCTCGACGTCGTCGAGGCGGTCCCTGATGTACTCGAAGTCGGGCAGGATCAGGTCGACGCCCGGCTGGTCCGGCTCGGGGAACAGAACCCCGCAGTCGACGATCAGCAGGCGGCCGTCGTACTCGAAGACGGCCATGTTCCTGCCGATTTCGCCAAGTCCGCCCAGCGCGACGATGCGCAGGCCGCCCTCAGGAAGTGTCGGCGGGGGACCCAGTTCAGGATGTGGATGGCTCATGCCCGCCCCCCGTGGTCAAATCGTGTTCTCAAAACTCCCGGTTCCTCCCCGTTCCTATACGTCTGACAACTTCACCCCGCCGGCTACCAGGCAGGCACGCAGCTCGGCGTTTTGCTTATCTGTCGCGGCCACCAGCGGCAGCCGCACCGGTCCGACGGGCATGCCCACCATGCCCAGCGCGGCCTTCGCCATGATCGCGCCCCCCGCGCTCATCATGATCCCTTCGACCACGGGCGCGAGCTGACGGTGTACGGCGAGGGCCTGAGCCACGTCGCCGTCCCGGTACAGGTCGATCATGCGGGCCAGCTCGCCGCCGACCACGTGGCCGACGACGCTGACGAACCCCGCCGCCCCGATCGAGAGCCAGGGCAGGTTGAGCAGGTCGTCGCCGGAATAGAAGGCGAGGCCGGTCGCCGACATGACCTGGCTGCCGGCGAACAGGTCGCCCTTGGCGTCCTTCACGGCCACGACCCGCTCGTGCTGGGCCAGCCGGATCAGGGTCGTGGTCGAGATCGGCACGCCACTGCGGCCGGGGATGTCGTAGAGCATCACCGGCAGGTCGGTCGCGTCGGCCACCGCCGTGAAGTGCTGGTAAAGCCCCTCCTGCGGGGGCTTGTTGTAGTAAGGCGTCACCACGAGCAGCCCGTGCGCCCCGGCCCTGGCAGCCGCCTTGGCGAGCCGGACACTGTGGTGGGTGTCGTTGGATCCGGCACCGGCCACCACGGTCGCGCGGTCGCCGACCGCTTCGAGCACCGCGCCGAGGATGCGCTCCTTCTCCTCATCGGAGGTGGTGGGCGACTCGCCGGTCGTCCCACTCACGACAAGGCCGTCGTTGCGCTGCTCGTCCACGAGGTAGGCGGCGAGCCGGCGTACGGCGGGATAGTCGACCGCGCCATCGGAGGTGAAGGGCGTGACCATCGCGGTCAGCATGCGGCCGAAGGGTGCGTCCGTGGTTCCAGTTGGCGGTGCCATAGTGCGAACGCTACCTGGATTCCGCAAACCGGTGGACGCCGCCACCCCGCTTTGCCAGCTTGGGGCTGTCCTATGTCACACCGTTCCATGCCATCTGAGGGCATGTCCGGCCTTGTCGGGAAGGGCGCTTCAGAGAGTGACCGGTCGGGGGCGCATGGGAAGAGGCCGCCGATATGTGCTCGGGGGTACACACATCGACGACCTCTACCGGCTAATCGGTGCCCCTTACGTCGGCGTTACAGGGTTTCTCGGATGATTTTCCCGGTCCGCAAAGTTGGGGCTCCAAGCGTGCTCGATGACGGTCGGTTACCTGTCGAATACGGCAACATGGGGCAACGCCTCACACGAACCCCCCAGGGATGGACTAGTGGCCACCTCAGATCCGGTCTACCTGCGCGTCGTCGAAGACATCCGGCGGCAGATCATCGACGGCACCCTTCCCCCCGGCGCGCCCATCCCCTCCCGGGCGCAGCTGACCCGCAAGTACCAGGTCGGCGAGACCGCGGCGCGGCACGCCCTGCGCGTCCTGGCGGGCGAGGGCCTCATCATCGGCCGCGTCGGGTCCGGCCACTACGTCAGGGACCGGCCCGTCCTCGCGCCTCTGCACCGGTGGCGGTTCCTCGACCATCCCGCCCCGTTCGCCGCCGACCTGCAGGCGCAGGGCAGGCGTGTGACATGGGACTGGCACAGCGAGCCCGTCGAGGCGGGCCCTGACCTCGGCAGACGGCTGAAGGTCGACGGCTCGGCCACGCTGACCAGGACCCACTACATCTTCCGCGGCGACGGCAAACCCCTCCAGCTCGCCACCTCGTACGAGCCGCTGGAGTTCGCCGCGCACGGAGAGGACGAGCGGCGCGGTCTGGTCGCGCGGATGCACACGCTCGGCATCAAGATCACCGAGGTCGTCGAGAGCGTCCACACCCGGCCGCCGCGCCCGGCGGAGATCGACGCGCTGCACCTGGCGGCGGGGGTGCACGTCCTGCACATCGAACGCACGCACTGGGCGGGCGACCGGCCGGTCGAGACGAGCGACATCGTCATCCCGGGAGATCGTTTCCGGGTCACGTACAGCATGCCCCTGTGAGACGACCCCGCCGGGCGACGCTCACGGAAGGGGGATGTTGCGCAGGTTGCTGCGTGCCATGAGCGCCATCTTGCCGACGCCTCCGTCCAGGACCGTCCGGCCCATCGCCCGGGCGAAGCCGCGCACCTGCGCCACCGTCACCTTGGGCGGCATGGACAGCGCGTTCGGATCGGTGACGAGCTCCGCCAGAGCCGGCCCGGAACGTGCGAACGCCTCGGCCAGCCCGGCACGTACTTCGGCCGGCTTCTCCACCCGCACCGAGGGGATGCCGCACGCTGCGGCGATCGCGCTGTAGTCGACGTGGGAGTTGTCGGTGCCGAAGTCCGGGAACCCGGCGACCAGCATCTCCAGCTTGACCATGCCGAGCGAGGCGTTGTTGAACACCACGACTTTCACCGGGATCCGCGACACCGCGAGCGTGAGCAGGTCGCCCATGAGCATGGACAGCCCGCCGTCACCTGAGATCGAGACCACCTGCCGGCCGGGCGCGGCAAGCTGCGCCCCGATGGCGTGCGGCAGGGCGTTCGCCATGCTGCCGTGGCGGAACGAGCCGATCACCCGGCGCCGGCCGTTCGGGGTGAGGTAGCGCGCCGCCCACACGTTCCCCATGCCGGTGTCCACCGTGAACACCGCGTCCTCGGCCGCGACGTCGTCGAGCACCGCGGCGGCGTACTCGGGGTGGATCGGCGTGCGGTTCTCGATGTCGGTCGTGTAGGCGGAGACCACGCGCTCCAGCTTGCGCGCGTGTTCCCGCAGCATGCGGTCGAGGTACGAGCGGTCGGTCCGGCTGCGCAGCAGCGGCGTGACCGCGCGGATCGTCGCCGCCACGTCTCCGTGGACGGCCACGTCGAGCGGGGTGCGCCGGCCCAGCCGGGCCGGGTCGATGTCCACCTGAACGGTGCGCGCCTGCGGCAGGAAGTTGTCGTACGGGAAGTCGGTGCCCAGCAGCACGATCCGGTCGGCCTCGTGCATCGCCTCGTAGCAGGCGCCGTAGCCGAGCAGCCCGCTCATGCCGACGTCGTACGGATTGTCGTACTGGATCCACTCCTTGCCCCCGAGCGAGTGCCCGACGGGCGCCCGCAACCGGGAGGCCAGCTCCATGACCTCGGCATGTGCCTCACGGCAGCCCGCGCCGCAGAACAGCATGACCTTCTCGGCGTCGTTCAGCGCGTGGGCCAGCGCCTCGACCTGCTCGGCCCGGGGCACCACCGGCGACGGTTGGACGAGCTGGACGGGAGCGACGGCGGGCCCGTCCGTCTCCTCCTCGGCGACGTCCCCCGGCACGACCATGACCGACACTCCCCCGCGTCCCACCGCGGTCTGCATGGCCATGCGCAGCATGCGGGGCATCTGCTCGGGTCCGGACAGCAGCTCGCAGAAGTGGCTGCACTCCAGGAACAGCCGGTCGGGGTGGGTCTCCTGGAAGTAGCCGGTGCCGATCTGCTCGGAGGGGATGTGTGAGGCGATGGCGAGCACCGGGGCGCCGCTGCGGTGTGCGTCGTACAGGCCGTTGATCAGGTGCAGGTTGCCGGGGCCGCAGCTTCCGGCGCATACGGCGAGCCGCCCGGTGATCTGGGCCTCCGCCGCCGCGGCGAAGGCAGCGGTCTCCTCGTGCCGTACGTGCACCCAGCCGATGCCGTCGGTGCGGCGGATCGCGTCGACGACGGGATTGAGACTGTCGCCCACCACCCCGTAGATCCGCTGGACACCGGCCTCGCGCAGGGTGCGGACCAGCTGCTCGGCGACTGTCGTCATGACGCAGACCCCCCTCGGTCTCGGTCGTGATACCTCGTCCGTGTGCCCAGCCTCGGCCCGCCCCAACTCATCCAGCAGCACGAATCGCCCGTCACAAACCACACCGCCACAAACCACACCGTCACGAATCGCACCGGGATGAGTCCCCCGTCGCCGGCCCACGTGCGCGGCGGTCGCTGCGGCAGCCACTGCGACCGCACATCCCGTACGGCCTCGACTCCGCTGCGTGAGCACGGTTGTCGGTCCTCGTTGATACAACCGTGGTGTGCGAGTCAAAGACCTGCCCAGAGGCCAGCGCCCGCGTGAGCGGCTCATGACGAGCGGCGCCGCGGCGCTCGCCGACCGCGAGCTGCTGGCCGTGCTGCTCGGTTCGGGGTTCCGCGGCACGAGCGCCATGGACCTGGCGGCCCAGGTGATCGACCACTGCGGCGATCTCGACGGCCTGGCCCGTTCGGAGCCGCACCGACTGCTCGCCGTGCCGGGCGTGGGCCCGGCCAAGGCCGCGCGGGTGGCAGCGGCCTTCCATCTCGTACGGCGGTCGCAGGCGGAGCCCGAACGCCCCCGGGTGACGGGCAGCGCCGACCTGGCCGCCGTGGCCGCCCCGCTGCTGCGCGGCCACTCGCGCGAGCGGCTGGTGCTGGTCGTGTGCGACCCGCGCGGCGCGGTGCTGAGACGCACGGTCCTCACCGAGGGCGGCGCCGATCACACCACGGTGCCGGTCCGGGAGATCATCGCCTCGGTCCTCACCTCGGGCGGCACGGCGTTCGGCGTCGCCCACAACCATCCGAGCGGCTCGCTCGACCCGAGCGACGACGACCTGACCGCCACGGCCCGCGTCGCCGAGGCCGCCCAGACGGTCGGGCTGCGCTTCCTGGACCACCTGATCATCACCGACACGGCCTGGCGTCGCATCCCCCTCATGTCCGGGACCACCATCGCCTCTCGGGAGCAACCACCATGATCCCGCCGAAAGCGCTGAACGGCAGCGTCACGCCGGAGCACCGTGCCATCCTGTTGCCGCGGGTCGGTCATGGTGGAGGTTCCGGGCCGACACGCACACCCGGGCGTGGTCCCGCGCCTCCCGGAGAGCGCGGGGCCACGTCCCCTCCTGCCTTCGCAGCCCTTCGCCGGCCCCCGGGGAGCGTATCCGGGGGCCGGCGAAGGGCCGCTGCTCCGGCTCTCCCAGCGGCAGACGAAAGGCCGGAGCGGCTTCAAGGCACCAGGGCCCCGGGTAGCGCCCTCTGGGCATGCCGTCACGCGTCGGCGGAGCGTGACGGCATGCCCAGAGCCCTGGAGCGACTCTCTGGGCGGCTTCTGCCTACACGCCGCGCCTCGGGTGACACCCGAGCAGGCCGGGTCGGCGCCGTGCCGTGGCTGCCGGGTTCTCGGGCTGGGCCACGACGAGGTGCCCGGCTGGCATGCCTGAACGCGGGCTCCTGCACCCGCCTCGAACAGGATCTTGGCCTGCGCCCACTCACCAGATCGCGGAGGACCTGGGCCGTTGCGCTACGACTGAACGAGCAGGCTCTGGCACGAGGCAGCGCGGCATCCCCGCAGGCGAAAACTCGACCTGCGGGTAAACGAGGGATCCGAAGAGAGTGGGCCTGGCAGGCGGTGATGTTGCAGGATGACACCTGCCGGGGCAAGGACAAGCCAGAGCCACTGCTTGCCCAGGTGAGCGGACGCGCACGGATGCGACGCCCGTCGATCGAGGCTCAGGAGTGTATAGGCGCTCTGCGCGCACGTGAGCGGGGATGCCCACTCGCTTCTCGGGCCAAAGGCGTCACCGGAGCATCAGCGAGTGTCATGGGGCTGGCAGGCACAGGACGAGCCCGACATCAGCGATCATCGTGCTCTTCCGGTCAGCAACAACTCCCACAGGCAGTCAACCGCCGCAGCTTGGGCTCGGGGGGACTCCATGGTTTTCATGCGTCCACGTCGCACAGTGGTCCTCCTGATGAAGCGCAATCCGCCCGCCTGGCACAACTCGTAGAAGATCGGCCGACAGGCACAGGTGTGGGCACGCACGCGCACCCGTTCGGTACGAGGCCGTTCGCGGTCCCAGTCGATCGCCAAGGGTGTGTCACGGGGTTCCGCCACGTGAGGGCTGAGACAGTCGTGAGATCCCCAAAGCACTCGATAAATATAGACCATACATCTCTAAGGGTCTACCTACGTATCCGTACGCTCGAATGAGTGTCTGCTTTGTACATCGCTGTACGGTTTCGTCTATACTCCCAACGTGCTTGATCGCGAAGGTCCTGTGCCCCTCTACAAGCAGCTCGCCGACCTCATCCGCGAGCAGATCGAGCGCGGCGAGCTCAAAGCGGGAGACCCCGTGCCCAGCGAGGCCAAGCTGGAGCGGGACTACGACATCGCCCGCACCACTGCGAGGCGCGTCGCCCGAGAGCTGCGCGAACAGGGCATGGCGTACACGATCCAGGGTGAGGGCACGTTCGTCGGCGAGCCCGGCAACCCGCGCGCGCCGAGAAAGATCCCCGTCTACCAGCGCATCGCCGAGGAGGTCGCGGAGCGCATAAGGCGCGGCGAGATCCCGCCGAACAGGGCGATCCCCGGCGAGAAGGTCATGATGCGGGAGTACGGTGTCGCCAAGGTGACGGCCCGACAGGCTGTCGCCCACCTGAGGGATCAAGGCTGGGTGTTCACCGTCCCCTATAGAGGCACGTACGTCGCCAGCCCCGACAAGTGGCCTGACGCGGAGAGTCCCTGACCGCACACGCTCCGGCGCCGCGCTCCCATAGTCTGAGGCGCATGCTCGATCGCGAGGGTGACACCCATCTCTACCTGCAGATCAGTCGGATCGTTCGCACACGAATCGCCGACGGCCTTCCACCGGGCGCGCCCGTTCCGAGCGAGGCGCAGCTCCAGCAGGAGTTCGGAGTGGCCCGCACCACCGCGCGCCGAGCGATCGGAGTGCTGCGCGACGAGGGGATCGTCCACGCGGTACCAGGCCAAGGTGTGTTCGTCGGAGCCCCGGGGCAGGCACCGCGTTCTCCTCGCAAGATGCCCCTCTATCAGCAGATAGCGACCGAGCTCAGCGCCGCCATCCTGACCGGCGGGTTACGCCCACGTCGGCCCATTCCAGGCGAGACCGCCCTGGCACAGCGGTACGACGTGGCCCGCGAGACCGTACGGCGGGCCATGGCGCTCCTTCGGGAGGAGGGGTGGATTTACACCGTCCCCCAGCGCGGCAGCTACGTCTCGCCCGAGGAGCACTGGCCTAGTCGCTGACCAGGCGGTAGTGGAGGCAGACCACCGTCGTGGAGGCGTCCACCTCGTGACCTTCGGCGGCCCAGTAGCGGCGGTGGGCGTCGCGCCAGTGGTCGACGGAGCGGAACCCCTCTCCCTCCGCCTCGGCGAACTCCCAGGTGACCTCGGCGAACGGCACGAGCTGGACGTCGACGACCTCGAGCTCGGCCACCTTGGCCCCCGAATCGTCCACCAGCGCCAGGCGTTCGCCGACGTGCTCCAGCGGCTCGTTCTCCGCGTGGTAGTCGAGCTCCAGCAGCCCGGCCGTGGCCCGCTTGACGCCCGCGAGCGTCAGGTCGGTCAGTTGCCTGCGCATCTCCCCCGGCGCGCCCAGTTCGAGTACGCGCAGCCCGTCGATTCGTCCCCACATGTCGTTGATCGTAGGGTTTGGCGGCGAGGTCACGGTCCGAGGGCCGCCGAACGTGTCGATCCGGCCCATGGTCCTGAGGCGAGGTCATGGGTGATCGGGGCGGATCCTCCGGCGTTCTCCCCTGTCCGGGGGAAGGGGCTCGCCCGGCGGGGGGAGGTGCGGACGAGGGCGTCGCGGCAGATTCGGCGTGTGAGCGGAATGAACGGTAGGACGCCCTCGACGGTCGCGTGGGGTGGAGTCGCCGCCTTGGTCCCGTACGCGGTGATGAAGACCTACTGGGCGTTGGGCGGGACGGCGGGCAGGCCGGCCGGTGATCTCGCCGCCCAGTTCGCGGCGAACGGCGCGCCCGCGGTGGTCGTGTGGATGGAGCGCCATGGTCTCGACTTCACCGCCGTGGGGGCACTGGCGGGGATGATGCTCCTGGCGGCGCTGGTGACGTCCTGGGGCACGAAGGTGCCACGCTCGGCGCTGCTGGTGCCCGGCTGGGCCGGGGCCGCGATGCTGACGCCGTACGGGCTCGGCACCATTCTGGCCGCGTCGTTCGGGTTCACGGTCGGCGACGCGGAGGGATGGTCCCCCTGGGTGGGGGTGGTGGGCGGCCTCGCGTTCACCGGCCTCGGCGCGGCGCTCGGCGTGTGCAGCCTGGCCCACCAGCGGCGGACCAGGCCCGGGCCCTGAGATGCGATCTCCCGCAGTGGCGCCTGAGGGCTGTTCCCACCGACCGGTCCCGCTCGTTGTCACCGCCGGACGCACGTCCACGAGACCTCCGCCCCGCGTACGGCCCGCCGCACCGCCCCGCGTAGGACCCGCCGGCCCTCCCCTCGTCCGGCCCGCCCCCCGCGTACGGCCCGCCCCCCGCGTACGGCCCGCCGCACCGCCCCGCGTAGGACCCGCCGGCCCTCCCCTCGTCCGGCCCGCCCCCCGCGTACGGCCCGCCGCCCGTGTACGACCCGCCGCCCGCGTACGGCCCGTTGTGTTCGGCGCCGGGTCCCGTCGGCGGGTTGGGGAGGCTTTGCCGATGGCGCTTCAGGAACGCCGGCGGGTTCGGCGCGGGCCTGCCGCGGTTCAGGCGCGGGTGCGCTGCGTCACGGCGACGCAGGCCAGGACGGCCAGGGCGCCGGCCACGGTGGCCGGGCCGAACCGCTCCCCCAGCAGGAACCAGGCCCACACCAGGGTGAGCAGCGGCTGGGTGAGCTGGGTCTGGCCCGCCCTGGCGATGCCGCCCCGGGCCAGGCCGGCGTACCAGGGCAGGAAGCCCAGGAACATCGACACCACCCCCACGTACGCGAACCCGGCCAGCGCCTCGGCGGACGGTCGAAGGGGCGTGGTGGCGGCGAGCACCGCCGTCACCGGGACGGTGAGGGGCAGCGACAGCACGAGGGCGTGGGAGATCACCTGCCAGCCGGGGGTGACACGGGCGAGCCTGCCGCCCTCGGTGTAGCCGACGGCGGCCGACAGCAGGGCGCCGACCAGGAGCAGGTCGGCCCAGGCCGCGTTCGCCACGCCCTGGTCGCGGGTGAAGGTGAAGGCGGTGATGGCGGCGGCGCCGGCCGTGCAGGCGGC
The DNA here is from genome assembly GCF_014207745.1 of Nonomuraea muscovyensis. Taxonomy (NCBI): domain Bacteria; kingdom Bacillati; phylum Actinomycetota; class Actinomycetes; order Streptosporangiales; family Streptosporangiaceae; genus Nonomuraea; species Nonomuraea muscovyensis. The sequence continues at coordinate 1,225,617 of NZ_JACHJB010000001.1, forward strand.
CCAGAACAGCGGGCGGGGACGTTCGCCGGCCCGCAGCACGGCGCAGGCGGCTGTGGCGGCGGGCAGCAGGCCGATCACGACGGCGGAGTGGGCGGTCGTGGCGCCGAGGTCGAGGGCCAGGCCGCTGAAGACGGGGAAGCCGAAGACGACGCCGAGGGAGATCAGCGCGTAGGAGGGCCAGCGGTCGCGGGGCGGTAGCAGTGGCACGCGGGCGGCCTTGAGACAGACAAGTGCTATCGCCCCGGCGAGCACGGCCCGGCCGACGGCGACGAGCCACGGGTCGAACCCGCGCATCGCGTGGACGGTGGCCGGGAACGACCCCGAGAACGCGAGGACACCGAGGAAGGCCAGCGCGGTTCCGGTCCTGCCGGCCCGCGCGGCGGAGGAGCCGGAGGGCGTGGGGACGGGGGTGCCCGGTGTGGATACTGCTATCCGCTCCGAGGCGATAGCGCTATTATGTTCCCTCATGGATAACGATAGCAGTATCGCTCAGATCGCCGCGATACTGCGCGACGAGGTCACCCGGCTGCGCCCCGGCGACCGTCTCCCGTCCAGCCGCGAGATCATGCGGCGCCACAACGTCGGCCCCGTGACCGTCTCGCGCGCCATCGGCCGGCTGGCCGCGGAGGGCCGGGTGGTCACCAGGCCGGGCAGCGGCGCCTTCGTCGCGCACCCGCCGGAGCGCCCCGCCGAGGCGGCCGACCTTTCGTGGCAGACCGTCGCCCTGGGCGACCGCGTCGTGGACGAGTCGGCCGTGGTCAACCTGCTCAGCGGCGCCCCCGAGGGCGTGGTGCCGCTCACCGGCGGCTACCTGCATCCCGGGTTGCGGCCCGACAGGCAGCTCGCCGCCGCGGCGGCACGGGCCGTGCGCCGGCCGGACGCCTGGGCGATGCCGCCGCTGAACGGGCTGGCAGAGCTGCGCCGGTGGTTCGCGGCGGAGGCCGGCGGCGACGTGACGGCGGGCGACGCCCTCATCGTCTCCGGCGGCCAGGCCGCGCTGACGCACGCCTTCCGCGCGCTGGCGGCCCCGGGGACGCGAATCCTCGTGGAGACGCCGACCTATCCGGGGGCGCTGGCCGCGGCGAAGGCGGCGGGCCTGCGGGCGGCGGCCGTGCCGATGGACCGCGACGGCGTCCGGCCCGACCTGCTCGCCGAGGCGTTCGCGGTGACGGGCGCGCGGGTGTTCCTCACCCAGCCGACGCTGCACAACCCGACGGGCGCGACGCTGCCACCTGAACGCCGCCGCCAGGTGCTCCAGGTGGCCCGGGAGGCGGGCGCGTTCGTCATCGAGGACGATTTCGCCCGATACCTGACCGGCCAGGCTCCTCCGCCGATGGTCTCGATGGATCCGCACGGCACGGTCGTCTACATCGCCTCGCTCACCAAGATCCTGTCACCGAGCATGCGAGTGGCGGCGGTGATCGCGCGCGGGCCCGCCGCGCACCGGTTGCGGGCCAGCCAGCTCGTGGAGTCGTTCTTCGTGGCCAGGCCGTTGCAGGAGACGGCGTTGGAGTTCCTCGGCTCGCCCGGCTGGCGGCGGCATCTGGAGGCCGTGCAGGCGGAGATCATGGTCCGCCGCGACACCCTGGCGGCCGAGCTGGCGATCCGGATGCCCGCGGCCGAGCTGCACCTGCTGCCGCGGGGCGGCATGCACCTGTGGCTCCGGCTTCCGCCTGAGGTGGACGAGGGCGCGCTGGTCGAGGCGGCCAAGCGCAACGGCGCGCTGGTCAGCCCCGGCCGGATGTACTACCCGTCGGAGCCGCCCGGGCCCCGCGTCCGGGTGACGCACATCGCGGCCACCCACCTGCGCGAGCTGGCGGAGGGCGCCCGGCGGCTCGGGCAGGCGCTCGATCAGGTGCTGGCGAAGACGTCGTAGTGGTCCACGGTGACCTCTTTGTCGACGAGGAACGCGTCGTCCTCGGGGTAGAACACGGCCCGGCCCGGCTCGTCCCCCGCGAACGCCCTGACCGCCTCCCACGACTCCCAGAGCGTGATCAGGAAGAACTCGGTCCGCTCTCCCGCGTCGCGCCGGGTGAAGTACGCCCCCTTGTTGCCGGGGGTCGCGGTGTACTCGGCGAACCCCGTACGCATCAGGTAGTCCTCGTAGGCGGCGGCGTCGGCCGGGCGAGTCCAGCCCCGCCAGGTGCGAACGATCATAGGAGCCATCATCCTGCAACCGGCCATTGCCGTACAGTGGTGGCATGCTGGCGCCCGCGGAGACCGTGCGCGACTTCCTCAACACCTATGACGTGGAGTCCGACACCGACGAGCTGGCCTCGCCGGCGGAGCTGGCGGTGTGGCTGCGCGAGCGCGGCCTGACGGGGCCGGGCGACCGCGCCGGCGACGACGACCTGGCCACGGCGGTCGCGCTGCGCGAAGGGCTGCGCGCCGCACTGCGGGGCGAGCCGGCCGACCTGCCCGTCCTCCCGCTGCGGGTGACCGTGGGTGACGGGCCGCGGGTGACCGCGGGTGGCAGGCCACGGCTGGCCCCGATGAACGGCGGTGTCCGGGGCGCGTTGGCGGCGATCGCCGCCTCCGTCACCGGCGCCTCGTGGAACCGGCTGAAGGTCTGCGCCGAGGACACCTGTCAGTGGGCGTTCGTCGACGCCTCCAGGAATCGATCACGCTCGTGGTGTTCCATGCGGGTTTGCGGCAACCGCACCAAAACACGCGCTTACCGGGCAAGGAAGCAGGGTTCGCGTCCTCCCCAAGGTCGAAACACCGATACGGTGTAACACGTGCCTTGTGGCATGGACGGCAGGCGAAGGAGCGGGCCGAGATGGCAGACGTAGGCGTCCGGGCGGCCCGGCGCGAGGATGTGCTTCAGGTGGCGAATGTTCAGATCCGCGCCTGGCGCTACGGCTATCGGGATTTCCTCCCCGAGGGCCCTCTGGAGCAGATGACCGGCCCGGCGGCGGAGAAGATGTGGCTGCGGCAGTGGGATGAGGCGATCGTCGCCCCGCCCACGTCGAGGCACCGGGTGCTGGTCGCGGTGGAGACCATCCTCGACACCGAGGGCTTCCCCGCGCTCGGGGCGGGCGGCAGCGCCGCCCTGGCGACCCCACGCGGCGGTGAGCGGGTGGTCGGGCTGGCCTCCCACGCTCCCGCCGAGGATCCCGATCTCGACCCGACCGAGGTCGCCGAGATGCTGACGCTGCTGGTCGACCCCGACTTCGTCCGGCGCGGGCACGGCAGCCGCCTGCTCAACGCCACGGTCGACCACCTGCGCGAGGACGGCTACCGGCAGATCGTCACCTGGACGTTCGCCGACAACTACGCCGTGCTCGGCTTCCTGGAGTCGGCGGGTTGGGGCGAGGACATGGCCGAGCGGGTGCTCGACATGGGCCGCCCGATCCGCATGGTCAGGCTCACCACCGACATCAGTTAAGGACTGCTTCGAGATGGCAACCCCCGGCCAGTGGATCGCCGGCGCACGCCCGCGGACCCTGCCGAACGCCGTCGTGCCGGTCATGGTCGGCACCGGCGTGGCGATCGGCGAGGGCGGCTTCGTGTGGTGGCGGGCGCTCGTCGCCCTGCTCGTCGCGCTGCTGCTGCAGATCGGCGTCAACTACGCCAACGACTACAGCGACGGTGTCCGCGGCACCGACGACCAGCGGGTGGGCCCGATGCGTCTGGTCGGGTCACGGGTCGCCGCGCCGCGGCAGGTGCTGGCGGCGGCGCTGGGCTGCTTCGCCGCCGCCGCCGTGCTGGGCCTCACGCTCGTGCTGGCCACGCGCGCCTGGTGGATCCTCCTGGTGGGCGCCGCGGCGATCGCCGCCGCGTGGTTCTACACGGGCGGCAAGAGCCCGTACGGCTACCGCGCGCTGGGCGAGGCGGCGGTGTTCGTCTTCTTCGGGATCGTGCCCGTGACCGGCACGGCGTACGTGCAGACCGAGCAGCTCTCCTGGGCGGCGTTGGTGGCGTCGGTCCCGGTCGGGCTGCTGTCGTGCTCGATGCTCGTGGTCAACAACCTGCGTGACGTGGACACCGACGGGCAGTCGGGCAAGCGGACGCTGGCGGTCGTGCTGGGCGCCGAGCGCACCCGGCGGCTGTACGCGGCGTGCCTGGTCGTGCCGTTGGCGATCGCCGTGGCGATGACCCCGCTGGCGCCGCTGGCCGCGCTGGCGGTGCTCTCGGGGCCGCTGGCGATCCTGCCGGTCAAGACGGTGCTGCACGGCGCCGTGGGGCCCGCGCTGATCGGTGTCCTGCAGCAGACGGGCAAGCTGCAGCTCGTCTACGGGCTGCTCCTCACCATCGGCCTCGCCGTCAGCCTCTAGCGGCCCCTCGGCGCCCGTCAGGGGCGGAGCACCAGCTTGCCGGTGGTGCGGCGGGCCGCCAGGTCCTCCAGGGCACGCCCGGCCTCCGCCAGCGGGTAGTCGCCGCCGGCCATGGGCCGCAGCCGGCCCGCGGCGGTGAGCTCCAGCAGGTCGCGCAGCGGGTCCATGGTGCCCGGCAGGTGCAGCGAGCCGCCGAGCCAGTAGCCCGCCACCGCGATGTTGCGCTGGGCGAGCAGCCCGGGGTCGACCGGAGCCGGCGGTTGCCCGGACGAGCTGCCGTAGGTGACCAGTCGCCCGAACGGGGCCAGCGCGCCCAGGGCCGCCTCGAACACGGCGCCGCCCACGGCGTCCAGCACCACGTCGGCCGGGCGGCCCTCGTTGGCCTCGGCCACCCGCTCGGCGTAGCCGTCGGCCTCGCCGTCCACCGCCGCGTCGGCGCCCAGCTCCATCACCAGGGCCCGCTTGCCGGCCGTCGAGGCGGTGCCGATCACCCGGCCCGCGCCGAACTCGCGGGCAAGCTGCACCGCCAGGTGGCCGACGCCGCCGGCGGCCGCGTTGACCACCACCGTCTCCCCCGGCGCCAGCCGGGCGGCCGTGCGCAGCAGGTGCCAGGCCGAAAGGCCCTGGACGAGCAGCGCGAGCGCCGCCCCGGCGCCCAGACTCTCCGGCACCTCCACCGGGTGGTCGAGGACCGCCTTGGACGCGTACGCCTGCCCCGCGAAGCCCATCACCCGCCGCCCGTCCTCGGTCCGGCCGATCACCTCGGAGCCGGGCACGAACGGTGTCGGTGACGGGTTGTAGCTGCCCTCCAGCCGCTTGAGGTCGGCGAAGTTGACGCCGGCCGCCTCCACGTCCACCAGAGTCTGGCCGGGCCCCGGCACCGGGTCCGGCATCTCGGCCTCGGCCAGCACCTCGGGGCCGCCATGACGGGTCGCTTGCATCGCTCTCATGGCGTCCAGGCTACGCACCGCCGTCAGCGGGACGGGCGGGGGCCCGTCACCGCGCTCATCACCACACGCGGGGCCACCTCGATGCCCAGCTCGCGCTCGTGCTCCACCAGCGCCCGCAGCTCGGGCCCCCACTGCTCCTCCGGCAGCACCGTGAAGCCGTGCCGGGTGTACCAGGGCGCGTTCCACGGCACGTCGCGGAAGGTCGTCAGCGTCACCGCCGGAGCGCCGCTCGCCGCCGCGTGGTCGAGCACCGCCGTGACGAGCCGGCCGCCGACGCCCTGCCGCATCCGGCCGGGGTGGACGGCGAGCTGGTCGAGGTGCACGTTTCCGTCGACCCACCCCACCAGGGCGAACCCGGCGGGCGGCTCGCCCTCGACCAGCACCGAGGCGGGGTCGGTCACCTCCTCGACCTGTGTCGTGCCCGGCGGGAAGGTGATGCCCACCTGCTCGAACAACCCGTCGGCCGCCAGCTCGATCGGCACCAGACCCGCGAGCTCGCCGTGTTCGGCCCATCGCACCATGGCGACACGTTCTCATGCCGGGCTCGGCGGGCGCATCTGGATTAGTGTGCAGATCGTGCGGCTCGGCCGTGCGGCGCCGAGAGCCCCTCCTCACTTCGTGCCCACCACCTCACACCGGGGTCGTGGGCACGTCGTGTCTCAGAGGTCGAGCAGGGCCTCCAGGCCGACGGTCAGGCCGGGCCGCTCGCGCACCCGCCGCACGCCGAGCAGCACGCCCGGGGTGAACGCGGCGCGGCTCATCGTGTCGTGCCTGATCGTGAGGATCTCGCCGTCGCCGCCGAGCAGCACCTCCTGGTGGGCGATCAGCCCGGCCAGCCGTACGGCGTGCACGCGGACCCCGTCGACGTCGGCGCCGCGCGCGCCGTCGAGGGCGGTGCTGGTGGCGTCGGGCATGGCGCCCATGCCGGCCTTGGCGCGGGCCTCGGCGACCAGCTCGGCCGTGTGGCGGGCGGTGCCGGAGGGGGCGTCGGCCTTGTTCGGGTGGTGCAGCTCGACGATCTCGGCGGACTCGAAGTAGCGGGCCGCCTGCTGCGCGAAGTGCATCATGAGCACGGCCGCGATGCCGAAGTTGGGGGCGATCAGGGCGCCGGTGCCGGGTGCGGCGGCCAGCCATTCGCGCACCGTGTCGAGCCGGGCGGCGTCGAAGCCGGTGGTGCCGACCACCGGGTGGATGCCGTGCTCGATGGCCCACTGGAGATTGCCCATCACCACGTCGGGATGGGTGAAGTCGACGACCACCTCGGCGCCCGCGAGGCCCTCGATGCTGTCGTCCTTGTCGAGTGCGGCCACCAGCTCCATGTCGGAAGCCGCCTCGACCGCCTTGCACACCTCGACGCCCACGCGACCGCGGGCGCCGAGCACACCTACCTTGATCACACGGTCAACCCTATACGGCGGCGGCGCGCGGGCCCACGTGAGGGCCCGCGCGTGTCAGGAGATGGCGTCGGAGAAGTCCTTGTCGCCGTACGGGCCGATCACGGCGAGCGTGAGCGGCCGGTTGAGCACGTCGGCGGCCACCTCGGCGATCTCGCCGGGGGTGACCGCCTCGATGCGGGCGAGCACGTCGTCCACCGACAGCAGCTCGTCGTAGACCAGCTCGTTCTTGCCGATCCGCGACATGCGCGAGCCGGTGTCCTCCAGGCCGAGGACGAGCCCGCCGCGCATCTGCCCCTTGCCCCGCGTGATCTCGTCGGCCGACAGGCCCTCGCTCACCACGCGGGCCACCTCGTCACGGCAGATCTTGAGCACGTCGTCGATCTTCGACGGCAGGCAGCCGACGTAGATGCCGAACTGCCCGGTGTCGGCGTAGGCCGAGGTGTAGCTGTAGGCGGAGTAGGCCAGGCCGCGTTTCTCGCGGATCTCCTGGAACAGCCGCGACGACATGCCGCCGCCGAGCGCGGCGTTGAGCACGCTGAGCGCGAAGCGGCGGTCGTCGGTGCGGGCCATGCCGGTGGTGCCGAGCACCAGGTTGGCCTGCTCGGTGGGCCGGTCGAGGACCCGGACCCTGGAGTGGGTCTCGGCGCCGGGGCCGCTCGTGCGGGGCAGCTCCGACTCGTCCGGCCCGCCGAGCGCGCCGGCCCGTTCGTAGGCCCGCGCGACCAGCTCCACGACCTCCTCGTGGCGGATGTTGCCCGCCACCGAGACGACCGTGCGACGCGGCTCGTAGTAGCGGCGGTAGTACTCGGCGATCCGCTCGCGGCCGAGCGCGTTGATCGACTCGACGGTGCCGAGGATGGGCCGCCCGATCGGCGAGTCGCCGTAGAGGGCGGCGGCGAACTGCTCGTGCACGACGTCGGACGGGTCGTCGTCGTGCATGGCGATCTCCTCCAGGATCACGCCCCGCTCCGACTCGACGTCGTCGTCGGTGACGAGCGAGCTGGTCACCACATCGGCGAGCACGTCGACCGCGACCTTGAGGTCCTCGTCCAGCACCCGCGCGTAGTAGCAGGTGTATTCCTTGGCGGTGAAGGCGTTGATCTCCCCGCCGATGCCCTCGATGGACGCCGAGATCTCCATGGCGTCGCGCGTGGGGGTGCCTTTGAACAGCAGGTGTTCGAGGAAGTGGGTGGCCCCCATGTGCTCGGGGGCCTCGTCACGCGAGCCGATGCCGACCCACATGCCGACCGCGACGCTGCGCACGGTCGGCATGGTCTCGGTCACCACGCGCAGCCCACCGGGGAGGACGGTGCGCTGGACGACCCCGGCCCCGTCGCGGCCGGGGTGCAGCGTAGTTGTCGTGGTCACGAGTTGCGGTCGTCCCCACCCTCGTTGCGGGGCGCGCGCACCCGGGTGCGGGTGCGGCGCGGACGCTCCTCGCGCGGCTTGTCGTCGGCGGCCGGGGCGTCACCGGCGGCGTCGGAGTCGTCCGCCCGCTCGGGGGTGTCCCCCTTCTCGGCGGCCTCCTTCTCGATGACCTCGACCGGCACCAGCGACAGCTTGCCGCGCTGGTCGATCTCGGCGATCTCGACCTGGATCTTCTCGCCGACGCTCATGACGTCCTCGACGTTCTCGATGCGCTTGCCGCCGTGCAGCTTGCGGATCTGCGAGACGTGCAGCAGGCCGTCCTTGCCGGGCATGAGCGAGACGAACGCGCCGAACGCGGCGATCTTGACGACCGTGCCGAGGTAGCGCTCGCCGACCTCGGGCATGTGCGGGTTGGCGATGGCGTTGATCGCCGACCGGGCGGCCTCGGCCGCCGGGCCGTCGGTCGCGCCGATGTAGATCGTGCCGTCGTCCTCGATGGTGATCTCGGCGCCGGTGTCGTCCTGAATCTGGTTGATCATCTTGCCCTTCGGGCCGATGACCTCGCCGATCTTGTCGACCGGGACCTTGATCGTGATGATGCGCGGCGCGGTCGGGTTCATCTCCGCCGGGGAGTCGATCGCCTCCTGCATCACCTCGAGGATCGCCAGGCGGGCGCCCTTGGCCTGCTTGAGCGCGCCGGCCAGCACGGAGGCCGGGATGCCGTCGAGCTTGGTGTCGAGCTGCAGGGCGGTGATGACGTCCTTGGTGCCGGCGACCTTGAAGTCCATGTCGCCCATGGCGTCCTCGGCGCCCAGGATGTCGGTCAGCGTGACGTAGTCGTCACCCTCGCCGATCAGGCCCATCGCGATGCCGGCGACCATCTCCTTGAGCGGCACACCGGCGTCCAGCAGCGACATCGTGGACGCGCAGACCGAGCCCATCGAGGTGGAGCCGTTGGAGCTGAGCGCCTCGGAGACCTGGCGGATCGCGTACGGGAACTCCTCGCGCGTCGGCAGCACCGGGATGAGCGCCCGCTCGGCGAGCGCGCCGTGGCCGATCTCGCGGCGCTTGGGCGAGCCCACCCGGCCGGTCTCACCGGTGGAGTAGGGCGGGAAGTTGTAGTTGTGCATGTAGCGCTTGGTCCGCTCGGGGTTGAGCGTGTCGATGACCTGCTCCATGCGCAGCATGTTGAGCGTGGTGATGCCCAGGATCTGGGTCTCGCCACGCTCGAACAGGGCCGAGCCGTGCACCCGGGGCACCACGTGGACCTCGGCGAACAGCTCGCGGATGTCCTTGGTGCCGCGCCCGTCGATGCGGACGCCCTCCTTGATGACCCGCTCGCGCATGAGCTTCTTCATCACCGAGCGGAAGGCGGCGCTGATCTCCTTCTCGCGCCCCTCGAACTCGGGCAGCAGCTTCTCGGCGGCCAGCGCCTTGACCTTCTCCAGCTCCGCCTCGCGCTCCTGCTTGGCGGCGACGGTGAGGGCGGCGGCCAGCTCGGTCTTCACGGCCGCCTCGACGGCGTTGTAGACGTCTTCCTGGTAGTCGAGGAAGACGGCGTACTCGGCGGTCTCCTTGGCCGCGACCTGCGCGATGCGCGACTGCGCCTCGCACAGCACCTTGATGAACGGCTTGGCCGCCTCGAGGCCCTGGGCCACGGTCTCCTCGGTGGGCGCGACGGCGCCCTCGGCGACCAGCTTGAGCGTGTCCTTGGTGGACTCGGCCTCGACCATCATGATGGCGACGTCGCCGTCGGCCAGCACCCGGCCGGCCACGACCATGTCGAACGTGGCCCGCTCCAGCTCGGAGTGGGTCGGGAAGGCGACCCACTGGCCGTCGATCAGTGCGACGCGCACGCCGCCGATCGGGCCGGAGAACGGCAGCCCGGCGAGCTGCGTGGACAGCGACGCGGCGTTGATGGCCACGACGTCGTAGAGGTGGTCGGGGTTGAGCGACATGATCGTCGCGACGACCTGGACCTCGTTGCGCAGGCCCTTGACGAACGACGGGCGCAGCGGCCGGTCGATCAGCCGGCAGGTGAGGATGGCGTCCTCGGAGGGACGGCCCTCACGCCGGAAGAACGAGCCGGGGATGCGGCCCGCGGCGTACATGCGCTCCTCGACGTCGACCGTGAGCGGGAAGAAGTCGAGGTTTTCCTTGGGCTGCCTGGACGCGGTGGTCGCGGACAGCACCATCGTGTCGTTGTCGAGGTAGGCGACGGCCGAACCGGCCGCCTGCCTCGCGAGACGACCCGTCTCGAACCGGATCGTGCGCGAGCCGAACGAGCCGTTGTCGATGACGGCTTCGGCGGTGTGGACACCCTCCACGGGGGACCTCCTTTTGGTCGGTCACCCGCGCCCTTTTTCTCACCGGCACCCTCGTTAGGTGCAGCGCCGGTCTTCGATCGAAGCGCCCGGTCTTGGTTACCGGAAGCCACTACCGAGGACCGGCCCGCAGGCGTCGCGGGTCGCATGGTGCTGAACGGACGCGGGGGCTGTAAGTGTCTCTGATCTTCAGTTGTATGCCAGGCGCGCGCCGGTCCAAACCGGCCGCGCCGGGCTATATGAGAAGGGAGCGGCGCGAGCGCCGCTCCCTTTCCATGCTATCGGCGCAGGCCGAGTCGCTCGATGAGCGAACGGTAACGCTCGATGTCGACCTTCTGCAGGTACTTCAGCAGGCGGCGCCGGCGCCCGACGAGCAGCAGCAGACCACGACGGCTGTGGTGGTCGTGCTTGTGCGTCTTCAGGTGCTCGGTCAGCTCGCTGATGCGCTTGCTCAGCAGCGCGATCTGCACCTCGGGCGACCCGGTGTCACCCTCGGTCGTCGCGTAGTCGGCGATGATGGACTTCTTGGCAGCGGTGTCGAGGGACACGGCTCTCCTTCTATCTACGGGCACGCGGATGTGTGTACTGGGAAGCGAACGACCGTGCGTGCCTACAGTCGCCGCAGCGAAGGCCCTCAGGGCAGCGCGCGGCGGCGCCGTCACCGAGCCGACATGTCAGCGTACCACCCTCGCCGCGTGCCCGCGTTACTCCGCGTGATTGCGCCTCACGGGGTGACGTACTGGGCGGCGAACTCCTCCGACGGGGCGATGGGCGTGATGACATCGATCAGCACGCCGTTGGGGTCGGCCACGATGAAGTGCCGCTGGCCGAAGTCCTCGCTGCGCAGCTCCAGCTCGGGCCGCAGCCCCTCGCCGGTGACGAGCCGCTCCCACTCGGCGTCGACGTCCGCCACCTCGAAGTTGAGCAGCAGACCGCCGACGGGCCTGCGGTAGGCCGCGGGCAGCGTGGGGTGGGCGTGGTCGAGCAGGGCCAGCTCGTACGGCCCGCGGCGCAGGCTCACGTACCAGTCGGCCTCGAACGTCACCTCGAACCCCATCAGCCGGACATAGAAGTCGCGCGACTCGGGGAGCCTCTCCGTGCAGATGACCGGGTAGAAGCTGCTGAGCTCCATGCTCTCTCCTTGATTTCACATACCGATGGTATGTCGAGGTACGGTATTGGCGTACCATCGGTATGTCAATGTGGGGGGCGCGGTGACGACCAGGGCCGAGCAGCGGGAGCGCACCAGGCGGACACTGATCGCCGAGAGCAGGCGGCTGTTCGCGGCCAGGGGCTACGCCGCGGTGGGCCTGGCCGCGATCGTCCGCGAGTCGGGCGTGACGAAGGGGGCGCTCTACCACCACTTCGAGGGCAAGGCCGACCTGTTCCGCGCGGTGCTGGCGCAGGTGCAGGAGGAGGTGGCGGCCCGGGTGGCGGCCGCGGCCGAGGCGGCCGGCGACCCTTGGGCACAGCTCAAGGCGGGGTGCGCGGCCTTCGTGACGGCCGGCGCCGACCCGGAGGTGCAGCGGATCATGCTGATCGACGGGCCCGCGGTGCTGGGCTGGAACGAGTGGCGGGCCATCGACGAGGCCACCTCCGCCAGACACCTGGCCGAGGCGCTGGCCACGCTCGCCGAGGACGGCACGATCCCCGCCCAGCCGGTGGCGCCGCTGGCCCACCTGCTGTCGGGCGCGATGAACGAGGCGGTGCTGTGGCTCGCCCAGTCGGCCGGGCCCGACGACCTGGCCGACACGCTGGCGGCCCTGTCGCGCCTGCTGGACTCGCTCCGGGCGCCCGCCGGGCGTTAGGGGGCGGAGGTCAGGCGGCGGGTGTCGGCGACGTCGGCGTGGATCTGGTCGATCAGGGCCTCGATCGAGTCGAACCGCGTGTTGCCGCGCAGCCTGGCCGCGAAGTCCACCGCGACGTGCACGCCGTACAGCTCCAGGTCGTCGCGGTCGAGCGCGTACGCCTCGACCGTGCGCGGCACGCCCTCGAACGTCGGGTTGGTGCCGACCGAGATGGCCGCCGGCCACCGCTCGCCCGCGTAGACGACGGGCAGGTTGGCCACCGGCACGCACTCCAGCCAGCCCGCGTAAACGCCGTCGGCGGGGATCGCCGTGTGCGGCGGGGTCTCCACGTTGGCCGTGGGGAAGCCGAGCTGCCGGCCGCGCTGATAGCCGCGCACCACCACGCCCTCGACCCGGTGTGGCCGTCCGAGGCCGGCGGCGGCGCCCTCGACGTCACCCGCCACCAGCCGCTCCCTGATCTGGCTGCTGGAGACGCCGTCGAGCAGCGGCACGGCCTCGACCGCGAAGTCGTACTTGTCGCCGAGCGCGCGCAGCGTCTCGACGTCGCCGGCCGCCCGGTGGCCGAACGTGAAGTCCTCCCCCACCACGACCACCGACGCGTGCAGCCGGTCGGCGAGGACGGCCTGCGCGAAGTCGCCGGGGCTCATCCGCGACAGCTCCAGCGAGAAGTCCAGCACGCGCACCTCGTCCATGCCCAGCCCGGTCAGCAGCTCGGCGCGGCGCCTCGACGTGGTGAGCCGGGCCGGGTGCGAGCCGGGCAGCACCACCTCGGCCGGATGCGGCTCGAACGTGACGGCCACGCTGCGCGTTCCCCGCGCCCGGGCGGCCTCGACGGTGCGCTCGACCACCCGCCGGTGGCCGAGGTGCACGCCGTCGAACACCCCGATCGTGACCGCGGACCTCTCCGAACCCTGCACGCCGGCCCCATTCGCTCGTCGTCGATCGCTGACTGCGGATCACTTGCTGCGGATCGATCCACTCAAGCGTGCCATGCGGCCGGGTATTCCCTCCAACCGAGGGGGCCTTGCGGGAGGGATAGCATCGTCACACCATGCCTCGATACGTACTGCTGATCCTGCCCGCCTTCAACCGGGTCTACGGCGAGAGCGCCGCCCGGCTGACCCGCTCCGAGCTGGCCGTCTTCAGCGACCGGGCGCTGCGGGCCGAGGTGTCCGGCATCGAGGAGACCGTCATCGGCGGCCTGCCGTACGTGGGCTTCGACACCGCCGAGCCGCTGTCGGCCGCCGACGTGGCGCTGCTGTCCAACCTGTCGTCGGTCTACGCCGTGTTCGGGCGGGAGGGCGAGCTGCTGCGCCCGCTGCCCATGCGGCCGCTCGACCGGCTGAGCAGCGACCTGATCACCATCCAGAAGTACGCCGGCAAGACCAACGAGCACTTCACCAAGCTGCTGCTGAACGTCACGGTGCTCGCCTCGGGCCGACCGCTCGACGGGCGGCTGACCGTGTTCGACCCGATGTGCGGGCGCGGCACCACGCTCAACCAGGCCCTCATGTACGGCTACGACGCCTTCGGCGTGGACGTGGACGGCAAGGACTTCGAGGCCTACTCGGGGTTCATGCGCACCTGGCTGCGGAACAAGCGGCTCAAGCACACGGCCGAGACCGTCCCGGTGCGGCGCGAGCGAGCCCTGGTCGGGCGGCGGCTCGACGTGACGTTCGCGCTGTCGAAGGAGGCGTACAAGGCAGGCGACGTGCAGCGCGTCAGCGTGGTCAACACCGACACGCTGCGCAGCAGGGAGGTGTTCAAACCGCGCTCGTTCGACGTGATCGCCACCGACGCCCCCTACGGCGTTCAGCACGGCAGCAAGGGCGGGCGGGGGCTGTCGCGCAGCCCGCTGGAGCTGCTCCGGCAGGCCGTGCCGGTCTGGGCCGAGTTGCTGCGGCCGGGCGGCGCGCTCGGCATCGCCTGGAACACCTACGGAGGCGACCGCGACGACCTGGCCGCCGTGCTCGGCGCGGCCGGACTGGACGTGGTCGCCTACCCCGACTTCGAGCACTGGGTGGACCAGGCGATCGTGCGCGACATCATGGTGGCGCGCAAACCGTAGCCCGCCACACGAAGCCCGCTGCACGAAGCCCGCTAAACGAAGACCGCCAGCGCCTTGGCCGACCGGCCCCGCTCCTCCATGAGCGCGAGCAGCTCCCCATCGGGGCCGAACACCCCGATCGGTCCCGCGCCGAGCCCGGTCGCGGGCAGCGGCCCGCCGTGCCGAACCGTGCGGGCCTCCTCGGCCGTCACGTCGCGCCGCGGGAACGCCGCCGCCACGGCCTCGCCGATGGGCAGGATCACGCACTCGGCCGCCAGCTCGTCGAGCGTGCGAGCCGTGCTCAGGTCGTACGGGCCGACCCGGGTGCGGCGCAGCCGCGTCAGGTGGCCGCCCACGCCGAGGCCGGCTCCGAGGTCACGGGCCAGTGCCCGGATGTAGGTGCCGCTGGAACAGGTGATGACCGCGTCCACGTCGATCACGTCGTCGTGCGGGCGGACGTCGAGCACCTCGAAGGCGTGCACGGTGATCGGACGGGCCGCGAGCGCCACCTCCTCGCCCGCGCGGGCGAGCTTGTAGGCCCGCTTGCCGTCCACCTTGATCGCGCTGACCTGGGGTGGCACCTGCATGATGTCACCGGTGAGCGCCGCGACGCCCTTGTGGATCTCGGCCGGGTCGACCGCCGCCGCCGAAGCGGTCGCGGTGACCTCGCCCTCGGCGTCGTCGGTGTTGGTGGTGACGCCGAGCCGCATGGTGGCGGTGTAGACCTTCTCGGTGAGGGCCAGGTGGCCGAGCAGCCGGGTGGCCTTCTCCACGCCGACCACCAGCACACCGGTCGCCATCGGGTCGAGGGTGCCCGCGTGGCCGACCCGGCGGGTGCCGGCCAGGCGGCGCATCCGCGCCACCACGTCGTGTGACGTCCACTCGGCCGGCTTGTCGACGATGATCAGGCCGCTCTCGGTCATCGCACCTTCCCCAGCAGCTCCAGGAACTTGGCCATGGTCGCCTCGACGCTGTCGTGCGAGGTGAACCCCGCCGCGGTGTGGTGGCCGCCGCCGCCCAGCTCCGCGCAGAGCGCGCCCACGTCGACCGCGCCCTTGGAACGGGTGGACACCTGCCAGGCGCCCTCGTCGTCCTCTTTCAGCACCGCCGCCACCTCGGCCTCGTCGGTGCGCCGGACGATGTCGATGATGCCTTCGAGCTCCGCGTACGGCAGCCCGTAGGCGGCCCGGTCCACCCGCGTCACGTACGTCCACACGAGGGCGCCGTCGAGCACCACCCGGTCGAACGCGGCGGCCAGCACCTTGAGGTAGCCGAACGGCGAGCGGTCCCACAGCTCCCGCGCGATCTCGTCGGTGCGCAGGCCGGTGGCGACCAGCCGGGCGGCCATCTGGTGGGCCGCCGGCGTGGTCGAGGAGTGGCGGAACGAGCCGGTGTCGGTCACCAGCCCGGCGTACAGGCAGATGGCGATGTCACGGTCCAGCGTGCCGCCGAGCCGGTAGATGAGCTGCTCGACGAGCATGGCGGTCGCAGACGCCTTCGGGTCGACCAGGCCGAGCGTGCCGAAGCCGGAGCTGGAGGGGTGGTGGTCGACCACGATGACCTCGCGGGCCGCCGCGACGTTCGAGCGGAGCAGGCCGAGCCGGTCGGGCGACGCCGAGTCGAACGTGATCATCAGCTCGGGCGCCGCCGGGAAGTCGCCGGGAGGGGTCAGCATCTCCTGGCCCGGCAGGAAACGCAGCAGCCGCGGCACCGCGAAGTACCGGTCTCCGAACGAGGCGACCACCCGCTTGCCGAGGGAGCGCAGCACGAACGCGGTCGCCAGCATGGAGCCGAGGGCGTCGCCGTCGGGTGACACGTGGCAGGCCAGGGCGATCTCGTCGGCCCCGGAGATCAGCTCCAGGGCGCGCGCCCACGTGGACTCGGGTACGCGGCCGGCACCGGTCACCGCGCCGTCCGCGGCACCGCCACCCGCACCGCCGCTCGGTCCGCCACCAGGACCGCCACTCGGGCCGCCACCGGGGCCGCCGATCGGGCCGCCGCCCGGCGCGCCCACGGTGGCCCTCGCCGTCCCGCCCGGCGGGCGGGCGGCGCGGGACTGCCGTTCGACGCGGTCGCGTACGTCGGGCGTCACGGTGCCTCGGGTCCCGCCTGCTCGTCCTCGTCGGGCTTCTTGTACGGGTCGGCCTCGCCGGCGTAGGCGGCGCCCGCGGCCTGGCGCGCCACCTCCTCGTCCTTCGCCCTGGCGGCGTTGATCAGGTCGTCGAGCTGGCGGGCGCTGTCGGGCAGCGGGTCGTGCTTGAAGGTCAGTGTCGGGGTGAAGCGCACGCCGGTCTGCCTGCCCACCTCCGAGCGGATGATGCCCGTGGCGCTCTCCAGGGCGGCGGCGCTGTCGGCCCGCTCGGCGTCGGAGCCGAACACCGTGTAGAACACCGTGGCCTCACGCAGGTCAGCCGTGATGCGCGTGTCGGTCACGGTGACGAAGCCCAAACGCGGGTCCTTGATCCGGCGCTCCAGCATCTCGGCGACGATCTGCTGGATGCGGTCGGCGAGCTTGCGCGCTCGTGCTGCGTCCACCATGTTCGCTCCCCCTCACACACGACGGGCCGTCGTGCAGTCGTTCAGTCTTCGTCGTTGTAGAGCCGCTGCCTTGCCGACAGCAACTCGATCTCAGGGCGGAAGGCCACCATCCGCTCGCAGGCGTCCATGACCTCTTTGCAGTTGCCCGCTGAGGCGGAGACCACCGCGATGCCGACCTCCGCCCTGCGATGCAGGTCGAGATGGCCGGTCTCGGCCACGGCGACGCCGGGAAAGCGCCGGTGCAGCTCGGCGACCAGAGGCCGCACGACGGAGCGCTTCTGCTTCAGCGAGTGAACGTCGCCGAGCAGGATGTCCAGGGTCAGAGCACCCACATACATCGTTGGCAACCACCGCTTGTGCTGGTGAGTCGAGCGCACGCCGGTCCTGCTGCGGTGGGGACCAGGCCAGGCGTGCGAGAGGCGCCCGGCGGATGGTCCGCCGGGCGCCCGGCCGCGTGCTATGCGCGCGGCTTCTCCCGCATCTCGAACGTCTCGATGACGTCGTCGATCCTGATGTCGTTGTAGCCGACCCCGATGCCGCACTCGAAGCCCTCGCGGACCTCGGTCGCGTCATCCTTGAAGCGGCGCAGCGACGAGACGGTCAGGTTGTCGGCCACGACGACGCCGTCGCGGATGATCCTGGCCTTGCTGTTGCGGACGATCACACCCGAGCGGACCAGCGAACCGGCGACGTTGCCGATCTTCGGCACCTTGAAGACCTCGCGGACCTCCGCCGTGCCCATCTGGACCTCTTCGAACTCGGGCTTGAGCATGCCCTTGAGCGCCGCCTCGATCTCCTCGATCGCCTGGTAGATGACCGAGTAGTAGCGGATGTCGACGCCCTCGCGCTCGGCCAGGTCGCGCGCCCGAGGCTCGGGGCGGACGTTGAAGCCGATGATGACCGCGTTGTCGTCGGCGACGGCCAGGTTGACGTCGTACTCGGTGATCGCACCGACGGCGCGGTGCAGCACCCGAAGGCTGACCTCGTCGCCGACGTCGATCTTGAGCAGGGCGTCTTCCAGGGCCTCGACCGAACCGGACACGTCACCCTTGATGATGAGCTTGAGCTCGTCGACGCGGCCCTTCTCCAGGTCGCTGAACAGCTCCTCGAGGGTGCGCCGGCGGCTCGACTTCGCCATGTCGGCGCTGCGCTTGCGCGCTGCGCGCTGCTGGGCGATCTGCCGGGCCATGCGGTCGTCGGTGACGACGATGAAGTTGTCACCGGCGCTCGGCACGGCCGTCAGACCCATCACCAGGACCGGACGCGACGGGGTGGCCTCGTCGACCGCCTCGCCGTTGTCGTCGAGCAGCGCCCGGACGCGGCCGAAGGCCTCGCCACAGACGATGGAGTCGCCGACGCGGAGCGTGCCGCGCTGGACCAGGACGGTCGCCACGGGGCCGCGGCCCTTGTCGAGGTGGGCCTCGATGGCGATGCCCTGCGCGTCCATCGTCGGGTTGGCCCGCAGGTCGAGCTCGGCGTCCGCGGTGAGCACGATCGCCTCGAGGAGGTTCTCGATGCCCGTGCCGTTCTTCGCCGAGATGTCGACGAACAGCGTCGAGCCGCCGTACTCCTCGGCCACCAGGCCGTACTCGGTGAGCTGGGCCCTGACCTTGTTGGGGTCGGCGCCCTCCTTGTCGACCTTGTTGACCGCGACCACGATCGGCACGTCGGCCGCCTGGGCGTGGTTGAGCGCCTCGATCGTCTGCGGCTTCACGCCGTCGTCGGCCGCGACCACCAGCACCGCGATGTCCGTGGACTTCGCGCCTCGGGCACGCATGGCGGTGAACGCCTCGTGACCCGGGGTGTCGATGAAGGTGATCTTGCGCTCTTCGCCCTCGTGCTCGGCAGAGACCTGGTAGGCGCCGATGTGCTGGGTGATGCCACCCGCCTCGCGCGCCACCACGTTGGTCTTGCGGATGGCGTCGAGCAGCTTCGTCTTACCGTGGTCGACGTGGCCCATGACGGTCACGACCGGCGGACGCGGAGCCAGGTCGGCCTCGTCGCCCTCGTCCTCGCCGAACTCGATGTCGAAGGCCTCGAGAAGCTCGCGGTCCTCCTCCTCCGGGCTGACGACCTGGATGTTGTAGTCGAGCTCGGCGCCGAGGAGCTGCAGCGTCTCCTCGTTGACCGACTGAGTCGCCGTCACCATCTCGCCGAGGTGCAGCATGATCTGCACCAGCGCGGCGGGGTTGGCGCCGATCCGGTCGGCGAAGTCGGACAGCGAGGCGCCGCGCGGCAGGCGGATCGTCGCGCCGTTGCCGCGAGCGACCTGCACGCCGCCGATCGCCGGCGCCGACATGTTGTCGAACTCCTGGCGCCTCTGGCGCTTGGACTTGCGGCCACGCGCCGGACGGCCACCGGGCCGGCCGAACGCACCCGCGGTGCCGCCGCCACGACCACGGCCACCGCCGCCCGGACGGCCGGCGAAGCCACCGCCACCGGGACCGCCGGTGCTCGTGCCGGGACGGCCACCGCCGCCACCGGGACGGCCGGCGAACCCGCCGCCGCCACCGCCACCGGGACGACCGCCGCCGCCACCCGGACGGCCACCGCCGCCACCGGGACGGCCCGCGCCGCCACCGGGGCGACCGGGACCGCCGCCGGGACCGGCGGGACGGCCCTGGGGCATCATCATCGGGTTGGGACGCGGACCACCGGGACGGGGACCGCCCGCACCGGGACCGGGACGCGGCCCCGCCGCGCCGGGCGGACCCGGACGCGGGCCCGGAGCCGGCCGGTCGCCGCCACGGCCCTGCGGCGGGCGCGGGATCGCGCCGTCGCGCGGCGGGCCGTCACGACGCTCGCGCTGGCCGGGGCCACCGCCGTCGCGCTGGCCGCCGGGACGCGGCGGCCGGGACTGGCCCATGCCGCTGGCGTTGGACGAGAACGGGTTGTTGCCCGGACGCGGGCCACGCGGGCCCGGCTTGGGTCCGGGACGGGGCGCGCCGCCACCGGCCGGAGCGCCGGGACGCGGAGCGCCGCCGTCACGCTGACCGCCGTCACGCTGGCCCCCGTCACGCTGGCCACCGGGAGCACCCGGACGGGCCGCGGGACCGGGCTTGGGACCCGGACGAGCCGCGGGGCCCGGACGGGGACCCGGAGTCGGTCGCGTGCCGCTGTCGAAGCGCGCCTGCGGAGCCGCGGACGTCTCGCCGCGCGGCGCCTCGGGCTGCTGCTGCTGAGGCATGGGCACCGGCGGGCGGGGTGTGCCGCCGCCGGCGGGACCCGGACGCGGACCGGGCTTGGGACCCGGACCCGGACGCGGGCCCGAGGGGATCGGCGCCTGGGCGCCATTGCCGGCCTGGCTGTCCGCCGGCCGGGGAGCAGCCTTCGGCGGCTGCGGCTTGGACGACGAACCGCCGCCCCTGGAGGGCCCACCCTTGGATGCGCCCAGAGCTTCGGTGAGCCTGCGGACCACCGGCGCCTCGATGGTGGAGGACGCCGAACGGACGAACTCCCCCATTTCTTGGAGCTTGGCCATGACGACCTTGCTCTCTACGCCGAACTCCTTAGCGAGCTCGTATACCCGGACCTTCGCCACTGCACTCCCTTACTCGGCCCGGGAGGCTGGCTGTGCCGTCCGGACCGTCGTTACCTTGACGTCTTCATCGCCGCGTGCTCATCAGGCGCTCATAGCAATCTGACTCCGCCCATCAACTCGGCGTCCTACATGACATGTCGTGATTCTCCTCTTCCAGGTGCGCCCGCACATGCGAGACGTCAAGCGGACCCGGCACACGGAACGCGCGCGGGAACGCTCGGCGACGCTCGGCAAGCTCCAGACACCTCACGGACGGGTGCAACGATGCACCACGGCCGGCAAGCCGTCTTCGCAGGTCGGGGACCACATGATCCTCGACCAGCACCAGGCGGAGCAGCTCGGACCTAGCCGCACGAACCCTGCAGCCCACACAGGTGCGCTGCGGGGTCGCTTGGCCACCATATTCCAGCTTACCGCGTTGACGCATCTACGGAACCGGCGGCATCTTCGGCCTGGGTGTCAGGGCGGATGTCAATCCGCCATCCGGTGAGCCTGGCGGCGAGCCTCGCGTTCTGCCCTTCCTTGCCGATCGCCAGCGAAAGCTGGTAGTCAGGCACGGTGACCCGGGCCACACGCCCGTCGAGATCGAGAACCTCGACATGTGAAACGCGGGCCGGCGAAAGGGCATTCCCGACGAACTCTCCGGGATCCTCGGACCAGTCGATGATGTCGATCTTCTCGCCGTGCAGCTCGGTCATCACGTTGCGCACCCGCGCCCCCATCGGGCCGATGCAGGCGCCCTTGGCGTTGACGCCGGGCTTGCGCGACCTGACGGCGATCTTGGTCCGGTGACCGGCCTCCCGCGCCACGGCGGCGATCTCCACCGTGCCGTCGGCGATCTCCGGGACCTCCAGCGCGAACAGCTTCTTCACCAGGCCCGGGTGGGTGCGCGACAGCGTGACGGACGGGCCCTTGTGGCCCTTCTTCACCTGCACCACGTAGGCGCGGATGCGCTCGCCGTGCACGTAGTCCTCGCCGGGCACCTGCTCGTTGTGCGGCAGCACGGCCTCGATCTTGCCGAGGTCGACCAGCACCACGCGCGGGTCCTTGCCCTGCTGGATCACGCCGGAGACCAGCTCGCCCTCGCGGCTGGCGAACTCGCCGAAGTTGATCTCGTCCTCGGCGTCGCGCAGCTGCTGCAGGATGACCTGCTTGGCGGTGGTCGCGGCGATCCTGCTGAAGTTGCCAGGCGTGTCGTCGTACTCCCGGACGATCTCGCCGTCCTCGTCCAGCTCGGCCGCCAAGATCGTCACGTGCCCGCTCGACCGGTCGAGCTCGGCACGCGCCTTGGGCGCGGCGCCCTCGGTGCGGAAGTACGCGATCAGCAGCGCGTCCTCGATGGCCTTGACCACCAGGTCGAAGGAGATGTCCTTCTCCCGCTCCAGGCTGCGCAGGACGCTCATGTCGATGTCCACGAGGCTTCCCCCTTAGCCCTCGTCGCCGTCGACGTCCGCGCCGTCCGCGTCGTCGTCGATCCGGCGGAACTCCACCTGCACCCGTCCGCGGGCCAGGTCCTGATAGTCGAGCCGGCGGCACGCGCCGTCGACGTCGAGCTCGACGCCGCTCTCGTCGGCGGAGCGCACCCGGCCCTCCACCACGCCGCCGTCACGCAGCTCCGCCTTCACCAGCCGCCTGGCGGCGCGCCGCCAGTGCCGCGGCTCCGTCAGCGGGCGGTCGACACCCGGCGAGGACACCTCGAGAGTGTAGGCCGAGGGCCCCATCGTGTCGTGCTCGTCGAGAACCGTGGAGACGGCCTGGCTCACGTCGGCGACGTCGTCGAGGCTCACCCCTCCGTCACGGTCCACGATCACCCGCAGCAACCGCCGCCGGCCGGCCTGGGTGACCGTGACGTCCTCCAAGTCGAGGCCCTCCGCGCTGACGACGGGCTCCAGGAGCTTCATCAGGTGGTCGCGGGGTGATGCGCTGCCCATATCGACCTCCCCTATTGTCATGTCTCAGCCGGGCGGACCTCGCCTTCGGCTCCCATCGCCGCTCAGCCGCACAGCCAGCGACGACAGTTGACACCTTATCTGTAGGAGGGCGCGGAAAGAGCGCCACTCGGCGCCTACCGACGGCGAGCCTCGCCTTACCGCGATCGCGGGCGCGAACCCTTACGATGCTTCTTGCGCCCGCGCTTCCCTGGGCCACCCGCGCCCCGGCGCGGGCGTGGCCGAGGGAACGCTCGCACCACTCCTGTCCACGGCCCCGAGGCCGCTCGGGTCCACGGCCCCCGAACGGGTCCGCGGTCCTGGGCGTGCACTCCGGCTGGGCCACGGGCCCGAGGACCGCACTCCGGCGGCCGTCACCCGGGAGGCGACTTCCGGCTCGGTGCCCGAGGGTGGCCTTGGGTCGCAGCCTGGGCGGCCACGGGTCGCGGCCCCGAGGGCCACGACCTGGGGCACGATCCGCACGCGCCTTGGGTCGCTGGGCGGAGGCCGCGGCCGTCGGAGGCGGGGCCCGGAGGCCGAGTCCTCGGGGTCGCTGAGCTCTCGCGCTCTCGGGTCGTGACCCGGGATCGCGGCCCTGGGACGCAACCAGCAGGTACGGGGTGTGGCCCTGGGCGCAGCCCGCAGGTGTCGGGGGGTCCGGTCTCGGGGCACAACCTGGGGGCACGGCCTGGGGGCACAACCTTGGGGCATGGCCTTGGGGCGCGGCCTTGGGGCGCGGCCTTGGGGCACGGCCTTGGGGCACGGCCTTGGGTCACGGCCTTGGGGCACGGCCTTGGGGCACGACCCGCGGGTGTCGGGCAACCTGGAGGCGTGGCTCCGGGCCGCTCGGAAGCGTGGCCTTGGGTCGCGGTCCGGGGAGTGCCGCCTTGGGCGCGGTTCGGGGTCGCGGCGCCCGGGTCGCGAGTCCGAGGTGTGATCCTTTCCGCGTCGCCGGTCTTGCGGTCGCCGACTCGGGGGAGACCCCCCTAGGGTCGCTCGTACGACCCGGTTCGCAGTCCCAGGGCTGCGCACCCTGGGTGGCAGCCCCGGGGCGCAGGCGTGGGGCTGATACCGGCCGATAGTCATGGAGGTCCGTTCCGTGAGCTCATCCCTCTCCCGGCGAGCCGTGCTGGCGGGCGGCACGGCCATGGCCCTCGCGGGTTCCGCGGTGACCCTGGCGGGATGCAGCGGCCCGGCGGACGCCCCCGAGTCCCCGGCCACCCGGGCGGAGCCGCCGGAGCACGCCCTGGCCCGCCAGCTGATGGCCGACAAGGAGCGGACCATCGGCCTCTACTCCGCACTGATCGCGAAGGACGGCGCCACGTTGACCCCCTTCCGGGACCGCCACCAGGCCCACCTGACCGAACTGCGCCGCCGCTTTCCCGGCGTGACGCCCGCGCCCGGCGGACCCGCGACCCCCTCATCCGGCTCACCGCCTGCGGCGGGCTCGCCGTCCGGGTCACCACCGCCGACGGCGGGCTCGCCGCAGTCCGCCGCTCCCAGTCCCGGTTCCTCGCACCGGGCGGCGACGGCCCCCGTGTCACTGTCCAGGCTCCGGGACCTGGAGCGCAGGTCCGCCGCCCTGCGGGCGCGCCAGGTCGCGGGCGTCTCTCCGGCCTTCGCCCAGCTCATCGCGAGCATCGGTGCCTGCGAGGCCGCCCATGCCGTTGCCCTTCCGAGGTCCCTGTGAGTACGCAACCGAACGCACCACGCCTCCACCCTGGGGAGGTCCCGACGGGCTCTGCCCACGGCGACGCGCGGGGGGAGCGCGGCCGCGTGTCGCCGCACAGTGCCGCCGCCCTGGCGCGCCACAACCACGCCGCCGGGGCCCAGGACCACCTGGCGACCGCCGCGAGCCAGGGACGTGTCGTCGGCCTCGGCCGGACGTCCGGGCAGGACGGCGACGTCGAGAGGCTGGGCAAGGCGCTGGCGGGCGAGCACGCGGCCGTCTTCGCGTACGGCCTGATCGGCGCCCGCACCACGGGAGCTCTGCGCGCCAGGGCCACCCGGGCCTTCGACGCCCACCGCGCCCGTCGTGACCAGCTCCGCGGCTTCATCTCCGGCCGCGGCGGCAAGCCGGCCGAGCCCGAGGCGTCCTACTCCCTTCCGGTCGTCCCCTCCACGCAAGCGGAGGCCGTCCGCCTCGCCGTACACGTGGAGACGGGCATGACGGCCGCCTACCTGGAGCTCGCCGCCTCCGAGGACGCGGCGCTGCGCAAGTACGCGGCGCTGGCCATGCAGGAGTCGGTGACGCGGTCCTACTCCTTCCAGCCGTCGATCAGCACGCCCCTCCCAGGCATGCCGTCGCCACCTCCTGCCTCCTCCCCCGCGCCGTCACCGGCCCAGGACGGCGAGTAGGGCAGCCGCGCGGGCGCCTTCAGCCCGGCGGCGGCCATGCGGCCGACAGCCGTAAGGGTGGGACCGAGCCGATGTGGCATGCAGCCGAAGGCCATGAGGGTGGGACCGTGCGGGTGAGGCCCTGCGGGCGCCTTCGGGTGGCCAGGGCCGTGCGGCCCGGGACCGTGTGGGTGGGGTCAGGTGAAGGGGCGTGTGGGTGCCGCTGGGGGCTGTTCTCGGGCAATGCCGTCGGGCGCCGGGTGCAGCGGCGCCGGGATCCGGCGGGGTGGCGGGCTAGCGACGGCGGCAGATCATGAGCTCGGTGGTGGGGCTTTCGCGCAGGGCGCGGACCAGACGCCGCTCCAGCGGGTAGAGCAGCGCTCCGGCCAGCCAGCCGGTGACCTCCGTGAGCGTGACGGCGCGCAGGAGGCCGCCCCAGAGCTTGCGCCAGACCGGGTGGGCGTCGACCTGCGCGTTCATCAGCACGAGCATGGGGACGCGGCGCACCACGTCGAAGCCGGCCTCGTCGAGGGCCGCGGTGATCCATGGGAGGGTGTGGTTGACCTGGTGGTCGCCGCGCTGCTCCGGCCGGTGCAGGAAGTTCTCCGACAGCACGAAGACGCCGCCCGGTCGGACCGCCTCGCCGATCGAACGCAGGGCCGCCCGGTAGCGGGAGTCGTCGGTGATGTGGAAGAGCATGTCCATGGCGGAGACCACGTCGAACGACGCGGGATCGAGGGCTCCGCGGGGGTCGGCGATGTCGAGCTGGAGGAAGTGGGCGCTCGGGAAGCGGTCGCGCAGACGGCGCACTGCCGCCTCGGTGAGGTCGCAACCGAGGATCGACTTGGCGCCGAGCTCCTGCCAGCGGCGGACGTAGAAGCCGGTGCCGGAGCCGACGTCGAGGACCCGGGCGTCGCGCAGGTCGAGGCCGAGCGTGGCTACCTCGCGGCGGAAGCCCTCGGCGCGCACGCGGTACATCCAGATGTTGAACGCGCGGCCGAGCTGCTTGTATCCGACACCGCTCTCGGTCCAGTCGGACTGGAGGCGGCTTTCCCAGAACTCCTTGAGCTGCGTGTGTTCCTTCATCGCACCGACCCTTGCAGGCGGGTGACTCGGCGTCAATCGACCTGTCCGGGGCCGGTGCGGGAAAGTCGGCTCACGCGTGTGGCACGGGGGTGCCTCCAGGCGCACCGCTCTGGCCGGTGAGGCAGCGGAGCCTGTGAGGCAGTGAGACCGGTGAGGCGGCGGAGCCGGTGAGGCAGTGAGACCGGTGAGGCGGCGGAGCCGGTGAGGCAGTGAGACCGGTGAGGCGGCGGAGCCGGTGAGGCAGTGAGACCGGTGAGGCCTTCGTCGGGGTGGCGACATGCGAGCCGGCGGGCGAACCCGGCGCGCCACCCCCGGCGGGCGGGGGCGGCGCGGTGGGCCGGCGCGCTGCCCCAGCGCGCCGCATGGTGTGCGGGTCCGGGTGCGAGCTCCGGCGCCCCGGATGCGTGCGGGCCCAAGCGCACGGGCCCAGGTGCACGAACCCAGGTGCGTGGGCCCAGGTGCACGGGCCCAGGTGCGTGGGCCCAGGTGCGTGGTCAGGCTGTCGCGGCCACGATGCGGTCGGCGGCCTCAGCGAGCGGGATCTCCGACTTCTCGCCCGTGACCCGGTCACGCAGCTCGACCACGCCCTGGGACAGGCCGCGGCCCACCACGACGATGGTCGGCAGGCCCAGCAGCTCGGCGTCCTTGAACTTGACCCCGGGCGAGACCCCGGCCCGGTCGTCCACGAGGACGCGCACGCCGCGGGACTCCAGCTCGGCGCCGAGCTCCAGTGCGGCCTCCACCTGGTTTTCCTTGCCGGTGCCGACGATGTGGACGTCGGCGGGGGCGACCTCGCGCGGCCACACCAGGCCGAGCTGGTCGTGGCGCTGCTCGGCGATGACGGCGACGGCGCGGGAGACGCCGACGCCGTAGGAGCCCATGGTGATGCGGATGGGCTTGCCGTCGGGGCCGAGGGCGTCGAGGCCGGCGGCATCGGCGTACTTGCGGCCGAGCTGGAAGATGTGGCCGATCTCGATGCCGCGGTCGATCGACAGCGGGGCGGCACAGCGGGGGCAGGGGTCGCCGGTGCGCACCTCGGCGGCCTCGATGGTGCCGTCGGGGACGAAGTCGCGGCCCGCCACGACGTGAGCGGCGTGCTTGCCGGGCTCGTTGGCGCCGGTGACCCAGGAGCTGCCCGTGACGACGCGGGGGTCGACGAGGTAGCGGATGCCGAGGTCGCCCAGCACCTGCGGGCCGATGTAGCCGCGCACCAGGCCGGGGTGCTTGGCGAAGTCCTCGGCCTCGAAGATGGCGGGCTCGCCGGGGGCCAGGGACGCCTCCAGGCGCTTGAAGTCGACCTCACGGTCGCCCGGCACGCCGATCACCAGTGTCTCGACCTTGTCGGAACCGGGGGTGGAGACCTTGACGACGACGTTCTTCAGCGTGTCGGCGGCGGTGATGGACAGGCCGTGGTGCTCGTTGACGTAGGAGACCAGCGTGTCGATCGTCGGGGTGTCGGGGGTGTCGAGGACGCGCACCGCCTCCTGGCCCTCCAGCTCGCGCGCGGGGGGCGGCGTCGTGGTGACGGCCTCGGCGTTGGCGGCGTAGCCGCACGAGTGGCAGGCGACGAAGGTGTCCTCGCCGGTGGGGGTCGGCGCCAGGAACTCCTCGGAGGCCGAGCCGCCCATCGCGCCCGACGTGGCGAACACGATCTTGTAGGTGATGCCGAGCCGGTCGAAGGTGCGGATGTAGGTCTCGCGGTGCTGCTCGTAGGAGCGCTTGAGACCGTCGTCGTCGAGGTCGAAGGAGTAGGAGTCCTTCATGAGGAACTCGCGCCCGCGCAGGATGCCGGCCCGGGGCCTGGCCTCGTCGCGGTATTTGGTCTGGATCTGGTAGAGCGTGACCGGATAGTCCTTGTAGGAGCTGTATTCGCCCTTGACCATGTCGGTGAAGAGCTCCTCATGGGTGGGCCCGAGGAGGTAGTCGGCGCCCTTGCGGTCCTTCAGGCGGAACAGGGTGTCGCCGTATTCGGTCCAGCGGCCGGTCGCCTCGTAGTATTCGCGGGGCAGCAGGGCCGGGAAGAGGACCTCCTGGCCGCCCATGCGGTCCATCTCCTGGCGGACGATGCGCGCGACGTTCTCGAGCACCATCTTGCCGAGGGGCAGCCACGAGTAGATGCCGGGCGCCACCCGTCGGACGTAGCCGGCGCGGACGAGGAGCTTGTGGCTCGGCACTTCCGCGTCTGCCGGGTCGTCCCGCAGGGTGCGAAGAAACAACGACGACATGCGCAGCAACACGGCTACTCCTTGCTCGGGCCTTGATGTGGAGGGTTACAGGCTATCGAGTCGGGAGGGCGGGGCGCGCTGGGTTAACGGTCTCCTGTGGACAAAGGCCCCGGCCGGCGCCCTCCTGTGGACGAAGCCTCTCTGGAGAGCGCGCCCGGCGGGCCAGGCGGGCTCGGCCAAACGGGCTCAGTCGTACAGACTCGGTCGACCGGGTTCAGTCAAGCGGACTCGGCCGCACAGGCTCGGTCGACCGGGCTCAGTCAAGCGGGCTCAGTAAGGCAGGGTCGGTCGACCAGGCTCGGTCAGGCGGGCTCGGTCAAGCGGGCTCGGTCCGGGGGAGACGTCAGGGGTCGAGCGGGAACGACAGGCCCAGGGAGCCCGCCAGGACGGCCGCGAACAGGGTGGCGAGCACGACCGTCACCGCGAGCGCGCACATCCGGGAGCCGGTTGACCTGCGCAGGGCGAGCACCAGTCCGACGGACAGGCTGCCGATCACCAGGGCGGGACCGGGCCAGAACGCCTCCTCGGTCTCGATGAAGCCTGGTGTGGCCCGGTCGACCACGTCGGCGAGCAGCACGCCTCCCACGACGCCCGCCGAGATGTCGCCCCAGTGGTCCTCCCTGCGGGTCACGTACGCGAGCAGGCCGAGGCCGACGAGCACGGCGAGCATCCAGTTGAGCCCGGCCGCGCCGCCGTCCATGACGTCGAAGGTGAACCGCCCGCGCAGCGCGCTCGCGCCCATGGCGGACACCAGCGAGGTGACGGCGGCCAGGAACGTGGCGAGCAGCGCCCAGCCCAGCCCCGAGGCGGTCACTCCGACGAGGAGGGCGAGGACGAAGTAGGCGTAGGGGTCGTAGACCCGGTCGAGCCAGGCGGGACCGAAGCCGGACAGGAGCATGCCGGCGAGCCCGACGACCAGTCCCCCGAGGAAGGCCACGAGCACATGACGTTCGATGGAGCGCTGCCGCCGGTCGTACTCGGCGAAGTCCGCGTAGTCGATCGTTCTCTCGTCCATTTTCATCCCAGGTCTTTTCCTCCCCCTACCTACGGAGAGCAATGACCAGATGGACGCCATGTAACCGTACAAAAAGGACAAGTCTGCACCAGTGTATGACTATCAAGCAATCGCTTGGTAGGCTATCGGCGTGACGGTCACCGACGAGCTGCGCGACGTGGTCCGCTCCTTCCTGTCCGGCCGTCCCGGCGCGCCGTGGGCCGCGTTCGCCGGCGAGCTGGGCGTCGCCGGGCTGGCCGTGCCCGAGGAGTACGGCGGCGCGGGATGCGGAGCGCGGGAGGTGGCCGCGGTCGCCGAGGAGCTCGGCCGGACGCTGTCGCCGCATCCGTTCCTGCAGACGGCCGTCCTCGCCGTGGAGGCGCTCAGGGCCGGGGGCGACGAGGCGGCCATGGCACGGCTGCTGCCCGCCCTGGCCTCCGGGGAGGTGACGGCCACCGTGCTGCTGCCGGGCGAGGCGGAGCTGCGCCTGCGGGACGGCCTGCTCACGGGTTCGGCGCCGTACGCGCTGGAGGGCGAGCTGGTGCTCGCGTACGCCGGCGGACTGCTGGTGGAGGCGGCGCCCACGCGGCGGGTGCCGTACCGGACGATGGACGAGAGCCGGCCGCTGGCCGGGCTGAGCTTCGACCGGGTCCCGGTCCGGCCGGCGGGCAGCGGCGCGGCGTGGGAGCGGGTGCGCGACCTCGGGATCGCCGCCCTGGCGGCGGAGCAGGTCGGCGGCGCTGCGCGCTGCCTGGAGATGGCGACCGGCCACGCCAGGAGTCGCCACCAGTTCGGCCGGCCGATCGGGTCCTTCCAGGCGATCAAGCACAAGCTGGCCGACCTGCTGCTGCTCGTGGAGTCGGCCCACTCGGCGGCGCTCGCCGCGGCGGAGCCGGGCGACGAACTGGCGACCTACGCCGCGATCGCGGGCTCCTACTGCTCCGAGGCGTACCTGGCGGCGGCGGGCGAGAACATCCAGGTCCACGGCGGGATCGGAGTGACCTGGGAGCACCCCGCGCACCGCTACTTCAAGCGGGCGACCTCCGACGCGCAGCTCTTCGGGCCGCCGCGGGCCCATCGCGTGCGACTGGAGGCACGCGTCCTCTGACCGCGCTCAGCCGCCGAGCAGGGTCTCCCACGGGTGGCGGGTGTTGGTGCGGCGGGTGGTGTCGAGCGCCTCGGCCAGGCGCCAGAAGGAGTCGGGCCGCTGGCGCACGCGGGCCCTGCCCATGGGGTCGATGGCGCGCAGTTCGACGCGCACGCCCATCACCTCCAGCACGGCGCAGGCGTCGTTGCCGGGCGCGGCCGCCGTGACGAGGCCGGCCTCCTCCAGGTGCTCCCGCAGCAGGGCCGCCACCTCGGAGGCGAAGGGACCGTCGCGCCATTCGAGGTGCCAGCTGTCGTAGCCGCGCCACCAGGTGAGGTCGCGGCACGACTCGATGAAGTCCGCCTCGCCGGACAGCACGGCCATCACCCGGCCCAGGGCCTCGTAGCGGCGGGCGGCCTCGACCGAGAGGTCGTCGTCCCGGGTTCGCGGGACCGGGGCGTCTCGGGACGGCCGTAGCGCGTGCTTTCGCCTCACGAGCATCCACTTTGATCGCGACGGCGCCCTTCCCGCAAGTGGTGGCGGCTGATACGCTCTACCAAGCGAGCGCTTGGTTTACTACTTTCGCCGGAGGCGCGATGACGTCCCTACGGATCAGCCTGGGATACGAACTGGAGGTCCGCGGGCGGACCCGCGAGGTGGAGCAGCAGGCGTTCCAGAACGTGATCGACCAGGTCGTGCTGGGCGATCGGCTGGGTTTCGACACCGCGTGGTTCGTGGAGCACCACTTCACCCGCGGCTTCTCCCACTCCTCCGCACCCGACCTGGTGCTCGCGGCCGCCTCCCAGCGGACCGAACGCATCCACCTGGGGCTCGGCGTGGTGCTGCTGCCGTTCCAGTCGCCGATCCGCACCGCCGAGCGGGTCGCCACGCTGGACGTGATCAGCGGCGGCCGGGTGGAGTTCGGCACCGGGCGGGGCGCATCACCGCTGGAGTACCAGGCGTTCCAGCGGCCGTTCGAGAAGTCGCGGCAGATCTGGGAGGACTCGCTGGAGGCGACGCTGGCCATCTGGCAGGCCGACGGCGAGCCGGTCAGCCGCTCGAACGAGTTCTTCGAGATCCCCGACGTGGCCGTCTACCCCCGCCCGGCGCAACGGCCGCACCCGCCCGTGTGGGTGGCGTCCACCTCGCTGGAGGGCTACCTCGCGGCGGCCCGGCACGGCTACAACCTGCTCGGCATGACGATGCTCAAGGGCATCGACGACGTGGCGTCCGACATCGCCCGCTACCGTCAGGCGCTGGCCGAGGCCGGCTTCGATCCGGCCACCCGGCGGGTGGCGCTGATGATCCCGTGGTTCGTCGCGCCCACCCGGGAGGAGGCCACCGCGACGGCCGCCGACGCCGTCCTGTGGTACATCCGCCGCCAGGTCAACCTGGTCACCCCGCCCGACTACTACGACGCCCGGCACGCCACCCACCGGGTGCTGGGCCAGCTCGCGGCCGGCATGCCGCCGGAGGAGGCGATGGCGACGCTGCGCGAGCACCTGATGGTCGTGGTGGACGACGTGGCGGGCTCGCGCAAGGCGCTGGCCCGCATCGCGGAGGCGGGGGCCACGGACCTGATCCTGCAGTGCCAGGTGGGCGGGCTGGCGCACCAGCGGGTGTGCGCGTCGATGGAGCTGTTCATGGCCGAGGTCGCGGCGTGAGCGGCCCTGCCGGCGGGTGGGGCGGGCGCTGGCTCACCCGGGACGACCTCGGCGCCGCCGCGGGCTCGGCCACCGGACTGCTGGCGGTCTCCGCCGACGCCTCATGCGCCTTCCCGCTCGCCCCGGCCGACCGGGCCGCCGCGGAGGAGCTGACCGCTGCCGCGCTGCGGACGGCGGGCGTGGGCGGTCGCGACCGGGTGGTCGTGGCGCTGGCCGAGCCGGCTGGCGCGCTGTGGGCCTCGGCCGCCGCCGGCGTCGCCGCGGCCGCCGCGTCGGTGGGCCCGCGCGGCCGGATGCGCCTGCACCACGCGCTGACCACCCTGCGGGCCACGACCCTGGTCGCGACGCCGACCGGGGCGATGGACTTCCTGGCCCGGCTGCACCTGGAGTTCCTGCTGGACCCGCTGGACCTGGGGTTGCGGCACATCGTGCTGACCGGCGAGATCGCCTCGCAGCGGACGCCGGCCCACCTGTCGGGCGAGTTCGAGGCGGCCGTGCACGAGGTGTACGCCAGCCCGTTCAGCGGCGCGGCGCTGGCCTGGCGCGCGTCGCAGGACGACCCGCTCACGCCGCTGGCGGACGGCCTGCTGGGGCTGGCGGCCCTGGACAAGGACGGGCCGGCCGGCGCGGGCGGCCCGGCCGAGCTGGTGATCACGCCGTCCGGGCACGCGACGCTCGGCGACGCCGTCCTGCGCACCGGTCAGGTGGCGCGCACCGGGAAGAGCGTGGACGCCCTGCCGGCGCCCGCCCACACCGTCGGCGAGCACGTGCTGGTGCGCGGCGTGTGGCTGTCGCTGCCCCGGCTCGACAGGACGCTGGCCAAGATCGACGGGGTGTCCCGCTGGGAGCTGACGGTGGCCAGGCAGGGGACGCTCGACTCGGCCGTGCTGACGGTCACGTTCAACCGCGACAGCCTCGTCTCGAACCCCATGTGGCGCTCCCGCATCCAGCAGGCGCTGCGGGCGCTGACCCCGATCACGATCGGCCTGGAGATCGCGCCGGAGGCCGCCGAGGCGCCCGCGCCGGGGACGCTGAACGATCTGCGCGGCCACCACCTCGGCCGCGACCGGGCGCTCGTCACCTGACGGGGGGCCTGTCCCGCTCCCGGCACGACACAGCGCGTCCCAGCACGATCCAGCACGACGCAGCACGACGCAGCGCGACCCAGCACGACGGAGGAGGCGTGAGAGCCGTGGACCCGGTGCCGGACTGGGGGACGCTCCCCCGCATGCTGCTCGACCAGGCCGCACGGCACCCCGAGGCGGTCGTGATCGACGACGACGGCGCCCGCACGACCCTGCGCGACCTGCTGGCCGCCGCCAGACGGACGGCGGCCGGGCTCGTCGCGCTGGGCGTCGCCCCCGGCGACCGGGTGGCGATCTGGGGCGTGAACGACCCGACATGGGTGGTCCGCGCCTTCGGCGTCTGGCTCGCCGGCGGCATCGTGGTGCCGCTGTCGGCCCGCTGCAAGGGTCTTGAGGCCGCCGGCGTGCTCGGCAGGACCGGTGTGGAGGTGCTGCTCACCGGCGACGGGCCGCCGGACGCCGTGCTCGCGGACCTGCTGCCGCCGGTGCCGGGGCTGCGCCACGTGGTCGTCCCCGGCCACGTCGGCTCCGGCGGCCCGCGCCTGGCAGCCTCGGAGCTCCTGGCGGCGGGGGCGGCGGCCGCCGGAGCCGTCGAGGAGCGGGCCCTCGCCGTACGGCCGGACGACCTGTGCGAGATCATGTCCACCTCCGGCACCACCGGCACGCCCAAGGGCGTCATGCTGGACCACGCCCAGGTGCTGCGCGGCTACTGGGACTGGGCCGAGATCGTCACCCTCGGCGAGGGCGACCGCTATCCGGTCATCGCGCCGTTCAGCCACGGGTTCGGGCTGAACGCCGGGCTCGTCGCCTGCGTGCTGCGGCGGGCCACCATGCTGCCCGTCCGGGTGTTCTCGCCCGGCACGCTGATGGCGCTCGTCTCCGCCGGCGGGGCGAGCGTGCTGGCCGGGCCGCCCACGCTGTTCCACCGGCTGCTGGAGGAGCTGGACCGGGGCGCGCCGGAGGTGACCTCGCTGCGCGTGGCCATCTGCGGCGCCGCCGCCGTGCCGCCGTCGCTGATCACCAGGCTGGTGGAACGGGTCGGCCTGGAACGGATGATCAATGCGTACGGCCTGATGGAGGGCACGGTCGTCGCCATGACCAGGGCCGGCGACCCCGTCGAGGTGGTGGCCGCCACGGCCGGCAGGCCGGTGCCGGGCATCGAGGTGCGGATCGTGGACGACGACGGCAAGGACGTGCCGGCCGGGGAGCGGGGCGAGATCCTGCAGCGCGGCTACGGGGTGATGCGCGGCTACTGGGACGAACCCGGCAGGACGGCCGAGGTCGTCGACGAGGACGGGTGGCTGCACACGGGCGACGTCGGCGTTCTCGACGAGGCCGGGAACCTCGCCGTCGTGGACCGCAAGAAGGACCTGTACATCGTCAACGGCTTCAACGTCTCCCCCGCCGAGGTGGAGGCCCTGCTGCTGCGCGAGGGCTCGCTCGCCCAGGTCGCGGTCGTGGGGGTGCCCGACGCGGTCTCCGGCGAGGCCGGGTGGGCGTACGTGGTGCCGGGGGAAGGGGCGAGCGTGGCCGTGCCGGGGCTGCTGGCCTGGGCGAGGGCCAACATGTCCGGCTTCAAGGTGCCCAAGCGCGTCGTGGTGGTGGACGCGCTGCCCGTGAACGCCAACGGCAAGGTCGACAAGCCGGCTCTGCGCGCCGCCGCGATGGGCGAGACATAAGCCGTCCCGCAGGGAAGAATCATCTCGAAGCGGCAATCACGAGGCCTGGAGGCGACGTGGGTCTGCGCGTGGCGGTGATCGGGTCGGGTCCTGCCGGGATCTACACGGCCGAGGCTCTGGTCAAGCAGTCGCCCGAGCCGGTCGAGGTGGACGTGCTCGAACGCCTGCCCACCCCGTACGGGCTGGTCAGATACGGTGTGGCGCCCGACCACACGTCGATCAAGTCCATCGCCAACTACCTGCGCCGCGTGCTGGAGCTGCCCCAGGTGCGCTTCCTCGGCGGCGTCACGCTCGGCGAGCACGTGTCGGCCGCTGAGCTGCTGGGCGCCTACGACGCCGTCGTCTACGCCACGGGCGCGATGGTGGACCGCAGGCTCGGCATCCCCGGCGAGGACCTGCCGGGCAGCGTGGCGGCGACCGACTTCGTCAACTGGTACTGCGGCCACCCCGACGTGGAGCCGTCCCGGTTCGTGCTCGACAGCCCCGAGGTCGCGGTCATCGGGGTCGGCAACGTGGCCGTCGACGTGGTGCGGGTGCTGGCCAAGACGGCCGAGGAGCTGAGCGCCACCGACGTGCCGCACGACGTGCTCGAACGGCTCGGCCAGAGCCAGGTCAAGGCCATCCACATGATCGGCCGCCGGGGGCCGCAGCACGCCAAGTTCACCCTGAAGGAACTGCGTGAGCTGGGCGAGCTGGCCAACGCCGACGTCTGCGTGCGCCCGGAGGAGGCCGTCGTGCTCGGCGGCGACTATCCGCGGCAGGTGCGCGGCAACCTGGACGTGCTGCGGTCGTGGGCGCAGCGCGCCCCGTCCGGCCGGCCGCGCCGCCTGGACGTGCGCTTCTGGCTGCGCCCGGTGGAGATCATCGGCGCCGAGCGGGTGGAGGGCCTGCGCCTCGAACGCACCCGCCTGACCCCCGAGGGGCGCGTGGCCGGCACCGGCGAGTTCGAGACGCTGCCGGTCGGGATGGTGCTGCGATCGGTGGGCTACCAGAGCGTTCCGCTGCCGGGCGTGCCGTTCTCGCGGGAGACGATGACGGTGCCGAACGAGGCGGGCCGGGTGCGCGAGCGCGAGTACGTCGCCGGCTGGCTCAAGCGCGGGCCCACCGGCGTGATCGGCACCAACAAGTCCGACGCGGCGGAGACGGTCCGCACGCTGCTGTCCGACCTCGCCGGCCGGGAGCCGGCCCGGCACGCGGACCTCGACGAGCTGCTGGCCCGGCGCGGGGTGCGGCCGGTGACCTACGACGACTGGCTGGCGATCGAGGCGGCCGAGGCGGAGCTGGCCAGGTCGCTGGGCCGGGGCGAACGGGTCAAGCTGACCGGCCTGGAGGCCATGCTGCGCGCCTGCCGTCCCCGCCCCTAGGGTGGCCCCATGCGTGTGACCGTGGGGGACGTTCCGCCTGCCGGGTTCGAGGAGGCGTACCGGGCGCAGCGGGCGCGCTGGCCCGGCGGGGCCGCGGCCTGGCAGCCGGTGCACACCGTGTACGTGCCCGCCGACCGGTTCTCCGCCGCCACCGTCGCCGACTGGGGCGGTGAGGCGCTGGCCCTGGCCGAGGCGCACCTGGCCGGTCCCGACGAGGTGGCCGAGGTCTTCGGCCTCACGGGAGGGGTCGCGGGAGGGGTCGCGCAAGGAGTCACGGAGGAGCTCGCGCCGGGCGTGCGCGAACGGGTGCTGCGCAAGCTCGCCCGCGAGCCCGTCGAGGACCTGCGGATCGACTTCGAGGACGGCTACGGCGTGCGGTCCGCCGCCGAGGAGGACGCGCACGTGGAGGCGGCGGCGGAGGCGGTGGCCGCGATGCGGGCCGCCGGGACGCTGCCGCGGCGGTGGGGGCCGCGGGTCAAGTCGTTCGCCGACGGCGACGCGGGGCGGGCGGTGCGGACGCTCGACGGGTTCGTCACGGAGGTGGTGGCGCGGGCCGGCGAGCTGCCGCCGGGCTTCGTGGTGACGTTCCCGAAGGTGCTGATGGCCGGCTACCTGGGGCAGTTCGCGGCGGTCCTCGACCGGCTGGAGGCGCGGCTCGGCGTGGCGGGGCTGCGGTTCGAGATGCAGGTGGAGGCGCCGCAGACGCTGGGGTTCCTGCGCGGCGACCTGGCGGAGTCGCTCGGCGGGCGGCTGTCGGCCGCGCACTTCGGGGTGTTCGACTACACGGCGGCGATCGGGCTGCCGCCGCACGAGCAGCGGCTCGACCATCCGGCCTGCGACCACGCCCGGCACGTGATGCAGGTGGCGTTCGCGGGCACCGGTGTGGAGCTGTCGGACGGGTCGCTGGCCGCGTCGCCGGCCTCCGGCTCGGCCGCCGACGTGCGGGCCCTGTGGGCCCGGCACGCGGAGCTGGTCAGGCACTCGCTGCGGCACGGCTTCCACCAGGGGTGGGACATGCACCCGTCGCACCTGGTGAGCCGCTTCGCCACCGTCTACGCCTTCCACCTGGCCACCTACGACGGCTACCGCGACCGGGTGCGGGCGTGGGAGGAGCGGCGGGCGGCCGGGGGCGGCGTCATGGACGAGCCGGCCACGGTCAGGACCCTGGCGGCCGCGCTGCGCCGCGCCGACGCCGCCTTGGGCTGACGTCCGCCGGTCGTCAATCGCGGTCGACGAGGGTGCGCCAGCGGCGGACGAGGCCCCAGTCGACCGGCTCCGACCAGCTCGTACGGACGGCCGAGCCGACGTGGAAGGCCCGGACCCCGTAGTCGAGCAGGGCGGGCACGTACTGCGGCAGGAGCCCGCCGCCCGCCAGGATGATCGACGCGTCCCCGGCCTCGGCGCGGGTCTTGAGCACGGGCAGGCCGTCGCCGACGCCGGTGGGCGCGCCCGCGGTGAGGACGGTGGCCAGGTTGGGCAGCAGGCGCACGGCGCGCCAGGCCGCCTGGACGTCGCCCGCGTGGTCGACGGCCCGGTGGAACGTCCACGGCAGCGGCGACACGGCGTGGATGAGCGCCTCGGTGGCGGCCAGGTCGACCGTGCCGGCCCCGTCGAGGAACCCGAAGACGAACCCCGCCGCCCCGGCCTGCGCGAGCGCCTTCGCCTCGCGGCTCAGCCGGTCGAGCACGGCGGCGTCGGCGGTGAACGAGACGTCGATGCGGAGCATCACCATCTGCGGCAGCGGGC
Organism: Nonomuraea muscovyensis; assembly: GCF_014207745.1. Classification (NCBI taxonomy): domain Bacteria; kingdom Bacillati; phylum Actinomycetota; class Actinomycetes; order Streptosporangiales; family Streptosporangiaceae; genus Nonomuraea; species Nonomuraea muscovyensis. The sequence goes on from NZ_JACHJB010000001.1 coordinate 1,263,062, forward strand.
ACTCGGCGGCGATCGCGGCGACCGTTTCCGGCGTGGGGGACAGCCCGTCGGCCGCCATGTCGGTGACGACCTCCAGGCGGTCGGCGCCGCCCTGTTCGGCGGCCACGGCGTCGCGCACGTCCAGCGCGATCACCTCAAGGAGGGAACCGGTCATAGAGAGAGGTTATAGGGTGCTCTGCCCGGTTCCGCTGCGATAGGCCCCAAAAGTCCGTGCGGCCCGAGTCGCACGTGCGCGACGGCCACCCTGGCGCACGGGTACGCACCAGGACGGTCCTGCCTTCAGCGCCGGGGGCCACCACGCCATCGAGCAGCAGGACGTCCTCGAGCGGCACCCCCTGGAGGGCTGCGTCAGGCGCCGATGAGGGCGGGGACGGTGAGGTCGCGGAAGGCGGTGACGAGGGTGTCGTCGGCGGGGCGCTCGAAGAGGGCGCCGGAGGCGCGGTGCGGGAGGTCGACCGTGCGGACGTGCCGGAAACCGCGGCGGCGGTAGTAGGCCTGCAGGCCCCGGTTGTCCTTGGCGCAGTCGAGGCGGAGCCACGGGCGGCCGGTGGCGTAGGCGGTGCCGCCCGCCCAGTCGAGCAGGGCGTCCCCCAGACCGTGACCGGCCCAGGGGCGGGCGACGGCGAGCTTGTGGACGTACAGGGCGGCGTCGGGACTGTCGCCGGGGGTCCAGAACTCGGGGTCGGCGTGGCCGTCGATGGCGATGGTCGCGATGGGCCGGCGCCAGTTCGCGGCGTCCACGTCGGGGTCGAGGTGGGCGAGCTCGTCGTCGAGCAGGTAGAGCACGCGCTCCTCGATGAGCGGCTCGATGCGCTCGGGGCCGAAGCCGCCCCGGGGCCACTGGCGGACGCCCCGGCCGTGCAGCCATTCGGCGGCCTCGGCGAGGAGGGTGAGGACGCCCGGCAGGTCGGCGGGCTCGGCGCGGCGGAGTGCGAGCGGGTGGAGGAGGGTGTCGAGGTGCATGGTGTCGCCCTTTCGGTGCGGTGAGTGTCCGAGCGATCACAGAACGTGATCTCGCTGCGGCGCGTCGGCTCGAACTAGGGACTAAAGGCGATATATACGCATAAATCGGGATTCGGGGGAGTATGCACGACTCCCCCAGCCCTGCGAGGCCGGATTACTCGCGGCGGGCCGGCGGCGGGATCACCCCCAACCGAGCTCGATCAGCGGCGGTCGAGCTCGTATCTGATCAAGTGCTTGTCCGCGGGGAGCACCGACACCGCGACGCGCACCGGCATATCAGCCCTGTCGTAACCAACTCGGACATACACGACAACAGGCGTGCCGAGTTCCAATTGAAGCCGCTCAGCTTCCTCTTGGTTGGGCATTCGCGCCCAAATGTCATCAACTACCCGAACTTGTTCGTGCCCGAGCTCCTCCAGAACCCGGTTCGCACCGCGCGCGATGTCGCCTGGCCTGGCGATTTCCGAGTTGGCCACCAAATCGCGCGGGAAGTACGAGTCGTTGGTGTTGTACGGCTGGCCGTCCACGAAGCGAAGCCGCCGCCGCACCACGGCGAGCTCACCCTCGGACAGCTCCAGCCGGCTCGCGATCTCCTCGACCGGCGTGACGGTCAGCACCTCGATGAGCTGGCTCGGCTCGCGGCCCTCCTGGGCCACCGCGAAGGCGAACGCCTCACGCAGCTCTTCCGTCGGCTGCGGCTCCAGCTCGCGTTGCGGGTAGATGAGCAGCGGCCGCCGGTCCCGGACCACCGTGCCGCGACGGGGGGTGCGCGTCACCAGCCCCTCGTTGACCAGCTCACCCAGGGCCAGCCGGACGGTGTTGCGGCTCACGCCATGGTCTTCCATGAGCTGAGCCTCGGTCGGCAGCTGCGCTCCGGGACCGAGCTCACCGGAGTAGATGGCCTTCCGCAGTTCCGAAGCCACCTGCTGATACAGCACCGACCTTGCCACTTTCACCCCTTTTGTTCCAACAATTTAGACGATCTGGTTCTAGCAGGCCACAACCCCTTGACCAAAGCGCCTCGACGGCAGCATCATCCATTCGTTGGTACAAATCCATCGAAAGGCCGGAGGGGGTGACAGCCGGTGTTGCCGGTCCACGCGGGTAGGCCATACCCGTCCTGGCAAGACCCACGCGATGCAACACGTTTACTGCGTTACGGGTTGCCTCGCCAGGGTTTCGGTCACACCAGCCAGAGCACCGGCGATATCGTGTCCATGCCGTTCCTGCCGGCAGGGCACCACCGGCGACCGGAGTCTCCACACTCCCCCACCGACTCCATGCGCGACCAAGCGGCTTAGGACTCCATCCCTCGCCGGAGTCCTGACGCCGCCGCACATGGGGCAGGAAGCGCGTCCTGGCGGGTCCCCCACGCCCGCCAGGGCGCGCGTTCCTCTTCCGGGGCCGGGCCTGACGGCACGCTGACCGGCGGCACGGCCTGCGCTTCATCGCACGACCGGCTCCCAACCGATCAGCGCCGGTCCGTCGCGCACCGGCACGAAGACGCCTCGCACCCGTTCACCGCCCACCGGCTCGCGGGCGGCGTGCCAGCTCCCGTGCAGCAGGCAGCCGGGCACCGCGTCCGGCCGGACCATGACCACCACGTACGGCACCGCCATCCCCGGCGCGAACGCCCGGCGGTTGACGATCCAGCTCTCCACCGTCCCCACCGGCTCGGCCGCCTCCCAGTGCCAGCCCTCCGTACGGCAGGCCGGGCAGAACGCCCGGGCGGGCAGGCGGGGCGTCCCGCAGGCGTCGCACCGCTGGACGGCGAACTCCCCGCGCCCGGCCCGCTCCCACCACGGGGCCGAGTCGCGGTCGGGCGTCCAGGCTCCGGGAGACGGGTCGGGCATGGCGGTTCAGCCCCTTCTGAGGATCAGCGCCGAGGTGGCGGGCAGGACGTAGCCGGGCTGCGCCGTCGAGAGGGCGACCTCGGCGCCGTGCACCTGCCGGTCGCCCGCGTCGCCACGCAGTTGCGAGACGGCCTCGGCGATGTGGTTCACGCCGTGGACGTAGCCCTCGGACAGAAAGCCTCCGTGGGTGTTGACCGGCAGCGTCCCGTCCAGGGCGGTGGCGCCGGAGGCCACGAACGGGCCGCCCTCGCCCTTGGGACAGAAGCCGTAGTCCTCCACCTGCACGATCACCGAGTAGGTGAAGCAGTCGTAGAGCTGCGCCACGTCGATGTCGGCGGGACCGAGCCCGGCCTGGCCGTACAGGCGGGGGGCCAGGGCGGCGGCGGCCGTGGTCGTCGGGTCGGACGGCCCGCCCGACAGGTGCGACTGCCCGCCGCCCCAGGCGGCGGCCGAGACGAGCACCGGCGGGCGGCGCAGGTCGCGGGCGCGCTCGGCGGAGGTGATGACGAGCGCGCACGCGCCGTCCGTCTCCAGGCAGCAGTCGAGCAGCCGGAACGGCTCGGCGATCCACCTGCTGGCGAGGTAGTCGTCCAGGGTGATGGGGGTGCGCATGAGGGCGCGGGGGTTCTTCGCGGCGTTCGCGCGCTGGGTCACCGCGAGCTGTCCGAAATGCTCGGCTTTCGTCCCATATTTCAGCATGTGCGCGCGGGCGTACATCGCGAACTGCTGCGGGGGCGCCACGTACCCGTACGGGGCCTGGTACTGCACCTCCGGGCTCACCGGCAGGGCCCGGCCGGTGCCGCCCATCCGGAACTCCGAGCGCGCGTTGATCGCCCGGTAGCAGACGACCGTCTCCGCCATGCCCGTCGCGACCGCCAGCGCCGCCTGGGCGACGACGGCGTGCGAGACGCTGCCCCCGCCGAACTGGTCCAGGTGCCAGTGCGGGTCGTCGATGCCCAGGGCGGGGCCGACCAGGGAGGGGGCCGCCGAGTCGCCGACCCGGTGGGTGGCCAGGCCGTCCACGTCGTCCGGGCCCAGCCCGGCGTCGTCCAGGGCCGCCATGACGGCCCGGCAGGCCAGCGTCAGCGTGCTCACGCCGGAGTCCTTGCCGAACGGGGTGTAGCCCACGCCGGCGATCGCCGTACGATCCCTGAATTCAAGCAAGCGCTTGACCACAACCGCCACGCTAGGCCCGAAATTCCCGGCATGTCAACGCACCGGCACCTCCAGGACCCCCGATCCGCTTGACAGGTTTCCGCCCGCACGCCTACCGTCCAAGCAAGCGCTTGGTAAGATAATGAGGACGGCGGAACCCGAGGAGGCCACGAGATGAGCACACACGCTGCCCGGCTGATCGCGCCGGACGGCTGTGCGGGCCGCCCGACGCCCCACCAGCGCAAAGCCCTCCACGGAGCCGCCATGCCCAACGGCCAACCCCCCGAGAGCGCGAACGGCCATCTCGACAGCCGGCGCTTCAGGCAGGTGCTCGGGAGGTTCGCCACCGGAGTGGTGGCGATCACCGCGCTCGACCCGGTGAGCGGCGAGCCGTGCGGCCTGGCCGCCAACTCCTTCACCTCCGTCTCCCTGGACCCGCCGCTGGTGGCGTTCTGCGTGGCGCACACCAGCACGAGCTGGCCGCGGGTGCGCGGCGCCAAGGCGCTGACCGTGAACGTCCTGGCCGAGCACCAGCAGCCGGTGTGCACGCAGCTCGCGACGCGGGGCGGCGACAAGTTCGCCGGGGTGGGCTGGACCGGCTCGCCCGGCGGCAACCCGGTGCTGGACGGGGCACTGGCCTGGATGGACTGCGCCGTCGAGGCCGAGCATCCCGCAGGCGACCACGTGATCGTGGTCGCGCGGGTGCTCCAGCTCGACACGCACGCCGACGGCGGGCCGCTGGTGTTCTTCCGGGGCGGCTACGGGGGCTTCCGTTGAGCCTGCGCGAACAGGCGCGGGCATGGCTGGCGGAGAACCTGACGGGCGAGTTCGCCGGTGCCCGCGGCCTGGGCGGGCCCGGCCGCGAGCACGAAGGACACGAGCTCCGGCTGGCCTGGGAGCGCCACCTCGGCAAGGCGGGCTGGACCTGCCTGGCCTGGCCCGAGCGGTACGGCGGGCGCGCCGCCTCCCTGGAGGACCAGGTGGCCTTCCACGAGGAGTACGCCCGGGCCGACGCCCCCGCCCGGGTGGGCCACATCGGCGAGGGACTGGTCGGGCCGACGATCCTGGAGTTCGGCACCGAGGAGCAGCGGGCCCGCTTCCTGCCGCCGATCCAGCGGGGCGAGGAGCTGTGGTGCCAGGGCTACTCCGAGCCGGACGCCGGGTCCGACCTGGCCGCGGTGCGCACCAGGGCGCACCTGGAGGGCGGCCGGTGGGTGGTCACCGGACAGAAGGTGTGGACGTCCCTCGCCCACCTGGCCGACTGGTGCTTCGTGCTGTGCCGGACCGAGCCGGGCTCCCAGCGGCACCGGGGCCTGTCCTACCTGCTGGTGCCGATGCGGCAGCCCGGCGTCGAGGTGCGGCCGATCGTGCAGATGACCGGCACCTCGGAGTTCAACGAGGTGTTCTTCGACGGCGCCGTCACCGCCGCCGGCGACATCCTGGGCGAGCCGGGCGACGGGTGGCGGGTGGCGATGGCCACGCTCGGCCACGAGCGGGGCGCGTCCACGCTCGGCCAGCAGATCGGCTTCCGCCGCGAGCTGGACAGGGTGATCGAGACGGCCCGGCGCACCGGCGCCGTGAGCGACCCCGTGCTGCGCGACCGGCTGGTCAGGGCGTGGCTGGAGCTGGAGATCATGCGGCTGAACGCGCTGCGCGCCCTGCGGCCCGACCCCGGCCCCGAGGCGTCGATCGGCAAGCTCTACTGGTCGGAGTGGCATCGCCGGCTCGGCGAGCTGGCCCAGGCCGTCCAGGGCCGGGCCGGGCTGGTCGCCCGGGACGGCGAGCTGGACGACCTGCAGCGCCTCTACCTCTTCAGCCGCGCGGACACGATCTACGCCGGGTCGAGCGAGATCCAGCGCAACATCATCGCCGAACGCACGCTGGGGCTGCCCCGGCAGTGAGGGGGACCATCATGGCACCGGCCTACCCGCGTGGACACGGCCTGCTCGACGGCAGGGTCACGCTGGTGACGGCCGCGGCGGGCGCCGGCATCGGTTACGCGACGGCCCGGCGCTGCGCCGAGGAGGGGGCCGTGGTCGTCCTGTCCGACCGGCACGAGCGCCGCCTGGCCGAGGCCGCCGAGGCGCTGGCGGAGCTGACCGGCGTCAAGCCGCTCGCGGTGCCGTGCGACGTGACGTCGGAGGCGCAGGTGGTGGCGCTGTTCGACGCGGTGGTGTCGGCGCACGGCAGGCTGGACGTGGTGGTCAACAACGCGGGGCTGGGCGGCACGGCCGAGCTGGCGGGCATGGCGGACGAGCAGTGGCACGCCGTCCTCGACGTGACGCTGAACGGCACGATGCGCTGCACCCGGGCCGCCGTGCGGCTGATGATCGGCCAGGGGTCGGGCGTCATCGTCAACAACGCCTCGGTGGTGGGCTGGCGGGCGCAGCGGGGGCAGGCGCACTACGCCGCGGCCAAGGCCGGGGTCATGGCGCTGACCAGGTGCGTGGCGATGGAGGTCGCCGAGCACGGCATCCGGGTGAACGCGGTGGCGCCGTCGCTGGCGGTGCATCCGTTCCTGGCCCGGGTGACCAGCGAGGAGCTGCTGGCGGAGCTGGCGGCGCGCGAGGCGTTCGGCCGCTCGGCGGAGCCGTGGGAGGTGGCCAACGTGATCGTGTTCCTGGCCAGCGACTACGCCTCGTACATGACCGGGGAGGTCGTCTCGGTCTCCGCTCAGCACCCCTGAGACAGCCCATATCCTGCCTCACAGGATATAGTGAGGCCGTGAACATAACGGAGCCCATGTTCCTCGCGCTCACCGCACTGGTGGACGAGCCCCGGCATGGCTACGGGATCGTCCAGGAGGTCGACCGGCTGTCCGGGGGGCGGGTCCAGCTCAAGATCGGCTCCCTGTACGGCGTGCTCGACCGGCTCGCCGCCGACGGGCTGGTGGAGCTCGACCGCGAGGAGGTGCAGCAGGGGCGGCTGCGGCGCTACTACCGGCTGACCGACGAGGGCGCCGAGGCCCTGGCCGGCGAGGCCACCCGGCTGGCCGCCAACGCCGAGGCCGCGACGGCCCGCCTGCGCGCCCGCCGCGCGGGGCCCGGATCCACCGCGCCCGAATCCACTGTGCCCGGATCCACCGTGCCCGAGCCCCGCCGGTCCCCGACCGGCCGGGGTCCCATCACACGGCCGGCCACCGCTCTGGTGGCGCTCGCCGGTTCTGCCCTGACCGCTCTCGCCGCGCGTGCGGCGGTCAACGGAGGTGTCGCGTGACCGAACCCTGCCCGGTGCTGCTGGAGCAGCGCTACCGTGCCGTCCTCCGGCTCCTGCCGGCCTCCTACCGGGCGGAGCGGGAGGACGAGATGGTGGCGGCGTTCATGGAGATGTCCGGGGAGGTGCCGGACGAGCGCGGCCCCCGCCCGCGCTGGGGCGAGATCGCCAGCGTGGTCGCGCTCGCGGTGCGGGTGCGGCTCGGCGGGGCGGGCGCCGAGCCCAGGTTCGTCGCCTGGGGCGAGGCCGTCCGGCTCCTCGCGCTGCTGGGCGTGGGCTTCCAGGCGCTGGTCAGCCTCTACTCTCTGCTGTCGCACGGCCTGTCCACGCTGCTCGTCGCGCCTCCCGGTGCTCGCCAGGTCGCCCTGACGCTGGTGGACTGCGCCTGGGTCGCCGCGTACGTGGCCGTCATGCGGGGGCACGTCCGGCCGGCGAAGGCGGCGGCGCTGGTGGGTGGCGGGTCGTCGCTCTACGCACTCGCCACCGGCCTGCCCGTCGAGCTCCTGGGCTGGTCGGAGGGAACCGCCGCGCTGATCGTCGTGACGACGCTGCTCGCCCTGCTGGTGGGGTTCCACCGCGACGCGCGGCCGGCACCCCGCCCGTGGGACCGCGTCGTCCCGCCCCTGGCCCTCGCCGCCCTGCCTCTGGCGCTCGAACTCCCGCTGGTCGCCCTGGAGAGCGCTATGCCGGGGCCCGAGGCCGAGCCCCTCCTGTGGGTGGCGTTCTGGCTCAGTCCCGACGGGCTCGCGATCGTGGCCGTGCTGGTGGCCGGAGCAATCGCGCTCGCCCGGCGCCGGTCGCCCTCCGTGCTGCTGGCCCTGGCGACGGGCGGCATGCTGCTGGCGGCCTACCGGCTGCCGGTGGGCCTGCCGCTGGAGTTCAACCAGCCTCTGTGGGTGACGGGTGTCGTCCAGTGCGCCATGCTCGCGGTGATGGTGTCACTGCTGCTGGTCGCCGGGGTGCGGGCCCTGCCCGCCGCGCGGCAGGTATCCGCCTGACCTGTCGCATGACACTTCGCCGGGATCGGTGGGAAAGGATGGGCGGCAGGAGGCGGGGGAGCTTACCGTCCGGGTATGAGCCCACGCTCCTCCTTCCTGCTCGACGTCCTCATGGCCGAGTTCGGCGCGTCCATGAGGCGCGAGCCTGCCGCCTTCCGGCGCAAGTTCCGCAAGATGGCCGCCTCCCCGTTCGCCTTCTACCGGGGCAGCGCGTGCCTGTTCTACGCCGACCTGGCCGGCACGTACGCCGACGACTCCTTCCTCGACGAGCCGACCCGCCGGGTGTGGATCCACGGCGACCTGCATGCCGAGAACTTCGGCACCTATATGAACGCCTCCGGCGTGCTGGTGTTCAACGTCAACGACTTCGACGAGGCGTACGTCGGGCCGTACACCTGGGACCTCAAGCGCTTCGCGGCCAGCGTGGCGCTGCTCGGGTACGCCAAGGCGCTGTCGGACGAGGCGATCGGCGCGCTGGTGACCGGCTTCGCCGCCGCCTACCTCGACGAGCTGACCGCCATCGCCCACGGCGGCGACGACGCCATCGGCTCACTCACCCTCGACACCACCACCGGCGTGCTGCACCGGGTGCTGCAGACGGCGCGGCTGAACACGCGGGTGTCGCTGCTGGACGCCGAGACCGTGATCGACGACTACGAGCGGCGATTCGCGATCATGGACGGGCGGGAGGCCGTCGATCCGGCGACCCGGGAGGCGGTGCTGGCGGCGTTCGGCGACTACCTGACCACGCTCCCCGCGCAGACCGGTTCGGTGGAGCACGTGATCAAGGACGTGGCGCTGCGCAAGGGCGTGGGCATCGGCTCGGCGGGGCTCCCCTCGTACAACCTGCTGCTGGAGGGGCGCTCGCAGGCGCTGGAGAACGACGTCATCCTCTACATGAAGCAGGCGCAGGTGCCCGCGGTGGCCCGGCACGTCGCCGACGAGAAGGTGGCCGGCCACTTCCGGCACCAGGGGCATCGCACCGCCGAGTCACAGCGGGCGCTGCAGGCCTACGCCGACCCGTGGCTGGGCTACACCGTGCTGCACGGCGTGGGACAGCTCGTGGCCGAGGTCTCGCCGTACTCGGCCGACCTCGACTGGGACGACGTGAACGAGCCGGACGAGCTCGCCTCGATCATGCGCGACCTGGGGCGGGCGGTGGCGCGGATGCACGCGGTGGCGGACGACGAGTCGAGCCACGACCTGGTGGACTTCTCGACCGAGGAGGCGATCGTGGCGGTGGCCGGCGGCGACGGACCCGGGTTCGGGGCGATGCTGGTGGACTTCGCGCACCGGTACGGGGCGCAGGTGCGCGCCGACCACCAGACGTTCGTCGACCTGTTCCGCAACGGTCGTCTGCCCGGGGTGTGAGGCGCTACAGCAACTCGCGCAGGGCCCTGGCGAGGCCGGCCGCCGCGCCCGGGTCGTAGCGCAGGAACAGGTAGGGCTCGGTCAGCTCCACCTCGATCACCACGGGGGTGCCGTCAGGGAGCCGGACCAGGTCGATCCGCGCGTAAAGGAGTGCCTCGGGGATGGCGGCAAGCACCTTCTCGGCGAGCTCGACCTGGTCCGGGGCCGGGATGCGCGGCTGCGCCCTGACCTGGTCGGCGCCCGCCACACCCGGGCTGAGCATGGGGGTGCGGCGGACGGCGTGGCTGAAGCGGCGGTTGAAGTGGAGCAGGGAGGTCTCGCCCTCCGCCTCGACCATGTCGAGGTACGGCTGGACCATGGGGGTGCGGCCGGTCTCCTCCAGCCAGGCCGCGTGGGCGCGGGCGCGGCCGGGATCGGTGGTCCTGACGGTGTCGCGGGCGCCCGCCGAGACGGCGGGCTTGACGACGTACTCGTCCCAGGCGGGCAGGTCGCGCGACGACCAGTGGGTGGGCACGACCGGCACGCCCAGCTCACGCAGGTAGGTCTTGTCGGTGTTGCGCTCCAGCACCTGGGCGGGGTTGAGCAGCCTGGTGGTGGCCTCGACGCGGCGGGCCCAGGCGAGGAACTCCTCGCGGCGGGCGAGATAGTCCCAGACCGACCGGACGACGACGGCGTCGTAGGACTCCCAGCGGACCTCGGGGTCGTCCCACCGCTCGGCCCGCCCCGTGATGCCGGCCTCCCGCCAGGCGGCCAGGGCGAGCTCGCGCTCGTCGTCGTGCTGATCCGGGTCGTCGAACGTCACATAGGCACAGGTGAACACGGTGCCGATGGTATGCGCGTCACGTGCCCGGGCCCGCCGCCGGGTCAGTCGACCTCGGAGACCAGGACGGCGCGGCCGCCCCGGGCGGCGGTCACGGTGTTGGCGTTGACGGACGTGACGTTGGTCGCCGAGCCGCTGCCGGAGGCGCGGGTGAGGACGTCGCCGAAGACGTTGCCCGACTGCGCGGACTCGCGGACGGAGCTGGAGTTCTTCGTGGTGGTGTCGGCGAGCGCCGGGGCGGCGGGCGCGGCGAGGCCGGCCACGGCGGCCAGGGACACGGCGGCGAGGCGGAAGGTGCTGATCATGGTGGGCCCTTTCAGTAGAAGACGTAGGTGACCACGGTGCCGCCGTGGGTGGCGGTCGTGGCCGTGCCGTTGACGTTGGTCACGTTGGTGGACCAGCCCCAGGCGCGGTGGGTGGCGGCGATGTCGCCGAAGACGTTGCCCGACTGGGCGGAGTCCGCGACGCGGCTCTGGTTGCCCGTCCAGGTGTCGGCCTGGGCGGGCAGGGCGGGCAGAGCGGCTCCGGCCGTGGCCGCCGCGATGACGCACAGCTTTTTGATCACGCGGACGATCCTATAACTCTCCGTTGACATCACGTGACCGATAGTTACTGAAAGATTGTTCGGCCATGGGGACGCTGACAGAGGATGTCAGCGACGCGGTCGTACCGTGCGGTGCGTGATCTACGAGTTCAGGCGCTACACGCTGCGTCCCGGCCGCCGGGACGAGCTGATCGAGCTGTTCGAGCGGGAGTTCGTCGAGTCGCAGGAGGCGGCCGGGATGGGGGTGGTCGGCCAGTTCCGAGACGTGGACAAGCCGGACGTCTTCTGCTGGATGAGGAAATTTCCTGACATGGAGGCTCGACGGGCGGCGCTGACGGCCTTCTACGGCGGGCCCGTCTGGCGGGCCCACCGCGACGCCGCCAACGCCACGATGATCGACTCCGACGACGTCCTCCTGCTCCGCCCGGCGTTCCCCGGCGATCCCCTCCCTGCGACCGGACGGCCTCCCACCGGCGCCACCGAGATGCCCGAGGCCCGGTACGTGGCCCACGTCTGGCCCGTCGGAGCGGGGTTCGCCGGGTTCTTCGCCGACCGGGTGGCGCCCGCGCTGGCCTCGGCCGGGGTGCCGCCGGTGGCCTGCTTCGAGACCGAGGACGCCGAGAACACCTTCCCCGCCCTGCCCGTCCGCACCGACCAGACGGTCTTCGTGTGGCTCGCCAGGCTCGGCGGCCCGGCGGAGGCATGCCCGGCCGAGCCGCCCGGGGTGGACGCGTGGCTGACGGCCCCGCCGCGGCGTTTCCGCCTCTCCCCCACTCCTCGCTCGGCCCTGCGGTGACGGGGACGAGCGGGCCGACCGGGCCTCAGGACGCGCTGACGTCGACGACAGGCTACGGGCGGGTTCGCTGGAGTGCTCTGCCGAGGACCGCGCGGATGTGGTCCGGGTCGGCCTCGTCGTCGTCGAGGAGGATGGCCGCGCACAGGCCGTCGGACAGGGCGACGAAGGCTTCGATCGCATCGGGCTCGTCGGTCTGTGTCCGGGCGAGTTCGGCGACGTTGTCGCGCCAGCGTCGTGCGGCTGGCCGTAGGGCTGGCCGGCGAGCCGCCAGGGTCGACAGCTCGCGTTCGGCAAGGGCGCGTTCCCTGCCCGCGCCGGCGGATTCGGCGATGAGGTGGGCGAGACCGCCGACCGGGTCGTCATCGGACTCGATGAGTCGACGGATGCGGTGGGTGTACTCGTCCGTGACGCTGGTCAGGGCGGCGACCAGTAGGTCGTCCAAGGTCGCGAAGTAGTAGAGGGTCAGGCTTGTGGTGATCCCCGCCTCCTTGGCCACGGTGCGGTGGGTGACACCGGTGGCGCCGTCGCGGCGAACGATCGCGAGCGTCGCCTCGATGATCTGGGCCCGGCGGCGCTGACCGCGCACTTTGCGCCCATCGACAGGGTCGTGTTCAGCCACCATCATCCTGCTCACTCTTCATCGCCGCTCCTGCGTGTCGCAGGCTACCGGCTCCGCCTCGGGGCCGGTGTGGCCGAGAGGCCGGAGGTGTCGCAGCGTCGCGAAGCAGGCGAGCGCAGCAGCCGCCACGGCGAGGCCCGCTACCGTGGCGGCGGTGTTGAGTCCACTGGTGAACGCGGTTCGTGCGTGGTCGAGAGCCCGGGCCGGCAGTTGGTTCGCGAGGAGCAAGGCTCCGGAGAGACTGTCGCCGTACGTCTCCGCCGCGGACGGGGACAGCCCGGCGGGAGGCTCGACCCCGCTCCGGTAGATCACCGTGGTGAGGCTTCCCAGGAGTGCGACCCCTGCCGCGATGCCGAGCTCCTGCACGGTCTCCGAGAGCGCGGCCGCCGACCCGGACTTCTCCGAGGGTGCCGCCCCCACGACGATGTCGGTGCCGAGCGCGGCGATGACCCCGAGTCCCAGGTAGACGAAGGCGAATCCGGCGACCACGCTCAACGTGCTGCCGGCCCCCGCGAGGCCCAGCAGCGCGTATCCGGCCAACGACAACACCAGCGTGACCGACATGACGACCCCCGGGGATACCCGACCGGCCACAAGAGGGGCGCCGATGGCCCCGACGAGCATGGCCAGGGCCGGCGGACCCATCCACAGCCCGGCCGCCGTCGGCGAAAGACCCTCGACGAGCTGCAGGTACTGGGTGACCAGGAACATCACCCCGCCGAAGCCGACCAGGCCGATCAACAGGACGCCCAGAGCCGCGGAGAAGGCCCGGCTGGTGAAGAGCTTCATGTCCAGCAGCGGTTCGCTCAGGCGCAGCTGACGGCGGACGAACGCGACGGCGCTGGCAGCCCCGACGAGGACGGCGGCCAATGCCTGGACGTCGATGCCGTGGGCGGCCGCATGTTTGATCGCGTAGATGATCGGCAGCATCGCCGCCAGGGACAACCCGACGCTCGGCAGGTCGAGACGACCGGCGCGGCTCTGATACTCCGGCAGCAGCGCCGGCGCGCCGACCAGCACCAGCACAGCGACCGGCACCGCGACGAGGAAGGCCGCGCCCCACCAGAACGCGGCGACCATCGCCCCGCCCACCACCGGGCCGGCGGCCATCCCCAGCGCGAACATCGTGGCCCACACGCCGATCGCCAACGCCCGTTGCCGGACGTCGGTGAACATGTTGCTGATCAGCGACAGCGTGGAGGGCATGAGTGTCGCTCCGGCCACTCCGAGCAGCGCCCGCGCCACGATCAACCACAAGGCGCTGGGGGCGAACGCCGCGAAGATCGAGGCCGCCCCGAACGCGGCCATTCCGATCATCAGCATCCGGCGCCGGCCGATCCGATCACCCAGCGTACCCATCGCGATCAGGAATCCCGCGATGAGGAAGCCGTAAGCGTCCATGATCCACAACGTCTCCGTCGCGCTCGGATGCAGGTCAGCGGCCAGGCTCGGGACGACCAGGTAGAGCGCCGTCACATCGAGCCCCAGCAGCACGGTCGGTAGCGCCAACAGCGCAAGACCGCCCCACTCACTCCACCCAGCCCGCGCCGACTGTTCCATGCGCGTCACACCTCGCCATCGATAGTTGAACCAACGTACTACTTGTACCATAGTTCAACTTTGCCAGCGAAAGTCGCGACAGGTGAAGAGGTGCGGGTCTCGGCCGATCGCTCGCGTCACTGCGCCCGCCATGGCACCCGGACCCCAGTGCGGCGCGCACGGCGTCCAATCCGCGCGCGGTGTCCCGCCCGGCACGCGCGGCTTCCCGTCCGACGCGTACGGCGTCCCGCCCGGCGCGTGCGGCTTCCCGTCAGGCACCCACACCGGGACTTTCCTTCCGCACGCCGGGCGTTCCCCTCCTGCGCCGGTCAGGGGTCCTGCGGCGGATGGCCGGCCAGGCGGCTCCAGGCCGGGACCTCGCCGCCGCCGTGCACGTGCACCTCGGCCCCGGTGACGTACCCGGGGGCGGCCAGCCACAGGCAGGCGGCGGCCACGTCGGCCGGGGTGGCCATTCGTCCGGCGGGGATGGTGGCGTCCACGGCGGCCCGGTCGGGGCCGTAGTGGGAGGCGGCGTTCTCGGTGGACGCCAGGCCGACCACGACCGTGTTGACCCGCACTTCGGGCGCCCACTCCGCCGCCAGGCAGCGGGCCAGGTGGTGCAGTCCCGCCTTGGCGGCGCCGTAGGCGGAGGTGCCCGGCGACGGCCGGGTCCCGCTGGCGCTGCCGATCATCACGATCGCCCCGCCCACCTCCCTGAGGAGCGGGTACGCCTGCCGCGCCACGAGGAGCGGCGCGAGGAGGTTGAGCTCGACGACCCGGGCGTGCAGCCTGGGCGAGGTGTCCGCCAGCGGCGCGTACGGTGACCCGCCGGCGTTGTTGACGACCACGTCCAGCCGGTCCAGACCCCGGACGAGCCGCTCCACGTCCTCGGGGTCCCGCACGTCGGCCTGGACGAAACGGATGTCCGGCGCGAGACCGGGCGACGCGGAGCCGCCCGGCACAGAACCGGCCTGCACAGAACCGGCCTGCGCCGAGCCGGGTGGCGCCGAGCCGGGCGGCGCCGAGCCGGGCGGCGGGGGCCCGGGTGGCGAGGTGCGGGCGCAGACGACGACGTGCGCCCCGGCGGCGGCGAAGGCGGCGGCGACGCCCGCGCCGATCCCCTTGGTCCCGCCTGTCACGAGGACGGTCCTGCCCGTGTAGTCGTAAGTCACGGTCACGGGTGCTACCGTACCAAGCAAGCGTTAGGTGCACACCTGGGGAGCGGGATGGGGATCACGCTGCGAGCCGGTCCGATCGCCGAGGTCGTCATGGACGTCCCGCCGGTCAACGCCCTGGCCGTCCGGCACTGGCACGACCTGGCGCGGGCCGTGCGCGAGGCCGGGGAGGACCCGGCGACCCGGGTCGTCGTCCTGCGGGCCGAGGGGCGCGGCTTCAACGCGGGCGTGGACATCAAGGAGATGCAGGCCACCGCGGGCCATCGGGCGCTGGTCGGGGCCAACCGCGGCTGCTACGCGGCCTTCGCCGCCGTCTACGACTGCGCGGTGCCGGTGATCGCGGCGGTGCACGGGTTCTGCCTGGGCGGCGGCGTCGGGCTGGCGGGCAACGCCGACATCGTGGTGGCCTCCGACGACGCCTACTTCGGCCTGCCCGAGGTGGACCGCGGGGCGCTCGGGGCGGCCACCCACCTGTCCAGGCTGGTGCCCCAGCACCTGATGCGCGCCATGGTCTACACCTGCCGGAACGTGACGGCCGCCGAGCTGCGCGCGTTCGGCTCGGTGCTGGAGGTCGCGCCGCGAGACAAGTTGCGCGAGGTGGCCCTGGAGGTGGCGGGCGGCATCGCCGCCAAGGACCCGTACGTGATCCGCCGGGCCAAGGAGTCGCTGAACGGCATCGACCCGGTGGACGTCAAGCGCGGCTACCGGTTCGAGCAGGGCTTCACCTTCGAGCTGAACCTGATGGGCGCCGGCGACGAGCACCGCGACCGCTTCGTGGAGGGCATGTGAGCAAGGTGATGACCGCCGAGGAGGTGGCGGGCCGGATCCGGAGCGGGATGACCGTGGGCATCGGTGGCTGGGGGTCGCGCCGCAAGCCGATGGCGCTGGTGGGCGCCCTGCTGCGCACGCCGGTCAGGGACCTCACGCTCGTCTCGTACGGCGGGCCGGACGTGGGCATGCTGTGCGCCGCGGGCAAGGTGCGCAGGGTGGTGGCCCCGTTCGTGACCCTCGACTCGATCCCGCTGGAGCCGCACTTCAGGAGGGCGCGGCAGAGCGGCACGGTGGAGTTCACCGAGTACGACGAGGGGATGTTCATGTTCGGGTTGCTGGCGGCGGCGCACCGGCTGCCGTTCCTGCCGACGCGGGCGGGGCTCGGCTCGGACGTCATGCGGGTCAACCCGCACCTGCGGACCGTGCGGTCGCCGTACGGGGACGGCGAGGAGCTGGTGGCCGTCCCCGCGCTGACCCTGGACGTGGCGCTGGTGCACCTCAACCGGGCCGATCGGCGGGGCAACGCCCAGTACCTGGGGCCCGACCCGTACCTCGACGACCTGTACGCCAAGGCGGCGGCGAGCGCGTACGTATCGTGCGAGCGGCTGGTGGACACCGGCGACCTGCTGAAGGCGGGGCCGGTGCAGTCGCTGCTGATCAGCCGGTCGCTGGTGGCCGGCGTGGTGGAGGCGCCGGGCGGGGCCGGGTTCACCTCGTGCGAGCCCGACTACGGCCGGGACGAGGAGCTGCAGCGGCGCTACGCGGAGACCCCGTGGGAGGAGTTCCATGAGCAGGGCTGATGTGTGCGTGGTGGCGTGCGCGGAGGCGTTCAGGGGCGACGGGGAGATCCTCGCGGCCGGCATCGGCGGGGCGGTCACCGTCCTCGGGGCGCGGCTGGCCCGGCTCACCTTCGAGCCGGACCTGCTCACCCACGACGGCGGCTGCCTGCTCACGGGGGACGTGCCGGCGCTGGGCGAGACGCCGCAGGTGGTGGAGGGGTGGCTGCCGTTCCGCGACCACCTGTGGCTGGTGCTCAACGGGCGGCGGCACGTGATGCTCGGCGCGAGCCAGATCGACCGGTTCGGCAACACGAACATCTCCTGCATCGGCGACTGGGCGCGGCCCCGGGCGCAGTTGCTGGGCGTGCGGGGGGCGCCTGGGAACACGCGGTGCGACCCGACGAGCTACTGGATCCCGCGGCACTCCCCCCGGGTGTTCGTCCCGCGGGTGGACATGGTCAGCGGGCTCGGCACCGACCGGGGGGCGTTCGAGCTGCGGCGGGTGGTGACCGACCTCGCTGTGCTGGACCTCGGCGGGCCGGACGGGACGATGCGGCTGGTGTCGGTGCATCCGGGGGTGAGCGTGGCCGACGTGGTGGCGGCCACCGGTTTCGAGCTGGACGTGCCCGGCGACGTGCCGCAGACGCGACGGCCCAGTCCGGACGAGCTGAGGCTGCTGGACGAGGTGCTGGACCCGCGGGGCCTGCGCGGGCGCGAGGTGCCGGAGCGGGCGGCGTGAGGACCGCGCTGACCGAGCTGACGGGCTGCCGGCATCCGATCGTGCAGACCGGGATGGGGTACGTCGCGGGGGCGCGGCTGGCGGCGGCGACCTCGGCGGCGGGCGGGCTCGGCGTCATCGCGGCGGCCACCCTGTCGGTCGCGGAGATGACCGTCGCGATCAGGAACGTGAAGGAACGGACGGACGCGCCGTTCGGGGTGAACCTCCGCTCCGACGCCGCCGACGCCGCCGAACGGGTCGAGACGCTGATCCGGGAGGGGGTGCGGGTCGCGTCGTTCGCGCTGGCGCCGCGGCGCGAGCTGATCGCCCGGCTGAGGGACGCCGGGGTGGTGACGATCCCGTCGGTGGGCGCGCGCCGGCACGCCGAGAAGGTGGCCGCCTGGGGCGCGGACGCGGTGATCGTGCAGGGCGGCGAGGGCGGCGGGCACACCGGCCCGGTGGCCACCACACTGCTGCTGCCCCAGGTGGTGGACGCGGTGGACATCCCGGTGATCGCCGCGGGCGGCTTCTTCGACGGGCGCGGGCTGGTGGCGGCGCTGGCGTACGGCGCGTGCGGCGTCGCGATGGGTACCCGGTTCCTGCTGACGAGCGACTCACCGGTGCCCGACGCGGTCAAGCGGGTCTACCTGGACGCGCGGGACACGGCGCGGGACACGGTGGTCACCACCAAGGTGGACGGGGTGCCGCACCGGGTGCTGCGCACGCCGTTCGTGGAGTCGCTGGAACGTTCGCGGCTGCTGCGCGCGCTCGTCAACGGCGCCCGATTCAGGCGGCTGTCCGGGCTGTCGTGGGGGGAACTGATCCGGGAGGGCCGCCGGATGCGGCACGGGCGCGAGCTGACCTGGGCCCAGGTGCTCCAGGCGGCCAACACGCCGGTGCTGCTGCGGGCCGCCATGGTCGAGGGGCGGGCCGATCTGGGGGTGATGGCCTCCGGCCAGGTGGTCGGCGTGATCGACGACCTGCCGTCGTGCCGGGAGCTCATCGAGCGGATCATGGCCGAGGCGGAGAACGCGCTGCTGGCGCTGGAGGCCGTCAGACGACGGTGATGCCGCGGGCGGCCAGGATGGCGGCGGCCTGGGCCTGGTTGATCGTCGCGCCGGTGAAGGCGCGCAGCCGGGCGTCATCGGGCTCGCCCAGGTCGGCTCCGCGCAGGTCGGCGTCGGCGAAGACCGTCCTGATCAGCTTGGCGCCGCGCAGCCGGCAGTCGCTGAACGTCGCCCCGGTGAAGTCGCATCCCGACAGGTCGGCGTCGTCGAAGCGGACCCCTTCGACGACCTCGCCGCGCAGCGAGCAGCCGCCGAGGTTGGCCAGCGTGAGGTTGGACCGGGCGACCTTGAACCCGGTGCCGCGCGACGCCGTCAGCGACGCGCCGATCATGCGGCAGCCGGTGAACACGACGTCGGTGAGCAGCGCGCCCCCGAACCGCGCGGAGGACAGGTCGACGTCGGTGAACGTCGCGTCGACCAGGTCGGCGTCGTCGAACCTGATCCGCATCCCGCCGCCGCCCTTGAACACGGCGCCGTCGAGGTCGGCCTTGCGCAGGTCGGCCCCGTCGAGCACGCACGACTCGAACCGCGCCCCGCCCAGCGCCGCGCCGCCGAGGTCGGCCTCGGTGAGGTCGCACTCGCGGAAGACGTGCGTCGCGCCCGGTTCCAGCCGGTCGGCCAGGAGGGTGTGGGACAGGTCTTCGCCGGTGACGTTCACGGTGCCCGAGCCTATCCCGTGACGGCGCGCCCGATGATCAGTTCGGCGGCGGCCCGGCCGCACACCTCGGCTGAGCCGTACGTGGCGATGTGCACCGCGCCCAGGTCGGAGCGCGCGGGCAGGCCCATCTCGACCACCACGGCGTCGGGGCGGGCGCTGAGCAGGTGGCGCACCGCCTCCTGCTGCCAGGCGTGGCGGTGCACGTCGCGGACCACGACCACGAGGGGGCGGCCGTCGCTCGCGCGGACCAGGCGCTCGATCGCCGGCCCGGTGGCCTCGGCCGCCGCCAGCCTCGTCACGGCGGTGCCGGGCAGCAGGGCGGCGAGCGGCGCCCCGACGCCCCACGGGGTGCCCTTGTCGATGGCGAGGTTCATCTCGGGGGCCAGCTCGACGACGTGGGGGGCGGTGGTGACGGGCAGCACGGGGTCGGCGGACCTGCGGGTGACCCGGACGGCCCGCCGGGCCGCGACGAGCCCGACGGGGCCGTCCGCCGGGGCGGGGCGGTCGGGGCGCGTGGTGGTGCTGCCCGAGGAGGTGGTCCAGACGGCCAGCTCGCGGACCCGTCGAGCGGCGTCGGCCAGGCGCTCCTCGGGCAGCACGCCTTCGGTGACGGCGGCCGCGATCGCGTCGCGCACCTCGACGGCCGTCGCCTCGTCGGAGCGTTCCCCGCCGACGCAGACGGCGTCGGCGCCGGCGGCCACCGCCCGGGCCGCGGCGCCGCCGGCGCCGTACGCCGCGGAGACGCCGGCCATCTCGATGGCGTCGGTCACGATCACGCCGTCGAAGCCCAGTTCCTCCCGCAGCAGCCCGGTCAGCAGCTTGGGGCTGAGCGTGGCGGGCAGGCCCGGGTCGTAGGTGGGTACGAGGAGGTGGCCCGTCATGACGGTCCGCACCCCTTCGGCGATCGCCTCGCGGAAGGGGCGCAGGGCCGCCTCCATGCCGTCGAGCGCCACCACCGGCACCCCGTGGTGCGAGTCGACCGAGGTGTCGCCGTGGCCCGGGAAGTGCTTGACGCAGGCCGCCACGCCCGCCGACTGCATTCCGCGGACGAACGCCCTGGCGTGCCGGGCGACGAGGTCCGGGGCGGCGCCGAAGGCGCGCAGGCCGATGACGGGGTTGTCCGGGTTGGAGTTGACGTCGGCGGACGGCGCGAAGTCGAGGGTGATCCCGGCGGCGGCCAGCTCGCGGCCGAGGTCGCGGGCCAGTTCCTCGGTCAGCGTGACGTCGTCGACGACGCCGAGCGCGTACGCGCCGGGCCTGCTGCTGCCGGTGGCCGCCTCCAGCCGGGTGACCTCGCCTGACTCCTCGTCGGTGGCGACGAGCGCGGCGGGGTTCTCGGCGCGCAGAGCGGTCGTCAGGAGGGCGACCTGGTCCGGGGCGGCGATGTTGCGGGAGAACAGCACCACCCCGGCGAGCCCCTGGCCGAGCCGCCGCCGGATCCAGTCGGGAGGGGTCCGGCCCGCGAATCCCGGCAGGAGGACGGCGTCGGCCAGGCGAAGCAGGTCACCGCTGAGGCGCATGACCTGCAATCTAATAGGAAAGTTTCCTATTTGCTAGAGGCATTTTCTGACGTCAACGGCTCACAGGCGCTCCAGCACGGTGACGTTGGCCTGGCCGCCACCCTCGCACATCGTCTGCAGGCCGTATCTGCCGCCGGTGCGCTCCAGCTCGTGCAGCAGCTTGACGGCGAGGACGGCGCCGGTCGCGCCGAGCGGGTGACCGAGGGCGATGGCGCCGCCGTTGGGGTTGACGCGAGCGGGGTCGGCGCCGGTCTCCTTGAGCCAGGCCAGCACGACCGGGGCGAACGCCTCGTTGATCTCCACGGTGTCGATGTCGCCGATCGCCATCCCGGTCCTGCCCAGCGCGTACGCCGTGGCGGGGATCGGGGCCGACAGCATCTCGACGGGGTCGCCGCCGCGCGCCGACAGGTGGTGGACGCGGGCGCGCGGGGTCAGCCCGTGCTCGCGGACGGCCCGGGGCGAGGCGACGAGCAGGGCGGCGGCGCCGTCGGAGATCTGGGAGGCCAGCGCGGCGGTGAGCCGGCCGCCGTCGACCAGCGTCCGGAGCCCGGCCATCTTCGCCGGCCCGGTGTCGCGGCGCGGCCCCTCGTCGGCGGTGACGCCCTCGTACGGGGTGATCTCGCGGGCGAAGCGCCCGGTGTCCACGGCGGCGGCGGCCCGGCGATGGGACTCGCAGGCGTAGGCCTCCATCTCCTCCCGTGACAGGTCCCAGCGGGCGGCGATCTGCTCGGCGCCGGCGAACTGGGAGATCTCCCGCGTGCCGTACCTCTCGCTCCACCCCTTGGAGCCCGAGAACGGGGTGTCGTGGCCGAGCGGGCGGCCCGCCAGCATCGCCGAGGAGATGGGCACCATGCTCATGTTCTGCACGCCGCCCGCCACGACGAGGTCGGCGGTGCCCGACAGCACGGCCTGGGCGGCGAAGTGCAGGGCCTGCTGCGACGAGCCGCACTGGCGGTCCACGGTGACGCCGGGCACCTCCTCGGGCAGGCCGGCCGCGAGCCAGCAGGTGCGCGCGACGTCGCCGGCCTGCGGTCCGATCGTGTCGACGCAGCCGAAGATCACGTCCTCCACGGCCGCCGGGTCGGCGCCGGTACGCGCCATCAGCTCCTTCAGCACGTGGGCGCCGAGATCCGCCGGGTGGGCGCGGGCCAGGCCCCCGTTCCTGCGCCCGACGGGGGTGCGGACCGCGCCGACGATGTACGCCTCGTTCATCCATGAATCGTAGCAAGCGCTTGGTCGCGCACATAATGCCGGATGAGCAGCGGGAGTTCGGTGAACAAGCGATTGTGAAAGGGCTCATAATGGGAGGCGTGACAACGCGTAAGAGCTCGGGCTCCACCACGGCCACCCCGGCGAAGCGCCAGCGCGCGACCTCCGGGTCGGCGTCCGAGCGCCGGGACCACCTCGTCAAGCTCGCCGCGGAGATCTTCGCGCGCAAGGGCTTCCAGGCCACGACCGTGCGCGAGATCGCCACCGAGGCCGGGATCCTGTCCGGGAGCCTCTACCACCACTTCGACTCCAAGGAGACGATCGTCGACGAGGTGCTCTCGACCTTCCTCGATGATCTCATCGCGCGTTACCGCGCGGCGCTCGAATCCGGGTCCGACCCGCGCACGGTGCTGTCGGAGATGGTGCGCATCGGCTTCGGCACGCTGGAGCCGCACCGCGCCGCGATCACCGTCATGCAGAACGACTGGAACTACCTGCGCCAGTTCGAGCGGTTCAACTACCTCGTCAAGGCCGAGGACGAGGTCGAGCAGATGTGGGTGACGCAGATCAAGGCGGGCCAGGCGGCCGGCCAGTTCCGCACCGACGTCGACCCCAAGCTGACCTACCGGATGATCCGCGACACGATCTGGGTGGCCGTCCGCTGGTTCCGCCCGGGCGGGCGGCTCAACCCGGCCGGGCTGGCCGAGCACTACATCACCGTGCTCTTCGACGGCCTGGCGACAGGCGAGCGGACCAGCCAGCGCGCATGAGCCTCGGCAAGGCGGTGCGCGAGGCACTGCGAGAGGCGGCGGAGCCCGCCAAGGCCGAGGCGATGCGGGCCTACATGAAGTCCGCGATGCCGTTCCTCGGCGTCCAGGCGGGGCCGCGCCGGGCGGCGCTCCGGCAGGTGTTCGCCGACCACCGCATCGCCACGGCTCCGGAGTGGCGGCGGGCCGCGCTGGAGCTGTGGCGCGAGGCCGAGTATCGCGAGGAGCGCTACGCGGCGGTCGAGCTGACCGGTCACCGGTTCTACCGGGAGTTCCAGACCCTCTACACGGTGCCGATGTACGAGGAGATGATCGTCACCGGCGCCTGGTGGGACCTGGTCGACGAGCTGGCCACGCACCGGATGGGCGGCCTGCTCGCCGCGTTCCCCGACTCGATGCGGCCGCTCATGCTGGAGTGGGCGCACGACGCCGACCTGTGGAAGCGCCGCACCGCGATCCTGTGCCAGAACCGGTTCAAGGACCGCACCGACACCGCGCTGCTGTACGCCTGCATCGAGCCGAGCCTGTCCGACAACGACTTCTTCGCCCGCAAGGCGATCGGGTGGGCGCTGCGCGAGTACGCCAAGGTCAACCCGCGCGAGGTGGTCCGCTACGTGCAGGCCAAGGGCATCTCGGGCCTGAGCCGCCGCGAGGCGCTGAAGAACGTCCCGGCCCCGTAGGCCGCTCCCCTGATCGACGCCGTCATCTGGTCCAGAGGGCGTCCTGCACGGCCTGCACGAGCGCCATCAACTCCGGGGTGACGTGCTCCTTCGACCAGGCCAGCGCGTACGTGACGCGCAGACCCTCCGTCTCCAGCGGCACGAAGCCGACGTCGTCCCTGCGGATGCCCCTCACCAGGAGTTGCGGCGTCGGCAGCAGCCCGGCGCCGGCCGCCACCAGGTCGAGCGCGGCGGCGAAGTCGTCGTCGGCCACCAGGCGCGGGCGGCCCGGCAGCCCCGGCCACGGCCGACCGCCCGGCGCGAGCACCACCTGACCCGCCAGGTCGGCCGCGCCGGCGCGGGACCGGCCGGCCAGCGGATGCCCGGCGGGGACGGCCAGGTGGTCCACGGAGACGTGGAACCTCGCGGCGGTGACGAACCTCGCCGGCGCCGGGGTCGCCAGGATCGCGGCCGACACCTCGCCCCGGTCCAGCGCCGCCGACGCCGCGCTCCGCCCGGCCACCGTGAGCTCCACGCCGATGGCGGGCGTCCGGCCGGCCAGCCTCCGGGCGACGCGGGCCGCGAGCGCGCCGACGAGCGGAGGATAAGCCAGGTGAATGGTCGGCCGGGCCAGCCGGGCCGCCTCGGCGGTGAACGCGGCGGCCGACTCCAGCACCTGCTCGGCGTACGGCAGCAGCGCCCTGCCCTCGGCCGTGAGCCGGACGGCGCGGGCCGTGCGCTCGAACACCCTGACCCCGGCCGCCCGCTCCAGCCTGGTGATCGCCTGGCTCATCGCCGGCTGGGACATGCCCAGGTCGGCCGCGGCGCGGGAGAAGCTGAGCCGCGCCGCCACCCTGGTGAAGCACTGGATCTCGCGAAGCATAAGCGTCACGAATAGATAATGCACGAGGCGAGGCGGGCCGGGCACGATGCCCCCGTTGATCCGCCACCTGTGTGAGGAGCCCGCCATGCCCGCCGTTCAGCCCGCCTTTCCCCGTTCCACCGTGCTCGGATACCCGCGGATCGGCCCGCGCCGGGAGCTGAAGCGGGCCCTGGAGTCCTACTGGGAGGGCCGCTCCAGCCGGCAGGAACTCGACCGGGTGGGCGCCGGCCTGCGGGAGCGGACCTGGCGGCGGCTGGCCGAGCTGGGGCTGGAGGGGTTGCCGTCCAACACGTTCTCGCTCTACGACCACGTGCTGGACACGGCGGTGCTGCTGGGGGCGGTGCCGGAGAGGTACCGGCGGGCCGAGGACCCCTACTTCGCCATGGCCCGGGGCACGCAGGGGCTCGCGCCGCTGCGGATGACCAAGTGGTTCGACACGAACTACCACTACATCGTGCCGGAGGTCGGGCCCGAGACGGTGTTCGCGCTGGACGCGGCCAAGCCGCTGGCGGAGGTGCGGCAGGCCCGGGCGCTGGGTTTCGAGACGCGGCCCGTCGTGGTGGGGCCGGTGACGTTCCTGCTGCTGTCCGAGCGGGGCGCCGCGGCGCTGGACCGGCTGGACGACGTGCTGGACTGCTACGCGGAGCTGCTCGGCGTGCTGGCCGCCGAGGGGGTGGCGTGGGTGCAGCTCGACGAGCCCGCGCTGGTGGCCGACCGGACGGCCGGGGAGCTGGCCGCGGTGCGGCGCGCGTACGAGCGGCTGGGGGCGGTGGCGGAGCGGCCGGGGCTGTTCGTCGCGGCGCCCTACGGCGACCTGGGCGAGGCGCTGCCGGTGCTGGCGGCGACCCCGGTGGAGGCGATCGGCCTGGACCTGGTGCGCGGTGGCCTCGACGGGCTCGCCGCCCTGGCCGGAGCCGGGTCGGCGGACGGCGGCCCCGCGGGTGAGAGGTCGGCGGGTGAGGGCCCGGCGGGCCGCGGGCCGCTGGCCGGGAAGACCGTGGTGGCGGGCGTGGTGTCCGGGCGTGAGGTGTGGCGGACCGAGCCGGGGCGGGCCGCGTACGCGCTGCGGGTGGTCCGCGAGCACACCGGCGACGTGGCCGTGAGCACCTCCTGCTCGCTGCTGCACGTGCCGTACGACGTGGCGGCCGAGCCGGACCTGGTCCCGGAGCTGCGGGCGCGGCTGGCCTTCGCCGAGCAGAAGGTCGCCGAGGTCGTCGAGCTGGCCCACGCCGCCCCCAGCGGGCCCGCCGTCGCCCCCGAGCCGGTCGGGGCACCCGCCCCGGTGGCGGCCGGGGAGCGTGGCCCGTACGAGGTGCGGGCGGCGGCGCAGGCCGAGCGGCTGCGGCTGCCGCTGCTGCCGACCACCACGATCGGGTCGTTCCCGCAGACCGGCGAGCTGCGCGCGGCCCGCGCGGCGCTGGCGGCGGGCACGCTGACCGAGGCCGCGTACGAGGACCTGGTGCGGGCCGAGATCGAGCGGGCGATCCGCACCCAGGAGCGGCTCGGCCTCGACGTGCTGGTGCACGGCGAGCCGGAGCGCAACGACATGGTCCAGTACTTCGCCGAGCACCTGGACGGCTTCGCGGTGACCCGCAACGGCTGGGTCCAGTCGTACGGCTCGCGCTGCACCCGCCCGCCGATCCTGCACGGCGACGTGAGCCGCCCGGGGCCCATCACGGTCCGCTGGGCCCGCCACGCGCAGTCGCTCACGGACAAGCCGGTCAAGGGCATGCTGACCGGGCCCGTCACGATCGTGGCGTGGTCGTTCGTCCGCGCCGACCTGCCGCTGCGCGACGTGGTGTTCCAGGTGGCGGACGCGGTGCGGGAGGAGGTGCGCGACCTGGAGGCCGCGGGCGTGCCGATCATCCAGGTGGACGAGCCGGCGCTGCGGGAGCTGCTGCCGCTGCGGCGGGCCGGGCAGGCGGGCTACCTGGAGTGGGCCGTGGCGGCGTACCGGCGGGCCACCTCGGGCGCGGCCGACGGCACGCAGATCCACACGCACCTGTGCTACTCGGACGCCGACCAGATCCTGGCCGCGATCGACGGCCTGGACGCCGACGTCACGACGATCGAGTCGGCCCGGTCGGGCGGGCGCATCCTGGGGGCGGTCGGCGGGTTCGGGCGCGGTCTCGGGCCGGGCGTGTACGACATCCACTCGCCGCGGGTGCCGGGCACCGACGAGATCGAGGAGCTGCTGCGCGAGACGCTGAAGGCGCTGCCCGCCGGCCGGGTGTGGGTCAACCCGGACTGCGGGCTGAAGACGCGCACGTACGAGCAGGTGGAGGCGGCGCTGGGCGCCATGGTGGCCGGCGCGCGCCGCCTGCGCGCCGAACCATCACCCGCCTGAGACGCGGCGGCGGTCACCGCCCCCCGAGGTGCCCTGGAGGCCGTGGAGGCCGGCGAACTCCTCGACAGTCATGCCGAACAGCACCTCGTCGTCCCACCGGCCGCCGCTGTAGTGGCTGCGCCGGCGGCGGCCCTCCTCCACGAACCCGAGCCGCCGGTGCAGCGCCAGCGAGGGCGCGTTGGAGGCGTAGACCCACGCCTCGGCCTTCTGGAAACGGCGTTCGGCGAACAGGTAGCGCAGCAGCAGCACGACGGCCTCACCGCCGTAGCCCTGGCGGTGGTGCCGGGAGCCGAGGGAGACGCCGTAGGCGAAGGTGCCGTTGAGCCGGTCGACCTGGTGGGCGTTGATCATGCCGAGCGGCGCGTCGCCGTCCCGGGCCGCGACGACGAGGCGCGGCTCGTCCGGGTCGGCGTCCCGGGCCGCCAGGTCGGCCGCCCACTGCCTGGCGCGTTCGGCGGAGCGGGGCGGGTGGATGCTCTCGCCGGCGCGTACGACGTCCGCCTCCTGGGAGAAGGAGTGCAGGGCGGCCCAGTCGTCCGGCTCGACGGCGCGCAGGCGGACGCGCTCGCCTTCCCATGCTGAGGTCATGATCCGCAGCCAACCAGATCATGGCGGGCTCGGCGAGGGGTCAGCCGGTGAAGGTCCGCACGAGGTGGGCGAGGGCGGCGTCGGCGTAGTGGCGCGGGCCGGGGCCCAGGCCGTGGGCGAGGTCCTCGACCAGGGCGCAGCGGGCCAGGAAGCGGACCCGGCCGGTGGCCGCGTCGTCGAGACGGCCGTCGTAGTGGGCCAGGGTCAGCTCGTACACCTCGGGGCCGAGGTCGCGGTAGAGGCGGGCGAAGTCGCGGGCCGGGTCGGTCAGGGCGGCGTCGGTCCAGTCGATGACGCCGGTGAGGGTGCCGGTGCCGGGGTCGGCGAGCAGGTGCTCGGCGCCCAGGTCGTTGTGGCACAGGCGCGCACCGGCCGTCCCTGCCGCTGCCTCCTCCGGCGACTCCGCGAGCGGGTCGGCGGGCGGATCGGCGGCGAGGAAGTCCTCGACCAGGCGGCGGTGCTCCGGCGGGACGTGGGCGGCCACGGCCTCGTACTCCTGCGCGGCCTCCTCGCGCAGGTCGGCCAGGGGGTAGCGGTCGAGCGGGACCAGCTCGCCCAGCGAGGCGGGCGGGACGGCGTGCAGGGCGCCGAGGAACGCGCCCAGCGGCTCGGCCAGCCGCCGGGGATCGGCCACGGGGTGCCGGTGCAGCGGCCGGCCCGGGAGCCGGCGGTAGGCGATCACGCCCGCCGAGGGGTCGCTGAAGACGACCTCCGGCACGGGCAGCGGGGAGATCGGCGCGACGGCGGCCAGCACCGCGACCTCCGCCCGCGTGGCCTCGGGGTCGGGCTCCCTCGCGCACCGGACGATCAGCTCGCCGTCGATCTCGTACGCGACGTTGTCGAGCCCCTGCCCGACCGGGACCAGGGAGCGCGCCTCGCGGCCGGGCAGGTGGCGCGCCAGCAGGGCGCGAACGTCAGAGGGCACGGCGGTCACCCGGACACGCTACTTCAGCGCGCCCGCCGTCAGGCCCGACTGGATCTGCCGCTGGAAGATCGTGTAGATCACCAGCATGGGCAGGATCGCCAGTGTCAGCGCGGCGAACAGCGCCGACCAGTCCTGGTCGTAGCCGGCCGCCGTGGAGATGTCGGCGATACCCTGCGGCAGCACCCACGTGTCACGCTCCTGCAGCAGCACGAGCG
Organism: Nonomuraea muscovyensis; assembly: GCF_014207745.1. NCBI lineage: Bacteria > Bacillati > Actinomycetota > Actinomycetes > Streptosporangiales > Streptosporangiaceae > Nonomuraea > Nonomuraea muscovyensis. The sequence goes on from NZ_JACHJB010000001.1 coordinate 1,291,214, forward strand.
GCAACTGGTACTGGTTCCACTGGCCCAGCACGTTGAAGATCGTGACGCTGATGATGCCGGGCCGGGCCATCGGCAGCATGATCTGGAAGAAGACCCGCGTGTGGGACGCCCCGTCGACCAGGGCCGCCTCCGCCACCGCCGTGGGCAGCGTGCGGAAGAACGCCGCCAGGAAGAACACGGTGAACGGCATCGAGTAGGCGATGTAGACCAGCACCAGCCCCGCGTGGGTGTTGAGCCCGATGAACGGCCCGATCAGCGGCACGTTGCCCATGTTCTGCACCACGAAGAACAGCGGCGTCAGCGCCAGGTAGACGGGGAAGGCCAGCCCGGAGACGAACAGCAGGTAGCAGGCCCGGTTGCCGCGGAAGGGGTAGCGGGCCAGCACGTAGGCGGCCATCGACCCGAGCAGCATCGTGCCGAACGTGCTGAACGCCACCACGATGACGCTGTTGAGCATGTACTGCCCGATGTGCGCCTGTTCCCAGGCGCGGGCGAAGTTGTCCCAGCGCAGCGAGGCGGGCAGCGACCACGCGTCGCCGAAGATCTCGTCCTCGCTCTTGACCGAGGCGAGGAACGTCCACAGGATCGGCACCACGGTCAGCACCGTCCACAGCAGCAGCGCGGCGTGCGACAGGGCGCTCAGCGGGCCCAGCCGCCGGCGTTCCTGCCGGACGGCCCGGCGCGAGGTCTCCACGGCGGGCGAGGTCATCGTCGGCATCAGTACTCGATCCGTTCGCGACGGGACAGCCGCAGCGACAGCACGGCGAAGCCCACGGTGAAGAAGAACATCACCACGCCCAGCGCGGAGGCGTAGCCGAAGCGGAAGTAGGTGAAGGCGTTGCGGTAGATCTCGGTCGCCATGACCGTGGTGGAGAAGTCGGGGCCGCCGTGCTGGTCGGTCATCACCCACACGATCGCGAACACGTCCAGCGCCAGGATGCCGAGGTAGACCCAGGCCACCTGGACGGTGTCCCACAGCAGCGGCAGCGTGATCCGGAAGAACAGGCTGACCCGCCCGGCCCCGTCGATCTGCGCCGCCTCGAACATGTCGCGCGGGATGGAGGCGAGCCCCGCCGAGAACAGCACCACGTAGAACCCGACGGCCTGCCACACCATGACCCCGAGCACCGACCAGAAGGCGATGCCCGGGTCCGACAGGAACCCGACCGGCCGCAGCCCCAGCGCCATCAGCGGCCCGTTGAGCATGCCGCTGCCGTCGGGCCGGAACACCTGCTGGAACAGCACCGCCACCACCGTGACGGCGAGCACCTGCGGGAAGAAGAACAGCACCCGGTAGAACCGCGACCCGGGGACCCCGGCGGCGCCCCGCCCTCCGCCGCCCACGTTGAGCAGGAAGGCGAAGAACAGGGCGATGACGATCGTCAGCAGCGGCAGCAGCAGCAGGAGCGCCGCGTTGTGCGTGACCGCCTTCCAGAAGATCGAGTCGGCGAAGAGCCGGACGAAGTTGTCGAGCCCGATGAAGTTCGGCGTGGCGGTGACGCCGCGCCAGTCGGTCATCGCGATGTAGAACGCCTGCGTGTACGGCGAGATCACGTACACGAGGTAGAGCGTCACCGGGGCCGCCAGGAAGGCGGTGATGAACAGCCCGCGGCGATACCTGTTGATCATCAGCGCCGGTACTTCTTGATCGAGGAGTCGCCCTTGATCTCGTCGGCCTTCTTCTGCAGCCGCTCCAGGTACTTCTCGGGCGTCAGGCCGCCGCTCATCAGCTCGCCGGTGGCGGCCACGGCCTCGTCGTGGAGCTGGGCGTACCAGTTGCGCCAGCGGAAGTAGACGGTGTTGTCGCCGGCGGCGGCCAGCGCCGCGGTGGCACTCTTGGCGCCGGGCGACAGCGGCCGGCCCTCTCCGGCGCCCTTGACCACCGACACGGTCCTGACCAGCTCGCTGAAGTCACCGGCCGCCTTCTTCGACAGCATGGCGCGCAGGTACTCCGTGCCGCCCTGCGGGTTGGCGGCCTTGGCCGGCACGAGGAACGTCTCGCCGGGGCGGGAGTGCAGGGTGCCGTACGGCAGCTTGTCGGAGGAGGTGAAGTCGGGGATCGGGAACATGCCGTACTCGAAGTCGGCGGGTGTAGTCGTTTTCTGTTCGTTCTCGAGCCAGGAGCCGGACGGCAGCATGGCCACCTTGTACTTGTTCTGGGCGGTCTGGGTCTGCACGTGGTCGAGCCCGGCCGTGCCCTCCATGAGGTACTTGGCGCCGATCTCGGCCCAGGCGGCGGCCGACTGGCGCATCGGCTCGGCCGTCCAGGCGCCGTCCTCCAGGTTGTCGAGGTTGACCAGCACCTCCTTGCCGCCGATCTTCGCGGCCATGGTCATCAGCGGCTCGTAGAGGTACTGCGGGTGCTTGCCGGCGTAGGTGAACGGCGCCATCTTCCCGGACTTCTTGATCGTCTCGCAGAGCTTGACGAACTCGTCCCAGGTCTTGGGGACCTGCCAGCCGTTGTCGCGGAAGACCTTCTGGGAGTACCAGATGCCGTGGATGTAGTTGACGTAGCCGAGGACGTGGAACGTGCCGTCGTAGGTGCCGAAGTCGATGACGGCCGGGTCGAGGGTGTCGCGGACCTTGGTGTTCGGGTCGTCCCAGCTCGGCGCGTCGAGCAGCGGCCCGAGGTCCTGGAGCTGGCCGTCCTGGGCCAGGGCGCCCATGTCCATGGCGCCGGCGCCGGAGTTGTCGATGACGTCGGGCGGGTTGCCGCCGGCGAAGCGCGGCTGGAGGACCTTGGTGATCTCCTTGGTGGAGTTGTGCTTGACCTCCACCTTCGGGTACTTCACCTTGAACAGCGGCTGGTGGATGTCCTTGGCGTACGCGTCGCCGAAGCCGCCGTCGAAGATCCAGACCTCGAGGGGCCGGTCGGCGGCCACGCCGAACGGGTTAGCGGCGCTCGTGGCGACGGGCGCCGCGGACTGCGCGGGCGCCTTGCTCGCCGGGGTGGCGCACGCGGCGAGCGCGCCCGCCACGGGCATCAGCGCCGCGCCGCGCAGCAGCTCACGTCGCGACAGGCGGGACGGGCCGCCGTGCGGGACGCTGGGGGGGTCGATGGGGTTCGGCATGGTGACGCCTCCTGGTTGGTCAAGCTCCACGTCTGATGCGCCCTGCGTAGCGGCTCTCCAGGGCCTTGTTGTGCTCGTCGCCGCCGGTCACGTTGACCGAGAGGTAGATCGGGGGTGTCTCGCCGAGCGCCACCAGCGCGGACACCGTCTCGGCGACCGTCATCTGTGCGAGCAGCGCCGAGGTGATGGTGGAGACGGCGCCGTACGAGCCGCCGCCGGGCAGGTCGAGGATGGCGTCGCCGTACGGCGAGCCGTTGTCGAGCACCACGTCGGCCAGGTCGAGCAGCTTGCGGCCGGACGGGTGGCGCGAGGTCATCCGGGTGCTGTGGCGCACCGAGGTGATCGCGATCAGGGGATGGCCCCGGTCCTTGACGAGCGCGGCCAGCTCCACGACGGCGCCGTTCACGCCCGAGCTGGAGACCAGCACGAACACGTCCTGCGACGCGACCGGGGCGAGGGCGTAGATCTGGTGGGCGACGGCCGGGTCGCGCTCGAGTTCGGGGGTGAGGACGCTCGGCGGCTGCCCGCCGTACAGGACGAGGTCGCGGGGCGAGAGCCGGTTGCTCGGCACGAGACCGCCCGCCCGGCCGGCGATCTCCATGGCGATCGCCTCGGAGTGGCCCGAGCCGAACGCGTTGACCACGCCGCCGGCGCGCAGCGACGCGACCAGCAGGGCCGCCGCCCGCCGCACCGGCTCCGCCTGCGTCTCGGCGACGTGGTGCGCCAGCTTCAGGGCCTCGGTCGCGTACGTCATTCAGCCTCTTTCCACCCGGTGGCTCTCCACCGCGCTGATCGTGCGTTCGAAGGCCTCGTTGGTGCGTTCGTAGGTACGCTGGGCGACCGCCACGTAGACGGCGTCGAGCACGAAGAGCTGCGAGTGGACCGCGGCCAGGCCGCCGAGCCGGAACGTGGTCTCCCTGCTCGCCGTGGTCAGCACGAGGTCGGCCAGCTCGGCCAGCGGCGAACGGGCGAACGAGGTGACCGCGACCGTGGTGGCGCCGTGGCTGCCCGCCTCGGCGAGCGCCTCCATCACCTCGCGGGTGCGGCCCCGGTGGCTGATGCCGATCGCGACGTCGCCCGTGCCGAGCAGCGCGGCGTCCGACAGCGCGACGTGGGCGTCGCCCGCGCTCCAGCCCGGGATGCCGATGCGGCGCAGCCGGCCCTCCAGCATGGTGGCCACGTTACCGCTGGTCGAGACGCCGACGAGGAGCACGCGCGCGGCGGCCACGATCGCGTCGGCCACCCGGGCGACGACGGCGGAGTCGAGCTGGGCGGCGGTGTCCTGGATGAGCCGGGCGTCCGCCGCGGCCATCACCTCGATGGCGGAGTCGAGCGGGTCGTCGGGGCCGATCTCGTGGCCGACGCCGGCGCCCCAGCCGGCCTGCGCGGCCCGGCCGGTCTCGGTGGCGAGCGCCACCCGCAGCTCGGCGTAGCCGGAGAAGCCGAACGCGCGGCAGAACCTCGTCACGGTCGCGGGCGAGCTGCCCGCGCGCTCCGCGAGCGCGATGATCGTGGAACGGGCGGCCTCGGCCGGGTCACCGAGGATCACCTCTCCCACGCGGCGCAGCGCCTCCGGCAGACCCGGAAGCTCCGTGCCGATGCGCCCGAGGGCTCCTGACGTCACAAATATTCCTTCCGAATCCCTGGCTTTCGGCGAAAATTATTCTTGCTTCGGTGTCGCGTCAAGACCCAGAATCAAAGCGTGACTGAGTCGTTCGCTGGGTCGTCCCCCGGATCGTCGGCTGATTCGGCCGCTGCGTCGTCCGCCGGGTCGTTCGTGGTCGGGGTGGATGCCGGCGCGACCTCCACCCGGGTGGCGGTGCACGCGCTCGACGGGACGCGCGCCGGCTACGGCACGGCGGGGGCGGGCAATCCGAGCGCCCACGGCCTGGCCCCGGCGGTGGCGGCGATCGGCACGGCCCTGGAGCGGGCGCTGCGCGACGTGGACCCCTCACGCGTGGTGGCGTCGCTGGCGGGCGTGGCCGGCAGGGTCGACGCGCTGGAGCCGGAGCTGGCCAAGGTGTGGGCGGAGCTGGGCGTTCCCGAGGGGCCGCGGGTGGTCCGTGACGTGCTCATCGCGTACGTGGCGGGCACGCCGGAGCCGTCGGGGTCGCTGCTGCTGTCGGGCACCGGCGCGGTCGCGGCCCGGGTCGAGGACCACGAGCTGGCCGCGATCGCCGACGGGCTGGGCTGGTTGCTCGGCGACGCCGGGTCCGGGTTCTGGATCGGCCGCGCCGCCGCCCGTGCGGTCGTGGCGGCGCTCGACCGCGGGTCCCGGAACGGCCTGCTGGTGGCACTGGTGGCCGCCGAGTTCCTGGGCACCGGGTCCCCGGACGCCGGATCGCCGGGCGCTGGCGATGTGGCGTGGGGGGTGTCGCCGCGCGCGGACGCCGACCGGATCGTCCGGCTGGCGCAGGCGGACCACATGCGGCTGGCCACGCTGTCCCGGCTGGTCAGCCGGGCCGCCGGCGAGGGCGACCCGATGGCCGTGACCATCGTCCGCGAGGCGGCCGGCCACCTGGTGGCCACGGCGCGGCGGGTGCACGTGTCAGGCCCGGTGGTGCTGGCGGGCAGCGTGCTGACCAGCGAGGGGCCGGTCAGGAACGCGGTGCGCGAGCTGCTGATGGGCGAGGATCCGGTCGAGAGCGTGGCGACGGCGCGGGACGCGGCGGGGGCGGCGGCGTGGCTCGCGGCCCGCGCCGGTGGGCTGCTGTCACCGGAACGGGCCCGCGAGCTGCACCCCGTGTTCACTCAGCCGCTGGTCAGCACCGGGGGCTTGGGACCGCCGTAGACGGGGTTTCTCGGCAGGCGCTCCTCCGTCACCAGCAGGCGGACGACGCCGGGCCGGTCGGCCTCGGCCTCCCAGACGATCCAGCCGTCTCCCACCGCCCGCGGGCGCGCATCGGGGTCGACGCTGTAGCCCCTGCCGCTCTTCTGCGGCTCGATGATCTGGAAGACGACCTCCAGCCCGCGCCGGCGCGCCTCCGCGACGACCTCACCGACCGGGCGCTCGTCCACCCGGAAGCCCGCCAGCATCTCGCCTTTCCGGGTCGCCGTGCCGGCCGACTGGTACCTCTCCCCCGGCCGGGCCATCCGCCCCAGGTACAGGATGCCCTTGCCGGTGAAGTCGCGGCCCACCGTCACCTTGAGCAAGCAGTCCTCCTGCCCGAACGTACAGCCCGCCGGCTCCCGGTCGCCGCCGATGCCCTTGCTCGGGCCGGTGGCGCCGCTGAAGCCCATCCGCACGATCTCGCCCACCCGGCTGGGCGAGACCGGCAGCAGTTGCAGGTCGATGTCCAACCCCACCGCCCGGAACGCCTCCGCGTACTCGTGATGGTCGGCGAAAGGGTCGCGAACCCTGGCGACCCAGTAGTCGCCCTGCAGCTCGATCTCCATCGCCGCGTTGGCGTACGAGGTGGCCGTCCCCGCGCGATCGCCCAGCAGGCCGGGGCCGGCCGCGACCGCGGTGACGACCGCTGCGGTGACGACGGCGCCCAGCAGCAGGCGCCTGGCGCGCCGCCGCCGCGCCGCGCCGCGCTCATCGCCGACACCGGGGACGTCGGGGGCGGTGTGGACGTCGGTGGCGGTGACGGTGGCCAGCAGCGTCCGGGCCCCCGCGCCGGAGGCCCGGCCTGCCAGTTCCTCGTCGCGAACCCTGGCGAGCCGCCTCAGCTCGTTCATGTCGACTCCACAGGAATGTGAACGGTGACGCCCGCGCCGGCGAGCGTCCTGGAGAAGCGCCTGCGCGCCCGGTAGAGGCGGATGCGCACGGCGTTGCGCGAGCAGCCGAGGACCTCGGCGATCTGGCCCGCGTCCAGCCCCTCCCAGGCGACCAGCGACAGCAGCTCGCGGTCGGCCTCGGGCAGCCGCCTGAGCGCCTGGACGATGGCGCCCAGTTCGACGCCTTCCTCGGGGGTGCGTCCGTACAGGTCGGCCACGTCGGCGTCGAGTTCGGTCAACCGTCTCCTGGCCACGCCGCGGCGGTGGTTGGCCAGCACGTTGCGGGCCACGCCGTACAGCCAGAGCCGGGCCTGCTCGCCGGGCGGCAACACGTCCACGCGCCGCCAGGCGATGGCGAACGTCTCGGCCACCACGTCGGCGGCGTCCTCCGGCGAGTCACAGCGGCGCACCGCGTAGCCGAGGATCTGCTCATAGGTCTGTGCGTAAACGGCCTCGAACCGGATCTTCCGGTCGTCATCCACGGGCGGTCCCCATGGCCGGCCTCCTTCGTCAAGGGAATCGGAACATCCCCTTCATGTCCGACGACCCGCCAGCATTTCAGGATTTATCAGGACGCCAGGAGTGCGGCGCTGCCGTAGCTGCCGCCGAAGCCGGTCACCAGCGCGACCTCCCGGCCGGCGCGCAGCTCCCGTACGGCCTGGGCCACGTTGTTGAGGCCGTGCACGTACCCCTCCGACAGCAGCCCGCCGTGCGGATTCACCCAGGCGTGCCGCCGCTCCAGCAGGTAGGGCCCCAGCTCGGCCCGCGCGACGAAACCGAAGTCCTCCAGTTGCCTCGGCACCAGCCACGAGTAGGCGTCGTACGGCAGCGCCACGTCCACGTCCGCCGGCCGCATGCCGGAGACCTCCCACAGCCGGGGCGCCACGTACGCGGAGAAGACCGCCGTGACGTCGGGCGCCCGGTCCATCGCCGAGCAGCCCGGTCCTCCCCCGCGCACCACCGCGCGCACGCGCGGCCCGTCCAGCACGCCGCTGACCAGCAGCGCGCACGCCCCGTCGCTCTCCTGGCAGCAGTCGGCGGTGCGCAGCGGCGTGCACACGTACGGCTTGGCCAGGTAGTCGGCCAGGTCCAGCGGCTCGGCGCGCAGGGCGCGCGGGTTGCCGCGGGCGTTGTCGCGCGACTGGGCGACCACGGCGTGCAGGTGCTCGCCGGTGAGCCCGGTGTCGTGCAGGTAGCGGGTGGCGGCCAGGGCGAACAGCGGGATCGGTCCGGCCATCCCGTAGGTGAATCTCTCCTGCTCGCCGGTGGAGACGGTGTTCATCCGCCGGCCGGAGCGGCCGTTCAGGGCCCGGTAGACGAGGACGTGGCGGGCCAGCCCGGCGTGGATCAGCATGGCCGCGTCACCCAGGACGGACGCGGCCTGGGTGCCGCCGCCTGCGATGTCGTTGTGCCAGCCGAGCCGTTCGACCCCCAGCGCGCGCGCCACCCGGGTGACGGGCACGGAGTCGTTCAGGTGGTAGCTGAGCAGCGCGTCCACCTCTCCGGGCGCCAGGCCCGCGTCGGCGCAGGCCGCCCGGCACGCCTCGACGGCGAGTTGCAGCACGGTGCGTCCGGAGGCGCGGCTGAGCGCGGTCATCCCCACGCCGGCCACGGCCGCCCGTCCGGCGAACGTCTGCATGGCGACCTCCCGACCGGCTGCGCTCCTGCCCCGCTGTGCGGTCGCCCGCCGGGACGGGGCGCGATCCATTCCGGCGGACGACGTCTGCGGTGCTCGCCCGCCACGCTAACGCCCGCCGACCTCACAGACAAGCGCTTGCTCGGTGAGGGTGTCCGCGACCCCACTGGATAGCGCTATTATCCGCTGATGCGCATCTCGGAGCTGAGCGACCGTTCGGGCGTCGCCCTCGCGACGGTCAAGTACTACCTGCGCGAGGGCCTGCTCCACCAGGGCGAGCAGGTCGCCGCGACCCGTGCCGTCTACGACGACTCCCACCTGCGCAGACTCCGCCTCATCAGGGCCCTGCTGGAGGTCGGCAGGCTGCCGGTGGCCGCCATCAAGCAGGTCATCGACGCGGTCGAGGACGAGTCGCTCCCCGTTCACCAGATGCTCGGCACCGCCCAGTACGCGCTCGGCCCGGCCGTCGAGCCCGAGCCGTCGGACGACTGGCAGGCCGCCCGCGCCGAGACCGACCGCCTCATCGACGAGCAGGGCTGGACGATCGCCCCCGACGCCCCGACCAGGAACGAGCTGGCCCAGACACTCCTCACCCTGCGCCGGCTCGGCATGTCCACCGACCTGAGCCGCTACGCCGAGACGGCCGGCGGGCTCGCCGCGGCCGAGCTCGACGCCCTCCCGCTCGACGGCTCCCGCGAGAGCGCCGTCGAGGCCGTGGTGCTCGGCACGGTCCTGTACGGCCGCGCCTTCGACGCGCTGCGCCGCCTCGCCCACGAGTCGGAGTCGGCCCGCCGGCTGGCCGGAAAGGATCAAACGCCGCCCGCCGGGTAGGGGCGGGCGGATGTTCGAAGACTTCGCGGAAGACAGGATCGACGTCGGCGAGGCGGAGCTGTACGTCCGGCACGGCGGCACGGGCACACCGGTGCTGCTCCTGCACGGCCACCCGAGGACGCACGCGACCTGGCACCGGGTCGCCGCGCTGCTCGCACCGCACCACACCGTGGTCTGCCCCGACCTGCGGGGCTACGGCCGCTCCAGCAAGCCGCCCACCACCCCCGACCACGCCCCCTACTCCAAGCGGGCCATGGCCCGGGACATGGTCGCCCTCATGCGCGCCCTGGGCCACGACCGCTTCACCGTCGTCGGCCACGACCGCGGCGCCTACGTCGCCCACCGGCTGACGGCCGACCATCCCGGCGCGGTGACCCGCCTGGTGATCGTCGACGCGGTGCCGATCGGTGCGGCGCTGGCCCGCTGCGACGCGGGCTTCGCCGCCGCGTGGTGGCACTGGTTCTTCCTCGGCCAGACCGCCAAGCCCGCCGAACGGGTCATCAACGCCGACCCCGCCGCCTGGTATCAGGTGGACTCCTCCGTCATGGGCGAGGAGGCGTACGCGGACCTGCGCCGGGCCCTGCACGACCCGGAGACCGTGCACGCGATGTGCGAGGACTACCGGGCCGGGCTGGGCGTGGACCGTGCCGCCGACGACGCCGACCGCGCGGCCGGGCGGCGGCTGAGCCGCCCGCTGCTCCTCCTGTGGGGCTCCGAGGACGACATGGAGGACCTGTACGGCGATCCCCGGGAGATCTGGGCCGGCTGGGCGGACGACGTGCGCGGCCACGCGATCGACAGCGGCCACCACATGGCGGAGGAGGCCCCGGCGGAGCTGGCCGCGGCGATCAGGGACTTCACGAGCTCCTGAACCGGACGCGCCGTCCCCGGCGGGCCGGCCCGCTCCGCTCATCCCGGTGATCATGCCGTCACGCTGGACGCATCCTGGCCGGCTCCGCCGTGACCCCTGCCACGGGTGGGCGCCGCGGCTCAGTCCCTGACCGCGACCGGCCGTTTCAGCAGCCAGAGCGCCGCGCGCTGGAGCAGCGTCCGGTGGATCTCGTTGTCGTAGGAGCGCGTGTCGTGGCCGAGCGCGTCGTAGAGGACGCGGCCACGCCGTACCGGACGGGCCCAGACGAGCGGCTGGCCGCCCGAGGAGGCGAGCGGCCGGACGTCGGGCAGCACGTCCAGGTCGCTGTAGACCTCGTCCACCACGTCGAAGTCGCGCAGCCCCTCGACGACCGGGTGGCCGCCGTGCACCCGCACGCCGGTCCAGCCGAGCGGCGGGTGGTGCGACTTCGGCCAGGTCCAGCAGCCGCCCAGCACGCGGGACCAGCCCTGCCAGTCGTCGAAGCAGATGGAGGCGGCGTGCATGGCCAGCAGCCCGCCGCCCCGGTCGAGGTGGTCGAGCAGCGTGGTGCGGGCCTCGGCGGGCAGCTCGAAACGCCACCGCTCACGCAGGTCGGCGAACCGGTCGGACTCCATCCGCCAGCGCAGCGCGTTGACGGTGATGAGCTGCGTCTCCGACGGCTCGCTCAGCGCTCCGGCGATGTCCTCGGTGATCTCCGACTCGATCCCCACCTCCGCGAGCACCTCGGCCAGGGCCGCCGAGGTGGCGTCGAAGTCGTGGAACGGGCCTCCTGACAGGATCAGATTTCTCGCCATCCGCCAAGACCATCACGCCTGCCCCCGGGGCGCCACCCTGTCACAGCACGAACCGTCACATCGGCGACTGTCACATCGGCGACCTACGCAGCGGCACTGTCACATCCGGTGCTGGTGTCCCGTCCATGGTACGGAACGTCCGAACCAAGGAGTGATCATGCGCGTGCTCGTCGCCGGAGCCACCGGAGTCATCGGCCGGCAGCTCGTCCCACTGCTCGCGGCCGTGGGCCACGAGGTGATCGGCCTGTCCCGGGCGCCGGGCACGGCCGTGCCCGGCGCCACGCGGACCGTCGTGGCCGACGCGCTCGACCGTGACGCGACCGTCCGCGCGGTACGGCAGGCCGCCCCCGACGCGGTCGTGCACCTGCTCACCGCCATCCCGAAGGCCATCGACCCGAAACGGATCGACAGGCAGTTCGCGCTCACGAACCGGCTGCGCATCGAGGGCACCCGTACCCTGCTGGAGGCCGCCCCGGGGGCCCGGTTCGTCGCCCAGGGGCTCGCGTACGCCTACCGGCCCGGCGAAGGGCTCGCGGACGAGGACGCGCCGCTGTGGTCGGACCCGCCCCGGCCGTACGGGCCGGTCGTCGCCGCGCTGGCCGAGCTGGAGCGGCAGACCGTCCGGGCCGGCGGGCTGGTGCTGCGCTTCGGCCACCTCACCGGGCCCGGCTCGTTCTACGCGGACGACGGCTCCACGGCCGAGGCCGTCCGCCGGGGCCGGATGCCGGTGGTCGGCGACGGCGGCTCGGTGCTGTCGTTCACCCACGCCCACGACGCCGCCACCGCGATCATCGCCGCCCTCGACAAGGACGTCACCGGCGCGCTCAACGTGGTCGACGACACGCCCGTGCTCATGCGCGACTGGCTGCCCGCCTACGCGCGGCGGCTCGGCGCCCCGGCTCCGCGGCGGGTGCCGGCCCTGCTGGCGCGGCTGGCCGTCGGCCCGTTCGGTGTGGCGTACATGACCAGGCTGCGCGGCGCCGACAACAGCCGGGCGCGGATGCGACTCGACTGGCGGCCCCGCCACGCCGCCATGCTCGACCGGGAGGGATGATCCCAGCGTGGACAGCATGGACAGCGTGGACTTCGAACAGCACCGGCCGACCCTGCTCGGGCTCGCCTACCGGCTGCTGGGCAGCATGTGGGACGCCGAGGACGTCGTCCAGGAGGCCTGGCTGCGCTGGCAGGCCATCGACCACGACGAGATCAGGGACCCGCGGGCGTTCCTCGTGACGGTCGTGTCGCGGCTCGCGCTCGACCAGCTCCGCTCGGCCCGGGTCAGACGCGAGTCCTACACCGGGTCGTGGCTGCCCGAACCCGTCCCCACCGCCGAGGCGGGGCCGCTCGACACGGCCGAGCTGCGCGACACGGTGTCGTACGCGACCCTGCACCTGATGGAACGGCTGTCGCCGCCGGAGCGCGCGGTGTTCGTGCTGCGGGAGGCGTTCGAGTTCCCGTACGACGAGATCGCCCGCGTCGTCGGGGTGTCCGTCGCCAACGCCCGCCAGCTCCACCGGCGCGCCTCGTTGCGGCTGGCCGACGGCCGCGACAGGTTCCAGCCGACGGAGGAGGAGCACACCAGGCTGCTGATGCGGTTCATCGAGGCGGCGGCGGGCGGCGACCTCGGCGCGCTGGCCGAGATCCTGCACGAGGACGTCGTCATCTGGAGCGACGGCGGTGGCAAGGTGCGGGCCGCGCTGCGGCCGATCCTGGGCCGGCGCAAGGCGGTGTCGTTCATCGACGCGGTGGTCTCCCAGCACGGCTCCGAGGGCGTCGTCACGGAGGTCAACGGCCTGCCGGCGGTGTGGAGCGTCAGCGGCGGCCACCCGCAGCTCACCGCCTTCGCGGTCCGCGACGGCCGCATCAGCGAGATCTTCATCGTGCGCAATCCGGACAAGCTGCGGCGGGTGGCGCCGGCGGACCTATAGTCGCCTCATGGATCTCGGCATCACGGGCAAGGTTGCACTCGTCACCGGCGGCAGCGCGGGCATCGGCCTCGCCGCCGCCAAGAGCCTGGCACGGGAGGGGTGCGACGTGTGCGTGAGCGCCCGCGACCCCGAACGGCTGGCCGACGCGGTGGTGGAGCTGCAGGAGTTCGGCGGCGTGGTGCACGCGGTGCTGGCCGACGTGGAGGACCCGGAGGCGGCGGCGCGCGTGGCCGCCGAGACCCGCGAGATCCTGGGGCCCGTCGACATCCTGGTGGCCAACGCGGGCGGGCCGCCCGCCGGCCGTTTCGTCGACATGGGCGCGGCCGAGTGGGACGTGGCCGTCCAGCGCAACCTGCTGGGCACGGTCCGGCTGATCCACGCCGTGCTGCCGGAGATGCGCTCGCGCGGCTGGGGCCGCATCGTCACGATCACCAGCAAGTCGGCCCGCGAGGCGATCGACGGGCTGGCCCTGTCCAACGCGACCCGCCCCGCCGTCGCCGGGATCGTGCGGACGCTGGCCCGCGAGGTGGGCGGCGACGGGGTGCTGGTCACCAACGTGATGCCGGGGCCGATCGACACCGGCCGGCTGCGCGCGCTGTCGGGCGGGGCGGAGGGCCTGGCGGCGCGCGGCGACCGGGTGCCCGTCGGCCGGGTCGGGCGGCCGGAGGAGGTCGGCGACGTGGTCGCGTTCCTGGCCAGCGAGCGGGCCTCGTTCGTCAACGGGGTGTCGCTGCTGGTCGACGGCGGGGAGGCGCACGTCATCGCCTGAGCGGCGGGCCGGAGCCCGCCGCCGGCGGACCGGCAGGGCCCGGACGCATGACATGCTTCCCTTGAGGGACCTCGTGGGGAAGGCAGTGCCATGGAAAAGCCGGTCATCGTGACGGTGGACGACGACCCGGGCGTGTCGCGGGCGGTGGCCCGCGATCTGAGACGTCGTTACGGCCAGCACTACAGGATCGTCCGTGCCGAGGCCGCGGACCAGGGGATCGACGCCGTCAAGGAGATGCGGCTGCGCGGCGACGAGGTGGCCGCGATCCTCGCCGACTACCGCATGCCGCAGATGAACGGCGTGCAGTTCCTCGAAGCCGCGATGGACATGTACCCCTACGCGCGCCGCGTGCTGCTGACCGCCTACGCCGACACCGACGCCGCCATCCAGGCGATCAACGTGGTCGACCTCGACCACTACCTGCTCAAGCCGTGGGACCCGCCGGAGGAGAAGTTCTACCCGGTGATCGACGACCAGCTCGACGCCTGGCAGCGCACCGAGCGGATCGAGGTGGCGGAGCTGCGGGTGGTGGGCGACCGCTGGTCGGCGCCCTCCTACCGGGTGCGCGACTTCCTGGCCCGCAACCACGTGCCCTACCAGTGGATGCTGGCCGAGGACCCGGAGGGCGCCCAGCTCGTCGCTGCCGTGGGAGAGCAGTGCCACCTGCCGCTGGTGATCACCTCCGAAGGGGTGTCGCTGCAGGCGCCCGACCAGTCCACGCTCGCCTCGGCCGTGGGGCTGTCGACCACGCCGGCCACCGACTTCTACGACCTCATCGTGGTCGGCGGGGGGCCGGCCGGGCTGGGCGCGGCGGTCTACGGAGCCTCCGAGGGGCTCAACACGGTGCTGGTCGAGGCGCAGGCCTCCGGCGGGCAGGCGGGCCAGAGCTCCCGGATCGAGAACTACCTGGGCTTCCCCGACGGCGTCTCCGGCCAGCAGCTCGCCGACCGGGCGCGCAGGCAGGCGCTGAAGTTCGGTGCCGAGCTGCTGAGCGCGCGAAAGGTGACCCACCTGGAGCCGCGCGGACAGGCTCGGGTGGTGGGCTTCAAGGACGGGGGCGAGATCGCGGCGCACGCGGTGATCCTGGCGACCGGGGTGACCTACCGCCGTCTGGACGCGCCCGGCCTGGACGACTTCGTCGGCCGGGGCGTCTACTACGGAGCCGCGCTGACCGAGGCGCCGGCCTGTCGCGACGCCGAGGTGTACGTCGTCGGGGCGGCCAACTCGGCGGGCCAGGCGGCGGTTTACCTGGCGGGATTCGCGAGCAAGGTCCATTTGTTGGTCAGAGGTGACGGTTTGGAGAGATCCATGTCGCACTACCTCATCGAGCAGATCCAGGCGATCCCCACCATCGAGGTGCACGTCCAGACGCACGTCTCGGGCGGGGCGGGCGACGGTCACCTGGAGCGGCTCACGCTCAGCACCAAGGGCGAGGAGCGCACGGTCGACGCGCAGTGGCTGTTCGTGTTCATCGGCGCCGAGCCCTACACCTCGTGGCTCGACGAGACGGTCGAGCGCGACGCCAAGGGCTTCGTGCTCACCGGCCCCGACCTGCTGCAGGGCGGCCGGCGGCCGCGCAACTGGCCGCTGCGGCGCGAGCCCTACTACCTGGAGACCAACGTGCCGGGCGTGCTGGCGGCGGGCGACGTGCGGGCGGAGTCGATCAAACGGGTCGCCTCGGCCGTCGGCGAGGGCGCGATGGCCGTCGCGCTCGTGCACCGCTACCTGGAGAAGCAATGAGCGTTCCGACCGACCTGCCCATCGACATCGACGAGCTGCGCAAGCTGTTCCTGTTCGAGCGGCTGACCGACGAGCAGCTCACCAAGCTGGCCGGCAGCGGTGCCGTGCGCTCCTTCGAGCGGGACCAGGACATCCTGCGGCAGGGTGAGCCGGCCGAGTGCTTCGCGGTGCTGATCGAGGGCGAGGTGCAGATGGTCCAGGAGACCGTCAGCGCCGGCACCGTCGCGATGCCGCGCGTCTCCCAGCCCGGCGTGTACGGCGGCGCCACCGCCGCCTACCTCGGCGACCGCGCCCCCGACACCTACCAGCACACGTTGCGGGCCACCGCGCCCTCGCGCGTTTTCATGCTGCCGGCCAAGAAGTTCGCGCACATCGTGACCGAGTGGTTCCCGATGGCGATGCACCTGCTCGACGGCATCTGGTCGGGCGGGCGGATGCAGCGCGAGGTCATCGACCGGCGCCAGCGGCTCACCGCGCTCGGGACGATCACCGCCGGGCTCACCCACGAGCTGAACAACCCGGCCGCCGCGGCGGTCCGGGCGGTCGGGGAGCTGCGCTCGCTGATCCGGACGTCCCGCGTGGAGCTGGCCCGGCTCGCCGAGGACGGCATCCCGCCCGAGCGGCTGCGCGCGCTCATCGAGATGCAGGAGAACTGCACCGAGGCGGTGGGCAAGCTGCCGTCGCGCAGCCCGCTGGAGATCTCCGACGCCGAGGACGAGCTGGCAGAGGCGCTGGAGGCGATGGGCGTGGACGACGCCTGGGACCTGGCGCCGGCGCTGGTGCAGGCCGGGTTCGGCTGCGGGCACCTGGCCAAGGTGTGCGCCAAGGTCGGCGAGGAGCACGCGCCGGCGGCGCTGCGCTGGCTGTCGGAGGCGGTCGAGATCTCACAGATGCTCGGCGAGGTGACCGAGGCGACCGAGCGCATCACGTCGCTGATCCGCTCGGCCAAGCAGTACTCCCAGATGGACCGCGCGCCGTTCCAGATCTGCGACGTGCACGAGCTGCTCGACAGCACGATCGCCATCTTCCGCGGCAAGATCCCGCCGGGCGTCACCGTCGTCACCGACTACGACCGGACGCTGCCGTCGATCCCCGCCTACGGCGGCGAGCTCAACCAGGTGTGGACCAACCTCATCCACAACGCGATCGACGCGATGGGCGAGGAGGGCACGCTGACCGTCCGCACCGCGCACGACGAGGACGAGGCGATCATCGAGATCGGCGACACCGGGCCGGGCGTGCCCGACGCGATCAAGGACCGGATCTTCGAGCCGTTCTTCACCACCAAGACGGTCGGCCAGGGCACGGGTCTCGGGCTCGACATCTCCTACCGCATCGTGGCCGGGCGGCACGGCGGCGAGATCAAGGTCCGCTCGGTGCCCGGCGAGACGTGGTTCGAGGTGCGCCTGCCGCTGCGTGAGCCGGCCGCCGCCGGCCCGGCCCCCGTCCCCACGCCCTGACCCCAGCCGCCCAGATCCCAGCCGCCCTGACTCCAGCCGATCCGACCCCGCCCGACCTGACCCGATCCGACCCTGCCCGACCTGAACCGGCCCTGCCCGACCTGAACCGGCCCGATCCGATCCGGACGGCCTGGCCCACCTGACCCAACCTCTCACACACGCACGCACGTCCCGCGCGCCCCCTTCTCCCCGTACGCACGCCTCCCCCGCGAACGCCGTCCGCCAGAGAGGACTCCCCCGTGCCGATCGCCGACTGGACCCGTCAGGCCCTGCCCGCCATGCTCGACGACATCAGGACCCTGGTCGAGCTGGAGACCCACAGCTACGACAAGACCATGCTCGCCACCGGCCTCGACGGGCTGCGTGCCCTGGTGACCGGGCGGCTCGGCCGGCCCGCCACGGAGGTGGTGCGCGACGGCGGCGGGCACGGCGACACCTGGGAGGCGACCTACCCTGGCACCGCCCCCGGCACCGTGCTCCTGCTGTGCCACTACGACACCGTCTGGCCCACCGGCACGCTGGCCGAGTGGCCGTTCGTCCTCGACGGGGACCGGGCGTCGGGGCCGGGGGTGTTCGACATGAAGACGGGGCTCGTGCAGGCGGTCTGGGCGGTTCGCGGGCTGCGCGAGCTGGGGCTGCCGCATCCTTCGGTGCGGATGCTGTTCAACGGCGACGAGGAGCTCGGCAGCCCGTTCTCGCGCCCGTACATCGAGGCGGCGAGCGACGGCGCGCTGGCGACACTGGTCTTCGAGGCGTCGGCCGACGGCGGCAGGCTCAAGACGGCGCGCAAGGGCGTCGGCGTGTTCGACGTGACCGTCACCGGCGTCGAGGCGCACGCGGGGCTCGACCCGGACGCGGGGGCGAGCGCGATCCACGCGATGGCCGAGGTGATCACGCGGATCGCCGCCTCCGGCGCCCCCGAGCGCGGCACCACGGTCAACGTCGGGCTGGTCAACGGCGGCACCGGGCGCAACGTGGCCGCCGGGCGGGCCCGGGCCTGCATCGACGTGCGCGTGGGCGAGCCGGCGGAGATGGCGCGCATCGACGCGGTGTTCGCGGCGTTGCGGGCCGCCGATCCGCGGGTCACGGTCTCGGTCTCCGGCGGGTGGAACCGGCCGCCCATGGCGCCCACACCGGGGTCGCGGCGGCTGTTCGAGGCGGCGACGGAGGTGGCGGCCCGCCTCGGCCTGCGTCTGGAGGAGGTCGCGGTCGGCGGCGCCAGCGACGGCAACTTCGTCTCGGCGCTGGACCGTCCGGTGCTCGACGGGCTGGGCGCGGTGGGCGGCGGCGCGCACGCGCGGCACGAGCACGTGCTGGTCGAGCACATCCCGGTACGCACCGCACTGACGGCGGGGCTGGTGACGGGGCTGGTCACCGGGCCGGCGACAGGGCTCGGGTAGGAATCCTCGGCCCGGCAGGGGTCTCAACCGCGGGCGGACCTGATACGCTCCCAAGCGAGCGCTTGGTTTACACCCTGCGAGAGGCCGCCGCATGAAGTTCTCAACCTTCCACCTCTTCCACCGGTTCGACGGGCAGAGCTTCAAGGACGTCTACGACTACCATCTGGAGCTCATCGAGCTGGCCGAGGAGCTGGGTTTCGACGGGGTACGGCTGGCCGAGCACCACTTCCGCGACTACGGCGTGGCACCCAACCTCTTCACCGTGCTCGCGCACGTCGCCGCCCGGACCTCGCGGATCCGCCTGGGCACCGGCATCGTGGTGCTGCCCCTGCACAACCCCGTCCACGTGGCCGAGGAGGCCGCCCAGGTCGACGTGCTGTCCGACGGGCGGCTGGACCTGGGGATCGGGCGGGGCTACCAGAGCTTCGAGTTCGAGGGGTTCGGCATCGACCTGGCCGAGGCGCGCGACCGGTTCAACGAGGCGCTGGAGGTGATCCTCGGGCTGTGGACGCGGGAGACGTTCGGGCACGAGGGCAAGTTCTACCGGACCGGGACCGAGGTGGCGCTCGCCCCGCGCCCGCTCCAGACGCCGCACCCCCCGCTGCACGTGGCCGCCGTGTCGCCGGAGACCGTCACCATGTACGCCGAGCGCGGGCTGCCGATCCTCGCCGACCCGGCGGCGCCGTTCCGCAAGGTCGTCAAGGCGGCCGAGACCTGGCGCGAGACCGCGGCCCGGGCCGGGCACCCGGCCGAGGCCGAGCTGGTGGTCGCGCGCAGCGTGTACGTGGCGCCGACGGCCGAACAGGCCCGGCGGGACCAGGAGAGGTTCGAGGCGGCCTTCGACCGCTCGCGCATCTTCAACGAGCGCAGCGCGCCCATCGATCCGAGGACCGGCCGGGCCGCGCAGGGCTTCGAGTACTACCAGGACCGCTACCTGAAGGGCGGCAGCGTCTCGGCCGACTTCCGGTGGGAGCAACTGGAGGTGATCGGTGATCCGGAGCGGGTGGTCGAGCAGATCACGCTGCTGCGCGACGCCGGTTTCGCCAACCTGCTGTGCGACTTCGGCAGCACCCGGCCGATGCCGCTGGAGGAGATGAAGAAGGTCATGCGCTTCTTCGCCGCCGAGGTCATGCCCGCTTTCTCGTGATCCGTACGCCCGGCCGGGCCATGACTCCGTGCCGGGCCCCGGCCGCTCACCCCCCGCAGGAGGCGCGATGATCCACAGCCTGACCCTCTCGGACGTCCTCGCCGAGCACGCCCGCAGCCGCCCGCTGGGGACGGCGGTCGTGGACGGGGACGTCCGCCTCACCTATCCGGAGCTCGACGCCCGCGTCAGCCGCCTGGCGGACGCCCTGTCGGCGCGCGGGGTCGCGCCCGGCGAGCGGGTGCTGTGGCTGGGCCAGAACTCCCACGCCGTCCTGGAGCTGCTGCTGGCCTGCTCGCGGCTGGGCGCCGTCTTCTGCCCGGCCAACTGGCGGCAGTCGGCGGACGAGCTGAGGTTCGTGGTGGACGACCTGACGCCGCGGGTGGTGGTCTGGGAGCCGTCGGAGGCGACCACGGCCACGCGCGAGGCGGGCGCCGCGACGGGCGCGTGGGTGCGGGCGGGCGACGGGTACGAGGAGCTGGTGGCGGGCGGGTCGGTGCGGGACTTCCCGCAGGTGTCCGACACCGAGCCGGTGCTGGCGCTCTACACCGCCGCCTTCGACGGGCGGCCCGGCGCCGCGCTGCTGAGCAGCGCCGCCCTGGTGGCCCACAGCACGTCCCTGCTGGTGGTGCGCCAGATGGAGCCGGACTTCACCTTCCTCAACAGCGGGCCGCTGTTCCACGTGGGGACGATGATGTTCTGCCTGGCCACCCTCCAGATCGGCGGCGTGAACGTCTTCACGCCCGCCTTCGACGCCGAGGAGGTCTGCCGTCTGATCGACGCCGAGCGGGTGACGCAGGCGTTCCTGTTCGGACCGATGATCGACGCCGTGGTGGCGGTGCGGCCGCAGGGCAAGTACGACCTGTCGTCGCTCAGGTTCGTCTCGCACTCGGCGGAGTGGGACGAGCTGATCACCGTGGACGACTCACCGTGGTGCCGGTCGAAGATGGGCGGCTACGGACAGACCGAGGTGAGCGGGATGCTCACGTTCCTGGGGCTGGCTCCGGGGGCGGCGGGCTTCGCCGGGCGGCCGTCGCCGCTGGTACAGGTGCGCATCCTCGGGCCGGAGGGGGACGAGCTTCCGGTGGGCGAGGTGGGCGAGATCTGCGCACGCGGCAAGTCCCTCTTTTCCGGATATTTCGCCCGGCCCGACTTAAATGCTGCGAAGTTCGCGTACGGCTGGCAGCACACCGGCGACCTCGGCCGCCGCGAGCCGGACGGCAGCATCACCTTCATCGGGCCCAAGCTGCGCGTGATCAAGTCCGGTGCCGAGAACGTCTACCCGGCCGAGGTCGAGCGCGCGCTGCGCGGTCATCCGGCCGTCGCCGACGCCGCCGTGATCGGCGTGCCCGACGAGCGCTGGCACCAGGCGGTGAAGGCCGTGGTCGTCCTCGAAGGCGGCGCCTCGGTCCCGGCCGAGGAACTGATCGGCCACGTCAAGGGGTTGCTGGCCGCGTACAAGAAGCCCCGGGAGGTGGTGTTCGTGGACGCGATACCCAAGCGCGGCTTCACCCCCGACTACGACGCCCTCGACCGCGCCCACGGCGGCGGCAACTACCCCGGCGCCTGACCGGCGGCACCGCCATTACAGGATCGCGAGCGGGTTGATCGGGCTGCCCGTGCCGCCCTCGATCCTCAGCGGCGCCGCGACGAGCACGAACTCCGTGCGTCCCGTCTCGCTCAGTTCCTCCAGCCACAGCATCTCCATCAGGTGGATGCCGTGCCGGTGGAGCAGGACGAGGTGCAGGTCGTCGGCCAGGCCCTCCGCGGCGGACTGGCGGGAGTCCAGCCCGCCGATGGCGGCGTTGTCGCAGGCCACGGCGGACACGTCACGGGCGGCCAGCCACCGCCCCGCCTCGGGCGACAGTCCCGGCTGGCCGGACCAGTACTCCTCGGGCGAGCGCCGCCAGACGGCGGGCCAGCCGGTGCGGACCACCGCGACGTCGCCGGCGCGCAACCCCGGGTCCAGGTCCTCCAGTTCGGCGGGGGTGACGCGGTGGCCGGCGGGCAGGTGGTCGAGGCCGAGGCCGCGTGGCACGTCGAACAGCACGCCCCTGGCGACCACGCCGCCCACCCGCTCGATGCCGCACCTGGTGGCGCCGTAGGAGCGCACCCGGGCGGCGGGGTGGCCGTTGTACAACTCGTCGCCGGACCACATGTGGCACAGCGCGTCCATGTGCGTGGTGGTGCCGTGCGGGGAGACGACCAGCGCGTCGTCGGCGACCCGCAGGCCCGCGCCGATCGGGCGCGCCCCCGCCGCGTAGTCGCCGCCGTCGACCGACATGAAGTGCTGCGGCAGCGGCCTGCCCTTCAGGTGCGGCACGGTCGCGGGCGCGGCAGAGGACGTGGCGCCCCTGATCGGCAGGGCCAGGCTGAGCACCCGGCCCGTGGCGGCCGCGCCGAGGGCCTGGAGCACCACCTCCGGGGTGAGCAGGTTGAGGGTGCCGCGTTGGTCGTCTGGGCCGAATCGGCCCCAGTTGTTAGGCTCGGCAACCAAGTAAGCGCTTCCTTTCCGAACGGTCCGGCAGTCAGGGAGGTCCGATGCACTGCGATCCCCGGTTCTCGCGCGTGCGCGAGGTGTTCGAGCAGCACTTCGCCGACGGGGAGGAGCTGGGCGCCGCGTTCGCGGTGTACCTGGACGGCGAGCTGGTGGTGGACCTGTGGGGCGGTGTGGCCGACCGGCACACCGGACGGCCGTGGCGGCAGGACACGCCCGCCTTCGCCTACTCCTGCACCAAGGCGATCACCGCGACGGTGCTGCTGCAGCTCGCCGAGCGGGGGCTGGTGGACGTGGGCGCGCCGGTGGCCGAGGTGTGGCCGGAGTTCGCCGCCGAGGGCAAGGCGGCGATCACCGTCGCGCAGTTGCTCACGCACGAGGCGGGGCTGCCGGTGGTGGAGGAGCCGGTGCCGGTGGAGGAGTTCGGCGACCATCCGGCCATCGCGGCGCGGCTGGCGGGGCAGCGGCCGCTGTGGGAGCCGGGGTCGGCCCACGGGTACCACGCGCTGACGTACGGGTTCCTGGTGGGCGAGGTGGTGCGGCGGGTGACCGGCAAGTCGGTGGGCGAGCTGGTCGCGGCGGAGATCGCCGGGCCGCTCGGCCTGGACCTGTGGATCGGCGCGCCCGACCCGGTGATCGCCCGCGCCGCCCGCATCACGGCCGGCGACCGCCGCGCCCCCGCGGAGGCGGGCGCCGGCCCCGCCCCCGCGACCGCCGAGGACAGCGCCGTGACAGCCAAGGCACGAGCGGACGGAGCGGGAGCGGACGAGAAGCGGGCGGACGGGGCCGGGAAGGAGGACGCGTTCGCGCGGATGGCGCGGGACGCCCGGGATCCCGGCAGTCTGATGAACCGGGCCCTCGGCAACCCCGGCATGCAGCGGCTCAAGGGGGGCGCCAACCACCCCGTGATCCTGCGCGCCGGCTGGCCGGGGGCCGGGGTCGTCACCACGGCCGGCGCCCTGGCCGGCTTCTACCGGTCGCTGATCGCGGGCGAGATCCTGCGCCCCGAGACGCTGGCCGACGCCGTCCGCGCCCGGGTGTCGGGCCCCGACCGGGTGCTGCACGTGGACAGCTCGTTCGGGCTCGGCTACATGCGCCCGTCGATGACCTTCTTCGTCCCGTCGCGGACCGCGTTCGGCCACACGGGGCTGGGCGGTTTCCTGGGCCTGGCCGATCCCGGGCACGGCCTGGCCGTCGGCTACGTGATGAACAGGATGGCCGACACCGTCTCGGGCAGCCTGCGCGCCTACCGCCTGACCGAGGCGGTCTACCGGTCGCTCTGAGCGCGGGATACGCATGGGTCGGCCGTCGCGGTCAGTGCATGGTCACCCCGCCGCTGACGGACAGGGTCTGCCCTGTCACGTAGGCGGCGCGGTCCGTGCACAGGTAGGCGACGAGGCCGGCCACGTCGGCGGGCGTGCCGAGGCGGCGCAGCGGGATGGTCCTGGCGATGCGGTCGACCAGGCCGGGCTCGGCGGCCGACACCCGGCGCAGCATCGGGGTGTCGGTGGGGCCGGGGCAGACGACGTTGGAGGTGACGTTCGCCCGGGCGGCCTCCCTGGCGAGCGTCTTGGCCAGCCCGAACAGCCCGGCCTTGGTCGCCGCGTACGCGCCCTCGCCGCCCGACCCGGCCCGGGCCCCGTCGGAGGAGACGAACACCAGCCGTCCCCATCCCCTGCGCAGCATGCCGGGCAGGAGCAGCTTGGTCATCAGCATCGGGCCCCGCAGGTTCACCTGCCACATCAGGTCCCAGCCGGCGGGGTCGCTCTCGGTGAACGGCTCGACGATCGAGACGCCCGCGTTGTGCACCAGCACGTCCACGTCGCGTCCGGCGACGACCTCCCGGCAGAAGCGTTCGACCGACTCCGGCGAGGCGAGGTCGAGGGCCAGCGGGACGCCGCCGGCCAGACCGGCGGCGACCCGCTCCGCACCGCGCAGGTCCACGTCGGCGACCACCACGCGGGCGCCCAGGGCCGTCAGGTCGGCGGCGACGGCCGCGCCGATGGCGCCCGCGCCGCCGGTGACCACGGCCACCCGCCCGTCCAGCCGCATCCCGTCCATCACCGGTCCGCTCCCTCCGTCCACCGTTCCACGAGGCGGGCCGCCGTGGTGCGGGTGGCGAGCAGGCTGATCGTGTGTCTCAGCACGGCGCGCGCGTACTCCTCCGGCACTCCGGCCACGGCGTCGGTGACGACGGTGACGCGGTAGCCGAGGTTCACGGCCTCCAGGGCGAGCCCGGGGATGCCGAGGTTGAGCGAGACCCCCACGGCGACGACGGACGAGACCCCCAGCGAGCGCAGGGTCATGTCGAGGGAGGTGCCGGTGAACGGCGAGAAGCCGTGCAGCCGCCTGCTCTCCAGGTCGCCGGGGTGGCGCAGCTCGGGCAGCACCTCCACGGCCGGCGTGCCGTCGAGCATGTGGGCGGGGTCGTCGAGCAGCGAGACGATGAACGGGCAGTTGCCGGTGTGCGATCCGGCCCGGTCGGCGCGGAAGGCGGCGGTGCAGTGGACGACCGGGACGCCCGCCGCGCGGGCCGCCTCCAGGACGGCGGCGGTGTTGGGCACCACGTCGCGCGACCGGCAGGCGGTGACCAGGTCCGGGAACTTGGTGAGGTCGCCGACGACCCCTCTCTGCATCTCCATGACGAGCACGGCCGTCCGGTCCACCGGCGCACCCTCTCCTAGCCGAGCGCTTGCTTGGTCACATCGCAGCGTACACGGCGACCCGCCCGCTGACGACCGCCGGCAGGCCGAGACGTACGTCGCCAGAGCAGCGCGCCGGCGGTCATGGCCAGCTGATCACACGGGCCCGGACGGAAGGGCCACCAGGCGTGGCACGGCCGGGACGTACGGTGATATTTCGGCAGACGTGACAACCGGCACCCCGGGTGAGACCGTCGAATCCACGAGGAACGGCGTGATGGGGGTGGGACGTGGTCCCGGGGTACCACGAAGTTCGCCAGCTCGGCGCGGGCCGCACCGGCCGGGTGTTCCTCGCCACCTATGAGGCGACCGGCGCGTACGTCGCCATCAAGTACCTGAACGCCACGCTGCGCCGGGACGCCGCGTTCATGGAGCGCTTCCGGTCCGACGTCCGCGCGCTCGTCGAGCTCGACGACCCGGCCGTGGTCAGGACGTACGAGTACGTGGAGACGCCGGAGCGGGCGGCCGTGGTGATGGAGTGCGTCGACGGGGTGTCGCTGCGCACGCTGCTCGCCGAGCACGGGCGGACCAGCCCGGAGGCGGCCCTCGCCCTGCTCAAGAGCACGCTGCTGGCCCTGGCCGCCGCGCACGGCGCGGGAGTGCCGCACCGGGACGTCACGCCGGGCAACGTGCTGGTCCAGGCCGACGGCACGGTCAGGCTGGGCGACTTCGGAGTGGTGGTGCACGCCGAGGAGCCGGGGGTGCCGGCGGGCAGCCCGCCGTACATGTCGCCGGAGCTGTGGACCGGAGAGCCGGCGGGCCCGGCCGCCGACCTGTACGCGGCGGCGTGCCTGCTGTTCGAGGCCGTCATGGGGCGGCCGCCGTACCTGGCGGCGGACGTGGTGTCGCTGCGCGAGAAGCACCTGTCGGAGGCGGTGCCGCTGGAGGTGGTCCCCGACACGCTGCGCGACCTGCTCCGGCGCGGAATGGCGAAGAACACCGACTTCAGGTACGCCTCGGCCCCGCAGTTCGCGGCCGAGTTGGAGGAGGACGCGGTCGCGGGGTACGGCCCCGAGTGGGAACAGCGCGGCCGCCGCCACCTCGCCGAGCGGGCCACGGCGCTCGCGCTCGGCTTCCCGCTGGCCCGGAGCGAGCAGGGGTCCGCCAAGGGGACGCGCGGCAGGCCGCGTGGGGTGCCGAAGCCGCCGCCGCACCTGTGGATCACGGGGGCGGCGGTCGCCGCGGTCATGATCGGCATCCTGCTGGCCGGCGGGGGGTCGTCCGGGCCGGGCACGGTGCTGATGCCGCCACCCACCACGCCCGGTGGGGAGGAGGCGGCACCGGGCGACGCGACGGCGCCCGCCCGCCGCACCCCGACCGGCTCGCGCCCCTCCGCCACCCCGGCCCGCACCCCGCCCGACGCGGCGCCGGGCACCCCGCGAGGCACCCCGCCAGGCACCCCGCCGGGCACCGCTCCCGGCACCGTGACCCGCACCGCACCGCCCGTGCCCACGGGCACGCGCCGGCCCTCGCGGCCCACCTCCTCCCCCGGCACGGCCGTGCCCACCCCGACGCGGAGCGCGGTCGCGCGGCCGTCGGTGCGCTCGGCGGACATCGTGCGGTGGAGCGGTTCGGCGGGCGCGGTGCGGGTGGCCGCCGACGGCACCGGGCCGGTCCGATTACGGATCACCTACACCCGGCGCGAGGGCGACGGCCCGGCCCGTACGGTCGCCGAGGAGACGCGCACGCTCACCGGCCACGACGTCTACACCAGCACCGTGCTGCGCGACCTGGGGGACGTGCCGTGCGGCACCCGCGTGCACTTCGGGCTGGTCGTGCTGACGGAGCCCGTCGCGGGCAACGGCCCGCAGGTGAGCGAGGCGGCCGTGGACGGCGCCCCGTGCCCCTCCCCCTCCGCCTCCATCTCTCCCTCCGACCTGCCCGGCCCGAGCCCCGGCCGGGACGGCGCCCTGCCGTCCCCGGAGACCTGGTCGCCGCCCGGCGGCCCGGCGGGCCCCGGCGAAGGCGGGTGATGCGGGTGCTCCCGCCGTCCGCACCGGCTCTTGTCCGCCAACCAAGCGTGCGCTAGCTTGGCAAGCGATGTCCGGTGACACCTCCGCCTACTGGGCGGCCTGCAGGCGCGGCGAGCTGGTCGTCCAGCTCTGTACGGCCTGTGCCCGGCGCGTCCACCTGCCCGAGACGGACTGCCCCTGGTGCGCAGGCGGCCCGCTCGTCTTCGAGCCGGTGTCGGGCGAGGGCGTGGTGCACACCTTCACCGTGGTGCACCGGTCGTTCGCGCCCGGCTACCAGGGGCGCGAACCGTACGTGCTGGCCTGGGTGGATCTGCCCGAGGGGGCCCGCGCCTTCGGGCAGGTCGTGGGATGCGCGCCGGACGAGGTACGCATCGGCATGCCGGTGCGGGTGACGTTCGTGGACGATCTACCGCATTGGAGGCCCCGGTGAGCGTGCTCGGCAAGGTGGGCAACGTCCTGATCCCCGTCGCCGACCTGGACCAGGCGATCGCCTTCTACGGGCTGCCGGTCAAGTTCCGCGACGGCGACAGGTTCGCCGCGCTGGACGGGGGCGGCGTCACCGTGGCGCTGGCCGGGCCGGCCGAACACGTCACCGACGCGACCGCGCCCTCGTACCGGGTGGCCGACGTGGCGCTGGCCGTACGGGAGCTGTCGGCGCGGGGCGGCGAGGTCGTGCGCCCGCCCGAGGACGGACCGCACGAGACGCGGGCCGTGCTGCGCGACCCCTCGGGAAACGTGTTCGTGCTCTATTCGCCCCGCTGACCGGGAGGCCACCATGGCGCGATCCCCCTACGGCAACTACGGCCACGCGATCCTGACCGCCGGCGCGCTGCGCGCCCCCGAGCAGGTGGCGCTCACCTACTGCGGCGAGCGACGTTTCACCTACGACGAGCTCAACCGGATCGTCAACCGGCGCGCCCACGCCCTGCTGTCCGCCGGGATCACCCCCGGACAGCGGGTCGCGGCGCTGCTCAACGAGACGCTGCACGTGGCCGAGATCTACCTGGCGCAGGCCAAGCTGGGCGCGGTCACCGCCGCCCTGAACCCCTACTGGCCGCTCGACACGCTGCGGGCCGTCGTGGCCCACTCGCGGTGCACGGCCTTCGTGTACGACGCGACGGTCGAGCAGGCGGTCGCCGAGATCAGGCCGTCGCTGCCGGAGGTCACCACCTGGATCAAGGTCGGCGGCCCCGGCCCGGGCGCCGTGGACCTGGACGCGCGGGCCGCGTCCGCCCCCGAGGAGGAGCCGCCGATCGGGGGCGGCCACGACGACCCGCTGGCCCTCTACTACACCTCGGGCACGACCGGGTTGCCGAAGGCCGTGGTGCACACGCACGCCTCGTCGCTGGCGACCGCCCAGATCTGGCTGGACGTGCCACGCGGGCCGGACGCGGTGTTCGGCACCGGCGCGATCATCTGGGGCATCGGCTTCCCGGCCATCGTCGGGCCCGCCCTGTACGCCGGGATGCGCCTGGTGCTGGAGCAGGACTGGGGCCCGGCGAACTTCCTGCGCGTGGTCCCGCGCGAGCGCGTCACCCACGTCTCGCAAGTCCCGTCGTTCTACGCGGCGCTGCTCGGCTCCGCCGGCCACGCCGAGGTGGACCTGTCGTCCCTGCGCGTGATCATGCTGGGCGGCGAGCCGCTGACCGCCACCATGCTCGAACGCGTCAAGCAGCGCCTGCCCGGCGCCGCCGTCTACTCCTACTACGGCCAGACCGAGGCGCCCTACACCTGCATGGGCCGGGTGGACGACGGCTCGACGCCGCTCGGCTCGTCGGGCCGGGCCCGCACCGGCAACGCGGTGCGCGTGACCGGCCCGTCGGGCGAGCGGGTCGTGGGCGAGACGGGCGAGATCAACCTGGCCGGGCCGCACGTCATGGCCGGCTACGACGGCCTGCCCGAGCGGACGGCCGAGATCCTGCGCGACGGCTGGTACGTGGGCGGCGACCTCGGCACCGTCTCGGCCGACGGGGTGCTGCGGGTGCTCGGCCGGCGCGAGGACGCCATACTCAAGGGCGGCGTCTGGAGCCAGCCGGTCGCCGTCGAGGAGGCGGCCACGGCGCTGGAGGGCGTCGCGGAGGCCGGCGCGACCGGCGTCCCGGCGCACACCGAGGGCCGGGAGGCGGCCGGGCAGCGCATCCTGCTGGCCGTGGTGCCGCGCGCCGGGCACACCCTCGACCCCGCCAAGCTGGCGCTCGCGCTGGCCGACGTGCTGCCCCCGCACCAGCGGCCCGACCACATCGTGGTGGCCGACGCCCTGCCGCACTCCGAGGACGCCTCCGGCGGGCCCGGCAAGCTGCTGCGCCGCGAGCTGCACCGGCTGCTGGAGAGCTGAGGCGTGGTGTTCGAGCACCAGGCGAAGGAGCTGCTGCGCCAGGCCGGGGTACGGGTGCCGCGCGGGGTCGTGGTCACCGGGGACCCGGCCCGGTCCGATCTCACCGGGCTGGACGAGCCGCTGGTGCTCAAGGCGTTCGGGGCCGGCCTGGTGCACAAGTCGGACGCCGGGGCGGTGGAGCTGGGCCTGCGGCGCTCGGAGGTGGCGGCGGCGGCCGCCCGGATGCGGGCCGCCCTGGCCGGGCGCGGCGTCACGCCCGCGGGCTTCCTCGTCGAGGAGCAGGCGGCGGCCGGGGTCGAACTGATCGCCGGCGTGGTCCGCGATCCGGCGTTCGGGCCGGTCCTGCTGGCCGGGCTCGGCGGGGTGTGGGCCGAGGCGCTGAACGACACCTCGGTGCGCCTGTGCCCGGTGTCGGAGGCGGACGCGCGCGGCATGCTGGCGTCCCTGCGCGGCGCGGCCCTGCTGCGGGGGTACCGGGGGCGGCCCGGCGCGGACGTGGACGCGGTGGTCAAGCTGCTCATGACGGTCGGCGGGCCGGGAGGGCTGTGGGAACGGCTGGAGCTGGGCGAGTTCGAGATCAACCCGGTCATCGCGGCGGAGTCCGGGGTGGTGGCGGCGGACGCCCGCTACCTCCCGGCCGCGAGCGAGGCCGCCGCGCCGTCGGAGGGGTCCGCCACGACGCTCGCCGGCCATGGCGATGCCGAGTTCACGGCGCTGTTCGAGCCGCGGGCCGTGGCCGTCGTGGGCGCCTCCACCACCCGGCCGAACTTCGGCAACATGTTCCTCGACTTCTACCGGGCCGCCGGGATGCCGGTCGTGGCCGTGCACCCCGAGGCCCGCGAGGTCGGCGGGGTGCCCGCCGTGCCGTCCCTGGCCGCGGCCGCCGGGGTGGACTACGCGCTCGTCGCGGTGCCCGCCGAACGGTGCGCCGACGTCGTGCGGCAGGCGGGCGGGATCCCGTACGTGCAGGTCATGAGCGGCGGGTTCGGCGAGGCGGGACGGCCCGAGCTGGAGGCGGAGCTGCTGGCGGCGGCGCGGGCGGCCGGGACCAGGCTGCTCGGCCCCAACTGCATGGGCGTGTACTGCCCGCGCGGCCGGCAGACCTTCACCGGCGGCGGGCTCGGACCGCCCGGCACGATCGCGCTGGTCTCGCAGAGCGGCGGGCTGGCCGGGGAGGTCGTCAAGGTCGGCGAGCGGCGCGGGCTGGCCTTCAGCCGGGTCGCCACGGTCGGCAACGCCGCCGACGTCACTCCCGCCGAGCTGCTGCGCTGGCTGTCGCGTGACGGCGAGACCCGCGCCGTCGGCCTCTACCTGGAGGACCCGCGCGACGGGCGGGCGCTGTACGAGGCGCTGGCGGCCACCACGCTGCCCGTCGTGCTGCTGGTCGGCGGGCGCAGCACGCAGGGGCGGCGGGCCGCCGCCTCCCACACCGGCGGCCTGGTGAGCGACGGGCGGATCTGGCGGGCGCTGGCCGAGCAGACCGGCGCGACGCTGGTGACGAGCCAGGACGACCTGATCGGCGTGCTCGCCTTCTTCCAGGCGCACGGCTCCCGGCCGGTGACCGGCGAGGGCGTGCTGGTCGTCGGGCCGAGCGGCGGGGCGAGCGTGCTGGCCGCCGACGCCTTCGACCGGGCGGGGGTGCGGCTCGACCCGCTGCCCGCCGAGGTGCTCGGCGAGCTGGGCGAGCTGGGTCTGGGCGCCGGCAGCACCCTGGCCAACCCCCTGGAGGTGCCCGTCGGCCCGCGCGGACGGCCGGACCTGGTCCCACGGGTCCTCGCGGCGATCGCGCGGCGCCGGCCGTACCGGGACGTGGTCGCGCACGTGAACGTGCAGAGCTTCTTCACCTACGGCACGGCGGCCGAGCCGCTGCTCGACCACACCCGCGCGCTCGCCGGAGCGCAGGACGGACTGCCCGGCGCCAGGATCACCCTGGTCACCCGGAACGCCGAGTGCGCCCCGGCGGGCGTCGAGGACGAGATCAGGGCGATCGCGGCGGCGGCCGGGGTGCCCGTCTACCGATCCATGGAGGCGGCGGCGGTGGCCGTCGCGGCAGGAGGCCGGCATGGGACTGCTTGACGGCAAGGTGGCGCTGGTCACCGGTGGTGCGCGCGGCATGGGCGAGGCGCACGTGCGGCTGTTCCTCCGCGAGGGGGCGGCCGTGGTGTTCGGCGACGTTCTGGACGAGGAGGGCAAGGCGCTGGCCGAGGAGACGGGGGCCACGTACGTCCGTCACGACGTGACGAGCGCGGCGCAGTGGCGGCAGGCCGTCGAGACGACCGTCGCGGCCCACGGCAGGCTGGACGTCCTGGTCAACAACGCCGGGATCCTGAAATTTCGGCGGATCGCCGACATGGAGCCCGAGGACTTCGACCGGGTGATCGACGTGAACCTGAAGGGCACCTGGCTCGGCGTCAAGAGCGTGATCGAGCCGATGAAGGCCGCGGGACGGGGCTCGATCGTCAACATCTCCTCGATCGAGGGCTTCGTCGGCGCCGAGGGGCTGTCGGCGTACGCGGCCTCGAAGTTCGGGGTGCGCGGCCTCACCAAGTCGGCGGCCAGGGAGCTCGCCCGGTTCGGCATCCGGGTCAACTCGGTGCACCCGGGCGCGATCGACACCCCCATGGTCATGAACCCCGACCTGGTGGGCGAGGTCGACGGCGAGGCGTTCGTCAAGTCCATGGTCATCAAGCGGTTCGCCGAGCCGGTGGAGGTGTCGCACGTGGTGGCGTTCCTGGCCTCGGACCGGTCCAGTTACTGCACCGGCAGCGAGTTCACCGTGGACGGCGGGCTGCTCACCGGCGCCGGCTACTGACGGCCGGGGCCGCCTCCCAGCCAGGCGGCCGGGGTGACGAACAGGCCCGTCGCCTCGGCCAGCACCGTGCCGTCCGGCAGGGCGATGCGGCCCTCGGCCCACGACTTGCGTCCCTCGGAACGGGTGTGCTCGGCCGTGGCGAGCAGCGGCGTGCCGTACGGGACGGGCGCCCGGTAGCGGACGGACAGCGTGCCGGTCATCCCGGCCAGGCCGGCGGCGGCGACCGCCTGACCGAGCAGGTGGTCGAGGATCATCGCGCTGATCCCGCCGTGGACGGAGCCGGGCGGCCCCTCGTGCAGCGGGCGGAACGACAGGTGGGCGCGGACGCCGCCGCCGGGAGCCCGCTCGACGACGAGCGGCAGGGCGTGCGGGTTGGCGGCGCCGGTGACGGCGTTGCCGAGGTGGCGCAGCGTCCCGTCGGGCGCGACCTCGAAGGGCTGCGGCGTGGAGCGCGCGGCGGCGCAGCCGGGCGGTGAGGGCCGACAGCTCGGCGGTGACCGCGGACAGCTCGTCCTCGCCCACGTCGGTCAGCGCGACCGCGTCCATCAGGTCGCGGGTGCCCTGGGCCAGCGCGCACAGGGCGTCGAGGCGGGGTTCGCCGGTCGTGACCTCGATCGTCATGACAGGCATCCTAGAACACGTTCTACCGAAACGGCTTTGTCACCCAGACGCCACACCATAGATCTTTTTGCTATAAGCACAACTTTCTGGGGACATTTCTGGCAGGCTCTTGACCTGCAGCTTCCCCCTCCTTTGGAGCGCGACACTCCCTTGGTGAGTGCTTGACCTGCCTTTTTGTCACGGTAGCCTCCCAGATCACGGAAGACTACAGGCCTCCGGTTTTGTCACACGGGTCCCGGGATACCCCTCCCTACCCAGGGCTGTGCGGACAAACCCGGTCTTGCCCGGAAGGTTCCACAGCACTTCGATGACGCCAGAGACACAGAAGTTCATCGACCTTCTCGAGAGCCAGCTGGGCTACGCCGAGAAGGCCGGCGACTACACCAAGTTCGGCGCCTGGTACGGCAAGAACGTCGAGTTCGACGCCGACTACAGCGGCGCTCCCTGGTGTGACATGCTCCTCGCCTGGGCGGCCAACAAGCTCGGGTACGAGGAGTGGATGGGCGAGTTCGCCTGGACCGTGAGCCATGCCAAGTGGTTCAGGAAGAACGACGCGTGGGGCAAGCAGCCCGAGGTGGGCGCGTTCGTGTTCTTCGACTGGAGCGGCTCCGGCGACCTCGACCGCATCGACCACGTCGGCGTCGTCACCAAGGTCGTGGGCCGCAAGATCCACACCATCGAGGGCAACATCGACGGCGGCGTCGCCAAGCGCAAGGTCCGCGACACCGACAAGGTGGTCGGTTACGGCTACCCCCAGCGGATCAAGGAACGTCTCGACGAGCAGCTCGCCAAGCAGCAGGCCATCGAGAACGCCCACCGCGAGCAGGCGGCCCAGCCGCCCGGCCAGGAGGTCAACCAGCTCCAGAACGGCCCGCTCAGCTCGCTGATCCCCTCCACCGAGGTGTACGTGGAGGTGCAGCCCCCGATCGCCGCCCGCAAGGAGCCGGCCCCCGAAACGGGCAACCAGCAGGCCCAGCAGGAGGGCGTCCCGTCGTCCGCCCCGGCCGAGGCCGAGGCCCGCACCGAGGCGCTGGCCAAGCCGCAGGCCGACACGCCGCGGACGAGCGCCACCGGGCGGGCCGAGAAGAAGGGCAAGCACGCCAAGCCCGCCACCGCCGACACCACCGCGGTGACCGCCGAACCCCTGCCGCCCGTCGTGGAGGCGGCCCGGCCCATCACCTCGCCCGTGCTCGACTCGCCCGCTCTGGTCGGCTCGGCGCTGGTGGCCGCCCTCGCCCTGCTCGCGATCAGCAAGACCCGGCAGTTGCGCACCCGGCCCGCACTGGCCGCCGCCGCCGCGGTCACGGTCGCCCCCCCGGCGGCCCGCCGCCACCGCCACCGCCGCAAGGCCCGCGCCAGAGCGTTCTTCGCCCCCGCCGGCACGGCGACCCTCACCACCGCCACCACGAGCCCGGCCCCGTCGAGGCCGGCGGAGCTGCCCAGGCCCGAGGCGCCCGAGACGGTCCCGGTGCCCACCGGGTTCCCCGAAGAACTGCCCATCGCCGCGCGGCTCGCCGCCGGGGCGGGCGCGGAGGGCCCGGGGGAGCCCTTCGAGCCGATCGTCATCCCGCGTACCCCGGCGTCCACGCCCTCCGGCCCGCGCTTCCGCCCGTTCGAGCCGGTCACGCTGCCGCTGCCGCTGCCCACGCCGGCGGCCGGCGCCTCGCACCGCTCGGCCGCCGACCCGCTGGGCGCCCGGCTCGCCGCCCCGTCCGAGCCTGTGGCCATGCGGCTCACCACGCCGGCCGAGCCGGTCGGCGGGCGGCGGGCACTGCCGTTCGAGCCCGTCGCCATCCCCGAGGCGACGAGCGCGTTCGACGCCTTCGCGCCGCCCGCCGGACGTGCCGCGGCGACATCCTGGGACGCGTTCGAGCGCCCGGCCCGTCTGTCGCGCCGCCACGAGGCGGGGTACGCCGCCCAGGCGCGCACCACCCGTCTGGAGGGCTCCGGCGGGGGCTACCGGGGCAGGCGGCGCAGCAGCGGGCACCCGGTCGAGGAGCCCGCGGCCTTCACCGCCGACGCCCCGCTGCGCGGCCGCCGCCACCGCGTCACCGCCCCCCACTGCCCCGACCAGCAGCGCCAGGACCCGCACGGCCCCGACTCCGCCCGGCCGAGCCAGCGCCGCCTGGACGCCCCCTGGGCCGAGTACCGGCTCGACGGGTCCAGGGCCGCGGCCCAGCGAGGCGGCGACGGCGGCCGGGCCGTCCAGGACGGGGCCTCGTTCGCCGCGTGGGACCGACCGGCCCATGGGCGCCGCCATGCCCGGGGCGCGGACGGGCCCGTGGACGGCCGGTTCTTCCAGGACACCCCGTCGCGCGGCCGCCGCCACCGCGCCGCCCGCGCCCAGGAGACCTCCCCGGCCCCGGCCTTCGCCCCCGTACCCTTGCCTGCCCCGGCCTTCACCCCCGCGCCCTCCCCGGCCCCGGCGTTCGCGGCCCCGACGCCCACGACCATCACGACCAGCGGGGAGCGCCGCACCGCCTCACGCCGAGGCCGCCACCGCGCCTGACCGACCACCGCGCCCGACCACCGCGCCCGACTGGCACGCCCGCCCGCCCTCTCCTCCTCCCGGCGGTCCGGCGGGGCCGCGATCAGAGCGCCCGCGGCGAGACGCCGTAGGCGGCGGCGAAGGTCTCCAGCGCGGACACCGCGTCCCGGCCGCGCCGCCAGGGCCGGACGATGAGCCGGTCCACCCCCAGCGCCGCCCAGGACGCCGCCTCCTGCGGGGAGTCCAGTTCGTAGGCGTGGGCCGTCACCGAGCCGGTCCCGCCCAGCGCCGCCAGCCGGTCGAGCTGCGGCCGGATGGACTCCAGGGTGTGCGGCATGCTGATCCACCCGTCGCACAGCCGTGCCGCCCGCCGCAGCGCGGCCATCGACTCGCCGCCGCAGAGGATCGGCAGCCGGGGCTGCACGGGTTTGGGCTCGAAGGCCACCTCGGGGAAGGTGTAGCAGCGGCCGGAGTGCGCCACGACGGGTTCGCTCCACAGCCGGCGGGCCACCTCGATGGCCTCGTCGAGCCGGGCGCCCCGGTCGGCGAACGGAATTCCCGCGGCGTCCCATTCGCCCTGGTACCAGCCGGCCCCCACCCCGCACACGGCCCTGCCGGACGAGACGACGTCCAGTGTGGCGAAGGCGCGGGCGGAGACGAAGGGGTGGCGCAGCGCGAACAGGTGCACGGCCGTGCCGAGCCGGACGCGCGAGGTGTGGGCGGCCAGCCAGCACAGGTACGCGGGGGCGTCGAACAGCGGCGTGGACGGCTTGATGCCCGGATCGGACGTTCCGGGGTAGACGGCCGTGGACAGGTCGGTGGCGAAGACGAGGTGCTCGGGCAACCACACCGACTCGAAGCCCAGCTCGTCGGCCGCGACCGCGACGTCCTTCCACACGGCCGGGTGGAGCAGCCCGAGCGGCACGCCGAACTTCACGGATACCTCCGCGTGTCCCCGGAGAGCACGGCGGCGCGGACCGCGGCGCGGTGTTCGGCGGCCCCGCCGTAGGCGGCCGACAGGGACCAGGCGCGGGCCAGCCAGAACCGCAGGTCCAGTTCCTCGGTGTAGCCGATGGCGCCGTGCGTCTGCAGGGCGACCCGCGCGGCCAGCGCCGCGGCCTCTCCCGCGGCCGCCTTGGCCGCGGCGGCGTCCCGCCCGGCGGTGCCCCCACCACCCGACCCCCCGCCGCCCCGCCCCGCCTCACCCGTCCCCCCTGCGTCCACGGAGACGGCGGCACGGTGGACGAGCGGCGCGGCGAAGGACACGGCGATGGCCACGTCGGCGAGCTGGTGCTTGACCGCCTGGAAGGACCCGATGGGCGCGCCGAACTGCCGCCGGGCGCGCGCGTACTCCACCGACAGCTCCAGCAACCGCCGCGCCACCCCGACGAGCTGCGCGGCGGTCGCCACGGTGGCCCGCAGCAGCGCCGACTCCAGCGGACGCTCCAGCGGCACGGACCCGGTGAACGACACGTCGAACAGCGGCCGGCACGGGTCCACACCGGGCCGGGGCGTGAGTCGTGCCGACGCCTTGGACACCAGGCGGGGCCCGTCGGGCCGCGCGACCACGATGAGGTCGGCGACGTCGGCGTCCGGCGCGAACGCGGCGCCCGGCGGCACCACGGTCACGCGGACCGCGCCGGAGGCGAGCTTGGGGACGCCCGGCAGCAGGTACGGCGCGGCGACGGCGGTCTCCACGACCGGCCCCGGAAGGCAGGCCCGGCCGGTCTCCTCCAGCGCGGCGAGCGCGTCGGTCAGCCCGAGGCCGAGCCCGTCGGCCTCGGGCGGGACGAGCAGCCCGAAGAACCCGACCTCGGCGAGCCGGTCCCAGGCGGGCAGGCGTTCGGCGCGCAGCTCCCGCGGCCGGCAGTGCGCGGCCAGCACGTCGCGGACGGTCGCGGCCAGGGCGAGCTGGTCGGGAGTGAAGGCGAAGTTCATCGGGCGGCCCCTTCGCTGGGGGACGGGGTCAACGGGGCAGGCCGAGGATGCGCTCGGCGATGATCGTGCGCTGGATCTCGTTGGTGCCGGCGTAGATCGGCCCGGCCAGCGAGAAGAGGAACCCGTCGAGCCAGGCCGTCTCCCCGGCGCGGTCGCCGAGGAGTTCCATGGCCAGGGCGTGCATGCGCAGGTCCAGCTCCGACCAGAAGACCTTGCCCATGCTGGTGGCGGGCCCGGCCTCCTCCCCCGCCATGAGCCGGCGCGCGGTCTGGAAGGTGTGCAGCCGGTAGGCCTCCGCGTCGGTCCAGCAGCGGACGGCCCGGTCGGCGAGCACCGGGTCGTCCGCCGCCGGCCCGCCGCGGGCCAGGGCGACGAGCCTGTCGGCGGTGGCCAGGAACCGGCCGGGGCTGCGCAGGGTGAGGCCGCGTTCGGAGGAGGTGGCGGCCATCGCGATCCGCCAGCCCTCGCCCACCTCGCCGATGACCATGGACTCGGGGACGAAGACCCCGTCGAAGAACAGCTCGGCGAAGCCCGGCAGCCCGTCGAGCTGCGCGATCGGCCGGACGGTGACCTCGTCCATCGGGAACATGACGTAGGTGAGCCCCCGGTGCCGCGCTCCGGAGGTGCGGAACAGCCCGAACCCGTGGGAGGCGTGGGCGGCCCGTGAGCTCCACGTCTTGTGGCCGTACAGACGCCATCCGCCAGGGGCTCGCACGGCGCGGGAGGTGAGCGCGGCCAGGTCGCTGCCCGCCTCCGGCTCGGACCAGGCCTGCGCCCACACGTCGTCGGCGCGTGCCATCCTCGGCAGCCACGCGCGTCGCTGCTCCTCGGTGCCGAAGGCCATGAGGGTGGGGGCGAGCAGGAAGATGCCGTTCTGGCCGACGCGGGCGGGCGCGCCCGCCGCCCAGTACTCCTCCTCGAAGATCAGCCACTCGACGAGGGAGGCGTCCCTCCCTCCGTACGCGGCGGGCCAGGAGACGACCGACAGCCGGGACGCGGCGAGCTCCGCCTCCCACGCGCGGTGCGCGGCGAAGCCCTCGGGGGTGTCCAGGGAGGGCAGCGGACCGGGGACGTGGGCGGCCAGCCAGTCGCGGACCTCGGCGCGGAAGTCCTGCTCGGCCCGGGAGAAGTCGAGATCCACAGACACCAACCTAGCGCACGCTTGGTTAGCTGGCCATGGTTGTTCAGCCGCCGAACGCCCGCCGGAGCGCGGCGATCCGCGCCTCCCGGGCCCTGACGCTCAGCATGGCGTCGGGCACCATCATGTCGAAGCCGTGGAAGCCGCCCGGGTACACGTGGAGCTCCGTCGACACCCCGGCCGCCAGCAGCCGCCGGGCGTAGTCCATGTCCTCGTCCCTGAAGACCTCCACCTCCCCCACGTCCACGAACGCCGGAGGCAGGCCCGACAGGTCCTCGGCCCTGGCCGGGGCGGCGTACGGCGAGACGTCGTCGCCACCGGCCCGCTCGCCGAGCAGGGCCCGCCAGCCGAAGAGGTTGGCGGCCCGGTTCCACAGGACGGCGTCGGCGAACTCCTGGCTGGACGGGGTGACATTGCGGTCGTCGAGCATCGGGCAGACGAGGAGCTGGAAGGCGACGGCGGGGCCGCCCCGGTCGCGGGCCAGCAGCACCGTGCCGGCGGCCAGCCCGCCGCCCGCGCTCGCGCCGCCCACGGCCAGCCGCGCGGGGTCGATGCCCAGCTCGGCGGCGTTCTTGGCGGTCCAGACGAGCCCGGCGTAGCAGTCCTCGACGGGCGCGGGGTCCGGGTGCTCGGGCGCGAGCCGGTAGTCCACCGCGACGACGACGCAGCCGAGCCACTCGACGTACTCGGCGAGGAAGGCGTCGTCCATCTCCGGCTTGCCGATCATCATCCCGCCGCCGTGGATCCAGTAGAGGCAGGGCCGGACCTCCTCCGGCCCCGCCGGGCGGTGGACGCGCAGCCGGACGTCGGGGTCGCCCTCCGGCCCCGGCACGTGGCGGTCCTCGATCGTCATGCCGCCGTCCGGCGGGGACGCGGCCGCCACCACCGCGTGGACCTGGGCGCGGACCCCCGCGACGTCCTCCATGGTCATGGTCGAGACGTCGAACGCGGGCGGCTGCAGCTGCTCCAGCGCCGCCCGGAGCTCCGGATCCAGATTGGGGTGATAGGCCATGCCACGTACCCTTCCACGAAGGCCTATGCCGTACCCCTCGATCGTCGGAGGCGCCGCGCCGGGGGACAACCGCCATCCGGCGGCCGTTCGCCCCCGGCGGCCCGCCACCTGGTCAGGAGAGCAGCTCGACGACCCGTCGCGCCAGCGGGGCGGCGCTGGCCGGGTTCTGGCCGGTGGCCAGGCGGCCGTCCACGACCACGTGCGGCTCCCAGTCGCCGGCGCCCTCGTGCCGGGCGCCGCGCTCCTTCAGCGCGTCCGCCAGCAGGAACGGCACGACGTCGGCGGCGCCGGCGGCCTTCTCCTCGCTGTTGGTGAAGCCGGCGACCCGCTTGCCGGCCACGAGGTGGCTGCCGTCGGACAGCGTCAGGTTCACCAGGGCGGCCGGGCCGTGGCAGACGGCCGCCACGACGCCGCCGTTCTCGTACGCCTCCCGGCCGACGCGGGCCACGTCCGGGTCCTGCGGGAAGTCCCACATGGTGCCGTGCCCGCCGGCGTAGAAGACGACGTCGTAGGCGGCGCCGTCGACCTCCGCCAGCCGGGGCGTGCCGTCCGCCGCCCCGGAGGTGAGGAAGGCGACCTGGTCGGGGTCGCCGGCGTCGTAGCCGTCCTGGGGCGGCTCGCCGCCGCGCACGCTGGCCACGTCCACCTCGAAGCCGGCGTCGCGGAAGACCTTCCACGGGTGGGCCGCCTCGGGCACGTAGTAGCCGGTGCTCCGCAACCCGCCCAGGTCGTCATGGCTGGTCAGTGCTATCAGTACGCGTCTGGTCATGGCTCCAGCATGACCCCGTCGACCCATCAGCCGCCAATAGCGATGGACGGGTTCAGCCATCACAATGCTGATATGCCTGTCTCGCTCGACCTGCTCAGATCGTTCCTCGCGGTGTACCGGACCGGCTCCATCACTGCCGCCGCGCACACCCTCGGCCTGTCGCAGCCGGCGGTCACCGCCCAGGTGAAGGCGCTGGAGGCGGCGCTGGACCGGCCGCTGTTCGACCGGTTGCCCCGCGGGGTCGCCCCGACGGCCGCCGCCGACGAGCTGGCCCGGCGGGTGGCCGGGCCGCTCGACGCCCTCGACGCGGTCGCCGGGCCGGGGCTGCCCACGGAGCAGGCGGTCCACCTGGGCGGTCCGGCGGAGTTCCTGTCGGAGCACGTGGTGCCCATGCTGGCGCCGCTGGTGGCGAGCGGGCTGCGGCTGCGCACCACGCTCGGCCTGGCCGACGACCTGCTCGCCGACCTCGCCGCCGGGCG
This sequence comes from Nonomuraea muscovyensis, assembly GCF_014207745.1. Taxonomy (NCBI): domain Bacteria; kingdom Bacillati; phylum Actinomycetota; class Actinomycetes; order Streptosporangiales; family Streptosporangiaceae; genus Nonomuraea; species Nonomuraea muscovyensis. Next base: position 1,331,342 of record NZ_JACHJB010000001.1, read on the forward strand.
GCTCGACCTGGTGATCTCCACGATCCGGCCGCGACACCGCGGCGTCCAGGCCGAGCCCCTGTACGACGAGGAGTTCGTGCTGGTGGCCACCCCCGCCGTGGCGGCCCTGGGGGTGGCGGGGGCGCCGCTGGTGGCGTACGGCGAGGAGCTGCCGATCGTGCGCCGCTACTGGCGGACCGTCTTCGGCAGGCGACCGGTGATGACCGCGCAGGTGGTGATCCCCGACCTGCGGGGCGTGCTGAACGCCGTGCTGGCCGGGATGGGCTGGTCCGTCCTGCCGGCCTACCTGTGCCGCACCCACCTGGCGGCCGGCACGCTGGTGCCGCTGGCCGAGCCGGAGCTGCCGCCGATCAACACCGGCTACCTCGCGGTCCGCCGCGGCGGACCGGCCGGGCCGGCGGTCGCCCGCGTGTACACCCACCTGCTGGAGGCGTTCCGCGCCGCCCCGGCGTTCTGAAGCCGGGGCGGCGCGGCCCGCCGGCGAGGGTCAGCCGAGGTAGGCGGCCCGGACCACCGGGTCGCCGCGCACCTCGTCCGGGGTCCCCGAGGCGATGACCCGGCCCAGGTCGAGCACGACGAGCCGGTCGCAGGCCCGCATGACGAAGCCCATGTCGTGCTCGACCAGCAGCACCGTGGTGTCCAGCGCCGCGACGACCTCGCGCAGCCGTGCCGTCTGCTCGGCGTCCAGGCCCGAGGTCGGCTCGTCGAGCAGCAGGAGCCTCGGCCGGTCGGCGAGCGCGCGGGCCAGCTCGACCAGCCGCCGCCGGCCGACGGGCAGCGCGGCGGCGTGGACGTCGCGCAGCCCGCTCAGCCCGCACAGCTCCAGCACCTCGGCGACGCGCTCGCCGCGCTCGCGCTCCAGCCGCCGCCGGGCGGGCCAGCCGACCAGGTCGGCGGCCAGGCCACCGCCGCCGCCGTGCCAGTCGAGGGCCGCCAGCACGTTCTCCGCCACGGTCAGCCGGCCGAACACCTGCGTCCGCTGGAAGGTGCGGCGCACGCCGAGCCGCGCCCGCCTGACCGCCGACGTCCCGGTCAGGTCCGCACCGGCCACGCTGATCCGCCCGGCGCCAGGCCGCCGCAGCCCCGACACCACGTCGAACAGGGTGGTCTTGCCGGCCCCGTTCGGCCCGATGACGCCGCACACCTGCCCCTCAGGCACCTCGAACGACACTCCGTCGAGCGCCCGGACCCCGCCGAACGCCACGGACACGTCCATCACCCTGAGCACTACGACACCCCCAGGTAGGCGGCGGTCAGCCGCTCGGCGTCCACCTCGGACCGCGGCCCGCTCCACACGATCCGGCCGAGCCGCACGAACGCCACCCGGTCGGCGACGGCCAGCGCCTCGGTGGCCTTCTCCTCCACCAGCAGCAGCGCCACCCCGCGCTCGCGCAGCTCGGCGAACACCTCGAACACCTGGCGCACGACGAGCGGCGCCAGCCCGAGCGACGGCTCGTCGGCGATCAGCACCCGGGGTGGCCGCACGAGCGCGGGCGCCAGCGTGAGGAGCTGCTGCTCGCCGCCCGACAGCGCGCCCGCGAGCACGGTACGGCGGGCGGCGAGCTGTGGCATCCGCTCGTAGGCGGGGCCGGGGTCGGCGAGCCAGGTGCGCAGGTTCTCCTCCACGGTCAGGCCGGGGAAGACACCCCTGCCCTCGGGAGCGAGCACCACCCCGGCGCGGGCCCTGCGGTGCGCGGGCCAGGCGGTGACGTCGGCGCCGTCGAGCAGCACCCGGCCCGAGGTCACCGGCACGTCACCGGCGGCGACGGCGCACGTGGTGGACTTGCCCGCCCCGTTGGCGCCGAGCAGCGCCACGACCTCGCCGGGCCGCACGGCCAGCTCGACGCCCCGCAGCACGGTCACGTCGCCGTACCCGGCCACGACCCCGTCCAGCCGGAACACGCCCTCCGCCGTGGCCGGGGCCCCGCCGCCGCTCGGCTCCGGTTCGCGCACCTCCGCCACCCGCCCTCGTCCCGGCTCCCCGACCACGCCGGCCGGCCGGTCTCGGGACCCGGCGCGAGACTCCGCACGGCGCCGGCGGCGGTGCCGCTGCTCGGCGAGCTGCGCCAGCACCCCGTCCGGATGCCTGGCCAGGATCACCCCGCCCGCCCCGAACAGGATGGCCCCCACGTGCGCCGAGACGTCCCAGGTGGCGAGCAGTTCGGGGAAGACTGCGGCGATCATCCCGCCGAGGACGGCCCCGCCGATGCGGCGCACCCCCTGGAGCACCACCACGGCCAGCCAGACGAACCCGGTGAAGGCCGGCAGGTCGGTCGCCGTGATCGACCCCTTGGAGATCGCGAACAGCACCCCGCCCAGCCCCGCGATCCCCGAGGCCAGCACGAACAGCATGATCTTGGCGCGCGGCGCCGACAGCCCCGAGGTGACCGTGGCTGCCGGGGCCGACCGGACGGCGAGGATCGCCCGGCCCGAGGCCGACCGCTCCAGATTGCGGACGAGCAGCGCGACCAGCCCGATCAGCGCCAGCAGCAGCACCACCCGCACCCGCGGGTCGGAGGTGTCGGCGAACCCGAATCCCAGGGCGGGCAGCGGCCAGCCGATCGTGCCGTTGCTGAACGCGTCCACCTGGAACAGCACCTGGTCGGCCAGCAACGCCAGGGCGAGCGTCGCCAGCGTCAGCACCCGCCCGCCGAGCCGGAGCGCGGGCAGCGCCACCAGCGTGCCCACGGCGCACGCGGCCAGCACGCCGAGCACGATCGCCACGACGAACGGCAGCCCGGAGGCGAACGCCCACCCGCAGGTCAGCGCGGCCATCGCGGCGAAGGCGGCCTGGGCCAGGTTGACCATGCCGCCGATCCCCGTCACCACCACGAACGAGCAGCAGATCAGCGCCAGCACCAGCCCGTGCGCCGCCACGCCCACGTAGTACTCCGGCGCCACGGCCGTGAACGCCAGCAGCGCCAGCGGTGACAGGACCCACGGCAGCCGCCGCCGCCAGGCGGGCACCCCGGCCAGGTGGTCGGGCGGCGGCGCGTCGTCCGCCGCGCTGCCGGCGACCCGCTCCCTCGACCGGTTGAGCAGCACCAGCCCGGCGAACAGCAGGAGGACCGGCACGGCCGTCCGCAGCCCGGTGATCTCCTCCAGGAAGTCGGTGTAGCCGGCGACCAGGTTCTGCACCACGCCCAGCGCCAGCCCGGCGGCGAACGTCCACGGGATCGACCGCAGCCGCCCGAACACCGCCGCCGTGGCCGAGGCGAACAACAGCACCGTGTACGCGGTGGCGTCCAGCCCGAGCACCGGCACGGCCAGCACCCCGGCGAGACCGGCGAGGCCGGAGCCGAGCATCCAGGCCACGGCCGAGGTGGCGTCCGCGTCGATGCCGCGCAGGGTGGCCAGCCGCCGCCGGTCCACGCAGGCGCGCATGCGCAGCCCGTACGGGGTGTGCCGCATGAACGCCCACAGGCCCGCGGCGGTCACGATCGACGCGCCGAACGTGATGAGCTGGTCGGTGTCGAGGCGTACGCCGAGCACGTCGAACGGCACGGCCGGATGCGGGCCGATGCCGCGCGGCAGCGAGGTCGCGTCGGCGGGCGGCAGCCCGAAGACGTCCACGACCAGCAGCCCGAGCGCCGGCAGCGCGATCGTCAGCCCGATCGTGCCGACGATCTGCGCGGTCTCACCCGCCCGGGCGAGCCCGCCGAACATGGCCCGGTGCAGCAGGTAGCCGAGCGCGGGCGCGAACACCCCCGCCGCGAGCAGGGCCGACAGCCAGGAGGGCAGCCCGGCGGCCACGTTGCACTGGTAGAACAGCAGCGCGGAGACGAACCCGATGGCGCCGTGGGCGAAGTTGAACACCCCGGTCGCCGCGTACGACAGGGTCAGGCCCGAGCCCATGATGGCGAAGATCGCCCCGGTGACGAGGCCGCTGACGACGTAGCCGAGTATCATCGCAGCGGCACGTTCTCGAAGCACTTCATGCTCTTGGCCACCGTGAAGGCGCCGCCCTCCAGCTTGACCAGGGCGCCGCAGCCGTTCGGCTCGCTGTGGTCCCTGGGGTAGCGGATCCGGCCGAAGCCGGCGTTCTCGTAGGAGTAGGAGCCGTTGCCGGTGGCCAGGAACCTCTCCCTGGTGAGGTCCTTGCCGGTCTTGGTCAGCATGTCCAGGAAGATGTCGGCGGCCCAGTACCCGATCGCGAGGTGCTGGGTGAGCCGGGTACCCGGCGCGGCCTTCTCCACGTCGGCCTTGAGCTGGGCGATCTCGGGGGCGGTCGACTCGAACGGCTCGAACATCGGCGCCGCGATGACGCCCTCCAGCGCCTCGGCGCTGGCCGGGTCGGCGAGGATGGCGGCGTCGTAGCTGGTGGCGTCGGTCAGCACGCCCTTGTACCCGGCCCGTTTGAGCGCCGCGTAGAGGCCGACGTTGAACTTCGTGCCGGCGATAACGGAGACCACGACGTCCGGCGGCCCGCCGCCGTCCGACGTCATGATTTTGTTGACGTACGGCAGCCAGTCGGGCGGCGGGGCGGCGGCGGGCAGTCCGGAGTTCACGCCGGCCAGCTCGAACCCGGCGGCGGTGAACGACTGGGAGATCGTGGTGCCGCCGTACTTGCTGCCGCTGGAGTCGCTGGTCTGCACGTAGACGCTCTTGCCGGCGGCCCCGCCGAGCAGCTCGGCCATCTGCCTGCCCCACCAGGTCTGCGACCCGGCCCCCTTCTTGGGCGCCAGGCACCCGTTGTAGCCGAACCCCGTCCTGGTGCCGCACCACTGCGGGCCGGTGGCCCAGCCGAACCACGGCACGCCCTGCTGCTCCAGGAACGCCGCGCCGCCGAAGTTGGGGGCGTGCACGGGCACCAGGGCGAACACCTCGTCCTTCTGCACGAGCTTCTTCGCCGCCGCGTCGCCCTTGGCCGCGTCCTGGCCGTCGTCCTCGGCTCCGACGAACTCGATGCGGCGCCCGTGCACGCCGCCCGCGGCGTTGGCCCGCTCGAACCTGGCCCGGGCGCCGATCTCGGCGTCCTTGGTGGAGTAGCCGCTGGCGCTGGTCCTGGTCAGCACGCCGCCGACCTTGACGGTCGTGTCCGTGACGCCGGGCGCCGCTCCCCCGGCCGGGCCGGAGGCCCGCTGCTGGGCGGCGCACCCCGCCAGCAGCGCCAGCACCAGGCCGGCCGCCGCCCCGCGCCGCACCCCGATCCGCCGCACCCTGTCGTGTCGTCGTCGCACCCACGCCTCCCACCTCGTGTACGGCAGGCGCCCCGACCTGACTCGGCCTAGCGCTCGCTTGGTTTTGGGCTGAGCGTAAATTCGCCCGAAAGGGGTGTCAACGGACGCGATACGGGCTACCGAGCAATCGCTTGCTCATAGTACGCGGGCCGGGCTAGCGTGGGGGCCATGCTGATGCGCGCCGCCGTCCTCACGGCCTTCCACGAGCCGATGGAGATCCGCGAGGTGGAGATCGCCGACCCCGGCCCCGGCGAGGTGCGGGTGCGGATCAAGGCGTCGGGCGTGTGCGGCTCCGACCTGAAGGCGATCGACGGCAAGAGCCCGGTCGTCACGCGCCTGCCGTACATCCTGGGCCACGAGAGCGCGGGCGTCGTGGAGAGCACCGGACCCGGCGTCACCGGCGTCCGGCCGGGCGACCACGTGATCATCGCGATGAACGGGCCGTGCGGCGGCTGCCGCAACTGCGGGGCCGGCCGCTTCCACCTGTGCTCCGGCCCGGCCCGGATGACCGCCATCATGGGCGGCGAGCCACGCGTCACGCTGGACGGCGAGCAGGCGCGCCGCTTCATCGGCATCGGCTCGTTCGCCGAGTACGCGGTGGTGAGCGAGGCGATGTGCGTGCGGATCGCCCGCGACGCGCCCTTCGCCGCGATGTCGCTGCTGGCCTGCGGCGTCGTCACCGGCGTCGGCGCGGTGCTGAACGTGGCGAGGGTGACCCCCGGCTCCAGCGTCCTCGTGGCAGGCTGCGGCGGCGTCGGACTGAACGTCGTCCAGGGCGCCGTCCTGGCGGGCGCCACCACGATCATCGCCGCCGACGTGGCCGAGGCGAAGCTCAAACTCGCCGAGCGCTTCGGCGCCACGCACACCCTGGTCCCGGACGACCTGCCCCGCCAGGTGGGCGAGATCGTCAGCGGTGGCGTGGACCACGCCTTCGACGTCACAGGTGTCCCCGGCGTCCTGGCCGCCGCGTTCGCCGCCACCGCTCCGGGCGGCACCACCGTCATGGTCGGCAGCCCTCCGGCCGGCCATCCGGTCGAGATCGACCCGGCGCTGCTGTTCTCCTCGCGCCGCCTCATGGGCACCCAGGGCGGCGACGCCGCGCCGCGGCGCGACCTGCCGATGCTCGCCGCCCAGTATCTCCGCGGCCGCCTCGACCTCGACGGCCTCATCACCGAACGCCTGCCTCTGGAACAGGTCAACGAGGCCGTCGCCCACGTCCGGGAGGGGGCCGTGGCCCGCGCGGTGATCGTGTTCTGAGGGACGGCACATCGTGCTACTCTTCTAAAGAACTTTAGAAGAGAGGGATACCAATGTCCTACCCCGACGCTCGGTACTTCGGCGACAAGGGCGAGGTCAGCGGCCGGTTCCGGCCCGCCGACGCCCCCCACGACCTGCGCCTGGGCCCCGCCACCGACGACCCGGCCCAGCGACGCACCCACGTCCACTACCTGGCCACCGGCGACACCACGGGCGGCGCCTTCGGCCTGTACCGCTGGGAGATGGGCCCGCGGCCGGGCGGGGCCGACCCACACTTCCACCGCACGATGACCGAGTCGTTCTACGTCCTGGACGGCACCGTCCGGCTCTACGACGGCGACCGGTGGCGCGACGGGAAGCAGGGCGACTTCCTGTTCGTGCCGGAGGGCGGCATCCACGCATTCCGGAACGAGTCGGGCGAGCCCGCCACCATGCTCATCCTCTTCACCCCGGGGGCCCCGCGCGAGAGCTACTTCGAGGAGCTCGCCGAGATCGCCACGTCGGGCCGGCAGCTCTCCGAGGAGGAGTGGGCCGAGCTTTTCCTCCGCCACGACCAGTACGTGGTCGGATGACCGCCTTCCCCGAAGAGCCGATCTACGAGCAGCTCGCCCGCATCGGCAAGGTTCTGTCCAGCCCGGTGCGGCTGCGCCTGCTGGACGTCCTCGACCAGCGCGAGCGCACGGTCGAGGAGCTGGCGGAGGAGGCCGGCATCGCGCTGAAGAACACCTCCGCCCAGCTCCAGCGGCTCCGCGACGCGCACCTGGTGACCAGCCGCAAGGAGGGCACCCGCGTCTACTACCGGCTGGCCGACGAGGACGTCTCGCGTTTCCTCGGCGGGCTGCAGGACTTCGCCCAGGGGCGGCTGGCCGACCTGCGCGAGGCCGTGACGCTGCACCTGGGCCTGGCGGAGGGGGTGACGGCCGGCGAACTGGCCGGCCGCCTGGGCGACCCCGGCACGATCGTCGTGGACGTGCGCTCGGCGGGGGCCTACGCCGAGGCGCACCTGCCGGGCGCCCTGTCGCTGCCGCTCGCCGAGTTGCAGGACCGCCTGGCCGAGCTGGACGCCCGGCTGGCCGGGCTGCCGCGCGACGCCGAGATCGTCGCCTACTGCGGCGGGCCGTACTGCGTCGTCTCGCCCAAGGCGGTGCGGCTGCTGCGCGAGCGCGGCTACACCGCCCGCCCGCTGGACGGCGGCCTCACCGGCTGGCGCCGCTCGGGCCGTCCCGTCCAGGCGGGCCGAACCTCGTGAGCTACGTGCGGACGAGGGGACGGGCGGGCGGCGCCGGCGCGGCGGTCTCGTCCTCCTCGTGCCCCTCCACCGACAGGTTCGGCAGCAGGCGGTCCAGCCAGCGCGGGCACCACCAGTTCGCCCGGCCCAGCAGCACCATGGTCGCGGGCACCAGGAAGCCCCGGATGATCGTGGCGTCCACGGCGATGGCCGCCGCGAGTCCCACCCCGAACGTCTTGACCATCGGGTCCGGGTAGGCGATGAACGCCACGAACACCGAGACCATGATGAGCGCGGCCGAGGTGATGACCCGCCCGGTGGAGCCCAGGCCCTCCGCCACGGCGCGGGTGTTGTCGCCGTGCCGCAGGTACGACTGCCGGACGGCCGTCAGCAGGAACACCTCGTAGTCCATCGACAGCCCGAACAGCACCGCGAACAGCATCAGCGGCACGTAGTTCTCGATCGGCACGGTGAAGAAGAACTCCCGCACGTACGACCCGTCCAGCGGCGGGTCCATGCCGACGAGCCGGCTGCCCAGCCCGTACGAGAAGACCAGCGCCAGCGCCCCGAACGCGGCGCCCAGCGACACCAGGTTCATCAGCGCGGCCTTGACCGCGACGAGCGGGGCGCGGAAGGCCAGCAGCAGGAGCAGCGCGCTGAGCAGCACGACCACGCCGATGACCAGCGGCGTCCGCTCGGCCATCCGGTCGGCCGCGTCGGTCATGCCCGCCACCTCGCCGCCGACGTGCACCTCCACACCCTGCACCGACAGGGCGCGGACGTCGTGCACCACCTCGGCGGTGCGGGTGTCGCTCGGCGCGTACTCCGGGACGGCCTGGATGAGGACGGACCGCCCGGACTCGTTGAGCTTGGGGGCGGACACGTAGGCCACGCCCTCGACGTCCCCGATCTCGCGCTCCAGCCGGCGCACGACCGGCGCCTCGGCGTCGGCCGCCTTCTCCGCCAGCTCGGCGACGATGATCATCGGTCCGTTGCTGCCGGGGCCGAAGCCCGCCGCCATCAGCTCGTACGCCCGCCGGGACGGCGCGTCCTGCGCCGCGTACCCCTCGTCCAGCGGCCCCAGCTTGATGGCCAGGGCGGGGGCGGCGAGCGCCGCCAGCACGATCACGCTGCCGATGAGCACCCGCCACGGGCGGCGCGCCACCCAGGCCCCGAGCCCGCCCCAGCCGGACGACTCGGGACGGCGGCCGAGGAACGGCACCTTCAGCGCGTTGATCCGGTGGCCCAGCAGGCCGAGCAGCGCGGGCACCAGCGTCACGGAGGTGAGCACGGCCATCACCACGGAGATGCCGGTGACCCACCCGAGCGTGCTCAGCAGGGGGAACCCGCCCAGCATGAGCGCGCTCAGCGCGACGATCACCGTGCCGCCCGCGAACACCACCGCCCCGCCCGAACTGGCCACGGTCCGGCGGATCGACTCGTGCACGGCGACGCCGTCGGCCAGCAGCCTGCGGTGCCGCGACAGCAGGAACAGCGCGTAGTCGATGCCCACGCCCAGCCCGATCATCGTGGCCATGATCCCGGCCTGCTTCGGCACGTCCACGACATGCCCGAGCAGCCCGATCAGGCCCAGGCCCGCGGCCACGCTGACGAGCGCGGCGAAGATCGGCACCATCGCCGCCGTCAGCGTCCCGAACGCGAACACCAGCACCAGCAGCGCGCACACCACCCCGATGATCTCGCTGGGGCCGGTCTTGATCTCCTTGTCCGCCGGCGAGCCGCCGTCCACGGCGACGACCTCCAGACCGGCCGCCCGGGCCGGGTCGGCGGCCTTCGAGACCGCCTGCGTGGTCTCGGTGAGCTTGGCCGGGTCATGCCCCTCCATCCGCACGGTGATCAGGCCCACCTGCAGGTTGGAGGAGAGCCCGCCCGTGCGGGACGGCGCGTCGACCTGCGCGACGTGCGGCAGCGCGCGGATCCGGTCGGCGGCCTGGTCCACCGCCCGCTTGCGGCTCTCCTCCAGGAGGAACCCCTCGGGAGAGTGGACCACGAGCTGCACCGTGCCGCCCTGCGCGTAGCCGGGGCCGAACCCGGACCGCATCAGGTCATGGGCGCGCTGCGCGTCGGTGCCGGGGATCGACACGTCGTTGCTCACAGGGCTGCCCAGCACGAGGCTGCCGCCCATCAGCCCGGCGGCCGCGACCACCCATAACGCCAGCACCACCAGCCCGTGCCGGGCACACCAGCCGCCCAGCCGTCCCAGCAAGCGCGCCATCGCCCCGCCCCTCCTCGACGACCGTCCTGTACGGTCGTACAGTACCTACGATAAGTCGGGACAGATCGTGAAGGCTGTAGAGATGCCGGAAATGAGACGATGACCACAGCCGACGACACGCGCAGCCGCATCCTGGCCGCCGCCCGCGAGCTGTTCGCCGAACGCGGCTACGCGGGCACCTCGCTGGCCGACATCGCGGCGGCCGTGGGGCTGACCAAGACGGCGGTGGCCTATCACTTCCACCCCAAGGACAAGCTGGCCGCCGAACTGATCGCCCCCGCCGCCGAGGACATGCTCGCCCTGCTCGGGTCCGACCCGGCCGGCCGGCCGGCGTTCGTCGAGGCGCTGGTCGGCTTCACCGTGCGGCACCGGGCGGTGATGCGGCTGCTCATGGAGGACATCAGCGGCGCCGACCACGCCCCGCCGGGCTCGACCGGCGAGGCCATCAGGACGTTCAGGAACGAGCTGTTCGCCAAACTCGCGGGCCCGGACCCCGACGCCGAGACCCGGCTGCGCAGCTGGGCCGTGCTCGGCGCACTCCAGGGCGCCATCGTGCAGACCATGGACCTGCCGGAGAAGCAGGTCCACGACACCCTCCTCCGAGCCGCCCTGGCGATCTGAGGAGGCCACCGCCTCAGCCGCCTGCCGAGCATGCGACTCGTACACCCCCTGCCCGCCGCCGTCCCTCGCCTGCTGCCTGGTCAGCGCCCTGGACCTACGGTCACAGTCCGATGTTGGACTTGGCGCCCATGTAGGAGCCCGCCCCGGGGAACCCCGCCTGGGCCAGCTCGGCGAAGCGGGCGCTGAACCCCAGCGACGGCAGATCGGCGATGGGCACGAACCGCACACCTCGGATCGGGCTGGTATCCGCGCTCGCGGGCCAGCGCGTCGCCTAGAGGCTCGCCCTGCTCGACCTTTCCGCCGGGCAGCGACCAGGAGCGGCCGGTGTCGGTGTCCTGGTCCAGCAGCAGAATACGGTCACCCTCGATGGGCACGCCGGTGACGCGTACCTTCAGCACCCCGGCAACGTTTGAAGCGCTCCCCACGACTAAAGTCGGGGGATTCCAGCCAGCTCAGGTTCCGTCTGCGCGGTGGCCTGGGCTGCTGTTGCTTGGCGGTTCGCCTTCCGGCCCACGCGGTTGCGTGGTTTGCGCGCCCCAACCCGCACAGCCGGTCCGGCTTGTGCGTGCTCCGCCCTCCCGGCGGTGAGGATGTTCTTGGCAGCGTTCACGTCGGCGTGCTCGATGTGTCCGCACGAGGTACACCGGAAGACCGCTTGGCTCTCGCGGGACTTCCGATCCACCACCGTGCACACGTTGCACCGTTGACTGGTGTACGCCGGATTCACAGTGATCACATGGGTACCCGTATGCCGGGCCCTGCTGCGGGTGGCCAGCTCGATCCGATGCCAGCCCTTGTCCAGAATGGCGCGGTTCAGGCCGGACTTGCTCACCGCCCCATTGACAAGGAACACGCCCGGCCGTCCGGGATCCGGCCTGGGCTCGACTCCAGCGGTCATGTTCCTGACCGCCAGGGCCTCGAACACGATCAACTCGAAGTCCACCGCCAGGACATGAGCGGTCCTGGCGGCGAAGTCCTGTCGGCGGTTGCGGATCTTCCGCGCCAGGTCGGCCACCCGCGCGACGGCTCTCCTCCGCCGGGCCGACCCCCCTCATCGTCCTGGCCACGTCCCGCTGGAGCTTCCTGGCATGCTCGACCTCCCGCTCCCGAGCGAACACCTGGTGATGGAAACGCCCGTCCGAGCGGGTCACGACCTTGACCACGCCCCGGTCGACGCCGACCGCGCTGCCCGGATCGGCATGCCGCTCAGGCGTGACCACGCCGTCGTCGACGAGGAAGCTGACATACCAGTGCCTGCCGTCCCGGCTCACGGTGGCGTTCTTGACCTTCCCACCGAGCGGGCGGGTGAGGCGGAAGCGGACCCAGCCGAGCTTGGGGAGCTTCGCGCGCGCCCAGCGGCGGTTGAGCCGCTCGACCGTGATCTTCCCGCCCTCGGGGAACCGGAAACTCGGCGGATTCCTGGCCTTGGACTTCCAGCGGACCTTCCACGTTCCGTGCCGGGCACACGCCTGGTCCAGGTCGATGAGCGTCTGCTGCAGGCAGTGGCCGGGCGCCTCGGCCAGCCAACCGAAGTCCTGCTTGGCTTCGACGAGTTGGCGGGCCTGCTCGTGATAGCCGATGAACCTCCCTCGGCTCCGGTAGGTGCGGCGCTGCTCCAGGGCGGTGTTCCACACACTGCGGCAGGCCCCGCCGATCCGCTCGGCGAACCCGCTCTGCTCCTCGGTGAGGTCCAGCCGGTACCTACGCCCGCTCAGCACGACGCCTCACCGGTTCTTCCGGCTCTCGACGACATCGGCGGGTGTCCCACCCACGGTGGCCACGAAGAAGGAGTTGGTCCACAACGTCGACAGCTTCGACCTCAAGCCCGCAAACTTCTGGCGCAGGACACGCGAGGAACGGCCCTTGATGGCGTTGACCAGCTTGTGGGTGCCGCACTGTGGGTCCACCTCGACCAGCAGGTGAACGTGGTCGGGCATGACCTCCACCTCCACCGGCCACGCCCCCTGTCTCCTCGATCACCTCGCGGAGCAGCGCTTTCAGCCGCGCTTCGATCCGTCCGTCCGGCACCCCCCGCGGCACGTGGGGCACCACACCCGAAAAGGCGCACTGGAAGGTGACGTTGCCGTTCGTGCGCAAGGTCACGCCACCCGGATCAATTTACGGCGTTGATCTATCCACCGCTCAAAGATTCGACAGAAGGGCTTACCCCTATGGCTGAAGCCAGGGGTCCGCGCCCTAGACCTTCGATCGCAGCCCGCCCGGGCGGAAGCGCCCAATCGGCCGAAGCGGGTCGTGATCGCCGCCGACGGGCTGCGTCCGTCCTGCCGAAGTCCGCCGACGCCGGCCGAGGGGCCGGCCCACCCGTCACGGCTCGGTCGGGGTGGGCTGGGGAGTCTCCGTGACGGGGGGTTCGGAGGGTTCCGTGGGGTCAGGCTCGCTCTGGCCGGCTACGCCGACCGTGATCACCACGCCGCCGCCCGGCGCGGCGCAGGCGCCGGCCGCGACGCTCTGGGCCAGTACGGTGCCGACCTGCGCGTCCTCGGCCACGACCCGCCTCTGCATGGTCACGGTGAATCCGGCGGCGCGGAGCGCGGCGCGGGCCGCCGGCCCGAGGCGGCCCACGACCGCGGGCACGATGGCGCCGTGGCGCGACACGACGAGCGCCACCTTCGCGCCGCCGGAGACCCTGGTGCCCGCCCCGGGCTTGCTCGACAGGACCTGACCGTCCGGCTTGGCGGAGCAGGTGGTGCCGACCCCGCCCACGGCGAGCCCGGCGGCGCGCAGGGCGCTCTCGGCGGCCGCGCGCTGGAGGCCGGCGACGGCGGGGACGGCCAGCCCGGCCGAGACGCGCAGGGTGACCGCGCTGCCCCTGGCCACCGAGGCGCCGGCGGCGGGCCGGCTGTCCAGCACCCGGCCGACGCGCTGGCGGGAGCCGACCTGGGTGACGGCGCCGGCCACCAGCCCGGCCCGCTTGAGCGCGGCCGTGGCCGCGGCCCGGTCCAGCCCTTCCAGCGCCGGGACCCGGACGCCGACGGACGTGCGCGCGGGCGGGTCGGAGGAGCGTTCGGCCTCCGGCGCCTCCCGGTTCTCCTGGGTGGCGATGCCGTCCGACCGTTCGGGCTCGGGCTCGGCATCGGCCGGTCCGACGGTGACCACGGTCGGCACGGCGGCGGCCTGCGAGGGCTCGTCCTTGCGCAGGCCCGGCACCACCACGCTGACCAGCACGGCCGCACTCACCAGCAGCGCGGCGGACGCGGCCAGCCCGGCCCGGTTGGCCGCCCGGCCCGTGCGGCGGGTCTGCTCCGGGTCGTCGGGAACGTTCCCCATGATCCGCAACGCCACCGCGCCACGCCGCTCCTCCGGCCCGGCGCCCTGCGCGAACGCGACCCGCGAGCCCGTCTCTCCGCCGGGGACGGGTGTGACATCCGAGCCCGCCCCTCCTCCCGAGCCCGACCCGCTGCCCGGGACGGACGTGACACCGGAGCCCGACCCTCCGCCCGGGACGGACGTGACACCGGAGCCCGCCCCTCCGCCGGGCACGGACGTGACACCCCGGCTCGCTCCCGGGCCCGCCGCTCTCCAGGCGTCCGGCCCGTCCGACGACACGGGACCGGCCCCGGAGGCCGCGGCCGGCAGGTGGTAGCCGCCGGGCGTGCCGGTCGCCTCCGGCTCCGCGACGGGCACGGCGGAGGCTCCCCCCGAACCGGCCCCGGCACAGGCCACGAATCCGACCGCGGAACCGACCGCGGAACCAGACACAGAACCAGGCACAGAACCGGCCACAGGACCGGCCGCGGGGACCGCCGCCGGCGGCTCCACGCGCAGGATGTGGGGCGGAGGTGAACGCAGCACCTCCGCCGGCACCCCGTCGCCCCCGCCCAGCAACTCCAGCAGCAGTTCCCTGCTGCTCGGCCGGTTGCGGGCGTCCTTGTCCAGGCACCCCGCGACGATCTCCCGTAACCGCCCCTCCAGGCGCCCCAGATCGGGCGGCGCGGTGAGGATGCGGTGCAGCACCGGCGCCACCGAGTCCTGCCCGAACGGCGCGGAGGCGTTGGCCGCGAAGCACAGGGTGGCACCCCACGAGAACACGTCGGCCGCCCCGGTGACCGCCGAGGCGGTGATCTGCTCGGGCGCCATGTACGCGGGCGTGCCCACTCCCCTGCCGCTGACGGTCGCCGCCGCGTCGAGCGCCCGGGCCAGCCCGAAGTCGATGACGCGCGGCCCGTCGGCGCCGAGCAGCACGTTCTGCGGTTTGAAGTCGCGGTGCACGATGCCCGCCCGGTGGATCGCGGCGAGCGCCGTCGCGGTGCCGACGGCGAGCCGTTCCAGCGCGGCTCCCGTCCGCGGCCCGGTCTGCGCGACGTCGCGCGCCAGCGACGGCCCGTCGACGTACTCGCTCACGATGTAGGCCCGGCCGTCGTCGAACCCGGCCTCCACCACCTGCGCGGTGCAGAACCTGGCCACCTGCTTGGCCAGCTCCACCTCGCGCAGGAACGCCGCCCGCTCGTCCCCCACGGGACCGTGCAGCAGCTTGACCGCGTAGGTGTCCTCGTCCCTGGTCCCGAGGTACACCACGCCCTGACCGCCCTCGCCCAGGCGCCCTGACAGCTCGTACGCCCCGAGTCGCCGCGGGTCCCCCGTTCTGAGCGGGTGCGCCATTGGCACGGGGCGCCTCCCCTCGCCGCCACCCCACTTCCCTCTCCACTGAAGGCAACCGGCGCCCGCCCGTCAACGGTCCGGCCCGCAATCGCGGCCGGACCGTGACACAGCAGTTCAGAACATGTGCGACGACCTTGCCCATCGGGTGACATCCCTGGCACCCCGGGGTGCCACCTTGCTGTCGCGGCCGCCTCAGCCCGCCTCGGACCCGCCGTCTCAGACCTGTCGCCTCGGATCAGCCGCCTCAGATCAGCCGGGCGTACGCGTCGAGCACGGGCAGCACCACGTCGGCCGGGGCGCTCGGCAGGCTGGCGACGGTCTCGTCGATCCCGAGTCCGGCGTAGTAGTCGAGCTTCTCCCTCGTCGGCAGCGTCCCGAACGGGATCACGCGGGCCATCGGCCGCCCGGCCTTCTCGCACGCCTCCCGCAGGGCGGGCAGCGCGGCCTTGACGCCCCGGCCGCCGATCGGCATCCAGCCGTCGGCGTACTCGGCGACGTGCGCGAACAGTTTCGGCCCGGCCGCCCCGCCGATGTGGACGGGCGGCCCGGACACCGGCTTGGGCCACGCCCACGACGGCTCGAAGCGCGTGTGGGCGCCGTCGAAGGCGGCCACCTCGTCGCGCCACAGGGCGCGCATCGCCAGCACGTGCTCGCGCGCCACCTCGCGCCGCTCCCGGTAGGGCACGCCGTGATCGGCCATCTCGTCGGCGTTCCACCCGAAGCCGACGCCGAGCACCACGCGCCCGCCGGAGAGGTGGTCGAGGGTGGCGACGGCCTTGGCGGTGACGATGGGGTCGCGCTGGGCGGCGAGCAGGATGCCGGTGCCGACCCGCAGCCGCGAGGTGACGGCGGCGGCGTAGGAGAGCGCGACCAGCGGGTCGAACGTGCGCTTGTACTCCTCGGGAAGTTCCTCCTGCCCCGCCGGCGGCGGCGTGCGCCGGGAGATCGGGATGTGGGTGTGCTCGGGCACGTAGAGCGAGGCGAACCCGCGCTCCTCGGCGGCCCGGGCGAGCTCGTGAACCGGCATGGCCCGGTCGGTGGTGAACATCGTGACCCCGAGCCGCATGCGCCCCTCCTCACGTCAACCAAGCGATTGCTCGGCTAAGATTTCTAGAGTAGCTTGCCGCACAGAGATGCGCCCCCGTGGAAAGAGGTCTCCCGGTGAAGTTTTCCATCTTCCTGAATCCGCAGATCCCAGGCTCCGGATACGCGGCTGAGGAGAACGCCAAGGCCAAGCGCCCCATCGGGCGTGACACGGAGTCGTACCAGCGGCTGCTGCACGAGGTGCGTGAGATCGCCGTCCACGCCGACCAGCTCGGCTTCGACGCGCTGATGATGACCGAGCACCACTTCCACTCGGAGGGGATGGAGTTCTCGGTCAACCCGCTGATGTTCCTCACCGACCTGGCCGCCCGCACCGAGCGCATCCTGCTCGCGCCGCTCGGCCTGGTGCTGCCCGCCTGGGACCCCATCCGGGCGGCGGAGGACGTGGCGCTGCTCGACCAGTTCTGCAAGGGGCGGCTGCGGCTGGGAGTCGCCCGCGGCTACCAGAACCGCTGGATGAACGTGCTCGGCCAGCGCTGGCACGCGGCGGCGGCCCGCTCCGACGGCTCGGCCTCCGACACCCGCAACTTCGACGTCTTCGGCGAGGTGCTGAAGATCATGAAGCTGGCGTGGACCCAGGAGACCCTCCGCTACCGCTCCGACGTCCTCGACTACCAGGTGCCCTACCCGTACGAGGGCATCGAGGGCTGGCCCGCCCAGGACTGGACCCGCACCTTCGGCGCGCCCGGCGAGCTGGACGACCAGGGCCGGGTCCAGGCCGTCTCGGTCTGCCCCCGGCCGTACCAGAACCCCTACCCGGAGCTGTGGCAGCCGTTCACCATCTCCGACCGCTCGGTGATCAGGGCCGCGCAGGAGGACATCCTGCCGTGGCTGTTCACCCCCAACCCCGACGACCACGCCGCCAAGGCCAGGCTCTACCAGGAGGAGTCGGCCAAGCACGGCCGCGACTACAAGCTCGGCGAGCACACCGGCATCCTCAAGGTCGTCGGCATCGCCGACACCACCGAGGAGGCGATCGACACCTTCGGCCGCAGCATCCCCAAGGACTTCGCCGCCTTCTTCGGGCCGTTCGGCTACCTGGAGGTGCTGCGCAAGCAGGAGGACGAAAAGCACCAGCCCATCTCCCCGGAGAAGGGCGACGCCAAGCGAATGAACGAGGTGGAGATGGCGCTGTTCGGCAGCCCGGACGACGTCAAGCGTGGCATCCAGCGCATGCTCGACCGGATGCCCGACCTGGAGTGGTTCGGCCTGTACATGCAGGGCCAGCAGGGCGTGCTCCCGCTCGACACGGTCAAGCGCAACCTCGAACTGTTCGCCACCAAGGTCGCCCCGGAGTTCCGGTGAGATTCTGGCTGGGGGCCTCGTTCTCCGACACGGGGCACTTCGTGGAGCTGGCCAGGGTGGCCGAGCGGTGCGGGTTCGACACCCTGACGCTGTCGGACCACCTGTTCTACGCCGACTTCGCCTCCCCGTACCCCTACTCGAAGTCGGGGCGGCCGCGCTGGGACGCGCGCACGCACTGGCCGGACGTGTGGGTGACGATCGGGGCGATGGCCGCCGTGACGAGCACGCTGCGCTTCTCCCCCAACGTCTACATCGCGCCGGCCCGCGACCTGCTCACCGTGGCCAAGCAGGTCTCCACGGCCGCGGTGCTGTCCGGCGACCGGGTCACGTTCGGCGTGGGCGTCGGCTGGTGCAAGGAGGAGTTCACCGCCACGGGCCAGGACTTCCACACCCGCGGCCGCCGGCTCGACACGATGCTCCCGGTGCTGCGCGAGCTGTGGTCGGGGCGCCCGGTCACGCTGGACGACCTGCCCGAGCTGTCCATCTCGCCCGTCCCGGCCCGGCCGGTGCCCGTGCTGGTGGGCGGCGACAGCCCCGCCGCGCTGCGGCGGGCCGCCCGGCTGGGCGACGGCTGGATCGGCAACCGCGTCTACACCGAGGAGCAGTTCGACACGGTGCTGGAGGCGCTGCGCGAACAACTCGCCGAGCACGGCCGCCCGGCCGGCGACTTCGAGATCATCGCCCCGCTGGCCGTCATGCCCGACGCCGAGACCTACCACCGCTTCGCCGCCAAGGGCGTCACCGGGACCATGGCCGCCCCCTGGCGGCTCGCCACGCCGCAGGAGAAGGAGAAGTACGGCGAGGGCAGCCTGGCGCTCAAGGTGGCCACCATGGAGCGCTTCGCCGACGAGGTGATCGCCAAGATGTAGGGCGCTCCCGTGATCTCCGCCGGACGTGCGGGGCGATAGCCTCGTGGCGTGCTGGAATCCATCGCGGCCACGCGCTACGTGACGCCGCTGCGGGAGGGCGGGTCGCTGCCCGGGGTCGTCGAGGCCGACGACCTCGGCACCTACGTGGTGAAGTTCCGCGAGGCCGGGCAGGGCCGGCGGGTCCTCGTCGCCGAGATCATCTGCGCCGAGCTGGCCCGGCGGCTGGGCCTGCGCACGCCCGAGCTCAAGCTGATCGACCTCGACCCGCAGCTCGGCGTCCGCGAGCCCGACGAGGAGGTGCAGGATCTGCTCAAGGCCAGCACCGGCCTCAACCTGGCGATCGACTTCCTGCCCGGCGCGCTCGGCTTCGAGCCGCTGGCCTGGCCGCCCGATCCGGTGTTCGCCTCCCAGGTGGTCTGGTTCGACGCCCTCGTCCACAACGTCGACCGGAGCTGGCGCAACCCCAACCTGCTGGTCTGGCACCGCGAGACCTGGCTGATCGACCACGGCGCCGCGCTGTGGTTCCACCACAACTGGAGGACAGCCGACCCGCAGCGGCCGTTCGACGCCGGCGACCACGTGCTGGCGCCGTTCGCCACCGGGCTCGACGCCGCCGCGGCCGAGCTGTCGGCGAAGATCACCCCCGAGCTGCTGGAGACGGTGACGGCCCTGGTGCCCGACGCGTGGATCGACGGGGAGCCGGGGTTCGGCTCGGCGCAGGCGGTCCGCGACGCCTACGCCGACCACCTGCTGCGGCGCGCGCACGGCCCGCGTCAGTGGCTCACCCTGGCGGGCGCGGAGTCACGGCAGGAGCGCCCGGGCCCGGGATCGGTCGGCGAGTTCTGGCGAGGAGGCGGCCGGTGACCAGGGACGTCTACGAGTACGCGGTGATCCGCGTCGTGCCCCGCGTGGAGCGCGGCGAGCTGATCAACGCCGGCGTGCTGCTCTACTGCCAGTCGCGCGGCTACCTCTGCGCGCGGGTCGAGCTGGACGCCGCTCGCCTGCGCGCCCTCGACCCCGAGGCCGACGCCGACGCGGTCCGGCAGGCCCTCGGCGCCTACGAACTGGCCTGCGGCGAGAAGGCGGGGCCGCTGGCCGGCGAGTCGCTGGGCGGCAGGTTCCGCTGGCTGACCGCGCCGCGCAGCACGATCGTGCAGGCCGGCCCGGTGCACGCGGGCCTCACCCGCGACCCGCACACCGAGCTGGCCCGGCTCTTCGACAAGCTGGTGCGCCTCTAACACTCGGGTGGAGCCGCGCCGACGACGAGCCCGGGCGACCGCCAACGCGGAGTGAAATGTGCGTGAACGTAGACGATCTTGGCTGGAAGATCCCGGTCACCCCCCTAGCCTGGGAAACCATGGATTTTCTGAATGAGTTCCTGGCGTTGCGGGAATCCGCCACGGCCGCGAACGGGCTCGTCAGCGTAGAAGTGGACGGCACCTCCGACCTCACCGGACTGAAGCTCGACCCGCGGGCCATGCGGCTACCCGCGACCGAGCTGGCCGAGGCGATCAAGGAGGCATTCGGCCGGGCCCGGGAGGCGGCCCAGCAACGGGCCACACAGGCCATCCCCGAGGTGCTGAAGCAGGACCCGCTGGAGCTGAACGACTTGATGGAAAAGGTCAGGGCCGACACCCAAGCGGATATGAACGAGCTTCTGTCCACCGTCAACGGGCTCACCTCGCGCCTGGATCGGCTGATGCAGCAATGAGCGAGAAGTTCGACGGAATCCAGGTGGCCTTCGGCTCCCGGGGCCGCACTGCCCAGGACCTGGCCGAGGTCGCCGACCGCCTTGAGCGGGCAGTCGCCCTCGCGCTGCCGGGTGTGGCTCGTTGTGTCGGCACACGTGACGAGCTGAGCGAGGAGTTCGACACCGAGTGCACCGGCCTCACCGAGCAAATGGGGCAGCACTTCGAGAGCATCGCCACCCACCTGCGCGGCATGGCGGCCAAGCACGTGGCCTCGGAACACACCTACGTCCGGACCGAACACGCCAACGGGGCGGCATCGTGAGCGGAGGACTACCCGAGAGCCTACGCTGGGCCCACAGCTTGATCGCCGATGTGGCGCCGTTGGGGAGCCATGACGACGACCTCGACCGCCTCCAGGGGTCTTCGGCCTCTCTGGACATCGCCACCGAGGCCAAGAACGGCCGGACCGGCACGAACGAGGCGGCCGCCCATGTCCGCACGGCGGGCAACCTGAGCGACGACATGACGGCCTTCGAGGACCTCCTGCCAGTCGCCCAGGCCGAGACCGACAAGGGCGGCGTGGCCGCCGCGGTGTCCGGCACGGCCACGATGCTCCTGGTCACCGTGAAGCTGGTCTGGAGACTGTACGTCATCGCCGCCCTGATCGCCCTGGTGATCGCGCTCGTCCGCTACTTCGCCCTCGGCCCTGCGATAGGCACGGTGGGAAGCAGGCTGTACATCGCGGCCCTGAGAAAGCGGATGCAGATGGCGCTCGCCGGCATCCAGGACAACATCCGGCGCAACCCGATCGCCGCGTTGAGGTACGCGAAGTCCTTGCTCGGGGCCGGCGCGAAAATGGGAAGCCTGGGGACGGTCACCTATGTCACGGGATTGGCCACCATCCCCGCCCTCGTCACGGCCGGGTTCGCCGGCCCCTGGGACAACAATGAGGAGGCCCGCGACCTCACCGAGCGAACGCTGCTCGAAACGGAGGAAGGCCGCGCGGCACTCGCCTACGCCAGAGACCACAACATCACCACGATCTACCGCAACGGGCTCCACTCGGTCTTCGAAAGGTCCAGGTTCTATCCCAACACCAACGTCCTCGTCCTCGGCGCGCAGGACTTCGGCAGCTGGGAGGACTCCAACGATCTCGCCGAGGACTTCATCCGCCACATCGAGGTGGCCAAGGGAAATCACGGCCGGTTCGGCGACAACCCTGGCGATGCCGACACGAGGACCGAAGACGAGCGAGCGCGGGACGCGGCATGGTATCGCCTTCACTACGCACGGCCGGACTCTGACGGCTACGCCGACGGGAAGGTCAATCCGGACAAGTTAACCTGGCCATACGCCCAGATCAACCACCTGTTCGACCTCAGCTGACCGAACACCACCCCGTTCCGCGGACGCTCACATCCGCGACGTTCGCCTCTGATCGCTGACGAGGCGCGCGGGCCGGTCGGCATCCCAGGGCGGCAGGACGAATACTCCGCTCTGTGCTGCAGACCGGCCCCTTGGTCGGGTGACGCCGAGGTCACGGGCCGTGTCCCTGATCCGATCCGGGAACTCCAGAGGGTGAACTCGCCGCCGGGCCGGGTGTCTCGTCTAGAACAGGACCGACATGAACGTGTCGATCTCGTGGAAGCCCACCTTGCGGTAGACCGCCCGAGCCGCGTGGTTGTAGTCGTTGACGTACAGCGTGACGACCGGCGCGAAGTACGCCAGCGCGGCCTTGACGACCGCGGCCATCCCGGCCACCGCGTGGCCCTGCCCTCGTAGTCCCGGGTCCACCCACACGCCCTGCACCTGGCAGGCGAACGGGGTGACCGCGCCGACCTCGGCCTTGAACACCACCCGCCCGTCGTCGATGCGGGCGTACGACCGGCCGATGCGGATCAGCTCGGCCACGCGCGTGCGGTAGAGGGCGCCGCCGTCGCCCAGGTTGGGCGAGATCCCGACCTCCTCGGTGAACATCGCGACGCAGGCCGGCAGCAGGAGGTCGAACTCGTCGGGCGTGACCCGCCGCACCAGCGGGTCGGCGGGCACGGCCGGCGGATGGGAGATGGCCATGACGGGCTGCTCCCACCGGATGGCCCGGGCCCGCCCCCAGTGCGGCTCCAGCCGCTCCCACAGCGGCGAGACCGCGTCGGCGGGCCCCACGATCGACGAGCAGCGGCGTCCCTGCTTGCGGGCGCGGTCGGCGAAGGCGTGCACGGCTTCGGGGCCGGCGTTGACCGGCACCAGGTTGGCGCCGGCGTAGCAGAGCGAGACGAGTCCGCCGCGCGGCCCGTAGCCCCACATCTGCCCGCCCAGCCGCGCCGGGTTGAGGCCGACCGTGCGCACCCGGGAGGAGACGAAGACGTTGGCGACCGGATCACGGTCGAGCAGGGCCAGAGCCTCGTCCCGGTCGCTGTCATCGAGCACACGCGACGCCGATGTACGCAGCATCACATGGTCAGACTACGCGACACCCTGCCAATTAGCTCATCCCCGACGCGGCTCGGTGAGCCGATCGTGACCCTTCGCCCCGACGCCGGCCATCCGGGCCGCCGGCCTGGGGGCCGGGACGGCCGCGCACGTGGCGCCGCGCGCGGGGACCGTGCCGTCGGCGAGGTAGGCGGCCAGGTGCCGGTCGACGCAGGTGTTGCCGGCCATCGACACGCCGTGGTTGCCGCCCTGGTCCACCACCATCCGGGCGGTCGGGAAGCGCTCGCGCATCTCCAGCGCCCCCGCGTACGGCGTGGCGGCGTCGCCGCGCGACTGGAGCATGAGGATCGGCGGCAGCGCGGGTGAGCCCTTGATCGCGACGGGCGTGCCGGCCTGGGCCGGCCAGAAGGCGCACGGTGCGTTGTACCAGGCGTTCGGCCAGGTCATGAACGGGGCGCGGCGGTGCTGGCGGGCCATGTCGGCCCGCCAGGCGTTCCAGTCGCGCGGCCAGGCCGCGTCGGTGCACTGGACGCTCAGGTAGACGGCGTAGCCGTTCTCGTCCTCGGCGTCCTGCCTGCCGTGCCGCTCGTAGGCGGCGAGCAGGCCCCGCGCGTCGCCGCGGCGGACGTAGGAGGACCAGGCGCCGGCCAGTTCGGGCCAGACCCGGTCGGTGTAGCCGCCGACGGTGAACATGTCGTCGAGCTCGCTCGGGCCGACCACTCCGCCGGCCGGCCGCTCGCGCAGCCGGGCGCGCATGGCGTACCAGGCGAACGTGGTCTGGCGGGCGTCGGAGCCGAGCCGGTAGACCCGGTTGTTCCGGGCCGTCCAGGCGAGGAAGTCGCGGTGCCTGCGGTCGAAGGCGAGGTTCTGCGCCAGGTTGGTCTGGTACCAGACGCCGCCCGGGTCGACGGAGCTGTCCAGGACGAGGCGGTTGACCCGGTCCGGGAAGAGCGTGGCGTAGACGGCGCCGATGTAGGTGCCGTAGGAGTAGCCGAGGTAGCTGATGCGCTCCTCGCCGAGGGCGGCGCGGAGCACGTCGAGGTCACGGGCGACGGCCTCGGTCGTCATGTGGGGCAGCAGCCAGGCCCACAGGCTGCCGCACCGCTCGGCGTACTCGGCGGCCCGGCCGAGCAGCACCTGCTCGTCGTCCGCGCCGCGCGGCACCGCGTCGGGGCGGGGCGGGGCGTAGTAGACCTCCGGGTCGACGCAGCGCATGGCCGGCCGGCTCAGGCCCACCCCACGGGGGTCGAACCCGACCACGTCGTAGCGCTCGGTGATCCTCGGGGGCAGCGTCCTGGCGACGTGCTCGGCCAGCGAGCGGCCGGACGCGCCGGGGCCGCCGGGATTGACGAGCAGCGTGCCCAGGTGGTGGCCGTCGCGCGGCTTCGTCGCCTTGATCCGGTTGACGGCCAGCGTGATCGCGCGGCCCGCCGGGTCGCGATGGTCGAGCGGCACGCGCAGCGTCGCGCACTCCGTGCCCGGGGTGCGGACCTGCCGCGCGGCGGCCACGTCCCTGCCGTCGGCGGGGCACGCCTCCCACGCCAGGGCCTGCACCGGCCTGGCCCGCGCCGCCACGGCCGGCGTGGCGGCGCCTCCCTGCGCGCTCACCACTCCGCCGGCCAGGACCGCCACGGCGGCGACCACCCGTACGCACCGCTTCACCCGTCTCATGACTAGTGATGCTGCCCGCGTGGCGGACCGGTCACGATCGGTATGGGGGAACGCTTGCCATTCTGTAATGACTCGATGGCTCAGCGTGACGAGGTGGCGGCTCAGCCCACGGTGACCTGGGGGCCGGGAGCGTCGTCGTCGAGGTCGACCTCGACGCCCATCTCCTCGGCGATCCGCAGCGCCTCCTCGATGAGGGTCTCGACGATCTGCGACTCGGGCACCGTCTTGACGACCTCGCCCTTGACGAAGATCTGGCCCTTGCCGTTGCCCGAGGCGACGCCCAGGTCGGCCTCACGCGCCTCGCCGGGACCGTTGACCACGCAGCCCATGACCGCCACCCGCAGCGGCACCTTCAGGCCCTCCAGGCCGGCCTGCACCTGCTCGGCGAGGGTGTAGACGTCGACCTGCGCCCGGCCGCACGACGGGCACGAGACGATCTCCAGCCCGCGCTCGCGCAGCCCCAGCGACTCGAGGATCTGCGCGCCGACCTTGACCTCCTCCACCGGAGGAGCCGACAGCGACACCCGGATCGTGTCGCCGATGCCCTCGGCCAGCAGCGCGCCGAACGCCACGGCCGACTTGATCGTGCCCTGGAAGGCCGGCCCCGCCTCGGTCACGCCCAGGTGGAGCGGGTAGTCGCACTGGGCGGCGAGCAGCCGGTAGGCGTTGATCATCACGACCGGGTCGTTGTGCTTGACCGAGATCTTGATGTCGCGGAAGCCGTGCTCCTCGAACAGCGAGCACTCCCACAGCGCCGACTCGACCAGCGCCTCGGGGGTGGCCTTGCCGTACTTCTGCAGCAGCCGGGGGTCGAGCGAGCCGGCGTTGACGCCGATGCGGATGGGCACACCGTGGTCGGCCGCGGCCTTGGCGATCTCACCCACCTTGTCGTCGAACTTCTTGATGTTGCCCGGATTGACGCGCACCGCCGCGCAGCCCGCCTCGATCGCGGCGAAGACGTACTTCGGCTGGAAGTGGATGTCGGCGATCACCGGGATCTGCGACTTCCTGGCGATGATCGGCAGCGCGTCGGCGTCGTCCTGGGACGGCACGGCCACGCGGACGATCTGGCAGCCGGACGCCGTCAGCTCGGCGATCTGCTGCAGGGTGGAGTTGACGTCGGCGGTGACCGTGGTGGTCATCGACTGCACGGAGACGGGCGCGTCGCCACCCACGAGCACGTTGCCCACCCTGATCTGCCGCGAGTGCCGTCGTTCGGCCAGCGGCTTGGGGCGGACCGTCGGGATGCCGAGTGCTACAGAAGACATTGCTCCTCTTAGGTGTCGAAGACGGTGTCCAGTCTAGGAAGTCAGCGGGACTGCCGCGCCGCCAGCTCCACCGCGCGGGCGCGAGCCCAGCCGTCGGCGGCCAGCACCTCCTCGACCGAGCCGGCGGGAGTGACGTCGTGCTCCTCCACCACGCGGGCGACGGTGTCGACGATCGCGAGGAACGGCAGCTCGCCGCGGAGGAACGCCTCCAGGCACGCCTCGTTGGCCGCGTTGTAGACGGCCGGCGCGGTGCCACCCGCCGCGCCGACATGTCGGGCCAGGGCGACGGCGGGGAACGCGGCGTCGTCGAGGGGCTCGAAGGTCCACGTGTGGGCCCTGGTCCAGTCGACGGCCGGGGCCGCGCCGGCCAGCCGCCCGGGGTGGCCGAGGGCCAGCGCGATCGGCAGCCGCATGTCGGGCGGGCTGGCCTGGGCGATGGTGGAGCCGTCGACGAACTCCACCATGGAGTGGATGATCGACTGCGGGTGGACCACCACCTCGATGCGGTCGAAGCCCAGGTCGAACAGCAGGTGCGCCTCGATCACCTCCAACCCCTTGTTGACCAGGGTCGCGGAGTTGACGGTGATCATGGGGCCCATCGACCAGGTGGGGTGGGCCAGCGCCATCTCGGGTGTCACCCCGGCCATCTCGGCGCGGCTCCTGCCCCGGAACGGGCCGCCGCTGGCCGTGATGACGAGCCGCCGGACGGCGTCGGGGTCGTGACCGTCGGGCCCGGCGGCCCACAGGCACTGCTGGACCGCGGAGTGCTCGGAGTCGACGGGGAGGATCCGGCCCGGCTTGGCCAGCCGCTTGACCAGGGGCCCGCCGATGATCAGGGACTCCTTGTTGGCCAGCGCCAGGGTGCGGCCGGCCTCCAGCGCGACGAGCGTGGAGGTCAGGCCGAGCGCGCCGGTGATGCCGTTGAGCACGGTGTCGCACTGCCACGCGGCCACCTCGGCGACCCCGTCGGCGCCGGCGAGCACCAGGGGCGCGGCGCCGTGCGCGGCGAGCGCGTCCTTCAGGGCCGGCACCGCCGCCTCGTCGGCGACGGCCACGACCTCGGCCCCGACCTCGGCGGCCTGCCTGGCCAGCAACTCGACCTTGCCGCCGCCGGCCGCGAGCCCCGCGACCCGGAACCTGCCGGGATTGGTCGTGAGGACGTCGAGGGCCTGGGTGCCGACCGAGCCGGTGGAGCCCAGCACGACGACGGAGCGGAGGGACTGTGCATGCACCCGTCCATTCTCCCCGCTCGCGGACGCGCCCGGGCACGCGGCCGTGACGTTCCCGAAATCGGCCCGGTATGTGACGGGCGGTATCACCACCGGTTCGTACCGTGATGCCGCCATATCCGAATGCGCATAGCTTGAGAAAAAGGCATATCGCCGTACGTACCTTCCAACGGCAGATTCCGGTTTCGGGAGGTACGTAATGCACCGCAGAGTCGCCCTGCTCTCCGCCGTCGCGCTCGCCGTGGCGGGCGCGCTGATCCCCGCGTCCGCGGGAGCCGCCCAGGCAGGCACCTCGGCGACCGGCCTGGACCCCAGGCCCGTCCGCTGGTCCGCGACGGACTCCTGGCCGGAACGCCGGACCGTCCTGCAGTACTGGACGTCGCAGCGCATGCTGGCGGCGGAGCCCCTGTCGTCGCCCGCGCCGCGCCGCGCCTCGTCGGACTCGCCCACCCAGGGCAGCCCGTGGGCCACCCGCGGCGCCTCGACCGGCACCGCCACCGGCGGGCGCGTCCCGTACACGATCCGCGGCTCCTCCGCGGGAGCCGGCCAGGCCGCGCCGTGGTCGGTCGGCGGCACCGCGCCCGTCGGCGTCCGCCAGGTCGCCCAGCAGGCCCAGGTGCCGAACAGCCCCGGCCTGCGATGGACCGACGGCGGCGCCGTCGTGCGCACCGTGGGCCGGGTCTTCTTCACCACCGCCGAGGGCCGCAACTCCTCCTGCTCGGGCACGGCCGTCACCAGCGCCAACGAGAGCGTCGTGATGACCGCCGGGCACTGCGTGAAGCTGAACGGCGCCGCCCACCGCAACTGGGTGTTCGTCCCGGGTTTCGACAACGGCCGGCGCCCGTTCGGCACCTGGGTCGCCACCAGGCTGCTGACCACCCAGCAGTGGAACGCCCGCGAGGACATCAACTTCGACATCGCCGCCGCCGTGGTCGCGCCGCTCGACGGCCGGACGCTGACCGACGTGGTCGGCGGGCAGGGGGTGGCCTTCAACCAGGCCAGGCGGCAGCAGATGTACTCCTTCGGCTACCCGGCGGCGGCGCCGTTCAACGGCTCACGGCTCATCTACTGCAGCGGGCAGGCGTTCGACGACACCGTCATGACCCGGGACCTGGGCCTGCGCTGCGCCATGACGGGCGGCTCCAGCGGCGGCCCGTGGTTCCGCAACTTCGACGAGTCGACCGGGCTCGGCTGGCTCAACTCCGTCAACAGCTTCAAGTACAACTTCGCGCCGGACTTCATGTTCGGCCCGTTCTTCGGCAACGAGGCCCAGGCCGTCTACCAGGCCGCGCAGCGCACCAACGCACTCTGAGGCGTTTTACCGAATGTAGCCACAAGGGCACACGTTGTAGTGCACACTCGGGTGCCATGACCCTGAGCACCCCTCTGCTGGCGGCCGTTCCGCTCGTCGCGGGGCTGATGGGCCCCGCCCTCGTCGGCGCGACTCCCCCACAGCGACCCGTCCATCCGCCCGCCCACGCCGACCACGACCCGCCCCGGGCACGCGACGCCGGGCCCGACGCGGCGCGGGCGACGCGGGCGGGACAGGCCTCCCGGCCGGACGTCGTCGAGCACGTCGCCGCCCGCGGCCCGTCCGACCAGCAGCGGGTGCTCGGCTACTGGACGGCCCGGCGGATGGCCGCGGCGCTGCCGATCGACCTGGTCGGCTCCCTGCCGGGGGGCGGCCTGCTCGGCGGGCTCACCGGCCGGGCCGGCGGCCCGGGTGTGCCAGGGCTGTCGGGCACGACGGCCCGCCAGGCCTCCCCCGACCGCCGTCCGGCCGTCTCCCGGCACCACTCCGCCCGGCCGCAGCAGACGACGTACGGCGCGCGCTGGTCGACCGGCGGCGCGGTGACCAGGACCACCGGCCGCGTCTTCATGACGATGAACGGGGTCGACTTCGTCTGCTCGGCGAGCACGGTCAAGAGCGCCAACCGCGACGTGGTGGTCACGGCGGGCCACTGCGTCAAGGACGGCGCCGGCCAGTGGGCCGACAACTGGACGTTCGTGCCGGGCTACCGTGACGGCGGCGGCCACCCGTACGGGAGGTACCCGGCGCGCCGCATGTTCGTCGCGGGCCCGTGGTCCCGCTCGGCCGACGACAGCTACGACGTGGGCATGGTAGTCCTGGGCACCTCGTCCGGCAGGCACGTCGCCGACGTGGTGGGCGCTCAGGAGATCGCCTTCAACCAGCCGCGGGGCGGGCAGGCCTTCGGCTTCGGCTATCCCGCCGACCCGCCGTACAACGGCGAACACCTGGTCTACTGCGCCGGACGGCTGCGCGCCGACCCCCACGGCGAGACCCGCGACCAGGGCCTCGGCTGCGACATGACGGCCGGCTCCAGCGGCGGCCCCTGGCTGTCCGGCTTCGACCACGACACCGGCAAGGGCACCCTGACGTCGCTGAGCAGCTTCAAGTACAGCGACGACCAGCGCACCATGTACGGCCCCTACTTCGGCGAGGCCGTCAAAACCCTCTTCACCACCGCCGAACGCGCCTGACCGGCCCCACCCTGGCCCTCCCGCCACCTGTCCTCCCCTTCCACCGCGACCCGTTCGGGCGCGCGGCCGGGCGGATGGGCGGCGTCAGATCCAGCCCTCCTCCCAGGCACGGTGTGCCGCGGCGTGGCGCGAACTGACCCCGAGCTTGGCCATGGCCGCCGACAGGTAGTTGCGCACCGTGCCGGGAGCGAGGTGGATCTGCGCCGCGATGTCGTTGATCGAGGCGCCCGTCCGCGACGCGCGCAGCACCTCCAGCTCCCGTCCGGTCAGGGGGCAGTCGTCCTCGGCGAGGGCGGAGGCGGCGATGTCGGGGTCGACGTAGCGGCGGCCGGCGGCGACGTCGCGGATGATCTCGGCCAGCCGGGTGGCGGGCGTGGTCTTGGGCACGAATCCGCTCACCCCGGCGGCGAGCGCACGGCGCAGCACGCCGGGCCGGGCATGCCGGGTGACGAGGACGATCCGTGTGGACAGCGCGGCGCGGATCTCCTGCGCGGCGTGCAACCCGTCGGCGGGCGGCATCTCCAGGTCGAGCACGGCGATGTCCGGCCGCCGCTCGTGTGCCAGCCGCACCGCGTCCGTGGTGGTGGCCGCCTCGGCGACCACGTCCAGGTCCGCCTCCAGCCCGAGCAGCGCGGCCAGGGCTCCCCTGATGAGGTCCTCGTCGTCGGCGATCAGCAACCGGATCACCGCGTACTCACCCCGGCGGGGTAGGCGGGCGCGCCGGCCGGCAGCGAGGCCACCACCTCGAACCGGTCGCCGTCGCGCCGCCAGTCCAGCGTGCCGCCGGCCTGCTCCAGCCGCCCGGCCAGGGTGCGCAGCCCGGTGCCCGCGTCCGGCCGGGGCGGGTCCGCGGCGCCGTCGTTGCCGATCAGCAGCCGGGCATGGCCGTCCTCGACGCGGTAGGCGATGCGCGCGTGGCCGGCCCGGCTGTGGCGCAGCACGTTGGTGGTCGCCTCGCGCATCACCAGCCCCAGCAGGTGGCGGGCGGGCTCCGGCAGGGTGGGCGCGCCGGTGGCCTGATCACGGTCGACGGCCGTGTCGATGCCGGCGGCGGTCAGCACCTTGGCCGCGTTGGCGATCTCGTCCTCCAGAGTCGTACGCCGGTATCCCTGCACCACGGCACGGGTGTCGCGGAGCGCGTCGGCGGCCAGCCGCCGCACCTCCCGCATCTCCGCGGCGGCCCGCGCCGGGTCGCCCTCGACGAGCCGCTCGGCAAGCTCGCTCTTGAGCGCGATCACCTGCAGGTGGTGGCCCTGGATGTCGTGCAGGTCGGCGGCGAAGCGCAGCCGCTCGTCCTTGACCGCCAGTTCGGCGGCCAGCCGCCGCGCCTGGTCCAGCCGGTCGGCGACGTCCCAGGCCCACAGCATGCCCAGCGCCATCCAGGCGACGGAGGCGACCATGCCGGCCGGGAAGGCGGCAGCGAGGAGCCACCCCTCGTCTCCCGAGGCGAGCGCCACGCCCCCGCCGAGCGCCGCCGCGGCGACCACCGCGCCGGCGATGAGCGTGCGCCGGTGCGCCGGCCGGAGGAACGTCGCCGTGATCGACACCATCACCGCCGGAGCGACCGGCCACAGCCCGTCGTCGCGCAACGCCAGCGGGACGGCCCCGAGCACGGCCGCGGCCAGACCCCCCACCACCAGCCACCCGGCCGGAAACCCGCCAGGCCCCGCCGTCGACCGGCCGGCCGGAGCCCGGCCACCCGGATGACGACCGTCCGTCCGATGACCGCCCACCTGGTGACCGGGCCCGGGGTCGCCTGGGACGCGGTCCAGCCGGCGGCCGACGAGCACGACGGCGGCCACGACCAGCACCGCCAGCGCCAGGCCGCTGACGCCCCTGACCCAGGGGACCACGCCCTCGTCCATGGCCCACGCCCTGACGAAGAGCACCAGGGACACCGTGATGCTCCCGGTGAGGCTCCACCACGTGTAGCGGCGGAACCCGCTCAGCCCCGTCCCGCGCTCGCTCGGCCCGTCACGCACGCCGCCATTGTCCCCTGGTGCGGCAGGTGGTGGGGGGTATGCCGGGCCCCGATGACAAATGTCACGAGATTTCGTGACAGGCCCCCGCCGGCACGTGCGGCTTCCGCACTACTGGCGGCTCCCGTCCTCCCGCAGTCTGGGTTCCGGATACCCCAACCCCGTACACGAGAGGAGCCGGAGATGAGAGCAAGAGCCGCCCACAGCCACCACGGGCGCGGCTGGTGGCCGTTCTTCCGTCACTACCTGGAGATGGTCGCGGCGATGTTCGTCGGCATGGCGGTCCTCGGCGCCGCCGTGCGCGGCGGCCTGGCGCTCGCGGGCCTGGAGTTCCCCGCGCGGCCGGAGCCGGCCGTCCTGGAGATGGCCGTCGACATGTCCGTCGGGATGATCGTCTGGATGCGCTACCGGGGCCACGGCTGGGCCGGGACCCTGGAGATGGCCGGCTCCATGTTCGTCCCGGCACTGGTCCTGTTCCCGCTGCTGTGGACAGGCGTGATCCCGGCCGGCTCGCTGCTCCTCCTGGAGCACGTCGTGATGCTCCCGCTCATGCTCCTGGTGATGCTCCGCCGGCGCGACGAGTACGGGGGCCCGGCCCGTGTCTGACGTCATACCGCACCGTTCCGGCTGGGCAGCCGTGCTGCGGCGCTGGCCGACCGCCCTGGCCGTGGGAACGGCGGCGGCGAGGCTGGCCGGAGGCTCCTCGGACGGGGAGATCACCGCGCTCGCCGAGGTCGCCATGCTGCTGCCCCTGGTCTACCTCGTCGTGGCGGGGATCCGGCGCCGGGGGGCGTCGTGGCCGACGCTGGGCGCCCTCGTGGTCCTCTACGTGGGCCTGCGGACGCTGGACGTGGTCCCCACGCCGGCCGTGCTCGCCGGGGTGTCGCTGGCCGTCCTGGTGCGGGGCGCCGTCTCCGGTGACCTGCGCAGCTCGGGGGCGTTCCGGCTCCAGGCCCTGGGGGTGCTCGGGTTCGGCGCGCTGGCGCTGGCCGCGCTGGTGGCGGAGCCGGACCTCGGCCGCTACCTGGTGGCTGCGGGCTGGCTCCTGCACGGCGTCTGGGACTTCGTCCATCTCAGGAGGAACGCGGTCGTGTCGCGTTCGTACGCGGAGTGGTGCGGCGTCTTCGACGTCCTCATCGCCGCACAACTGGTGTTCCTGGCATGAGCGGCGCGCACGGGTCCGGCCCGTGCGCGCCGTGCTCGACCGCGTACGGCTAGAGCGTCAGCCCCGTCATCACCATGACCTTCTCGTAGGTGAGGTCGCGCATGGCGGAGCCGAGGCCCTCCCTGCCGATGCCGGAGTCCTTGACGCCGCCGTAGGGCATCTGGTCGGCCCGGTACGAGGGCACGTCGCCGATGATCACCCCGCCGACCTCCAGCTCCCGGTTGGCCCGGAAGGCCGCGTCCAGCGAGCGCGTGAACACCCCGGCCTGCAGTCCGTACGCCGAGTCGTTGACCATCGCGTACGCCTCCTCCATCGACGCGGCCGGCTGGAGGATCATGACGGGCCCGAAGACCTCCTCGCGGACGACCTTGGCGTCCGCGGGGACGTCGGCCAGGACCGTGGGGGCGAGCGTGGCCCCCTCGCGGGTGCCGCCCGCGAGCACCCGGGCGCCGCCGCGTACGGCCTCGTCGATCCACTGCTCGACCCGCTCGGCCGCCGCCTCCGACACCAGCGGCCCGACCTGCGTCTTCTCGTCGGCCGGGTCGCCGGTGACGAGCGCGCTCACGGCCGGGAGCAGCCGCTCGACGAACGCGTCGTACACCGGCCGCTCGACGATCACCCGCTGGACGGCGATGCAGCTCTGGCCCGCCTGGTAGTTGGAGTAGAGGGCGACGCGGCTCGCCGCCCAGTCGAGGTCGGCGTCGGCCAGCACGACCGCCGCGGCGTTGCCGCCGAGCTCCAGCGTCACGTGCTTGCGCGGCACCTGGTCGGCGATGGCGTAGCCGACCGGGGCCGAGCCGGTGAACGAGACCACGGGCAGCCGCGGGTCGTGCACCAGGCCGCCGGCGCGCTCGTTCTCGACCGGCAGCACCGAGAACATCCCGGCGGGCAGGTCGGTCTCGGCCAGGATCTCGCCCAGCAGCAGCGCGGTCAGCGGCGTGGCGGGCGCGGGCTTGACGACGACGGGCGCGCCGACCGCGATGGCCGGGGCCACCTTGTGGGCGACCAGGTTGAGCGGAAAGTTGAACGGCGTGATCGCCAGGACCGGCCCGTACGGCACGCGCGAGACGTAGGCCAGCCGGCCGGCGGCGGCGGGCTCGGTGTCGAGCCGCTGCACCTCGCCCGACCAGCGGCGGGTCTCCTCGGCCGCGAAACGGAACGTCGCCACGGCCCGCCCCACCTCGCCCCGCGCCCACAGGATGGGCTTGCCGTTCTCGGCGGTGATGAGCTGGGCGAACTCCTCGCTCCGCTCGGCCAGCCGGCGCGAGACGTGGGCCAGCGCCTCCGCGCGCACGTGCACCGGAAGCGCGGCGGCCTGCCGGGCGACCGCGTCGGCGGCGGCCACGGCCTCCTCGACCTGCGCGTCGGTCGGCACCGCGTGCCGGCCGACCTCGCGACCGTCGTG
Source organism: Nonomuraea muscovyensis (assembly GCF_014207745.1). Lineage (NCBI taxonomy): Bacteria > Bacillati > Actinomycetota > Actinomycetes > Streptosporangiales > Streptosporangiaceae > Nonomuraea > Nonomuraea muscovyensis. Next base: position 1,365,102 of record NZ_JACHJB010000001.1, read on the forward strand.
GGGATTGGTCACGGTGAGCTCGGCGTCCCCGGTGGCGGGGCGCCCTGCGAGCCAGAAGGTACGCACGTCCATACCCCGACGTTATGCCACCTCGAGATCGGCGCCGTGTGCCATGTTGCACAACCCCGCAGGCCCCGCTGGCCGTCACGTACAAGTCATCGCCACGCGGACCTCATCTTTACCCACCATGTAACAGAAGTAGACCTAATTCGGGATGTTTACCATGCGGAGCGGTTTGAACGAGCTCCCCCGTGGCTAAGTCATCGTGTGCGGGTCTCCAGCGCGGCGGGCCCCCTAGCAGAAAGGCGTGGGCCCATGACCTCCTCGGCGCCGCTTGGGCTTCAGGGCGCCTACCTTCTGGGCGAGCGGGCCAGCCACGACGAGCTGCGTTCCCGGTTGCTCGACGTCGCGGTCAACCTGCTCGTGACCGACGGGCCCGAAAGCCTCACCACCCGCCGGATCGCCTCCGAGGCCGGCTGCACCACCACCGTCATCTACACGATGTTCGGCAACCGAGAAGGGCTGGCCGAGGCCCTCTACCTGGAGGGTTTCGAGCGGTTCAGGCGTTTCCTGGAGGCGGTGCCGCAGCGCCGCGACCCCTTCGAGTACCTGACCGCGCTCGGCCCCGCCTACCGGCAGGCGTGCCTGTCGGAGCCGGGCTACTACAGCCTCATGTTCGAGCGGGCGATCCCCGGCTTCGAGCCCAGTGAGCGCGCCAGGACCCTCGCCCGCGCGGCGCTCAACATCCTCGACCGGGCGATCGCCGACTGCATCTCCGCCGGCTACCTGGTGCCCACCCAGCCGCGCAAGATCGCCGACGCGCTGTGGGCGGCGGCGCAGGGCGCGATCAGCCTGGAGCGCGCCGGCCACCTGCGCGACGGCCGCACCTACGAGGCCGTCACGACGGCCACGATCTGCTGCTTCCTGGCCCAGAAGTAGCCGCCTGCGGCCCGTCGGGGGCGGGCGGCCGCCGTTGCGGGGGTCACGCCCCGGTGGGCGGGGAGGGCGGCTCGGCGCCCCGGGGCGGCGCTCCCTCGTGGCCCGGCGCGGAGGCGGCGGCCAGCGCGATCCACAGCTCGGCCCGCACCCCCGGGTCGTCGAGATCGCGGCCGAGCAGCTCGGCCACGCGCCTCATCCGGTAGCGCAGGGTGTGGCGGTGCACGCCGAGCCGCTGGGCGGCCGCGTCCCAGTGTCCGTTGCTGCCCAGGTAGGCGCGCAACGACTCCAGCAGGTCGGCGCGCGCCCCGTGCCTGACGAGGGGGGCGAGCAGCGCCGCCGAGAACGCCTGCGCCGCTGCCGGGTCGAGCAGCCGCAGCAGCCCCTGACCGGCCAGGTCGGCATAGCGCACCACCCCGCCGCTTCCCGTGTGCAGCGCCCGCCGCGCCTGCTCCACCCCGCTGCTCAGCTCCCCGTACGTGCACGGCGCGCTCATCCCGACGGCCCCGTCGGCCAGCGATGCCACCTCCTCGGCGGCTTCCCCGGCGACGAGCGCCACCACGTCCCCGCCGCCGGACGGCCGGGCCGCCGCCTCTCCCCTGGCGGGGCCCGGCGCTCCGGGCCTCGCCGCGTCGTCCTGCCGCGCGGGCGGGAAGCGGGCGGTGAACGTGTGGGGCTCCAGGCTGTCCAACGCCTCCCCGTGAGCCGCGAGCACCACCAGCGGCTCCCCGGGCAGCCGGCCGCCGAGCGGGGCCAGCACCGCCCGCGCCCGATCCGGCGCGCCGGCGATCAGCAGCTCGAGCACGGCGGTCCTGACCCGGCGTTCGGCCTCCTGCCGGGCGCCGCCCTGCTCCAGTGCCAGCGTCAGGAGGGACGCGGCGGCGTTGATCACCGTCTGGGTGACGGGTGAGAAGGGCCGCACCGCCCCGACGGCGAAGAACCCGCGCGGGCGCGGCCCGCCGCCCAGGGGCTGCACCACGACGTGCCGGCCGGGCCCGGAGATCGCCAGGCTCGACGGCAACCGCTCGGCCCCGCCTCCACCGGGACGGGTCGCGTGCCCGGCCACGGCGGCCGGAGCCTGGCCTTCGGGTCCGGCGCACTCGGCGGGCGGGTGCGGGGCGGGGCGGGCGGCGCGCAGGCGGGCCAGCTCGGCGGCGACCGACTCGGCCTCGGCTCCCGGCGTCGCGTGCCGCACCTCGCCCGTCTCGTCCAGCAGCGCGGCCCAGCCGCCGACCTCCCTGGCCAGCCGGTCGATCACCGCGTGCACGCCCTCGGGACGCAGCGCCGCCCGGGTCAGCCGCCCCTGCGCGGCGAAGGCCCGGGTGATCTCCTCGTACTGCTCGGCCGCCAGCAGTTCGCTGACCGCCTTGCTGATCGAGATGAACGGCGTCTCGCGCGGCACCTCCAGCAGCGGCAGCCCGGCCGCCGTGGCGGCGCTGACCAGCTCGGGAGGCACGTCCTCGTGGGTGAGGCCGACGGCGAAGCCGAGCCCGGCCACCCCTCGCGCCACCAGTCGGGCGACATATCCGGAGAAGTCGCCTTCCAGCCGCATCCCCGTGGTCAGCAGCAGCTCGTCACCCTCAAGGTACGGCGTGGGGTCCTCCAGCTCGCTGACCGCCACCCAGCGCACCACCGCGTCGAGCGACCCGGTGATGGGCCGTAGCCCGGTGCGTCGCACCACGACCCGCAGCGAAGGCGCCATGACCTCGAAGTTGTCCATTCCGGCGAAGCAAGCATCCTCAGTGTGCCATATCGACAGATAAGCGCAGTTCAAGGGGGGCCGTACCGTCGAAGGTATGAGCATTCCGCAGGAGCGTCGCCTCGCCACCGCCATCCCCGGACCCAAGTCGCAGGAGTTGCTGGCCCGCAAGCAGGCCGCCGTGCCGACCGGCATCGGCACCACGCTGCCGGTGTTCGTGACCCGTGCCGGCGGCGGCGTGATCGAGGACGCCGACGGCAACACGCTGATCGACTTCGGCTCCGGCATCGCCGTGACGAACGTCGGCAACGCCGCCCCGCGCGTGGTCGAGCGGGTCCAGCGGCAGGTCGCCGACTTCACCCACACCTGCTTCATGGTCACCCCGTACGAGTCGTACGTGCGGGTCTGCGAGAAGCTCAACGAACTGACGCCCGGCGACCACGACAAGCGCACCTTCCTGGTGAACAGCGGCGCCGAGGCGGTGGAGAACGCGGTCAAGATCGCGAGGTACGCCACCGGGCGGCAGGCCGTCGTGGTGTTCGACCACGGCTACCACGGCCGCACGCTGCTGACCATGACCCTGACGGCCAAGAACATGCCGTACAAGCAGGGCTTCGGCCCGTTCGCGCCCGAGGTCTACCGGGCGCCGCTGGCCTACCCCTTCCGCTGGCCGACGGGGCCGGAGAACTGCGCGGCCGAGGCCGCCGCCCAGGCCATCGACATGATCGACAAGCAGATCGGCGCGGGCAACGTGGCCGCCGTGGTGATCGAGCCGATCGCGGGCGAGGGCGGGTTCGTCGAGCCGGCCAAGGGGTTCCTGCCGCGCATCGCCGAGTTCTGCCGCGAGAACGGCATCGTGTTCGTGGCCGACGAGGTGCAGACCGGTTTCGCGCGCACGGGTGACCTGTTCGCCTGCGAGGACGAGGGCCTGGTGCCGGACATCATCTGCACCGCCAAGGGCATCGCGGGCGGGTTGCCGCTGGCCGCGGTGACCGGCCGGGCGGAGATCATGGACAAGGTGCACGCGGGCGGCCTCGGCGGCACGTACGGCGGCAACCCGCTGGCCTGCGAGGCCGCGCTCGGCGTGCTGGAGACCATCGCCGAGGAGGACCTGGTCGCCCGCGCCCGCCGGATCGGCGAGATCATGCTTCCCCGGCTGGAGGCGCTGCGCGAGCGCTTCGACGTGATCGGCGACGTGCGCGGGCGCGGCGCGATGATCGCGATCGAGCTGGTACGGCCCGGCACCAAGGAGCCGAACCCGGCCGCCGTCGCCGAGGTCGTCAGGCGCTGCCACGCGGAGGGCCTGCTGGTGCTCACCGCCGGCACGTACGGCAACGTGCTGCGCTTCCTGCCGCCCCTGGTGATCCCCGAGCAGCTCCTGGAGGAGGGCCTCGGCATCCTGGAGAAGGCGTTCACGGCACTGTAGAAACCCTTACGAAACGGGCGTCCAGCTTGTAGCTGGATGCCCGTTTTTGTTGGCGTACGCCGCCCTGGCCGGGTAGAGAATTCACCCTGACTTGACGCTCAGCTAGACGATCACGGGGATGGTCGGAGTTATAACGGATCCGATATACGGGTGCGCGATCACCGCGAGGAGCGTGATGAACTGGGGCCCGACAGGAACGGCGCAGGACATGTTGACGTTCGACCCTGATGACCTCAGCTGGGCACAGCGAGAGGGCGACGCCTGCGTCGTCTGCCACAAGAGGTGGCCCAGGCCGCGCGTCCGCGTGGGCCGCCTCCCCGACGACTCGGCCGTGATGGCCTGCGGCGACTGCGCCGAGGCCCTCGTGCCGGCCTCCCTGGCGACCGTGGTCGCCTTCCCCGGCCGCTAGGCTCGGCCCCCGTCAGGCGGCCTGGCGGGGCGTCTCGCGGATGTCCCAGGGCGAGCCGTACTCCTGGAGCAGGTCGAGGAACGGCACCGCGTCGAACGCCTCCGGCCCGAGCACGCCCTCGCCCTTCCACACCCCGCTCGCCACCAGTTCCAGCGCGACGACCGGGTGGATGGCGGTCTGCCAGACGACGGCCTGGGCGCCGTACTCGCGCATCGACCAGGCGTTGTCCACCACGTGGTAGAGGTACACCTCGCGCGGGCGGCCGTCCTTGCCGGTGCCCTTCACCCAGGTGCCCGCGCAGGTCTTGCCGTGCATGCGGTCGCCGAGCGTCGCCGGGTCGGGCAGGCTGGCCGCCACGAGGTCGCGCGGCGCCACCTCCGCCCCGCCCACCCTGATCTTCTCGGCGCTGTCGAGGCCCAGTTTGTGCAGCGTCTTGAGCACGCCGATGAACTCCTGGCCGAGCCCGTACTTGAACGTCACCCTGCGCGCCGGGATCCACCTCGGCACGAGCAGCACCTCCTCGTGCTCGACGTTCACGCACTCCACCGGCCCGATGCCGGCCGGGAAGTCGAACACCTCCGGCTCGCTGAACGGCTCGGTGGTGCGCCACTCGCCGTCCTCCCACACGACGGGCGGGTTGAGGCACTCCTCGATCGTGGTCCAGATGGAGAACGTCGGCGCGAAGTCGTAGCCCTCCACCACCAGGTTGGACCCGTCACGGACACCCACCTCGTCGATGCGGGAGAACAGGTGGTCGGCGGCGTAGCGGGCGAACACGTCGGCCAGCCCCGGTTCGACGCCCATCCCGACGAGGGCGAGCCGGCCCTTCGCCCGCCACTCGCCGTCGAGCGCGAACTGCTCGTCGCCGAGCTTGACCCCGGGCCGCCGGTACGGCTCGCGGGGATGCGGCCTGGACAGGGACATGGCCATGTCGAGGTAGTGCGCCCCGACCGCGAGCGCCGCCTCGAACAGCGGCATGGTGAAGCGCGGATCGACCGCGTTGAAAAGCACGTCACAGCGGTGCTCGCGCAGCGCGGCCTCGACCTGGGCACGGTCGGAGGCGTCGAGGGCGATGGCGCTGAAGCGCGGGTCGTCCGCGGCGGCGACGGCACGGGCCGCCCGGCCCTGTTGGGAGTCGGCCACGACCATGTGTTCGAAGAAATGTCGGCGGGCGGCGATGGACACGACGGCGGAGCCGACGCCGCCGGCTCCCACGAGGAGGATTCTCATGTACCGACCATACTCACTGACTGGTCATTCAGTCGAATTTTGGGACGCGCATCACCCTGGAGTGGATCGGGGCCCGCGCGGCCTACTTGACCAGCTCGCGCCAGCGGTCGGTCCAGGCCGGATATCCGGCGCACTTGCCGGCCGCGCACCCGCCCGGCGGGCGCACGGCGAAGGCGATGCGTTCGAGCCTGCTGTCCTTGCCGACGCCGTAGGCGTCGCACACGCGCTTGGCCCCCCGCACGCAGGCCTTGGGGTTGGCCGGGGCGAGCCCGACCCAGGCGGCGGCCCTGCGCTGCACCGTGGCGGAGGTGGTGTAGCCGAGCCAGCGGTAGGCGCACTCGGTGTCGGGCACCCCGGCGCCGAGCATCCAGGAGTCGACCCAGCCGGTGGTCCGCCGCAGGGTGACCGCCTTGACCGGCTTGCCGGCGCGCTCCAGCAGCAGCCGGTAGTAGGGGGTCGCCTGGGCGTAGTCGAGCTTGCCGGTGGCGAAGCCCTTGACCAGGTCGAGGGGGTTGCTCCAGTAGGAGCGCTCCCCGTGCTCGTCCAGCAGCTCCACGGCCCGGTCGAGCTGCTCCTCGGTCAGCTCGTACGGGTCGTCCACGTCCTTGTCGGCCAGCGCGGCGTCGGCGATGGTCAGCGGGCTGTCCTGGAGCGCCACGTCGTCGGAGTCGAACACCCGCCGCAGGTCGTCGCCGTCCTTGACCCGCGAGGAGTCGTAGAGGAACTCGTGGGAGCCCCACAGGTAGGGCACGCCGTACACCTTGCCGGAGCGGACGGACATGTCGCGGAACCGCTTGCTCAGGTCGGTGTAGCCGGTGACCTCGGCCGTGTCGATCGGCCGCACCTGGCCGCTCTCGACGAGCGCGGCGGCGAGCGCGGGCCCGGCGGAGATGACGTCGTAGGGCCGCTCGGCGGCCCTGTCCTTCATCTCGTCGGCGGTCTGCACGGTGTCGAAGCGGGCGATCCGGCAACCGGTGATCTTCTCGAACTCGGCCGTGGTGCCGGCGTAGTCGGCGTAGCCGCGGTAGGTGAGGATCTGCAGGGTGCCGTCACTGCGGGCGGGGCTCGCCGTGGGTGTGGGCGTGGGCCCGAGGGCAGGCGAGGCCGTCGCCTTGGCCGGCGAGGACGCGGCGGGTGCGGCCGCGCCCACGCCGGCGACGAGCGCCGTCACGGCGAGCGCCATGACGCGAGTGCGGCGAACCACGATGTCTCCCCCCTAGTCCCGTGCCCTGGAGCTTACCGGGGACGACCGGGGGGAGAGCCGCGTGAGACTACTTGTTGGTCGGGAAGCCGAGGTTCACCCCGCCGTGCGACGGGTCGAGCCAGCGCGAGGTCACGACCTTGCCGCGGGTGTAGAAGTGGACCCCCTCGCTGCCGTGCACGTGCGTGTCGCCGAACAGCGAGGCCTTCCAGCCACCGAAGCTGTAGAACGCCATCGGCACCGGGATCGGCACGTTGACGCCGATCATGCCCACCTCGACCTCGTTCTGGAAACGCCGGGCGGCGCCGCCGTCGTTGGTGAAGATCGCGGTGCCGTTGCCGTACTCGCCGCCGTTGATGACCTGCACGCCCTCCTCGTACGAGGCGACGCGGACGACCGACAGGACGGGCCCGAAGATCTCCTCGGTGTGCACCCGCGAACCCGCCGGCACGTGGTCGAGCACGGTCGGCCCGAGCCAGAAGCCCGGCGCCTCGGCGGCCGTCCCGCCGCCCAGCACGGTGGCCTCGCGGCCGTCCACGACCAGCTTGGCGCCCTCCTCGACGCCGAGATCGAGGTAGGAGGCGACCTTGTCGCGGTGCTCGCGGGTGACGAGCGGCCCCATCTCGGCCTTCGGGTCGTCGCCGGGGCCGACCACGAGCCTGTCGACGCGCTCGGCGATCTTCTTGACGAGTTCGTCGCCGACCGGGTCGACGGCCAGTACCACCGAGATCGCCATACAGCGCTCGCCGGCCGAGCCGAAGCCGGCCGACACCGCGGAGTCGGCCACCAGGTCGAGGTCGGCGTCGGGCAGCACGAGCATGTGGTTCTTGGCCCCGCCGAGCGCCTGGACGCGCTTGCCGTGGGAGGTGCCGGTCTCGTAGACGTAGCGTGCGATGGGCGTGGAGCCGACGAACGAGACGGCCCGCACGTCAGGGTGCTCCAGCAGCCGGTCGACGGCCACCTTGTCGCCCTGGACGACGTTGAAGACGCCGTCGGGCAGCCCCGCCTCCTGCCACAGCCTGGCCATGAGCAGCGACGCCGACGGGTCCTTCTCCGACGGCTTGAGCACGAACGCGTTGCCGCAGGCGATCGCGATCGGGTACATCCACATCGGCACCATGGCCGGGAAGTTGAACGGCGTGATGCCGGCCACGACACCGAGCGGCTGGCGGATCGAGTAGGAGTCGACCCGGGTCGAGACGCCCTCGGAGAAGCCGCCCTTGAGCAGGTGCGGGATGCCGCAGGCGAACTCCACGACCTCCAGGCCGCGGCTCACCTCGCCGAACGCGTCGGAGTGCACCTTGCCGTGCTCGGCCGAGATCAGCGCGGCCAGTTCGTCGCGGTGCGCGTACATGAGCTCCCGGAAGCGGAACAGCACCTGCGTCCGCTTGACCAGCGACGCCTCACGCCAGGCCGGGAAGGCCGCCGCGGCGGCGGCCACGGCCGCGTCGACGTCCGCGGCGGACGCCATAGCGACGTGGCCGGCCACCTCGCCGGTGGCCGGGTTGAAGATCTCCCCCCTGCGCGAGGTGTCGCCCTCGGCGAGGGCTCCGTCGATCCAGTGGCTGACTGACTTCACTGCGCTGCCTCTGCGTTGATGGTCTCGAGTGCGTTGACGATGATGGCCAGCCCCTCGGTGGCCTCCTCGACCGTCAGGGTGAGCGGCGGGGCCATGCGGATGGCGGTGCCGTACAGGCCGCCCTTGCCCGCGAGCAGGCCGGCCTTCTTGGTCTCCTCCATGAACCGGGCCGCCTGGGCCGGGCTCTCCAGCTCGACGGCGAACATCAGGCCCTTGCCGCGCACGTCCTTGATGATCGGCAGGCGGGCGGCGGCCTCGCGCAGGCCGCCGATGATGACGGCGCCGGTGCGGGCCGCGTTGGCCTGCAGGTCGTGGTCGAGCACGTAGTCGAGGGTGGCGTTGGCGGCCGCCATGGAGATGGGGTTGCCGCCGAACGTGGCCAGGCCGACGGCGGGCAGGGCGTCCATGAGGTCGCCGCGGGCGACGACGCCGCCGACCGCGAACCCGTTGCCGAGGCCCTTGGCGAAGGTCATCATGTCGGGCGTCACGCCGTGGTTCTGGATGCCGAAGAACGCGCTGCCGGTGCGCCCCCAGCCGGTCTGCACCTCGTCGGAGATGAACAGGATGCCCTGCTCGTCGAGCACCTTTCGGTAGGCGGCGAACAGCCCGTCGGGTGCCATGGTGAAGCCGCCCACGCCCTGGATCGGCTCGGCGATGAGGGCCGCGACGTTCCCGGCGACGGACGTGGCGAGCACGTGACGCAGGTCCTCGACGCACGCCTCGATGTAGTCGGCGTCGGACATGCCCCTGAACTGGGCCAGGTGCCGGTCGGCGCCGTGCAGGAAGTGCGCGTTGAGCGGGGAGAGCGAGTTGTTCTTCCACGACCGGTTGGAGGTGACGCTGATCGCGCCGAAGCTGCGGCCGTGGTAGCTCTGCCGCATGGCCAGCACCTGGTCGCTGCCGCGGGCGTAGGTGGCGAGCAGCAGGGCCGTCTCGTTGGCCTCGGTGCCGGAGTTGGTGAAGAAGACCTTGGCGTTCGGGATGCCGGAGAGCCGGGCGATCTTCTCGGCCAGCTCGACCTGGCCGCGCAGCAGATAGACCGTGCTGGTGTGGACGACCCCGGTGGCGAGCTGCCGTTCGACGGCCTCGCGCACCTCCGGCACGTCGTAACCGATCATGTTGGTCAGGATGCCGGCGAAGAAGTCGAGGTAGCTCTTGCCCTCGGAGTCGACGACGCGGTTGCCCTTGCCGCTGACGATCTCGATGGGCTCGTTGTAGTTGAGGGCCAGCCAGTTCGGCATGACGGCCCGATGGCGCGCGAGAAGCTCCGACATGCTTCGAGTATCCCGTCTTGCGCGGCTGTTCCCCCACCTTCACCCTGTCGGCCTGCCGCAAAGATGCCTTACAAAGTGTCACGCCCCCTAGGGGATCTCCCGTGCGCTCGCGGGTGTACGCCGCGCCCGGCCGGTACGCCATAGGACGCACCGCGAATGACCACCGCCGGGCGACGACCGGCAGGGGGCTCATCACCGACGATCAGGACATCACGCAGGACAGCGCACGCGACGTTGCGAGGAGACGGACATGACCCTCACCATCGACCACCGCCCCGAGGCCCCCTCCGGCCCGCCGAAGCTGGGCCCGGCCGAGCTGCGCCGCGCCCAGCAGGAGACGCTGGACACCCCGCGCATGAACTACAGCCTGCTCGCCACGATGATGTTCAAGCCGGTCGACCTGCTGTACGGCCGCCAGGGCTCCTTCACCAAGTTCGCCATGCTGGAGATCATCGCCCGCGTGCCGTACCAGGCGTGGGAGCGGATGGGCTACTGGGCGGTGCACCGGCACGCGGGACGCTCCGCGCTCGCCACCCGGATCTTCGAGCGGATCGTGGAGGCCCGCGCCGACCAGGACAACGAGCAGTGGCACCTGCTGATCATGCAGGACCTCGTGCAGCGCCACGGCCACCGGCAGACGTGGCTGCTGCACAAGGCGGCGCCCTGGCTGATCGCGTTCTTCTACTACCACGTGTCGTGGGTGCTGTTCCTGGTCAGGCCCGACTGGAGCTACCGGCTGAACGCCGAGTTCGAGGACCACGCCGAGCACGAGTACATGACCTTCGTGGCGGACAACCCCCACCTGGAGCTCACGCCCGACCCGGGCACCTACGCCGAGCAGTACGGTCGCCACGGCTCGGTGGCCGACCTGCTGCGGCAGATCGGCCACGACGAGCGGACGCACAAGCTCGACAGCCTGGAGAGCATGCGCGAGCCCCGCGTCCGCTGACCGGGGCCGGCCGTCAGACCCGCGCCGGCTCGGGGGCGGCGACGGGGGCGGGCGGCCGCAGCACCGCCAGGGCCAGCATCGCGGCGGCCACGCAGAACCCGGCGCCCACCCACGCGCCCAGGTGCATCGCGTCGGTGAAGGCCGCCTTGGCCGGCTCCACGACGCCGAGCCTGAAGGCGTCGCCGATCGACGCGCGGGCCGCCTCGGGCACGTCCGCGGGCATGGACGCGGTGAACACGCCAGCCAGCACGCTGCCCAGGATGGCGATGCTCATGGCCATGCCGACCTGCTGGACCGTGTCGTTCAGGGCGGAGCCGACACCGGCGTGCTCCATGGGGATCGCTCCCATCAGCGAGGCGTAGGCCGCGGGGCCCGCGAGCCCACCGCCGACGCCCATGACGAGCAACCCGGTGAGCAGCAGCGGGTAGCCGGTGGTGGTCGCCATCACGGCGAAGCCCGCCGCCATGACCAGCAGCCCCGCGGCGACGAGGATCCGGTTGCTCACCTTCTGGCCGAGGGCCGCGCCCACCCCGTTGAACAGGGCCGCCGCCACCGCGTACGGCAGCAGGGCGAGCCCCGCCCGCATCGGCCCGTACCCCAGTACGAACTGCAGGTACTGCGTGAGCATCAGCATCACGGCCCCGGCGCCGAAGGACATCAGCAGGATCGAGAACGACGCCCCGCTGAAGTTGCGGTTCCTGAACAGCTCCAGCGGCAGCATCGCGTGCGGCGAGCGCCGCTCCCACACCACGAACGCGCCGAGCGCGACGACGGCGACCGCGATGCCGGCCACGTTCCACTCGCGCTCGATGATGACGTAGACGGCCGAGGTCAGGCCGATGATCGAGAGGACCACGCCGACCGGGTCGATCTTCCGTCCCGCGCTGCGGGTCTCGGGCATCAGCGTCACCGCTGCCAGCACCGCGACGGCCGCGATCGGGATGTTCAGCAGGAAGACCGAGCCCCACCAGTAGTTGTCGAGCAGGAAGCCGCCCAGCGTGGGCCCGGCGATCACGCCGACCATGGCGACCGCGCTCCAGGCGGCCATCGCCTTGCGCCGCTCCCCCTCGTCGAAGACCGTCATCAGGATCGACAGCGTGGAGGGCATGAGGATCGCCCCGCCCACGCCCATCAGCGCCCGCGCGCCGATGAGCTCCCACGGCTCGGAGGCGAGCACGGCCAGCAGCGACGCGCCGCCGAAGAACACCAGCCCGATGATGAGGAAGCGGCGGCGCCCGTACCTGTCGGACAGGCTGCCCGCGGTCAGCAACAAGCCGGCGAAGGCCAGCACGTAGGCGTCCAGGATCCACTGGATCTCACCCGGGCTCGCCCCCAGGTCGCTGATCAGCTTCGGGATCGCGAGGTTGAGGACGGTGTTGTCCACGACCAGCACCAGCAGTGACAGGCACAGCACGACGAGAATCCACCAGCGCCGCGGATCCCGTACAGCGTTCGAGTCATCTCGTACATCGTTCGATTTCACTCGCACACTGTACGACGAATCTCGCACACTGTGCGAGTGGATTTATCCTGGACGTATGAGCGGCCAGAAGATCTCCTCCGTTTGGCTCCGCGAGCCACGCCAGAGCGGCCGGACGCCCGGTCGCAGCCGCGAGGAGATCGTCCGCGCGACACTCGAACTGCTCGACGCCGAAGGGCTCGACGGCCTGAGCATGCGCAAGCTCGGCGCCAAGCTGAGCGCCGGCGCGACCAGCGTCTACTGGTACGTGGAGAACAAGGACGAGCTCCTGGAGCTCGCCTACGACGAGATCTGGGGCAAGATCACCATTCCGGTGCCCGAGGAGGCCGGCTGGCGCGAGACCGCCTCCACCTTCGCCCACAGCATGCGGGCCGTCATCCTGGCTCACCCCTGGGTGGCCGCGCTCCTCGGCCGCCTGCCCGCCCTCGGCCCCAACGCGCTGGCGATGGCCGACCTGCTGCGCCGGGCCTTCCGGCTGGCGGGCTTCAAGGGCCTGGACATCGACTACGCCAACACCACCCTCACCGCGTACGTGTTCGGCATGGTCATCCCCGAGATCGTCTGGCGGCAGACGATGGGCGGCGAGGAGCTCGACCCGGAGAGCATGCGGCAGACGTTCGAGCACGTCGCCAGAGACTTCCCCGACCTCCTCGCCCGCCTCACCGAGGTCAACGACCTCCCGGCCCAGGCGATCCGCGAGATCAGCTTCGACTTCGGGCTGGTGTCGGTCCTCGACGGGCTGGCGGCCCGGCTGCGTCCCGCGGGAAGCTGACCCTTTCAACCTGTAAATGGCGAGATAAGTGATCTTACAGGTTGATCAGATAGGCTCTTTATGTGCTGCCCACCATCGCCGACGTCCTCGCGTTGGAGACCGTCCGCCGGGGCAACCCGCGCGTGGTCGCGGGCGCCGACCGGCTCGACAGCAAGGTGCGGTGGGTGCATGTCGGGGAGATCGCCGACATCGCCCAGCTCCTGCGCGGCGGCGAGCTGGTGCTCACGACCGGGGTGGCCCTGCCCCAGGACCCCGGCAAGCTGGCCGACTACATCGCCGAGCTGTCGTCCGTGGGCGTATCCGGGCTGATCGTCGAGCTGGGCCGCAGGTTCGTCGGCGAGCTGCCGCCCTCCGTGGTCGAGGCCGCCGAGCAGCACGGCCTGCCGCTCGTCGTGCTGACCCGCGAGACGCCGTTCGTGCAGATCACCGAGTCGGTGCACGCCCGCATCATCGACATCCAGCTCGAGGAGCTGCGCGCCTCCGAGCAACTGCACGAGGTCTTCACCGAGCTGTCGGTCGAGGGCGCCTCACCGGCCGAGGTGCTCGCCCAGGTCGCCCGGCTGTCCGGCCGCCCCGTGCTGCTGGAGAACCTCGCCCACCAGGTGCTGGCCTGCGAGTCGGCCGGCCGCGACACGGGCACGCTGCTGGCCGGCTGGGAGACCAGGTCACGGGCGGTCGCCCCGGCCGAGCGCACCGCCTACGACCCGGCGTCCGGCTGGATCGTCACCACGGTCGGCGCACGCGGGCAGGACTGGGGGCGGCTCATCCTGCTGTGCGAGGCGCCGCCGTCCCCCCGCGACCTCGTCCTCGCCGAACGGGCCGCCACCACGCTCGCCCTCGGCCGCCTGCTCGAACGCCACCAGGAGTCGCTCGAACGGCAGGCGCACGGCACCATCATCACCGGCATCCTCACCCACGCCTACTCCGATCCCGACGAGGCGGCCGCCCGCGCCCGCGCGGTGGGCGTGCCGCTCACCGGCCGCAAGCTGGTCAGCGTCGTCATCCGCCCCACCGACCCGATGGACCAGGCCCTCGACGGGCAGGCGCAGCTCGGCGAGCTGGCCGAGGCCACCGCCGCCGCCTGCCGCGACGCCAAACTGCCCGCCCTCGTGGGCGCGCTCGACCAGGACCGCATCGGTGTCCTGCTGCCGCTGCCGCCGCGCACCCAGGCCGAGCCCGCGCTGACCGCCCTGGCCGAGCGGCTGCGCACGCTGTCCAAGATCGGCGGCGCGTTCGTGCTGGCCGCCGGCTCGGTCGTCGATTCCCTGCGCGACGTCCGGCGCAGCTTTCTCGAAGCCGAGCAGGTGGCCGACGTCGCGGTCCGCCAGCCTGACGGCCGCCCCTTCTACCGGCTGCCCGACCTGCGGCTGCGTGGGCTGCTGCACCTGCTGCGCGACGACGCGCGGCTGCAGACGTTCGCCGAGCGGGAGCTCGGGCCGCTGCTGGCCCACGACGCCCAGCGGGGCGGCGACCTCACCCGGATCCTGCGCATCTACCTCGACGCCGGGCGCAACAAGGCGGTCGCCGCGCAGAAGGCGCACCTGTCCAGGCCCGCCTTCTACGACCGGCTGCGCCGCCTCGAACGCATCCTCGACACCGACCTCGACGACGTCGAGTCGTGCCTGTCACTGCACGTGGCGCTGCTGGCCCTGGAGTCGTTCCGCCGCGACAGCCGATAGCGCCCTCACCCAGCCCTCACCCAGCCCTCACCCAACCCACGCCCAGCTCCGCGACAGCCGGCAACGCCCGTCAGAAGCCCATCGCGTCGCGCACCTCCTCCAGGGTGACGACCGCCCGCTCCCGGGCCCGCTCGTTGCCCGCCCGCAGCACCGCCCGGACGTCGGCCTCGGTCAGCTCGGCGCGCCTGGCCCTGATCGGCCGCAGGAACTCGTTGACCGCCTCGGTCACCACCTTCTTCAGCGTCACCGCCCCGCCGTCCCCGATCTCGGCGGCGACGTCCTGCGGCGTGCGGCCGAGGCACAGACCCGCGAGCGTGAGCAGGGTGGCCACCTCCGGCCGGGCGGCCTCGTCGAACGTGATCAGCCGGTCGGAGTCCGTGCGCGCCTTGCGGATGAGGGCGGCCGTCTCGTCCTCGGTGGCCGACAGGGAGATCGCGTTGCCCCGGCTCTTGCTCATCTTGCCGCCGTCGAGGCCGCGCAGCAGCGGGCTGTCTCCGAGCATCGCCTCCGGCAGCGGGAAGACGGGCCCGTACCTTTCGTTGAAGCGCCGCGCCACCATCCGCGTCACCTCCAGGTGCGGAAGCTGGTCCTTGCCCACCGGCACCAGCGTGCCCTTGCAGAACAGCACGTCGGCCGCCTGGTGCACGGGATAGGTGAACATCAGGCCGCTGACGGCCCGCTGGCTGCTGTGCGCGATCTCGTCCTTCACCGTGGGGTTGCGGCGCAGCTCCGCCACCGACACCAGGCTGAGGAACGGCAGCAGCAACTGGTTCAGCTCCGGAACGGCGCTGTGCTGGAAGATCGTCACCTTTGCCGGGTCGAGCCCGACGGCCAGGTAGTCGAGCAGCAGGCCGGTGATGTTCGCCTGGATCGCGCCGGGCAGGTCCCTGTCGGTGATCACCTGATAGTCGGCGACCAGCACGTACATCGGGTGGGCGTGCTGCAGGGCGACGCGGTTGGCCAGCGAGCCGAAGTAGTGGCCGAGATGGAGCGGCCCGGTCGGGCGGTCTCCGGTGAGCACGATGTGATCCATGATCTCTCCTTGGGGTCATGCCGTCCCCGAGAGACCCCACGTGCCGGGGCCGTCCTGAGGACGGCCCGAGCATGCGAACTCAGCGGCCGTCTGGCGGCCGCCACCACATGCTGACGCGTGTCATGTCCCCATCATAGGCCGGGCTTGACAAACGGCGTTCCACAGCCCGGGGGTGTCAATCTCGTAACCTCTCCAACCCGTTTGGCGTGTTTCCATCACTCCAGGACCATGATCACGCCAGGATGGTGCGGTCCGTCTGTCCGCCCTCTGGAGTTCTCATGTCTCGACGCACCCTCACCGCAGGCCTCGCCCTGGCCGCAACCCTCACGGTCACCACCGTGCCCGTCGCCGCCGCCGAGCAGCCTTCGGTGAAGTTCCCGTCGGCCAAGTTCCCGCTGGGCGTGCCCTCCGTACCGACCAGGACGATGACGAGTGTCGCCCAGGGCATCGACCTGTACGACGTGAAGGCCGGCCGCGCCACCGACGGCTACACCGTGACCGTGCTGATGCCGAGCGGCCGCGACTACGGCATGCGGCACACCGCCGAAGCCAAGCTCGCCGAGGTGGAGGCCACCGGCGAGGTCGCCGCCCTGCAGAAGGTCGTGCGTCCCCAGGTCGCCGACGCTCCCGCCCAGGAGGTCTACATGGTGCGGGTGGGGCTGTGGAAGCTGGAGGAGAAGGCCAAGGCCGACGACATGGCCAAGAAGCTCAAGGACGCCGGCCTGAAGGTCAAGGTCGACTACCTGGGCGACGACGGCCTGCGGACGACCGGCCCATGGAACGTCAAGGTCATGATGATCAACCCGAGGGCGTTCCGCGGCTCGTACGCCGCCTCCCTCGGCGGCAGCGTCGCCAAGCGGGAGACCGTGACGGCGATGGCCAAGGCCGGCAAGGCGCTCGCCGCCGTCAACGGCGGCTTCTTCAACATCCACACGGCCAACGAACTGCGCGGCGAGCCGGTCGGCGCGTCCGTGGTCGCGGGCAGGCTGCTCAGCGAGGCCGTCCCCGGCCGTTCCGCCGTCGTCCTGAAAGGCCGCACCGCCCGCGTGACCGAGCTGAAGACGACCGTCACCGCCATCGCCGCGTCCGGCGAGAAGCTGCCCGTGAACGGCGTCAACCGGGCCGCCGTGGCCGAGGAACTCGTCCTCTACACCGAGGAGTGGGGCGCCAAGACGCCGGCCGACGGCGGCACCGACGTGGTGCTCGACGCCACCGGCAAGGTCGTCGGCGTGCGCGCCTCCGGCGCCGCAGTCCAGCGCGGCACACAGGTGCTGCACGGCTCGGGCACCGCCTCCGACTGGCTCGCCGCCTACGCCCCGGAGGGCGCCGCCGTACGGATCGACACCAAGGTCGTCGACCTGCGCAAGGGCAGGGCCATCAAGCTCACCCCGGACCTGCACGTGATCGCCGGCGGCGTCGGCCTCGTCCGCAACGGCAAGACCCGCATCACCGCCAAGCGCGACGGGCACGACTCCATGAACATGATCCTCCGCCGCCACCCGCGCACCCTCCTCGGCACCACCCGCAACGGCGCCCTCATCCTGGCCACCGTCGACGGCCGCCAGCCGGGCGTGACGGTGGGTGCCAGCTTCGTCGAGGCGGCGCAGTTCATGCGCTGGCTGGGCGCCCGGGACGCGATCAACCTGGACGGGGGCGGCTCGACGGCGATGGTGGTGAAGGACAAGGTCGTCAACCGCCCGTCCGACGGCGCGGAGCGCCCCGTCGGCGACGCCCTCCTCGTCCTGCCCAGGTAATCCGCCCGCCCTCGGCCCCCTCGGGCGGGCCGAGGGCCACTCCCCTGTCTCACAGTAGGGAGTACGCACCACAGAACCACCCGGTTCAACACCACCAGGTGGCGTATCAGCGGATCTTCGCGTGAACCCTGTTCGCGCTGGATGAGCGGCACCTGAGCGGGGCGCCGACGGCGGGCCTCGGCCTCTGCGTCGCCTGCTCGCCCCACCCCTCACCACGGCAAGCCGCAACGGCCTCTTCGGCCCACCCGATACGGGCAGTCGGCGGAGAACAGCTCCTCGGTCGGCGACGGCGCGGCGCCTGGGTGTGGACAGGAGTTCGCCATCCCGCCGTCTCCGAGGCGAACATCCGCTGGGCTGCCGGCGCCGGCATCGCCCGACGTCTCGCCCGAGGCGGACCCGCCCGACGACGCCGAGCTTCGTCTGCGATCGACACCGAGCCCAAACGATCTCGTCCAGCGTGTACTAAAGCCAAAGGTCGCCACCAGGCCGCGCATCACGTGAGTGCGGCCCCTGAACGAATCGCGTGTGCTCACGGCTCAGCCACTGCCTGGTCAGGCGCACCCCGGTGATCCGCTCCACCAGGATGAGGGCGTGCACCTTCCACTCGTCGAACGAAGGCAGCCCCGACTCCAGTGCCTCCCACGATGGCAGCCCCGATGTCAGTGACAGCCCGGAGAGAAGTCCGGCGAGCGGGGACGAGTCGCCGTCGGGCTCGGCGCCCCATCGGAAGCGGCACAGCTCTTGTCCGTCTCGGGCGTAGTGCACGTCGTAGTGTCGCATCGTGTCCCCTAGCCACAAGGACAGCGCCTCCCCGCCGGCCGACAACCGGGGCAGGGCCTCAGAGCCGTTCCAGTCGTCGGGTTCCACGACGACGAACCACGAACCCAGTTCTCCGATGATCAGCGTCTTCCCATGGCCAGACCGCTGAACGTGATGCCCCGCCTCTCCGCTGCCCTCCCGAGGGAGCGCCGCGCGGCACTGGAAGGCTCTCCTCCGAGCGCAGCGGCCACGTCATCGGCGCTCACGGCGTGACACCAGGTGATGCTTCCGTCCGGAAGGGACTCGGCGAGGTCCTCGACGACGCGGTGGTAGTGGACTTCGAGATCCGGCAAAGGGTGACGCTGAGGGGGCATTCGGCCACCCTGACGACCCAGCACCTCACCGTCACGCCACCACGCCGAACATGAACAATCTTCTCAAACACGTTCTCACTCAACGAGCGCAGAAGTACCGGGGCAGCCCCAGGTGCCGCCAGTACATCTGGCCGGAGTTGGAGCGCCATGCCCGTTCAACCGGGCCGGCACGGGACGATGCTCAAAGATCCGCATGCTCGCCATTGGCCCCACTGGGTGACGGAGTGCGGTCATGTCCACCACCACTCCGCAAAGACCCGGGACCGACCCCACAAACAGAAAAAGGGGCCCCACCCGAAGGTGAGACCCCCCTAATCAAAAAATTGTCCGGCGGTGACCTACTCTCCCACACCCTCCCGAGTGCAGTACCATCGGCGCTGAGAAGCTTAACTTCCGGGTTCGGAATGTAACCGGGTGTTTCCTTCCCGCCATAACCGCCGTAACCCCACGAGACCACACAAACACAACTGTTTGCTGTCTCAGAATTGCGTAGTGGACGCGAGCAAGAACGGTCTGCCTGCAGCGCTGCTCCGGACCCGGCGAAGAGTAACAGAGCGCAGCACACACACAGACACGAACAATACTTTGTGGTCAAGTCCTCGGCCTATTAGTACCGGTCAGCTCCACACGTTACCGTGCTTCCACCTCCGGCCTATCAACCCGGTCGTCTACCGGGAGCCTTACCCACTCACGTGGTGGGAGACCTCATCTCAAGGCGAGCTTCCCGCTTAGATGCTTTCAGCGGTTATCCCTTCCGAACGTAGCCAACCAGCCGTGCACCTGGCGGTACAACTGGCACACCAGAGGTTCGTCCGTCCCGGTCCTCTCGTACTAGGGACAGCCCCTTTCAAGTCTCCTGCGCGCGCAGCGGATAGGGACCGAACTGTCTCGCGACGTTCTAAACCCAGCTCGCGTACCGCTTTAATGGGCGAACAGCCCAACCCTTGGGACCTACTCCAGCCCCAGGATGCGACGAGCCGACATCGAGGTGCCAAACCATCCCGTCGATATGGACTCTTGGGGAAGATCAGCCTGTTATCCCCGGGGTACCTTTTAGCCGTTGAGCGACACCGCTTCCACACGCCGATGCCGGATCACTAGTCCCAGCTTTCGCTCCTGCTCGACCCGTCAGTCTCACAGTCAAGCTCCCTTGTGCACTTACACTCAACACCTGATTACCAACCAGGCTGAGGGAACCTTTGGGCGCCTCCGTTACCCTTTAGGAGGCAACCGCCCCAGTTAAACTACCCACCAGACACTGTCCCCGATCCGGATCACGGACCAGAGTTAGACGTTCAAAACGACCAGAGTGGTATTTCACCAATGACTCCACCCGAACTAGCGTCCGAGCTTCCCAGTCTCCCACCTATCCTACACAAGACGCTCCAAACGCCAATGTCAAGCTGTAGTGAAGGTCCCGGGGTCTTTCCGTCCTGCTGCGCGTAACGAGCATCTTTACTCGTAATGCAATTTCGCCGGGTCTGCGGTTGAGACAGCGGGGAAGTCGTTACGCCATTCGTGCAGGTCGGAACTTACCCGACAAGGAATTTCGCTACCTTAGGATGGTTATAGTTACCACCGCCGTTTACCGGCGCTTAAGTTCTCACCTTCGCCAACCGAAGTCAGCTAAGCGGTCCCCTTAACGTTCCGGCACCGGGCAGGCGTCAGTCCGTATACATCGTCTTACGACTTCGCACGGACCTGTGTTTTTAGTAAACAGTCGCTTCCCCCTGGCCACTGCGACCCCCACCAGCTCCAAGCGCAAGGCCTATCACCAGCAGAGGTCCCCCTTCTCCCGAAGTTACGGGGGCAATTTGCCGAGTTCCTTAACCACAGTTCACCCGATCGCCTTAGTATTCTCTACCTGACCACCTGAGTCGGTTTAGGGTACGGGCCGCCACAACACTCGCTAGAGGCTTTTCTCGGCAGCATAGGATCATCCACTTCGCCACAATCGGCTCGGCATCACATCTCACCCACAAGTGTTGCGGATTTGCCTACAACACGGGCTACATGCTTACCCCAGGACAACCATCGCCTGGGCTGGACTACCTTCCTGCGTCACCCCATCGCTTACCTACTACCCGATCGGATCGAGCGTTCAGCCTCACCCACACTCCGAAGAGCGTTAGGGACTTAAGGACTCTTAGCATCACGAGGTTCAATATGGGCGCGTTGAAGCGGGTACGGGAATATCAACCCGTTGTCCATCGACTACGCCTGTCGGCCTCGCCTTAGGTCCCGACTTACCCTGGGCGGATTAGCCTGCCCCAGGAACCCTTGGTCATCCGGCGCGAGGGTTTCTCACCCTCGATTCGCTACTCATGCCTGCATTCTCACTCGCACACCCTCCACCACTCGATCACTCGGCGGCTTCACCGGATGCACGACGCTCCCCTACCCACCCACCACACAAGGTGATGAGTGCCACGACTTCGGCGGTGTACTTGAGCCCCGCTACATTGTCGGCGCGGAATCACTTGACCAGTGAGCTATTACGCACTCTTTCAAGGGTGGCTGCTTCTAAGCCAACCTCCTGGTTGTCTCTGCGACTCCACATCCTTTCCCACTTAGCACACGCTTAGGGGCCTTAGTCGGTGATCTGGGCTGTTTCCCTCTCGACTACGAAGCTTATCCCCCGCAGTCTCACTGCCACGCTCTCACTTACCGGCATTCGGAGTTTGGCTGACGTCAGTAACCTTGTCGGGCCCATCGGCCATCCAGTGCTCTACCTCCGGCAAGAAACACGCAACGCTGCACCTAAATGCATTTCGGGGAGAACCAGCTATCACGGAGTTTGATTGGCCTTTCACCCCTACACACAGGTCATCCCCCAGGTTTTCAACCCTGGTGGGTTCGGTCCTCCACCCAGTCTTACCTGAGCTTCAACCTGCCCATGCGTAGATCACTCCGCTTCGGGTCTACAGCATGCGACTCAAACGCCCTATTCAGACTCGCTTTCGCTACGGCTCCCCCACACGGGTTAACCTCGCCACACACCATAACTCGCAGGCTCATTCTTCAAAAGGCACGCAGTCACATCACAGCCGCTCCGAAGAACGACTACGCTCCTACGGCTTGTAGGCACACGGTTTCAGGTACTATTTCACGACCCCTCACCGGGGCACTTTTCACCTTTCCCTCACGGTACTCGTGCACTATCGGTCATCAGGGAGTATTTAGGCTTACCAGGTGGTCCTGGCAGATTCACACAGGATTCCTCGAGCCCCGTGCTACTCGGGACACCCTCCAACAGTCGATAAGGTTTCGCCTACCCGGCTCTCACGGTCTACGGCAGCCCTTCCCAGAGCTTTCAACTACCCCATCGATTTCTCACTGCTTGCAGTTTCGGCAGAAACCACCAGAGGATCCCACAACCCCGAACATGCAACGCCTGCCGGCTATCACACACGCCCGGTTTAGCCTCATCCGCTTTCGCTCACCACTACTCACGGAATCACTGTTGTTTTCTCTTCCTACGGGTACTGAGATGTTTCACTTCCCCGCGTTACCACCAACCGCCCTATACATTCAGGCGGAGGCAACACCACATGACTGGTGCTAGGTTTCCCCATTCGGACATCCCCGGATCAACGTCTGGTTGGCGACTCCCCGAGGCTTAACGCAGCCTCCCACGTCCTTCATCGGCTCCTGATGCCAAGGCATCCACCGTGTGCCCTAAAAAACTTGGCCACAAAGATGCTCGCGTCCACTATGCAAATCTCAAACAACAACCAGCGACCAACCCACCCCACCACCAGCTGCACACCCCAACAGGATGCACACGGTATGACAGGAGGCCGGCCCTGACTGAGGACCCACAAACCACGAGCCCGCCGAAGCAGGCCCGTCGCATGTCCGTTCCCTCAGGACCCAACAGTGTGTTCAGACCCAGACCCAACCCCCGAAACCCCGTTCCCACTCCCCCGAAGGGGCGGTACTAGCGGCCCGGCAACCCGGTCCAGCTGACTAGCCAGTGCTCCACTAATGAGCTGCCGAGCGTGAGACGTTCGCTCACGACCTCGACGTGGACTCTCCGAAGAGAGTCTGTGCTCCTTAGAAAGGAGGTGATCCAGCCGCACCTTCCGGTACGGCTACCTTGTTACGACTTCGTCCCAATCGCCAGCCCCACCTTCGACCGCTCCCCCCAGCAAGCTGGTTGGGCCACGGGCTTCGGGTGTTGCCGACTTTCGTGACGTGACGGGCGGTGTGTACAAGGCCCGGGAACGTATTCACCGCAGCGTTGCTGATCTGCGATTACTAGCGACTCCGACTTCATGGGGTCGAGTTGCAGACCCCAATCCGAACTGAGACCGGCTTTTAGGGATTCGCTCCGCCTCACGGCTTAGCAGCCCTCTGTACCGGCCATTGTAGCATGTTTGCAGCCCAAGACATAAGGGGCATGATGACTTGACGTCATCCCCACCTTCCTCCGAGTTGACCCCGGCAGTCTCCCATGAGTCCCCGGCCGCCCGAAGGCGCCGCTGGCAACATGGAACAAGGGTTGCGCTCGTTGCGGGACTTAACCCAACATCTCACGACACGAGCTGACGACAGCCATGCACCACCTGTCACCCAGTCCGAAGAGGGCTCCATCTCTGAAGCTTTCCGGGTGATGTCAAACCTTGGTAAGGTTCTTCGCGTTGCGTCGAATTAAGCAACATGCTCCGCCGCTTGTGCGGGCCCCCGTCAATTCCTTTGAGTTTTAGCCTTGCGGCCGTACTCCCCAGGCGGGGCGCTTAATGCGTTAGCTCCGGCACGGAGATCGTGGAAGATCCCCACACCTAGCGCCCAACGTTTACAGCGTGGACTACCAGGGTATCTAATCCTGTTCGCTCCCCACGCTTTCGCTCCTCAGCGTCAGGTAAGGCCCAGCAAGCCGCCTTCGCCACCGGTGTTCCTCCTGATATCTGCGCATTTCACCGCTACACCAGGAATTCCACTTGCCCCTACCTACCTCTAGCCGGCCCGTATCCACCGCAGACCCGCAGTTAAGCTGCGGGCTTTCACGGCAGACGCGACCAGCCACCTACGAGCTCTTTACGCCCAATAATTCCGGACAACGCTTGCGCCCTACGTATTACCGCGGCTGCTGGCACGTAGTTAGCCGGCGCTTCTTCTGCAGGTACACGTCAACTTCGTCCCTGCTGAAAGAGGTTTACAACCCGAAGGCCGTCATCCCCCACGCGGCGTCGCTGCGTCAGGCTTTCGCCCATTGCGCAATATTCCCCACTGCTGCCTCCCGTAGGAGTCTGGGCCGTGTCTCAGTCCCAGTGTGGCCGGTCGCCCTCTCAGGCCGGCTACCCGTCGTCGCCTTGGTAGGCCACTACCCCACCAACAAGCTGATAGGCCGCGAGTCCATCCCCAACCGAAAAGACTTTCCACCAGCATCTCATGCGAGAGCCGGTCGTATCCGGTATTAGACCCAGTTTCCCGGGCTTATCCCAGAGTCAGGGGCAGGTTACTCACGTGTTACTCACCCGTTCGCCGCTCGAGTACCCCGAAGGGCCTTTCCGCTCGACTTGCATGTGTTAAGCACGCCGCCAGCGTTCGTCCTGAGCCAGGATCAAACTCTCCAAAAAAGGTCTGATCTAGCTATAAAAGGAATCCGTCACCGAAATGACGGGGTTGTGCATCATGCACTGGCTTTTAACACACTGTTGAGTTCTCAAGAAACGGACGCGTACTTCCTTACTCGAACCCTTCCAGGTCCTCGCTCGGAGGCGTTCATTTCGTTTTCCGTGCCCTTATCTTTTCAGCCCCCCAAGTTCGTGTCAAATTGACTCGAACCCGACCGACTTCCAAGAATCGAACATCGCCCCGTCTCCGGGGCAACCCTTCTAACTTACCAATCCCTCCAAGCGAATGCGAATCGCTCGGCCAGACTCGGAAGAGAGAGGGGTTTGCCGGACTTCTCCGAGCCCCTGTGGGCCCCTGCCGTCCTGCAGCAGCAACTCTAGCAGTCCTGCGAGGCTGCTTTGCGCCACACGGGTAATCATGAGGTTCTTCCCTCCCCACGTGTTCCTCAAACCTGGCACTCCTACCTGGGCTGACGGCAAGCCGACAGCAAGCCATCCGCAATCGCTCTCCGGTACGACGTAAGTACGCAGCACTCTGCGTACCTCGGAGGTGTCCGCAATGTCCCGCTCGGAGTTCGACGACATCCGTGCTTTCCTCAGCGACGAGACGACCCACGCTGCCGACCTGCTGCGCGTCGCCCGCACTCTGATCGACGACCTGGAGCACGCGCGCATGCGCGAGGCCATGCTGAGCACCTACTACCTGCGCCTGCTCACCGCCGCACGCGCGTCGGTGGCGGCGCAGGCCGATGGCGCTGCGGATCCGCTGGCGTTCGTCAAGCACGAGCTCGGCGAACACGGCCAGCTCCCCGCCGACGGCGAGAGCGTCAGCCGCATCCTCGCCGACGCGCGCACGGCCGCCGCGCTGCTCGCCTGCCTGGAGCAGGGCTCGCCCGCAGGTCGGGCCGGGGGTCTGCGGCTGCGCCGATGCGTCGGGACGGGTCGCAGGCTCTCCCACTGACGCGTCCCGTTCCGGCATTACGGGCGGTGACCGGATGACGACTCCGCTCATACCCGGCCTTGGCGTACCGGCTGCGAGACTGCGCGTATGTGGCAGCGGGGGTTGAATTGGGCGGCAGTCGTCCTTGTGGGCGTATTCGGCCTGATGTGGCTGGGCGTCGTGATGTACGCGGACGGAGCCACTCCCCTCTGGCTGCGGGTCGGGGAGGCGGTGTTCGGCGTCTTCCTGACCGGCTGGGCCGTACGGAAGACGGCCGTGATGTTCGGCAAGGCGTGAGTTCCGGGTCCGGCGCAGGTCCACGGGATCAGTCTTAGTCGGTCGTCCAGTGGCACCCGGGGCCGAAGACGCGGGCGAACGCGGAGACCGGTGTCGCCGTGCGGCAGGAACGCGTACCCCCTCAGAGGAAGATCCCGCCACCGTCCGCCAGGGTGAAGCGGTCGCCGTTCGCCGGCCGCTTCGGGTCACGAACGCGGAAGGGGCCGCTGCGCCGTTCGCCGCCGGAGACCGTCCCCCGTCGCGGCCCCACGGCGACGAGAGTGCCCAGCCAGACCATCACGATGACCAGCCATCCGGAACCTGGAGCCACTGCCCGGTGCCGCGTGAGCGACGTCCAGACCACGGTGAGGAGGAACACGCCCCACCTCGCGAGAGCGAAGGGCTCGTCTCTGGCGGCCCGTTGCGACCCCATGGCGCGAACCCAGGAAAAGATCGCCTCGAACTCGCGCGTTCATAGAGATATATCCAGCGAACTCGCTTCCAACTAGATGATCATCCATAGGCATGGCAGTATCCGCGATGGTTGTCTGGCGCCATGACATCCATGACCATCGAGAGGCGCACGGTCGTCCCCGCCCGCGAAGGCCGTGCCGTGCGGGTGGCCGCCGGACAGCGGGTGCGCGTTGTCGATCTGGAGGGCGGCCAGGTCGGTGACGTCTTCGCCTTCGTCCCCGGCGCACCCGGCACCCCGGCCGAGCACCTGAGCGCCGCCCACACCCGGGCCACCACGGACCGGCTCTTCCCCACGCTGGGGCAGCGGTTCGTCACCGACCACCGGCGGCCGATCCTCACCCTGGTATCCGACACGTCGCCAGGCTGGCACGACATGCTGATCCCAGCCTGCGACCCGGCGCGGTACGCCGCGCTGGGCGTCGAGGGCTTCCACGCCTCGTGCGCGGACAACCTCCACCGGGCACTCGCCGGGATGAAGCTGTCCGTCCCGTTCACGCCGCAGCCGGTCAACGTGTTCATGCGCATTCCCGTGGAGGAGGACGGGCTGCTCCGCTGGCTGCCCGCAGCAAGCCGGCCCGGGGACGCGATCACCTTCCGGGCGGAGACGGACTGCGTGGTCGTGGTGTCCGCCTGCCCGCAGGACCTCGTGGACATCAACGGCGGCGAACCGACACCGCTCGCGCTCGACGTCCTGGCCTGACCTTCATCACGCTTCCGAGGAGCGAACTCCATGACCCACGACATCACCACGCACCCCGCCTTGCGGCCCGAGCGCATCGGACGCCTCACGCTGGCCAACCGGTTCGCCGTCGCCCCCATGACCCGCGTCTCGGCGGCCCCCGACGGCACGCCCTCCCCCGAGATGACCGACTACTACGCCGCGTACGCCCGCGGCGGCTTCGGCCTGCTGATCACCGAGGGCACGTACACCGACACCGTCTACAGCCAGGGCTACCTCAACCAGCCGGGCATCGTGTCCGGCGAGCACGTGGCGGCCTGGCGGCAGATCACCGAGCAGGCGCACGCCGCCGGGTCGCGGATCGTCCTGCAGTTGATGCACGCCGGCGCCCTCTCCCAGGGCAGCCACTACCGCGACGACACGGCCGGCCCGTCGGCCGTTCCTCCGCGCGGCGAGAAGATGCCCGAGTACGGCGGCAGCGGAAGGTGGGCGACGCCCAGAGCCATGACCCTGGCCGACATCGAGACGGCCGTGGACGGCTTCGCGCGGTCGGCGGCGCGGGCCCGGGAGGCGGGCTTCGACGGTGTCGAGGTGCACGGGGCCAACGGCTACCTGCTGGACCAGTTCCTCACCGACTACACCAACCTGCGCGACGACTCCTACGGAGGCCCGGTGGCGAGCCGGGTCCGCCTGGCCGCCGAGGTGGTGGCCGCCATCAGGGCCGAGCTGGGCGCGGAGTTCTGCGTCGGCATCCGGCTCTCGCAGACCAAGGTCAACGACTTCGTGCACCGGTGGCCGGGCGGCGCCCACGACGCGAAGGTCATCTTCGCGGCGCTGGCCGAGGCGGGCGCGAGCTACCTGCACATCGCCAGCGAGGGACGCGACTGGATCGAGACCGCGCGGCTCGACGACGGCGTCACGATCACCGGCCTGGCCCGCCAGGTGACCGGCCTTCCCGTCATCGCGAACGGCGGCATGCACGACCTCACCCAGGCGGCACAGGTGCTGTCGGACGGCCACGCCGACCTGGTGTCCTTGGGACGGGGCGCGCTGGCCAACCCCGACCTCCCCAGCCGCGTGGGCCGGGGACTGCCGCTGGAGACGTTCGACCATATGATGCTGCAGCCCATGGCCACCCTGGACAACGCCCGCCGGTGGCGGCAGTCGGCGCGGGTCTGAACCGGAAGGCAGGTGGCGGTGTGACCGAGAACGAGCACCACGACAACTGGCGCCACGGTGCCGCGGCCGTCGTGACGCTGACGTTCGACGTGGACGCGGAGACGCCGATCCTCGCCCAGGGACGCCACTACGCCCGGCACGCGAGCACCATGTCGCACCAGGCGTACGGACCGGAGGTGGGCCTGCCCCGCATCCTCGCGCTGCTGGACGACCTCCGCGTCCCCGCCACGTTCTTCGTACCCGGGTGGGTGGCCGAGCAGCGGCCCGGCCTGGCCGGGTCGATCGTCGAGCGCGGGCACGAGGTGGCCCACCACTCCTACAGTCACCGGCCGCCCACGTCGATGACCCCGGAGGAGGAACGCGCTGACTTCGAGCGCGCACTGGCGGTCTTCGCCGACCAGGGCATCGAGATCGCCGGGCACCGGGCGGCGCTGTGGGAGGCGTCATGGCAGACGGCCGACCTGGTCGCCGAGCACGGCCTGCGTTACGACTCCTCGCTGATGGGCGACGACCGCCCCTACCGGGTGGCGACGCGGTCGGGCGACATCGTCGAGCTGCCCGTCCACTGGTCGCTCGACGACTGGGAGCAGTACGCCTTCCTGCCGGAGCCGCACATCGGCTCGGTCATCGAGTCGCCGGCGAAGGCTCTGGAGCTGTGGCGGGCCGAGTTGGACGGGATGCGCCGCTACGGGTGCCTGTTCAACCTCTGCGCGCATCCCTTCCTGTCGGGCCGTCCCGGGCGGGCCGAGGCGTTGCGGCAGCTCATCGAGTACGCGCTCGCGTGCGGGGACGTCCGGTTCGCCCGGTGCCGCGACGTGGCCGAGGACGCGGCGGCCGATCCCGGCCTGCCGACCCGCACGCCGCGGCCGCCCGACGCCGACCCGGAGGTCTACCCCGTCTGACGGCCGGTGGCCGGTCACGTCATGGCGTCGATGGCCAGCGCGAGGAACAGGTCCACCCGGTCCTCGGTGCGGTTGACGTCCCGGCCGGTCAGCTCGGCCGCCTTGGCGAGCCGGTTGCGCAGGGTGTTGACGTGGATGTGCAGGGCGGCGGCCGTCGTCGCCCACTGCCCGTCGTGATCGAGGAAGGCGCGCAGCGTCGGTTCGAGGTCGCCGCCGCGCCGGGCGTCGTGCTCGCGCAGGGACGCCAGCAGATCATGGGAGAACGAGCGCAGCGTGCCCGGGTCGACGAGCCCGAGCAGCAGCCGGTGCGTGCCCAGCTCGGCGAACCCGCGTACGGCCGGCCCGGTGCGGCTGCGGCGCAGGACCCTGCACGCCTCCCGCGACTGCATGAGCGGGCGGCGCAGCTCGGCCGCGTGCGGCGCCAGGCCGCCGAGCCCGGCGACGGGCCGCCCTCCTGGGAACCGCTTGTCCACGGCCTTGACCAGCCGTTCCGCCAGCATGGACAGGTCCGGCTGAGGCCGGCGCCAGGTGAGCACGGTGACGACGTCCTGGGTGCCGCCCGCGACGACGGCGGGCACTCCCTCGGCGGCGAGGAAGTCGCCGATCACCTGGGCGAGCCCGTGGGGCGTGGCCGCCTCCTCCGCGAGGGCGACCGCGCACACCGCCAGCGGCCCCGCCGGGTCCACACCGAACGTCCGCAACCGCCCGGCCACCTCCGCCGCGCGCCCGCCGGACAGCACCATCTCCAGCAGCTCGCCCGCGAAGCGCATCTCGATGGCCTGAACGGCCTGCTGCTTGGCCACCTCCAGGCTGAGGAACCTGGCGGCCTGTTCCAGTGCCTCGTGCTCGGCCGGGGCGAGGCCGGACAGCGGGCGCAGGCAGATGAGCGCCGCGTCGATGTCGCCCACCGCGCCCACGGGGTACAGCGCCGCCAGGCTGGTGCCCAGGTCGAGCTCCAACGCGGGTGGGCGCCGGGCGAGCCCGGCCGCCACGGTCCGCAGTTGCTCCTCGTCGAGCCGCGCGCCCGTCGTCGCGAGCAGCCGGCCCATCCGGTCGACCACCGCGAGGGGCAGGTCGTGGTCCTTCGTCAGCACGCGCAGCACGCCCGAGGCGCCGGCCCCGCGGGAGATCGCCGTGGCGAGCGCGTCGCCGCGGCGCACCATGCCGATGAGGTCCTGCTGGCGCTGCTCGGTGTAGAGCGCGGAGACCGAGTGGGAGATCGCGGTGAACGGCACCGCCTGCGCGATCTCCAGCAGGGGCAGCTCGGCCTCGGCGCAGGCCCGGACGAGGTCCTCCGGCGTGTGCGGCGTCTCCACCCGCAGGCCGAACACGATCCCCGCGGCCCTGGCGCGTTTCACGTTCGCCACGAACTCGGCGGCCGTCACCTGGGCGGACCACAGGCCGTTGGTCAGGACCAGCTCCTTATTCTGAACGTACGCCGAGGGGTCGGGCAGCTCCGTGTTGTGCACCCAGGCCACCGGCTCGTCCAGCGCGCCCGGCCCGCCGGGCACGAGGACGCGGAGTTCGAGCGAGGTGTCCGCCACCAGGGCGCTGAGCGTGAACATGCTGTGAATCTAGACATACTGCAGCGGAATCGCTAGATGTATCTCCACTCTCCCTCGGGGTCGTGCCGGTGTTTTCGTGGTGTTCATCACCACACGAGGAGGCGACATGTCACCCACCCACGCCACCGCGCCGGCCGGCGACCCGGAGGCCGTCCGGTTCGACGACCACGGCATCGAACCCATCCCGGCGGCGGCCCGCGACTCGACCCCGTGGCAGCAGTTCTGGATCTGGGCGGGCGCCAACATCGCGCCGATCAACTGGGTGCTCGGCGCCCTCGGCGTCACGCTCGGCCTCAGCGTCCTGGAGACCATCACCGTGGTGGCCGTCGGCAACCTCTTCGGATGCGCGGTGTTCGGCCTGTTCAACCTGATGGGGCACCGTACCGGCGTCAACCAGATGGTCCTCGGCCGCGCCGCCTTCGGCCGCAGGGGCGCGATCGTCCCCGGTGTCGTCCAGGGGCTGCTGACGATGGGCTGGGTCGGGGTCAACACCTGGGTCGTGCTGGACCTGGTGCTGGCGATCCTCGCGCAGATGGGCGTGCACGGCGGGCTCGGGCTGAAGTACCTGGTGGCCGGGCTCATCATGGCCGTGCAACTGTTCCTGGCCCTGTACGGCTTCTACGCCATCCGCACCTTCGAGAAGTACACCGTCCCGGCCACCGTGCTGCTCATGGCCGTGATGACGGTGCTCGCGGTGTCGCAGACCGACACCGACTGGACGACCGCCGCCGCGGTGACGCCCGGCTCCAAGTTCAGCGCCGTCACCCAACTGCTGACCGCGATCGGCATCGGCTGGGGGATCAGCTGGCTGCCGTACTCGGCCGACTACAGCCGCTTCATCCGCGTCGGCACGCCCGGCAGGTCGGTGTTCTGGTCCACCGCGCTCGGCATGTACGTGCCGACCGTGTGGCTCGCCGCGCTGGGCGCCTACCTGGCCGGCGCCGGTGGCCCGGACGATCCGTCGAGCCTGGTGACCGGCCTCTTCGGGGTGATGGCCATCCCCGTCCTGCTGCTGATCATGCACGGGCCGGTCGCCACGAACATCCTGAACCTCTACTCCTGCTCGCTCGCCGCCCTGTCCGTCGGCATCCGGATCGCCCGATGGAAGCTGACCCTGATCGCGGGGGTGGTGGCGTCGGCGGTGCTGGCCGTGTTCGTCCAGGCGGACAGCTTCGCCCAGGCCTTCGACCACTGGATGGTGTCGATCCTGGTGTGGATCAGCCCGTGGGCGAGCATCGTGCTGGTCGACTTCTTCGTGCTCCGCCGGGGGCGGGTGGACCTGCCGTCCCTGTACGGCGACGGCGCCTCGCCGTACGGGCCGGTGAACCGCAGCGCGATGGTCGCGCTGGGAGCGGGGCTGGTGGCGGCGTGGAGTTGGCAGTACGG
Source organism: Nonomuraea muscovyensis (assembly GCF_014207745.1). NCBI lineage: Bacteria > Bacillati > Actinomycetota > Actinomycetes > Streptosporangiales > Streptosporangiaceae > Nonomuraea > Nonomuraea muscovyensis. Next base: position 1,396,636 of record NZ_JACHJB010000001.1, read on the forward strand.
CATGGTGCCCGCGACGCAGGGACCCATCGCCCTGGCCCTGAACGGCACCGACTTCTCGTGGCTGTCGGGGAGCCTGGTGGCGGGCGGGCTGTACTACCTGCTCGCCCGTCGAGCGGGTCGCCGTGTCACGGACGGCCGGACCCGTGCGGGTGCCGAAGAGGTGCGCTCCGGGGCCGGCAGCGGCGAATCCGCCCTGTGAACCCGCACCCAGCACCACCCACCGCCCAGCCCCACCACCCACTGCAGGAGTGGCCACCCGCCGCGTGATTGGCCACCGCCACACGCCTGACCACCACCCACGCAATCAGTCACCACCACACGACCACCCACCCACGTGCTCGGTCACCACCACACACCTGACCACCACCCACGCAATCGGTCACCACCACACGACCACCCACCCGCATGACCCACCACGTCCGTGGGATCGGCCACTCATCCCACGGCTGACCACCACCGCACGACTTCCCACCGACCTCGCGACCGACGAGCCGGCCCGAGCACTGGACGTGGGCCGGGTCGGGGCAAGGGCGGGGTGGAAGGCAGTCGGCCGATGGGCGTGGGCGGAGTCTGGACCGATGGGCGTGGCCGGGCCGGGGCCGAGGGACGTGGCCGGGTCGAGGCGGAGGGACGTGGCCGGGTCGAGGCCGAGGGGCGGGCGAGGTGGAAGGGGTGGTCAGGCGATGGGGAGGGGCTGGTCGTCGGGGTCGTCGGCGAAGCCCGGGACCCAGCGGATCGCCTCGTCGCGGAAGCGGGCCGTGGCGTTGAGCTGGCAGAGGACGCCGACGCCGGCGGCGTGCACGCGGTGGATCAGCACGTAGGAGGTGGGGAGGTTGAGCTGGCGCACCACGTTGGTGGGGCGCAGGTCGGTGACACTGGACGCCTGCGCCTGGAGCCACTCCCGGCTGAAGGTGAACTCCTCCACGGCCGTCGGCTCGACGTAGGGGGCCAGGAAGGCGCGCAGGGCGTCGGGATCGATCTCGATGCCGGCGCGGATGAAGCCCTCCTGGCGCAGGCCGGCTACCACCATCTCCATGTCGCCCTGGTTGAAGATGCGGGTGAGCTGGCCGAACGCCTTGGGGTAGCCGTCGGGGAGCCGGTTGACGGCGCCGAAGTCGAGGATGCCCAGCTTGCCGTTGTCGAGCATGCGGAAGTTGCCCGGATGCGGGTCGGCGTGCAGCATGCCGACCCGCGACGGGGAGCAGAAGAGAAAGCGGACGAACAGCAGGCCCATCCGGTCGCGGTGGTCCTTGGTGCCGTCGGCGATGACCCGGGACAGCGGGATGCCGTCCATCCACTCGGTGACCAGCACCATCTCGTTGGCGGCGATCACGTCAGGCACATGGAAGTCGGGGTCGTCCATGAACTCGAGGGCGAAGGCGTGCTGGGCCTCCGCCTCACGGAAGTAGTCGAGCTCCTCGGCGACGCGCTCACGCAACTCGGCGAGGACGGCTTTGATGTCGAGGCCGGGCAGGAGCACGCCGAACAGCTTGCCCAGCCGGGCGAGCTGAGCGAAGTCACCGAGGAGCGCCTTGCCCGCCCCCGGATACTGGATCTTGACGGCGACGTCCCTGCCGTCGTGCCACACGGCCCGGTGAACCTGCCCGATGGAGGCCGCGGCGGTGGGACGGTCGTCGAAGGAGACGAAATTGTCCCGCCAGTCGTCGCCCAGTTGCTCGGCCAGCACCCGGTGGACAGTGGCGGCCGGCATGGGGGGTGCCGCGTCCTGCAGCTTCGTCAGCGTCGCCCGGTAGGGGCCGACGATCTCCGGCGGCAGCGCGGCCTCGAAGATCGACAAGGCCTGGCCGAGCTTCATGGCGCCGCCCTTGAGCTCTCCGAGCACCTTGAAGATCTGCTCGGCGGTGCGCTGCTGGATCTCCAGGGCGACCGTCTCCGCGGGCTTGCCCCCGATCCGCTTGCCCAGCCCCAGGGCGGCGCGGCCGGCGAACCCTAGCGGAAGGGTGGCCAGCTTGGCCGAGCGCGTCACGGCGCGACGTGGAAGATCGCTCACACTGATGCGCGGCCCCTCGCCGAGAAGCCGCTCCCCCTTTCGTGGTCGTCACCGGATCAGGTTTGATCGCCGGCGGGCGACACGACCCATTCTTAGCGATTAACGATTGTTTCGCATACAACGACATTCGGGATGTGGATGCCAAGCGCTCCTTCTCCAGCGCCAGTCAGGCATAACGTCGGATGTGCCGTTGGTCACAGCGGGCTCGTGACCGTCGAGGTAGGCCAGAGTGTGCCCCGCAGCCGTGGCTGCCACCAACGTCGCGAGAGTCGTGTCGCAGGCGATCTCGCCCGGCGGGTAGCCACCGAGCAGGGCTGTGACGACAGGCCAGGCCGGGTCGCCGTCGCGTCGCGTCAGGTCGATGCAGTGCAGGCATGCGGTGCGGCCGGGGAGGACGAGCGGGCCCACGGATCCGTGCCCTTCGAAGGCCGAGGCGAGCAGATGGGGGATGCCGAGCTCCATCAGCTCGTTGACGAGCACGCGGTCGAGAGGGCCGGCCGGGGCGAGGATGACGAGGTCGGGTCGGTGAGTGCCGTCGCCGAGGTAGGGCGCTCCGGCGATCACCCTCACGGACGGGGTGCCCGGGGGCGCGGGTGGCACCACGGTCGGCCCCGCCCGCCTCGCCTCGCCTGGCCTTCGCGGGGACGCGCTTGGTCCGGTCTCCACGCCTGCCCGGGCAACACCACTTGCCGAAGGGCCGCCTCGCTGCGGGGGCCGGCTCGGATGGGCGGGTGCCGCGAGATCGCTGGGTGCCGAGGGGACGCCTGCTGGTGTCGAGGGGGTGCCTGCTGAGGACGTGGATGCCGAGCGGGCGCGTCGGGAACCGGTGGGCCCCGAAGAAGTGGGTCCGGTGGAGGTGGACCCTACGGAGGTGGGCGCGGTGGAGGTGGGTGGGATGAAGGGTGGGGGGTCACCGGAGGTCAGCCGGCGGGCGACCGTTGCCGCGGCCTCCTCTCTGGTCAGGCCGATCTCCTGCCAGGTCAGGCCGCCGGGGGTGAGGTCTCGGGGACGGACCGGGACGGGGTCGATCACCCGGATCTCCCCCACGCCGCACGACGCCAGGAGCGTGACGATCTGCGCTCCCACCCGGGCCGCGCCGTAGACGCGCACCTTGGCGTGCATCCGCTGACGCAGGGCCGCCAGACCGCCGGCGGGGCCGGTGGAGGCGAGGTCGAGGGCGTCGATGTCGGGCTCAAGCCGATCGCGCTCGGCGAGGGAGAGCCCGGGCAGGGTGGCCGGGGTGACGGCGAGGTCATGGACAGCTCCCCTGACGGTGAGCCCGTCGAGCAGCGCCGTGGCCCGGGACTCCGCCAGCCCCGCGGCCGAGGCCGCGCGGAGCACCTGGCGCAGGTCTCGGCTGCCGTCGAGCCCGCTGATCCACTGCCGGACGGAACCGGTGAGCCCGGTCAGCAGGACCGCCCTGGCGGGATGGACGCCGAGTTGCAGAGTGCGCTCGTCGCGGAGGATCCGTCGCAGCGCGGGGGTGACGCGTGGCCTCATGCGCGCAAGGCTCGCACGGGGGGATGCGGGGCGGCGCGACTTCGGGCGCCGCTGTGGATAACCGGCTGCGCCGTCGGCAGATCTGTGGACAGGGCAACGCACTGCCCGTAAAAGGTTGGTCAATAATTCGTGAGCGATATCCGACCTATTGCCGCAGCGGCGACCCCGCTCGGATATCGCCCGAGAACGCCGCCGAAGCCGTCCTCGCGACACGAACCCGCGTCGGCCTCGGAGCTCCGCTCGCGCCCGCCGCCGGCGCATCCCCCCACATGATCAACGGTCCGGCCGCTGATCGGGAAAGGCGCGTTCCCAAATTCACCGCCTCTTAATCATCTGACCAGCAGAAACAAGCCCCTTCCCTCTGTGGAAATCCGCGAGTGTCGGCTAACGTGCATATGTGCCCCCCGAGACAGTCGAGGTCCGTCGCAGTTCTCGTCGCCGGCGTACGGTCTCCGCCTACCGCGACGGCGACAAGACGATCGTGCTGCTGCCCGCATGGCTCAGCGGCGAGGACGCCGACGAATGGGTGAGCCGGATGCTCGATCGGCTGGCCGCCAAGGAGAGCCGGCGGCGGCCGACGGACGACGGCCTGCTCGAACGCGCGAGAGAGCTGTCAGCGAAGTTCCTCAACGACAGGGCCCGCCCGGCGAGCGTCCGCTGGGTCGACAACCAGCAGCATCGATGGGGTTCGTGCACGCCCGACAACGGCACGATCCGGATCTCGACCCGCCTCAAGGGCCTGCCCGAATGGGTCATCAACTACGTCATCATCCACGAGCTGGCGCACCTGCTGGTGCCGAGTCACGGACCGGAGTTCTGGGCGCTCGTGGAGCAGTATCCGAAGGCCGAGCGGGCCCGCGGTTTCCTCGAGGGGTTCTCGGCTGCCGCCCACACCGCGCCGGAGGAGTGTTGACGCGCGTCGCCGCGGTCCTCGTACGGCAGAGCATGGCGGCGGGCGCGCCCGACGGCGTGGACCCGCGCAGGTGGCTGGAGGCGGTGGCCGAGGACACCTACGAGGTCGTGGCCGGGCTTGAGCTCGTCACGCCCGTCCTGGTGACCAGCGTCGCCGGTCTCGACGAGATCGTCTGGCCGGGCACCGAGGTCGTCGTCATCGACGAGGACGAGCCGCTGAAGAACGTCGTCCAGCGGCTCAAGGGCGATCAGGCCGTGGTGGTGAGCGGTGACGCCCCCGACCTGCCGCCGCTGCTGGTCGGAAAGCTGTTCCGCGAGCTGGGCCGGGCCGAGATCAGCGTGTGCCCGGACGAGCGGGGCGGTGCCGTGGCGCTGGCCTGCGGCCTGCCGATGCCCGCCTGGGCCGATCCCGACCTCGACGCGTCCGACCTCGTGGCGGAGCTGCGCGCGCAGGCGCCGGGCAGGCGGATGGTGGCGGCGGTGCCCGGCTGGCACCGCGTGCGCGACCGGGAGGACCTGAGCCGGCTCGATCCCGGCCTGGAGGGATGGGACAACACCCGCGCCCTGCTCGGCTGACGAGGCGGACGGCGAGGACACGGTCAGGGCACGTCAGGGCACGTCAGGGCACGTCAGCTCGGCGAACACCGCTCGGTGGTCGGTGCCGGGCACGGTGTGCACGGTCACGTTACGCACGCCCACCCGCTGGTCCACCAGGATGTGGTCGATCGTGATGATCGGCGGCACCCGCCGGTTGGCGGGCCAGGTCGGAATGAGCCCCGCGCCCACCTGGTCGGCCGCGTCCTTGTAGCCGCGTGACAGCGCCCGGCGCAGCGGCGAGTGGTCGAGCGTGGCGTTGAAGTCGCCGGCCAGGATGCGCACCGTGTCCCTCGACGCCGGCGGCAGGGCGTCCAGTGCCTGCTGCCATTTGGCGACGCCCGGCCCCATCGGCGGGTACGGGTGCACGTCCACGATCTCGACCGGCGTGCCGCCGGGCAGCGACACCCGGGCGGCCGGCATGTTGTGGCCCACCCGCGCGACGACCTCGGTCAGCGGCTGGAGCGGGTGCTTGGAGTACAGGCCGCTGCCGGAGGCGTTCGACTCGGGCTCCAGGACCCGGTGCGGCATCAGGGACTTCAGCCCCAGGGCGTCGAGCTCGTCGACCGTGCCGAAGGTCAGCTCCTGGGCGCTCAGCACGTCGGGGTCGAGGCGGCGCACCAGTGCCATGACCTGGTGCGCGTCGGCCTTGCCGAACAGCAGGTTGATCGTGAGCACCCGGAGCGGCCTGCCGTCGGCGGCGTCGGCCGTGCCGAACGCCCGGGGCAGCACGCTGAAGCCGAGCGCCGCGGTGGTGAGCAGCGCCACCGCCGCCGCGGCCCGCCTGCGGCCGACCGCGGCGATCAGCAGGGGGATCAGGGAGCCCGCCGCCGCGTACGGTGTGGCGGCCATGAGCTGGGTGGGGATCGAGCCCCGTTCGAGCCCTGCCACCCTGGCCACGGCCCAGGCCGCGAACGGGGTGACGGCGATCCAGGTCAGCGCCGCACCGGCGCGCTTGGTGCGGCTTCGGACGGGGGTCACGATCGTGCCGCCGACGGGGCTCTCGGCCGAGACGTTCACGTGCCTCCCTGTGGAACGGGACGGAACTCTAGCCAGCGGCGCGTGACCCAGACATAAGTGCTCTCCGGCCCCGCGCCGCCAGGCGCCGGGTGGCCTCGTCGGACAGCTCGGGGATCTCGTCCACGGGGAACCAGCGCAGGTCGAGCGACTCGTCGCTGATCACCGCCTCGGCGGCGGCGGGCGCCACGGCGGCGTACTCGACGTCGAGGTGCCAGCTGTGCGGCGGATGGCACCAGACCTGGTGGCGGTCGAGCGCCAGCGGCCCGGGCAGCAACTCCAGGCCGGGTATCCCGGACTCCTCGGTGGCCTCGCGCAGCGCGACGGCGGCGAGCGTGGCGTCGGAGGGCTCGCAGTGCCCGCCCATCGGCAGCCACATGCCCGCCTTGGGGTGCAGCGTGAGCAGCACCCGCTCGCCGTCGTGCGACAGCACGGCCGTGGTCGCCGTCAGGTGGCCGGGCACGCACTCGCGCAGCATCGCGTCGTCGTGGGCGCGCAGGTGGTCGAGGAACCCGGCGCGCAGCAGCTCCTCCTCCGCGGTGGGCGCAGTCCAGCCGGACAGTACGGCCACCGCGTCGCGGTGCAGGCTCAACTCTTGTCGCCTTCGTCGTCCTGCGAGGGGGCGTCGTCCGTGTCCGGCTTGGCGTCGAGCTGTGAGATGTCCCACGTCGTGTCACCGCGGACGAAAGCGTCGGGGTCGTCGAGGTCGCCGGCCGTCGGCATGAGGTCGGGATGCGCCCACAGCGCGTCGCGCCCGTCGACGCCGCGCGCGTCCTTGACGCTCTGCCAGAGCTTCGCCGCCTCGCGCAGCCTGCGGGGCCGCAGCTCCAGGCCGACCAGCGTGCCGAAGGTCAGCTCGGCGGGACCGCCCGTCGCCCGGCGGCGGCGTACGGTCTCGGCCAGGGCGCCCGCGGAGGGCAGCTTGCCCTCGGCCGCCTGATCGACCACGGTGGCCACCCAGCCCTCGACCAGGGCGAGCATCGTCTCCAGGCGGGCCAGAGCGGCCTTCTGCCGCTCGGTCTCCTCGGGCTTGAGCAGGGCTCCGCCGCTGAGCGCCTCCTGGATGGCCTGGGGATTGTTGATGTCGAGCCCGCGGATCTGCTCCTCCAGGGCGGAGGTGTCGACCGTGATGCCGCGGGCGTACTCCTCGACGGCGCCGAGCAGGTGGGAGCGCAGCCACGGCACGTGCTGGAACAGCCGGTGGTGGGCGGCCTCGCGCAGCGCCAGGTAGAGGCGGATCTCGTCGGCGGGCAGCTCCAGCCCCTGGCTGAACGAGGCGATGCCGCCGGGCAGCAGCGCGGCCGTGTCGGACAGCGGCAGGCCGATGTCGGTGGTGCCGATCACCTCGCGGGCGAGCGAGCTGAGCGCCTGGCCGATCTGCTGGCCGACCATCATGCCGCCCATCTGCTTGAGCATGCCCATGAGCGGCCCGGCCATCTGCTGCGCCTCGGGAGGCAGGCCCGCTCCGCCGAGCGCGCCGCCCATGGTGTCGACCATGCGCTCGGCGATCGGCTCGCACAGCTTGCGCCACACGGGGACCGTGTTCTCGATCCATTCGGACCGGCTCCAGGCCTGCGGCGTCGTGATGCCGCTGGGCAGCGCGGTGGCCTCGTTGAGCCACAGGTCGGCGAGGCGCAGCGCCTCGACGATCTGGCGGCGCTCACCCTCCATGACGCTGGGGTCACCCTCGGCGACGACGGCGTGCCGGGCGATGTTCTTGGCCATGTCCCAGTTGACAGGGCCCGAACCCTGCGGCGCCGACAGCATGTCGGCGAACTGGCGCATCGCCTGAGCCATCTGCTCGGGGTTGCCGAACATGGCGAACGGGTTTTCGTTGGGGTCGTTTTCGCGACCTGGCAGGTCAGTCACCGCGCTACCTCGTGCAGGATGGAGGAGTCCACATCCGCCACGTTAGCCGTCTCACGGCGGATCAGTGCAAAGTGAGGACCTGGTGCCTACCTCGAAACGCCCGCGCCAACCTGTTGTCGCCGTCACGGGCGCGGCCTCGGGCCTGGGCCGCGAGTTGCTCGCAAGGCTCGTATCCTCCGCGGATTTCCGCAGGGTGGTGGCCATTGACGAGGAGCGCGGCGACGTCCAGGAAGCCACGTGGAGGGTGATCGACGTCCGCGATCCGCTCTTGGCGAACCGGATCTCCGACATCGACGTCCTGGTCCATCTGGCGGGTGACTACGCGGTCGACTCCGACCCGCGCGAGCGCCGGGCGTACAACCTGAGAGCCGCGCAGACCGTCCTGACCGCCAGCGCCGCCGCGCGGGTGCGGCGGGTGGTGCTGGTCACGAGCGCGATGGTGTACGGCGCCGCGCCGGAGAACGAGGTGCCGCTGGCCGAGGGCGCCCCGGTGGCGGCCGAGCCGGACACCGGCGTGGTGGGCGACCACCTGGAGATCGAGGCGCTGGCGCGCCGGTCGCTGCGCAGCCATCCCGGGCTGGAGGTGACCGTGCTGCGCCCGGCGGCGGTCGTGGGGCCGGGCGTCGACACGGTGATCACCCGCCATTTCGAGTCGCCGAGGCTGCTGACGGTCAAGGGGTGTTCGCCGCGCTGGCAGTTCTGCCACGTGGACGACCTGCTGTCGGCGCTGGAGCTGGCCGCGCGGGGGGTGGTCGACGGCGTGGTCGCGGTGGGCTCCGACGGCTGGCTGGAGCAGGAGCAGGTCGAGGAGATGTCCGGTCTGCGACGCTTCGAGCTGCCCGCCGGGCTGACGTTCGGCACGGCGCAGCGCCTGCATCGGCTGGGCATCACGCCGGCTCCGGCGACCGACCTGCACTACGTCGTCTACCCGTGGGTGGTCGACTGCACGAGCCTGCGCGAGGCGGGGTGGAAGCCGTCCTGGACCAACGAGGCGGCGTTCGAGCAGCTCCTGGAGCTCCGGGAGAAGGCGACGACCGTGGTCGGCAGGCGCCTGCCGGTCAAGGAGGCCACGCTGACGGCCGCGGGCGCGACCGTCGCCGTCATCGGCACGGCCGCGATCGTGCGCCAGGTACGCCGGAAGCGCCGCCAGTGACCGCGAATCGGTAGGCTCTTGTCGTGGACGTCATCCGGTTGCTCGGCATACGTGACACCCCGCTGTCCGTGGACGAGGTGCTCTCCGCCGTCGGCGATCACGCCGCGGGCGGTACGACGATCTTCGTCGGCACCGTGCGCGAGCAGGATCACGGCAAGCCCGTGACCAGGCTCTCCTACTCCGCCCACCCCTCGGCGACCGGCGAGCTGCGCCGGGTGGCCGAGAAGGTCGCGGCCGACTTCCCGGTGACCGCGCTGGCGGCCGTGCACCGGGTCGGCGACCTGGAGCTGGGCGACATCGCGGTGATCGTCGCGGTGGCCTGTCCGCACCGCGACGAGGCGTTCCGGGCGTCCCGCACGCTGATCGACGATCTCAAGGCCGAGGTGCCCATCTGGAAGCACCAGGTGTTCGCGGACGGCTCGTCCGAGTGGGTCGGCGCCTGCGCTTAAGCTCGTTTCCATGTCACGACGCGCCCTGACCCTGCTGGTTGCGAGTTTTCTCGTGCTCTCGCTCGGCATCGTCGGCGCGCTCATGAAGGTGCCCTACGTCGTGCTCAGTCCCGGCCCGACGGAGAACACGCTGGGCCTGGTCGAGAAGAAACCCGTGATCACCATCACCGGCCGGCAGACCTATCCGACGAACGGCGCGCTGAGCCTGGTGACGGTCGCCTACCAGGGCGGGCCGAGCAGCCGGATCGACCTGCTGACCGCGCTGCGCGGCTGGGTCGACCCCGACGTGGCGGTGGTGCCCGAGGAGACGATCTTCCCCGACACCCGGTCGCAGAAGGAGGTCGAGGAGGAGAACACGGTCGAGATGACCAACTCCCAGGACTTCGCGACCGCCGCCGCGCTGACCGAGCTCAAGATCCCCTATCGGACGGCGGTGTCGGTGGTGTCCACCGACGCGGGCAGGCCCGCCCACGGCAAGCTGCTGAAGGGCGACGAGGTCACCGCGGTCGACGGCAGGCCGGCCGACGACGTCGAGAGCATCGCGGCGGCCGTCAAGGCGGTCAGGCCGGGCACGAGCCTCACCTTCACCGTGACGCGGGGCAAGGAACAGTTGAAGGTGGCCGTCCCGACGGTGGCGGGGGCGGACGGCAAGTCGGTCGTGGGCATGGCCATGCAGGCGTCCTACAAGTTCCCCTTCGAGGTCGACATCAACGTCGGCGACGTGGGCGGGCCGAGCGCGGGGTTGATCTTCTCGCTCGGCATCCTCGACAAGCTCACCCCCGGCGAGCTGACCGGCGGCAAGAAGATCGCCGGCACCGGCACCATCGACCCGTCCGGCGCGGTCGGCCCGATCGGCGGCATCGCCCAGAAGATGGTCGGCGCGCGCCAGGCCGGGGCCACCGTGTTCCTGACGCCGGCCGACAACTGCGCCGAGGCGGTCAAATCGGCGCCGAAGGGGTTGCGGCTGGTCAAGGCCGAGACCCTGCACGACACGGTGGTCGCGCTCGACGCGCTGCGCACCGGCAAGGGCGGCGTGCCGTCCTGTTCGGGCTGAGCAGGCGACCGGAACCCCCACCGGCCGTCGTACGTTAGTCCTAGGGCTGGCACAGCGGTGTAGGTTGCCAGACACGGACCGTTTGTTCATCACGACGAGGGGTTGGCCTTGAGCTTCCGGACCCCAGGAGCCGGCAGGGCGATGCGGATGCCTCGCCGGCCGAGATTGCTTCTGCCTGTCGCGATCGCGGTTGTGGCGATCGTGGCGTTGTTCTTCCTTTTCTCCGGCATCTACACCGACTATCTGTGGTTCGACTCGGTCGACTACACCTCGGTCTTCTCCACGATGCTGATGACCCAGATCGTGCTGTTCCTCGTCGGAGCGGCGTTGATGGCCGGCATCGCGGGCGGCAACATGCTGCTGGCCTTCCGCATGCGGCCGATGTTCGGGCCCGCCATGTTCGGCGGGGGCAGCGGCGCCGACCGCTACCGGATGGCGCTGGACCCGCACCGCAAGCTGATCTTCATTGTCGGCATGGGCATGCTCGCGCTGTTCGCGGGCTCGTCGTTCGCCGGGCAGTGGAAGACCTGGCTGCAGTTCGTCAACGGCCAGCCGTTCGGCAAGACGGACGCCGAGTTCGGCATGGACATCTCGTTCTTCATGTTCGACTATCCGTTCATCCGGATGGTGCTGAACTTCCTGTTCACCGCTGTGATCATCTCGATCGTGCTGGCGGCGATCACGCACTACCTGTACGGCGGGTTCCGGTTGCAGTCGCCCGGCGTGCACGCCTCGCGGGCCGCGCGGGCGCACCTGTCGGTGCTGCTCGGGGTGTTCGTGCTGCTGAAGGCCGTCGCCTACTACGTCGACCGCTTCGGACTGGTCTTCTCCGACCGCGGCTTCGTCAACGGGGCGTCCTACACCGACGTCAACGCCGTGCTGCCGGCCAAGAGCATCCTGGCGATCATCGCGCTGATCTGCGCCGTGCTGTTCTTCGCCGGCGTCGTGCGGCCGGGCGGCATGTTGCCCGGCGTGTCGTTCGGCCTGCTGGTGCTGTCGGCCGTGCTGATCGGCGGCGTCTATCCGGCGCTGGTCGAGCAGTTCCAGGTCAAGCCCAACCAGCAGCTCAAGGAAGCGGCCTACATCGACCGCAACATCAAGGCCACGCGCGAGGCGTACGGCGTCGACGGCGCCGAGATCGTCGAGTACAAGGCCGAGGCCGATCCGACCAAGGTCAAGACCGACGGCGACGCCTCCGTGACCGGCGTCCGGCTGCTCGACCCGGCGCTGGTGTCGTCGACGTTCGAGCAGACGCAGCGCATCCGGGGCTTCTACGGCTTCTCCGAGCAGCTCGACGTCGACCGCTACGACGACGGCGGCGGCAAGCTGGTCGACCACGTGGTGGGCGTCCGCGAGCTGACCGGGCCGCCGCAGGGCCAGGACAACTGGATCAACCGGGCGCTGGTCTACACCCACGGCTACGGCTTCGTGGCCGCGCCCGGCAACAAGGTCGACTCGGGCGGCCTGCCCGACTACGACGCCAAGGACATGCCGGTCACCGGCTCGCTGGCCACCTCGACCAAGCTCACGGAGTCGCGCGTCTACTTCGGTGAGAGCCCGGCGGGCAACGAGTACGTCATCGCCGGCGGCAACCCGAAGAACCCGCAGGAGCTCGACTACCCCGAGACGGGCGGCACGGGGCAGAAGAACACCACCTACACCGGCAAGGGCGGCGTGCCGGTCGGCTCGTTCGTCAACCGGCTGGTCTACGCGGCCAAGTACGGCGAGAAGAACATCCTGCTGTCCGGCGACATCAACGACAACTCCAAGATCCTTTACGAGCGCAACCCGCGTGCCCGGATCGAGAAGGTCGCCCCGTTCCTCACCCTCGACGGCAACCCGTACCCGGCGATCATCAACGGGCGCATCACCTGGATCGTCGACGGCTACACCACCTCCAACGAGTACCCGTACGCGCAGAGCGAGAGCCTGGGCGACATGACCCGCGACCTCGCCACCGACCGCCGCGTGGTCGCCCAGCAGCCCCGCGACAAGATCAACTACATCCGCAACTCGGTGAAGGCCACGGTCGACGCCTACGACGGCACGGTGACGCTCTACGCCTGGGACGACACCGACCCGGTGCTCAAGACGTGGAGCCGGGCCCTGCCGGGCACGATCCGGCCGGCCTCGGAGATGGGCCCCGAGCTGCAGGCCCACGTGCGCTACCCCGAGGACCTGTTCAAGGTGCAGCGTCACACGCTGTCGCGCTACCACATCACCAACGCGGCGGCCTTCTACAGCGGCCAGGACTTCTGGAACGTCCCCAGCGACCCGTCGCAGGGCAACCAGCAGGTCAAGCAGCCGCCGTACTACCTGACCGCCACGATGCCGGTGGGCAACGCCAAGTCGTCGTTCTCGCTGACGACGACGTTCGTGCCGAGGGAGGGGCCCAACCTGGCGGCGTTCATGTCGGCCGGCTCGACGGTGGGTGACGACTACGGCAAGCTGCGCATCCTGCGCATGCCGTCCAACACCGCCATCCCGGGCCCCGGCCAGGCGCAGAACAACTTCCAGAACAAGTTCTCCGGCGAGCTCGGCCCGCTGGGCCTCGGCCAGGCCAACGTCCGCTACGGAAACCTGCTGACCCTGCCCTACGCGGGCGGCCTCATCTACATCGAGCCCGTCTACGTCCAGACCAGGGCCGGCACCGGCCAGGAGCCCTATCCGATCCTCAGGCGGGTCCTGGTGGCGTTCGGCAACAAGGTGGGCTCGGGCGACAAGCTCGAGGACGCCCTGGCGCAGGTCTTCGAGAACCAGCAGCAGACCACCCAGACCCAGCCCAACCAGCAGGCGCAGCCCAACCAGCAGACCACCGCGCTGAGCCAGGCCATCGGCAACGCCCAGAAGGCCTACGAGGACGCCCAGAACGCCCTCAAGGCCAACCCGCCCAACTGGGAGGAGTACGGCAAGGCCCAGAAGCGCCTGGACGACGCCCTGAGGGCACTGCAGGGTCTCGGCGCACAGCCGGCGCCCACGACCACCACCAGCCCGTCACCGTCACCCTCGCCCACGACGACGGCCCCGTCCAGCGGGTCGCCGTCACCGTCGCCCACATCGACATCCGGCGGGGGTACGTAGCCGCGTCAATTTGCCACCGCCTCGCCTCGCCGATACTGTTAAGACACACACCGACGCGGGGTGGAGCAGTTCGGTAGCTCGCTGGGCTCATAACCCAGAGGTCGCAGGTTCAAATCCTGCCCCCGCTACCAGATCAAAGGCCCGGAGGATATCCTCCGGGCCTTTGTTTCATGTCACGCCCCAAACGGCCGGCTCTTTCGCATCGAGATGTGCTTCGCACCTCGGATTCACTGATAGTCTTCAGACACACACCGACGCGGGGTGGAGCAGTTCGGTAGCTCGCTGGGCTCATAACCCAGAGGTCGTAGGTTCAAATCCTGCCCCCGCTACAAAAGGAAACGCCCTCCAGGATCCTCCTGGAGGGCGTTTCGCATGTCTGGCCTTCGTGCCCGATCGTCGAGCGAATCGCCTCTCCGGCCACGCGCGACGGCGCCGTCAGATCATCACCTCACCGAGACTGACCGACCGTGCTATCTTTGGCCATGCGGCCAAAAAATAAGGCGGACGGCCAGGAACGCTCGTTCATCGAGACGGCGCGCCGGGCCCAGATCGTCCAGTGCGCGATCGACGTGATCGCCGAAGCGGGCTACGCCCAGGCGTCCCTGGCCCGGATCGCCAAGCGCGCCGGGATCAGCAAGGGCATCATCTCCTACCACTTCGACAGCAAGGACGAGCTCGTCCAGCAGATCGTCCAGGATGCCTTCGCCCTGGGAGACGCCTTCGTTCGCCCTCGGATCGAGGCGCAGACCACGGCCGCGGGAATGTTGCGCGCCTACATCGAGGCGAGCGTGGAGTTCTACCGCACCCACCGGCAGCACATGCTCGCCCTGCTGGACATCTGGACGAACTTCCGCACCGAGGACGGCCGTCAGCGGCTGGGCATGCGGGACAACGAGGCCGAGATGAGCGATGTCGAGCAGATCCTGCGGCTCGGCCAGGCCACCGGAGAGTTCGGCGAGTTCTCCACCCGGGTGCTGGCCGTGGCCGTCAAGCAGGCGGTCGACGGCGTGCTCATCCTGATGGCGTCCTATGACGACGTCGACTTCGACACCTATGCGCGCGAGTTGGCCGCCCTGTTCGACCGTGCCACGTGCAGGGAGAGCCGCCCGTGAAGGGAGCGGCTTCTCACTGAACCGCTCACGCGGCGTCGCGAAGGGCAAGCCCTGCCCTCAAGATGTTGACCGCCGCGTTGACGTCGGAGTGTCCATATGGGCCGCATGCCGTACATCGGAACTCGGCCTGGCCGGCGCGGTTCTCCTTCGCACAATGCCCGCATTCGGGCACGTGCGGGAGGTGTTGGCGGGGTTCACTACGATCAGCTCTCAACCGGCGCTTTCAGCCCTTGTACGACAGGGCCGCGCCTTGGCGTGCAGCGCCGCGACAGGGGCGACGGCCTTACGGCGGCGGTGGGACCCGCGCCTGGTCCGGGCGAGGTTCCGCTGAGCCGTCGCCAGACGGCCGGCGCAGGTGTGCAGGTGGCGCGGATCGGCCGGATGCCCGCCGTCGCTGGAGCGTGACGGACGGCGTCGATCCTGACACATCCTTCCCTGACCAGCGATCACACGCGTACCTGGTGTGGTAGTAAAGACCACTGCAGATACGTTTGTGACTATTGGGGGAAATGTGACCATGATGCTGAGCAGGCGACGGCTTCTCCAGGCGGGTGCGGCCGCCGTGCCGGCACTGGCGCTCGGTGCCCGGCCCGCGCAGGCCGGATCCACCGCGCTGCTGACGACGGGTGTGGTGCCCAGCGCGATGGCCGGGTTCGACCAGGCGATGAAGACGTTCATCACCGAACGCGACATCTCCAGCGCCCAGCTCGCGGTCGCCAAGAACGGCAAGATCCTGCTGGCCCGCGGCTACGGGGTCTACTCCCGCTCCGGCCTCGTCACACGGGTGCAACCGACGTCGCTGTTCCGGATCGCGAGCCTCAGCAAGAACGTCACCGGAGCCGCGATCGCCCGGCTCGCCCAGGACGGCAAGCTGAGCCTCGGCGCCAAGGTGACCACCTTGCTGGGGCTGTCGGCGGCGGCGGACCCGCGGCTGGCGAACGTCACCGTGTGGCGGCTGCTCCAGCACACCGCGGGCTGGGACCGGAACGTCTCGAAGGACCCGCTCTGGAACGACCACACGATCGCGGCGTCGCTCGGCGTGCCGCTGCCGATCGACCACGCCGACATCATGAAGTACGTCACCGCCAGGAAGCTCGACTTCGACCCCGGCTCGAAGTACGTCTACAGCAACTACGGCTACATGCTGCTCGGCCGGATCATCGAGAAGGTCTCGGGCATGAGCTACGAGTCGTACGTCAGGCAGAAGCTCCTCGCCCCCGTCGGCATCACCCGGATGCGGCTCGGCCGCAGCCTGCGCACCGAGGCGTTCTCCACCGAGGTGTCGTACACCTCGAAGTACACCAACAAGAGCGTCGTGGACGACTCGGGCACGGTCGTGCCGTACCCCTACGGCGGGTTCAACATGCCCAACCAGGACGCGAACGGCGGCTGGCTCGCCTCGGCCGTCGACATGGTCAAGTGGGGGTTCGTCTTCGACAAGGCCGGTACGGTGCTCAACGCCACGTCCATCGGCCGGGTGTTCGCCAAGCCGGAGACGGGCGTGAACGCCAACGGCTCCTGGTACGGCCTCGGCTGGAACGTGCGCAACAACAACGCCGGCGGGCTGAACACCTGGCACAACGGCTCGATGCCGGGCACGTTCAGCTTCCTCGCGCGGGTGCAGAACGGCGTGAGCTACTGCGCGATCTTCAACCGGCGGGAGGAGGAGGGGACGCCCGACTACGACGCGATCGACCCCATCCTCGGCCGGGCGATCGGCACCGTGACGACGTGGCCGACGACCGACCTCGCCCCGAGGTACTTCTGACCGGCGGCCGGCGACCGGTCAGGTCACAGGCTGCGGGCCGGAGGCCGACGGTCAGAGGCTGATGGAGTAGATCCGCTGCTGGATGCCGTTGTACTCGGCCATGCGCTCCAGCGTGAGGCCGAGCTTCTCCGCGACCCGCTGGGACGGTGTGTTGTCCGGGTTGATGATCGCGATCAGGTGCTCGACACCGAGCACCTCCTTGGCGTGGTCGCGGCAGGCCAGGGCCGCCTCGGTCGCGTATCCGCGGCCCTGCAGATCCGCCCGGACGAGGTAGCCGATCTCGGTGAAGACCTCGCCTTCCACGGTCTGCCTGGTCAGCCCGCAGTTGCCGACGAACTCCCCCGTGTCGCGGCTGACGATCAGCCAGAGCCCGTAGCCGTGCTCGCGGTAGGAGCTCCGGCTGCGCTCGATCCAGCGCAGTGCCTCGTCGCGGGTCATCGTGCGGGGGTAGTGGCGCATGACCACGGGGTCGCCCAGCAGGGCGGCCATGTCGTCGAGGTCGTCGACGGTCATCTCGCGGAAGGCCAGGCGTTGGGTGGGGTACGGCGTCACGGGCGCCCTTTCGACGGGAACGGAGTGTCCACAGCTTAGAGGGGGGTCAGACCAGGTCGTTGATGGCACCCACGTACAGGGGGCCGGCCAGGTGCTCCGGCTCCAGGACGACACCCGTGATCTTCGCGGCGAGGGCGAACGCCCGGGTGACGCCGCCCGCCATGAGATCCGGCCACGTGTCGTCGTCGGCCTCGTAGTCGGGGTCGAGGCCCACCTCGCGCATGAGGTCGTTGAGCGCGTCGGGGGCGCAGCCGTGCCGGCGGTCGGGCGAGTGCGGGATGAACTCGATCAGCACCGCGCCGTCGCGCGCGTGCAGGAAGGTGTGCTCGGCGTAGTCGTGACGCGAGACCACCACGAGCTCGGCACCGTCGCGGGACAGCCGGGTCGCCACCTCCCGCAGCGCGGCGCTCCAGCCGTGCGGCTCGATCGCGACGCTCGATCCGCCGGCCTCGATGACGCCGACGTGACCTGAGCCCTCCCCGCCGTCGGTCGCCTGGACGAAGTCGTACACGAGATCGTCGAACACCTCGAACTCCTCGCGGCGACCCGGCGACGTGCCACCGAAACGGCGGACGACCTCGGCCGGACCGACCCCGCGGAGGAAGGACACGCACACGATCGGGCTCCAGCAGCAGTCGTCGTGAACGAGCCGGCGGAACGGCTTGAGGGGGTCGTGGATCACGCCGCCATGCTGGCAGCCCGTACCGACAGAAGCGGCCGAGGGCCGGGCGCGATGGTCGCGCCCGGCCCTCGGCCGTCGATCAACGGGGTTCGGGGGGAGATCCTGCGCCGGCGGCAGGACCTCCCCCGTCAGAACGCCTCGCGGAGGATCCGGCTGAGGCGGTCGTTCGCCTGCTGTGCCTTGCGCCGTGCCCGCTGCACACGTCGGATGCGGGATACCAGGCGTTGCTCCTCGGCCTCGCGGTGGAGCGTTTGTATTCGGTCATTGACCAGGTCATGGTACAGATACGGCATTTCAAGGCTCCTGGTGGAGATGGTGCTCATCTGGCTGTCTGCTTTCTGGTGTCGGTGCGTTGGTGCGGTTCGGTTCAGGCGGCGACCGGGTGCTTGCGGGGACGGCCGCGGGGCCTCTTGCGGGGGACGATGGTGCCCCGCAGGATCAGCTCCCCGCCCCAGACGCCCCACGGCTCCTCGCGCTCCAGCGCGCGGGCCAGGCAGGCCTTCTGGATCGGGCAGTCACCGCACAGTGCCTTGGCGAACTCGACGTCGTCCGGGGACTCGGCGAACCACAGGTCAGGGTCGGTACGACAGGGGATCTTGGCTTCGTCGATCAGGTCCATGATCGTCTTGGCCCCCATCTGTTTCTCCTTTTGATCGATCTTTGATCTTGGTCGTGCACCTCGGAGGTGGTCGGGGATCACGGACAAACAAAAAGGCCGCGGATCCTGTGTGCGGATCCGCGGCCTGGGGGCTGCTCTTGTGCCGGTCAGGTTATGACCGGAGCATCCCTCCAGGGTTGCGGACCGCGCATTCCACCCTTGGTGATCTGCTGGGTCGGCGCTGCTGCGCCCGTGCTCGGAGCCGGCACGCCCACGACGCCGGCACCGAAGTGGGCGTAGTCGGGGGTGGCGGCCTGGATACGGGCAGACTTCTCCTGCCGCAGCTTGGCGAGCGCATCAACGAGCCTCACCGCGTCACGGCATGCGGAGGTGGGCCACTGCGTGGCCGACATCTCGATGTTGATCACTGGGGCTCACCTCCACTTGGGGATCGTCGAACAGGACCGTCCGACTCGCTTGACCATGACCCTAAACCGGGAACGCAGAAACCGGCAACCTATTTTCTACCTGCGATTTCACGGCTTCGTGACACGAATCATGGCCTCCTGCACGACGGAGACGACAAGGTCACCCGACGCAGTGAACATCTCACCGCGGGCGAGCCCCCGTGCACCCCCCGCCCAGGGAGATTCCTGTGCGTACAGGAGCCAGTCATCTGTCCTGAACGGCCGGTGGAACCACATGGCGTGATCGAGCGAGGCCCCGACGATGTTGGAGGCGCCCCAGGCCATGCCGTGTGCGAGCAGGACCGTGTCGACCAGCGTGAAGTCGGAGGCGTAGGCGGCCAGCACCACGTGCAGCAACGGGTCGTCGGGCAGCTCGGCGTGGTAGCGGAACCACACGTTGGTTCGGGCGCTGCGCAGCTCCGGGTCGCGGTGCGCCTCCCAGGTCAGCGGCGAGGCGTACCTGGCGTCCACCGGCCGTGGCTTCGCCAGCCAGTCGCGGAACTCCGGCGCGTCACCCACCAGCCCGTGCATGCGCTCCTGGAACGTCGGCAGCGTCTCGGGGTCCGGCACGTCCGGCATCACGGACGCCTGGTGCTCCACCCCCTCCTCGGAGATGTGGAACGACGCCGACATCGTGAAGATCGCCTTGCCGTGCTGGATGGCGACCACCCGGCGCGTGGTGAACGACCGGCCGTCGCGCACCCGCTCCACGTTGTAGACGATGGGGATGGCCGGGTCGCCGGGCCTGATGAAGTAGGCGTGCAGCGAGTGCACACTCCTGTCGTCCGGCACCGTACGACCGGCCGCGACGAGCGCCTGGGCGGCCACCTGGCCCCCGAAGACGCGTTGGATGCGCTCCTCCGGGCTGCGTCCCCGGAAGATGTCGAGCTCGATCTGCTCGAGGTCGAGCAGATCGAGCAACTCCTTCAGCGACTCGTTCACGGGGTCCCCTCCTGCGATGGCCTGGCGTCGTACGGCAAGTCTCGACTTGCCGCCTATCTCCTACCAAATGGGATTCTGGTGGACGCCGTCGGGGCTGGTGTCACGGGGCTGGTGCCAGAGGGCGGATGTCACGGGGCTGGTGCCAGAGGGCGGATGTCACGGGCTGCTGTCACGGGCTGATGTCAAGGGGCGGCCGAGCGGCACAGGGACAGGACGGCCTCCCCGTAGCGGTCGACCTTGACGCGGCCGATCCCGGCGATCGACAGCAGCTCCTGCTCGCTCCTCGGCACGCGTTCGGCGATGGCCTGCAGCGTCACGTCCGTGAAGACCACGTACGGCGGGATCTTGGCCTCCTTGGCGGTGGCCGTGCGCCACGCCTTCAGGCTCTCCAGCAGGGCCTCGTCGTAGTCGGCCGGACAGGTGGCGCACCTGCCGAGCTTCTGCTCGGCCGCCATCACCAGCGTCTTGGCGCACACCCGGCAGCTCACCGGCGCGGCCACCTGGCGGCGCTCGCGCGACGCCGAGACCGTGCGGGCCGCCGCCGGGACACGGCCGGTGAGACCGTCGAGGAAACGGGACGGGCGGCGGCTGCGGCGACCGCCGGGAGCGCGGGACAGGGCCCACGACAGCGCCAGGTGGTGGCGGGCCCGGGTGATGCCGACGTAGAGGAGGCGGCGTTCCTCCTCGATCTGCTCGGCGGTCTCGGCGAAGATGATCGGGATCATGCCGTCGGTCAGGCCGACGAGGAAGACGGCGTCCCACTCCAGGCCCTTGGCGGCGTGCAGCGAGGCCAGCGTGACGCCCTCGACGGGCGGGGCGTGCTGCTCCGCGGCCCGGCGTTCGAGCTCCGTCACGAACACCGGCAGGTCGGCGCCCTCGGCCGCCATGTCCTCGGCCAGGTCGGCCAGGGCCTTCAGCGACTCCCACTTCTCGCGCGCCTTGCCGCCGCCGGGCGGCGTGGGCGTCAGGCCGATCCCGGCGAGGATGTGGTGCACCTCCGAGGCCAGCGGCTCGCCGGCGGCGGAGCGGGCCGCTCCGCGCAGCAGGACGACCGCGTGGCGCACCTCCGGCCGGTCGAAGAAGCGCTCGGCGCCGCGCAGCACGTAGGGGATCTCGGCCTTGGACAGGGCCTCTTCGTACGCCTCGGACTGGGCGTTGGTGCGGAACAGCACGGCGATCTCGCGGGAGGGCACCTGCTGGTCGAGCAGCTTCCTGATGGCGCGGGCGACCCCGGCGGCCTCGGCCGGCTCGTCGTCGTACTCGTGGAAGACCGGCCGAGGGCCGTCGGGGCGCTGCGCCACCAGCTCCAGGCGGTGCGGCGAGCGGCCCTTGGCGATGACGAGGTTGGCCAGGTCGACCACCTGGGGGGTGGAGCGGTAGTCGCGCACCAGCTTGATCACCCTGGCGTCGGGGTGCTCGACGGCGAACCCCGTCAGGTAGCGGGGCGTGGCGCCGGTGAAGGAGTAGATCGTCTGGTTGGGGTCGCCGACCACGCACACGTCGTCGCGCCCGCCGAGCCAGGTGTCGAGCAGCAGCTTCTGCAGCGGGTTGACGTCTTGGTACTCGTCGACGACGAAGTAGCGGTACTGCTGGCGGATCTGCGCGGCGACCTCCCGGTGCTCGGTCATCACCGCGGCGGTCAGCTCCAGGATGGTCTCGAAGTCGACGAGGTGCCGCTCGCGCCTGATCCGCTCGTACGCCTCGTAGAGCCGGGCCACCTCCTCGGCGGGCACCGGAGAGGTGCGGTTGTGCTTGGCCGCGGCGGCGGCGTAGTCCTCGGGTCCGACCTGCGTGACCTTGGCCCACTCGACCTCGGCCGCGAGGTCGCGCAGCTCCGACCTGTCGGAGCTCCTGCGGAGCTGCCTGCAGGCCTCGGCGAGGACCGGCAGCTTCGACTCGATCACCGACGGCGCCTCGCCGCCGATCACGCGCGGCCAGAAGTAGGTGAGCTGGCGCAGCGCCGCCGCGTGGAACGTGCGCGCCTGCACCCCCGGCGCGCCCAGCGCGCGCAGCCGCTGCCTGAGCTCCCCCGCCGCCCGTGTGGTGAATGTCACGGCGAGCACGCTGGAGGCGTCGACGACCCCGCTGCGCACCGCGTACGCGATGCGGTGCGTGATGGCCCGCGTCTTGCCGGTGCCCGCACCAGCGAGAACGCACACCGGACCGCGCACGGCCTCGGCCACCTCGCGCTGCTCCGGATCCAGGCCGGCCAGAACGTCGTCCACGCTGCTCACCTGTCAATCCTCCCAGCCGGTGGCGGTAGAGGCCTCCATTCTGGCAACATGCCGCCCGTCGTCCGTTCATCGTCATCGAGATGCAAAGAACTGGTCTCTTCCCTCACAATGGGGCCCGACCATGTGCATGGGGGAAAGGGAGGCCGTGCGAACTGCGGTTTTCGTTGGCGCGCTCGCGCTCGCTGCCATCACGCTCACACCATCGACCGCGCACGCGGTCAAGGACCCCACTCCGCCTCCGGTCGTCACGGACACCACCGACCCCTACGGCACGGGTTTGTCGTTCGAGACGATCCCGTACGGCTCCCACCGGCGCCAGCAGATGGACGTCTCCTGGACGCCCGACGGCACCGACCGCCCCGGTGTGTTCCTCGTCCACGGCGGCTGGTGGTCCAGCGGCGACAAGCGCTACATGGCGTCGGTCGCCCGCGGCTACGCCGAGCAGGGCTACACCGTCTTCAACCTCAACTACCGCCTGTCCGGTCACGCGGCCTGGCCCGCGCAGCGCACCGACGTGCTGGCCGCGATCGCGTCGGCCAAGAAGCACGCGGCGCGCTGGGCGTTCGACCCGAAGAACTTCGTGGTGGTGGGCTTCTCCGCGGGCGGCCACATCGCCGCCTCGGTCGGCACGTACGGCAACGGCATCGCCGGGCTGCGGGGCGTCGTCGGGCTCTCGCCGATCATCTCCCCGCTGCGCGCCTACTCCGACGGGCTGGCCACCAGGGACGCCTACAAGCGCAAGCTGCGCGCGTCGGCGGTCAAGCTGGCGGGGGGTTGCACGCCCAAGGGCAAGTGCTCGCGCGTGTGGGCGAGCATGGAGGTCGCCTGGCACGCCAGTCCCAAGGACGCGCCGATGCTGACCGTGCACTCGCAGGACGAGTTCGTGCCGCCGGTGCAGAGCCAGCCGCTCAAGCAGATGCTCGGCCAGGTGGGTGTCCCGGTGACGGTTCTCACCGTGGCGGGCACCGCGCACAGCGCCCCGCTCTACCGGGAGCCGGCCGTGCTGGAGGCCGTGCAGCAGTGGATCGCCGAACGCATTGCCCAGGAATGACCTGACCCTGGTCCGGTGTTGAACGGAGCGCCCGTCGGTTGATCTGGAAGGATGTCTGACCATGGCGCTCACGGTCTACAGCACCACGTGGTGCGGTCCCTGCAAGCGGTTGAAGTCTCAGCTCGCCCGCGAGGGCATCAGCTTCCGGGACATCGACATCGAGCGCGACCCGGCCGCGGCGGAGTTCGTGATGAGCGTCAACAACGGCAACCAGGTGGTGCCGACCGTGGTGGTCGAGACCGCCGGTGGGCGCGTGGTCCGTACGAACCCGTCGGCCCGGGAGGTCAAGGCGCTGCTCGTCTCCTGAGGGGTTCGCCGCCCGGGGGACTTCACCGGGTGGTCGCGGGGGATGTCGCGAGGGGCCGGGTGCTGCCGCACACCCGGCCTCGTCAGTGGGCGTGACAGTCGAGCTTGCGCTCCAGGCTCGCGATGTCGGTCTTCAGCTCCGTGCGGACGTCCGCGATGTCACCCTTGAGCTCGTCGCGGACCGAGGCGATGTCGCTCTTGAGCTCGTCGCGGACTGAGGCGATGTCGTGCTTGAGCTCGGCGCGGAGATCTCTCAACTCGCTCTTGAGCTCCAGCACCGCGTTGGTGATGGCGCCGGTCACCGCGGTGACGATCCGCTTCTCCGAGGACCTGATCTTGTCGTCCATGACCACCTCGGTGGCGGCGTGCTGGATGGCGAGCTTCTGGCGTTGGAGGTCGAGGATCTCAGCCATGTGAGTCTCATTCATGGCCATGACTTTAGCCTCCCGTTACCGAAGGTGTCTTCGAATCTACGCTAAGTCACCATCGTTTACCAGTCGCCCGAGAGAGGGCCGCCGTACCAGGTCTCGATGAGGCGACGGGCGATGGAGACCGAGGGCGGCAGGCGCAGGTCGCCGGACTCGAGGGCGGCCACGAGCTCGTCGCGGGAGTACCAGCGGGCCTCGGCGATCTCGTCGGCGTCGGGCGTGATGGCGGTGGTGACGGCGTCGGCGAAGAAGCCGAGCATGAGGCTTCGTGGGAAGGGCCAGGGCTGGCTGCCGAGGTAGCGCGGGCCGGCGACGGCGATGCCGACCTCCTCGGCCACCTCCCTGATCACCGCGTGCTCCAGCGACTCGCCGGGCTCGACGAAGCCGGCCAGGATCGACATGCGCCCCTGCGGCCACTGGGGGCCGCGGGCGAGCAGGCAGCGGTCGTCCTCGTCGCGGACGAGCATGATGACGGCCGGGTCGACGCGCGGGAAGTGCTGGCTGGAGTCGATCGGGCAGACGCGGATGTGGCCGCCGGCCCGGACCTCGGTGCGGGCGCCGCAGCGGGGGCAGAACTCGTGGGTGGCGTGCCAGGCCTCCAGCGCCACCGCGTAGACCAGCAGGCCGGCGTCGCGGTCGCCGAGCAGGCCGCCGACCTGGCGCAGCCCCGCGGTGACCGTGGCGCCGTCAGGCGCGTCGTGCAGGCCCATCGGGACCGTGACGCGCCCGTTGACGTCGCCCACGGCGGGCGGCGTGGCCTGCGGGACGGGCGGCGTGGCCGGGATCGGCGGCGTGGCCTGTGGGACGGGCGGCGCGGCGGGCTCGGGCAGCGGGGCGGCCACGGCGAAGTAGGCGACGTCGCCCTCCACGCCGAGCAGGTAGCGCTCGCCGGGCGGCGCCTCGGCGGGGGTGAACAGCTCGGCGCGCACCTCGTCGCCGAGCCGCCTGACGAGTGTCCGGCCGTCGTGGATGACGAGGACCCGGGTGCTGGGCGCGGCCCAGGCCCGCTCCAGCCAGGCGGTGTCGGGGCGCAGCGCCGCCGACCGGTCGATCGTGCCGCGCGCCAGGAGCAGCGGTCCGATGAGTTGCTCTTCCGCCCTCGTGTGCACGGGCCCCACCCTTCCCGAATCCCATGTCATCCTATGGGCCCCGGAGTTCGCGCGGAGCCCTGGGCGGATTGCGGGGTCCGGGCGGCGGGATGATCGCCAACGGGCTAGGATCACATGGTTAGGTTAGCCTTACCTGATCGTTGTTCCGGGGGTGCCACGCGTTGCGGCTGTACCTGACCGCGCTCAAACCGACCGATTCGGTGACCGACGGGTTCCTTCCGGCCGCCCGCGCCCTGGGCTGCGAGGTGACAATCCTCACCGACCAGCCGGAGCGGCATCCCGGCGCGGTCGGCTGCGACGTGCGCGACCCTCGGGCGCTGATCGACGCGATCGCCTGCCTCGGCCGGCCCGACGCCGTCTTCTCCAACTCAGACCATCTGCAGGTGGAGACCGCGCTGGCGGCCGGCTACTTCGGGCTGCCGGGCAAGGACTGGCAAGCCTGCCTGTCGGCCAAGAACAAGTTCCTGACGCGCCGCGCCCTGGCCGAGGCGGGGGTCGAGCGGGTCTGGTCGGTACGGCTGGCGCCGGGTGACCCGGTGCCGGGCGGCGTTCCGTACCCGGTGGTCGTCAAGCCGCGCGAAGGGGTGGCCAGCGAGGACGTCGTGCTCGTCGAGGACGACCTGTCCCGGGCGGTGGCGCGGATCCGGCGGCGCCGGCCCGGCGAGGCGCTGGTCGTGGAGGAGTACCTGGAGGGGCCGCTGCGCACGCTGGAGACGCTGGGCGACGGGTCGGTGACGCGGGTGCTGGGCGGTTTCGCGACGACGCTGGGGCCGTTGCCGCACTTCGTGGAGGAGCGGCTCGACTGGTCGCCCGGCGGGCCGCACGACCACGTGCTGGCCGCGCTGGAGGCGCTGGGCGTGGGGTTCGGGGCGTGCCACACCGAGTACGTGGTGACGCCGGATGGGCCGCGCATCGTCGAGGTCAACTACCGGGTGATCGGCGACCACTGCGACTTCCTGCTGGCCGACCTGCTGGGGGTGCCGCTGTTCGAGTGGATCCTGCGGGCGCACCTCGGTGAGCCGGTGCCCGAGGTGCCCGCCACGTCGCGGCACGGCAGCGCGGTGAGCCTGGTGGCCGGCCGGTCCGGCACGATCACCGCGGCCCCGGCGGCGGAGGCGGTGACGCGGGACGGCGTGCGGCTGTGGCACCGGCCGCTGCGCGCGGTCGGCGAGGTGGTGGAGCGTACCCACACCAACCGCGACTACCTGGGGGTGATCCGCGCGGTGGGGCCGAACCGCGACCGGGTGGAGGCGGCCGTCGCGGGCTACCGGGCGGCCAGGCCCTGGGTGATCGGATGAGCCCGAGGGAGGCGTACCTGGCGGCGCGGGTGCTGGACGCGCTGCTGCGCGAGGACTACGGGCGGCTGTCGGACCGGGTGAGCCGCAGCCGCGACGGTGTCGGGCTGGTGCTGGCCGGCGGCCGGGTGGTGCGGCTGGCGCCGGGCGGGTTGTTCCAGGACTTCGTGGTCGCCGCGGGCGAGCGGCTGGCGCTGCGCGAGGTGCTCGCCACGCTGGCGGAGGTGGCCGATCCGGCCGACGGCGAGGGGGTGGCGGCGTTCGGCGAGGAGTGCGCGCAGGCGTTGCGCGCCTGGGAGCTGCACGACGACCGGGCGGCCGCAGTGCTGGCCGCGGGGCCGTCGTACGAGACGCTGGCCGCGTTCGCCGACCATCCGGTGTACCCGACGGCCCGCGCCCGGCTGGGCCTGACGGAGGGCGAACTGCTGGCGTACGCGCCGGAGTTCGCGCCGTCGTTCGAGCTGCGGTGGGCCGCGGTGCCGCGCCCGATGCTGCGGGCGGGCTCGGCGGAGCTGCCCGCCGACGTGGCGCCCCCGGGGATGACGGTCGGCGCGGACGAGGCGCTGTTCCCGGTGCACCCCCTCGCCGCCGAGGAGGTGGCGAAGATCGACGGGGTACGGCTGCTGGACGGGGCGCGCGTGACCGTGCGGCCCACGCTGTCGATGCGGACCGTGGAGGTGACCTCCCGGACGCACCTGAAGCTGCCGCTGCCGACCAGCACGCTGGGCGCGCGCAACCGCCGGTCGATCAGGCCGGGCACGCTGGAGGACGGCGCCCGCGCCGAGTCGCTGCTGCGGCGGCTGGCCGATCCCGAGGTGGTGGTGGCCGGCGAGCAGACCTACGCGCACGCCGGGCACGACTACCTCGCGTGGATGGTGCGGCGGCTGCCCGAGGGCGTGATCGTGCCGGTGGCCGCGTTGACCGTGCCCGGCGTGCTGTCCGGGCTGGGCGACGTGCTGCCCCGCTACCTGCGCGTGCTGATGCGCTGGAACGTGCGGCTGTTCGTCCGGTACGGCGTGGCGCTGGAGGCCCACCAGCAGAACCTGGCGCTGGTCTTCCACGACGGCGGCATGCGGCTGCTGGTCAAGGACAACGACGGCCTGCTCGCCTCCCCCGCGAGGCTGGCGGCGGCCGGGATCGAGGTGCCGGCCTTCGCCGACGAGCGGATGCTGACCGACGACCCGCACGCGCTGGCCGACGTGTTCGTGACCATCACGCTGCACCTGGCCGCCGCCGCGGTGGCCTTCGGCGCGCTGCCGCACCGGGAGGCCGCCGCGCTGGTGCGCGACGCGCTGGACGAGGCGCTCGACGCGTACGGCGACGACCCGATGGCCAGGCTGCTGCGGGCCAGGACGCTGGAGGCGGCCCGGCTCACCGGCAAGTCGATGATCACCGCAGGGACGCTCGTGGCCAAGGAGCGGACGGGCGCGCGGGACGTCAACAAGTTCTACGGCACCAGCGGGCCCAACTACCTGAGGAGAGCTTGAATGCACGGTCTGGTCCTCGACGCGCCCGGGTCGCCGGCCGAGGAGGCGACGCTGGCGGCCCTGCTCCGCTGCTGCGTGCGGGAGGTGGCCGGGCCGCGCGGGCTGGTGTGGCCGGCGCCGCCGTACGTGCTGTTGCGGGTGGGCGGCGTGCTGCTGCGGGCGCGCACGCGCGGCGGCGCTGCGCTGCGCTTCGACGGGCCGCCGGAGCGGCTGGCGGCCGGCGCGTGGTCGCCGCTGACGTCGGACGAGCTGGTCCGGCTGGTGGAGCGGGAGCTGTCGGCGGTGGGCCGCAACGAGGAGTTCGCCGGGCAGGTGGCCGCCAGCAGGGAGGCGGTGGCGGCGATCCTCCGGGCGCGGGCCGGGGCCGAGCCGCCGGCCGATCCGTGGCTGGCCTCGGAGCAGGCCCTGGTGTTCGGGCATCCGTTCCATCCCAGTCCGAAGGCGCGGGGTGGTGACCGCTGGCTGCGGTACGCACCGGAGGCACACGTCGAGTTCCCCGTGCGGCTGCTGGGGGTGCGTGCCGGCGTGCTGGCCGAGGAGGGCGACGCCTCGGCGCTGGACCTGCTGGGCGAGGCGCCGCCGGGCTACCGGCTGCTGCCCGCGCATCCGTGGCAGCTCGACCTGCTGCGCCCGGCCCTGGGCGAGGAGCTGATCGATCTGGGCGACGGGCCGCCTGTCGTGCCGACCTCGTCGGTGCGGACGGTGTACGCGCCGACGGCGGGGGCGTGCCTGAAGTTCAGCCTGGACGTGCGGATCACCAACTGCGTGCGCAAGAACGCCTGGTACGAGCTGACGGGGGCGGTGGAGCTGAGCTCGCGGCTCGGGCCGGTGTTCAAGGAGGTGGCGGGCAGGTTCCCCGGGACGCGCTGGCTGGCCGAGCCGGGCTACCGCTCGGCGCGCCTGGGGACGCGGCTGCTGGAGGGGCTGGGGGTGATCGTCCGGGAGAGCCCGTGGTCGGTGTGCTCTCCCGGCGTCGTGCCGGTCCTGGCGGGCGCGCTGGCCGCCGAGGGGAGCGCCGCGCGCGACCCGCTCGGCTGGTGGACCGCGTACGTGTCGGTGGTGGCGCCGCCCGTGCTGGAGCTGTTCTTCGCGCACGGCGTGATCCTGGAGCCCCACCTGCAGAACGTCCTCGTCGGCCTGGACGCCGACGGCATGCCGCGCGAGGCGGTGTTCCGCGACCTGGAGGGCACCAAGCTGGTGGCCGGCCGGCACGACCTCGGCGGGCTGCCGGAGCCGGTGTCGCGGGCGATGACGTACGACGCCGAACGCGGCTGGGCGCGGGTGGTCTACTGCCTGCTGGTGAACCACCTCACGGAGATCGCCGCCACGGTCGCGGCGCCCGGCGGCGACGAGCTGCTGCGCGAGCTGTGGCGGGCCGCCCGCGACATCCTAGCCGGGCACGCCGGCGACCTCGGCCGGCCGGAGCCGCTGTCCGACCTGCTGGCCGGGGCGCCGCTGCCCGCCAAGGCCAACCTGGGGGTCCGCTGGGCCCGCGCCGCCGACCGGGCGGCCGGCTACGTGCCGATCGCGAACCCCCTCGCATGAACGCGCCCGCCGAGTTCGTCCCCGCGGTGTTCGTCCCCGCCGTGCTCGCCCCCGCCGTGCGTGAGGCGGCCCTGCGGCTCGGCGACGTGCCCGCCTACCTCTACGACCTGGCCGCGCTGGACGCCCACGCCGCGTCGGTGCGGCGGGCGCTGCCCGGGGTCGAGCTGTACTACGCGGTCAAGGCCAATCCGGATCCGGAGCTGCTGCGGGTGCTGGAGCCGCACGTGGACGGGTTCGAGGTGTCGTCGGCCGGGGAGCACGCCCACGTGGCGGCCCTGTTCCCGGGCAAGCCGCTGGCGCTGGCGGGGCCCGGCAAGACCGACGCGGAGCTGCGGCTGCCGCACCACCGCATCCACGTCGAGTCGCCCAACGAACTGCGGCGCCTGCTCGCCACCGGGCTGGCGGCCGACGTGCTGCTGCGGATCAACCCCGGCCTGCCGGTCGAGGGGGCCGCGCTGACGATGAGCGGCCCGTTCGGCATGGACGAGGAGGGGGTGGCGGAGTGCCTGCCGCTCTTCTCCGGGCGGGTGCGGCTGCGCGGCCTGCACGCCCATCTGGCCAGCGGCCTGGACGCCCCGCAACTGCTCCGGCTGGCCGAGCGGCTGCTGGACACCCCCCATGACGAGGTCAACCTGGGCGGGGGCATGGCGGTGTCCTACTCCGCGTCCTCCCCCGCGTCCTCGTCCGCGTCCTCCTCTGGGCTGGGCCCGGTATTCGACTGGGCCGGGTACGGCCGGGGGCTGGCCGGGCTGCGCCGCGCCGGGCAGCGGGTGCGGATCGAGCCGGGCCGGGCGCTGACGGCGTACTGCGGCTCGTACGTGACCCGGGTCGTCGACGTCAAGCGGGTGCGCGGCGAGGTGTTCGCGATCGTGCGGGGCGGCACGCACCACCTGCGCACACCGGCCGCCAAGGGGCACGACCAGCCGTTCGCCGTGCTGCCTACGGGTGACGGGCCTGGAGCGGAAGGGGAGCCGGTCACGTTCGTGGGGCAGCTCTGCACCCCTAAAGACGTCTTTGCCCGAAAAATCGTGACTTCGGTACGGGTGGGGGACACGGTGGTGTTCGCGATGGCCGGGGCCTACGCCTGGAACATCTCCCACCACGACTTCCTCATGCACCCGCACCCGGGCTTCCACTACTTGCGGGGTTGACCGGTGCGGGGTTGACCGGCGCCTGGTTGACCGGCGCCTGGTTGACCGGGACCGACTCGACGAGCGCCACCAGGCCGTCCGCGTCGAGCAGGTCCACCGGGCGGACGGTCCGGTTGGCGCGTACGTAGTGGAAGGCCGCGCTGACGCGGTCGAGCGGCACGCCCGCCAGGTGTGCCCAGGCCAGGCGGTAGGCGGCGAGCTGCACCGAGGCGGCCCGCGCCGCCTTGCCCGTGGGCGGCTCGCCGGTCTTCCAGTCGACCACCTCGTAGCGGCCGCCGGGCAGCTCGAAGACCGCGTCCATCCGGCCGCGCACCAGCCGGTCGGCGATCATGGTCTCGAACGGCACCTCCAGGTCGAGCGGCCGGCGTTCGGCCCACTCGCTCTCCTCGAAGCGCTCCTGCAGCTCCGCCAGCCGCACGTCGGCCTCCTCGATCTCGTCGATGAGGTCGAGGTCGAAGTCGTCGAGCAGCCGCTGCTGGTCCCAGCGCGTCTCCAGCCACTTGTGGAACGACGTGCCGCGGCGCGCCAGCGGGGCCGGCTTGACCGGGACCGGGCGGCGGATCCGGCGGGCCAGCTCGCGGGCGTCGGCCGCCAGCGTGACCAGCGACGACACGGTCAGCTTGGACGGCAGCTCGACGATCGTGGCGGTGCGCCGCCGGTGCTGCTCCCGCTCGCGCAGCAGCAGGTCGGTGTCGCGTTCCCAGGCGCGGACGCGCTCCTCCTCGAACGCGCGCACCGGCTCGTCGTCGGCGGGGGCCGGCGTGCCGGCCAGCGCCTCCTCGACCAGGCGGGCGCCGTCGAGGACCGACTCGTAGCGCAGGCCCTCGGGCGTGACCGGCCAGACGGCCTCGGCGGGCTCGGCCAGCAGCGGGTTGGTCTCGCCGTCGCGAAGCCCGGGCGCCCAGAACGCCACCTTGTCGGCGGTGTCGCGGATCTCCAGCAGGAAGTCGGACGGCTCCAGCGGCCTGGAGGCGGTGCCCCAGCGGTAGCCGGAGGCGATGAGGTGGTAGTGGGCCCGCGTGACGGCCACGTAGGCCAGCCGGCGTTCCTCCATCAGGTCGCGCTCGCGGCAGCTCTCGTCGAACGCGGCCAGCTCGTCCTTGGTCAGCCCGGTCAGCCGGGGCAGGTCGGCGACGTCGCCGCGCAGCGGGTAGGGCAGCTTGCGCGGGTTGTCGGTCCAGCGGCTGTTGGTGACCGGGGTGGCGGGGAACATGCTGCCGGTGGCGATCGTGCCCTTGGAGCTGATGAGCTGCGACAGGCCCGGCACGACCACGACGGGCCACTCCAGTCCCTTGGAGGCGTGCACGGTCATCAGCTTGACGCTGTTGCTCTCGCCGACCCTGCCGGCCTCCAGCCCGAACTCCTCGCTCTCGGCCGCCTGCAGGTAGGCGAGGAACGCCCCGAGCGTCGGGTCCTCCGAGTCGCCCGCGAAGCGCGAGGCCGCGTCGAGGAACGCGTCGAGGTCGGCGCGGGCGGCGAACGCGCTGACCGTGCCGCCGCGGGCCGCCACCTCGATGTCGAGGCCGAGCCGCCGCTCCACCTCGGTGATCAGGTCCGGGAGCGGCTGGGCGGTGTGCGCGCGGAGCTGGCGCAGCTCGTAGGCCAGGGTGACCAGCCGGGTGCGCGCCAGCGGCGAGAACGCCTCCAGCCACTCCTGCCGGTCGGGCAGCTCGTCGAGCGCGTCGACGAGGCTGCCGCGTTCCTCGGCCAGGTCGGCCACCACCTGGTCGAGCGGGTCGCGCTCGCGGCGGCTCTCGCGGGCCTCGCGGGTCAGCTCCCTGGCGTACTCGCCCAGCACCCTCAGGTCGGCGGGGCCGATCCGCCAGCGCGGCCCGGCCAGCAGCCGGGCCAGGGCGTCGCCTGCCGTCGGGTCGTAGAGCACGCGCAGGGTGGCCACGATGTCGCTCACCTCGGGCACGGTGAGCAGGCCGCCCAGGCCCACCACCTCGACCGGGATGTCACGCTCTTCGAGCGCCCTGCGCAGCGCCGGGAACTGCGACCGTTTGCGCGCCAGGATCGCCACGTCCTGGGGTTGCAGAGCGGGCGTCTTCTTGCGTTCGCCCTCGCCCCAGGGCAGGCCGTCGGGCGCCACCTCCTGGCCGAGGATCCTGGCCAGGCCGTCGGCGATCCAGCGCGCCTCGTCCTCGGCCGTCTCGTGGAAGGCGCAGGTGACGCGGCCCCGGTCCACCCGGTTGGGGCCGGGGACGAGCACGGGCACCTCGCGCGCCTCCATGCGCAGCGGGAGCTGGACCCGGGCCGCCACGTCGAGGACCCGGTCGCCGTTGCGGAAACTCACGCTGAGCTGGCGCACCTGCGCCGGGTCGCCCGCCCGGGTCCGGAAGTCGGCGGGGAAGCGGCGCAGGTTGCCGGCCGAGGCGCCGCGCCAGCCGTAGATCGACTGGCAGGGGTCGCCCACGGCCGTGACCGGGTGGCCGCCGCCGTACAGGCTCTTGAGCAGGACGAGCTGGGCGTGGCTGGTGTCCTGGTACTCGTCCAGCAGCACGACGGAGAAGCGGGACCGCTCGATCTCGCCGACCTCCTTGTGGTTGGCGGCGATCCGCGCGGCCAGCGCCATCTGGTCGCCGTAGTCGATGACCTCGCGGGCGCGCTTGAGCCGTTCGTACGCCTCCACCAGCGGGAGGAGCTGCTCCCTGGCCCCCTGGACGCTGATGGGGCGGCGTTGGGCGAGTGTGGTGCGGCCGGAGAGCCGGCCGTGCAGGTCGTCCAGCCACTCCCCCACCCGGCGCACGTCGGCGGCGGCGCGCAGGTGCTCCGACAGCTCGCCGGCGAGCTCCAGCACGGCGGCGGTGACCGACGGCGGGCCCAGCTCGATCCGGTCCATCGGGCCGTCGTACATCGCCACCACCCTGGAGGCGAGCTGCCACGACACGGCGGGCGTGACCAGGCGCATGGTCGGCTCCATCGCCTCGCGCAGCGCGTGGTCAGTGACCAGGCGGGCGGCGTAGGCGTGGTAGGTGGAGACGGTCGGCTCGTTGTCGAGCAGCTCCGGCTCGACCAAGCCGGCCTCGGCCAGGCCGTTGAGCCGCTCGCGGACGCGGGTGGCGAGCTCGGCGGCGGCCTTGCGGGTGAACGTCAGGCCGAGCACGTTCTCGGGCCTGACCAGGCCGCGCGCCACCAGCCAGACGACCCGGCCGGCCATCGTCTCGCTCTTGCCGGAGCCGGCGCCGGCCATGACGACCATGGGTTCGAGGGGGGCCTGGACGACGTCGGCCTGTTCGGGGGTGGGCGGCAGGATGCCGAGCTTGCCGGCCAGTTCGGCGGGGGTCAGCACACCTGGCCCCCGCTGTCGTTGACCGGGCAGCTCGCCTTGGCCGCGCAGGTGCGGCAGCCGTCGTTGGCCTTGGCCTGGAAGAAGGGCCCGGACATGCCGATCGCGACGGTGTCGACGAGGTCTCCGGCCCAGCCGGGGTCCGGGTCGTCGGCGAGGGCGCCCTGCTGCTGCTCCAGCGCGTCGTTGCGGCCGGCCGCCTTGCCGAGCTGGACGAGGGCGGCGCCGCCCGGCTCGGTCATGCCGTGCCGGGCGAACGCGCCGAGCAGCGCGGCGAGCTGGTAGACGCCGAGCTGGGGGT
Source organism: Nonomuraea muscovyensis (assembly GCF_014207745.1). Classification (NCBI taxonomy): domain Bacteria; kingdom Bacillati; phylum Actinomycetota; class Actinomycetes; order Streptosporangiales; family Streptosporangiaceae; genus Nonomuraea; species Nonomuraea muscovyensis. The sequence goes on from NZ_JACHJB010000001.1 coordinate 1,430,593, forward strand.
GGCGGTCCAGCTCGCCCGCCTTGGGCTTGGAGCCGCCGGTCTTGAGGTCGATGATCACGGCCCGGCCCTCGGAGTCGCGTTCGACCCGGTCGACACGGCCCTTGATCTGCACCCCGTCGCCGACCATGGCCGTGAAGCCCTCCTCCAGGGCGACCAGCTCGCGGGGGTTCTCCTTGTGCCAGCGCAGGAACTTGGTGATCATCTGCTCGGCGACCTGGCGCTGCTTGCGGTTGAACCAGACGCCGCCGAAGTCGAGCTCGGTCCAGATCTCGTCCAGGCGCCTGCCGAGCAGGTCCTCGCTCGGCAGATCGGTGGCGGCGAGCACGGCGAGCGCGTGGATGATCGTGCCGAGCCCCTGGGCCGAGCTGGTGCCGCCCGCGCCGACGGCCGTCTCCAACAGCCAGCGCAGGCCGCACTTGGTGAAGCTCTCCACGGCCGACGGCGAGATGCTGACCGTGTCGTCGGGCCAGCTCAGCGGCCGGTCGTCGGTCATCGTGGTCAGGGCGTACCACTCGTTGGGGTGGGCGCCCTGGACGCCGGCGGCGGCGAGCCGGGCGAGCTGCTGGGCCGCCTTGCGTCGCATGCCGGCCGGCCTGGTGGGGTCGGTGACGGCGCTTCTGAGGTCGGCGACCAGTGCCGACATGGTGAGCCAGCGCGCCCGGTCGTCGACCGTGGCCGTCTCGACCGCGCCCGGCATCAGCTCCGTCAGGAACCTCGACGGCCGCTCGTCGGTGTCCTCGCCGCCGACGGCCGTGACGACCAGGCGGCGCCGGGCCCGCGTGGCGGCCACGTAGAACAGCCTGCGCTCCTCGGCGAGCAGCTTGGACGTCAGCGACGCCGCGTTGGGACTGGCCCCCTCGACCAGCTCCACCAGGTCCTCGACGCCCAGCATCGAGCCGCGCAGCCGCAGGTCGGGCCAGACGCCCTCCTGGACGCCCGCCACCACGACCACGTCCCACTCCAGGCCCTTGGACCGGTGGGCGGTCAGCACCCGCACCGCGTCGCCGTCGGGGGCCCGCTCGGCCAGCGTGTCGCCCGGGATCTCCTGGGACGCCAGGTCGTCGAGGAAGACCTCGGGGCCCGCCTTGGGCATCCGGTCCACGAACCTGGCCGCCTGGTCGAACAGCGCCACCACGGCGTCGAGGTCGCGGTCGGCCTGCGCGCCCCTGGCGCCGCCGGACAGGCTCATCTCGGTCCACCGCTCGGCCAGGCCGCTCGCCTGCCAGACGGCCCACAGGATGTCCTCCGCGCTGCCCTGGGCCCGTACGGCCTCGCCCGCGGTGGCGAGCAGCTTGGCGGCCCGTTCGGCGGGCAGCGCGATGTGCGGCTCGATCCGGGTCAGCTCGCGCGCGTCGCGCAGCGCGGCGACCAGCAGCTCGCCGGACGTGCGCCGGGTCTCGTGGTCGTCCGGCGCGGCCTCGTTCTCGGCGATCTTGAGTGCGCGGCGGAGTCGGCGCACGCCGATCATGTCGGTGCCGCCGAGCGGGCCGGTGAGCAGTTCCTCGGCCACGCCCTCGTCGAGCGCCCCCGGGTCGAGGGCGACCCGGAGCATCGTCAGCAGGGGGCGTACGCCGGGCTCCTGGGCGATCGGCACCTCGTCGCCGGCCACCATGGTCGGCACGCCGGCGCTGACCAGGGCCCGCCGCAGCAGCGGCACCTGCCTGGACGCGGAGCGCACGAGCACCGCCATCCGGTGCCACGGCACGCCGTCGATGAGGTGGGCGCGGCGCAGCGCGTCGGCCACGACAGCCGCCTCCTGGCTGGTGCTGTCGGCGAGCAGCACCCGCACCTCGCCGGGGTCGGCCTCGGGCAGGGTCAGCAGGTCGCGGTGGCCGTGCATGCGCCGCACCGGCGCGGCGGGAGCGGACTGCGGCTCGGGCCGGGGCTCGGCGGCGAGGCCGGGCAGATCGGGCAGGTCAGGCAGGCCGGGCGGGCCGGGCGGGCCGGGCGGGTGGCCGTCCGTACGGTCCGGCGCGGGATCGGGGAGGGGGTCGGCAGGGAGGGGCGCGGGAGGGAGGGGCACGGCGGGGAGAGGCGCGGCGGGGAGGCGGGCGGCGACGCGGCGGGAGGCCTCCAGGAGGTCGGCGCCGCTCCGGCGGCAGACGCGCAGCGCCAGGACCGGGGCGTCGCGGCCGTCGAGCGTGCGGAACCGTTCGGGGAACTTCAGGATCCCGCGCACGTCGGCCCCGCGGAAGCCGTAGATCGACTGGTCCGGGTCGCCCACCGCGACGAGGTCGCGCCCGTCGCCCGCGAGCTGCTGCAGCAGGAACTCCTGAGCCGGGTCGGTGTCTTGGTACTCGTCCACGAACACCACGTCGTGCGCGGCCCGCTCCCGGCGGCGCACGTCGGGGTCGGCCAGCAGCCCCGCCGCGGCCCTGATCAGCTCGGCGTAGTCGAGCGCCGGCTCGGGGTCGAGGTCGAAGCGCCGCTGATAACGCGTGGAGAAGCGGCCCGCGGCCACCCAGTCGGCCCTGCCGTACCGCCTGCCGAGCTCTTCGAGCCGCTCCCCGTCGAGGCCCCGCTCGGCGGCACGGGACAGGAAGTCGCGCAGCTCCTCGGCGAACCCGCGCGTCTTGAGCGCCTCGCGCAGCGACTCGGGCCACTCGCGGGCCCCGTCCTCCAGCTCGCCGTGCAGCAGCCGCCGGATCTCCAGAAGCTGCTCGGGGCCGGTGAGCAGCCGCGGCGGCGCCTCACCGGCGAGCACCGCCTCGCGGCGCAGCAGCGCGTACGCGTAGCTGTGGAAGGTGAGCGCCAGCGGTGTCCTGGTGGTGCGGCGCAGCCGGGCGGTCACCCGTTCGCGCAGCTCACCGGCGGCCTTGCGGCTGTAGGTGAGGATGAGCACCCGCTCGGGATCGGTGCCGCGGCGCTCGATCCGTTGGACGACCGACTCGACGATGGTCGTGGTCTTGCCGGTGCCCGGCCCGGCGAGCACGAGCATCGGGCCGCCGCGATGGGCGACCACGGCACGCTGATGCTCATCGAGCACAGGGGCCTCGGCGCGTCCCGTGCCCCCGCGCCGCACCAGCCGCCAGGTCTGACCACTCACAGCACTAGATTCCACCAGACCACAGGGGTAGATCGTGCCGGGTTGACCGGTCTTCTCGCGAGATCCGCCCACCGTAGCGGCGCGGGGAGCCGATTTCCCGCCGACACGCCGCAGGCCGGAGCAGGTCCGACCGTACCGGAGCGGACCGGGACAGGTCAGGCGGGGCGTCGGAGGACGGCCGCGAAAAGGGCGTGGAGCAGGCGCATCACCAGCGCCTCCAGGAGCATGAACGCCACCTTCGCGAGCACCGAAGCCATGAATCCGGACACTGAGCACCTCTAGGGGGAGAGTAGGTATTTAGTGGCAGATTTCACCATAAACGCGGCGAGATAGATACGGCCTACAGGGCCGGCCGGTGAACATCCGATGACCGGCCCGAAGCCGCCCGCTCCACCAGGCCCGCCACCAGCACCGCGGCCAGGGCGCAGCCGAGCCCGATCACCCAGCCCGCCGGACCGATCGGACGGCAGCCGAACAGGCCGCTCAGCCCCGGCACGGACACGATGACGGCGAGCACGGCCAGCGACGACAGCGAGGCCAGCAGCACCAGCCGGTCCCGGCCGCCCACCACGAGGGTCTGCAGAAGCTGTGCCCCCACCAGGCCGACCAGCCCCACCGTGTCGGCCCGGGCGCGGGTGCCCGTCACCCGGGCCAGCAGCCACGCCGCGCCGGCCGCCGCCGCGCTGGTGACCGCCCGCAGGTGGATGTCGCGGGTCAGGGCCGCGCCCAGCGACGCCTCGGGGCCCTCGGCGAGCAGCTTCTCCGGGCTGACCGCGCCCGGCGCGCGCACGGCCACCGCCATCGCGGGCAGCATGTCGGTGAGCAGGTTGACGAGCAGGAGCTGGCGGGCGTTCAGCGCGCTGTGCCCGGTCAGCAGGCTGGAACCGAGCGTGAACGCGATCTCCCCGATGTTGCGCCGAGCAGCATGCCGAGCGAGTCGCGAACCGATCCCCACATGGCCCGCCCCTCCACGATCGCGTCGATGATCGTCTCGATGCGGTCGTCGGTCACCACGATGTCGGCGGCGGCCCGCGCGGCCGGGGTGGCCTGCGGCCCGAGCGCCACGCCCACGTCGGCGAGCCGGATGGCCGGGACGTCGTTGGCGCCGTCGCCCGTGACGGCCACCACCCTGCCCACCCGGCGCAGGCCGGCGACGATCCTCGCCTTGTGCTCGGGGGTGACGCGCGCGAAGACCGCCACCTCGGACAGCGCCTCGGCCAGCGCGTCGTCGTCCAGCCGGTCCAGCTCGGGCCCCGTCATCACGCGCAGGCCGTTCAGGGCGTTGATCTCCGCGGCGATGGCCTCGGCCGTGCTCGGATGGTCCCCGGTGATCATGACGACCCGGACGCCCGCCCCCATCAGCCCCTCGACGCTGCGCCTGGCGGTCGGGCGGACCGGGTCGGCCAGGCCGAGGAAGCCGAGGAAGCGCAGCCGGTCGATCCGCGACTCGTCCAGGTCGGCGCGGCTGGAGGCGTCCCGTTCGGCGACCGCGAGCACCCGGTAGCCCTGCAGGGCCAGCCGCTCCACCTCATCCTCCAGCTCGCGCCTGGCGTCGGCGTCCAGCGGGACCGTCTCCGTCCCGCGTGCCAGGCCGGCGCAGCGGGTGAGCACCACCTCCGGCGCGCCCTTCACGCTCAGCAGGTGCCGCTCCCCGGTCAGGCCGAGGACGGCGTGGTAACCGCGCGCCGGCTCGAAGGGCAGCTCGTCGATCCGCCGCCAGCCCCCCTGGGTGACGCCCAGGCCCCGCGCGCCCTCCACGACGGCGCGGTCGGTGGGATGGGGGATGGCGCGCCCGTCCTCGTGGCGGGGGCAGGCGCGCAGCGCGGCGGCTACGACCTCCTCCAGCTCGGGCGTGAGCTCCTCCACCGCCTTCTCCACCCACCCGTCGGACACCCGCCCGAGGGTGATCCGGGCCTCGGTGAGGGTGCCGGTCTTGTCGAAGCAGAGCACGTCCACCCGGCCGAGCGCCTCGATCGTGGACGGGTTGCGCACCAGCGCGTCGCGGGCCGACAGCCGCTTGGCGGACGCCAGCTCGGCCACGGTCGCCACGAACGGCAGCCCCTCCGGGACCGCCGCGACCGCCAGACTGACCGCGGGCGCGACGGCCGCCGCGACCGGCGTACCGCGCAGCAGCTCGATCGCCATCAGCAGCAGGCCCGCGCCGACGGAAGCGGGCAGGATCCGGCGGCTCAGCGACCGCAGCCGCAGCTCCACCCCGCTCGGCGGCGCACCGGCCGCCGCCAGGCGCGCGGTCCGGCCGGACTCCGTCGCCTCCCCGGCGGCCACGACCACGGCCAGGCCGTGCCCGGCCGCGACCGTCGTCCCCTGGTAGACCATCGAGCCGCGTTCGGCGACGGCCGCCGCCGCCGTGGGCGCCGCCGTCTTGGCGACGAGCTGCGACTCGCCGGTGAGCGTCGACTCGTCCACTTCCAGGCCCGCCGCCTCGATCAGCCTGCAGTCCGCCGGCACGGCGTCGCCCGCCCGCAGCTCCACCACGTCGCCGGGTACCAGGTCGTCGGCCATCGCGGTCACCTCGCCGTCTGGCCTGCGCAGCCGTACCGGCACGGCCGTGACGCGCGTCAGCCGGTGCAGGGCCCGGTCGGCGCCCCACCGCTGAGCCCCGCCGAGCAGGGCGCCCGAGGCCATCACGCCGGTGATCAACGCCGCGTCCAGCACCGAGCCGACGGCCGCCGACACGCCCGCGCCCGCGGCGAGGACAGGGGTGAGCGGGTTGGCCAGCTCGCTCACGCAGGCACGGGCCAGCGAGCCGGGTCCCTGCCCGGCCCTCTCCCCCACCGCCGCGCGGCGGGGCGGGGCGGCCCGGCGGCCCGGCGAGCGCACCGTCGTGTCACCGGAGGGGTCGGCCGGGCTGCCCGCGAGGCCCGTCGTTCCGCGGCGACGGGCCTCCGCCTCGGTCAGGCCGTGTGGCGAGGAGCGCAGCGCGGCCAGGACGTCGCCGACCGGCATGGCGTGCCAGGGCGTGTGGTCGGCCGGGATCGGCGGCGCCTGCCGGCCGGCCCGGCGGCCCGTCCACTCCCCCGCCACCAGCGCCGCCGCCGACGTGCAGTCGGCTGCCAGCTGTGCCCGCCGCAGCGCGCCCCGCGCCGTCCCGACGGCGGCCAGCCCCGCCCCCACGACCGCCCCCGCCGCGGCCACCCGGACGCCGCGCCTGCCGGCCCGGCGGGCGTGCGGCAGGCAGCTCAGCAGCAGGTGCGCCCCGTCGAGCCCGCCGATCACGTCGGCGTCCCACGGCACCCGCCCGGTCCCGTCCAGCACGCCGATGCCCAGGTCGGCCTGGACCAGGCCGCGCCGCGAACGCCGCGACACCACCGCCACGCCGTGCCCCTCGGCCTGCAGCGCCCGTACCGAGGCCGCCAGCCGCGCGCCCCCCGGCACGGTCCTGGTCACGCCGAGCCGCCCCGCCAGGCCGGCGTCCCCCCCGGCCAGCACCACCGCGCAGGCCCCCCTGGGCGCGGCGGCGATCGCCTCAGCGAGGGGCACGGGCTCGGGCGCGAGGCCGACCAGCGCCACCGGCGTGCCGTTCCTGGCCACCACGACCGGCCGCACCCCCTGCCGCCGCCACGCGCTCACCTCGGCCCGCTCGTCCGGGGCGGCGGGCCCCGCCGTCCAGCCGTCGCGCTCGCGGTGCGCCCCGGGGTCGGCGAGGTCGAGGAGGGAGTACAGGCGGGCGTGCAGCTCGTCCGGGTCCGCGCCCGGTTCCAGGGGAACGACACCGTGGACCGTCCACCGGCCCGTCGTCAGCACGCCGGCGTCCAGGACGACCGTGTCGAGCCGGTCCATCCGGTGCAGCGCGTGGCGGTCCAGCACGATCGTGTCGCGTTCGGCCAACGCGCGGACGACGGCACTGGTGAACGCCTCCCTGCCCAGCCGCGCCGCCCGGGGCGTGGCCGCCACCAGCACCGGCAGCGCCCGCCGGCGGTCGCCGCTGACGGCCGCCGTGAGACCCTGCGCGGCGAGCGCGGCGGGACTCGCCAGGTCCGCGTACCGCTCGACGGGGCCACGCGGCAACCTGACCGGTCGCGGGCCCGCCGCCATCCGGGTGTGCCGGTAGGCCCCCCTCGTGGCGGCCAGCTCCTCCTCCCGCAGCTCCCAGGCACGGCGGCCGGCCCGGGCGTCCAGGTACCGGCCCGCCGCGGCGGCCGAGTCGATGAGCAGCGAGACGGGGCGCCGGGCCAGGGCATGGGTGAGGAGTCGCGCCGAGGCCAGCACCGCCTCGGCCGTCTGCCGGCCGAGGCGTTCCTCGATCTCCCGCCGCACCCGCGGGGTGTGCTCGACCAGACCGGTGACGGCCGGCACGATGGGCGGCAGCTTCGGTACGCGGGCGACCTGACCGGCCAGCGCCACCCCGGCGCCGACGAGGTGCAGGCCCAGGCTCACGGCGGCACGGGCCTGCTGCTCCACCCCGTCGAACAGCCTCCCCCCGTCGCTCCCCTCCGCGGCGGAGGACCCGTCTCCCGCGCCGGCGGGCGTGGTGTCCGGGTCGTGGGGCCCGTCCGCTGCGCCGGGGTGGTCGAGCTCTTCCACGACCGCCACGAACGCGGCCACGGACGCCGCGTCGAGCCCGTCCGCGCCCGCGTCCACGCGGCTGACGAAGCCGACGAAGACGCAGCCGAGTGCGCCGTTGACCTCCGCCCGGTCCGCCCCGGCGGCCCGCAGCCGCTCCTCCAGGGCGCGGGCGGCCCGCTCGGTACCCGGGCCGCCGAGGTCGCGCAACTCGATGCGGACGCCTCCGGCGCACTCCCGCACCAGGCGCGGGCGGGGAAGCAGGTCGCGTACCGGGTCGGGGAGCATGGCCAGCAGCGTGCCGGTGGCGAAGCGGATGCCGGGCAACCGCATGTGCACTCCCCTCGGACGGCGGTGGCGACGGGTCGGGGGGAGTTCTTCGGGTGGACCGGGCGCGGCCGGGCTACGTCCTGGCCTTGGCGGCCTTCTTGCCGCGGGTAGCCTTCGCCCCTGCAGCGCGCTTGGCGGCCGGAGCCCGCACGGCGTTCCCCGCGTCACCGGGATCGGCCCCGGACGCCGGCTCCTTCGACCGGGCTCGCTGCGCGATCACCGTTCCCGCCCCGATGGCCGCGGCGACCGGCCACTCGATCACGCCGACCACCGCGAGCGCGCCCAGCGCCCCGTAGTACGCCACCCGCTCGGGCGGCGGCAGCAGCGACCTGGCCACGTCCACGGCGTGCCCGACCTCCTGCCTGTTGACGTGCGGCATCGTGACGTGGGACAGACGGGGAACCGGGAGGCGGGGCATGTCGGGCAGAGGCACGCGGGGCAGCCGGAGCTCCGGAGGGCGGATCCGGATGGTGACCATCGGCAGCTCCAGCGTCAGCTCGCGGGCGGTGTCGGCCGCCGTCCCGGCGGTGGCGGACGGGCGCGGCTGGGCGGTGGTCATGTTCTCTCCTCCGGGCCGAGCGGCTCTCCGTCTCCCTATCCCCGCATCGGAGCGCATTTCATGCCCGATACCAACCTTTTGACGCTTTCACTACCGTCTCAGCAGCACATTCCGTCACGAAGTCCGACGCTGTGAGATGGTGCACCGTACGGAGATCGCGAAAGCCATCGAGATCGTTGACGGCTACGTGGCCTACTGCCCATCCCCCGCACCCGACCATCAGACGGCGAACCGGCGGCTCGCCAATCTCTTGGAGCGCTACGCGGGCGCGGCCATGCGCGAGGGACACGAGTGCCTCACGGTCAACACGGACGTGGATCTGCGTCTGCGGGATCTCCCTCTGCTCAACCGGCGACCTGACGTGGCGCTGTATCGGTGCCTGGATCGCACCCGAGGCGAACGGCTCCGGGCGGAACACACCCTGCTCGTCGCCGAGATCGTCTCACCCGGATCCGAGACCCAGCACACCACCGACAAGCTCGGCGAGTACGCGAAGGCAGGCATCCCGCACTACTGGATCGTCCGGCTCGATCGCACCGGTGTGTCCGTCATCGAGCGCTACCGGCTGGACAGAGCGACGATGCTGTACAAGCACACCGGGACCTTCATGAAGGACGAGATCGGCGAGACGCCACTGGTCAGCAACCCCATTCCCATCGTGGTCGACTGGTCGGAGCTGGAGTTCTGACCACCGCCGTCACCCGAGTGTGACGAAACCCGGGCGGCCTCCGTGAGCGACCCGAGGCGGTGCGCCGATCGTGACGTCCTCGGCCCAGCCCCTTCCGGTGAGGGGCGGGCCGCTAGGTCCAGATGTGGTCGACGACCCGGGCCGTGGCCTTGCCGTCGTCGCGGGGGGCGTAGGTGGCGCGGAAGGCGTCGTAGCGGTCGGCGTGGGCCTGGGCGACCTCGTCGATCGAGCGCAGGGCGTCGATGACCTCGGCCGACGTCGACAGCACCGGCCCGGGGGCGATCTCCGGCAGGTCCACGTACAGGCCGCGCTTGGTGGAGTACTTGGGCAGGTCGTAGGCGTAGAAGACGATGGGCCGCCCGGTGGCCGCGAAGTCGAACATGACGGACGAGTAGTCGGTGACCAGCACGTCGGCCACCAGCAGCAAGTCGGCCATGTCGGGATAAGTCGTGACGTCGTGGGCGAGGTCAGGGACGGCGGGCACGGCCTGCATGGGGTGACCCCGTACGAGCAGTTCGTGGTCCGCCCCGAGCTCCACCCGCGCCTTGGCCAGGTCGAGCTTGACCATGGCGTTCTTACGGTCGTAGTCGCGCCACGTCGGCGCGTACAGCACGACCCGCTTGCCCTCGGTCAGCCCCAGCCGCTCGCGCACCGCCGCCGCCAGCCGATCGCGGTCGGGCGAGGTGAGCACGTCGTTGCGCGGCAGCCCGCTCTCCAGCACCTCGCCCTGATAGCCGAACGCCTTGCGCAGCACGGGCGTGGCCCACGGCGACTGCGACAGCAGCACGTCCCAGCCGCGCACCTCGGTGGCCTGCCGGTGCCAGATCGGCGGCCGGGGGTCGCGCTGCATGTGGGCCTGGTCGTTGCCGATGTGCTTGGCCGGGGTGCCGTTCCACGTCTGGAGCACCACCTGGTCCTCGCGGGAGCGGAACCAGACGGGCAGGAAGGAGTTGGTGACGATGTAGCGGGACCTGGCCAGGGCCGCGTGGTGCTCGCGGCTGCCCGCCCGCACCACGGTCGCGCCGTGCGGTGGGACGAACGCGCCGTCCTTGACGATCCAGATGTGCTCGCGGTCGTCGCCGCGCCGCAGCCGCTCCTCGTAGATGGCGCGGACGCTGTCGGCGTAGAGGCGGCCGTCGTTGACGACGTAGACGGTGGCGTCGGTCAGCGGCTCGGTGCGCTGGGCCGGGTAGAAGACCCGCCGCAGCACGTGGGTGCCGGCCACGCCCTTCTCGTCGGCGGGCCGCTCCTCCTCGACGGTGACCACGGGCACGTCGAAGCGGGTGGACACGATGCGGAAGGCGCGTCCGCCGAACGAGCGCGGGTCCTCGTCGAGGCCCGGCAACGCGGCGTGATCCATGCGCAACGGGACGATCTCGCCGGAAGGGTGGCGCAGGGACAGGTTCCAGGTGCCCGAGGCGAGCGGCACGCTCTCGCCGAAACGGTCCATCGCCGACGGCGTGAGCCGGACGGTGAACGCCTCGCCGTCACGCTCCATCGGGATGGTGTAGGTCAGGCCCGAACGGTGACGCAGGGAGACCACGCGCGGGCCGGCGGCGTCGGGATAGCTGCCGCGCAGGACCAGATCCGAGCCCTCCCAGACGGCCGAGGTGATCGCCGGGCGGGTGCGGTGGGCGGAGACGATGACCCGGTCGCGGCGGTCGCCGAGCACCGTGATCTCGCGGTCTCCGGAGACGGCCCTGGTCTCGCCGGAGTCGCCCAGCAGGACGGACGCGGCCGGGTCGCCCTTGGGCTCCACCCAGAGCCGCCGCCCGTCCTTCTCCTGCAGCAGCGCGGGCACGGCGAGGCCGACGACGATCTCGGTGCCGCCGGCGACGGGCGTGAACTCGGCCGCCATGCGGTGGCCGCCGAGCCGGGCGTGCCCCTTGGTGACGGTACGGCCGGACAGGAAGATCCGCAGTCCGAGGCGCTCGTCGTCGACCGTGACGGACCTCAGCTCGGCCCGGTTGGGCTGGAGCACCACCTGCAGGGCCCGGTCGGACGTCCACACCGGGCGGACCCACCAGCCGGGCCGCAGCTTGAGCCCGGCGGGCCGCTCGGGCCGGCCGATGGACGAGCCGCGCAGCAGGCCGGTGGCCCGGGCGCCGCGGCTCCAGAAGACGATTTCGGTACGCCACGTCGTCGTGTCGTGCACGGCGGGGCGGTGACGCATCCGCCGCCGGACGGCCGAGACGACCCCGCGCGCCGCGCCGCGCCAGCGCAGCGCCCACGGGCTGAGGTCGGCGGTGAAGCCGGACCAGTCGTAGTTGCAGCCCGGCTCGCGGGCGCCGTGGGTGGCCTCGGGCGCGAGGACGCGCCGGGTGCGCAGCCGTACGGGCGGCAGCCAGCGCGGCCCGCGCAGCACCACGGTCGCCCGGTTGAACCGGCGGCTGCGCACCGACAGCCCGGCGAGATAGGCGAAGCCGGTGATGCGCAGCTTGCCGTCGATCCACTGGATGTCGTCGATGTGGGTGACGGGCACCATGTCGGCGCGGCGCAGCCGGAACAGGGCCGGCGGCAACTCGTCCTGGAACGGCAGGTCGGCGTACCAGCGCAGGCCCTTGCGGATGCGCTTGGACGGCTCGGCCGCCGCGGCGACGACCTTGGCCAGCGTGTCGCCGTCGGTCAGCTCGTCGTCGGGCCGGGTCTCGATGAGGTGGCAGATGACGCGCCGAGCGACCGGCAGCTCGCGTTTGACGGCCGGGTCGACGGCCGCGAGGTAGGGGCGGATGAGCGTGAGGAGCTCGCGCCTGCGTGCGGGCCCGCGCTTGACGGCCAGGTCCATCCGCGAGCCGAGCGGCCCGCTGAGCACCTCGGCGTCGAACGCCGGATCGCGGCCGCCTGGACCGACCGCGCGCATGACCGCCTCGAGCGGCTCGCCGCGGTCACACAGATCCTGGACCGTCTTCAGACGGTCGGCGGCGGGTTCGCCGCCCGGGCTCTGGGCTGTGACGCCGGTGGCCATCGGGGGGCACCGCCTTTCCGCCGTCATTCTCTTGTGCCCATGCTAAGGGGAGTCGAGTGGTACGGATCCCCCCGAAGGGGGAATCGGCACGTCAATCGCGTTTCTGTGAATCCGCTGAACGTCCGTCCACCCGGCTGTCACCCTGGCCGTCCCAGCGCGCCCGCCGCATGTCGGCCCGGTCGCCCCGCACGGGGGTGCCCTCCTCGCGCCAGCGGGCCAGGCACTCCTCGCGATGGTCGGAGCTCGCGCCGGAGCCGTCCGCGTGCACGACCCGCCACCACGCCACGCCGCCGCCCCAGAGGGACATCACCCGTCCGACCTGCCGCGGGCCGCCCTCGCCCAGATACTCGGCGATGTCGCCGTAGGCCATCACCCGGCCCGGCGGGATGCGCTCCACCACGTCGAGCACGCGCTCGGCGAAGGGGTTCAGGCCGTCCACGCGGCGGGACCCGCCTCGATGATCTCGTCGAACTTGCCGATCTCCATCGCGCTGTCGCCGGTCCACACCTCGACCACGCCGTCACGCACGGCGTAGCTCTCGCCGTCCTCGCCGACCAGCCTGGCGCCGAGCACCGCGGCCAGCCGGACGAGCTGCGCCACCTGCCAGTCGGAGCCGGGCTCCCCCACCACCTGCTCGCGCCACCGTCCCACGGTGTGCGCCGCGCCACCGTGCCTGGCGACGATCTCGTACGACTCGTCCAGCTCGAACCCGGCCGGCACGATCGCCTTCGCGAGGTCGGCGAAGGCGATCGGCGCCTGCCTGACCACGCGCAGCTCGTATCCCATGACGCGGGACGATAGCGGATCTTTCATCCTCTGCGCTGATTGAGCACGATGACGGCGCCACCGAAGGTCACCAGCGCCGCGAGCACGCCGCCGCCGTACAGCAGCAACCGCCACGGCTCGGTGCCCGGCTGCGACGGCACCGGCGAGTCCTCGCCCGCCCCGAAGTGCGTGTCGCCGGGCACCCCGGCGGCCGGTTCGGCGGCCGCCAATTTCTCGGCCGCGTCGAGCGCGGCGCCCGCGTCGACCACCCCGAACCCGGTCTTGTCGTCGTATCCCGCCGCCGGTCGGCCCCTGGCTCCGGCGGCCAGCGCCTGGGCGACCTGTTCGGGGCGCAGGCGGGGCTGACGCGACTTGACCAGGGCGGCCACCCCGGCGACGAGCGCGCCGGCCGAGCTGGTGCCCCGGGACAGCTCGTAGCCGCCATCACGCCTGACGACGGGCACGTCCACGCCGGGCGCGGCGACGAGAACGGACAGGTTGTCGCTGCTGAACGAGGCCTGCCTGCCCTGCTTGTCCACCGCGGCCACGCCGATGACGCCCGGATAGCCGGCGGGGAAGCTCCAGTAGGAGGTGCCGTTCATCTCGGTGTAGCCCGTCTGCCCGTCGTTGCCGACGGCGGCGACCAGCACGACGCCCTTGCCCAGCGCGTACGAGACGGCCTCCCGCTCCGACCGGTGCGGCCCGTAGCTGCCGATCGACATGCTGACGACCTTGGCACCGTGGTTGACGGCGTAGCGCAGGGCCCGCGCCAGCGGGCTCTCCCGCCCGGCCGGCTGCCGGGGCTCGGGGTCGATCGTGCCGAGGTCGGGGTCCTCGGTCACGGCCAGCGGGATCGACAGCACCCGCGCCTCGGGGGCGACGCCGACCAGCCCCTGGCCGGCACCCGACCCGGCGATGAGCGCCGCCATCGCGGTGCCGTGGCGGCCCGGCCGGGCCTCGCGCTGCACGGTGGGCGCGCTCATGTCGGGCGCAGTGGTCACCCGGCCGCGAAGCTCCTTGACGCGCACGTCCACCAGGCTGTCGATCACGGCCACGGTGACACCCTTGCCCTTGGTGACGGCCCACGCCTGCTCGACGTTGAGCGCGTCCAGCACCCACTGCTGCTGCTCGCGGACGGGCGGGGGCGCCGCGGCGGCGGGTGCCTGGAACGCGAGCGCGGCGGCGGTCAGCCCGCGGACGAGGGTCAGCACACGTTCCCCTGGGTGCAGGGCGGCACCTTGGGCGGGTCCGCGAGGAAGTAGGCGATCTGGTTGCCGATCGACCGGGCGGCCGGCCACAGCTCGCTGTGCAGCGTCTCCTCCGGCGGGATCGCCACCCGGGTCCGGCCGTCGGCGTAGCCGCCTGTGGAGAAGACGATGTACGGCCCGGCGCCCACCCAGCCGGTGCGCTGGCGCTGCTCGGTGCCGAACCGCTCGGTGGCCGTGCCGGGGAAGGCGACGGGCAGCACGCCGACCCGGTCGTCCTGGGTGAGCGCCTCGGACGCGGCCACCCGCGACTCCTCGTCCTCCAGCACGGCGACGCCGACGGTGAAGACGAACGCGGCCGTCTGGTCGACGTAGGTGGCGCGCAGCAGGGTGACGCAGCCGTGCTCGTCGAGGGCGCCCGCCACGGAGGCGTCCACGGCGTCGCGGCAGTCGGCCGCGGGGGCGATGCCGACGCGCCGGGCGTACTGCTGGGCCCGGTCGAGCCCGAGATACTTCACCTCTTCGGGGAACACCCCGGACGCCGGCCATGCCTGCCAGCGCCGCGCGACCTCCTCCTGCTGGTAGCGATGCTGCTCGCCGGGGGTGAGCGGGCGGGCCCGGGTCTCGGCGAACAGCCCGATGGTGCCGAGCAGGACGACGACGACCGACATGGCCAGCACGCCGCCGACGAGCACCACGAACCAGCGGCGGTAGCGGACGCCCTGCCGCAGCTCCGCCCCCTCGGCCAGCCGCCTGGCCTCGGTGGCGCGGCGGGGCGAGGCCCCCGGCCAGGCGGGCACGCGCGTACGACGGCCGGCCGGGGTGCCGAGCGGGTTGGTCCGTCCCGGCGTGGTTCCCCCGGCGCGTGGCAGCCCTGAGGTCGTCCTACGTGCCTTCACCACCGCCTCGTTCCCCGGCTCGGTTTCGTGTCTATTTCGTCCCCCTCGGTGAGCGGATCATGCCTCTTGGGAGCTCTGTGCCCGCCGTACCCGTCTGACCAGGACGTACATCGACGCCAGCGAGGTCAGCGCGCCGGCGGTGGCCGCCGCGGCGATCGTGCCGTAGACCGTGACCGCGGTGTGGTCGCGGGCGACGACGGCGATCGGCCCTCGGGAGCCCGCCCCGATCGGCGCGGCCGGGTCGTGGGCCCGTGGGCCGGTCGCGGTCTCGGTGTGCCGGGCCAGGCGGCGGGCCTCGGCGAGGGCTCGGGCGGCGTTCACCACGCCGAAGCCGGTGCCCGTGTCGTAGCCGCCCGGTGGCCGGTCGGTCGCGCTCGCGGCGAGGGCCTGCACCACCAACGGCGGCGACATATCCGGATATCTCGCCTTTATCAGTGCGGCTACGCCGGACACCAGCGCGGTCGCCTGCGAGGTGCCCTGGCCCACCCAGTAGGCGTCGCCGGGCCCCGCCCCCATGATGTCGACGCCGGGGGCGGCCAGCAGGACCGAGGCGTTCCAGTTGGAGAACGTCGCGCGCCGCAGCCTCCGGTCGGTCGCCCCCACCGACACCACGCCGGGGAAGGCCGCCGGATAGGAGTAGGGGGCGAACCCGGCGCGGCCGGCCTTGGCCGCCCCTTCGTTGCCCGCCGCGGCGACCAGCACGACGCCCTTGGAGATGGCGTAGCGGACCGCGGCCCGCTCCTCCTTGGTGGCCAGCTCCTTGGAGATCGACATGTTGATCACGTGGGCGCCCCGGTCGACGGCGTAGCGGATGCCCCTGGCCACCACGTTCTCGAAGCGCCGGGCCGTGTTGAACCGGACGAAGCCCGGCTCCTCGTCCTCCAGGATCACCCGCACCGACAGGACCCGGGCCGCGGGCGCCACGCCGATGACGCCCTGCCCGCCGCCGGGCCCGTGCCCGTGCCCGGCGATCAGCGAGGCCATGTACGTGCCGTGCAGCCGGCGCGGGGGCACGCCGGGCGGGTTGGCTCCGGCGGTGAAGTCGCGGCCCACGGTGACCGAACCGGCCAGGTCGCGGTGGCCCGGATCGACACCCGAGTCGAGCACGGCCACTGTGACACCGGCCCCCTTGCTGGTCCGCCACGCCCTGGACAGGTCGAGCGTGTCGATCACCGGCTGCTGCACGCCGCGCACGTCGTCGGCCAGGGCGGGCGACGCCCCGGCCACCGGCACGGCCACGGCTCCGGCCACCGCGCAGGTCAGTCCGGCCACGACCAGCGCGGCCCGGCTCAGCACCGCCACTCCTTCGAGGCGCAGTCGGGCATGCGCGGCGTGGTCAGGGACACCAGGACCCGCTCGGAGATCTCGGCCGCGAAGGCGAAGATGGCCGGGCGCTGCTCGGCGACGGCCCGCGCGGGCCGCCCGTCCACCTGCCCGGCCGTGGTCAGCACCACGTACGGCCCGGCCTGGCGGACGGAGGCGGCCTGCCGTACGGACGGGGTGAACCGGTGGGACACCGTGCCGGGGAAGGCCAGCGGGCGCAGGCCGGGCGCCGGGGCGCCCCCGGCGGGGAAGGCCGCCTTGGCCCGCGCGGCGGCGAACTCGTCGGGCAGCGCCACGACGCCGACCGTGACGAGAACACCTCGCAGTTCGTCGATGTAGGTGGCGCGCAGCACGGCGAGGCAGCCGGCCTCGCGCAGCGCCCCGGCCGCCCCGGCGTCGACGGAGGCGGCGCAGTCGGTGCGCGGCGAGATGCCGATCCGGGTGGCGCGTTCCCTGCCGCCCTGCTCGGCGGCGTAGGGCAGCGCGGCGGGGAAGACGCTCCCGGCCGGCCAGGCGCGCCAGCGCTCGGCCACCTCGCGCTTGGCGGCGGTGTGCAGCTCGGCTCGGGTGGGCCCCCTGGTCAGCTCGGCGCCCGCCGCGCCGGCCGACACCCAGGCGGCCACCGCGCAGACGAGCGTCAGCACGGAGGCCACCACCAGGGCGGGCCAGCAGGGGCGGGCGAGGTCCACGGCACCGACTTTAATGCGGGCGTCCCGGTGTCATCCGCGAAAACCGGGACCCCCGACGAAACCGGAATCAGTAGGACGGCAGGCTGGGGTCGACGGCCTTGACCCAGCTCAGCACGCCTCCGCCGACGTGGACGGCGTCGGAGAAGCCGGCGTTCTTGACAATGGCCAGCGCCTCGGCCGAACGCGCGCCCGACTTGCAGTGGAGCACGATGCGCTTGTCCTGCGGCAGCTTCTCCAGGGCGGAGCCGTTGAGGAACTCACCCTTGGGGATCAGCGTGGCGCCCGGGATCGACACGATCTCGTACTCGTTCGGCTCGCGGACGTCGACGAGGAAGATGTTCTCGCCGTTGTCCTGCATGGCCTTGAGCTCCAGCGCGGTGATCGTGGAGCCCGACGCGGCCTCGGCGGCCTCGTCGGAGATGGCCCCGCAGAACGCCTCGTAGTCGTCGAGCAGCGCGGTGACCGTGGGGTTCTTGCCGCACAGGACGCACTCGGGGTCCTTGCGGACCTTGACGTCGCGGTACTTCATCTCCAGGGCGTCGTAGATCATCAGCCGCCCGACCAGCGGGTCGCCGATGCCGGTGAGGAGCTTGATGGCCTCGTTGACCTGGATGGAGCCGACAGAGGCGCACAGCACGCCGAGCACGCCGCCCTCGGCGCACGAGGGCACCATGCCGGGAGGCGGGGGCTCGGGGTAGAGGCAGCGGTAGCAGGGGCCGTGCTCGGCCCAGAACACGCTCGCCTGGCCGTCGAACCGGTAGATCGAGCCCCACACGTACGGCTTGCCGAGCAGCACGGCCGCGTCGTTGACCATGTAGCGGGTGGCGAAGTTGTCGGTGCCGTCGACGATGAGGTCGTAGCCGGAGAAGATCTCCATCACGTTGTCGTTGGTCAGCGCCGTGTTGTGGACGACGACGTCGATCAGCGGGTTGATCTCGCGGACGGACGCCGCGGCGCTCTCGGCCTTGGGCCGGCCGACGTCGGACTGGCCGTGGATGACCTGGCGCTGCAGGTTGGACTCGTCGACGACGTCGAAGTCGATGATGCCGAGCGTCCCGACGCCGGCCGCCGCGAGGTACAGCAGCGCGGGCGAGCCCAGGCCGCCGGCGCCCACGCAGAGCACCTTGGCGTTCTTCAGCCGCTTCTGCCCGGCCATCCCCACGTCGGGGATGATCAGGTGGCGCGAGTAGCGGCGCACTTCGTCAACGGTCAGCTCGGCGGCCGGCTCGACCAGCGGTGGCAAGGACACTGTCTACGCTCCCATTGCAGGGGGACCTATCTCCTGTTGAAACCTAGCTGCCGAGTGGGGCATTCCCCAATCGTGTCTCACCTATGAGACGGCGGGCCTCCGCGGCCACGACGCCGGGCATCTCCATCATCGCCACGTGCCCCGCCCGTGGCAGCAGCACCAACCGCACCTGCGGGAACGTACGGCCTGCCTTGGCGGCCATGGCGGGGCGCACCAGCCGGTCGTGCCGGCCGTGGATGATCAGGGTCGGCGCCCGGACCCGGGCGGCCTGGCTCCACAGGTTGTCCTCGCCGCGCCGGAAGTACTCCGCGACGATGCCCCGGGCGGAACCGATCATGGCCGCGGCCGCGTGGGGCAGGTCGTCGCGCCGGCGCAACTCCTCGACGGCATCGTGCAGCCGTACAGGGTGGACCAAGCCCATGTCGGCCCAGACCATCGCGAAGGAGGCGCTGATCCGCTGCTCGGCCGGGACGAACCGGAGCCGGTCGGCCACCCACTCCCCGAGGCGGGGCGTCGCGGCGGCGGCCACACGCACGGGCCCGTACCTGGGCAGCAGGTCCGGCAGGGCGGGTGAGACGAGCGTGAGCGAGCGCACCAGGTCGGGCCGCTGCGCGGCGACCCGGACGGACACCGCGCCGCCGAGCGAGTTGCCGAACAGGTGGGCCGGTCCGGTCTCCTCCATCAGCCCGATCACGGCGCGGGCGTGCGCGGCGATGGTGTAGTCGCCGTTGGCCGGCGCGGGCGAGAAGCCCGCTCCCGGCAGGTCGACGGCGTGGCCGGTGACGTCGTCCTTGAGCTCGTCCATCAGGTCGGTCCAGTTGGTGGCGGCCCCGGCCAGCCCGTGCACGAAGACCGCCCGCTCGGGCGCCCCCTCGGGGGTGGATCTGACGTGCACCGAGCCCACCATGCGTCCTGGCCAGTGCGGGATCGGCTCTGCGGTCATACGCCTTCCTCCTCGCTCACTCCACGATAACCACCCGGCCAGACCTTACCATTCACGGACATATACGACTTAACGCCCTTTATTGGGACTCGATGCGACTTATCCGGGCTGTCCGGACCCCCCGACATAGGGGCAAAACGGACATATCCCGCCAAGTCATTTCATAAATGCTTAATGAGAGCAATGAGAGCGTTACCCTATAGCAAAACGCCACGATTCTCGTTTGCGCCGCCCCCTCGCCGGAAATGAAAAGCCACGGATGACGCATTTGATCGCCATCCACGACATTCTCCATTCGTAGCGGAAAATGTCGAAGAACCAGGGCAACCGATCCTTTAGGGGGGAACTCAATGCCCACGTTCAAGAGCGCAATCGCAGGCCTCTCCCTGGCCACCGCCATGACCGGCGGGGTCGTCGCCCTCGGCGCGGCCACCACCGCGACCGCCGCGGGCGCCGCCACCGTCACCACCACCGCGAGCGACTTCAGCATGGGCTGCTGGAGCGGCTGGCGTTGCTGGGGCGGCTGGCGTCACCGCGGCCGTTCCGGCCGCCAGAAGGTGAAGGTGCACGTCCACATCCACAACAACAACCACAACGACAACGACAACGACGCCGACGCCGACGCGTTCGCCCTGTCGGGTGGCCGCGGCGTCCTCGGTGCGAACGGCCTCGGCCGCTAAGCCGGACGCGCTCCTGGGAGCGCATGGTCGGCCGGGCCGCCAGCCGGCCGGTCGAGGTGAGCCACGGGCTCACGCCTGAATGCCTGTGTTCGCCGGGGTCGTCGTTTCCGAGACGAGCGACGACCCCCCGCACGGAACTCCGGCATTTCGCTGGACGATGACAGGACCGGCCCTGGACCGGAGAATTTTCCAGGAATATTCGGCGCCTCCGACGCCCTGTCGCCGGAGCGCTTTCCATAGCGCCATTCCGCGACGGAGAAAAACGCACGGATGGCGTATCGGGCACCATTCATTGGGGGATATCCCATGGGTCTGTTCAAGCACGCGATCGCCGGCCTCGTGGCCGCCACGGCCATGACCGGTGGAGCCGTCGCCCTCGGCGCGGCCACCACCGTGTCCACCGCCGCTGCCGCGACGACCACCACGGCCTCGGCCGACCACACCCTGGGCGGCTGCGGTGGCGGCTGGGGCCGTCGCTGCGGCGGCTGGGGCTGGCGCAGCCGTGGCCACCACGGCCAGGGCCGCCAGCGGGTCAAGCTGCGCATCCACATCCACAACAACAACGTCAACGACAACGACAACGACGCGGACGCCGACGCCTTCGCGTTCTCCCGGGGCGAGGACGACTGAACCGTGAGGCGCTCCGAGGGGGCGCCCGCCGGCCGGTCGTGAACGCGCCGGAGTGAGCCGCGAGCTCACCACCAAGTGCCTGTGTCCGCAGGGTAGGCGCCGCTCGCCGAATCGAGCGGCGCCTACGCGGCCACAGGCACTCGCATGACCCGGAAGACCCGGTCCCGGACCGGGCAGCGCAATCACTCACCACTTCGTTCGGAGATCCGCATGACCAGGTACAAGCACGCGATCGCGGGCCTCGCGGTCGCCACCACCCTGACCGGTGGTGTGGTCGCCGCCTTCGGCGCGGCCACCTCGGCCACCGCCGCCACCACCAACGCCACGACCGCCGTGGGAGACCACTCCATGGGCGGCTGCGGCGGTGGCTGGGGCGGCCGCTGCGGCGGCTGGGGCTGGCGCAGCCGTGGCCACCACGGCCAGGGCCGCCAGAAGGTCAAGCTCCGCATCCGCATCCACAACAACAACGTGAACGACAACGACAACGACGCCGACGCCGACGCGTTCGCCGTGTCGCTCCCGCGGCCCACCGAAACGGTCACCACCATCGGACCGCCACCGGCTCAGTAGCCGGTAGCCGATCCGCGCGAGCGCCGCCCGGCCGAAACGGCCGGGCGGCGCTCCACATCACCATCCATCCGGAGAAGTCCCATGACCCCGCGGATCCTCAACCGCACACTCGCGCGCGCCGGCCCGGCCCGGATCAGCGCTCAGGCCGACTTGCGGGCCTTGCGCTTGGGCGCGGCCTTCTCCTCGCCTTTCTCCTCACCCTGCTTCTCGGCCTGCTTCTCGGCCTGCTTCTGCGCGGCGCCCTTGGCGGCCGTCGACGTCCGAGCCTGCTTCCCGCCCTTGGCCGGCCGGCCCTCCCGCTCCCGCTTGGCGGCCTCCACGCTGGCTCGAAGCGCCGCCATGAGGTCCACGGCCGGGCCGCCCTCCTCCTCGGTCTCCGGCGGCGCGACGACCTCCTTGCCCGCCACCTTGGCCTCGATCACCTGCTGCAGGGCCTCGCGGTAGGCGTCGTGGTACTGCTTCGGGTCGAAGTCGGCCTCCATGGTGGTGATGAGCGACTCGGCCATCTTGAGCTCCTGCGGCCGTACCTCGATGTCCTCCTCCAGGAACTCGAAGTCGGCCGTGCGGATCTCGTCCGGCCAGAGCATGGTCTCCAGCACGAACACCCCGTCGCGCACCCGCAGCGTCGCCAGCGACTCGCGCTGGCGCAGCGCCACCTTGACGACCGCGACCTGTCCCGAGCTCTCCAGCGCGTTGCGCAGCAGCACGTACGGCTTGGCGCCCTGCCCGTCGGGTTCGAGGTAGTAGGACTTGGCGAAGTAGATCGGGTCGATCTGCTCGGCCGGGGCGAACTGCAGGACGTCGATCCGGCGCGAGGTGGTCAGCGGCAGGTCCTCGAAGTCCTCGTCGGTGAGCACGACGATCTCGCCGGTGGCCAGCTCGTAGCCCTTGGCGATGTCGGAGTAGGGCACCTCCTCGCCGTCGACGGTGCACACGCGCTTGTAGCGGATCCGGCCACCGTCCGCGCGGTGGACCTGGTGGAAGGTGACGTCCTTCTGCTCGGTCGCCGAGAAGAGCTTGACCGGGATCGTGACCAGCCCGAAGGAGATCGCACCCTTCCAGATGCTGCGCATGTGCACTCCTCGTCTGCGGTAGCGGGCGGCTCACCCATGGGCACATACCCGTCATGGGGCAAGGAATGCCACGCCCAAGGCCATACCCGATCGAGCCGATGCCGGCCGTACCTGGAGCGAAAGGCCTATGGAGGTCGAGGGGGACGGCATCCGCGTCCTCGTGCGCCTCGACGGGGGGTTGCGGATCACGGGACGGCACGGGGCCCGGGTGACGGACCCGGTCATCGGCCGTGGCGAAACCGCAGGGTTAGACCCGATCTCGTCGGGGAGGTGCCCTACACGGGGTGGACGGACGAACTGCGGCCGCGCCACCCCGTGTGGCGGGGCCCGGCAGGATCCCCTCGGAGGTCACCCGGTGAAGCAGGCGAGCAAGAAGGTCCCGGTCCGGGTCGAGAGCCGCGACCTCGTCCTGACCAACCTCACCAAGGCGCTCTACCCGGAGACGGGGTTCACCAAGGCCGAGGTGATCGACTACTACAGCCGGATCGCGCCGGTCCTGCTGCCGCACCTGCGGGGCCGGCCGCTGACCGTCAAGCGCTACCCCGACGGCGCCGACGGGATGTTCTTCTTCGAGAAGAACGCCCCGCCGCACACCCCCGACTGGGTCAGGACGGTCAGGCTGCCCGCCCCCGGCAGCACCAAGGACCGCGAGACCATCGACTTCGCCGTCGTCGACGACCTGCCGACGCTGGTGTACTACGCCAACCTGGCCGCCCTGGAGCTCCACGTCCCGCAGTGGCGGGTCTCCGCGGACGGCGAGGCGCTGCCCCCCGACACGCTGGTCTTCGACCTGGACCCGGGGCCGCCCGCGACCATCGTCGAGTGCTGCCGGGTGGCGCTCATGCTGCGCGAGGTGCTCGACGCCGAGGGACTCACCGCGCTGCCCAAGACGAGCGGCAACAAGGGCATGCAGCTGTACGCCGGGTGGGACTGCCGCGAGGAGCCGTCGGCGTACGCCAAGCGGCTCGCCCAGCTCCTGGAGCGCCGGCACCCCGACCAGGTCGTCAGCGTGATGGCCAAGAAGGCCAGGCCCGGCAAGGTGTTCATCGACTGGAGCCAGAACAACCCCGCCAAGACCACCGTCGCGCCCTACTCCCTGCGGGCCGCCCGGCTCCCCACGGTCTCGACACCGCTGCTGTGGGCGGAGGTCGAGGACTGCGGGCGGCCGGAGGACCTGGTCTTCACCGCCACGGACGTCCTCGCCCGGGTCGGGGAACACGGGGATCTTTTCCGCCGGGCGTAGTCTGGTCCCGTCCGCGTCTACAAGGAGAGCGCATATGTCGGAGATTGACCCTCGTGGGGACGATGCGTACGAGGACGTAGAGCTGCCGATCGAGGCGCCCGAGGCCGACGCCGCCGAGCAGCAGCGCCAGGCCCTCGAGGAGGAGCAGCGTCCGCGGACGTCCCTCCCCCTTGAGGCCGATCCCGCCGACGCGGCCGACCAGGACCGGGTGGTCGACCTGGATGACGACGACTACCGGTGAGGGGCGCTGACCTGCCCGTAAGATGTGCGCACCGAGCGCACCCAGAGACCCGAGCGCACTGAGAGACCCATGGGAGACCGCGTGACCGCAACCCCGGACGCCAAGCCCCGGGGCACCCGGCTGCCCCGACTCGCCCGCCGCAGGCAGCTGCTGAGCGCGGCGCAGGAAGTGTTCGTCGAGAACGGCTACCACGCGGCGGCCATGGACGAGATCGCCGACCGGGCGGGCGTCAGCAAGCCGGTGCTCTACCAGCACTTCCCCGGCAAGCTGGAGCTCTACCTCGCGCTGCTCGACCTGCACGTCGACGACATGGTCAACCGTTGCCGCGAGGCCCTGGCCTCCACCAACGAGAACAAGCTGCGGGTGCAGGCGACGTTCAGCGCGTTCTTCGACTTCGTCTCCACCCAGGGCGAGGCGTTCCGTCTCGTCTTCGAGTCCGACCTGCGCAACGTCGCGCCGGTGCGGCAGCGGGTGGAGCGGTCCCTGCGCGAGTGCGCGGAGATGGTCAGCGCGGTGATCCAGGAGGACACCGGCTGCACCAGCGACGAGGCCCACCTGCTCGGGGTCGGCCTGGTCGGCATGGCCGAGGTGAGCGCCCGCTACTGGGTCACCACCCACGGCTCGATCCCCAAGGACGCCGCCGAGCAGCTCATGGCCCGCCTCGCCTGGCGCGGCATCAGCGGTTTTCCGCGTACGGCGTAACACGTTCGCTGGTCGCGATCAGCTCCCCTTTCCCGGCTGCGGGTGGGCGACGATGGACAGAGCCAGCCCCCGTCGAGCGACGGCTCGCAGTGGCCGCGTCACAGGCACGAAAGGGAGCACGATGGAAGTCAAGATCGGTGTCCGGTCCGTTCACCGCGAGCTCGTCGTCGAGACCGAGATGTCGTCCGAGCAGGTGGAAGAGGAGATCCGCAACGCCCTGGCCGCCGATCGGGGCGTGTTCTCCATCACCGACATGAAGGGCAGGCGCGTGCTCGTGCCGGTCGCCTCGCTCGGGTTCGTGGAGATCGGCGAGGACGAGCCGAGGCCGGTGGGCTTCGGCGGCACCCTCTGACGTTCGCGCCGGCGTTCACGCCGACGCGCACGCTGACGTTCGCGGTGTGAAGGGCGTGAGGGCGCGGCCATCGCCGCCCCTCACCGCCCCGGCCGGCGGCCGGTCAGAGGCCGAGGGCCGCCATCCGCTTGCCGTGCTCCTCTGTCAGCCGGGCGAACATCCGCGAGATCTCCGCCTGGTCGTCCGCTCCCTCCACGAGCATCCGGGCCAGCTCCGGCCGGGCCGCGGCGACCCGCTGCCCCTGGCTGAGCGCTTCCCCGACGAGCCGCCGCGCCCACAGCGCCAGCCGTCCCGAAGCCGCCGGGTCCGCCTTCAGCGCGGCCCGCACCCGTTCCACCGCGAACTGCGAGCGGCCCTCGTCGGCCGACACCACGTCGACCAGCTTCGCGATCGACGGGTCGAGGCGCTTGGCCGCCTCCCGGTAGAAGTCGAACGCGATGCCCTCCCCGACGTACGCCTTGACCAGCGCCTGCAGCCAGTCGGACGGCGCGGTCTGGGCGTGCCAGGCGTCCAGCGGCTCCACGAACGGCGCCATGGCCCGCTCCGGGTCGGCGCCCAGCTCGGCGAGCTGGTCGCGCAGCAGACGGAAGTGCTCGTACTCGGCCACCGCCAGCTCGCTGAGCGCGGCCCGGTCGGCCAGCGAGGGCGCCAGCGCCGCGGCGTCGTCCGTCATCCGCGCGAAGGCGCTGAGCTCGGCGTAGGCGAGGACGCCGAGCAGGTCGAACACACCAGGAGAGTCCTTCATGGAAGGCAGCGTACTTCGCGAAAATCTACGGGAACATCCAGAAGCTCGGCCTGCGTTGTGGTATCGAGTACACTGCTCTGTGAAAGTGCGACCGCCCTGTGTTATTTCGGGGGATTTCCCCGATAACCCCCCGCTTCCCCGGGTCTGCGGTCGCTGATGACACGCGAGGGCTGGCTCTACCGCGAGGACCCTGACACGGGGATGGTTTCCCACCCGTCGGTCCCGGCAGGCCCGCCTTCATTTGAGACTGAGGCAGGCCACGCTGACGACTTTCCGAGACCTCGGAGTCATACCAGAGATCGCCGATGCCCTCGAGACCGAGGGCATCACCACACCGTTCCCGATCCAGGAGATGGCGCTACCGCTCGCACTGAGCGGCCAGGACCTGATCGGGCAGGCCCGCACGGGCACCGGTAAGACCCTCGCGTTCGGCATCGCGATGCTCCAGAGCATCGGCAAGCCGCGCAAGAACCGCAAGAAGCCACGCGGCCTCGTCGTCGTGCCCACCCGCGAGCTGGCCGTCCAGGTCAGCGAGGACCTGGTGACCGCAGCCGGCAAGCTCGGCTCCCGGGTCCTGACCGTCTACGGCGGGCGGGCGTACGAGCCGCAGGTCGAGGCGCTCAAGGCCGGCGTCGACGTGATCGTCGGCACCCCCGGCCGGCTGCTCGACCTGGTCAAGCAGAAGCACCTCGACCTCAGCCAGGTCACCGCGCTCGTGCTCGACGAAGCCGACCGGATGCTCGACCTGGGCTTCCTGCCCGACATCGAGCGGATCTTCAAGCTGATCCCCGAGCAGCGGCAGACCATGCTCTTCTCGGCCACCATGCCGGGCGAGA
The DNA here is from genome assembly GCF_014207745.1 of Nonomuraea muscovyensis. Lineage (NCBI taxonomy): Bacteria > Bacillati > Actinomycetota > Actinomycetes > Streptosporangiales > Streptosporangiaceae > Nonomuraea > Nonomuraea muscovyensis. The sequence continues at coordinate 1,456,850 of NZ_JACHJB010000001.1, forward strand.
TCGTCGGGCTGTCGCGCAAGTACCTCAACCGTCCCACGCACGTGCGGGCCGAGCACGACAGCGGCGAGGGGGAGACCACCCCGCAGGTCCGCCAGATCGTCTGGCGGGCCCACCGCATGGACAAGATCGAGATCGTGGCCCGGCTGCTCCAGGCCGAGGGGCGCGGGCTCACCATGGTCTTCTGCGAGACCAAGCGCGCCTGCGACATGGTCGCCGAGCAGCTCGACACCCGCGGCTTCGCAGTCGCGGCCGTCCACGGCGACCTGGGTCAGGGCCAGCGCGAGCAGGCGCTGCGCGCCTTCCGCAACGGCAAGATCGACGTGCTGGTCGCCACCGACGTGGCGGCGCGCGGCATCGACATCGATGACGTCACCCACGTGGTCAACTACGACTGCCCCACCGACGACAAGACCTACGTGCACCGCATCGGCCGCACCGGCCGGGCCGGGCGCACGGGCATCTCGGTCACGTTCGTCGAGTGGGAGGAGCTGACCCGCTGGAAGATGATCAACCAGATGCTGGGCCTCGACTTCGCCGAGCCGGAGGAGACCTACTCCACCTCGGCGCACGTCTACACCGAGCTGAACATCCCCGAAGGCACCAAGGGCGTCCTGCCGCACGCCGCCCGTTCGCGGGCCGGTCTGTCGGCCGAGCGCATCGAGGACCTGGGCGAGACCGGCAGGTCGCGCACGCGGGGCCGCCGGCGTGACGAGCGGGAGGAGCGTCCCCCCGCCGCGCGCACGCCGCGCCAGCGCCGCCGCACCCGTGGCGGCAAGCTCACGCAGGAGGGCGCCGCGCCCGTGGAGACGCTGGAGGTCGAGCCCGTGGACAGCCATTCGCGCCCGAACGAGGAGACACCCGCGATCATCACGACAGACGAGGTGGCCAGGGCCACCGCTGAGCCGCGCCGCCGCACCCGCCGGTCCGTCGTCCAGGACGAGCCCGTCGCCCAGGACACGCCCGTGGCCGCCGCGCCGCCGCAGGACACAGCGGTGGCCGAGGCCCCGGTCCAGGAGGCGCCCGCCACCCGGGCCACGAGCCGGACCACGGGCCGCGCCACGAGCCGGTCCGCGACCCGGACGGCTCCCGTGGAGACACGGGAGGCCGAGCTGGTCACCCCGCCGGTCGCCCAGCCCGTCGCTGAGCGTCCGGTCGCGGCCGCCGTTCCGGAGCCGAGCTTCCTGTCCACCCCCCCGCCGCCGGCCGGCAAGGAGCCGGAGCGGATCATCCCGCCGAGCCCGTTCGCGGTGATCTTCCAGTCACCCGACCTGGCGACGGACGACGACGACATCGCGCCGTCCGCCGCCACCGAGCGCAAGCAGCAGCGCCGCCAGGCGCGCGGCAACGGCGGCAACCGCCGTCGCGCCGGCTGAGACCCAGCCACGCCCGCAAGGCGCGCGCCCCTGGGGGTGCGCGCCTTGCGGCGTTCATGGGCACCTCTCGGGCACGACGCCCAGGCGCCAAGCACCGGGTACCGCCCACCGGGCACAGGCGCGGGAGCACGGGCGCGGCGAGCGACCCCCCAGGGCCCGGAAGGCGGCCGCCGCTTCCTCCGGCCGCGGCTCAGGCGGACTCGTTCGACCGGGCAGGTGGGTGACAGGTGGTCGGGTCCGCTTGCGAGGTGGGGGGCCGAATCCACGGTTCGCGCATACGTCGCAACTCCCCTGAATCGCACCAGCGTACCGCGTTCGCCGGTGTCGGGCCGCTGACCTCGGGGTATTGTTGCCCCACGTGAGCACGCCGCGATTCCTGACCCTGCCACCTGGCGTCGCACCTCAGAAGATCGAGACGCCCCAGGGCAGCTTCGCGGCCCTTGAGGCGCTTCCGGTGAGCGGCGTGGTGGAGCGCTGGCCCGCACTGCTGGTGCCGGGCCTGACCGGCAGCAAAGAAGACTTCATCGCGATCCTGCAGACGCTGGCCCAGTCCGGCCGGCGAGTGCTCGCGGTCGATCTGCGCGGCCAGTACGAGACGCCGGGCCCCGACGACCCCAGCGCCTACACCTGCGCGGCGCTCGGGGCCGACATCGACCTGCTGGCCCAGGCGACGGGCGGCGGCGAGCCCATCCATTTGGTCGGCCACTCCTTCGGCGGGCTGGTGACCCGAGAGGCCGTCGTGGACGGGCGGACGAAGTTCGCGTCGTTCACGCTGATGGGGTCGGGCCCCGCCGCGATCGTCGGCAGGCGCGCGCACCACAGCCGCACCCTCATGAAGGAGGTGCCCGAGCAGGGCCTGGAGGAGGTCTGGCACTCCAGGTTCGAGCCGGAGGCGCTCAACGCCGGGGTGCCCGACGACATCCTGGCGTTCCTGCGCAAGCGGCTGCTCGCCAACTCCCCCACGGCGCTGGCCTGCATGGCCGAGCAGGTCGTCACCATGCACGATCGCACCGAAGAGCTGCGGCAGGTGGAGGTGCCGACACTCGTCCTGTACGGCGAGCACGACGACGGCTGGCCGCCCGAGACGCAGTCGGAGATGGCCGCGGCCCTGGGCGCCGAGAGCGTGGTCGTGCCGGGCGCCGCCCACTCGCCTGCTGTGGAGGCGCCGGAGACGACCGCTGCGGCGCTGGTGAGGTTCTGGAACGCGGCCGAGAGCCGGCTCTTGGACAGCCGGTCCGGCGGCATGTGACCATCTCCTTGCCAGGGGGCGTTGACGGCCTCCTTGCCATGGGGGCATCCGACGACGTCGTGGTGCAGCCGCCGCGCAGGGCGTGCTGTGAGCTATATCACTCTTCTGGATTCGGCTGTGGTGACGGGTCTCCGGTCGGCGGCTGGACGCAAGCCGCCTCCGCGGGACAGCTCGCGCATCGACGATGCCGGTGATCTTCCGATCTCGACTGCGCAGGCGTGACGATGGTGCTCGCCACTCACGTGCACCATCACCGGCGAGCCGGTGGGGGTGGCGGGCTACTCGGCCAGGCCGTCCCAGGGGCGGCGTTCGGGGGCGGCGGTGCGGCCCTCGGGGCAGTGGCGGCGGAAGTCGCACCACGAGCAGAGGGGACCCGGGTTGGGGGCGAAGATCTCGTCGAGCTCCGGTGGCAAGGCGGTGGGCGGGGTGGCCGACGCGTACGGGGTGCCGGGCGAGGATCGGGGCGTGGACGAAACCGTGGAGGCGGGCGGGGGCCCGGAGACCGGCGAGCCCGTGGCGGCAGGCTCGGACGGCGGCTGCGCGGGCGCTGCGGGTGACGGGCGGGCGGCGGGCCGGGTGCGCGGGGCCGGGCGGGCGCCCATGAGGTCGCGGTAGCGCTCGTCGGCCGTGGCCGCCTCGACCGCCATCTCCTCCGCCCGCCGCAGGTGGCGCCCCAGGGACTCGTCCGTGTGCCGCCACTCGACGATCTCGCCGGTCGGCAGGTGGTGCAGCTCCACCGCGTGGCACGGGGTGCGCATCATCCGGGACGCGGCGACGGCGTAGACGGCCAGCGCGAGCGACGAGCGCGCGTCGTCCTGGGTGAGCGGCCGGCGGCCGGTCTTGTAGTCGACCACCACCAGCTCGTCGCCCCGCCGGTCGAGCCGGTCGATGCGGCCGGACACGGCGATGACCTTGGTGCGGGTGGCCACCGTGCGCTCGACGCCCACCGGGTCGTCGGACGGGTCGAGCGTGCCGGTGTAGCCGGTCACGTAGTCGCGGGCGCGGCCGAGCCACTGCGCCGACTGCTCGGCGTCCCGGAACCCCTCCGCGATCCAGCCGTTGGTGAGCAGGATGGCCGCCGTGAGCGGGGTCCGGCGGTCGTACGGCTCGCGCCACCACGCGGCCAGCGCGTTGTGCACGCTCGCGCCCACGCTGTTGTGCGCCCAGGCCGGCCCCTTGGCGGGCTGGGGCCGGTCGAGGTAGGTGAACCGGTAGCGGCGGCGGCAGTCGAGCCAGGAGTTCAACCGCGACGGCGTGCACGAGTAGAGCCGCCGCGGCATCCCGTCCAGCGGGAGCTGGTCGTACACCTACTCGTCGCCCGGCGTGATCCTGATCCCCGCCACGCGGGTGCCGTCACTGAGCGGACCCTCGGCCGAGGCGTCGCCCTCGCCCGGCTTGCGGGTCAACGAGCCGGAGACCCAGTCGTCGAAGTGGGGCTCCAGGTCGCCGATCGTGACCTCCTCACCGTGGGCGGGCAGCACCCGGGTGTCGCCGGGCAGCGTGAACAGCCGCCCGCCGATGGAGGTGAGCTGGTCGGGCAGGGCGGGGTATTCGCCGCCGAGCTTGCCCGGCCCGTCGGCCTGCAGGGACTTGCCGGTGAACACCGCCCCGAGCGCCTCGCAGTAGAGCGAGACGCCGCCGGGCGAGATGCCGGGCGTCTCCAGGACGTCGAGCTGGACGTCGGCGACGCCGAAGATGCCGTCATCCTCCATCTCGATGTCGGGCCAGGTCTCCGCCCAGGTCTCGCGCCACAGGGTCTTGTCCTTGGGGTGCAGGGCGATCACCGCCTCGTCCCGTGCGGCCACCTCGATGGCCGCGCCGACGTGGTCGGGCAGGCCGTGCGTGCAGATGACGGCGAGCACCTCACGCTCGCCGACCTGCTCGAGAATCGTGTCGGCGGCACGCGCCGGGTCGATGACGATCACTTCGTCGTCGTCGCCCACGATCCAGGTGTTGTTGTCGACCTTCTGCTCGGTGCCGTCGATGTCGACGACGCCCTCGGTCACCACTCGCTCGATACGCGCTGTCACGCCTCCGAACTCTAGTCCGTTCGGCTCGCAGTGCGAATTCCGTCACGTCCGAGTCGCGCGACGATCATGGGTCAGCCGTGTCCCGCCGGGAACGCTAGCCGCCGAGCCGCGGGGAGAAGGCGCCGAACGGCAGGTCCAGCTCGTGGTCGCGCAGGTCCAGCAGGGCCAGCTCGCTGAGCGCGATGAGGCAGCCCGCCTCGGCCGGCCAGAAGATCGCCCACAGCCAGTTGCCGAGCGCCTCACCGGCGTAGACGGCCCGGTCGTCAGACCCGGCGACGCACCACAGCGGCGTGGGGTGGCCCAGCACCTCGATCTTGGCGTTCGGCGGGCCCGCGTCGAACCCTTCGCCGGGATCCGGCCCGCCCAGCCCGGCCAGCGCCGCCCCGAGCCCCACCCCGGGCTCCTCGGCGACGATGAGCACATCGGCTGGCCCGTGGGTGATCGACGGCCCGCAGAGCGCGACGACGCTGGCCCGGTCTCCGGTGCGCTCGTCGCCCACCTCGCCGAACCCCGTCACCAGCCAGCCCGCGGGCAGCGGCCAGGGCAGCCAGACGGGCACCACCGAGTTCTTGCGGAGCGCCTCGACGGCGGCGAGGGACGGCGGCCGGGGCGGCTGGAACGGCAGGACGTCGCCGTGCGCGTCGCACCGCCACGCGCTCGACCACGCGTTGGGCCCGTGGAGGGAGCCGAAGCATCGAGGGCAGGTTGGAGGCGCCTTCACAGCTACCCACGGTGCGTCTTCCGGCGGCGTGCCGTCAAGGCCGCATTCCGTTTGCTCCTCGTTATGTTGGTCAGGTGCGCGTAAATTGTGTGGGCGCGGTGATCATCGACGGGGCCGGCCGGATCCTGCTCGTCCGGCGTGGTCACGCGCCGGGCGCGGGCCTGTGGTCGGTGCCCGGCGGCCGGGTGGAGCCCGGCGAGACGGACGCCGCCGCGGTGGAGCGCGAGGTGCTGGAGGAGACGGGGCTGCGCGTCGCGGCGGGCGCCCTGGCGGGCACGGTCGAGCGTCCGGGGCCGGGCGGGGTGACGTACGTGATCCGCGACTATCTCGCCTCCGTGACGGGGGGCGAGACGGTCGCGGGGGACGACGCGGCCGCCGTGCGCTGGTGCTCCCGCCGGGACCTGGCGCGGCTTCCGCTCGTGGCCGGCCTGGCCGAGGTCCTGGAGGAGTGGAAGGTGTGGCCGTGAGCGGTCACCGGCCGGCGCTCAGGGTCGAGGTCCACAGGATGAGGTGGTCGGCGCTGTAGGTGGTGCTGCGGCCGAGGGCGACCACCTCCGAGCCGGCCACCGTGACCGCCGCCAGCCACTGCATGCCCGGCCCGGCCAGCCGGTCCTCCGTCAGGTCGGTGCGGTCCCAGGTCGTGCCGTCGCGCGAGAGCCAGGCGGCGCTGTCGCCGTCGCCGGACGTGCCGTGCCAGCCGACCGCCACCAGGCCCTGGCCGGCCGCCGCCAGGTCGTACACGGCCGCCGCCCGGTCGGCGGGGAGCCAGGACGTCCGCCAGGTGGCGCCCCCGTCTTCGGACACCGCCGAGAACACCCGCCGCGAGCCCTGCGACCGGGCCGCCCCGATGGCGACGATCCTGTCCTGGTGGGCCACGACCTGCCGGAGCACCGCCCCGGACGAGTCGGACGGAGTGACGCGCTCGCGCGCCTTCCAGTTGAGGCCGTCCTCCGACGTCCAGACCACGCCGCCCTCCTCGTCGCCGGCGCTCGTCCCGCCCACGGCGACGTATCCGCCGGGAGTGGCGGCCACGTCGTGGACGCGGACGCCGGAGCCGCCCTGCGGCAGTTTCCTGGAGCGGGTGAACCGGCGCAGGTCGGAGGTGAACCACAGGGCCGCGCGGGCCACGCCTGCCTGGTCGCGTTCCTCCCCCGCCAGCACGTACCCCTTCGGTCCGGCCGCGACGAGGCGGGCGTCGAGGTAGGGGTGGTCCTGGCGGCGGGACAGGTCGCCGGACGCGGCGACGGGTTTCCAGGCGCGGCCGTCCGCGGAGGAGACCAGGAGCGGCTCGGTGACGCCGACGGCCGTCTGGGTGCCGCCCACCGCCAGCCAGCCGCGCCTGCCGTGGGCGACGTCGTCGAGGATCTGCTGGTGGGGGCCGCCGAGGCTCATCGACGTCCAGTTCTGCCAGTTGAGGCTGGTCCAGATGCCGGCGTCGCCGGAGGCGGTGCCGACGGCCACGTACCTGCCGTCGTGGGCGGCCAGCCGGGTCGTCTGCCTGGCGATCCGCGACAGGCCCTCGACGTCGGCCAGCCGCACCTGGGAGGGGTCGCCACCCCGGGGCGCGGACATGAGGACGAGCTGGTTGTCGACGTCCGCCGCCGCCCGGTCGCCGCCCGCGAACAGGGTGCCGGCCTCGGTGACGGTGAACCCGCGCAGCGTGGCGCCCGACAGGTCGCCGAGGTCGGCCCGCTTCGTCCAGGTGCGGCCGTCGGCGCTGCTGAGGACGGTGTAGGTGCCGAGGTTGGCCTGGCTGATGGCGACGATGCCGCCGGCGTGGGTGACCACCGAATCGACGCCCGGGCTCTCGCCGGGCAGGCCGCGGATCGAGCCGCAGTGCGACCATTCGGCGCCGGTCGGCGAGCAGTAGACGCGTACGTCGCCCTCGGGCGTGCGCTTGCGGAAGGGCACCAGCACGAACCGCTCGCCCGCCGCGGCCAGCGACCCGGTGCGCGGCGTCGCCTCCAGGAGCTGGAACCCGGTGGCCTGCCAGGTGCGCCCGCCGTCGGCCGACCGGACGGCGCGCGAGCCCTCGCCCTGCGCCGGCTGGGCGACGGCGACGACCGTGTCGCCCCGCGCCGCGACGGCCTTGAGCTCGCGTGCACCCAGCTCGCGCGTGTCGACGCGCTGCCAGGAACGGCCGTCGGCCGACTGCCAGGCGGCCGGGCCGGCGCTGCCGTCCTGGAGCGTCGTACGGCCCACGGCCACGAACCCCGACCGCGTCCTGGCGATGTCGGCGATCACGTCGCCGTTCCGGAACGCCGTCAGCCCGCCCTGGCGTACCGCGGACCAGCTGAAGCCGTCGCCGCTGGTCCACAGGCCGAGCTCGCCGCCCAGTCCGTCGCCGCCGCTGGCCAGCCAGAGCCCGTCGCCGCCGACGACGCGCTGCACGGTGGACGTGGTGGCGCCGGTGACCTGGCCGAGCTGCCAGGTCCTGCCGCTGTCGGGCGAGAACAGGAAGAGCGGGCGCGGCGTCGGGATCGTCGTGTCGCTGCCCACGGCCACCACGACGCGGCCGGCCGAGGCCATGTCGTTCAGCTTCTGGTTGGAGCCGTCACCGGCCGACGGGACGGTGAACAGGTCGTCGCCCGAGCGGCCGGTGCCCGCGGCCAGGCGCAGGCCCGGGTTGCCCGGATCGGTCCATCGCCAGACGAGCACGCCGCCGGCGATGACCAGGGCGAGTGCGAGCACGATGGCGACGGGCGCGGCCGGGCTGCGCCGCCCCCGCGTGGGGCTCGCGCGGCGCAGGGCGGCCGGCGCGGGGCCCCTGTGGTGCCTGCCGCCCGCTCCGGCGGGCCGGGGCGGGCCGGAGGCGACGAGCAGGTCCGGCCGCGTGGGCCGGCCGGCGGGCGGCCGGCCCACGCGCCGCACGCCCGGCTCGGCACCGCCCGGCTCGGCCCCTGCCCCGTCGCCGCTCGTACCGGCGCCGGGCTCCTCGCCGGTCGTACCGGTGCCGGACTGGCCGGCGCTCGTACCGGTGCCGGACTGGTCGGCGACCGGTGTGGCGTCGGCGGGGCGCTCGGGTGCCTCGGCCGCAGGGGCCACGGGCACCGGCACGGGCAGGGGCATGCGGTACGGGGTCGTGGGCCTGTCGCGCTCAGGCGGGCCGTCCGCCCCGCCGGACGGCCGGGGCCGGGGCGGTCCGCTCGCCACCAGCTTGTCGGGCCTGTTCGCCAGCCGCCGGGGCCTGCGCGGCGGCTCGGCCGGCGGCGGATCGTCGGGTGAGCTGTACGGCCTGCGCCCCTTGGGCGGCTCCGGCGGCTCGTCCTCGGGGACGGGCGCGGAGAACGGCGGCATCCCCCAGGGGGAGGCCAGCGGCAGGCCCCTGGCCCGGTCGTCGCTGGGCCCCGGAGGGGAGTGCCTGATCCGCGGCTCGTCAGCCGAGCCTGGTGGATCCGGATTGTCCTGTGTTGAGGCGTACGCGTCGTCTCGACGCGGATCTTCATCACCCGGCGGTCGCCGTGGTAGGTCGCTGGGGCCGGAGGCCACGCGGCGCACCTCCTAGTACGAGCTTGCGAGCCTGTCGAGCCTGTCGAGTGAGTAGATCACCTCCACGAGTCCCTCGCCTCCCCCACAGCAACCAGACCAGCATGCCGGAGCCGGAATGGCGAGACCTCTCTAGCGAGATTTCCGGAACCCTCCGCCAGATTCATGGGGAGACGGTGCTGATTGACCGTTTCCTGGCGAGATACAGCACGCCCGCCGTGAAGACCGAGAGCTGCACCACTGTGCCCGCGAGCGACTGCCACGGCACCGCTCCCTGCTCCAGCGCCTCCTCCAGATTGCCGGCCGCCGCGCTGAGCCCGAACGCCACCATGTTGTTGACCACGTGCAACGCGATCGGCGCCTCCAGCCCGCCGGTGCGGATGGCCAGCCAGCCCATGAGCGCCCCGAAGGCGAACACGTCGATCAGCCCCACCCACTCGTAACCGTGCAGCGAGGCGAACACCGCCGCCCCGATCAGGATGCCCCACACCGGGTTGCGCAGGTGCGCGCCGAACGCCTGCAGCACCCACCCCCGGAAGATGTACTCCTCGGCGGCCGCCTGGAACGGCACCAGGAGCACGACCACGGCGAGGGCGGGCAGCAGTTGCCCCCACCCGGCCCAGCCGACCGCCTCGGAGACGTCTCCGCCGGTCACCGCCAGCATCGTGAGCTGCGCGCCCTGCCCGAGCACCAGCGCGAGCACCGCCACCCCGGCGCACCGCAGCATCCACGACCAGCGCAGCCGCCCGGCGACGGACGAGAGGGTCCCCGGTCTACGCCGCTGGACGAGCGCCGCCGTGCCGAACACCAGGGGCAGCACCAGCGCGAGCGACAGCAGCAGCACCACCAGCGCGAACACCGGGTCGCCGAAGATCTGGGAAGTGCCGGGCAGCATCGGGACGCCGGTGAGCCCCGCGACGACCATGCCCGCCACCGCCACGGTGATGCTCACCGCCACGAACGCCACGGCCACGACCAGCGTGCCGACGAGCTGACGCCACAGGCGCGCCTGGGAGGTCCTGGCGAGCTGGTCGTAGCGGGCGCCGGACGGTGTGGGCAGGAACCAGGACGGCGGCTGCGGAGGCAGGTAGGGGTACGGGTACGCCGCCGGTCCGTGCTGGTGCGGGCCGAAATGCGGTCCTGGGTTCTCCTGCATCTCTCCATTCTCACCGTCCCGATGCGCAATAGTTCACAGACGGGCCGGCGATTGAGGCGGATGCTCAGGGGGTCAGCACGTCGACCCTGGGAGCAGAACCGATGTCAAGGCTGGGACCAATCGTCACCCTGGCGGCCGGGGCCGTGCTCGCCGCCGGGCTGGGTGTCGCCAGCGTCACCGCGACACCGGCGGCCGACCCGACCGCCGCCGCCACCGACACCACCGACCCGAACGACACCACCGAGACCACCGAGACCACCGCCCCGGACGGCTCCGGAGCCGAGACCGCCCCTGCCACCGGACCGTCCCCGAAGCCTGAGCCCACCGGGTCGGCCGCCCCCGGCACCGAGGCCCCCGACAGCGAGGCCGACACCAAGCTCGACTACGCCGGCCGCGTACCCGGCAACGGCGGCCTCATCGCGATCTCCGTGCGCGGCGGCAAGGCCATCGGCTACTTCTGCGACGGCAGGACGGAGGCGTGGTTCAAGGGCGACGCCGCCGGGGGCAAGGTCGGGCTGGAGGGCTTCGGCACCGCCGCCGCCGGCGCGACGCTGGGCGGCGGCAAGGCCACCGGCTGGCTCAAGATCGGCGGCAGGAAGTGGAACTTCACCGCGGCCACCGTCAAGAAGCCGTCGGGCCTGTACCGGGCCACCGCGCAGGTCAGGGGCGCCCGGCTGCGCGCCGGCTGGATCGTGCTGAGGCGGCCCGAGGGCGGCTTCACCCAGGTGGGCGCCGCGGTCCTGGACGAGACGCAGGTACGCGTCCCCGAACTGGACGGCGAACGGCCCACCGCCCCCGTGACCATGGACGGGGCGACCATCTACCCCAAGGACGTCGACGGCTTCATCCAGGAGATGCGATGAGCGCCACCATGCACGAACCCTCCCCCACCCGATTCACCTCGCTGCTCGTCCCCCTGCTCGCCGGTGGCCTGGTGATGGTCGCGCTCGGCGTGTACGGGCGGGCGCACACGCCCACGGGGTTCGCGGTGGGCCCGGCGGGCTTCTCCGCCGCCCTGCCGATGAAGTCATGGCTGACGACGGGCGCGTTCGTGCTCGCGTTCGTCCAGGTGGTGTCCGCCCTGTCGATGTGGGGCCGGCTCGGCGTCGCCATCCCGCCCGGGGTGCACCGCTGGTCGGGCCGGCTCGCCTTCGTGCTGACCATCCCCGTGGCGTTCCACTGCCTGTACGCCCTGGGTTTGCAGTACGACGTGCCGCGGGTGCTCGCCCACTCGCTGCTCGGCTGCTTCTTCTACGGGGTGTTCACGGCGAAGATGCTGGCCCTGCCCAAGCGGGACACGCCGGGATGGACGCTGCCCGTGCTGGGCGGTCTGGCGTTCACCGCGCTGGTCGGGCTCTGGCTGACCTCGTCGTTCTGGTTCTTCACCACGATCGGGGTGAAGCTCTAACCCTCCGGGCTGAACGACGAGGTGCGCCGCAGCCCGGCGGCCCGGCCCTTGGCGGCCACGACCAGGGCCATCTTGCGGGAGGCCTCGTCGATCATCTCGTCGCCCAGCATGACCGCGCCGCGCCTCTCCACCGTCGTGTAGTGCTCGTAGGCGTCCAGGATGAGCTCGGCGTGGTCGTAGTCGTCCTGGCTGGGCGAGAACACCTCGTTGGCCGCGTCCACCTGCGCCGGGTGCAGCACCCACTTGCCGTCGAAGCCGAGCGCGGCGGCGCGCCTGGCCACCCGGGTGAACCCTTCGACGTTCTTGATCTGGAGGTACGGCCCGTCGATCACCTGCAGGTCGTGCATCCTGGCGGCCATGAGCAGCCGCATGAGGATGTAGTGGTAGGCGTCGCCCTCGGTGTAGCCGGGCGGCTGCTCCCCCACGACCATCGTGCGCATGTTGACGGAGGCCATGAAGTCGGCCGGCCCGAACACCAGCGTCTCCAGCCTGGGCGAGGAGCCGGCGATGGTGTCGACGTTGACCAGGCCGCGGGCGTTCTCGATCTGCGCCTCGATGCCGATGCGGCCGACCTCGAAGCCCATGGTCTTCTCGATCTGGGTGAGCAGCGTGTCGAGCCAGACGACCTCGGTGCTGTTCTGCACCTTGGGCAGCATCACGCAGTCGAGCCGGTCGCCCGCCTGCTCCACGACCTCGATCACGTCGCGGTAGGTCCACTGCGTCGTCAGGTCGTTGACCCGGACCACGCGCGTCTTGCCCGTCCAGTCGCCCTCGCGCAGCGCGGCCACCACGTTGGCGCGGGCCTCCTGCTTGGCCAGCGGCGCGACGGAGTCCTCGAGGTCGAGGAAGACCGCGTCAACCGGCAGGGTCTGGGCCTTCTCCAGGAAACGGGGGTTGCTGCCGGGCACCGCGAGGACCGAGCGACGTGAACGCATGCGCACACGCTAGACCATGCCGCCCGGGCAGAGGATCCGTCACTTCAGATGATGGCGACATCCCGATTGTCGTACCATCTGAGTCGTGATTCCTCTGGAGCTGGACCTCACCGACATGGACGTGATCCGCGACCCGTTCACCGCCTACGGGCGCGCCCGCGAGCGCTCGCCGCTGGCGCGGGTCGTCGCGCCCGGTCTCAGCCCGATGTGGGCGCTGACCAGGCAGGAGGGGGCGCGGGCGGTGCTCGCCGATCCCCGGTTCGAGATCACCTCCGGCAGCTTCCTGCGCCCCGACGTGCCCGACGACTGCCTGCCGTACCTGCGCACCATGTCCGAGATGGACGGCCCCGAGCACCTGCGGCTGCGCAGACTGGTGGCGCCCGCGTTCAGCGCGCGCCGCGCCGCCGCGTTCCGGCCGCGGATCGAGCGGATCGTCGAGCGGCTCCTCGACGATCTCCCCGGCCATGCCGAGGACGGCTCGGTCGACCTGCTGAGCCACTTCGCCCGGCCGCTGCCGATGGAGGTCATCTGCGAGCTGGTCGGCGTGCCGGAGCCCGACCGGCCGCGCTGGCGCGACTACGGCGCCATGATCGTGGCGGGCGCGGGACAGGCGTTCGGCGCGGCCATCCCGGGCATCATCGCCGGCGCCAAGGAGGCTGTCGCGCGCCGCCGCCACGAGCCCGCCGACGACCTGCTGTCCGACCTCATCCGGGTCCAGGACGAGCACGGCGACCGGCTCGGCGACACCGAGTTGGTCACGCTGGTCTGGCACCTCGTGCTCGCGGGCCAGACGCCCACCAACCTCGTCGCCAACGCCGTGGACGTCCTGCTCGCCCATCCGGCCGAGCTGGCCGAGCTGCGCGCGGACCCGGCGCTCATGCCCCGGGCGGTGGAGGAGCTGATCCGCTGGTGCGGCCCCAACCTGCTGACAATCCCCCGCTACGCGCGCGAGGACGCCGACCTGTACGGGCACCGGGTGCGCAAGGGCGAGACGGTGACCGTGGCGCTGGCCGCCGTCAACCGTGACCCCCGGGTGTACGCCGACCCCGACCGGTTCGACGTCATGCGGGAGCCCGGGGCGGCGGGGCATCTGGGGTTCGCCCACGGCCCGCACTTCTGCCTGGGCGCGTCCCTGGCCCGCGCCCAGACGGACGTCGCGCTCACGGCCCTGCTGCGCCGCTCGCCCGGCCTCGCGCTCGCCGTCGCGGACGCGCCGCGCGCGCCGGACCCGGGCACCTGGCGGCTGCTCGCGCTGCCCGTCACCCTCTGACGCCCGGCGCGCCCCTCAGAGGGCGAGCAGGGCGGCCAGGACGTCCTCCGCGCGCGTCCACAACAGCGAGCCGCCCTCCTCGGGCAGCAGGTGCCGTCGCGCCGCCGGGATGCGGCGGCCCAAGGTGGCCCCGTGGTCGGGCGAGTGGACGGTGCCCGGGTCGTGCCCGCCGTACCAGAGCTCGACCGGCACCCGGATGTCCTCCACGCGGAACGGCCACGGCCGATAGGCCAGCACCAGGTCGCGCGCGTACCCGGCGGCGCCCTGGGCGAAGCCCTCCGCCAGCGACCGGCGGTAGGCGGGCGCGAAGGCGGGGCCCGTGTAGACGGCGAGGTCGTGCTCGCCGCTCATCCCCGTGACGAGTCCCCACATCATCTCGGCGCCCGCGTCGCGGGCGAACGTCTCCTCGAACGTCTCCGGATCTTCGGCGGCCGCTCGCAGCAGCCCGGCCACCGCCGGGTCGACCGGCAGCCCGGGATGGGTGAGCTCGTCCAGCCCGGACACCACGGACGCGGCCGTCACGACCCCGGCGGCGGCGCAGGCCAGCGCGAACGGCGCCCCGTGCGAGAACCCGACGACCCGCACGCCGCCCTCCAGGCCGAGCCCGGAGACGAGGTCGCGGACGTCGTCGGGCCAGCTCAGCAGCGTGCGTCCCGGAGCGGGATCGGAGACGCCCAGCCCGGGCCGCTCCACCGCGATCAGCCGCACGCCGAGGCGGCCGAGGACGCCGGCGCCGAAGCCGAGGCTCCGGCCCATCGCCGCTCCGCTGAAGAACAGCACCGGTGCCCCGTCCGCAGGTCCCCAGCCCGCCCAGCCGAGCGCGCGCCCGTCGCGCAGCCGTACCGTCCCGAGTTCCTCGGGCTCCGCGATCCCGTACGTCACGACCATCCCCTCCTGTGTCATCGGCAGGTGACTGTAGGCGGTCCCCAGGCGTCCGGCCACCGGCTATCAGTGCCGGTCATCAGGGCCGGTCATCAGGGCCGGTTCACCGGGCCGATTCATCGGCCCGGTACGGCCGGTTACAGTCGAACCGTGAGCGACATACGCGCGGCCGTCGAGGAGGGCGCCAAGAAGTCCGGCGTCCTCTGGGTCACCCTCGACCGCCCCCGCCTGGCCTGGCACGTCTGGCACGACGGCGCCGTCTACCTGGTGACCGGCGGCGAGGAGCAGGACCTGCCGGGCCTCGACGCGCTCGACACGGCGCGCGTCACCCTGCGCAGCAAGGACAACGGGGCCCGGCTGGTGGAGTTCGACGCGCGAGTCGGTGTCGTGGACCAGGCCGCCGAGACCGAGGTGGTCGCGGTGCTGGTCAAGGAGCGGCTCAACGCCCGCGACAGCGAGCATCTGGCGGAACGCTGGGCCCGCGAGTCAACCGTGCTCCGCCTGACGCCGTTGACGCCCTGACGGCGCGCGCTCACGGGCAGGCGCGCGTACTCACGCGCACGCACGCTCACGCGCACGCACGGCACGACCGTCAGCGGGCCACGGCCACCGGCTCCGGCTCGGCCTGCGCGACGGCCCCGGGCCGGGCCGAGGCGGTCTGCGCGAGCAGCGCGCCCGACAGCACCAGCAGGCCGCCGAGGATCTGGAACACGCCGAGCGTCTCCCCCAGCAACGCCCAGGCCACCACCGCACCGCCGATGACCTCCAGCGACGCCACCGTCGCGCCGACCGCCGCCGACAGGCGCCGCACCGCGTTGACGCCCAGGATGTACGCCGTCACGGTCGCGATCAGCACCATCCACAGGTAGGCGCCGGCGACCGGCAGCGTGACCCCGCCCGACGGCGTGGCCGAGACGGTGAACGCCTCCCACGGGATGTTCCACGGCCTGGCGAACGGGAGGAGCACCACGGCGGCCCCGAGCATGCCCCAGGCGATGAGACCCAGCGGGTCGACGTCGTCCCCGAAACTATCGCTCATCAGGAAATATCCGGCGCAGCACGCCCCGGCGGCCAGCCCGAGCAGCAACCCGATCGCGTCCAGCCGCAGCCCCTGCCAGGCCTCCACGACGATGCCGAGCCCCGCGACCGCCACCACGGCGCCGACGAAGGCCGCCCGCGCCAGCCGTACCTTGCGCACGAACCGCACCCAGACGACCACCATCACCGGCGCCATGAACTCCAGCAGCAGCGCGATGCCCACCGGCAGCCGCGTGATCGCCACGAAGTAGAGGGCCTGCACTCCGGCCACGGCGACGACCGCGTACATGGCGAAGAACGGCAGCCGCGAGCGCGAGATGCGCAGCGCCTTCGGCCTCGCCACGACGAGGACCGCCAGGAGCAGCAGCCCCGCCCCCGCCATACGCGCCCACACCGCCTCGACCGGCGCCAGCCCGGCGACGATGAGGTACTTGGCCATGGGGCCGGAGAACGCGAAACACCACGCGGACACGAAGGCGATCGCAAGGCCCGCATATCTCATGGAACACACCATCCGCCGTAATTACCGTTTGCTCCGTTCGATACTGACACGAGGGGCGTACCAGGCGCAATGCCACATGGCTGTTAGCCTGCAGAGGTGAAGATCTTCGTGGCCCGCCTGGCCGGGACCTCGGTCTTCGACCCCGCGGGCGACCAGATCGGCCGCATCCGCGACGTCGTCGCCGGCCTGCGCGGCACCCGGCCGCCCAGCGTGCACGGCATGGTCGTCGAGGTCCAGCCGCGCCGCCGGGTGTTCCTGCCCATGACCCGCGTACGGGGCATCGAGGCCGGCGCGGTCGTCTTCACCGG
This sequence comes from Nonomuraea muscovyensis, assembly GCF_014207745.1. NCBI lineage: Bacteria > Bacillati > Actinomycetota > Actinomycetes > Streptosporangiales > Streptosporangiaceae > Nonomuraea > Nonomuraea muscovyensis. The sequence continues at coordinate 1,473,208 of NZ_JACHJB010000001.1, forward strand.
GAAGCTCAACGTGCGCCGGTTCGAGAAGCGCGCCAGCGAGACACTCGTCATCGGCGAGATGCTGGACCTCACGGTGATGATCGACGGCGAGCCGATGACCGTCTACGACGTGGCGATGGAGGAGCGCAAGCCGTCGAGCTGGGAGATCACCAAGGTGGCCGCCTACCGGGGCAGGCGGCGGCGCGACCCCCGCATCGCCTCCTGGGAGGAGGTGTCGGGGTTCGACGTGCTGCAGAAGGACCAGGGCGCGGCGGGGCTGATCGCGGCGTTCGAGTCCATGCGGCCCGCCGACATGGCCAGCGCCCTGCACGAGCTGCCCGGCAAGCGGCGCGTCGAGATCGCCCGCGCCCTCGACGACGACCGGCTCGCCGACGTGCTGGAGGAACTGCCGCCGAGAGACCAGATCGGCATCCTCGGCACCCTCGAACCCGAGCGGGCCGCCGACGTGCTGGAGGAGATGGGCCCGGACGACGCCGCCGACCTGCTGCACGACCTGCCCGAGGATCAGGCCGCCCGGCTGCTGTCCCTGATGGAGCCGCAGGAGGCCGCGCCCGTGCGCCGGCTGCTCACCTACCCGCACGACACGGCCGGCGGGATGATGACCACCGAGCCCGTGATCCTCCCGCCGAGCGCCACGGTGGCCGAGGCGCTCGCCCACATCAGGCACCAGGACCTCACGCCCGCGGTCGCCGCCCAGGTGTACGTGACCCGGCCGCCCAACGAGACGCCGACCGGGCCCTACCTCGGCGTGACCCACTTCCAGCGGCTGCTGCGCGACCCGCCCTCGACCCTGCTCGGCGCGGTGCTCGACCCGTCCATCGACCCGATCAAGCCGGACTTCACCCTGCCCGACGTCGCCTTCTACCTAGCTAGCTACAACCTGGTGTCGGCCCCGGTCATCGACGAGCTGGGCCGGCTCGTCGGCGCGGTCACCGTGGACGACGTGCTCGACCACATGCTGCCGCAGGACTGGCGCGAAAGGCCCCACCTGTGACCACCGAACGCCTCGACCAGCCGCGCGACCTGCGCCGCACGATGCGCCCGCACTACGACCGCGAGGCGTTCGGCCGCCTGTCGGAGCGGATCGCGCGGTTCCTCGGCACCGCCCGGTTCATCGTCTACATGACGGTGTTCGTCGCCGTCTGGGTGATCTGGAACGTCGCGGCCCCCGGCTACCTGGCGTTCGACCCGTACCCGTTCATCTTCCTCACCCTCATGCTGTCGCTGCAGGCGTCGTACGCGGCGCCGCTCATCCTGCTCGCGCAGAACAGGCAGGCCGACCGCGACCGCGTCCAGTACGAGCAGGACCGCGAGCGGGCCGAGCGCGACCAGGCGGAGATCGAGTATCTGACGCGCGAGATCGCCGGGCTGCGGATGGCGCTGAGCGAGGTGGCCACCCGCGACTACCTGCGCGCCGAGCTGCAACGGCTGCTGGAGGAGCTCAGGGCGCGGCCCTGACGTCGAGCCCGGCCAGCACGTCGCCGATCCGGCCCAGCTCGCCCGGGCCCAGCAGGTCGAGGAAGCCGGTCCTGATGCCCTTCAGGTAGGTCGGGCCCGCCTCCGCCAGCCGCTCCGCCCCGGCGTCGGTGAGCACCGCGTACAGGCCGCGGGCGTCGCTCGCGCACGCCTCGCGCGCCACCAGCTCCTCGCGCTGCAACCGGTCGATCAGCCGGGTCAGCCCGCTGCGCGACAGCAGCACCCGCGCGGCCAGGTCGTTCATCCGCAGCCGCCGCCCCGGCGCCTCGGCGAGCCGCGCGAGCACGTCGTACGACGCTAGCGGCAGGTCGTGGGCCACGAGCAGCTCCGCCTCCAGGTGACGGGTGACCCGCACCTGGACCCGCTGGAGCGTCCGCCAGACCGTGAGCTCCTCGACGGTGAGGCCCTCGTCGCGCAGAAGAGACACGGAGTAACCTTAGAACGTTGTGCGAACACCTAAAAGCACGGATTAACCCCGTCGCTTCCCTGGTTCATACCATGGAGGGGCATCCTCGCCGACGTGTCGCGCCGGTCACCCACAGACGACTAAGGAGGGACGGCACTCCCTTCGTGCCGAGACTTCGATGGCACCAACCCAGCAGCAGGTGACGGCCGCCCTCGCCACCGTCATCGACCCCGAGATCCGCCGTCCGATCACCGATCTCGGCATGGTCAAGAGCATCGACATCGCGCCGGACGGCGTGGTGCGCGTAGGCGTCTACCTGACGGTGGCCGGCTGTCCGATGAAGGACACCATCCGCCGCGACGTGGTCGCCGCGGTCTCCAAGCTCGATGGTGTCCCGAGCGTCGAGCTGGAGCTCGACGTCATGAGCACCGAGCAGCGCAAGGAGTTGCAGACCAAGCTCCGCGGCGACCGGGGCCCGGAGAAGGAGATCCCGTTCAACCAGCCCGGCTCGCTGACCCGCGTCTTCGCGGTCGCCAGCGGCAAGGGCGGCGTGGGCAAGTCGTCGGTCACGGTCAACCTGGCCGCCGCCATGGCCGCGAGCGGCCTGAAGGTGGGCGTCGTCGACGCCGACATCTACGGGCACAGCGTGCCGCGCATGCTCGGCGCCGCCGAGCGGCCCACCAAGGTCGAAGACATGATCATGCCGCCGGTGGCGCATGACATCAAGGTCATCTCGGTCGGCATGTTCAAGCCGGAGGGCAACACGCCGGTGGTGTGGCGCGGGCCCATGCTCGACCGCGCGCTGCACCAGTTCCTCGCCGACGTCTACTGGGGCGACCTCGACGTCCTGCTGCTCGACCTGCCGCCCGGCACCGGCGACATCGCCATCTCCGTGGCGCAGCGCCTGCCGTCGGCCGAGATCCTCGTCGTCACCACACCACAGATGGCCGCTGCCGAGGTCGCCGAACGGGCCGGCTCGATCGCCGCGCAGACCCACCAGCAGATCGCCGGCGTCATCGAGAACATGGCCTGGCTCCCCTGCCCGCACTGCGACGAGCGCATCCCGGTGTTCGGCGAGGGCGGTGGCCAGACGGTGGCCGACGCGCTCACCCGCACGCTCGGCGCCCGCGTGCCGCTGCTCGGCCAGGTGCCACTCGACATGCGGCTGCGCGAGGGCAGCGACGAGGGCAAGCCGCTCGTCCTGACCGACCCCGACTCCCCGGCGGCGGCGGAGCTGCGCTCGATCGCGGCCGCGCTCGGCAAGCGCTCGTCCAGCCTGAAGGGCATGCAACTCGGGCTGGCCCCCAACCGCCGATAGTGCTCACCCGAGCGCCGTAGCCATGGCACCCGTCGCGGCTACGGCGCTTCGTCGTCCGAGCGCACCGGTCAGGTGGCGTCGGGGTCGTACGGCGGCAGCTCGCCGTAGCCCAGCTCGTCCACCGGCTCGTGGACGGGGGGCGCGGTCGCCGGTTCGAGCTGGCGCGGCTTGCCGTTCCAGTCGTCCTCGAGGTCGTCCAGGAGATGCTTGCGGACGAAATTGCGCGGATTGAGGTCTGCGGGGTCGAAGTTGGACATCTCCGGGGGCAGCCCGGCGCGCAGGTCGTCACGCGCGTTGTTGGCCATCCGGCGCAGGTTGCGCAGCGTCTTGCCTGCCTGCGCCGCCGCCTCGGGCAGCTTCTCCGGCCCGAAGACGAGCAGCGCGATGACGATCAGCGCCCCGATCTCCAGCCAGCCCAGTCCGAACACCGTGAGCTCCTAGCGCAGTCCAATGCTCCGAGGACGACCCCGGCACATCCCAGACTAAAGGCTCCAGGTGGCTGGTCGGTCGTCCACGCCGGACAACAACGTACCAACCACCCAGCTCCCCGCCCGGGGCGCGTCCGGCACGGCACCGCCCGCCGGAAGGGGCGGGCGAGGTCAGGACGGCGTCGGGGCCGGGGTCTCGTCGGCCATCACGGTGAGGGTGGCCGTGCGCTCCTGGCCGGCCCGCTCGAACCGGATGTTGATCTTGGCTCCGGGCGACTTGCTGCGGATCAGCGCGATGAGCTCGTTGCCGTCCTGCAGCCGCAGCCCGTCGATCTCCAGGATGACGTCACCCGGCTTCAGGCCGGCCTTGGCCGCCGGGCCGTCGGCGTCGATCGGCTGGCGGCCTTCGGCGGGCTCGGAGGCGATGCGGACGCCCTGGCCCTTGTAGTTGCGGTCGAGCACGATGCCGATCTTGGGTCGCTTGGCCTTGCCGTCGGTGACGAGCTCCTGCGCGACGCGACGCGCCTGGTTGACCGGGATGGCGAAGCCGAGGCCGATGCTGCCGCTCTGGCTGTTGAGCGAACGGCTCAGCGTGGCGATGGCGGAGTTGACCCCGACGACCTCGCCCTTGCCGTTGACCAGCGGGCCGCCGGAGTTGCCCGGGTTGATGGCGGCATCGGTCTGGATGGCGCTGATGTAGGCGGGCTCCTCGGAGGTGCCGCTCTCGTCGCCCGCGATGACCGGGCGGTTGAGCGAGCTGACGATGCCCGTGGTGACCGTGCCGGACAGGCCCAGCGGCGAGCCGACCGCGATGACCGGGTCACCGACGACGACCTGGTCGGAGTTGCCGAGGGTGATCTCGGGAGTGCCGAAGGTCTCCTCCGGCTTGACGACGGCCAGGTCGGAGCCGGGGTCGCGGCCGACGATCCGCCCCCTGGTGGTCTTGCGGTTGTGGAACTGGATCTGGATCTCGCCGCCCCTGGCCGCCATGGCGACCACGTGGTTGTTGGTGACCACGTAACCGTCCTTGATCAGGAATCCGGAGCCGGTCGCGCCGTCGCCGCCGGAGCCGTTGCCGACCTCCAGGGAGACCACGCTCGGCAGCACGCGGGCGGCGACGCCCGCCACCGAGTCGGGCGCCCGGTTGGTGGCGCCGTTGGGCGGCGGGCCGAGGCTGTAGGACGGGTCGGTGCCGTCGGACGACCTGGTGAGCAGATAGGTGCCGACGCTGCCGAACAGGGAGGCGGCGAGCGCGATGACCACGGCCAGCACGATCAGCAGGCCGGTGCTCGGGCCGCGCCGGATCGGGACCGCCTGGCCGGAGTGCGGGCCGGGCGGCGGCGCCCAGCCGGGGCCCATCCCGAACGCCTGCTGCGGCGGCGGAGGCGCGTCGCCCCCGTAGGGCGGCGCGCCCGGCGAACTGCCGAAGAACGGGCTCTCGTAGGCGCGGGTGTCGCCGCCGGGCGGCATGTCACCGCTCGACGGCACCCCGTACGGCGTGCTGTCGGGGCTGGCGAAACCGGGGACCGCGGAGTATTCGGCACTCCCGTGACCGGGCTGCTCGGGACGGCCATGGCCGGGCCGGTCGGGTGCGCCCCCACCGTCGCCCGGTTGGTCGGGTGCGCCCCCGCCGTGGCCAAGTTGGTCGGGCGCGCCCCCGCCGTGGCCGGGCTGGTCCGGGGGGCCGCCGTGACCGAACTGGCCGGGGACGCCCGCGCCGTAGCCGGGCCGGTCCGGAGCGCCGCCGGCGTAGCCCGGCCGGTCGTCTCGGGGACCGTACGGAGCGGGGCCGGCATGGTCGCCGTGGACCGACGTGTCACCGGGACGTCCCGACGGGTCACCCCAGCCGCCGGACGCCGCGGACTCGCCCCCGGCCGGGCCGGACCGTTCGGCCCGCTCCTCGGCGGGCCGGAAGTCCGGGCGCCCCTGCGCGTCGGGGAAGTCCGACGGCCTGCGTCCGTCGTCGGGGCGCGTCTCGTCGGTCATCTAGGTCTCACCACTCCTTGCTCGACACCGCAATCCTGGCGCGATAGGCATACGAGAGTCGTAAAGCATGTGTCAGGAATCGCCGTCATGAGCGCGGACTCCCGACAAAATACCGATCCCAGATCGTATGCCCCTGACGCTGTCGACTACGCCAACCGAGTATTCCAGGACCTGACTCGCGGTCAGGGCGTGGCGGTGGGAGGAGTGCTCACGGGGGGGTTCTGCTTGATCATCTCGACCGGAGGGGGCGAGGTGCTCTGGCCCGGCCCGGAGACGGCGAAGAAGGTGCCGAGGGCGACGGCCGCGGACACCACGCCGACCGCCACGTAGGAACCACGCCGCCTAGCGCCGCGGCCAGGTCCCGAGGCGCCACCAGTCGCGTTGCGCGGCCGATTGTCCGGAGGAGCGATGCTGTAGGGGCCGGGAAGGGGCACCCCTCCGAACGTCCGGGTAGGGAAAGGCCGCTCCCGAGGGGGCAGCGGCCCGCCCGGCTCCGCCATGCGCAGCAACGACATGGTCAGGTCGGCCGGCATGGTCAGGTCGTCGAGCGAGCGCAGGCGCGACTTCAGCGCCCGCATCGACTCGACCTCGCGCCGGCAGTCGGCGCAGAAAGCCAGGTGGGCGAGAGCACGATCACGCTCGGCGTGATTGAGCTCACCGTCCACCAGGGCGGATACACGTTCTCCAAGATGCGACATATCAGACTTCCTCCCCACGGGTCCCGGACGGGAATGCTGGCGGGGGGAGTTGTGAGTTGCGGGGAGCCCGGTGATCGAGCGCCTCGCGCAACTGCGCCCGGCCACGGTGAATTCGGCTGCGGACCGTGCCCAGCTTGACGCCGAGCGTGGCCGCGATCTCCTCGTAGGACAGGCCCTCGATGTCGCACAGCACGATGGCCGCGCGGAACTCCGGAGCGAGCGCGTCGAGCGCCGCCTGGATGTCGGGCTCGAGGTGGGCGTCGTCGAACGCCTGCGCCGGCGACGGCTCACGGCCGCGCAGGCGTTCGGCGGCGTCGTCGGCCAGCCCCTCGAAGCGGATGCGCTGCTTGCGCCGCGCCATGTCGAGGAACAGGTTCGTCGTGATCCGGTGCAGCCAGCCCTCGAACGTCCCGGGAGTGTAGCTGGACAGCGACCTGAAGACCCGTACGAAGACCTCCTGAGTGAGGTCCTCGGCGTCGTGGATGTTGCCGGTCAGGCGATACGCCAGCCGATAAACGCGGGCGGAGTGTGTCCGCACCACTTCCTCCCAGGTGGGAGGCGTCCAGTCGGACACGGGAGCATCGGCCTGGTGGTCGCTTTCGTCCACCAGAACTCCTCTCTCTGGGACCACCGCTACCGCCATAGTGCCTGGTTTCGTCCCTTCATGCGCACTGCCTGCCTTCCGGACCGGCAAAGCCCGTTTAAACCTGCAACGCCGCGAGGTGCTCCAGAGTTCCCGTCCTGGCGTGTCTCCCCTAGGCTGCGATCGGTGACCAATCGCACGAAAGTGGGGGGAGGAGGCCGATGACCAGTCCGGTAGAGGCCACTCTGGCCTATGCGGAGCAGTTCCATCACGAGGATGAGATCCTGCACGCGGCGCGCCGGCGCGGCCTGGAGATGGGTGCCCCGCCCATCCTTCCCGGAGGCGGGGCCGCGCTCTGCTTCCTCGCCTCGGCGCTGAACGCCAAGTCGGTCGTGGAGATCGGCACCGGGTGCGGCGTCTCCGGGCTCTGGCTGCTGCGCGGCATGCGCCAGGACGGCACGCTCACCAGCGTCGACGTGGAGCCCGAGCACCAGCGGCTGGCCAGGCAGGCGTTCGCCGAGGCCGGCTTCGCCGGCGGGCGGGTGCGGCTCATCACCGGCCGGGCGCTCGACGTGCTGCCCAGGCTCTCCGACGGCGGCTACGACATGGTCTTCGCCGACGGGGCCAAGCAGGAGTACGCCGACTACCTGGCCGAGGCGGTCCGGCTGCTGCGGGTGGGCGGCATCGTCGCCTTCGACAACGCGCTCTGGCACCACCGGGTCGCCGACCCGGCGCAGCGCGACCCCGACACGGTCGCCCTGCGCGAGCTGGGCAAGCTCGTGCAGGGCGACGACCGGCTCCGCCCGCTGCTGATCCCCCTGGGCGACGGCCTGCTCGCCGCCGTCAAGATCACCACCTAGCCGGCGCCCAGATCACCGTCCGGCGGCGGTCACGCTCTGGTCAGCCACTCCAGCAGCACGCGCACGCCGAAGCCCGTCGCGCCCTTGGTGAGCACGCCCTCATCGACCGTGCTGCGCCCGACGCCCGCGATGTCGAGGTGCGCCCACGGCCGCTTGCCCGCGAACTCCCGCAGGAACAGCGCCGCCGTGATCGACCCCGCGCCGTAGGTGGAGCCCTGCTCGACGTTGGCCAGGTCGGCGATGGACGACTCCAGCGCCGGGGCGTAGTCGTCGATCAGCGGCATCCGCCACAGCCGGTCGTCACTGGCCTGCCCGGCCGCCACGAGCTGCTCGGCCAGCGACTCGTCGTTGGCGTAGACGGCCCCGATCGTGCGGCCGAGCCCGACGCTGATGGCCCCGGTCAGCGTGGCGACGTCGACCACCGCGTCGGGGTCGAGCTCGGCGTCGGCGTAGGCCAGCGCGTCGGCCAGCACCAGCCGGCCCTCGGCGTCGGTGTTGAGCACCTCGACCGTGCGGCCCCCGTAGTGGGTGATGACGTCGCTGGGTCGCTGGGCCGTGCCCGAGGGCATGTTCTCGGCGGCGGCGACCAGACCGGTGACCCGCACGGGCGCGCCCAGCGCCGCGAGCGCGCCGATCACGGCGATCACGACCGCGCCGCCCGCCATGTCGGTCTTCTGCACCTTCATGTTCTCGGTCGGCTTGAGCGACAGGCCGCCCGAGTCGAACGTGATGCCCTTGCCCACCAGCACGACGTGCCGGGTGGCGGGCCCGTCGGGGGTGTAGGAGAGCTGGATGAGCCGGGGCGGGCTGACCGAGCCCCGGCCGACCGCGACGATGCCGCCGAACCCGTCGGCCTGCAACTGCTCCTCGTCCCAGACGCGTACCGGGACGCCCTGCTCGGCGGCCCGCTCGGCGAGCCAGGCGGGGTTCTTGACCGAAGCGGGCGTGTTGGCCAGGTCGCGGGCCAGCGCCACGGCCTGGGCGACGCGCTCGCCCCGCCTCACGGCCTGCTCGTCGGCGCCCGCGAAACGCAGCGCGCGCACGGGCGCCTTGCCCGAGCTGCCGATCTTGAAGGAGTAGGCGGCCAGCAGCGCGGCCTCCGCGAACGCGGCGGCGTCACCTTCGGGCGTCACCACCGTGAGCTCGGCCCGGCCCTTGGCGCGGCGGGTGAGCAGCGCCGCAGCCTTGCGCAGCGAACCCGGCGAGCCGTCGCCGACGCCGTAGAGCAGGACGCGGCCGACGCCGCCCTCCCGTGCCACGGGCACCTCGACGATCTCCCCCGCCTCCCCCTTGGCCTCGTGGTGGGCCAGCAGGTCGGGCACCGGCACCGGCAGGTCGAACGGGAGCACCGGCGCCAGGTCGGAGGTGTAGGGGACGGCCAGCAGCTCGGCGCCTGCGGGGACGTCGGCGACCACCGATGCAGTGGTCTCTATGGGCACGGAATCTCTCCTTCGACAAACAGCGACCCTGGCGCGGAAGGACGCCAGGGCCGTGGATCAGATCGGATCGGGAGCTCTCAGCCGACGACGTTCTTCAACGCCTCGCCGAGCGCCTTCGCCTCGTCGGCGGAAATCTCCACGACAAGCCGGCCGCCACCTTCCAGGGGGACCCGCATGACAATGCCGCGCCCTTCCTTGGTGACCTCGAGCGGACCATCGCCGGTCCGCGGCTTCATCGCCGCCATGCGTGCATCCCTTCCTGCCTTGGGCTCCCGCGGCCCGCGATTTTTTCAGACCGCCCATTAGGGAGGGCGGCGCATTCACGTCATCTGTGATGTCCTATTCTCCCGCATCGAGAGCGCTCATGGGTAACGATCTCCTCCCAGAATGCGTTGTCCGGGGTGCCGAAGACCACCAAACTGGACTGCGTGCACGCACGCGCCACCGTGTTCGACCTCGCCGGCGACCACCCGTGTCGCCCTCGTGGGCAGGCGCCGGTCGCCGTTCCCACACGGCTCACGAGCCCCCTGGAGATCGCCGTTCCGCCCGTGCGGACCGCGATTTCGCACGGGGTTCGCCCGGCCGTGAGACCGCCTCGGAGCGCCGCCCACGGGCCCGTTCCGGAGCGCGTGCACAGGCCGGTCGAGGCCGCACGGAGAATTTACCGAGGTGGCGCACCGAGCCTGACCGGCCGTCGGCATGTCGCCGTCGTGGATCCGCCCGGAGCGGCGCCCGGCCCCTTCGGCCGCGCTTGTCCGCCGGAGTCCGTCCGGCCGTCGGCGAGGCGTACGCGCCCCCGCCCGCCACGGCTGTCACCCTGGTCGGGGCGCTCGCCAGCCGCGGAGGCGGCGGCCGCCACCGTGACCCCGTGCTCTCGCCGCCGGGCCCCCAGGTTCTCCTCCGGGCTGGAGGCGACCCGCCTCCTGCCCGCCGCCGCGTTCGTCGACAGGGAGTTGCCGTGATCCGTTATGACGTGACCGACGCCGTTGCCGCCATCACGCTCGATCGGCCCGACGCGATGAACTCGCTGACGGCCGAGCTGAAGTCGGCGCTGCTCGACGCGCTGCGCCGGGCGGCCGGCGAGCCGCAGGTCCGGGCGGTGCTGCTGACCGGTTCGGGCCGCGCGTTCTGCGCCGGCCAGGACCTGCGCGAGCACGCCGCCAACCTGGAGGCGGGCCGCGGGCTCGCCGACACCGTCCGGCGGCACTACAACCCGATCGTGGAGCTGATCACCACCATGCCCAAGCCGGTGGTGGCGGCCGTCAACGGGGTCGCGGCGGGCGCGGGCGCCTCGCTGGCCTTCGCCTGCGACCTGCGGATCGCCTCGGAGCGGGCCAAGTTCGCGCTGGCCTTCACCGGCATCGGGCTGGCGCCCGACTCGGGCGCCTCGTGGACCCTGCAGCGCCTCGTCGGGCCGGGGCGGGCGGCCGAACTGCTGCTGCTCGGCGAGCCGCTCGACGCCGCCCGCGCGCTGGAGCTGGGGGTGGTCACCCGCGTGGTGCCCGCCGACGACGTGCTGAAGACCGCCCGGGAGCTCGCGGTACGGCTCGCGCAGGGCCCCACCCTGGCCTACGCGGCCACCAAGCGGGCGCTGGCGTACGCCGCCACGCACGCGCTGCCCGACGCCCTCGCGCTGGAGGCCGACCTGCAGGACGAGTGCGCGGCCACCCGGGACCACCTGGAGGCGACCCGTGCCTTCCTGGCCAAGGAGCGCCCGGTGTTCGGCGGCCGGTGAGCCGTCAGAGCGGCCCGACGCGGGCCACGCAGCCCTCGATGTGGTCGTTGACCAGGCCGATGGCCTGCATGAGCGCGTAGGCGGTGGTCGGGCCGACGAACCTGAACCCGTGCCGCTTCAGCTCCTTGGCCAGCGCCACGGAGCCCGGCGTGGTGGCGGGCACGTCGGCCATGGTCCGCGGCACCGGAGCTTCGGGGTCGGCGTGCCGCCACACCAGCTCGGACAGGCCCATGGGCAGGTCCTGCGCCGCCCTGGCGTTGCCGATGGCGGCCTCCACCTTGGCCCGGTTGCGCACGATGCCGGGGTCGGCGAGCAGCCGCTCCACGTCGTGGTCGGTGTAGGCCGCCACCTTCACGATGGAGAAGCCGTCGAACGCGGCACGGAAGTTCTCGCGCTTGCGCAGGATCGTCAGCCATGACAGGCCGGACTGGAACGCCTCCAGGGTGACGCGTTCGAAGACCCTGTCGTCGCCACGGACCGGGCGGCCCCACTCGTCGTCGTGGTAGCGGATGTAGAGCGGGTCCGTCATGCCCGTCCAGGAGCAGCGGATGAGGTCGGTCACCGGCGCTCGTCCCCGTCCTTGCCGGCCGCCGCCCGCACGGGCTCCCCGGCCTCCCGCTCCTCCTTCGCGTCGCCACCCCGGTCCACGCCCGCGTCGGCATCCGCGTCGGAACCCTCGTCGTCGGGGTCAGGCGTGGCGGTCTCAGACGTGGCGGCCGCGGGCATGGCGGACTCGGGCATGGCGGACTCAGGCGTGACAGTCGCGGGCATGGCGGACTCGGGCATGGCGGACTCAGGCGTGACAGTCGCGGGCATGGCGGACTCGGGCATGGCGGACTCAGGCGTGACAGTCGCGGGCATGGCGGACTCGGGCATGGCGGACTCAGGCGTGACAGTCGCGGGCATGGCGGACTCGGGCATGGCGGACTCAGGCGTGACAGTCGCGGACGCGTCGGACTCGGACGCGTCGGACTCGGCGGCGGGCGGCTCCGGGGCGGCTGCCGGGAGGGGGTCGCCGGCCTCGGGGAGCTCCAGCGGCACCGCCGGCGCCTCCGGCTCGTGGTCGGTGCGGGGACCGGCGCCGGGCGTGGCGTAGGCCTCCTGGCGCGCGTACAGCCTGCTCGCCAGCAGCTCGGAGACCCGCTGCTCCAGGACGGCGATCCTGGTGTCGCGGGCACTGATGGCTCCGGCGGCCCGGCGCAGGGTCTCGTCGACGGTCTGCGTGTGGTAGCCGACGAGGTTGACCGGCAACCGCAGCGCCATGAAGTCGACGGCCGTGAGCTGCTGCGCCTCGGGCAGGTCGAGCGGGGGCACGTCCGGCGGGAACTCGGTCAGCTCACCGCCCCTGCCCAGGGAGACCACGACGACGCAGGCCAGGATGGCGAGGGCGGCGATGGCGAGTATGACCAGCACATTGGCATCGTACTCATACCTTCGAGGCATGAGTCCCGCACTTGGCGCGGTCGGTGCGCCTTCGGGGCATGCCCGACCCCCCGGGCAGCCGCGCCGGCCGGCCGGTCAGCCGACGGCCTCGCCGAGCTCGTCCACGCTGGGCTTCAGGGGCGGGACGCGTCCCTCCAGGTGGTCGAGCGCCTCCTCCACCGACGTCGTCCACGAGATGGCGTCGAAGACGTTGGCCCGGGTGAAACCCTGGTCGTACATGGACTCCACCAGGGCGCGCAGCGGGGCGTACAGACCCCACGGGTCGAGGATGACCAGGGGCTTGGCGTGGATGCCGAGAACCCGGGCCGTCCAGATCTCGAACAGCTCCTCCAGCGTGCCGATGCCGCCGGGCAGCACGAGGAAGGCGTCGGAGCGGGCGTCCATGACCCCCTTGCGCTCGCGCATGTCGGCGGTGACGACCAGCTCGTCGGAGCCCCGGTCGGCGATCTCGACGTCCACCAGGACCTGCGGGATCACGCCGATCGTGCGGCCCCCCGCCGCACGGGCCGCCGAGGTGACGGCGCCCATGCAGGAGACGGTGGCGCCGCCGCTGACCAGCGTGTGACCACGCTCGGCCAGCTCGGCGCCCACGCGCGTCGCCAGGTCGAGATACTTGGGGTCGATCTTCTGGCTGGATGAGCAAAAGACACAGACGTTCACGACAGGTCAGCCTATTGGGGTTCGGCCTCGTAGCCTCTGGCCGCTTCCAGCTCCTCCTGGCGCTGCCGCGAGCGGGCCCGGTCGGACTCGACGATGACGCGAACGGCCTCGTCCACGTCGTCGGTGACGGTGATCAGGTCGAGGTCACGCTCGGCGATCTTGCCGGTGCCGAGGAGCGCCCTCTTGACCCAGTCGATCAGGCCGCCCCAGAACTCCGTGCCCATCAGCACGACGGGGAACGAGGTCACCTTCCGGGTCTGCACCAGGGTCAGCGCCTCGAACAGCTCGTCCAGCGTGCCGAAGCCGCCGGGCAGGGCGATGAAGCCGCACGAGTACTTGACGAACATGGTCTTGCGCACGAAGAAGTAGCGGAACTCGATGCCGAGGTCCACGTAGTCGTTCATCCGCTGCTCGAAGGGCAGCTCGATGCCGAGGCCCACCGACCACGCGCCGTCGACCTCGCGGGCGCCCCTGTTGGCCGCCTCCATCACGCCCGGCCCGCCACCGGTGACGACGGCGTAGCCGGCCTCGGCGATGGCCCGGCCGAGGGCCACGCCCATGGCGTACTCGGGGGAGCCGTCCGGCGTGCGGGCCGAGCCGAAGACGGTGACAGCCCGGGGCAGCTCGGCGAGCTGGCCGAAGCCCTCCACGAACTCTGCCTGGATGCGCATCACCCGCCACGGATCCATGTGCAGCCAGTCGGCGGGCCCCTGCCGGTCGAGCAGCCGCTGGTCGTGCGTGGACTCCGGCACGAGTCTGCCGCGCACCACGGCCTGTCCCTGACGGCGTTCGCGACGTGTCCTATCCATGCGGATCACGCTAGTCCCCTTCGCGGGTCTCCGGCTCCCCCTCGGCAGGCGAGGTCACCTGCCGCGCCGGGAGGCGTCCGGGCCTCCTCGGGGAGGATTCGAGCCAATACGGAGGGGCGTAATGCCTGGTGGACGGCCCATGAAGGGCTCGCAAAAAATCTTGGAAAAAGCAGGGAACCGGATTTCGACTTCCCTGCGTCTAACTGCCGAGGGTGCTGCTCGGGACTGAAAGTGGCTTTCCCCGCCAAATGGCCGGCGAGGAAAGCCACTTTCACTTTGTCAGCCAGTCCACCATGGCCCGCTCGCTTTCCACGATCTTGGTCAGCGACACGTACTCCCCCTGCTGGTGCGCCAGGTTGGGGTCGCCCGGCCCGTAGTTGACCGCCGGCACCCCCAGCGCCGCGAACCTGGCCACGTCGGTCCATCCCAGCTTGGCCCGGGGTTCGCCGCCCACGGCCGCGGCGAAGGCCGCCGCCACCGGGTGGGTCAGACCCGGGCGGGCCGCCGGCGCCCCGTCCGTGAAGGTCACCTCGAAGCCGTCGAACACCTCGCGCACGTGCTCCTGCGCCTCCTCCAGGCCGAGGTCGGGCGCGAAGCGGTAGTTGACCGTCACCACGCAGGAGTCGGGGATCACGTTCCCGGCGACGCCGCCGCGGACGCCGACGGCGTTCAGCCCCTCGTGGTAGCGCAGCCCGTCGACGACCGGCTGCCGCGCCTGGTAGGCGTTGAGCCTGGCCAGCACCGGCTCGATGCCGTGGATGGCGTTGACGCCGAACCACGACCTGGCGCTGTGGGAGCGCTTGCCGGTCACCAGCACCTCGGCGCGCAGCGTGCCCTGGCAGCCGCCCTCGATGACCCCGTCGGTCGGCTCCATGAGCACCGCGAAGTCGGCGGCCAGCCAGTCCGCGTGGTCGCGGGCCACCCGGGTCAGGCCGTTGCGCTCGGCCTCGATCTCCTCGCAGTCGTAGAAGACGTAGGTGACGTCGCGGTTGGGGGCGGGCACCGTGGCCGCCAGCTTCAGCGCGACCGCGACGCCCGCCTTCATGTCGGAGGTGCCGCAGCCGTGGAGCAGGTCGCCCTCGACGCGGCTCGGCAGGTTGCCGTGCACCGGCACGGTGTCGAGGTGGCCGGCGATGAGGACGCGTTCGCCGCGGCCGAGCGAGGTGCGGGCGACGATCGTCTCGCCCGACCGGTCGAGCGTGAGGTGGGGCAGCGCGCCGAGGGCCCGCTCCACCTCGCCGGCCAGCACCTGCTCGGCGCCGCTCACCGACTCGATGTCCACGATGGCGGCGGTCAGCGCCCGCACGTCCTGCGTCAGGTCCAGCATCAGGTGTTCACTCCGTGTTCGCGCAGCACCTCGTTGAGCGCCGCCTTGTCGTGCCGCCGGCCGGGCTCCAGCCGCTTGATCACCAGAACGCACGGCATGCCGAACGTGCCGCCGGGGAACTCCTTGGGCCTGGTGCCGCCCACGGCCACGCACCAGTCGGGGATCCGGCCGCGGCCCAGCTCCTCGCCGGTCTGCACGTCCACGACGGGCATCGACGCCGACAGGATGGTGCCCGCGCCCACGACGGCGCCGCGTCCCACCCGGGCCCCCTCGACGATCATCGCCCGGCTGCCGATCAGCGCCTCGTCCTCGATCACCACCGGCACGGCGCCCGGCGGCTCCAGCACGCCGCCGATGCCCACGCCGCCCGACAGGTGCACCTCCCGGCCGATCTGCGCGCAGGAGCCGACCGTGGCCCACGTGTCGACCATCGTGCCGGAGTCGACGTACGCGCCGATGTTGACGAAGGACGGCATCAGCACCACCCCGGGGGCGGCGTACGAGCCCCAGCGCGCGATGGCGCCCGGCACCACCCGCACGCCGTCGAAGGTGGTCTTGAGCGGGTGGCGGTCGTGGTGCTGGAAGTCGCCCACCTGGGAGCGGATCATGCCGAGCACCCTGAAGGACAGCAGGATCGCCCGCTTGGCCCGCTCGTCCACCACGACCTGGTCGCCCACCACCTCGGCGACGCGCGCCTTGCCCGTGTCGAGCAGGTCGACCGCGGTCACCACCACGGCGCGCGCCTCCGCGTCGTCCGGCGACAGCTCCGCGCGGCGCTCCCACAGGCGGTCGACCGCCGGGGGTAGCGGCGAGGTCGTGCTCTGCTGACTCATGGCCCGTGAGCTTATCCGGCCGGGTAGGTTCTTCAGCGTGCGGCTGCGTTTCTCCCGCGGTGTCATCACCATCGCGGCCATCGTCGTGGTGCTCGCGGTGGGGATCTCCGTGGGCCTCTACCACCTGCTCAAGAAGGCGACGCCGCTGGCCGTTCCGGAGGCCTACTGCAGCGTGCGCACGCCCGCGGGCACCGACGAGCTCGACATCGAGCAGGCGCAGATCTCCGCCACCATCGCGGCCGTCGCCGCGCGGCGCAAGCTGCCCGAGCGGGCCGTGGTGATCGCCTACGCGACGGCGTTGCAGGAGTCGAAGCTCGCCAACCTCGCCTACGGCGACCGTGACTCGGTCGGGGTGTTCCAGCAGCGCCCGTCACAGGGCTGGGGCTCGGTCAAGCAGCTCATGGACCCGGTCTACGCGACGAACAAGTTCTTCGCCGCGCTGGTCAAGGTGAAGAACTACCGCAAGGTCCCGCTGGCCGAGGCCGCGCAGGCGGTGCAGCGGTCGGCGGGCGGCTACGCCTACGCCCCGCACGAGGAACGGGCCAAGATCCTCGCGGCGGCGTTCACCGGCCGCGTCCCCCGGGCCGTGCACTGCTGGTACCCGCCCGCCACGGCCGGGGGTGCCAAGGGTTCCGAGGGGGCCAAGGGTTCCGATGGGCGCAGCGCCCAGCCGCGGGCGAAGACCGCCGAGGCGCGCCGGCAGCTCGCGCGGGCGATGGGCAGCACCGCCGTCACCGGCGAGAGGCGCGGGTGGCTGATCGCCGCGTGGTCCGTGGCGCACGCGCAGAAGTACGGCCTGAGCCGCGTCGGCTACGGCGGGGCCACCTGGGTCAACGACATGAAGTCCGACGGCTGGCGGGGTGACGGCTCCTCGGGCGCGGCCCGCGTGGACATGTCCTAGACCGGTCCCGCCGGTCCCCACGGGGGCTTGACCACGGGGCCAGGACCATGGGCCAGGACTATGGGGCGCGGCTGACGAAGTCGATCGAGCCGGGCGGCAGCGGTCTGGCGTAGCTGGCCGTCCAGCCGCGGCCCTGGATGCGTTCGAAGGACAACAGCCGCCCGTCGGAGGCGCGGTAGTCGGCGAAGTCGAGCAGCCCGCGCTCGGGGACGCCGGTGTCGCCCTCGCACCTGAACGCCGCGGTGCCGCGTTCGATGGGGAAGAACTCGACGCCCTCCATGATGAGCATGCTCTTGGCGGGGACCATGCCCTGGGTGGGCACCTCGGTCCACAGGAGCACCTCCAGGTGGGGCGGCTCGCCCTCGGCCAGGCCCTGGCGCACCTCGACCGACAGCCACTGGAAGCGGCGGACGGCGTCGCGCAGGAGGTATTCGGTCCACTCCTGCCCCTGCCACGAGACGTACATCGCGCCGAGCACGCTCGCGGGC
This sequence comes from Nonomuraea muscovyensis, assembly GCF_014207745.1. NCBI lineage: Bacteria > Bacillati > Actinomycetota > Actinomycetes > Streptosporangiales > Streptosporangiaceae > Nonomuraea > Nonomuraea muscovyensis. The sequence goes on from NZ_JACHJB010000001.1 coordinate 1,490,598, forward strand.
CGGCCGTGGACCTCGATCCGGTCGCCGACCTTGATCGTGCGGGGGTCGGCGTAGTCGTGGCCCGCATAGCCGACCGCGCCCACCGGCGCCGGCAGCGGGGGCTCGACGGGAGCGGCCTCAACCGGCGTCGCGGTCGCGCGACCCTTCCTGTCCTGTCGCAGGGTGGCGAGGAAGGCACCCAGCAACAGCAGGACGGTGGCGATGCTCAGCCCGAGTACGACCATGGCGGTCATGCTCATCGATCAGCTCGCTCCACTCGCGGTCTGCCTCGGCAAACGCCCTTATCCACTTATGCTCGTACAGCCCGCCCGGCCGGGCCGGTCGGACCGGGGGTCCCTACTGGAGGCGCCCCACCGCCGCATCGACGCGTTCGTCCGTGGCCGTCACGGCGATGCGGATGTGCCTGTCGCCCGCTGATCCGTAGAAATCACCCGGCGCGACCAAAATACCGATTTCCGCGAGCTTGCCCACCTGATCCCAGGACTTTTCTCCGTTCGTTGCCCAGAAGTAGAGACCGGCTGTCGAATGGTCGATCCGCCAACCGGCCTTCTCCAGAGCGGGACGCAGCCTGGCGCGCCGGCCCGAGTAGCGCTCGCGCTGCTCCTCGGCGTGCGCGTCGTCGCCGAGCGCGGCCGCCATCGCGGCCTGCACCGGGGCCGGCATCATCATGCCGGCGTGCTTGCGCGTCTCCAGCAGTCGCTTGACGAGCGCCGGGTCGCCGGTGACGAACCCGGCCCGGTAGCCGGCCAGGTTGGACCGCTTGGACAGCGAGTGGACGGCGAGCAGCCCCTCGTGGGAGCCGCCGCAGACGTCGGGGTGCAGGATGGAGACGGGTCGCTCCTCCCAGCCCAGCTCGATGTAGCACTCGTCGGAGGCGACGATCGCGCCCCGCTCGCGGGCCCAGGCGACCACCTTGCGCAGGTGCTCGGCCGGCAGCACCCTGCCCGTGGGGTTGCCCGGGGAGTTGACCCAGACGAGGTCGGCCCGGTCGGGCCCGAGCGCCAGCAGGCCGTCGGAGGCCAGGGCCGAGGCTCCGGCCAGCCGTGCCCCCACGTCGTAGGTCGGGTAGGCCAGCTCGGGGAAGACGACCCGCCCGGCTCCCAGGTAGGTCGGCAGCCAGGCGACGAGCTCTTTGGTGCCGATGACCGGCAGCACGTCGCGCTGGTCGACGCCGACTCCGTGCCTGCGGCTCAGCCAGCCCGCCGCGGCCTCGCGGAGCCGCTGGGTGCCGTGGGTCGCAGGGTAGCCGGGACTGTCGGCCGCCGCGGCCAGGGCGTCCTGGACGATCCGTGGCACCGGGTCGACCGGGGTGCCGACCGACAGGTCGACGATGCCGTCGGGGTGCGCGCGGGCGCGCTCCTTGAACGGCTCCAGCCGGTCCCAGGGGAAGTCGGGCAGGGTGTTCACGGGTCTCCAGGTCTCGTGCGTACGGACAGCGCGAGCAGCCCCGGTCGGCCCGTCTCGGACCGCCGCGACCCCCGCCCGACCCGGCGGTTAGTGGTCCTCGCCCTGCGGGGGCAGCGCCGCCACCACCGGGTGATCCTTCTCGATCTTGCCGACCTTGGAGGCTCCTCCGGGCGACCCCAGGTCCTCGAAGAAGTCCACGTTCGCCTTGTAGAAGTCCTTCCACTGCTCGGGAAGGTCGTCCTCGTAGAAAATCGCCTCGACGGGGCACACAGGCTCACACGCGCCGCAGTCCACGCACTCGTCGGGGTGAATGTAAAGCATGCGCTCGCCCTCGTAGATGCAGTCGACGGGGCATTCCTCGATGCACGCCTTGTCCAGGACGTCCACGCAAGGCTGCGCGATGACGTAGGTCACCTCGAGCTCCTTCTCTTCGCCACCATGGCATGACTCTGACCGCGGTTTGCTAGTCCCTAGTATTGCCGTGCTTGCCATCAGGCCGAAACGGAGGTGGCCAACTCGTGGCCGCTCGCCTCACCGTCGCCGTCACCAAGGCCGATGTCGGCGCCCGGATCACCACGCGCAGACGGGTTCCCGGCGGGTTCCGTGACGCCGTCGGAATCCTCGAGTCGTGGGAGACCGGCGTGTTGCGCGTCCGTAAAAGGGACGGCACCGTCGTGGAGATCGTTGAAGAGGAGCTGGTAGCCGCCAAGGTCGTTCCGGCCGCGCCTCCTCGACCTCAGCGGATGTGACGGTAAGTATTCTCCGTGTGACCGTACGTATTTGTGCCGCTGCGGCAGCCATCCTCGTCAGCGCCGGATGCGGCGCGTCCACCACGGAGGCCAAGCCGCTTCCGCCCGTCAACGTCAAGGCGATGTCCATGAAGGAGGGTTTCGGCGACCTCGAACGGCTCGCCGAGGCCGCCAGGAGCGAAGGGGCGCTCAACGTCATCGCGCTCCCCCGCGACTGGGTCAACTACGGCGAGGTCATCGACGCCTTCGCCGAGAAGTACGACATCAAGGTCGAGGAGCTGGAGCCCGGCGCCAGCAGCAAGCGTCAGATCGACGCCGCCGGTCAGCTCAGGCCGGACGTGTTCGACCTCACGCTGGACGTGGCCGTGGCCAACGCCGCCAGGTTCGCCCCGTACAAGGTGCAGGGGTGGCCGGACCTGCCCGACAACGTCAAGGATCCGTCCGGCGCCTGGTACGCCGCCTACGGCGGCTACATGTCGATCGGCTACGACCCGCGCGCCGTCCCGGCGCCGGCCTCGTTCGCCGACCTGCTCAAGCCCGGCTACACCGTCGCGCTCGACGGCGACCCGCTGCGCTCGGCCGCGGCCTTCGACGGCGTGATGGCCGCCTCCCTGCACCACGGCGCGCCCGACCCGCGGCGCGGGGTGCAGCTCTTCGCCAAGCTGCGCCGGGCCGGCCGGCTCACCGAGCCCGCAAAGGCCAACGTGATCGTGGGCTGGGACCACCTCAACGCCGCGCGCGCCGCGCAGCAGTCCGGCTCCTGGAAGGTCACGATCCCGAAGGACGCCCCGCTCGGCGAGTACCGCTTCCAGGCGATCAACAAGAACGCACCGCATCCGGCGGCGGCGCGGCTGTGGCAGGAGTTCCTCTTCTCCGACGAGGGCCAGAACCTCCTGCAGAAGGGGTACGCCCGGCCGGTCCGCGCCGAGGCGATGCTCATGCGCGGCACCTTGGACACCGAGCAGACCGCGAAGCTGCCCGCCGCGCCCGGCCCGCCCGTCCTGCTGACGATCCCGCAGATGGATGCGGGAAAGTCCTACGTGAAGAAGGAATGGGCGAAGAGCGGCTGATGAGCCGAATGTGACTTTGTATGTCGTAGGGACGCTCAGCCTCTAAAGTGAACGGACAGCACGGCCACGGGGGCCCGATGTCTGACGAATGTGAGCTGATCGTCTTGCGCTATGACACACCGAGCGTGGAGCGGTGGAGCAGTCGCGCCTACGACGGCAGTTTCGGCTACGTGACCCCCCAGGGCGCTCCCCTCGTCGACCTGCTCGACCCACGGCCGGGCGAGCGGGTGCTCGACCTCGGCTGCGGCACCGGGGTCCTGACGGCCCAGATCGCCGCACGGGGAGCCGAGGTGCTCGGCATCGACGGCTCCCCCGCCATGATCGAGAAGGCGCTGGCCCAGCATCCCGGCATCGACTTCATCGTCGGCGACGGCCACGACTTCACCGTGGCCCACGCCTACGACGCCGTGTTCTCCAACGCGGCGCTCCACTGGATGAGCCGCGACCCGGTCGCCGTCATCGCCAGCGTGCGCGAGGCCCTGCGGCCCGGCGGGCGGTTCGTCGCCGAGATGGGCGGCGCGGGCAACTGCGCCGAGCTCACGGCCGCCATGCTCACGGCCTGGCGCGAGTACGGCCTGCGCGAACCCGAGCTGCCGTGGTACTTCCCCACCCCCGCCGAGTACGCCCACCGGCTCGAACGCGAGGGTTTCGTCGTCCGGCTGCTCGAATACTCCGACCGGCCCACCCCGCTCGACGAGTGCCCGGGAGGCGCTGCCGACTGGGTGCGGATGTTCGCCTCCTCCGTGCTCGCCGGCCTGCCGCCGGAGATCGTCATACCGCTGCTCCAGCGGGTCAACGAGCTGGCCGCGCCCGCGCTGCGCAGGGAGACCGGCTGGATGGCCGATTACGTGCGCCTTCGCTTCGCCGCTGTCCGGCGTTGATACGTAGTCCATGATGCGTAGGGCAGTTTTGCCAGACTATGGTCTGTTCCATGGGCGGCGAGACCTTGGCTGCACCGCTGTACGCACGTTGAGTGAAGCCTTACGACGACACGGGGGCGTGAGGGGCTGGTGAACGGAACGGGATGAACTTCTGCCTGAGCGACCTCGTACCACCGTTGCGGTGGAGCGACGCGTCCACGATCACGCTGCTCACCGGGCAACCCGACCTGCCGGACGCCTGGTGGCGCAGTCTGCCCCTGCCGCGCGTGCTGGCGGTCATCGGCCCGGAGGCGCTGGGCGACCTGCTCACGGAGATCGCGCTGGAGCAGTGGCCCGCCGCCGCCGTGGGCGACGTCCTGCCCGCGCTGCACGTGCTGGACCCCGACGAGGCGGACGAGCCGCACGTCGCCATCGCGCTCGACCGCGCCGGCTCGTGGGCCGGGCTGCTGGCGCTGACCAGCCGGGAGCTGGTCGACCAGCCGTTCATCCAGGCGCGCGCGGTGCTCGCGACGCTGTTCTCCGCCGTGCTGGTACGCCTGGCGCCCGGGGTGGGCGCCGTGGCGCAGGTGGAGGCGGTGGAGCCGACGCCGGCCGTGCCGAATGCGCGGGCCGAAGAGGCGGCTGAGGAGCCTCGGGCCGGCGAGAAGCCGGAGGCCGTGGCCGCCGCGGGCCTGGAGGCCGCCCACCGGGCAGACCGGGAACGGGAGCCGGAGCGCGAGGTCGTGCCGGCCGCCGAGGCGGAGCCCGCGCCCGCCGCCGCGCCGGAGGCGGTGCCCGAAGCCGTCACGCCGGACGCCCAGGCCGGAGCCACCCCACACGAGGCGCAGTCCGAGGACGCCGCGCGGGAGTCCGAGTCCGCGTCGCAGGAGGTCGAGTCCGCGGACGCACAGCAGGAGGCGGAGCCCGAGGCCGCACCGCAGGAGGCGGCGCCCGAGGCTGCCGCCGGGCGAGAGTCCGAGAGCGCGGCCGCCGCCGAGCGAGAAACCGGGAGCGCGGCTGAGCGAGAGTCCGCTAGCGCGGTCGAACCCGAGCTCGCCCAGGCCGGAGAGTCGGCCGATACGCAGGACGACGAGCGGGAGGTCGTGTCCGCCGCGGAGCCGGCGCCCACGCCCGACGCCGAGCCCACCCCGGCCGCGGACGTCGAGCCCGAGCCCGTCGGCCAGCCGGAGCCCGACCCTGAGCCCGACCCTGAGCCCGAGTCCGTTGCCGAGCCCGAGCTTGAGCCCGAGCCCGCTCAGGTCGCGCACGCCGATCCTGACGCGGAGCCGGAGCCGGCGGCCGGGCGGGAGGCCGGGGACGGGTCGCCGGATCTGCCCGCGCTCATCGAGGCCGCCTTCGCCGGGCTCGACGACAGGAGCTGGGCCGTGGCCCAGAACCGCGTCTTCACCGACCAGCCGTCCGCCGTTGACCAGCTCGCCAAGCTGTTCGCCGTGCCACCCGCCGAGATCAGCGAGACCGAGGCCCGGCTGCGCGAGCGGCTGGACCGGTGGCTGGCGAGCGACGAGGCCGCCCCGTACCGGGCGCACCTGGACGAGCTGCGCCGCGCGATCGGCCCGGCGGCGCCCAAGGAGCGGCTGATCAAGGCGGCCGACTGGCACCGCAAGGAGATCAAGGCGCTGGAGGTCCCGGCCTGGCAGTTCGTGCTGGCCACGCTGCCCGAACGGCCGGGCGGAGGCGCCCCGCCCTCGGCCTTCTCCGCCTTCCCGCCCCCGCCGCCCATCCCGTCGCCGGTCCCACCAGCCGTGCCCCCGCCCGTGCCTCCGCCCGTGCCCCCTCCGTTCCCCGCAGGGCCGCAGGCCGACGGGCCGGCGGCCGGGTCCCGCTTCCATCCGTTCGCGCCGGCGAGCGCCGGGGGCGAGTCGAACGGGGCGTCGGAGGAGGGCCACGGCAAGCCGTACCAGCCGCTCAAGGACGTCTCGCAGACGCGGCGCTGCTTCCGGCAGCCCGACGGGCGATGGTGGCTGCGGGTGGACGTCACGGCCGAGCAGTTGGCGGGCGGCGAGTGCCCGCTGCCGACCGGTTTCGCCGCTTACCTGGGGCTGTCGCCGGGCGAGACGCGGACGGTGCGCAGCGCCGCCGGGGAGCTGACGATGGTCTGGCACGGCAGGCCCGTGCTGGAGTCCGTCGAGCGGCTGCTCGTGGACGTCGGCGCGAAGGAGGGCGGCCACCTGTTCCTCACGCTGTCGGACGAGGGCGTGCTGCGGGCCAGGCACCTGCCGGTCGCCGCGCAGGGCGCCGAGAAGATCACCAAGGCGTTGCGGCTGGTCGGCTACACCGCCCCGGGCGGCACACGGGAGCAGGCCGCGCGGGTGATCGCCACCCGGATCGGCATGGCGGGCCCGATCGGCCTGCCCGATCTGCTGACCAGGCTCCGCGAGCGCGGGGACCGCGACCTGCTCGACCTGTTGGACTGAGCCGTGCCGCGGCTCGCGATCGGCCCTGAGTTTCCGGGGGAGCTCAGCGCACTGGACCCGCCGGTGCGCAGGGACGCCGTGGTCGCGCTGCGCCGCTTCCTGCTGCACGTGGCGGGCGCCCCCCATCCCGAGCGGGTACGGGGGGCCAGGGACGCGCGGGTCGCGACCTTACGACTGACCGGTGGCCATCGCGGCGTCGTGGTGCGCCAGCGCGACGTCTACTGGCTGCGCACGGTGCTGCCCGATCCGCAGGCCTGGGCGCACGCCCGCCGGCACAGGTTCGGGATCAACCCCGTGATCGGCGTGGTCGAGGAGTGGGACGCCGAGGCCCTCGAACGCGTCGAGCCCGCGCTGCGCCGGTCCGCGGGCGCCTCGCGGCTGTTCGACCCGATCTGCGACGGCGACCTGCTGGCCCTGGGCATCGACGTGCGGGCGCTGCGGCTCGTCCGGCTCATCACCACCGAGGCCGACCTGGAGGCCCTCGAACCCCTGCTGCCGGCCACCCAGCACGCCCCGCTGGCGGTGCTGGCCCGCGGCGGCTCCCTGCACGAGGCCTGGCGCGAGCTGGAGGCCTGCCGGGCCTCCGACGAGGATCCGGGCCCGATCGACACCGACGACCTGTACACGGCGCTGTTGCGCAGCCCGGACCGGGCGGTGTTCGTCGCCGACAAGGTCGAGCTGGACGGGGTGCTGGGGAAACCCCGGTGGTGCACGTTCCTCTCCCCCACGCAGCACCGGCTGGCCAGGGCCGCCCGCTACGAGCACCCGGTGCTGGTCGTCGGCGGCGCGGGCACCGGCAAGACGCTCGTCGCCCTGCACCGGGCCGCCCACCTGGCCGCGCACGGCAGGGGGCCGGTGCTGCTGGTGACGTTCTCGCAGAGCCTGGGCGACGACCTCTCGGCCCGGCTCGACACGCTCATCCCCGACGAAGCCACCCGCAAGCGGGTCGAGGTGGACAATCCCGAACGGCTCGCGCTGCGGATCGTGGCCCACGAGGAGGGCCGCCGCCCCGCCCTGGTCGGGCCCGGGGCCCGGACGCTGGCCGAGCTGACCGACGAGGCGCTGCGGCTGCTGTCGCGGGCGACGGGCGACCTGCTCGACGACGTGGACCCGGGACGCAAGCCGTACCGGCACATCGTGGTCGACGAGGCGCAGGACGTCAGCCCGGCGCAGTGGCGGCTGCTGCGGGCGGCGGCGCCGCACGCGCACGACGACCTGTTCGTGGTGGGCGACCCGCACCAGCGCGTCACCGACACGCGGGTGGCGCTCGGCGCGCTCGGCATCCCCGTCGCGCAGCACACGCTGCGCCTGTCGCACCGGCTGCCGATCGAGGTGCTGTCCTTCGCCGTGCGGCTGCGGGGCGGCGGCCCGGTGGACGGGCTGGTCCGCGGCGCCTCCGAGCTGCACGGGCTGCGATCGGCGCGGCACGGCGAGCGGCCGGTGGTGCGGGGGTACGACTCGCCGGAGTCCGAGCTGGCCGGCCTGGCAAGCACGGTCCGGGCCTGGCTGGACGAGGGGGTGCCCGCCGCCGAGATCGCCGTGGGCGCCCGCACGCCGCGGCTGGTGCGGGCCGCACGCCAGGCGCTGGGCGAGGCGGAGGTGCGGGTGTCGACGTTCGCGAACCTCAAGGGGCTCGAGTTCGAGCGGGTGGCGCTCATCGGGGTGTCGGAGGGCGTCGTGCCCGAGCCGACGCCGGGCGATCCCGGCGCCCGGGCGCGGGCCCTGCAACGCGAACGCGGCATGCTGTACGTGGCCTGCACCCGGGCCCGCTCCCTGCTCTACCTATCCCATTCAGGAAGAGGAAGCCCCTTTCTTTCGTTCTGATCACATAGTCTGAACTGCGGATATCTATCCCATTGCCGGTTGGACTCCAATGAACCTCAGCCTGAGCGACCTAGCGCCACCGATGCGCTGGACCCCACCGGGTCAGGTCGCGCCCCTCGTGGAAGAGCCCCAGCTGCCGGATGCCTGGTGGCAGGCGATCCCGCTCGACCGCGCGTGTGCCATCGTCGGCACGCAGACCGTGGCGGGACACCTCGCCGACCTCGCGGTGGCCTGCTGGGGTCACCTGCTGCTCGGCGACATCCTGCCGCTGCTGCGTTTCTCCGACCCCGCCGAGTCCGAGCGGACGCCGGAGATGCTGGGCAAGGACGTGGTGCAGAAACTGTTCAGCGGAGTGTTCGAGCGGCTGCTGGAGCCCACGCCCGACGTGCCCGCCACGCCGGCACGTCCGGACAGGCCGCTGCCCGAGCTGATCGACGCCGTGTTCGCGGCGCTGGACGACCGGCAGCGGGCCATCGCCCGCGATCGCCTCTACGCGGGGCGGCGCGCGACGCTGGACGAGCTGGCGCAGCGGTTCTCGGTGACCCGGGAGCGGATCCGGCAGATCGAGCGCGACCTGCGCGACTACGTGGACAACTGGCTGGCCGGCCCCGAGGCGGTCTCGCTCGTCGCGCACGTCGCCTGGCTGCGCGGCCGGCTCGGCTCGGCCGCGCCGGCGGACGACCTGGCGGCGGCCGTGCCCTGGCACCGGACGGAGGTGCGGTCGCTCGGCATCCCGGTGTGGAGGTTCGTGCGCACGCTGCTGACCGGCTACGAGCAGGCCGACGGCTGGCTGATCGCCGGCGGGGCCGAGGAACTCCGGGAGAAGACGCGCCAGCTCTTCACCGACGGCCCCCGGCCGCTCCCCGAGGCCGTCGCCATGGTCAGTCAGCTCGGCGTCCGCGAGGACGTGGCCGAGCGGTGGATCACCTCGGTCCCGCAGCTCCACGTGCTCGACCAGCACGTGGTGCCGTGGCCGCGCAGCATCAACGAGAAGGCCGAGGCGGTGCTCCTGGTGTCCGGGCAGCCGCTGGCACCCGAGGAGATCCAGGAACGCATCGGCGAGGACTACAGCCTCGTCGGCATCCGCAACCAGCTCACGGCCGACGACCGGTTCCGCCGGGTGGACCGCAACAAGTACGGGCTGACCCGGTGGGGCGGCGACGAGTACCTGGGCATCAGGGAGATGATCGCCAGGGAGATCGAGCGGGCCGGCGGCGAGGCGTCCGTCAGCACGATCGTGACCAACCTCACCTCCCGCTACGACGTCAGCGAGAGCTCGGTGCGCGCCTACGCGGGCGGGCCGGGGTTCGAGCGGACCCAGCGGGGGTGGATCCGGGTGGCGGGCACCTCCCCCGGCGGGGAGGCCGAGCCGTACCAGCCGCGCAGGGACGTCTCGGAGACGCGGCGCAGCTTCCGCAGCCGCGACGGCCGGTGGTGGCACCGGGTCGACGTCAACGCCGAGCACCTGCGCGGGTCGGGGTCGCCGCTGCCGACCGGGTTCGCCGCCTACCTCGGGATGGCGCCGGGCGGGCAGCTCACGGCGTCCACCCCGTCGGGCGACGTGGTGATCAGCTGGCACAACCAGCCCACCATGGGATCGATCCGGAACGTGCTGGCCGACTTCAAGGCGAACGAGGGCGACCACGTGTTCCTCACGGTGTCCGACGGCGGGGAGCTGCTGACGCGCTACCTGCCGGCTGCGCCCGTCTCCCTGCCGCCGCTCAACCGGGCCCTCTACCTGATCGGCTACACCGCTCCGGTGAACTCCGAGCTGGAGGGGCTGCGGCTGATCGGGGCCCGCATCGGGCTGCCCGACACGGTCACGCGCGACGAGGTGCTGGCCAGGCTGCGCGACCGCGGCGACCGCGACATCCTGGGCTTCCTCGGCGGTTGAGCCGCCCGCGGCCGGCGCCCGGACGGTTGGGCGGCGGGTGGCTGGTTAGGCTCGGAGGATGTTGCGGATCCACGACGCGCTGACCGGCCGGTCCGGCGAGCTCGCGCCCGGCAGGGCCGTGCGGATGCACACCTGCGGCCCCGTCGCCGGCCCTCGGCCGGCGCACCTCGGCGACCTGCGCCCCCACGTGCTGTCCGACGTGGTCCGCAGGCTTCTGGAGAGCCGGCGGGTACGGGTGCTGGCCTGCCGGGGTCCGCTCCTCGACGGCGATCCGGCGGCCTTGGGGGCCTTCCGGCGTGCCGCGGGCGCGCTGAACCTGCGGCCCCCGGAGCACGAGCCCCTGGCGGGCGAGGCGGTCGAGGCGGCGGTCGAGCTGATCGCCGGGCTGGTCGAGCGGGGCGAGGCGCACGTGACGGCGGGCGGCTCGGTCCTCCTCGGCACCGGCTCCGCGCCTGCCGACGGTGGCGCGGGCCCTTCGGCGTCTCCCGGTGGCGGGGCGGACGGCGGGGACGCCGGCCGGGTGTTGTGGGCGGCCACCAGTGGCGGGCCGGCGTGGGACTCGCCCTGGGGACGCGGCGTGCCCGCGCCCGACGTGCGGTGTCAGGCCGTGGCACGGCGGCTGCTCGGCGCGCGGGTGGACATCCTGGTGGCGGACGGGGACGCGTGTTCGCACCACGACGGGCCCCTGCTCGGGGCGGGGCATCGGCTGACGAGCGGGCCGGTCCTGTTCGACGGGCCGGAGCTGCTGCCGGAGCAGGTGAGGGAGGCTGGGCTGGATCCGCTCGCCGTGCGCCTGGCGTACCTGGAGCACCACTACCGGGAGCCGGTGCGTCTCACGTGGGACCTGCTGCGGGAGGCCGACGGCACGGTGCGGCGCTGGCGGGCGCGGGTGGCCGGGTGGGCCGAGTCACCCAGCGCGCCGCTGGCGTCCGGCCACGTGCGGCGCGTCGAGGAGGCCCTGGACGACGACCTGGACACGCCGGCGGCCCTCGGTGCGCTGCGCGATCTCGAAGGGGACGACTCGGTGGCGGCGGGGGCGAAGTTCGAGTCGTTCCTGCACCTGGACCAGGTGCTCGCCCTCGACCTGGCCATGGAGATCGGCCGGACCCCGGCCCCCTGAGCGTCCCACCCCCCGCCTTCCCCCTCCCGCCCCGGCGCGGCACCGTCCTGCCCTGACCCGCCTCCAGGGCCGCCGCTTCACCGCTCGGACGGCCGGCGGCGCGGCGTGACGGCGGCCGGCCCCGCGCCGGTCAGCGGGCGTCTTCCTGGAGGTCCCCGGCCCCGTGCGGCGGGTGGCGGCCTACTTGGCCGTGCCGTGACAGGGAGGCCGTCCGGCACGCCCGTACGGCGGGCGCACGCGCCGGCGACGATCCCTGTGTGACCGGCCGGGAGCGCCCCGTGGACAGGGCCGGAGCAGTGATCGCGGGCTGTCAGACTTATGGTCCGGCGCAGGAGACGGGAGGGTGTTCGTGAGGTTGAGGCCGTACGCGTGGATGCCGTCGCCGTTGCGCTGGCCGGCACGGGTGCTGACCGTTCTCCTCGCGCTCGCGCTGGTCCTCGGCGGGGTCGTCGCCTATACGGTGCGCAAGTCGTTCCCGCAGGTGGACGGGGCCATCCGGCTGCCCGGCTTAACCGGGAGTGTGGAGATTTATCGGGATAAGTCGGGGATCCCACACATCTACGCGGACACGGCCGAGGACCTGTTCATGGCCCAGGGGTTCGCGCACGCCCAGGACCGGTTCTGGGAGATGGACTTCCGGCGCCACGTCACCGCCGGACGGCTGTCCGAGCTGTTCGGCAAGGCGACGCTCGACAACGACAAGGCCATCAGGACCATGGGCTGGCGCCGGGTGGCCGAGCAGGAGCTGCCCGAGCTGTCCGAGCGCACCCGCCGCTACCTCGACTCCTACGCCAAAGGTGTGAACGCCTGGCTGCAGGCCAACCCCGACGCCTCCGACCGCAGCCTCGAATACTCCGTGCTCAAGGTCCAGAACGGCGGCTACACGCCCGAGCCGTGGACCGCGCTCGACTCCGTCGCCTGGCTCAAGGCCATGGCGTGGGACCTTCGCTCCAACGTGGAGGACGAGATCGACCGCGCGCTCATCGCCGCCAAGCTGCCCCGCGAGCGGGTCGATCAGCTCTACCCCGAATATCCCTACGACCGGCACCCCCCGATCGTCACCCAGGGGACGATCGCGCGGGACCGGTTCGACCAGCGGGCCGTGCCCAAGCAGCAGGGGGTGCGGCCCGAGCAGGACCGGGGCCGGCCGGACACGGGACGACTGTCCCGGCAGGACACCCCGGCCGCCCGGCAGGGCGCCACGGGGCCGCGGCGGCAGGACGTCCGGCAGCCGAACCCGCCGGCCGGCGGGCTGACCGGCGCCGCCGTACGGACGGACCACCGGGCGCGGCGGCTGGAGCCGGGCGGCGCCGTGGCGCTGGCCCAGGCGGCCAGGACTCTCGACGCCCTGCCCGGCACCATGAGCACCGCCGACCGCGCCGGCGTCGGGTCCAACTCGTGGGTCGTCTCCGGCGAGCACACCAAGAGCGGCAAGCCGCTGCTGGCCAACGACCCCCACCTGTCGGCCTCGATGCCTGCCGTCTGGTACCAGGCGGGGCTGCACTGCCGCAAGATGAGCGACCGGTGCTCGTACGACGTGACGGGGTTCACCTTCGCCGGCGTCCCCGGCGTCGTCATCGGGCACACCGACAAGATCGCCTGGGGCTTCACCAACCTCGGACCCGACGTGGCCGACCTCTTCATGGAGCAGGTCTCGGGCGAGACGTACCTGTACAAGGGCGAGCAGGTCAAGCTGGAGACCCGGGAGGAGAAGATCAAGGTGGCGGGCGGCGGCACCGTCACGCTCAAGGTCAGGAGCACCCGGCACGGCCCGCTGATCAACGAGGTGCTGGGCGGCGTCCGGCCCGGTGACGGCGCCGACGCCGTGGCCCTGCAGTGGACAGCGCTGATGCCGGGCAGGACCGCCGACGCGATCTTCGCGATGAACGGGGCCACGGACTGGCACGAGTTCAGGGCCGCCGCCGCGCTGTTCGAGGTGCCCGCGCAGAACCTCGTCTACGCCGACACCGAGGGCAACATCGGCTACCAGGCGCCCGGCCGCGTCCCCATCCGCGAGAAGGGCGACGGCGCCTGGCCGGTGCCCGGCTGGACGGGCGAGTACGAGTGGAACACCGCCCCCATCCCCTACGACCAGCTCCCCTCCGTGGCGAACCCCGCCGACGGCTTCATCGTCACGGCCAACAACGCCGTGATCGATCCCAGGCGCTATCCGCCGCTGCTGACGAAGGACTGGTCGTACGGCTACCGGTCGCAGCGCATCGTCGAGCGGCTGCGGCAGGAGATCGACAAGGACAAGGTCGACGCGGCGGTGATGGGCGGCGTCCAGCAGGACACGCACAACGGCCTGGCGGAGACGTTGGTGCCCGCGCTCATGAAGGTCACGCTGGCGGGCCCGAGCGTTCGGGCCAGGGACCTGCTGAAGGGCTGGGACGGCACGCAGGACGCCGATTCGGCCCCGGCGGCCTACTTCAACGCGGTCTGGCGCCACCTGCTCAAGCGGGCCTTCGACGACGACCTGCCGACGGAGGCCCGGGCGACCGGCGGCGACCGGTGGTACGAGGTGGTCAGGCGGTTGCTCGACCAGCCTGCCGACCCGTTCTGGGACGACGTCACCACCAGGAACCGCACCGAGACGCGTGACGACATCCTGCGCCAGGCGATGGCCGACGCCTACCAGGAACTGTCCGAACTGCTCGGCGACGAGCCCGGCGGCTGGCGCTGGGGCGACCTGCACCGGCTCACGCTCACCCACGCCACGCTCGGCACCTCGGGCATCGGGCCGATCGAGGCGCTGTTCAACCGCGGGCCGCTGGCCGTGCCCGGCGGGAAGGACGCGGTCAACGCGACCGGCTGGAACGTGCAGAAGGGGTACGAGGTCACGGCGGTGCCGTCGATGCGGATGGTCGTGGACCTGGGCGATCTGGACAAGTCCGGCTGGATCAACCTGACGGGGGCCTCCGGCCACGCGTTCCACGCCAACTACTGGGACCAGGCGGCGCTGTGGGCCGACGGCGAGCTGCTGCCCATGCGCTCCAAGCCGGAGTCGGTCAAGGACGCCGCCGTCCACACCCTGCGCCTGCGCCCCTGAGCCGGCGGCTCAGCCCGGGGTCGCGGACGTACGACCACGGGCGGCCGTCCGGCCGTGGCGTGCTCCCCGCCGGGCACGAACGACCTCGACTCGCCGACCGCCAGGTCCCACAGGTCCTCCCGGGGCAGTCCCCTGGCCGCCCACTCCTCGCGGGCCTGCCGTACGGGGGTGAGCAGCGGCTCGCCCGACAGCACGAAGGTCCCCCAGTGCATGGTGGCCATCCGCCGGGCCCCCACGTCCAGGTGGCCGCGGACGGCCTCGGCGGGGTTGACGTGCGCCGCCTTGGTGAACCAGTGCGGCTCGTAGCCGCCGACCGGCATGAGCGACAGATCCAGTCCGGGGAAACGTTCGCCGATCTCGGCCAGCCGCGCGCCGTAGCCGGTGTCGCCCGCGAAGTAGACCGAGCGGCCGATCACCCAGCCACCCCAGAGGGTCTTGCAGGTGTCCCAGGGGGTTCGCTTGCTCCAGTGGTGCGCCGGCACGAAGTCGAAGGTGACGCCGCCGACCGAGGCCGACTCCCACCAGTCGAGTTCGATGACCTCGGTGAAGCCGCGCCGGGCGAACCACGGCTTCAGCCGCGCGGGCACGAGCACGGGGGTGTCCCGGGGCAGCCTGCGGATCGTGGGGGCGTCCAGGTGGTCGTAGTGGTTGTGGCTGATCACGACGGCGTCGATCCGCGGCAGATCGCTCCAGGCCACGCCGGGCGGTGTCAGGCGGGGCCGCACGCCGGGGATGCGCCGCGACCAGACGGGGTCCGTCAGGATCGTCAAGCCGTCCACCTGCAGCACGAACGTGGAGTGGCCGACCCAGGTCGCCATCGTCTCGCCGGCGGGCGGGCGCGGCAGCCCGCCGCTGCGCCGCACCGGGATCTGGTCGGCGTCCCCGATGCCGGAGCGCAGACCCCCATACCAGGTGACGTTGAACAGTTCGCGAAACTCGGGGAGGGGAGCGGTGAGCCGGTCCTTGAAGTCACGGGGCCATTGGGGCTCGGGGAGAGTCTTGTGCGTCATGACCGCTCCTCTGCCCTGTGTGACGGATCAGTCACGCACAGGCCCGGCTACCTGCGCCTTCGCCACCGCAGGGGCGCGCGCGGGTAGCCGCCGTCGTCGAGCCCCGCCAGGCGTTCGAAGACGTTGTAGGAGGCCTGGTGCCCGCAGAGCAGCACCGACACCAGCATGGACAGCAGGTAGAGCGGCAGCATGGGCAGACCGGCGCACCAGGCCCACTGGGTGGCGTGCCTCGACTCGTGCCGGATGAGTCGCTCGTCGAGGGTGTCGGCCCTGGTGAGCACCACGTTCCCGACGGTGAAGGCCCCCGCGACGGGGAAGCGGTAACGGTAGCCGTAGGCGAGCACGAGACCGTCGGGCCCCGGCCGCCTGGTGGCGCCGCCGGCCATGGAGATCAGCAGGCCCAGAGGCGTGGCGAGGTTGAGGTAGTTCGCCGCCTTCCGGAACCGGTACCGGCTGTTCATGCGTCTCAGCCTTGACCAATCTTGACAAGTCGGAATAATGATCGTCGTCCTGAAATCTCCAAAAAGAGCAGGATTATGAGACTCACCACTCTGGGCGCGCTCATCGGCGCCATGGCCCTGGCCGGCGCCGGCGGAGTCGCGATCACCCAGACGTCGACGGCAGATCCCTTAGGCATGACCGACCCCCCTCTCCGGGTGGTGGTGGTGAAGACCGGCACTCCCACCCCGAGTCCGACACCGACCCCCAAGCTCGGGAAGTACACCGCCAAGGCGAGGGTCGTCAAGAAGAACGGCGTCTCGCACCTCAACGTCTCCATCGCCTACGACGGCGCGGCGCGCTTCACCGTCAGGCAACGGGTGTGCAAGGGCACGTCCTGCAAGACGGCCACCGCCCAGATCCCCGTCACCACGGGCGCGGGCCAGACCACCAAGAAGCTCGGCAAGGGCACCTACAAGGCGCGCGGCAAGCCCAAGGTCACCGCCAAGGTCCTGCCGTGGCCGACCCGCACGGTGACGGCCACCCCCAAGACCAGCCCCACGGCCACCGCCCCGACGGTCACCGTCACCGCGACCCCGGCTCCGGCCGCCGCGGCCACCGTCACCGCGACGGTGACGCACGAGGCCACGGTCACCGTGACCCCACCGGCCGCCCCCGCCGAGACGGTCACGGCGACCGCCACGGTGACCTTCACCTGCCAACCGACGACACCGCCCGCCCCCGACCCCTCAGACGCCGCGGCCGCCATCCCGTCCGCCCCCACGCCGGCCACCTCGACGACCCCGCCGCTCACGACCGCCGACCAGCCTCCGGGCCAGGCGCCCCTGGGCCATGCACCCCCGAGCCAGACGCCCCCGAGCACCACGCCCGCGGGCACGACCCCCATGGGCACCACCCCGACGGACACGACGCCGCCGGCTGTCACTCCGACCGGCACGACTCCCTCGGGCACCACTCCGACCGGCACCACTCCGACCGGCACCGCTCCCACCGGCACCGCTCCCCCGGACGCGACGCCGACGGACTCCACGACGCCGACCCCCTCAGAGGTACCGGCCTGCCCGCCGCCCTCGGAGGACGTCCCGCCCACGGACTCGCCGGCGCCCCCGGCCCCGACCGACACCACCGAGCCCGGCCCGACCCCGCAGCCGCCGGCCCAGCAGTGACGCGTGTCCGGGCCCGGCGACGGGACCCCGCCGGGCCCGGACACGACCACCATTCCCCGCCCGAACACGACAACCACCAGCCGGGACACGTCATCGCTGGAGGACATGTCCCTGCGGGGCGGCCGGTGCCCGCCTGTGAGGGCCTCGTGGCGCCCTTGGTGGGGGGCGGGGGTGCGCGGGTGCCTTCTGGAGGCTCTGTGGTGCCCTGGGGACCCCGGCGACGGCCCAGAGGGCGCACGTCACGGCGGCCGGCCCCGTGCGGGTCAGCGGCCGTTCTCCTGGAGGCCCTCGGCCACGTGCGGCGGGTGGCGGCCCACCCGGCTGTGCCGTAACAGGCAGGCCGTAACAGGCAGATGGTCAGAAAGACCCGTACGAGCTGTCGTAGTACAGGAGGGGAGGCCCGTCGGACGGGGTGCCGAGGGCGGTGACGGCGCCGACGACGATCGAGTGGTCGCCGCCGTCGTGGACCGCCGACGTGGTCGCCTCCAGCGTCGCGAGGGCCCCGTCGAACAGCGCCACCCCCGCCGGTGACCGGTGGTGCGGCCAGGACGTGAGCTGCCCCTCCAGGGGCCTGCCCCGGTGGGCGAAGAACCGCGAAGTGTCCTCCATCGACGCCGGCAGCACCGACACGCCCCACACGCCCGTCTCCAGCACGGCGGCGTGGAACCGCGCCAGCTTCTCCGCACAGAACAGCACCAGCAGCGGATCGAGCGACACCGAGGTGAAGGAGTTGACCGTCATGGCGTGGTCGACGCCGTCGAGCCTGGTCGTGACGATGACCACTCCGGTGGCGAACTTTCCGACGACTTTGCGGTAAGCCCGCCCGTCCACGTGCCGCTTTACGGAACCATGGTGCACGGAAAGTACTCTACGTCGGGTTCCGCGGCAGTTGCCCGTGAAGGAGCCATGATCCGCTGGACGGAGCCGACGGCGCCATGAGGAAGGCCGCGACCAGCGCGACCATCCCGCCGTAGAGGTAGACGTAGCCGGCGGTGCCGCTCGCGATCACCAGGTCGCCCTGGGAGAGCTCCAGCGAGAACGGCATCGACACCAGCAGCCAGCCGGCGGCCGCCGCCACCGCCCCGGACTTCGCCCTCATCATCCTGCCCGCCCCCAGGCACACGCCGAACAGCGCGAGCACCCAGGCGACCGCCGAGGCGGGAACGGGCCCGAGTTGCCACGCCGCCTGCGTGAACCCGCCCACGATCCCCATGACCACCCCCAGCATGAAGAGCATGCCGTAGGCGGCCCCACCCAGCGCCGACGCGCCCCGGCCGCGCCGCTCGACGCCCGAAGGCGAGACGCCCGAAAGCGAGGGGTCTTCCATGGCGAACGAGATTAGTGGATGCCGGCGAACAGATCGCTCTCGCGCTTGTGCGGCTCCCCCAGGCCGCCCGCCTCGACGGGCGCCCCCGGCGCGACCGGGCCGGGAACCCCGCTGGCCAGGATGTAGTGCTCCACGCCGAGCGCCTCCTGGCCGATGTCGTTGGACAGCGCGAACCACGGCTCGCGCACGGTGATCTGCGTGGCGTGGGCGCGCATGGCGTCGAGCTTGGCCCGCACCCAGGGCCGGGCGTCGATCTCGGTGGTGATGTCCTCGTCGGGGCTGCCGAACGGCACGTCGTCGACGCTCTCCACGACGAACCCGGTGCCGGCCGACCGCAGCGCCTCCTCGCTGCGCCGCAGCACCGACCTCGGCACGGCCGTGTGGTAGAGCTTGGCGATCTGCCACGGCTCGCCCTCGCCGAACGCCGGGTCGGCGGCCAGCCGGAACGCCCGCCCCGACACCCGGTGCGCCTTGATGTGGTCGGGGTGGCCGTAGAAGCCGTTGGCGTCGTACGTGACGAGCACCTGGGGCCGCACCTCGCGGATGACCTTGATTAGCTCTCCCGCCGCCTCGTCCAGATCCGCCTGCCAGAAGGCGTCCGGGCGGTGGTTGGTGGCGGCGCCCATCATGCCCGAGTCGCGCCAGCGGCCCTGCCCGCCGAGGAACCGGTGGTCCTCCACGCCCAGCGCCCGGCAGGCGGCGGCCAGCTCGGCGACGCGGTGCGGGCCGAGGACGTCGTGGCGGTCGGCGGCCAGGTGGGCCAGCCGCTCGGGGATGACCTCCCCCTCCTCGCCGAGCGTGCAGGTCACGAGCGTGACGTGGGCGCCCTCGGCGGCGTACTTGGCCATGGTCGCGCCGGTGCCGATCGACTCGTCGTCGGGATGGGCGTGCACGAGCAACAGCCGTCGATCGGTCATGACTCAGAGCGTAGCCCGCCGCTGGATCCTGGCAGGATTGGGCCCATGAGTGAGAGCTTCCCGCGCCTGTCGGCCCGGACCCGCCGGTTCACCCTCGGGGTTCCCCGGGGGTTCACGATCTCTCCTGACGGCGGCAGGGTGATGTTCCTGCGCACCGGGTCCGGCACCGACCCGGTCACCTGCCTTTGGGAGCTCGACACCGAGACCCACGTCGAGCGTCTCGTGGTCGACCCCCGGGCGCTCGACGCCGACGGCGACGAGCTGCCGCCCGAGGAGCGGGCCAGGCGCGAGCGCAGCCGCGAGCAGGCGGGCGGCGTCGTCGCCTACAGCACCGACGCCGCGGTGACCACGGCCGTGTTCGCCCTGTCGGGCGGCCTCTACGTGACCGACCTGGCGAGCGGGCGGACCCGGCGGCTCGACGTCCCGGGCGCGGTGATCGACCCGCGGCTGTCGCCCGACGGGCGGCATGTCGCGTACGTCTCCGAGGGGGCGCTGCGCGTGCAGGACCTCGCGTCGGGAGAGGACCGCGCGCTGGCGGCGCCCGAATCGCCGACGGTCACCTACGGGCTGGCGGAGTTCATCGCGTCCGAGGAGCTCGACCGGATGCGCGGCCACTGGTGGTCGCCGGCCGGCGACGCGCTGCTGGTCGAACGGGTGGACGAGGCGCCGGTGCAGGTCTGGCACATCGCCGACCCGGCCAACCCCGACCGGCCGGCCGTGGCCCAGCGCTATCCCGCGGCCGGCACGCCCAACGCCCTCACCGAGCTGTTCGTGCTGGGCCTCGACGGGTCGCGGGTGGCGGTGCCGTACGACGACGAGTACCTGACGACGGCCGCCTGGGACTCCCACGCGCTGTCGATCGTGACCATGCCGCGCGACCAGAAGACACTGCGGCTGTTCGCGGTGGACCCTGCGACGGGCGCGGCCACGCCGGTGCGCGAGGAGACCGACCCGGCCTGGGTGGACGTGGTCCCGGGCGTTCCGGCCCACCTGGACGACGGCTCGCTGGTGTGGGTGGCGGGCGCCGAGGGCGGCAGCCGGTTGTTCGTCGGCGACCGCGCGGTCACGCCGCCCACCCTGCAGGTGCGGGCGGTGCTCGACGTCGACCACGACAGTGTCCTGTTCAGCGCCAGCGGCGACCCGACCGAGATCCAGTTGTGGACGTGGGACGGCCACTCGCTGCTGCCCGTCTCGACCCGTTCGGGGGTGTTCTCGGGGCGGATGGCGGGTGGGGTCGGCGTCCTCACCGAGCAGAGCCTCGACGCCGAGGGGGTCTCGACGACCGTGGTGCGCCGCGACGGCATGGCGATCCCGATCCCGTCGCGGGCCGAGCGTCCCGGCCTCGACCTGCGGGTCTCGCTCGGCCGTTCCGGCCGGCGCGAGCTGGCCACCGCCGTGGTGCTGCCCACCTGGTACGAGCCCGGTTCGGGCCGGCTGCCCGTCCTCATGGACCCGTACGGCGGGCCGCACGCGCAGCGGGTGCTCAACCGGCGCGGCGGCTACCTGGAGAGCCAGTGGTTCGCCGAGCAGGGGTTCGCCGTCGTCGTGGCCGACGGCCGCGGCACTCCCGGTCGCGGCCCGGCCTTCGAGCGGGCCGTGCTCAACGACCTCGCGACGCCCGCGCTGGAGGACCAGATCGACGCCCTGCAGGGTGTGGCCGAGCAGTATCCCGACGACCTCGACCTGACCCGGGTGGCCATCCGCGGCTGGTCGTTCGGCGGGTTCCTGGCGGCGCTGGCGGTGCTGCGCAGGCCGGACGTGTTCCACGCCGCGGTCGCGGGTGCTCCGGTGACCGACTGGCGGCTGTACGACACCGCCTACACCGAGCGTTATCTGGGGCATCCCACCGAACAGCCGGACGTGTACGACAAATCCTCGCTTTTCGGCGACGCCGCCAAGCTCGAGCGCCCACTGCTGCTGATCCACGGGCTGGCCGACGACAACGTCGTCGCCGCCCACACGCTCCGCCTGTCGTCCGCGCTTCTCGCGGCCGGCCGCCAGCACAGCGTCCTCCCCTTGTCCGGTGTCACCCACATGACGCCGCAGGAGGTCGTGGCGGAGAACCTGTTGCTGCTCCAGGTCGACTTCCTCAAGAGGTCGCTGGGCTGATGACGTCCCGTTCACCCTCCCTCTTCGGTGGAAGGGCGAACGGCAGCGTCCGCGTCGTCGGCGCGCGCGTGCGACTCCTCAAGGACGTGCCGCTGGAGATCCCCAGGAACGACATCACCGTGTTCACGGGAGTGTCCGGCTCCGGCAGGTCCTCGATCGTGTTCGACACCGTGGCGGTGGAGGCGCGGCGGCAGTTCCACGGGATGTTCGGCTGGTTCATCCGCGCCTGCTGCCCACGTACGAGCGGCCGCGCGCCGACGCCGTCGACAGCCTGACGACGGCGTCGTCTGCCGGAGGGCGCCGCCCGTGCGCATCGACGGCCGGAACATCACCGGCCACACCCGCGTGCAGGTCACCGACCTGATCGAGGTGCCGGCCGGGCTCGACTCGCGCTGCGCCGAGGGGCGGGATGACATCCCGTGGTCTGATTCGGCTCCCGCAGAACCAGACCACGGTCCGACGCGGCCGGGGCCATGCTTCGGGGATCGTTACCGGCATGCTCACCTCGATCACCGTCGCGCTGGCCCTGCTCGGGGCGGGCTCGCCCGTCTTGAGCCCGGTCACGGGCGCGCCCCTCCCGAGCGCGCGCACCGGCGTGCCCCTCGGCAGCACGTCGGCCACCCCGGCGCAGCGCCTTCCGGCCCGCGCGGCCCTCACCACCACGCCCGCCTCCCGAGCCCGCACCACCACCTTCCCCGCCACACCCGCCGCCCTCACCAGCACGTCCGCTGCCCGCTCCGCCGCTTCCACGCACCGAGCCGCCGCGCTCGACTGGCGCCCGTGCCCCGACGACAAGGTCGGCATGGAGTGCGCCGACCTGCGGGTCCCGGTCGACTGGAAGCAGCCCGGCGGCCGTGAGATCACCCTGAAGCTGGGACGGCTCCGGGCCACCGGCGCCTCCGAGGGCTCCCTCCTGGTCGCCTACGGCGGCCCCGGCGGCCCCGGCCTCGCCCTCACCCGGTCGGCGGCGCACGGCTGGTGGACCGACCTCAGGCGGCGCATGGACATCGTCACGTGGGACACCCGCGGCTACGGCGAGCAGTTCGGCGGCCTCAGCACCGGCCTGCCCTGCACCTGGACCCGCCTCCCGCTGCCCGCCTTCCCCACCGACGACGCCGGCTTCGGCCGGCTGTCCGACACCAACCGCGGCTACGCCGAGGCCTGCCGCGCCAAGGACCCCGAGCTGTTCGCCCACATGAGCTCGGCCGACCACGCCCGCGACATGGAGGCCATCCGCAAGGCGCTCGGCGACGCCAAGCTCAACTACTACGGCGCCTCCTACGCGGGCTTCTACGGCCAGGCCTACGCCCGCCTCTTCCCCGGCCAGGTGCGCACGATGGTGCTCGACGGCACCTGGAGCCACAGTGCCGCCGACTTCTCCGGTGAGCTGGTGGCGATGGCCAGGAGCAACCAGGAGGCCCTCGATCGGTTCTTCGACTGGTGCGCCGGTGACGGCAAGTGCCGCGGTGCCCGTGGCCAGTGGCGCCGCCTGGTCGCCCGAGCCGAGCGCGACCCCGTCCCGGCCAGGCGGGCGGGCATCGCCTACACCGGTCGCGACCTGCAGGCGTTCGCCATCGGCGCCGCCCGGCAGGGCGTCAAGGCGTGGCCGGAGCTCGCCGCCGACATCCGCGAGGCGGCCGCCGGCGACGCCTCAGGCTTCGTCCCCGACCGCGGCCTGCGCTATCCCGACCAGGCGACGGGCGTCACCGAGTGCACCGACTGGCCGCGCCCGGCCGACCGCTCCGAGCTGGAGGCGACGATCGCCCGCCTCCGCAGGGCCGCACCCGACGCCGGCACCGCCAACACCCTGGCGACGGGCACACTCGGCTGCATCGGCTGGCCGGTGCCCGTGACCAACCCACCCGCCCCGCTGCCCAAGGGCCTGCCCCCGCTGCTCGGCGCAGGCGCCTGGGGCGAGTCCGACGCCGTCCAACGGGTGGTCCAGCAGGTGCCAGGCAGCGCCGTCATCCGTCACGAAGGTCCCGGCCACACCCTCTACGGCACCAACACCTGCGCCCGCGCCCACATCAACCGCTACGTCACCGACCGCTCCCTCCCGCCGGCACCGACCAACTGCTGACTCCGCCGTCCATCGCCACAAGCCCAGCGGCCATCGGCACAGGCCCTGCCGTCATCGGCACAGGCTCAACCGGCCGTCAGCGCAGACTGCCGGGCGGCAGGTCAGAGCTTCCTCGCGGTCACGAGGGCGAAGCTGAGAAACTCGCCGTCGTCCTCGGTCAGCATGTCGATCACCGGCTGGTGCGGTCCGGGCCCGTCCGGCGCGACCTCGGCACACGCCCGGGCCCACAGCAGCCAGTCGTGCCAGCCGTCCTCCTGCAGCCGCGCCGAGGTGACCGTCACCAGTTCCGTGATCTCCCACTGGAAACGCCACCACGGCGCGGTGTGCCAGGCGATGGCCTCCCAGCCGACGACTTTCTTGATGTGCGGGGGGATCGCCCCCATGTCCCGCACCTCCCGCGTCATCCCGGGCGTCGCCATCCCGAGCTGCCCACCCGGCCGCAGAAACCTCACCAGATACGGCAGATAGCCGTCAGCCGTACCGAAATACTCGAAGGCGTCAATGCTCACGATCGCATCGAAACTCTCCTCCTCGAACGGCAGCGTGTGCGCCTCCGCCCGCACGGCCTCCACCTGCCCGCCGACCCCTGCCTCGGCGAAGACGGCCGCCGCCTCTCCCGCGTCCACCCACCAGTCCGCCGCGACGACCCGCACCCCGAACTCCCGAGCCAGGAAGACCGACGTGGCACCCTTTCCCGATCCGAGGTCCAGCACCCGCATCCCCGGCCGCAGTTCGAGATCCCCCACCAGGTTCTCCAGCAACCACAGGGGATGAGGCCCCATGTCCAGCCGGAGCAACCAGGCCGGGTCATAGGCGGACGAACGCGGATACCGGGCGGGACGTACGAGGTCATCGAGAGCAGTCACACCGCGACCCAAGCCGCCCACACCACTCTCACGCAAACGCTTTTCCATCCCCTCCGCCGTTTCAGGGCCCACCGGCACTTCACACGAATCGGCTGCTTTTGTCCCGCTATGCGGGAGGGTCGGCTTCACCCCGGGCTGAGGCCCGAAGCACTACCGACGATTTCGGTAGCACCAAGCAGGAGGGCCACGGAGGCCGACTCCGCCCCCGTGCACCGGCTCACCAGCAGTACGCGGACAGGCGCCGGTGGAGGTTTCCGGTGCGGTCCTGGAAAGAAGGGCTCGGCGGAGCGGATCGCGGACGGAGGTTGACCGCGAACCTTCCTAGGGTCGAAGGCATGGCACAGGACAACACCCCCGTTCCCTTCCGCGTCGACGTACCGCAGTCCGAGCTGGACGACCTGCGCGCCCGGCTGAGCGCCACCCGCTGGCCGGCCGAGTTGCCGGGCGTCGGCTGGGACCGCGGCACGCCGCTGGCACATGTCAAGGAGCTGGCCGACTACTGGGGCTCGGGCTTCGACTGGCGGGCGCAGGAGCGGCGGCTCAACGAACTGCCCCAGTTCACCGCCGTCATCGACGGCCAGCGGATCCACTTCGCGCACATCCGCTCCGACGACCCGGACGCCCTGCCACTGATGCTGCTGCATGGCTGGCCCGGCTCGTTCCTGGAGTTCCTGGACGTGATCGAGCCGCTGCGCAAGGACTTCCACCTGGTGATCCCGTCGATCCCGGGCTTCACGTTCTCCGCCCCGCTGGCGGAGTCAGGCTGGACGGCCGCGCGCATCGCCGGCGCGTTCGTCCAGCTGATGGCACTGCTGGGGTACGAGCGGTACGGGGTCCAGGGCGGCGACACCGGGGCGTTCGTCGCGCCGGAGATAGGCCACCTGGACGCCGAACGCGTCGCCGGCGTCCACCTCAGCGCTGTCCTGTCGTTCCCGGCGGGCGACGAGGAGGAAGACGCCCGGCTGTCGGACGTGGAGCGACGGCGGATCGAGGAACTCGACGAGGCGACCGCCGGGTACGTCGCCATCCAGTCGCGCTCGCCGCAGACGCTCGCCTACGGCCTGACCGACTCCCCCGCCGGGCTGCTCGCCTGGATCGCCGAGATCTTCCACCGGTGGGCCGGCGGGCCCGTCGACCGGGACCGGTTCCTGGCGAACGTCACCCTCTACTGGCTGACCCGGACGGCCGGCTCCTCGGCCCAGGTGTACTACGAGCAGTCCAACGACCCGGCGGCGTGGATGCCGAAGCCGCGCGGCACGGTGCCGACGGGCGTGCTACTCGCCGCGTCGCACGAGTACGCCATCCGGCCGTACGCGGAACGGGACCACGCCATCGTGCACTGGTCGCAGCAGGAGACCGGCGGTCACTTCTTCGCCCTGGAGGAGCCGGAGCTGTTCGCCGAGGACGTGCGAGCGTTCTTCCACAGCCTGACCTGAGCGCCCAGGCCACCTGACCCGCCCGCCTGATTACACGCCACCTGCGGACCGGCCTGCCCGAGTCGACCCACCTACGAGCGACACACCGTACACGGGACCAGCCGTACACGGGACCAGCCCCGCACGGAGCCAACCCCACGCGGAACCAACCCCACACGGGACCGCACGGGACCAGCCCCACGGGGGACCGCACGGAACCAGCCCCGCACGGAACCAGCCGTACGCGGAACCACACGGGACCAGCCCCACACGGGACCACGCGGAACCAGCCCCACACGGGACCACGCGGAACCACGCGGAACCAGCCCCACGCGGGACCAGCCGTACGCGGGCTGGCTGTAGGCCGACCTGAGCCCCGGCCGGCGGAGCAGGCTCAGGTCGGGCCACGGGCCGGGGCCGGTGCTCGCCGGTTCTGGTGGGCCGGCGAGCAGGGGCGGTCAGCCGCCGAAGGCCGCCGCGTTCTCGCGTACCCACTGCGCGAACGTGCGGGCGGGCCTGCCGGTGACCTGCTCGACGGTCGGCAGGATGGTGTCGCCGGGGATCGGCGGGTCGGTCCGCATCGCCAGGAAGAACGCGACGTCCTCCTCCGAGTAACCCTCCCGGCGCCACTGCTCGACAACCTCGTCCGTGCCAAGCGGCACGTAACGCACTTCGCGGCCGAGGACCTCGGCGATCGTGCTGACCTTCTCGGCCGGAGTCAGGGCCTCGGGCCCGGTGAGCCAGTACTCCTGGCCCGCGTGGCCGTCGCCGGTGAGCGCCGCCGCGGCGACCGCCGCGATGTCCGCATCGTGGATCATGGCGCTCTTGGCCTCCGGGAACGCCTCCCGCACGACTCCCTCGGTTCGTACGGACTCGGCCCACTCCAGGGCGTTGGACATGAACTCGACCGGTGCGAGGTGGGTCCACCCCAGCCCACCGGCCTCCACCGCCTCCTCCAGCGGGCTCTTGCCCACGTCGCCCTTGAGGATCGTCACCTTGCGTACGCCGGCCTTTCGGGCCAGGGCGACGATCTCCGGCCCGTTCGTGAGGGGCGAGAAGTCCTCCCCGTTGAAGCTGATCAGGTGCGCGGCACCGACACCGGTGAAGGCGGCGGCCAGCGACGAGGTGTCAGACAGGTTGCCGGCGACGGCTTCGGCGCCCGCGGGGAGGTTCGCCTTCGCGGGGTCGCGGGTGAGTGCGCGGACCCGGTGGCCCGCCGTGAGGAGCTGCTCGACGAGGGGGCGACCGACGTTTCCGGTGGCGCCGGCGACAAGGATGATCGGAGATTCGGATGTCATGGCGAGAACGGTAGGAGCCTTCGCGGTCAGGTTCTGTCCGCGAAGGCTGGCAGGCTGGTCTCGTGCTGGAAACCTCGGCCCGGCTGCTGCGGCTGCTGGGCCTGCTGCAGGCGCACCGCTACTGGTCGGGGGCGGAGCTGGCCGAACGGCTGGCCGTCAGCCCGCGCACCGTGCGGCGCGACGTCGACAAGCTGCGGCTGCTGGGCTATCCGATCGAGGCGGCCGGCGGCGTGGGCGGCGGCTACCAGCTAGGCGCGGGCGGCTCGCTGCCTCCGCTGCTGCTGGACGACGAGGAGGCGGTCGCCGTGGCGGTGGGGCTGCGGACGGCCGCCGGTGGCGCGGTCACCGGCATCGCCGAGACGTCGGTGCGGGCGCTGGCCAAGCTGGACCAGATGCTGCCTTCGCGGCTGCGCCACCAGGTGACCGCGCTCAGCTCGGCCGTGGTCACCATGCCGATGATGGGCGCCACGGTGGACGCAACGACGCTGACCTCGCTCGCGGCGGCGGTGCGCGACCGGGAGCGGCTGCGGTTCGGCTACGTGGCGCACGACGGCTCGCCCAGCGAGCGGGACGCGGAGCCGTACCGGCTGGTGAGCATCGGGCGGCGGTGGTACCTCTTCGGCTGGGACACCGCCCGCTCCGACTGGCGCACCTACCGGGTGGACCGGATGACGCCGCGGGTGCCCAACGGCCCGCGGTTCACACCGCGCCCGCTGCCGGCCGAGGACCTGGCCCACTACCTGACCGTCGCCACCACCACCAGTCCGCACCGCTACCAGGCGGTGCTGACCATGCACGGCTCGGCCAGGGAGGTGGCCGACGAGGTGCCGCCCACGCTGGGCGCGATCGAGGCCATCGACGAACGGACGTGCCTCCTGCGCATCGGCTCCGACAGCCTCGACCACCTCGCGGTATGGGTGGCGGCCTTCGGCTTCGACTTCGACGTGCACGAGCCGCCGGAGCTGGTCGAGCACCTGCGCACGCTCACCACCCGCCTCCAGCGGGCGGCGTGGCCGCCGCACCCGCCCGCGACCCGGCCGCCGACGCCACCGCGCCCTACCTGACAGGCCGCACGAAACCCCGTCGCGGACCGACTCGCCGAGCCACGCCCCTGACGGCTCGCAACCCCCGACCCGACACCCTCCTGACCGACCTGGCCGCGCGACCCCCTCCTGACCGACCCGCCACGCCACACCCCAGACGCCCGCACAACACCCGACCCCACGTTTCATCCCGACCGACCCGCGTCGCGCGACCCCTCCCGACCGACCCGCCACGCCACACCCCAGACGCCCGCACAACACCCGACCCCACGTCATCCCGACCGACCCGCGTCGCGACGCGCCCAGTTACCCGAGGATCCCCATGGACACTCTCTCCCTCCGGAGCCTGAACAGGGCGACCCTGGAGCGCCAGCTTCTGCTGAGCCGCGTGGACCTGCCCCCGCTCGACGTGGTCGAGCGGCTCGCCGGGCTGCAGGCGCAGGACCCCGACCCGCCGTACGTCGGGCTGTGGAGCCGCATCACCGGTTTCCGGCACGACGGCCTCACCCGGCTCCTGCACGAGCGGAGCGTGGTGCGGGCGACCCTGTTCCGGGGCACCCAGCACCTGGTCTCGGCCGCCGACTACCTGTGGCTGCGGCCCCTGCTGCAGCCGATGCTGGACCGCTGGCAGAAGGGGGCGTTCGGCCGGGCGACGGCCGGGCTCGACCTCACCGAGCTGGCCGAGACGGCCGCGGCCCTCATCGGCACCGGCTCGCCGAGCCGGCCCGAGCTGGGCCGGGCGCTGGCCGAACGCTGGCCGGGGCGCGACCCGGTGGCGCTGGCCCGGTCGGTGCAGGGCCTGCTGCCGGTGGTGCACCCGCCGCCCGACGGCACGTGGGGCAGGCGGGGCACGACGCCCTTCGCGCTGGCGCGTCACTGGCTCGGCGAGCCGCCGGCGGCCGAGCCGTCGCCCCGTGACCTGGTTCTGCGCTACCTCGCCGCGTTCGGACCTGCCTCGGTCAAGGACGTGCAGGCATGGAGCGGGATGACCCGGCTGCGCGAGGTGGTCGAGGGGCTGCGGCCGGTGCTGCGGCCGTTCCGCGGCGAGGACGGCGGCGAGCTGTGGGACCTGCCGGACGCGCCCCGCCCGGAGGCGGACGCTCCGGCGCCCGTCAGGTTCCTCGCCGCGCTCGACAACGTGGTGCTCGGCCACGCCGACCGCACCCGCCTGATGACGGCCGAGCAGCGCCCGCACGTCATCGTCGACGCCGCCCTGACCGTGGACGGCTTCGTGCGCGGGCTGTGGGCCGTCAGGCGGGCCGGGGACACGGCGACGCTGGCGGTCAGGCTGTTCGCGCCGCTGTCGGGTGCCGAGGAGGCGGAGGTGGCCGAGGAGGGCGGCCGGTTGCTGCGCTTCGCGGCCGGGGATGCCCCGTCCCACGACATCCACTTCACGACTGTCGCCTGACACCCGCCCCGCCGAGCCCACCCCCCGGTTCTCAGCCTGCGGACCCGCAGAACGCCTTGACGGCGATGCCCATGACCTCCTCCGTCGACGGGTTGCGCGTCGACGGGTTGATCGACATGACCAGCGACTTGCCCGAGTCCGAGCGGAACGCGAACGTGAGGTACCCGATCAGCTCACCGCTGTGCCCCCACACCTTGCCGCACGGCAGCGTGTACGACTGCAGGCCGAGCCCGTAGCCGAATCCGGCCCCCGTCTCGACGGTCGTGCGCATGGCGCGCAGCGACGCGGCGCTGGTCAGCTTGCCGCTCAGCAAGGCGGACAGGAACCGCTCCAGGTCCGCCGTGGTCGAGATCATCTCTCCCGCCGCCCAGTCCAGCGAGGGGTTCATCCGGGTCGCGTCCACCAGGTGGGGCATCGGCTCGTACCCCTTGGCGTGCGGGGACGGCACGCCCGTCCGGTCGCCCGGCACCACGGTGTGACGCAGGCCCAGCGGTCGCAGGATGCGGCGCTTGACCTCCTCGCCGTAGGCCCTGCCCGTCAG
Organism: Nonomuraea muscovyensis; assembly: GCF_014207745.1. Classification (NCBI taxonomy): domain Bacteria; kingdom Bacillati; phylum Actinomycetota; class Actinomycetes; order Streptosporangiales; family Streptosporangiaceae; genus Nonomuraea; species Nonomuraea muscovyensis. Next base: position 1,520,645 of record NZ_JACHJB010000001.1, read on the forward strand.
CTTCTCCACCAGCAGGCCGAGCACCACGTAGTTGGTGTTGGAGTAATGCCACGCGCGGTCGTCGGGGAGCTTCTTGGCGAAGGCCACGTCGAGCAGTTCGCGCGGCTGGTAGGAGCGGAACCGCGCCTCGCCGCGCCACCGGTTGGTGGAGTATCCCGGCTCGCTCATGTAGTCGTACAGGTGGCTGGTGTGGTCGAGGAGCTCGCGGACCGTGATGCGTTCCCCGTCCGGGACCATGCCCGGCAGATGCCGGTCGATGGGGTCGTCGAGCCCCACCTTGCCCTCGTCCACGAGTTGGAGCACCACGGTCGCGACGAACGTCTTGGTGACGCTGCCGATCCGGAAGTACCCGGCGGGCGAGGGCCGCCCGCCGCGCTTGATGTCGCGAACCCCCACGGCGCCGGACCATGTCCGGTCTCCGTCGGAGACCCGTGCCAGAGCGGCCGTCGCCCCGTTGCCCACCACGATCTTCTCCAGCTCGGGGCGGACCCCGGCTCCCTGGCTCCCTGCCGCGACCGCCGCCGCCACCAGCACGTTCATCACCGTCTGCATCATGGGATCAACGCTAGGGACGGCCACGTCGCGCCGGAATGCGGTGCTCCATCCGCTTCTCCTGCGGAAAACCACAGGAGGGGCGGAGGTGTACGGGAGGCGGCTCAGCCCGTAGGGCGGGCCGACCCGTCGGAGGTCACGTTGCTCGGCCAGGACGGTTGCGGCGTGTCACGCAGGCGGTCGAGGCGGGCCATGACCGGCGTGGCGGTGATGCCGTGCAGCACGATCGAGGCCAGCACCGCGAAGGCGACCACGGCCCACAGCTCCTCCTGTGGCACGCCGAAATCAGCGAGGCCGAGGGCGAACGCCAGGTAGTACAGCGAGCCGATGCCGCGAATCCCGAAGAAGGAGATGACGGCCCGCTCCCGGGGGCCTGCGGGGCCGCGCGCCTGGGCCAGCCACCCGGTCACGGGCCGGATCACCAGGAGCAACAGGAGCGCGACGGCGGCGCCGCGCCAGGTCAGCGAGGCAAGGCCGCCGACCGCGACGAATCCGCCGAGAAGCAGGAGCAGCCAGGCGGTGAGCAGTCGTTCGATCTGTTCGATGAAACCGTGGAGGATGCCGTTGTAGCCATCGCTGCGTTCGGCGTTTCGTATCGTGCAGGCGGTGACGAAGACGGCGATGAAGCCATAGCCGTGAACGAGTTCGGTCATGCCGTAGGCCAGGAACGTGCTCGCCAGGGCGACGAACCCGTCGCGGTGCTCGGCCAGCCGCAGGTTCGCCTTCCTGGTGTGGAAGAACAGGCGGCCGAGCAGCTTGCCGACGAGCATCCCGCCCAGCACTCCCACGGAGACCCGGTAGAGCACGTCGATCAGCGCCCAGTCACCCATCCAGGCGGCTCCGCCGGTCGTCGCCAGAGCTATGGCGGCGTAGACGATGGGAAAAGCCAGACCGTCGTTGAGTCCGGCTTCGGACGTGAGGGAGAAGCGGACCTCGTCGTCGGCGTTCTCGGCGTCCACGGGCTCCCCCACCTGCACGTCGGAGGCCAGCACCGGGTCGGTGGGCGCGAGCACCGCACCGAGCAGCACGGCCGCTGCCGGCGGCCAGCCCAGCAGCCAGGTCGTGGCCCCCGCGACGGCCACGATCGTCAGGGGCATGGTCCAGCCGAGCAGCCGCCAGGTCGATGACCAGCGGCGCAGGCCGGCCTTACGGTTGAGGGCCAGGCCGGCGCCCATCAGGGAGATGACCACGCAGATCTCGGTGATGTGCTCAAGCGCGGCACGGTGAGCGACCGGATCAGGTTCCAGCACCGGAAAGGGGAGCAGGAACAGCACCATCCCGCCGAGCAGGCAGGCCAGCGGCAGGGAGAAGGGCAGCCGGTGCAGCACGGCGGGCAGCGACGCGGCCAGCAGCGCACCCGCACCGCCAAGGGCGAAGATGAGGTCGGGATTGCTCACCAGTTCTCACTTGCCGGGCCGATCTCGCCGAAACGAGGTGGCCGGGCGTTCCTGGCAGCGATCGGGTACGTGGCCACGACGGGTGTGCCTGCGGTGGCCGCCGGTCGCAATGGACGATCCGGCGAGGCCGGACCGCGCAGCCGTGCAGAAGAGTGCATCCGGCGGGCCATGTTCCTGCAGGCGGCAAGTGGAGCGCCCCGTGCCGCGCGCCCGGCCTGTGTCCGGCGCGGGCTGATCTAGCCCGCGAGGATTCTGTCCCAGTCCACCGTCCTGGCCCACTCGGCGTAGCTGTGCCAGCGCACGGCGGGGTACCTGGCATGCAGAGCCTCGATGTCAAGGAAATCGGTGTTGTTCTCGAAGCTCTCGAACATCGTGGCCACTTCCTCGCCGGCCCACTGCCGCACCATGTCCAGGGGCAGCTGCTGGTAGGGGATCTCCCGGCCGAGCACCTCGCTCAGGATCCGGGCCGCTTCCTGCCCGGTGACGCGGTCGGACGCGATGTCGATCCGCTCGCCGGCGAGCTCGTCGGGGTTCTCGACGGCGTGTACGGCCATGCCGGCGATGTCCAGGACACTCACCTGGTCGAGCGGCTTGCCGGGAGTCAGCGGGTTGGCGAGAATGCCGTCGCCGAGCCGGCTGAAGCCGAGGTTGAGCACGTTCTCCATGAAGTACACCGGGCCGAGCACCGTCGCGCGCACCGGCCGCTCGCGCACATACGCCTCGATGAGCTGCTTGCTGTCGGCGTGGTCGATGTTGGTGGCCACCAGCCGGTCGCCGCCCCGCACAGAGGAGTACACCAGGTGGACGTCAAGGCGAGCGGCAGTGTCGACGAGCAGGCGTCCCTGCGCGATCTCCTCATCCTTGCCGCCCTCGCCGAACGGCACTGACAGGCCGAAAACCGCGTCGGCGCCTTTGCACGCCCGCTGGAGCGCGTCGGGATCGGCGAGATCGCCGGTGGCGAGCCGCACCCCCTGGGCCAACAGCGCCTTCGCGGCCGGCGATTCCGCCGAGCGCACGTACGCCACCACCTCGTGACCGCGCTGCACAAGCAGGTCGGCGACCGCGCCGCCCTGCTTGCCGGTGGCACCTATGACGACGACTCTGGTCATGACGACATCTCCGTGGTTGGGGATGGATTCGCTCCAGGACAGGCGGGCGCGTTCCGGCCGGCCCATCCGGGCCGCGCCGCCCGCCGTCAGCGATTCTGCAACCTCGACCATGGTTGAGGTCAACCGCCGGACAGCCTGGACGCTGCACGGGTCGAGCAGGAAGAAGAGGAGTTCACCGTGCGGGCAGGCAGGTAACGCCGACGCGATCCACGACCACCTCACCTCGATGGCCCTGGGCTACTCGACCCGTGGCTGCGGGCGATACACCTGGAGATCACCGCCGCGACCGAGTGAGACGAGACGTTCGATCACGTGACGTGGACGCCGGCGGTGCGTCTCGGACCGACCAGGAGGAGGCAGGAGGCCCCTTCCCCCGCAGAACCGCCTCCAGCGGAAACTCCTTGGCGGGAGGCGCGCAGGGCTCCGGACGTGCCGGTGATCTCGTGTGGTGATCGGCTCATGGACAGCGGCGCAGGAGGGGCGGACGCGGGCGGTCTCAGCCGGCCGTGCCGCCCGGCGAGCGGGTGGGGGTGCCGTGCCAGCTGCTCCACAGGGCCGCGTAGGAGCCGCCCGCGGCCACCAGCTCCTCGTGCGAGCCCAGCTCGCTGATCCGGCCGTCCTCCACCACGGCCACCCGGTCGGCGTCGTGCGCCGTGTAGAGGCGGTGCGCGATCGCGATCACCGTACGGCCCTCCAGCACCGCGGCGAGCGACCGCTCCAGGTGGCGGGCGGCGCGCGGGTCGATCAGCGAGGTGGCCTCGTCGAGCACCAGCGTGTGCGGGTCGGCCAGCACGAGGCGGGCCAGCGCGAGCTGCTGCGCCTGGGCCGGTGAGACGGCGAGCCCGCCCGAGCCGACGACGGTGTCGAGGCCGTCGGGCAGGGCGAGCACCCAGTCGAGCACGTCCACGGCGGCCAGCGCGTCGCGCACGGCCGGGTCGTCGGCGCCCGGCCGGGCGATGAGCATGTTGTCGCGGAGTGTCCCCTTGAACACGTGGTGCTCCTGGGTGACCAGCGCGACGTGGCCGCGCAGCTCGTCGAGCGGCAGCTCGACCAGCGGCACGCCGCCGACGGACACCGATCCGGCCCGCGGCCCGTGGATGCCGGCCAGCAACCTGCCCAGCGTCGACTTGCCGGCCCCGGAGGGGCCGACCATGGCCAGCCGCTCCCCCGGCCGCACGGTCAGCGACACGCCGTGCAACACGTCGCGGCCCGCGCGGTAGGCGTAGTGGACGCCGGACGCCTCCAGCAGCTCGCCCGAGGGGCGCGCCGGGGACGGCTCGCGGTCGTCGGGCACGTTGGCCACGCCCAGCAGCCGCGCCATGGCCGCCCCACCCACCTGCAGCTCGTCGATCCACATGAGGAACCGGTCGAGCGGGTCGATGAGTTGCTGCGCGTACAGCGTGGCCGCCGTTACCTGCTGCAGCGAGACCCAGTCGGCGCTGTAGAACAGCCCGCCGACCAGCAGCGTCGCGGCCACCGGGATCACGTAGCCCAGCTCGATCGAGGGGAACCACCTCGTCCGCAGCCCCAGCGTGTAGCGCTCGGCGGCGAACGAGCGGGCGATGTCGCGGTCGGTCCGCTCGCTGCGGCGTCGATGCAGGCCCAGCGCCTCGATGGCGCGGGCGCCCTCGACGGTCTCGGCCAGCCCCTCCGTCATGTCGGCGTAGGCGGCGTTCTCGCGCAGGTAGCCGTCGCGGGCCCGCTTGAGATACCAGCGGGTGGAAAGCCACAGCAGCGGCGCCGCGACCAGCATCGGCAGCATGAGCAGCGGGCTGACGAGCAGCACCGCGCCCAAGGTGATGGTGAAGGTGACGGTCGCGATCAGCGTCTCGGGGACGGCGTGCCGTACGGTCCTGGACAGCGAGTCGACGTCGCGGGACGTCCGGGTGATGAGGTCGCCGGCGCCGGCCCGCTCCACCGTGGACAGTGGCAGCGCCAGCACCCGGTCGACGAACTCCTCACGCAGCTCGGCCAGCACCTTCTCGCCGAGCCTGGACGAGGCCAGCACCGCGAAGCGCACCAGCACGCCCTGGAGCACCAGGAAGGCGCCGATGCCGAACGCCACCAGCGTGACGTTGACCGGAGCGTCGTCCTTGACGTCCTGCACCAGGGTGCCGAGCTGCCACGGGACGACCAGCCCGGCCACCGCCGCGAGCCCGTGCAGGGCCAGGGCGACGGCGAGCCGCCGCGGATACTTCAGCGTCAGCCGGCGGGCGTAGGCGCGTACCTGGCTCGGGTCGGCGACCGGCAGGATCTCGCGGGCCATCGTCAGTCTTCCCCTCGGGTCACGGTCGCGGCGTAGGCGGGCGAGGAGCCGAGCAGCTCCCGGTGCGTGCCCTCGGCGTGCGCTCTGCCGTCCTCCACGTAGATCACATGGTCGGTGCGGTCGAGCACGAGCGGGCTGGTCGTGCAGACCAGCGTGGTGCGGCCGGCCCGCGCCTTGGCGAGCCGGTCGGCGATGCGCGCCTCGCTGTGGGCGTCGACGGCGCTGGTCGGCTCGACCAGGATGAGCACCTCCGGGTCGGCCAGCAGCGCCCGTGCCAGCCGCAGCCGCTGCTGCTGCCCGCCGGAGAACTCCCGGCCGGCCTCGGCCACCTGGGCGTCCAGCCCTTCGGGCAGCGCCTCGACGATGTCCTCGGCGCAGGCGGCGTGCAGCGCCTGCCTGATCTCCCCGTCGGAGGCGCCGCCGCGGACGTCGAGCTCGTCGCGGAGCCTGCCGGTGAACAGCCGGGCGCCGTTGTCGGCGACCAGGATGCGCGAGCGGACCTCCTCGACGGGCAGCGTGGCCAGGTCGGCCGAGCCGAAGGTGACGTCGCCGTCGGTGTAGCGGCCGAGCCGGTCGGCGATGGCGATGGCGTCCTCGGGCGTGCCGGCGGCGACCGCGGTGAGCGTGCCCGGTTGGAGGGTCACGCCGCTGTAGCTGTCGCGCAGCACGCCGCCCTCGCTCGTGCCGTCGCCGCCGGACACCTCGGGCTCGATGGACAGGATGCGCACCACCCGGCGGGCGGCCACGTGGCCCTTGGTCAGCTTGTCGGCGGCCTCGGTGAGGGTGCGCATCGGCCCGATCAGGAACACCGCGTACGTGTAGAACGAGACCAGCTCGCCGGGCGTGATCTGCCCGCCGACCGCGAACGACGCGCCCACTCCCGTGACGGCTGCGACGAGCAGGCCGGGCAGGATGATCTGGGCGCCCTCCAGCAGCGACTCGACCCTGGACACGGCGACGCCGGCGTGCCGGACCCGCTGCGACTCCTCCCGGTAGTGCTCGGCGAACACCTGCTCGCCGCCGATGCCGCGCAGCACCCGCAGCCCGGCCACGATGTCGGCGGAGCGGGTGGACAGCTCGCCGGTGAGGTCGCGCTGCGCCTTCTGGCGCCGGTGCAGCGGCCTCAGCAGCGGCCCGACCGCCACCGCCATGACCGGCACGCCGAAGAGCACCATCAGGCCGAGCGGCAGGGACGTGGAGATGAGGATCACGGTGACCGTGACGATCGCCACGATGGAGCCGGTGCCGCGCAGCAGGATGTCCATCGAGCTGCCGATGTGCGCGATGTCGGAGTTGCCGACGCTGACGACCTCGCCGGTGGACAGGCGTTTGGGCAGCGTGGCGCCGAGCCGGGCGGCCTGCCTGGCGGTCACCTGGACCGTGCGGTAGGCGGCGGCCAGCCAGTTGTAGACGGCCAGCCGGTGCCGCATGATCCCGGTGTAGGCCTGCGCCAGGCCGAGCCCGAGGAGGATCGCCGACCAGGTCAGCAGCTCGCCGCCGTCCTTGGCGGTGAGGGCGTCGATGCCCTTGCCGAGGACCGCCGGCACCAGGGCCTGCACCACCCACCAGGCGGTCGCGAAGGCGATGCCGCCGAGGAGTGAGGGCAGTTGCATGCGCGCGTTCCACAACAGGTAGCGGAACGGGCTGCGGATGTCGGGCAGGCCGGGATCGGCCTCGGGTAGGGAGCGCATAGCCTGTCAAGGTTGACAAACGGCGATCGTGCCCAGCAAACCATTTTCGTATCGCCGGGCCCGTCGTCCTGCGGCGTCGGTGTCAAGGCCGGTCGAGGGGGCGCGGCGGGCGGTCGGGTGGGGAAGAATCGGTGCCTGTGAGGCACGGGTACACCAACAGCACGGTCGGCGACGGCGCACTGGTCGTCAAGTGTTACCAAGGTCCCGAGGCGGCGTTCCGGCTGCGGACCGAGAGCAGGTTCCTGCGCCGGCTGAAGGGACGGCTCCCGGTGCCGCCCGTCCACAAGATCACCAGGACGAGCGTGACCACGGCCTTCGTGCCCGGCGCGCACGGCCAGGATCTCCTGGACGAGGGGCGGGCCACCGAGGTGCTGGCCGCCTGCGGCCGCACCCTGGCGAGCATCCACCGCCTGGGCATCGTGCACGGCGACTACGGCCCGCAGAACATGCTGTTCGACCCGGCGACGTACGAGCCGGTGGCGATCCTCGACTGGGAGTGGGCGCACCCGGGCCCGCCGGTGGAGGACCTGTCGTGGTGCGAGTGGATCGTGCGCACGCACCACCCGGAGCACGTGCCGCTGCTGCCGTCCTTCTTCGACGCCTACGGCGCCGCCGTGCCGTCCTGGGCGGAGCGCCACGCCGCCATGCTGGACCGCTGCCGCGCCTTGATCGACTTCACCGCCCGCTGGCAACCCGGCGGCGACGGCGAGAAGCTCTGGCGCCGCCGCCTGGAGACCACCGCCGCCTGGACCGGCGGCTGACCGGGTCCCGCCAGCAGGTCCTTCAGCTTGTCGAGCCGGTCAAAGATCGCTCACACAGCAGCGCCGTACGAGATCGGCGGATCTCGTACGGCGCGACGGCACGACCGGCACCTACTTGGCGTTGGCCTTCAGGTAGTCGCCGTTCATCTGGGCGATCGCGTCCAGCGGGATGCCCTTGGGGCAGACGGCGGTGCACTCGCCGGTGTTGGTGCAGCCGCCGAAGCCCTCGGCGTCCATCTGGTCCACCATGGCCCTGGCGCGCGTGAGGCGCTCCGGCTGGCCCTGGGGCAGCAGGCTCAGGTGGGTGATCTTGGCGGCGGTGAAGAGGGAGGCCGAGCCGTTCGGGCACGCCGCCACGCAGGCGCCGCAGCCGATGCAGGTGGCCGCGTCGAAGGCGGCGTCGGCGTCCTCCTTGCGCACCGGGACGCTGTGCGCGTCGGGCGCCGAGCCGGCCGGCACCGAGACGAAGCCGCCGGCCTGGATGATGCGGTCGAACGCCGACCGGTCCACGACCAGGTCCTTCACCACCGGGAACGGCGCGGCGCGCCACGGCTCGATGGTGATGACGGCGCCGTCCTCGAAGTGGCGCATGTGGAGCTGGCAGGTCGTGGTGGCCCGCTGCTCGCCGTGCGCGACACCGTTGATGACCATGCCGCACATGCCGCAGATGCCTTCGCGGCAGTCGTGGTCGAAGGCGATCGGGTCGTCGCCCTCGATGATCAGCCGCTCGTTGAGGACGTCCAGCATCTCCAGGAACGACATGTCCGGCGACACATCCTCCACCCGGTACGTCACCATGCGTCCGGAGTCGGTGGGGCCGCTCTGCCGCCAGACCTTCAGGGTCAGGTTCACTTGTAGCTCCGCTGGGTCATCTTGACGTACTCGTACTCGAGCACTTCCTTGTGCAGCACGGGCACGCCCTCGGGCGAGTACTCCCAGGCCGACACGTGCGCGAAGTTCTCGTCGTCGCGCAGCGCCTCGCCGTCGGCGTCCTGCGACTCGGCCCGGAAGTGGCCGCCGCACGACTCGGTGCGCACCAGGGCGTCCAGGCACATCAGCTCGGCCAGGTCGAAGAAGTCGGCGACGCGCCCGGCCTTCTCCAGCACCTGGTTCAGCTCCTCGGCGGTGCCGCTGACCTTGACGTTCTCCCAGAACTCCGTACGCAGCTCGGGGATGCGCTCCAGCGCCTTGCGCAGCGACTCCTCGGTGCGCTCCATGCCGCAGTGGTCCCACATGAGCCGGCCCAGCTCGCGGTGGAAGGAGTCGGGCGTGCGGGTGCCGTTCACCGACAGCAACCGCTCGATCTTGGACCGGACCTTGATCTCGGCCTCGGCCACGGCCTCCTCCTCGACCTCGCCGAACGGCCCGGCCGCCAGGTAGTCGCCGATGGTGGTGGGCAGCACGAAGTAGCCGTCGGCCAGGCCCTGCATCAGCGCGGAGGCGCCGAGGCGGTTGGCGCCGTGGTCGGAGAAGTTGGCCTCGCCGATCACGAACAGGCCGGGGATGGTGGACTGCAGGTCGTAGTCCACCCACAGGCCGCCCATCGTGTAATGGACCGCCGGGTAGATGCGCATCGGCGTCTCGTACGGGTTCTCGCCGGTGATGCGCTCGTACATCTCGAAGAGGTTGCCGTACTTCTTCTCCACGGCGTCCCGGCCCAGCCGGTTGATCGCGTCGCGGAAGTCGAGGTAGACGCCGAGGCCGCCGGGACCGACGCCGCGGCCCTCGTCGCAGACGTTCTTGGCGGCCCGCGAGGCGATGTCGCGCGGCACCAGGTTGCCGAACGCCGGGTAGATGCGCTCCAGGTAGTAGTCGCGCTCGTCCTCGGGGATGTCGCCGGGGACGCGGTCGTCGCCCTTGCGCAGCGGCACCCACACGCGACCGTCGTTGCGCAGCGACTCCGACATGAGCGTCAGCTTCGACTGGTACTCGCCCGACACCGGGATGCAGGTGGGGTGGATCTGCGTGTAGCAGGGGTTGGCGAAGTACGCGCCGCGCTCGTGCGCCCGCCAGATGGCCGTGGTGTTGCAGCCCTTGGCGTTGGTCGACAGGAAGAACACGTTGCCGTAGCCGCCGGTGGCCAGCACGACCGCGTCGGCGACGTGCCGCTCGATCTCGCCGGTCACCATGTCGCGCACGATGACGCCCCGGGCCCGGCCGTCGGCGACGATCAGGTCGAGCATCTCGTGCCGGGTGAACATCTCCACGGTCCCGGCCGCCACCTGGCGCTCCAGCGCCTGGTAGGCGCCGAGCAGGAGCTGCTGGCCCGTCTGGCCGCGGGCGTAGAAGGTGCGCGACACCTGGGCGCCGCCGAACGAGCGGGTGTCGAGCAGGCCGCCGTACTCGCGGGCGAACGGCACGCCCTGGGCCACGGCCTGGTCGATGATGTTCACCGAGACCTGGGCCAGCCGGTAGACGTTCGACTCGCGGGCGCGGAAGTCGCCGCCCTTCACCGTGTCGTAGAACAACCGGTAGATGGAGTCGCCGTCGCCGCGGTAGTTCTTGGCGGCGTTGATGCCGCCCTGCGCGGCGATGGAGTGGGCGCGCCGGGGCGAGTCCTGGTAGCAGAACGACTTGACGTTGTAGCCCAGCTCGCCGAGCGTCGCCGCGGCCGAGCCGCCCGCCAGGCCGGTGCCGACCACGATGACGTTGAGCTTGCGCTTGTTGGCCGGGTTGACCAGCTTGGCGCTGAACTTGCGCTTCTCCCACCGGTCCTCGATGGGCCCGGCGGGGGCCTTGGTGTCGCGGATCTCGTCGCCCGCTGCGTACTTCACTTGAGCACTCCAAAGGTGATGGCGAGCGGCGGGGCGAGGAACCCGACGATGAGAGCCGCGGACAGCAGCGCCGCGGTCGCCTTCAGCGCCTTGTAACGGGTGCGGTTGGCCCAGCCGAGCGTCTGGAAGGCGCTCCAGACGCCGTGCCGCAGGTGCAGGCCGACCATGACGACGGCCACGACGTAGACGAGAGTCACCCACCAGCGCGACGGCTCGAACCCGGCCATCATCCGGTCGGCGGGCGCGGAGTCGAAGCCCTTGGGGTTGACCACGCCGAAGGTCAGGTCGAGCAGGTGCCAGACCAGGTAGAGCAGGATCGTGACGCCGCCGAACCGCATGATGTGCGTGGTGTAGCCGCCCGCCTGCGACTTCTTCGCCACGTACCGGACCGGCCTGGCCTTCCTGGCCCGCCTGGCCAGCGAGACCGCGGCCCAGATGTGCAGCACCACCGAGACCACGAGGATGACTTCCAGGATGGTCAGCACCGTCCGGTACGGGACGAGCGGCGCGCCCAGGGTGCGCAGGGCGTGCGCGTACTCGTTGAACGAGTCGCGGCCCAGGAAGATCTTCAGGTTGCCCAGCATGTGGAGGGCCAGGAAACCGACCATCACGGCGCCGGTGACGGCCATGACCGCCTTCTTGCCGTTCGACGAGGCCAGGAAGCCGCCGGTCCGCTTGGACCCCGGACTCTTCGCGGGCGGATCGGACTTGGGGGTTCTAACAGGCGCGGTGGCGGCGCCGCGCTCTATCGTGGCAGTCACGTCATCTGACGCTAGGTAGCAGGCGACGATCCGTCCAAGTCATGACGGGCCTGGTTTCCATAGCCCTCGGCTATGATGTCTGGTTTGTACGGCTGGCGTGGCGAGACGCCTCCGGCCAGTGCGAGGAAAATCACATGCAGTTGCAGCAGCTCGCCTACTTCGTCGCGGTGGCGGAGACCAGGCACTTCACCCAGGCGGCCGAGCGGATGAGGGTCGCGCAGCCGTCCCTGAGCAAGCAGATCAAGGCGCTCGAGGCCGATCTGGGCGCGCCGCTGTTCTCCCGCGCCCGCGGCAACGTGACGCTGACCGCCGCCGGCGAGGCGCTGCTGCCGCTGGCCCGGCGGATGCTGGCCGACGCCGACACCGCCCGGCAGGAGGTGGCCGAGCTGGCCGGGCTGCGCCGGGGCCGGGTGCGGCTCGGCGCGACGCCGTCGCTGTGCGCCGGGCTGCTGGCCGACGCGCTGGCCCGCTTCCACCGCGACTATCCGGGCATCGAGCTGCTGGTGGAGGAGGGCGGCTCGCGTGACCTGGTCAGGGCGCTGGCCCGCGGCCAGATCGACCTGTCGCTGATCATCATGCCGTTGCAGAGCGACGACCCGTCGCTGGTGACGGAGGAGATCCTGCGGGAGAACCTCGTCGTCGCCGCACCCTCCGACCAGCGGGCGCGCCGGCCGTACCTGCGGATCGAGGAGCTGCGCGGCAGGCCGATGGTGATGTTCAGGCGGGGGTACGACGTGCGGGAGGCGACGCTGAGCGCGTGCCGCCAGGCGGGGTTCGAGCCGACGCTGGCCGTGCAGGGCGGCGAGATGGACGCGGTCCTGCGGTTCGTCGAGGCGGGGCTGGGCGTGGCCGTGGTGCCGTCGATGGTGCTCGACGGGCGGCCGGGGCTGACCGGCACGCCGCTGGCGCCACCGGGGCTGAGCAGGACGATCGCGCTGGCGCACCGCAGGGACGTGGAGCCGGCCAGGGCGGCGCGGGCGTTCCGGGCGACGCTGCTGTCGTTCGTGGCCGAGGCCGGTCAGGACGGCACGCTTCCGCAAGGGGTCGAACTCATCGCGCATTGACCTCCTCCGCTCCCCGAAGGGAGGGCTGACGCTGGTACCCGAGTTCGAAGACCTGTACGGCATGCTCGGCACCTGCTCGTCGGTCGATCGCGATCAGGCAGCGTCCGTACGTGGCCGCATCTCATACGCCGTACGCATATTCGAGTCTTACCGAAGCACGGGAAGATATATGAGCGCCTTCAGGAAGAGGTGGTTATGGGTGCTTCGCGCTGCAGGCTGTCCCAGCTTCACCGGGCCACCGTCTGCGGGTCCTGCTCCACCAGACGTGGTTTCCTCCGGAGGTCTCCGTGACGGCCCCCCTTTCGGAGACGTCGACGCTGCTGCTCATCGAGGACGACGACGGTGACGCCTTCCTCGTGGAGGAGCTGCTCCGACAGGCTGAGGCCCCTCCGAAGATCACCTGGGTGCGCAGCCTGCGCGAGGCGCGGGCCAGGCTGACCGCCGGGATCCAGTGCGTGCTGGTCGACCTGTCGCTGCCCGACGCGAGCGGTCTGGAGGCGCTGCGCGAGGTGCTGAGCCTGGCGCCGCACGCCGCCGTGCTCGTGCTGACCGGGCTGCGCGACATGCACGTGGGCGTGGCCGCGGTGCAGGCGGGTGCGCAGGACTACCTGGTCAAGCAGGACGTCGACGCGCGGCTGCTGGCCCGGGCGATCCGCTACGCGATGGAGCGCAAGCGGGCCGACCTGGCCCATCTCCGGCTGGTCGAGGCCGAGCTGACGGCCAAGGAGAACTCCCGGCTGGAGAGCGGCCTGCTGCCGGTCGCGATGCTGCGCACGGACGCGATCGAGCACACCACCCGCTACCTGCCGGGCAGCCAGGGCTCGTTGCTGGCGGGCGACTTCCTCGACACCGTGCAGACCCCTGACGGGGCCGTGCACGTCGTCGTGGGAGACGTGTGCGGGCACGGCCCCGACGAGGCGGCGCTGGGCGTGGCGCTGCGCATCGCCTGGCGCACCCTGGTGCTCGCCGGGCGGACCGGCGAGCCGATGCTGCGCACGCTCGACACGTTGCTGCGCGCCGAGCGCAAGGCGCCGGAGATCTTCACCACGCTCTGCACGGTCACGATCACGCCCGACCTGCGTCGGGCCACGCTGCTGGTGGTCGGCCACCCGCCGCCGGTGGTGGTGCGCGACGGCGTGGTGGGGGCGGTCGGCGGGGCGCCGTCGGGCCCGCCGCTCGGCATCTTCCACGACGCCGACTGGAAGGCCATCGACGTGCCGCTGGGCGAGGAGTGGGCGATGCTGCTCTATACCGACGGCCTCATCGAGGCCGTCGTCGGCGCGGGTGACGAGCAGCTCGGCGTCGACGGCCTGGTGGACCTCGTACGGGATCACGGCGCGGTCGACCTCGACCGGCTCATCAGCCACGTGGGCACGCTGACCGACGACCTCGCGGCGGTCCTGGTGCGCAGGAGGACCGCATGACCATCAACCCGCTGCCGCCGCCGAGGAGACCCGACGGGCTGGGCAGGCTGCCGATGGCCCGCTGGTTCGTCGTCATCGGCATGACCGCGGCCCTGCTTCTCACGGCCGGGATCGTGCTGATCGCGCTGCTGATCGAGCAGGTGCGCGCGGCCGGTCCTCGGCCCCAGGTGGAGGTGGTGCTCGACCGGCTGTACGTGGCGCTGGTCGTCCTGCTGCTGGGCGCCGTCGTCACCGCCGTCGTGCTCGCGGCCGTCGTCCGCCACGTGGTGCTCAAGCCCATCGCCCAGTTGACCGAGCAGGTGCGCCGGGTCGCCGCGGGCGACTTCGACCACCGTCCCCACGTCGCCCGGCCGGCCGAACTGGCGGAGCTGGCGAGCCACGTCGACTCCATGCGCGAGCGCATCGTGACCGCCTGGCGCACGGCCGAGGACCAGGCCGCCGAACTGCGCAGGTCCAACGGCGAGCTGGAGCAGTTCGCCTACGTGGCCAGCCACGACCTGCAGGAGCCGCTGCGCAAGGTCGCCAGTTTCACGCAGATGCTGGAGCAGCGCTACGCGGACCGGCTGGACGACCGGGCCCGGCAGTACATCCACTACGCGGTGGACGGCGCCAAGCGGATGCAGTCGCTCATCAACGACCTGCTCGACTTCTCGCGGGTGGGCCGGATGGGCAGCGAGCGGACGGTCGTCGACTCGGGCGCGGCGCTGGAGGCGGCGCTGGCCAACCTGGCCGCCTCCGTGGAGGACACCGGTGCCGTCGTCACCTCCGGCCCGCTGCCCCGGGTGGTCGGCAGCCGGCTCCAGCTCACGCAGCTCTTCCAGAACCTCGTCGAGAACGCGATCAAGTTCCGCTCGGCGGAGCCGCCGCGCGTGCGCGTGACGGCCGAGCGGGTGGCCGGCATGTGGGAGTTCAGCTGCTCCGACAACGGGATCGGGGTGGAGGCCAAGTACGCCGACCGCATCTTCCTGATCTTCCAGCGCCTCCACCCGCGTGACGTCTACCCGGGCACCGGCATCGGGCTGGCGCTCTGCCGCAAGATCGTGGAGTATCACGGGGGCCGGCTCTGGCTCGACGGCGACGCCGCGGGGCCGGGGGCGACGTTCCGCTGGACCCTGCCTGCCGCCGGAGACGACGAATGAGCGAGTGGCGTCCCATCGAGGTGCTCCTGGTCGAGGACGACCAGGGCGACATCCTGCTGACGCGCGAGGCGTTCGAGCTGAACAAGCTGCGCAACCGCCTGCACGTCGTCAACGACGGTGAGCAGGCCATGGCGTTCCTGCGCCGCGAGGACGCCTACCACGACGCGCCGCGGCCCGACCTGATCCTGCTCGACCTCAACCTGCCGCGGATGGACGGCATGGAGGTGCTGCGGGAGGTGAAGGACGACCTCGACCTGCGCACCATCCCGGTGGTGATCCTGACCACGTCGGAGGCCGAGGAGGACATCCTGCAGGGCTACCGGCTGCACGCCAACGCATACGTCACCAAACCGGTGGATTTTGCGGCCTTTATCCGGGCGGTCCGCCAGATTGATGATTTTTTCGTCACGGTGGTTAAGTTGCCGAACCCGGGGAACCGGCTCTGACGGGCGGACGTGACAGGAATCACAGCGGGTCCTCGAAAAAGTGAGTGACCCTGCTCACAAATGCCCGCGCGGGCGTCGTAACGTATCCCCCACCAATGCGCGCCTGAGCGGAGATGACGGCCCGCGGCACGCGCACCGAGCGAGATATCCCGGACCCGAGGCGAGCAGGGTCCGCGGGAGGTGGAGAGGTCCCCGATGACCCAGACGACGCCCGACGCACCCGCTAGAAGGCAACGTGCGCAGATCAGGGTGCGCACGCTGCGCACGGACCGATGGTGGCTGTCACCCCTGCTGACCTTCCTGGGGCTCAGTTCCTTCCTGGTCTACGGCGTGTGGGCGATCTTCGATTCCAGCTACTACGTGCCGGGCTCGGAGTACATCGCCCCGTTCTCGTCGCCGTGCCTGGCGACCTCGTGTCCCGAGGGCGCGCGGTTCCTCGGGCTCGCGCCCTTCGGTGACTGGTACGCGCTGCCGCCGGGGCTGCTCATCCTCGGCCTGCCGGGCGGGTTCCGGCTGACCTGCTACTACTACCGCAAGGCGTACTACCGGTCGTTCTGGCTGTCGCCGGCCGCCTGCGCCGTGCAGGAGCCGCACGGGAAGTACACCGGCGAGACCCGCTTCCCGCTGATCGTGCAGAACATCCACCGCTACTTCTTCTACGCCGCCATCCTGATCGGCGCCGTTCTCACCTACGACGCGATCCTCGCGCTCGCCCACACGCCGACCGGCCTCGGCTCCTGGATCCTGCTGGTCAACGCCGCCCTCATCTGGTGCTACACGCTCGGCTGCCACTCCTGCCGGCACATCACCGCCGGGCGGCTCAACCACTTCTCGCGCCACCCGCTGCGCTACAAGGCCTGGACGCTGGTCTCCAAGCTCAACGCCAGGCACCAGCAGTTCGCGTGGGCGTCGCTGTTCTCGGTGATGGGCGCCGACCTCTACGTCCGCCTGGTCGCCAAGGGCATCATCGCCTTCCCGTTCGCGTAAGGAATCTTCAGTGGAAATCGAGCGTCACGAATACGACGTCGTCGTCATCGGAGCGGGCGGCGCCGGGCTGCGGGCCGCGATCGAGGCCCGCCAGCAGGGCAAGCGCACGGCGATCGTCTGCAAGTCGCTGTTCGGCAAGGCCCACACCGTCATGGCCGAGGGTGGCGCCGCCGCCGCGATGGGCAACGTCAACCCCGACGACAACTGGATGGTGCACTTCCGCGACACCATGCGGGGCGGGAAGTTCCTCAACAACTGGCGGATGGCCGAGCTGCACGCCAAGGAGGCCCCCGACCGGGTCTGGGAGCTGGAGGCCTGGGGCGCGCTGTTCGACCGCACCAAGGACGGCAAGATCAGCCAGCGCAACTTCGGCGGCCACGAGTACCCCCGCCTGGCACACGTCGGCGACCGCACCGGCCTGGAGCTGATCCGCACCCTGCAGCAGCGCGTGGTGGCCCTGCAGCAGGAGGATCACGACAAGCACGGCGACTACGAGGCCTACATCAAGGTCTTCGCCGAGTGCACGGTCACCCGCCTGCTCAAGGACGGCGAGCGCATCTCCGGCGCGTTCGGCTACTGGCGCGAGACCGGCAACCTCGTCGTCTTCGACGCCCCGGCCGTCGTGCTGGCCACCGGAGGCATCGGCAAGTCCTACGTGGTGACCTCCAACTCGTGGGAGTACACCGGTGACGGCCACGCCCTGGCGCTGCTCGCCGGGGCCAACCTGATCAACATGGAGTTCATCCAGTTCCACCCCACCGGGATGGTCTGGCCGCCGTCCGTGCGGGGCATCCTCGTCACCGAGTCGGTCCGCGGTGACGGCGGCGTGCTGCGCAACTCCAACGGTGAGCGCTTCATGTTCAACTACATCCCCGAGGTGTTCAAGGACAAGTACGCCACCACCGAGGACGAGGGCGACCGGTGGTACACCGACCAGGCCAACAACCGCCGGCCGCCGGAGCTGCTGCCCCGCGACGAGGTGGCCCGCGCCATCAACGCCGAGGTGAAGGCCGGGCGCGGCTCACCCCAGGGCGGCGTCTTCCTCGACGTCTCCTCCCGGCTGCCGGCCGAGGAGATCAAGAGGCGGCTGCCGTCGATGTACCACCAGTTCAAGGAGCTGGCCGACGTCGACATCACGGCCGAGCCCATGCAGGTGGGCCCGACCTGCCACTACATCATGGGCGGGGTCGAGGTCGACGCCGACACCGGCGCCGCGGCCGTGCCGGGGCTGTTCGCCGCGGGCGAGGTCTCCGGCGGCATGCACGGCTCCAACCGCCTCGGCGGCAACTCGCTGTCCGACCTGCTGGTCTTCGGCCGTCGCGCCGGCGCGGGCGCCGCCGCCTACGTCGACTCCCTGCCCGCCCGGCCCAAGGTGACGCCCCAGCTCGTGGACGAGGCGCGCGCCGAGGCCCTGGCGCCGCTGGAGCGCTCCGGCGAGAACCCGTACGAGGTGCACCACGAGCTGCAGCGCACCATGAACGAGCTCGTCGGCATCATCCGCAAGGCCGAGGAGGTGCGGGAGGCCCTGGAGGTCGTCGAGAAGCTCAAGGAGCGCGTCCGCCTCGTCGGCGCGGCCGGGTCGCGCATCTACAACCCCGGCTGGCACCTGGCACTCGACCTGCGCAACATGATCCTCGTCTCGGAGTGCGTGGCCCGCGCCGCGCTGCTGCGCGAGGAGAGTCGCGGCGGCCACACCCGCGACGACTTCCCCGGCATGAACCCCGACTGGCGCCGCAAGCTGCTCGTCTGCTCCACCGGGGACGGCTCGTCGATCACCGTCGCGGAGCAGGAGCAGCCGCCGATGCGCGGCGACCTGATCACCCTGTTCGAGCGCGACGAGCTGAGCAAGTACCTCACCGACGAAGAGATGGCCACGTTCGACGGGATAGCGAAGTCATGAGCTACAAGGCAAAGTTCAAGGTCTGGCGCGGTGAGGGCGGCGAGGGCAAGCTCGAGGACTTCACCGTCGAGGTGAACGAGGGCGAGGTCGTCCTCGACATCATCCACCGCCTCCAGGCCACCCAGGCGCCCGACCTCGCGGTCCGCTGGAACTGCAAGGCCGGCAAGTGCGGCTCCTGCTCCATGGAGATCAACGGCAAGCCGCGGCTCGGGTGCATGACCCGCATGTCCACCTTCGCCGAGGACGAGACGATCACGGTCACCCCGATGCGGACGTTCCCCGTCATCAAGGACCTGGTCACCGACGTCTCGTTCAACTACCAGAAGGCGCGCGAGATCCCGTCGTTCACGCCGCCCGACGGGGTGCGGCCCGGCGAGTACCGCATGCAGCAGGTCGACGTCGAGCGGTCCCAGGAGTTCCGCAAGTGCATCGAGTGCTTCATGTGCAACAACGTCTGCCACGTGATCCGTGACCACGAGGAGAACAAGCCGGCCTTCGCCGGTCCGCGGTTCCTCATGCGGATCGCCGAGCTCGACATGCACCCGTACGACGTGGCGGACCGCCAGGAGTCGGCCCAGCAGGAGCACGGGCTCGGCTACTGCAACATCACCAAGTGCTGCACCGAGGTCTGCCCCGAGCACATCAAGATCACCGACAACGCGCTGATCCCGATGAAGGAGCGCGTCGTCGACCGCAAGTACGACCCGCTGGTCTGGCTCGGCGACAAGATCTTCCGCCGCGGCAAGTCGTAGCGGTCCGCACCCGACGGCCGGTGAGCGCTCCCGCGCTCACCGGCCGTGGCGTGTCAGGGGGCGAACGCGACCGGCCCCGCGGGGCCGGTCATCGCGTCACCTGGAGCGGCGCCAGAAGCCGCGCTTGCCGTTCTCCTGCTCGGGCAGCGGCTGCTCCACCGTCAGCTGCTCCTCGGCCGGCGGCTGCGGGACCGGAGGCAGGTGCTCGGGCCGGGTCCGGTTGTCGGCGTCGGCATCTGCATCTGCATCTGCATCTGCATCGCTTGCCTGCCACGGCTCGGAGTCGCCCGTCTCGGCGCCCGAGGCGGGGCTCACCGGGACCTCGGGGGAGCCGTCGTACGGGGCGGCACCACCCGCCGGGATGTCGGCCGGAGGCACCAGGGGCTCGAAGAACCCCCGCGGCCCCTCGGGCGCGGCGGGCTCCGGGGCGGGCTCGTGGTTGTAGGTGTCGAACTCGTCCGGGTGCAGGACGACCGCCTCGGCCGGCGGCGCGACCGGCTCCTCGGGCACGAAGCCCGGCGCGACCGGCTCCTGGTAGACGGCGCCGTACTGGACCTCCCCGCCGGGGTAGGTCTGGACCGGCACGAAGCTGATGATCGGCGCGTACGCCGGGCCGCCCGGGTAGCCGGCCGTCGGGTAGCCGACGGTGTAGCCGGGGCCGGCCGGATAGCCCCCGGGATTGCCGGGATAGCCGGGCCCGGCCGGGTAGGCGGGCCCACCGGAAGCACCGGGGTATCCGGGACCGCCCGGATAGCCGGAGGCGGCGGCGAAACCGCCGCCCAGGTCGGGTCCGCCGGCCGGCGGACCCGCCTTGCGCACGGCAGCCGCGTGGGCCATCCGGCGCAGCCGGCCCTCGAAGATGAGCACCGCGAACAGCGTCAGCAGCACCAGGATGAGCGCGGGGATGCTGAGCTGCCGGGTGAGCGTCTGCTGGTCGAACTCCGGCGCCGCGGCGCGCACCTCGAGCTGCACCGACTCACCGGTCGAGGTCTCCACCGGCTCGGTGTTGCTGGGCTGCGTCAGCGGCGTCTCCGTGCCCGCGACCGCGGGCAGCGAGACGCTCTCGTCCGGGCTCGCCTCCGGGCTCGGCTGGGTGGTGGGCACCTCCACGCTCTGCGACGGGAACGGCTCCAGGTTCTGGCTCGTGGTGGCCGGCGGCGGGGTCGGCGCGGCGCTGGTGGTCTTCGCCTTCGTCGGCGTGGGCGAGGCCGTCTTGGTGGGCTTCGCGGACTTGGTCACCGTCCGGGTGACGGTGGTCTCGGGGTCGTCGGGGGTGGGCGTGGGGAGCGTCGTGGTGACCGTGACCGTCACCTCGGTCGGCTCGCAGGCCTCGCCCGCCTCGCACGGGTCGACCTCGGGGTCGTCCGGCGACACCACCGCGGTGGCGCTCGCGCTCTGCACCACGAAAGGCGCTGCGCCGATGCCGGTCAGGCCGAGAGCCAGCACCATCGCGGAGACGGCCGTCGCTCGCGTGCGTGCCACCGGTGCCCTCCGCGTTTCCGAGACCTTGGTCAAGGAAATACTAGTCGCGTCAAAGCCACAGTAAAGACGGAAACTACCGTACCTTTCTCCGAATTCGGGCCTGCTGCGCGCGAGCAACTCCCCACAGGGCTCCGAGCAGCACCGCGATGCCTCCACCGGCCACCGCGACGCCCTGCGGCCCTGCCAGCACATTCACCGGTTCGGACCGTTCCGGGCGCGCGGCGGCCACGGCCACCTGACGCGGCAGCGGCGCCCCGAGCCCACCGTCGACACTTCCGGACACCTGCCCCCCGGCCACGTTGCCCGCGAACCCCCCACCGGCCTGGCTCCCCGGGAACTGCGCACCGGCCGTCGGTACGGCGACCGGCGCCTGCGGCGGCATCATCAGGGGCGCGGGGGTCGCCGCCGGGAAGCTCGGCCCATCCCCCGACTCCTGGACAGGCGCGGCACCGTCGACATGCGGAGCCGCCATGAGCTGCCGGCCCGGCGCGGTGTACGCACCGCTTCCTGGTCCACGCCTCCCGCCCCGTGCTCCCCAAGGACGACCGTCCACCCCGGCCACCGCCCCATCCCCACCGCCCTGCGCCCTGCCGCCCTGCGCCCCGCCGTCCTGCGCCCTGCCGTCCTGCGCCCTGCCGTCCTGGGCCCTGCCGCTCTGGGTCCCGCCGTCCTGGACCCCGCCGTCCTGCCCCCCGGCCCGCGCGCCGCGCCCGCGAGGCAGGCGCGTCGCCTGGCCGCGCAGCGCGAAGGCACCGCGGTGCTTATGCACCCGCCCCTGCCACGCCGACGCCGGCGCACCGCCACCAGGGCCGGCCTCCCCGACACCCACGCCTCCGGCCGCCACGCCCGCATCTCCGGCCGTCGCGTCCGCCTCCCCGGCCGCCACGCCCGCGTCTCCGGCCGTCGCGCCGGTCACCTGCCCGGCGGACCAGTCCTCGCCGGGTGCGGCCTCGGCAGGCGAGTGCGTGACAGGCAGGACGGCCACCCGGCTGACCACCGTCACCCCGCCGCCCTCCCCGTCGCGCATCCGTGCCACGGCAGCGAGCACGACCTCCCGCGCGCCGAGCGGAGCCGCGAGCCGTACGTCCACCTCCCGCCACCCGTGGACGTCCCCCAAGTCGCACGCGGAGGCCCGCCCGGCCGCCACCGGCCGCGGGGACTCCACGGCGGCGAACGCCCGGCGCATCGCGGAGCGGACCCCGGCCGGCACCGGCGCCGCCCCGGCCTCCGACGCGGCCGGGACATCCGTTCCGGCTTCGGCCGCCGCTCCTCCCTCGGCCACCGGCGACGACGGCGGCACTGTCCGCACGGCCTCCGCCGCCCCGCCGCTCGCGAGCGCGTGGAACGACAGCACGGCACTCCCACCCGTGCCCGCGGCGTCCCCCGCGGGCACCGTCACCGGGACGCAGGTCACCGAAGTCAGGGCGGGAGCCGGCCCGGCCGCCAGGGCGAGGCGGGCGGCCCGGCCCGGACCCGCCAGCCTGACCCGGAATCGCAGCTCGTCGCCGGTCCGCGCCCACGACCCCGGCGTGTCCTGATCGTCCACCCGGTCGGGCACCGGTGTCATCGCGGCCGCCGCCACGGGCAGGACGGGCACCCCCGCCGCCACCATCGTCCCCGCCACGACCCAGCCTCGTCCGATCACGCCGCTTCCCCCCGGTGGCGACAAATAACTCCTGGCACTCGTAATGTTACACAGAGTGACAGTTCTAGCCGTGTCGCAGCGCGCTCTCCACGGCCTCCATGACCGGCAGGTCGGCCCCCAGCCACGCCACGTCGTAGTACTCGCCCGGCCCGAGCCAGCGCAGCGCCAGGTGCTCCTTCGCCTCCGGCGTGCCCGACGCCACGGTGGCCAGCCAGACGCGCAGCACGTACCCGTTGGCGAGCGTCCAGTCGCCGCCGATCCGGGCGCCCACGGAGATCTCCACCCCGAGCTCCTCGCGGCACTCCCGGACCAGCGCCTCGTGCTCGCTCTCCCCCGGGTCCACCTTGCCGCCGGGGAACTCCCAGCCACCCGCCAGCGCCGGCGGCTCGGCCCGCTGCGCGGCGAGCACCCGCTCGCCCTGGGCGACGATCGCCGCCGCGACCACGACCACGCTCATAGCGTCGCGCTCTGCAGCTTCTTGAGCTGCGCCTGCACGTCCGGGTGCTGCAGCGGCCGTGTGAAGCCCACGATGTTGCCCCTCGTCTCGTACCCCGTCACCTTGATCGGCCCGCACAGCCGGCATCTCGCCTCGACCATCTTCCCCTTGGACACCACCATTCCGACGTGGCCGGGATTGTCGGCCGACGTACCCGGGCCGGAGTTGAAGAACACCAGGTCGCCCGGTTGCTCGTTGCCCTGCTCGATCTTCACCCCGAACGGCCACTGCACGAACGTGGTGCGCGGGATCGACAGCCCGGCCGCCCGGTAGGCCGCGTAGATGATGCCCGAGCAGTCGAACGCGTCGGGCCCGGTGCCGCCCCACAGGTACGGCTTGCCCCGCTGGGCCAGCGCGTACGCGAGGATCTTGGCGACCACGTCGCTGGGCGCCGCCTCGACCAGCGGATCATCGCACGAGTCGTCGGCCTGCGGCGGCACCTGGACCTCGCCGGACTTGGCGTAACGCTTGGCGATCGTCTCGACCTGGTCGACGTACCACCAGGCCCGGTTGTAGACGAACAGCGCCCGCCGGACGTTCTCCGGGGCCCCGTTGCGCTTGAGCATCCGGGCGGCGCCGAGGATGGCGTCAGCCGGGTTGTAGACGTCGCCGATGCCGTCACCGTCGCCGTCGGAGGCGTAGCCGTTGAACCGCGACGACACCTCGATCCGCGCCTTGCCGCCCCACGTGCTGATCAGGAACTGCATCGGCCCGGCCGCGCCCGCGTGGTTGGTGCCGCTCTTGACGCCCGGCAGGTCGGAACGGCCGTGGTCGGTCTCGCGCTTGCCGACGGCGGCGAGGATGTTCCACTGCACACCGATCTTCTCGCCGTGCTCCTTGTACAGCTCCAGGTAGTCGTCCGGGATGTCGGAGGCGGCCGTGTCGGAGGCCTCCTCGTTCTGCGTGTCGCCGCCCGAGCAGTCGGGCTGCTCGCCGCCGTTGCCGACGAACGACGGGATCCCCGTTAACAGCACCGGCGACACGATGACCAGCGCCAGCAGCAGCGCCCCGGCCGCACCGAGCAGCAGGGCCACGCGCGTGCGGGAAAGGTTCACCCCTCGCTGTCCCCGTCCTGGCCCTCACCGGCGGGCTGCAGGTCGAAGACCCGCCAGTCGGTGCCCATCTGGCTCACCGTGACCGCGTAGTCGGCGGCGAGCTGCTTGGCGCCGCTCTTGGCGGCGATCTGCTGCGTGCCGGTGACGATGAAGACGACGGACGTCTTCTCGACCGACCTGATCGACCTGACCTCGGCCGTGGTCGTGGAGACCACCTCGTCGGCGCGGTCCTGCTCGACGATGGTGAACGTCCTGGCCAGCACGTTGCCGAAGTCGGCCGTGGTGAAGACCTTCACCCGGTCGGCGTAGGCGACGGGGTCCTCGTCGTAGCGGAACGTCCCGTACGCGGCGGTGAACCGCTTGGCCAGGTCGGCGGCGGCGGCGAGCTGCTCCTTCGTCATCGGCAGGTAGGAGTAGATGTCGAACGGCGCGCCGCTCGCGGTCGCCAGGGGCGTGCTGCGCGCCACCGGCGGCGCGGCGCCGGCGGTGGCCGTGGCCGCCGGCGTCTCGGTGCCCCCGTCGCCGGACCCCGGCCACATGGTGAGGTAGATGCCGACGGCCGCGATCACCACCACGATGGCGGCGAAGGCGAGCCCTCGCTTGTCACCCGTCGCGGACATGGTCAGTCTCTGTCCTGACTGCTCGGCTTGAGCCAGAACGGCACCGGCGGCTCGTCACCGCCCGAGCCGTTGCCACGCCGGCTGGGCAGCCACAGGGGCGGCGGCTCGGCGGAGCGGGACGGCGTGTCGCCACGGGAGGAGCCGCCGAAGACGCCGCCGCCGCCCGACCGCGACCCGCCGCCGCCCCAGCCCGAACCACCGGAGCCGTTCGAGCCGGACCCGCCCGACCGCGGCCTGCCGGACCCGGAACCGCCCGACCGGGAACCCCCGCCGAACAGCCCGCCGCCGGACCGCGAACCCCCCGACCCGCCGGAGCCGGAGCCGGAGCCGCCGAAGATGCCGCCACCGGACCGCGTCCCGCCGGAGGACCCGCCCGGCCGCGAGGAGCCGGACCCGCCGGAGCGGATCGTGCCGCCACGTGGCGCCCATCCGCCGCCCGACCGGCCGCCGAACCAGCCCCCGCCCCCCGAGCCGCCCGACCCCGAGCCGCCCGAGCCACCGGAGACGCCACCCGAACCGCCACCGGACGCACCGCCCGAGCCGCCCGAGCCGCCGCCGGGGGAACCGCCCGCGCCGGCCGCGCGGGAGACGCCGCCCGCGAGCCGCGAGCCCCCCGCCGTCGCCGGGCCGCGGTTGCGGGTCGGCGTGCCGCTCAGGTTGAGCGGCGGAGCGGCGCCCGGCCGCGGTACCGGCGTGTGCCGGGTGGCCGCCTTGTTGCCCTGCTGGTCGGTGTTGAGCGGCGCCGGCGTGGCCGGCACCCGGGTGCCGGCCTGCACGCCGGCGGTCGCGCCTTCCTCGGCGCGGGCCCGGCCCTGCGCGACGGCCGCGGACGCGGCCCCGCCCGCAGCGGCGCCGGTCGCGGCGGCCTGGATGAACGGCTCCGCCTTGCGCACGCCCCAGCGTCCGATCCGGGCCGAGGCCACCGGCGGCAGCGTCACCGCCGACCGCTCCAGGACCCGGGAGCTGGCCGCCTCGCCGAGCATCCGGGTGGTCAGCGTGTGGCCGTTCATGGAGGCGAACAGATGCTGGAACGGCCTGCGGTAGAAGAACACCGCGATCGTCAGCAACGCCATGAACAGGATCTGCAACCCCCACGGCATGGCGGTCGAGATGATCAGCGCGTAGCCGTACACGAGCACGCCGAGCACGAGCGCCAGCACCGCCTGCCTGAGCAACGTGCCGACCAGCATCTCCACCCAGCGCATCGCGATGATCCGCCCGCTGCCCGGATGCACGCCGATCAGCAGGAACACCGGGCCGAGGATCAGCAACAGCAGGAAGCCCACCTTGAGCACCAGCAGCGACACCGCCACCAGGAAGATCAGCACACCGGCGACCAGGGCGGCGATGAGCGCGCCGATGGCCACGCCGAGCCGGCTGGTCCAGTCCTTGCCCTGGAAGATGGCGAAGCGCGGGTCGCCCTTCAGCTTCTCGGCGATCTCGGCGTACTTGGCCTGGTGGGCCGCCGGGTCGGCGGCCGCCTGCCCGGCCTGCGGCGTGGGGATCGACTGGATCTCCAGCATGGTCCGGCCGAAGTCGCGGACGACGGGCGCGTTCGGGTCGGCGGTGCCGAACAGGCCGACCAGCCACGGCTTGCAGACCAGCGTGGACCACAGGGCGTCGGCGTTCTGGTCGACGCCGGGCGTGCCGACCTGGCCGTAGCCACCGGCCCTCACCTGGGGATCGGTCTGGCCGGGGCCGGGCAGGCAGGAGGCGCCGCCCGCGCCGGGCAGGCCGGAGAAGGCGGAGTTGACCACCTCGCCGGTCTTGTCGGTCACGACCTTGCCGAGGCCGGTGAAGTCGCCCGGCCGGCTGAAGAACCAGGTGGCGACCGTGACGGCGAGCACCATCCAGATGACGCCCTCGGCCGTGGTGGTGGCCCGCTTGCGGATCAGGCCGTACCAGGCCAGCCAGATCGCGCCGAGGATGACGATGGGACGCAGGAACGGCCAGTACATCGCCTCGGACAGATTCGTCACGATGTCGTCGACCACGTCCTTGATCGACTGGAGCGGCCCTTCGGTGGCGGCGGCCTGGTAGGTGGTGATCGTGACCCGGTCGATCGCCTTGGCCCACAGGAAGACCATGTTGGCCCAGCCGTTGCCCATGACGGCGACGATGTCGGAGCAGCCCAGGTCGTAGGTGTGCCAGAACTGCCCGCTCATGCCGAACTCGGCGTAGTTGGTGGCGGGCGCCGGGGCGCCGCCCTCGCGCGCCGGCGGCTGGATCATGCCGTCGACACCGCTGCCGACGACCTCGGGGGTGAGCTGCGGCGAAAGGTCGCACGGGCCGGCGGCGGCCGGCGACAGGCCGCCCACCACGAGCGGCACCGCGAGCACGCCCACCATGAGAGCCAGGACGAGCGAGAGCCGCCTGGGTAGCCGGATCTTCATGACCGAACCTCCTGCGCTCTGCCCACTCCCCCTTGAAGATCATGCATGCCGTCGCCGGGTTTGTCGTGTGTCGGATTGGTGTCAAGCCAGCGGAGCAGGTCCTCGGAGATGAGGTCCACCGCGATCCGCCCCGCCCGGCCGTCCAGGTCGCGGAAGACGCACTCGCCGTTGCCGAGCGAGCGCAGCACCGCCTTGTGCTCCTCCGACGGCTCGACCCCGAGCAGGGACATGACGTGCTCCACCTCCACCCGTTCGGTGGACCGGAACGCGAACACCGACGACAGACAGTTGGTGACCTGCTCGTTCAGCAGGTCGCCCGCGTTCTGCGAGACCAGCACGAGGGCGGTGTTGCGGGAGCGGCCCATCCGGCTGACCTCGGGCACCAGCTTGGCGCCTTCGGGCGTGGAGGTGATGGCCCACGCCTCGTCCAGGAAGATCGCCTTGGGCGCGCGCCGGTCGAGGCCGTTCATCAGCCGCCGGGCGAACTGCGAGACGAGGTAGAGCAGGGCCACCGACAGCCGCTGCTCGTAGGAGTAGTCGTCGCGGCCGGTCGCCACGTCGGGCAGCGTCAGCCCGCCCAGCGTGAAGACGGTCGTCCAGCCCTCGCTGTCGATCTGCTCGCCGCCCGAGGGGTCGAAGCAGAGCCTGGCCAGGTGCATCTCCGACATCGAACGGAGCACGGCGCCGAGATTCTTGGAGGCCGCGTCGTCCGACTGCTCCAGGTGCTCGACGACCTTGCCCAGCGACGGGTCGGGGCTGTTGGAGACGGCGGCGACCGCCTGGATCATCGCCGACTCGCGCTCCTCCGACATGCGCGGCAGCAGCAGCCGCAGCGTCTCGGTGGCCATGGTCTTCTTGGCCGCGATGTCGTCGCCGAACGAGAACGGGTCGAGCAGGCCGGGCGCGGCCGAGCCGAGCGGGATGGTCCGGGCCTTGCGCCCCCGCTTGAGCAGCAGCTGCACCAGCGACTCGGCGTCGCCCTTGGGGTCGATCACGGCGACGGTGACGCCGCGCAACGCCATCTGGTAGATCATCAGCAGGGCCAGCGTCGTCTTGCCGCCGCCCGGCTCACCGGTGATCGCGATGGCCGTCGGCCGGTTGCGGGTGGCCGCCACCAGCGGGTCGAAGTGCACGATG
Organism: Nonomuraea muscovyensis; assembly: GCF_014207745.1. Classification (NCBI taxonomy): domain Bacteria; kingdom Bacillati; phylum Actinomycetota; class Actinomycetes; order Streptosporangiales; family Streptosporangiaceae; genus Nonomuraea; species Nonomuraea muscovyensis. The sequence continues at coordinate 1,548,496 of NZ_JACHJB010000001.1, forward strand.
CTGCGCGCCCGCCCGACGGTCTCCCCGATGTACGGGCCGAGCCAGCCCTCGCTGCCCTCGCCGAGCCGGTCGCCGAGGTCGACGGTGGCCGTGGCCATGCCGCCCGCGATCGTGCGCAGCGGCTGGCGCTGGGCGTAGGCGTTGACCCTGACCTTCTCCCCGGGCAGCGCCTCGCAGAACAGCGAGAACTGGTCGCCCGTCGAGGCGACCACGTCGATGCCCATGTCGCGGTAGTGCTCGACGACCGCCTCGACCCGCTGCACGCAGATGTCCTCGGTCGGGGCCGACACCATGAGCCGGTGCCAGCCGTACACGAAGGGCAGGCGCTCCTTGGTGATGCCGTGTTCGAGCATGCGGGCCGCGTCGATCTGCTCCGCCAGCGCGAGCGGCGCCTCGGCGCCGGCCTCGCGGATGTGGATGTCCATGTCGCGGGCGTGCGCGAGCTTGCGGGCGACGTCCTTGGACGCCTTGACCGGCGGGATGAGCCGCATCCGCGACGAGATCTCCACGGGGAACGGGAGCTGGTCGGCGAAGTGCATCCACGGCTCGCCGTCCGGGAACGGCATGAGGTCGGGGAACCGGGCGAACGACATGTGGGCCACGTAGGAGTCGCCCTGCGGCTGGACGATGCGCAGCAACGACCTGCCGTTGTGGATCTCGCCCTCGACGAGCGACTCGATCTCGCCCTTGCCCCAGCGCCGCTTGGGACTGGCCGACGGCGGCGGGTCGCCGAGCGCCCCGGCCGCCGCGTGCTGGAACAGCCACGCCACCTCGACGGAGGTGGCGTGCCTGGCGTAGAGGGCGCTGGAGGCGAGCGCCCGGCCCAGCCGTTCGGCGTGCTCGGTCCAGCGGCTGATCTCGCCGTCGGGCACGTGGTCGTCGTCGATGCCGAGCGCGTGCTCGGTGCGCTGGTAGAAGCCGAAGAGCTGCGACAGCACGCCGCCGCCGATCTGCCGGCCGCGCGGGCCGAGTCGCACGCCGAGGTAGACCTCCTTGGACCAGAAGTCCTTGGTCCAGACGTGCCGGTACATCTCCTCCAGGTAGTCGCGCCAGCCCGGCCCCTCGTCGGAGGTGCCGTTGAGCGTCATGGCCCACTCGGCCGCCGGGTAGGCGCGGTGGGCGACCCTCAGGTGCACCTCGGCGTCGGGCATCCGGATGGCGGCCAGCGCGATCGTGACGTTGGTGGCCAGCGCCTCCCGCTCCTCGGGGGTGACGAACTCGTAGCTGACCGTCGGCAGGCGGAAGTAGGCCCAGGCGCTGGTGTCCGTGAGCAGGATGCGGTCGTCGAAGTAGCGGACCGCCAGGCGCTGGTGCGCCCGGGACGCCCTGCTCATACCGCCCCCTCAGCGCATGAACTGGCTCCTGCTCGCGTGTTCACCTATCGCTCACCGATTCTCGTGCCCGGGGGGTCACTCGCCATCTCCTCTTCGCTCGGTCGGACGGTCTGCGCCGCGAAACCCGCCACCACGACGCCGGCGAGGGCGAGGTAGGCCCGCCGCCCGGCCGCGCGCAACTGGCCCGGCTCGACGACCTCGGCCCCACCCGGCGCCAGGTCGTCCTCCCAGGGGACCCGCACGATGGCCCGGCACCTGCCGCGGGCCACCGCCTCGGCCTGCTCGACGTCGGCCATCGAACGCCTGCTCACGCCGTTGACCACCATCACCGCCCGCCTGCGCAGGTCGGCGCAGCCGTGCCCGTCGAGCCACTCGTACGTCATCGCCACCGCCTCCGACGCCTCCTCGCTCGCGGGGACCACGAGGACGAGCTGGTCGGCGTACGGCAGGACCCGCGCGGCCAGCGCGGCGGCCGGGTCGACGACGGCCAGCTTGTAGTGCCGGTCGAGCAGGTGCATGACCTGGCCCAGACGGTGGTCGGACAGCAGAGTGCGGTCGGCCAGCCGCCGCTCGGCGTCGGCGTCGGCGTCGGCCCCGATCACCTCCAGCCCCGACGGGGTGCGGGAGGTGTAGCCGCGCATCGACAGGTAGCCGCTGACCCGGTCGAGGCCCGACAGCAGCGAGGTCAGGGTCTCGGGGGTCTCGGGGGTGATCCTGCTGGTCAGCGTCTGGCGGCCGGAGCTGGCGTCGACGGCGATCACCTTGTCGTCGCGGTGCCTGGCCAGCGTGTGGCCGAGCATCAGCGCGGTCGTGCTCTGCCCGGCGCCGCCCGTACAGCCGAGCACGACGATCCGGCGACTGCCGCCGAACACGCCCCTGGCGCGGGCCTCGTCGATCTCGGACCCGTCGGTGCGCACACCGCCACCGCCGACGACCACCTGGGCGATCCGCCGCCACCCGCCGGAGTCGCGCCCCACCACGGACTCGACCCGCCGTACCCGCGCCTCCCGCCCCGGGGCCTCCCGCCGGCCCTCGGACGGCAGCCCACGCACCGGCGCCCCCTGCAGCCGCCCCTCGGCCGCCTGAGGCCGGGGCTCGCTCGTCTGGGACCGGGTCTCGGTCGTCTGCCGGGCCTCGGCCATCTGGTTTCGGGCTTCGGCCGTCTGGGGTCGGCGCTCAGCCGACTCGGCCGGAGCCGCGACCGTCTGGGGCCGGCGCTCAGACGTCTGCGCACGCACCTCGACGGGCCGCGGACGCGCCTCCTGCGGCTGCGGGCGAACCTCCGCCGCCTGCGACGAGTCCGATTCCACCAGCGGGGACGCCTCCACCCGCCGGGATGTCGCGCCCCGCTGCGCGGCTTCCACCGGCTGAGCCGCCGCTACCTCCTGTGAGGCTTCCACGCGCTGAGCCGCCTCCGCCTGCTGAGCCGGCTCCGCTTGCTGGGCCGCTTCGGCGGGCTGCTGGCGCGTGTCCTGACCGTCGGCGCCGCCCTCGGCCGCACGGGGAGCCGAGGCAGCGGTGGCCGCGGCGTCGGCGGCGCGCCGCTCGCCACCGCCCTGGACACCACGCTCGTCCTGGCGGGCGCCACCGGGACGGACACCAGGCTGGACACCGGGCTCATCGGGCCGGGTCGTCGTCGCGGCGGGCGTCGAGGTCTCGTCGTCGGCCCGTTCGCTCGCTGGAGGCGTGAGCCGTACGGGCTTGGAGCCGGGACCGAGGGGCGGCCACACCTGCTCGGTGCCGGGCACCGGCGACGGGCTCTGCCTCGGCGGCTGCCCCTTCCGGTGCTGCATGCGTGCCCACTCGGCGGAGTCGGGCGGCACAGTCGTCGCGTCGGCCTCGCGCCCGTCCCCGGCGACCTCGCAGCCCTCCTGGGACGCCCCTTCCGTCGGCACCGAGGGCCCCGGCGCCGCGACGTCGTCCGCGGGCAGAGAGGCCGCCGACACGGCCGGCAGCGTCATGGGCGGCGGCGGCTCGGGCGCGTGCCGGGTCACAGCCGGCGGCAGCTCGCTCTGACCCGCGGTCGACGCGGGTGCTCGCTCGGCCGCGGCCGCCGGCGACTCGTGCGACGTCGCGGCCGGCTGAGGCCCGCCGGCCCGCTGAGCTCCACGCGACGACGACTCGGACCGAGCGGCAGACGGCTCGGACACGACGGACGACTCGGACACGACCGGCGACTCGGATGCTGTGTGTGGCTCGGACACGACGCCGGACCCGGACGCGACGGGCGAGCCGGGTACGGCGGGCGGCTCGGCCACGGGACCGTGTGGGGCGGCGGGCGGCGGGATCTCGGGGTGCGTCGCGGGCGGCGCGGCCTCGGCGCTGGCCGCGAGTCTGCGCAGCCGGCGCAGCGCCTCGGTGTCGATCGGCTTACCCGCCCCGGTCCGCGCCTCTCCCGGCGTCTCCCGTACGCCCTGGACCTCGTCGGCGCCCGGCACGGCGGCCGCCGTGGCGCCGGCGGGCCCGACGTCACCCGCATGGGTCTCGCCCTCGGTGGCGGCGCCCGCGGAGCGCCGGCCGGCGGGCCCCGGGTCGCCCGCGTCCTCCCGGAGGGGCAGCCCCTCCTGCGGCTGCGCGCCGTGCGCGCTGACGAGCGGCAGCTCGCCCCACCGGAGCGACGGCGTCTCGTCGCGTGCGCCGGAGACGCGCTCCGCCGGCCGTGGCGGGGCCTGGGGGGCGAGATCGGCGGAACCGAGTGCGGGGGCGGTGCCGCGGCGCCGAGCGGCGCCGAGGGCGCGGCCGGTGGCCGGCTCGGTCAGCGGAGCCTGCACGGCGGCGGCAGCGGCGGCCGCCACGGCCGGACGCACCTGGCGCGGCCCGGCGGCCCGGTCGGCCTGCCGCCTGCTCTGCTTCCTGGCCTGCTTCTCGAGCTGCTTCTCCTCCTGCGCGGCGCGGGCCTTGCGGGACTTCTTCACGCGTACGGGGGCGGGGCTGGTGTGCCAGACCCGGCCGGAGAAGGTGATCGTCTCGGGCTCGGAGGACGGCGCGAGGCGGTACCAGGCGCGCGGCTGCCCGAGGTAGCGCAGCTGGGACTCCAGGAGCTCGGTGAGCCGCTTGCCCTCGATGACGGGCCGGGTGGACAGCCAGGTGACGATCCCGGGCGGCACGAGGAACAGGACGTGCCACGGCATCTGCACCGGCACCCCGACCAGCACCAGCAGGAGCGACCACGGCACGAACACGCCGACGAACACGCCGATCCAGACGATGGGCAGCGGCATCGGCAGCCGTAGGTCGTACAGCTTGTAGAGCCGCTTCTCGATGCGCCAGATGTTCGTGTACGTGGGCAGGTCCACGCGGTCCTCCTCTCCACCCGCTCGTTCATGACCGCCGTGAAGCGGTCTCAACCCTTACTTGATGCCTAGCGCACCCGCGATCGCCTTCGCGGTCACCTCGATGATGTTGGGGACGTAGAAGATCACACCGATGGCCACGGCCAGGATGAGGAACTGCACGAAGCGCGTGATCTCGCGGGTGAAGAGGAAGAACAGCGCGACCACGGAGACGACGACGAGGAAGAGCGGGGCGAAGAACGCGCGCAGGAACTCGGCGAGCCCTTCGGTGTTGACGCCCGTCGGTGCGGGTGACGGCGTCATTTCGATCAGGTTCAGCACTATGGTCTTCAAGATCACTTCTTGTCCTCCCGGGGGGTGCCGATCAGCAGCGCGGTCGTGCGTCTATCCAACGGCCCGGCCGGCACCGCGGATGTCGTTGACGTACCACTTGTCGCCCTGCTTCTCGACGGTGAGGCGGTAGGCCTGCTCGATACGGCCGGACGCCGCACTCGGTTCGGTGGTCGCGTTGGTGTCGGCCGGCGGCGAGGCCCCCGGCACGATCCACACCACCACCGCCTCGACCTCTCGGGTGGCACCCCCCACAGGCACCACGAGCTCCTGGAGCCCGCCGAACTGGAACGCGCCGCCGAAGCTCGGCAGGGACTTGCCTGCGGCGAGGTAGCGCTGCAGCCCGGCGGTGTCGCCCCTGGCGTAGTCCTCGAAGAAGCCCTCCAACTGGGGCTTGAGCTCGGCCGTCGCGACGTCGTCGGTCTCGGGCTCGACCGGCTGGGGCACCTCGGCGGGCGCGGGGGCGGGCAGGATCGCGGGCCTGCCCGAGACGGCGAACCGGCCGGCGTCGTCGCCGGAGTAGTAGATCGGGACGGACAGCAGCAGCCTGCGCGAGCCGGACTGGAAGGCCACGGAGGCGACGGCGTTGTTCGCGTCGACGGCGCGGATGTCGTAGGGCTGGATGGCCACGGCCGCGAACTTGCCGTTGCCGTCCCAGCCGACCTGCGGCGACATGCCCTCCGCCAGGAAGGCCGCCAGCTTGCCCGCCCTGCTCGTGGCGTCGGCCGGGCTGAAATTCAGATAGACGCCCGCGAACTGCGCGGCGAAGGCCATGGCGCGCCCGGCCGGGAATCCGTTGCCCTCCTCGGCCGCCTGCTGCGGAGCAGGGGCATTTTCCTGCGTAAACCGCTCAAAAGGTGCACGAACCCCATTAACCACAATAACGACGATAAGCGCCCAGAGAATGATGCGGCCCGTCCAGACGAGCCAGCGCCCGCCACCACCGGACCAGCGACCGCGGCGGCGGGGCGGCGGCATGTCGTAGTCGGCCGGATCGGGGGGTGCCGAAAGCTCGGGGTCGCCAGCGATCCGAGGACCGTGCTGGACGGTTGACCTACGAGCCATCACGCCTCCGCTCGCGCCCATCCCCCCGGAGGGCGCGGTGTCGTCCGTTGCCGATCCCCATGATCCGTGGTGAAGCAGTCACCCTATCCGGTCTCCGCCATTGTTCCAGGAAAGCCACGCCCATGCTGCAGGCATCGCCGTCTGGGGGCAAACCGAGTACGCATGGGACGGCGGAGCGCGAACCGTTGTCCTAATCGCCCGGAATCGGCGCGTGACCAGGTGAGACATCCTGCGCCACATAACCATGGAGCCAGAGGTTCCTGTCCGAATGGCTTTGGGACTGTCGCGACCTGCGCATTTGGTATAAAGGCACCCATCCGTGTGTCGTGGCACACGCGACGGGCCGCACGGGACCGTCAGGCCGGTTCGGGGCCCTTGGCGGGCGGCGAGTGCCGGCGGCTCTGGAGATCCACCACAGGGGCCGGCGGCACGTGGCTCGGCACCGCCCGTTCCAGGAAGTGGCGCAGGTCCGCGAGCAGGGTGGCGGTGTCGCCGTCACGCATCCGGGCCGCGAGCTGCTCGCGCTCGTCCACCTTCCTGCGCAGGTACTCCTCTCGGTTGACGCGCAGGCCGTACATGAGCTCGACCCTCAGCAGGGCCAGTTCCTCCTCGAGGCTGATGCCCGTGAGCGAGGGTGTGGGACGTCTTTTCCGGATGATGCGACGGAACATGAGGGCCCTCCCGAGTCAGCGTCGACGCCGTGACGATTCGACGCGCAGCCCCCCAAAGTGGTTGACGCCGCACATGTCATGTCATCAGATAGCGCCCGCTGTCAGGGGTAGGGGTGGTCCGACATCCTGAGGTGGCGTCGCGTACGGCTGTGCAGGTGGCGTCGCGTACGGCTGTGCGCCACGATCATCGACGCCCCCGCCGACGACCCGGCGTCCGCGCGGATCCGCCGGCCGGACAGCATGACCGACGAGCAGATGCCGGAGCTCCTGCCGCGCGTCGCCGCCATGAGCGCCCAGGCCGACGCCGACCTGCACGTCCGGGTGGAACGGCTGCGCGACAGGGGTCTCACCTGGGCGCTGATCGGCGCGACTCAGACGTTGAAGCGGAACTCCACCACGTCGCCGTCGCGCATGACGTAGTCCTTGCCCTCGATCCGGGCCTTGCCCCCCGAGCGGGCCTTGGCGATCGAGCCCGCCTCCACCAGGTCGTCGAACGAGACGACCTCGGCCTTGATGAAGCCCCGCTGGAAGTCGGTGTGGATCACCCCGGCCGCCTCCGGCGCGGTGGCGCCCTTGCGGATCGTCCAGGCGCGGGTCTCCTTGGGACCGGCCGTCAGGTAGGTCTGCAGGCCCAGCGTCTCGAAGCCCACCCTGGCGAGCTGCGACAGGCCCGACTCCTCCTGGCCGACCGACTGGAGCAGCTCCAGCGCCTCGTCGTCGTCCAGCTCGACCAGCTCGGACTCGATCTTGGCGTCGAGGAACACCGCCTCGGCGGGGGCCACCAGCTCGGCGAGTCGCCCGCGCAGCGCGGTGTCGGTCAGCTCGTCGGCGTCGAGGTTGAAGACGTAGAGGAAGGGCTTGGCCGTCAGCAGGTGGAGCTCGCGCAGCTCCTCGCTGTCGAGGCCGCTCTCGAAGATGGTCCTGCCGGTCTCCAGGACCTTCAGCGCGCCCTCGGCGGCCTCCAGCGCGGTCTTCTTGTCCTTGTTGTTGCGCGCCTCCTTCTGCAGGCGCGGGATGGCCTTCTCGACCGTCTGCAGGTCGGCCATGATCAGCTCGGTGTTGATCGTCTCGATGTCGCGCTTCGGGGAGATCTCACCGTCGACGTGGGTCACGTCGGGGTCGCTGAAGACCCGGATCACCTGGCAGATCGCGTCGGTGTCGCGGATGTTGGCGAGGAACTGGTTGCCCCGCCCCTGCCCCTCCGAGGCGCCCTTGACCAGGCCCGCGATGTCGACGAACTCAACCTTGGCGGGCAGGATGCGGGCCGAACCGAAGATCTCGGCCAGCTTGGGCAGCCGGTCGTCCGGGACGCCCACGATGCCCACGTTGGGCTCGATGGTGGCGAACGGGTAGTTGGCGGCCAGCGCGTTGCCGGTCTTGGTCAGCGCGTTGAAGAGCGTGGACTTGCCCACGTTGGGCAGGCCGACGATGCCGATGGAAAGGCTCACCCGTGCTCCTTAGCCGGCCACACGAGCCTGTGCCCGCTGCTGGTCGTTGCTCCGCTGCGCTCGCTCACGTCCAGCGAGTTTACTTGCTCGAGGGAGGCGGCCAGGTCACCGGACGGGCGCCGGGACAAGCGACGGTCAAGGCTCGCACAGGCGTGTCTCGCGGATCCGGCGGCGATGTCCTGCAATCATCGCTGAGGTGGATGTCGTCTCGCTTCTCATCGGGCTCGCCGTCGGACTGGTCATCGGTTTCCTGGTGGCCCGCACCCGGGCGGCCGTACGGGTGGCGGAGGCCGACTCTCGGGCCAAGGCCGCCGCGGACAAGCTCGTCTACGTCGAGGAACAGCTCGCCGAGCGCTTCCAGGCGCTGTCCACGCGGGCGCTCGACGTCAACAACATCCGCTTCCTGGAGCTGGCGGAGACCAGGCTCGCCGCCAGCCGCGCCGAGGCCGCGGGCGACCTCGACCAGCGCAGGCAGGCCGTCGAGCACCTGGTCGAGCCGCTGAAGGAGGCGCTCACGCGGGTCGAGACGCAACTGCGCGACACCGAGGCCGGCCAGCGCGCCGCCCGCGCCGAGCTGGCCCAGCAGATGGAGTTCGTCCGGCAGAGCAGCCAGGAACTCCGCTCGCAGACCACGGCCCTGGTCCGCGCCCTGCAGCGGCCCGAGGCCCGCGGCCGGTGGGGCGAGCTGCAGCTGCGCCGGGTCGCCGAGATCGCCGGCATGCAGCGTCACTGCGACTTCGACGAACAGGTCAGCGAGGGCTCGATGCGGCCCGACATGGTGGTGCGGCTGACCGGCGGCAAGAACATCGTGGTCGACTCCAAGGTGTCGCTCGCCGCCTACCTGGAGGCCGCCGAGGCGTCCGACGAGTCGCTGGCCTCCGTACGGCTCGACGCGCACGCCCGGCACATCCGCGAGCACATCGACCGGCTGGCCGCCAAGTCCTACTGGCAGGGGTTCAACCCGTCGCCCGAGTTCGTGGTGCTGTTCATCCCGGGCGAGGCGTTCCTGGCGCCCGCGCTGGAGCGCGACCCCACCCTGCTGGAGTACGCGCTGACCCGGCGCGTGCACATCGCCACCCCGACCACGCTGGTCACGATGCTGCGCACCGCCCACTACGCCTGGCAGCAGGCCGCGCTCAGCGAGAACGCGCGGGCGGTGTTCGAGCTGGGCAAGGAGCTGTACGACCGGCTGTCGTCGCTGGGCAGGAATGTCGACACCCTGGGTAAGTCGCTCACCCGGGCCGTCGAGGCGTACAACAAGACCGTGGGATCCCTCGAAAGCCGCGTGCTCGTCAGCGCCCGCAAGCTGCACGACCTCGGCGTCGTGGACGCCGAGCTGGACTCCCCCGCGATGCTCGACGGGCTGCCCCGGCCGCTGGCCTCCCCCGAACTGCTGGAAACCTCGTCTCTGATTTCCCCGGTCAACGGTAAGTTGGCCAACGGGTCGCAGTAAGGGGGGCGGGGCCGGTGAGTGGGAAAGGCAGGCGTTCGGCGGTCAGGCTGACCGCGCGCGGCGCCATCGCGCTCGCCCTGGTCGTCACCTTGGCCGGATATGTCCTGGCCGACGTGCTGGACCTGGCGTTCCTGGTGGGCCCGGCGTTCGTGGCCGCGAGCCTGGTGGGCGTGCTGCTGGTCAACCCGCGCGAGCTGCTGTCGCTGGTGGTCACGCCGCCGCTGGTGTTCTTCGCGGCGACGATGTGCGTCGAGGCCGGCCGCGCGCTGGGCTCGGTGTCGATCGTGCAGTCGCTGGCGCTCGGCCTCTACACGTCGCTGTCCAGCGGCGCGCCGTGGCTGTTCGCGGGGTCGGCCGTGGTGCTGGCCGTCGCGCTGCGCCGCGGCCTGCGCGACAACGTGCGCGACCTGCGGACACAGCTGAAGGCGGGCGCGGAGGTGCCGCGCCCGCGCCAGCCGTACGTGCCCGAGCCGGAGGGCTACTTCGAGCCCAAGGTCTACGGCACCCCGCGCGTCGAGGACTGACCCGCCCCGGCGGGGCCGGCGGCGAGGGCCGGGGCCGGGGTCAGGCGACCGGGGTCAGGCGACCGGGGCGCGCAGGTCCTTGCGGAGCTCGTGGGGCAGCGCGAAGCGCATGCTCTCCTGCACCGACTCGACCTGCTCGACGTCGCCGAACCCGCGCTCGGCCAGGTGTGCCAGCACCTCGTCCACCAGCTCCTCCGGCACCGAGGCGCCGCTGGTCACGCCGACCGTGGTGACGCCCTCCAGCCACGCGTCCTGGATGAAGGAGGCGTTGTCGACCAGGTAGGAGGCGTCGGCGCCGTGGTCGAGGGCCACCTCCACCAGGCGCTTGGAGTTGGAGGAGTTGTCGGAGCCGACCACGATGACCAGCTCGGACTCGGCGGCGATCTCCTTGACCGCGACCTGGCGGTTCTGGGTGGCGTAGCAGATGTCGTCGCTGGGCGGGTCGATGAGGGTGGGGAAGCGCTCCTTGAGCCGGGCGACGGTCTCGTTGGTCTCGTCGACCGACAGCGTGGTCTGCGACAGCCACACCAGCTTGCCCAGGTCCTTCACCCGCACCTTGTCGACCGAGTCGAGGCCGTCGACGAGCTGGATGTGCTCGGGGGCCTCACCGGAGGTGCCCTCCACCTCCTCGTGGCCCTCGTGGCCGATGAGCAGGATGTCGTAGTCCTGCGCGGCGAACCGCTTGGCCTCGTTGTGCACCTTGGTCACCAGGGGGCAGGTGGCGTCGATCGTGCGCAGCCCGCGCTCCTTGGCCTCCCCGTGCACGGCCGGGGAGACGCCGTGGGCCGAGAAGACCACGATCTCGCCCTCGGGCACCTCCTCGGTCTCCTCGACGAAGATGGCCCCCTTGGCCTCCAGCGTCTTGACCACGTGGGTGTTGTGCACGATCTGCTTGCGTACGTAGACCGGCGCGCCGTACTGCTCCAGCGCCTTCTCTACCGCCACGACGGCTCGATCGACTCCGGCACAGTAGCCGCGCGGCTTGGCTACGAGGACTCGGCGGTTGCGGGACTGGGGCTCCATAGTTCTTATGCTACGTGGAGCGGCCATGAGGCCCGTGCGTGCGGCGAAGCCCGCCGTTTGCCACACTGGCCGTCCACTACTGACCTCCCAGGGAGACGTCATGTCCCTCAGCGACGTGATACGCAACATCGCCAAGACCGTCACCGACAAGGAGAAGGCCAAAGAGCTCCCCCTCATGGTCGTCCAGGGCACACTGAGCGCAGCCGGACAGGCGTTGCTGCTGGTGGACCGGATGAAGAACTCCATCAAGGGCCTGGGCGGCAAGGGGGACAAGGCGGACGACGCCGACTCCCGCCCGTCCGCCGCCGACGAGGTGGCCGCCGCCCCGGCCGCCGAGGACAAACCCGCCCGCAGGGAGCCGGTCATCTTCGCGCCGCGCCCGTCGAGCAAGTCCGAGCCCAACGGCGACGCCGCCAAGGAGAAGCCGGAGCCGGTCATCTTCTCCCCCGCGGCGAAGCCCGCCACCGAGCCGGTCGTCCCCGAGCCCGCCGCCACCGAGCCCAAGGCGAGCGAGCCCGCCACCGAGCCCGTCGCCGCAGCCACGCCCACCGCGGCGGAGCCGGTCGCGAAGCCCGCCGCCGAGCCGGTCGTCCCGGAGCCCGCCGCCGTCGTCTCCACGGAGGACGAGCCCGCCGAGACGAAGACGGCTGAGGCGCCCCTCGAAGCAGCCGTCAAGGCGACCCCCGAGGCCGCCGCCGAGGCCGCCGCTGAGGTCACCGCCGAGGAGCCGGCCACCGAGACGAAGCCCGCCGCGAAGCCGAAGACGCCGGCCAAGCCCAGGGCCTCCGCCGCCAAGCCGAAGACCGGGACCAAGGCCGACACCAAGGCCGCGACCAAGGCCAAGGCCCCCGCCAAGCCCGAGGCCGCCGACACCAAGGCCGACACCAAGGGCGAGTCCGAGGGCGAGTCCAAGGCCGCGAGCGAGCCCGCGGCCGAGTCGGTCGGTCTGGTCGAGCCGCTGCCCGGTTACGGCGACCTGACCGTGGCGTCCCTGCGCGCCCGGATGCGCGGCAAGTCCGCCGAGCAGATCTCCGGCCTCCTCGCCTACGAGCAGGCCACGGCCAAGCGTCCCGAGGTGATCCGGATGTTCGAGAACCGCCTCGCCAAGCTCCAGGCCGGGGAATAGTCGCCGCGGCACCGTAGTCTTCCGGCATGACCACGAAGACCACACCCGAGTCTCCGCTACCGATCCGCACGGTCCTGCAGATGGTGGGCGGCTGGATCGGCAAGCTGGGCACGGTCTGGGTCGAGGGCCAGATCACCGATCTGAGCGCGCGCGGCGGCACGGTGTTCCTGACGCTGCGCGACCCGGTGGCCAACGTCTCGGCCCGGGTCACCGCTCCGCGCGGCGTCTACGAGGCGGCCGTCCCGCGCCCGGCTGACGGGGCGCGGGTGGTGGTGCACGTCAAGCCGGACTTCTGGGTCAACAGGGGCTCGTTCGCCTTCACCGCGCTGGAGATCCGCCCGGTGGGCGTGGGCGAGCTGCTGGCCCGCCTGGAGCGCCTGCGGCAGTTGCTGGCGGCCGAGGGCCTATTCAACGCCGACCGCAAGCGGCGGCTGCCGTTCCTGCCCGGCACGGTGGGGCTGATCTGCGGCCGTGACTCCGCGGCGGAGCGCGACGTGCTGGAGAACTCCCGGCGCCGCTGGCCCGCCGTACGGTTCACGGTGGAGGAGGTCGCGGTCCAGGGCCCCTACGCGGTCGGCGAGGTGACCGAGGCGTTGCGCAAGCTCGACGCCGACTCGTCGGTCGACGTGATCGTCATCGCCCGCGGCGGCGGTTCCCTGGAGGACCTGCTGCCGTTCTCCGACGAGACGCTGGTGCGCGCGGTGGCCGGGTGCCGCACCCCCGTGGTGAGCGCGATCGGCCACGAGCAGGACAGCCCGCTGCTCGACCTCGTGGCCGACGTGCGCGCCTCCACCCCGACCGACGCCGCCAAGAAGGTGGTGCCCGACGTGGGCGAGCAGCTCACGCTGGTGCGCCAGCTCCGCGACCGGGGCCGCCGGGTGCTGGGCGGCTGGCTCGACCGCGAGATGTCGTGGCTGACGTCCGCCCGTTCCCGGCCGTCGCTGGCCGATCCCGTACGCGAGCTCGAACGCCGTGCCGAGCAGGTCGACGCCCTGCGCGAGCGGGCCAGGCGCTCGCTGTCGGGCTCCCTCGACCGGGCCGAGGACTCGATGACCCACCTGCGCGCCCGCCTGGTGTCACTGTCGCCTGCCGCGACGCTCGAACGCGGCTACGCCATCGTGCAGGACCTCTCCGGCGACGTGGTGCGGCTGGCCAAGGACGTCCCTCCGGGCGCCCTGCTGACGATCCGCCTGACCGACGACCGCCTGACGGTCCGCGCCGAGCCCCGGGACGCCGAGCCGCCCGAGCGACCTTGATCACAGAGGGATGGTCGTCCGCGGGCGGGCTCGTCCTGAGCCGGACCGCGCGAGGGCCGTCACGGGGAACACAGACGCACCATGCCCGGGTTGTAGCCCCCGAAGACGCCTCCGCCCACGCCGATCGGTGGAGACCTTTCCAGTTCTAGGGAGCCTGGCATGCCGAATGACTTCAACCAGCAGGTGATCGCGGAGTTCCGCGCCAACGAGGGCCGCGTCGGCGGGATGTTCGAGGGCTCGCCGCTGGTGCTGCTCACGACCACGGGTGCCAGGAGCGGCAAGCCCACCACCACGCCCGTCATGTACCTGAAGGACGACGACCGGATCGTCGTCATCGCCTCGAACGGGGGTGCCGACCACCACCCGGCCTGGTATCACAACCTGCGCGCCAACCCGGAGGCGACGGCCGAGGTCGGCACGGAGACGTTCGGGGTGAAGGCGGAGTTCGTCGACGGGGAGGAGCGCGACCGGCTCTACGCCCGGATGGTCGAGCAGGCCGCCGGCTTCGCCGAGTACGAGGCCAAGACCAGTCGCCGCATCCCCGTGGTCGTCCTGGAGCGCCTGCCCGCCTGAGAGCGACGAGCCCGGGAGCGCACGAGTCTCCGAGCTGTCGGAAGGGCCGGGCGCGTGCGGGCCCGGCGCCTCAGAAGGGAGCGTCGTCGTCGCGTCCGGCGCCGGCGTCGGCGCGCCGCGCCATCGCGGCGGCGAGCTTGACCCGGGCCCCCTGCAGCCACTCCTCGCAGATGGCGGCCAGCTTCTCGCCCCGCTCCCACAGCTCGATCGACTGCTCCAGGGTGAGCCCGCCCGTCTCCAGGCGGCGTACCACCTCGGTCAGCTCCTCCCGCGCCTGCTCGTAGGAGGGTGCCTTGTCCGAGGTGATGTCTGCGGTGTCGTCTGCCACGTCACCCACCCTAGAGTCAGAGACCGACGATCGCCGCCCTGGCCCGCCGAACCGGGGCGGGCGGTCAGCCCTTGGGCCGCTGCTGCAGCACGGCGGCGAACTGGCCGAGTTCAGGCCAGTCGGCGGTGCCGGTGACCACCAGGGTGACGTCGGGCAGCGCCAGCACCAGCGAGCGTTGGTTCTTGTCCTCGCGGAAGCGCCGTTCCCACGGCCGGCCGTCGACCTGCTGGGTGCCGGCGGCCTGGTTGGTGTTGGCCATGCGGTTGGCGAACTCGGCCGCCGGCTTCTCGTCGCTCTGCACGAACATCACGTGCTCGCGCTCGGCCGTGGCGTAGCCCAGGTAGAGCACCTGCGCGCCGCCTTCGCCCTTGGCGATCCGGTTGCTGTTGGGGATCCAGCCGGCCGGGTCCTGCCGGGGCGCCCACACCTGGTAGGGCACGCTGTGGCCGAAGTTGGCGACGGTGATCGAGTAGTCGCGCCTGGGGATGTGCTCCTCGTCGCCCTGCGGATTGAGGAGCAGGAAGCAGCCCCCCGCGGCCAGGCAGACGAACAGGGCTACCGCGTAGCCGTAGAACCCCTCGGTGAACCGTCGCACACTTGGCGAGGTTACCCGCTGGCGGGACCGGTCGCCGAAGCGGCCGGACGGATCTGGCCGATGATGGCGAGCACGTCGTCGGCGAGCTTGGGGTCGCCCGTGCGGACCACCTCGTTGACCGCCGCCGCGAGCGCGCCGGTGACCACGACCACGAGCGCGCCCTCGTTCTCGAACAGGGTGGCGTTGAGCTCGGCCCACTTGCGCAACCGGTCGCGCATGACCACCTCGAACCCGGGCGGCCCGTCGCCGCGCAGGAACAGCGCGGCCAGCTCGCGCTCCTCCAGGCAGCCGTCGAGGTAGGCGCGGGCGGCCCGGAGGAAGACCCGCATCGGGTCGCTCTCGCCCTCGGCCCGCGCCTCGCGGACGGCCTGCTTGGTGCGCCGGCCCTGCTTGGCCTGGAACTCCTCGAACAGCGTGAGATAGAGGTCGGCCTTGCCGGAGAAGTGGTGGTAGAGGCTGCCGACGCTGGCGTCGGCCCGGCCCACCACGTCGGTGACGCCCGCCTCGGCGAAGCCCTTGGAGACGAACACCTCCCGGGCCGCCTGGAGGAGCGCGGCACGCGTCGCCGCGCCGCGCTCGGAGATGCGGGCGCTGACCGGCCGTTCGACATCGCTGCTCATGGCAGGCACATTATCCTCCGCCGTCCGGGGATACATGGACAACTGTCGGCGGGGGTCGATCGCGCGGCGGGGCGCCCGCGGTCCGACCGCGGGCACCCTGCCCGCGGTCAGCCGGCCCGGGTCGGTCCCCAGGACGCGAAGCCGGACGTGGTGGACGGCTTCATGGCGACGACCCCTCGGTCCAGCAGGCGCCAGGCGGTGGCCCAGCGCTGCTGCTCCTCCTTGTCACCGCCGCATCCCCGGATCAGCCCGAGCAGGTAGCGCATCGTCAGCGCGGGCTTGCCCGGCCGGTCGTAGACGATCTTCGCGACGGTCGCGTGGGAGAACGCCCCCTTGGAGCGTTCGGCGATCTGCCGGGACGAGGGCTTGTCGGCCCACCGCCAGAAGTCGCGGGCCAGCTCCTCCAGCTCGGGGACGGACCGGGCGCCGAGGGGGTCGGGCTTGAGGTCGTATCCGGGCGCGTCCTGGATCACCGGCTCGGGGGCCTGCTCGGCTCGTCGAGGTGAGCGGCGTTCGGGCTGGAGGTAGACCGTCCCGCCCTTGTTCTGGATGACGTACGTGCCGGCCTGGTCGTCCCCCTGCTGGATCCGGATGGTGTCGGACCAGGGCCGGTAGAGCTTGGCCCGCTCGTAGGCGGTGTGGAAGGCGAGCAGGCTGGATTCGGCGGCTCCGAGCTGGTTCAGCAGGCTGTGGACGAGCCGCCAGGACGGGAGCGGGCCGCCGCCGTTGAGCGCCTGCCTCAGCACCGCGACGTTGGTGCCGGGGGGCCAGGTGTGCTGACGCCAGTCGCGCCCGTTGGTCTGGGCCACGACCAGGGTGTGCAGCAGGTCCTCGAAGCTGACCGTGGCTTCGGAGGCGGCGATGGGCGACAGGCTCGGGGCTGTGCTGGGGGGCATGCTGGGCGGCATGGGCCCGTTGTGCGGCTTGGGCGGGGTGGGGGGAGGCGTCGTCACGGCTGGTCCACCTGGCCGATGACCGCCCTGCGTCCGCTCCAGGCGTTGAGGACGCGGCCGTAGGAGACCCCCATGACGAACACCACGGCGGTCGTGATGGTGGTCTCCTGTTCGGCGAGCTGCGTGCAGCCCACGCCCGCGACGGCTATGGCGGTGTGGACGGCGGGCATCAGCCATCGTGGCCGGCTGACTTCCGCTTTGAATGAGATCTTCATTGATCACCTTTTCATGCAGGCACAGGCGTGCGTTCCCAGACGACGAGGGCCTTGCTGGACTGGAAATCAGCGGAGACGTTCCGGGTATGGGACAGGGCCGGCCTCGCACAGCCGGCCCCGAACGCGGAATGTCTGCTGTCCGCTACGCCAATAGTGGCCTTCCTTCGCTGTGGGCGCAAAGTCGTAACGCTATTTTTCCAGATCTGGGCAGATCGTCGGGGAGGAGGCGTGGAAGCAGGCCCATCATGCCGCCCGTCTTATTCGGTAAAGGGGTGTCGCCGCGCGTCAAAGGCTGCCGACAGCTGTATTCCCGCGTAAAAAGCTACTTTCGGGTAGGCGCCGTTTAACTGATACTCGGACTCGCCGCGGGCATGTGGGCACATGTGCACGGCCGTGCGTACCGATCCCTTGCTGGACTGGAACCCCGACAGGACGACGGACACGCACCGGAGGGGACGCCCGTCTCGCACCGGGCCCCTCGACCAGTGGGCGGAGGCACCGACCTCCGCCCACTGCCGTTTCAGGGGGCGGCCGTCGTCAGCAGGTAGAGCTCGTGCAGGTCCTCCATGGTGCCCAGCACCGTGTCCGGATCCACGCCCGTCGCGGACAGCTCCGCGCGCAGGACGCCCGCGATGCCGGCGACCACCGCCCAGCGCGGCTGTTTCTTGCGCCCCCGCCCGGAGAACACGGCCGCGACCGTGGTCTTGCTGAGGCCGAGGGAGTTCTTCCTCGCGATGTCTCCGAACGAGAGGTCTCCCGCCTCCTTGCGCATGCGCAGCAGTTCGGCGCGCAGCAGGTCGCAGGAAGGCTCTTCCGCACGGCTGGTCATAGGAGCCGGTCACCGCCGATCTCACTCATTCGTCGTCGATGGGGAATGGAAGGAATTCTCTCGTACGCCGCCGGCGGTGAGGCGCTCCGAATCGTTCCGAACCGTTCCGTGTTGTTCGGCCCGCCGCTCTTACCGATTTCCATACCGATTCGCTATGGCGGAAATGTCGGAGGCCTGGCAGATCAGGCAGTCCCACGGCGAGTGCGACCAGGAGCTCGCCACGTCGCCGACGGCCGGGGGGTGCACCACGGACAGCGCCGCGAGCACCTCGGGCGCGACCTCGACAGGGTGGGCACTCCAGTAGGTCTCCATGATCCGGCTCATCTCGGTGCTGGGGAAGAGCGTGAGGATCGGGTTCTCCCGGGCATGACGGCCGCGGGTGGGCACCAGCGCGGCCAGCGGCAGAGCGTCGTACACGGTCTCGGCGTACCCGGCCCACACCCTCGCCATGAAGCTGTCGACACCCTCGTAGGCCGCGGCGACCCGACGGCAGATGTTCTTGACGATCGAGCCGCACACCCGGTCGCCCGCGCGAAGGCCACGGACGTTCAGCGTCAGGTCGGCGTCCCAGCTCCGGGCCAGGCCGAGGAAGTAGGAGCCCTCCTCCACGGCGTCCCGGTTCCTCAGCAGGATCCCCAGCTCGAAGGCGGCCAGGGCGTTGTTCTCCTCGACGGCCAGGAGCAGCCGCACGCCGTACGGCCCGAACCACCGGCGCAGCCGCGCGGCCGTCGCCCCGCTCGCCGGTGCCGCGTCCATGGCCGCGAAGACCGCCTCCATCTCCGGCGGGGCCGTCGTGGCCGGCACGTACTCCGGAAGCTCGTCGATCGCGCCGGGCGACCCGGGGCCGGGAAAGCGGGCGAACAGATCGCCGAACGCGGGCCAGGGCTCGGGAGAGAGCCGGGCGGGCAGATCCTCGATGGGCGGCCACGGGTCCCCGCGCGGCGGCGCGGGTCGATCGGCCGCGGTCACGCCGACGGGACCGCCGGTGGTCCCGTCGGCGGTCGGCTCGCTCGTCACCTCGACGTACAGCCGGTGCAGTTCCTCTCTCGTGCCAAGACTCCTGTCCGGGTCGACCCCGGTCCGCTCCAGTTCTTCTCGCAGCACCTCGAAGACCCTCGCCACGCGCTCCCACCTCGGAGGGTTCTTGCGCCCCTGCCCGGTGAAGATCGCCGCGACGGTGGTCTTGCTCAGCGCGCACTTCCTGGCGATGTCCCCGTAGGAGACACCGCCCGCCTTCCTGCGCAGATGCCGCAGCTCGCTGTAAAGCCGCTCCAGAGGAGGGTCGACCGCACGGCCAGTCATCGTGCCGGCCACCGCCAATCACAGTGCGCCTCAGTCAAGGGAAAGCAAAATTGTCCCGCATCCGCCTGTCATTTCGGGACATGCTCGCCACGCGGAGCGACGGCCGGAACGACACAGAACGATCCAGAACGCCACGAGACTGCCACCGGAACGGCGCCTCCGTGCCCGAACCCGGACACGGAACGTTCCGGATCGTTCCGGAACGTTCCGCCGCCGGGCCGGAACGACACGGCACGCCCGGCGGCGGGCGCGTACGTCACGTGCGACCAGCGGCTTCCCGATCGGCTCGCCCACGGTACCTATGACTCCTGTGACCTGGGGTACCCGACTACCATCGAGGCAGTTGTCCACGAGGAGGCCTGTCCATGTCCGATCAGACGTCCGTTCCGCCGACGCTGGCCACCGGCGAGCGCGCGCCCGACCGCAACCTGGCGCTCGAGCTCGTCCGGGTCACCGAGGCGGCCGCGATGGCCGCCGCCCGCTGGGTGGGGAGGGGCGACAAGAACGGCGCCGACGGCGCGGCGGTCAACGCGATGCGCCAGCTCATCAACACGGTGTCCATGAACGGCGTGGTGGTCATCGGCGAGGGCGAGAAGGATGACGCGCCGATGCTGTTCAACGGCGAGCGGGTCGGCGACGGCACCGGCGCCGAGTGCGACGTGGCGGTTGACCCCATCGACGGCACGCGACTGACCGCGCTGGGCATGCCCGACGCGATCTCGGTGATCGCGGTGAGCGAGCGCGGCTCGATGTACGACCCGTCGGCGGTGTTCTACATGGAGAAGCTGGTGACCGGCCCGGAGGCGGCCGACGTGGTCGACATCGAGGCGCCCGTGGCGGTCAACATCAACGCGGTCGCCCGGGCCAAGGCCTGCTCGGCGTCCGACGTCACCGTGGTCATCCTCGACCGGCCCCGGCACGAGCAGCTCGTCAAGGAGATCAGGGAGACCGGGGCGCGGATCAAGTTCATCACCGACGGCGACGTGGCGGGCGCCATCATGGCGGCCCGGCAGGGCACCGGCATCGACCTCATGCTGGGCATCGGCGGCACGCCCGAGGGCATCGTGGCCGCGTGCGCGCTCAAGTGCCTCGGCGGGGTGATCCAGGGCAAGCTGTGGCCGCGCGACGACGCCGAGCGCGCCAAGGCGATCGAGGCGGGCCACGACCTGAGCCAGGTGCTCACCACGAACGACCTGGTCCGTTCGGACGACGTGTTCTTCGCGGCGAGCGGCATCACCCAGGGCGAGCTCATGCAGGGCGTGCGGTTCAGCCGCGGCGTGGCGATGACGAGTTCGCTGGTCATGCGGGGGCGTTCGGGCACGATCCGGCGGGTCGACAGCGAGCACCAGTTGTGGAAGCTGCGCGCCTACAGCGCGATCAACTTCGACACCGCGGTCTGAGGTCCCGCGGTCCGAGGTCCCGTGAGGGCCTGAGGTCCCGTGAGGGCCTGAGTTCCCACGGGCCGCCCCGGGTCAGCGGCGGCGCTTGCGCCGGGGCGGTTCCTTGACCTTGACCTCGCCCACGAAGTTGCTGGTGCGGACCTCGACGACCGGCGCGCCCGGCTCCGTCGGCTGCTTGTTGAGCCGCACGGTCTTGTCCTTGGTGACGCGCACCACTTCGAGGTCCTCGGGGACGTGGATCTCCAGCCCGCCGAAGACGAGCGTGGCGTTGATGACGACGCGGTGGTTCTGCAGGATGGCGTCGCGCAGGTCAAGCCTGGTCGTGCCGAACATCGCGGTCACGTCCAGCTCGGCCGGCACCACCCAGCGGCCCTCGCGCTGCTCCTTCCTGAAGAACGCCGACACCGGCCGGCCGTCGAGCTTCAGCGGCTGCTCCTCGGCCGGGAGCAGGTCGGCGGTCACGCCGGCCAGCTCGCCGAGCGTGCGGGCGGCGTAGACGGTGCCGAGCCGTTCCTCGAACTCCTCCATCGTGAGCCGGCCGTCGGCGTGGGCGGCCTGGAGCACCTGCGCGATGCGCTCGCGGTCGTCGTCGGAGGCGCGCAGCTCGCGTGGCGCCGGAGCATCGGACCGCGGGCGGCGCGCGGTGATCCACTCCTCGGCGAGCCGCTCTCCGACCTCTTGCAGGCGGGGCAGCCAAGAACCCTGGCGCTCGTTCACACTTCTGACGATAACCGGCCTTCGCTGCAATCAGCGGAATCGGCCGGGTCTTCGCACCGTTCATCCCCCAAAGAGCTTCGATCTCGTGGGAGGGTGCTCGTGCATCAGGCGGCCCGATGGGGACTCGGCGCGGTGGGCACCGGCGTGGCGGTGATCGCCGCTCTCGACCTGGCCGGCCTGGACCGGACGAACCCGCTGCGCCGGACCATCAGCGAGCACGGCCTGGGTGACCAGGGTTGGGTGTTCGGCGTGGCCGTGGCGCTGCTCGCCGCGGGGTCGGTGGCGATCGGCGTCTCGCTGGTGCGCACGCGGCTGGCCGGGGTGTTCGGCACGGTCGCGCTGATGGCCTGGAGCGTCGGGCTGTTCGCGGTGGCGTACTTCCCCAAGCACGACTGGTCGGTGGGGCCCAGCGTGAGCGGCAGCATCCATCGGGCGGGCAGTCTGGTCGCCTTCCTCAGCCTGCCCCTGGCAGCGGTGATCATCGCCCGTCCGTGGCGGCACGCCGAGCGGCGCCGGCACGCGCTCGTCGCCTTCGCGCTCGGCCTCGGTTCGGTGCTGTGGGTGGTCGGCATCGGCGCGATGGTGCTGGTGGGAGCGCGGAACGGGCTGCCGTGGTATCGCGTCATGCCTCTCGGGCTGGTGGAGCGGGGGCTCGCGGTGACCGAGGTGGCCGCGCTGGTGGCGCTGGGGGTGTTCGCGGCCCGCAGGCATCCGGTGGCGGGACGGCAGCAGGTGCTCGCCCCCGTCGCCGCCGAATCCGAACGGTAGGAGCCTGGCGGGGGAACCGGTCCACCCAATAACCTGACCGCGCCTCACCTTTTGCCTGACCCCCCACCTGGAGGCCTCCGTGTCGTCCCCCCGCGACCGCCAGGCACGCATCGCCACGTTCGTCGCCTACGCCGTGCAGGGCCTGTCGTTCGCGACGCTGCTCGTCCAGACCGCGACCCTGCAGGACAAGCATCGGCTGGACGAGGGCTCGCTCACGCTGCTGCTGCTCGTCGTGCCGGTCTTCGCCGGGGTGGGCAGCCTGGCGGCGGGCTCGTTCGCCCACCGCAGGGGCAGCAAGCTCATGCTGCGCGTCGCCCAGCCCGCCGTCGCGGCGGCCGTCGTGCTCGCCGGGATCGCCCCGGACGTGCCGGTGCTGCTCGTCGCGCTGCTGCTGTTCGGCCTGGCGGTGGGCGCGGTGGACGCGGGCATCAACATGCAGGGCGTGGCGGTCGAGCGCAGGTACGGCCGGGCCGTGCTCAACGGCTTCCACAGCATGTGGAGCGTGTTCAGCCTGGCCGGAGCGCTGTGGGCGTCGGCGGCGGCCGAGCTCGACCTGGCCGTGATCATGGGCGTGCCGATGGCGCTGGCCGTGGCAGCCTGCCTGTACGCCGGGCCGCGGCTGTGCACCCTCCAGGAGGAGAAGGTGGAGGCGTCCACGGCGACCGTCACCGGCCGGCAGCCGTGGCGGCCGATCATCCCGCTCTGTCTGGCGATGGGCTTCCTGTACGTCGGCGACGCCGCGGTGTCCAACTTCAGCACCGTCTTCATGCAGGACGTCATGGCGGCGAGCCGCGAGGTGGTCCCGCTCGCCTACGCCGCCTACCAGGGCGCGACGCTGGCCGTCCGGCTCGGCGGCGACTTCGCGGTCCGCAGGTACGGCCCGGCGGCGATCGTCAGGATCGGCGGCGCCATCGCGACCCTGGGGTTCCTCGGCGTGGTGCTGGCCCCGAACCAGCCGCTGACCATCGTGGCGTTCGGGCTGACCGGGGTGGGGCTGTCGGTGGTCGCCCCGCAGTCGTTCTCGGCGGCGGGACGGCTGGACCCGGCGGGCACGGGCGTGGCCATCGCGCGGGTCAACTTGTTCAACTACGTCGGCTTCATCGTCGGCGCGGCCCTGGTCGGCGGCATTGCGGACGCCGCCGACATGCGGGTGGCGTTCGCGGCGCCGCTCGTGCTGGCGGCCGTGATCGTGGTGCTGGCCAGGGGCTTCGAGCCCGCGGTCACGGGACGCGGTCAGGCCAGCGAGCGCAGGTAGGCGAGGCTGGTCCGGACGTCGTCGACGGGACGGTCATCGGGGCCGGCGAGGATGACGTCCTGCTCCATGACGTACCAGCCCTGGTAGCCGCTCGCGTCGAGTCCGGCCACGATGCCGGCGATGTCCACGTCGCCCTGCCCGAGCGGGCGGTACACGCCCGCGCGCACCGCCTGGGTGTAGGTCAGCTCCCCGCCGGAGACGCGGGCGGCCAGCCGCGCGTCGACGTCCTTCAGGTGGACGTGCGACACCCGGCCGGCGGCCTGCCGCACCAGCTCGGCCGGGTCGGTGCCGCCGATCAGCAGGTGCCCGGTGTCCAGGCAGAGCGGAACCGCGCTGCCGTCGAGCACCCGGCTCACCTCGTCGCGGGTCTCGACCATGGTGCCGACGTGCGGGTGCAGGGCCACGCCGGGGCCGCGTTCGGCGGTGATCCGGTCGAGGTTGGCCAGCATGGCGGCCCAGCCGGTCTCGTCGAGGACCGGGCGCGCGTCGTAGCCGTCACGGCCGGTGGCCGCGGCCAGCACCAGCATGCCGTCGACCTCCGGGATGCCGGGCAGCGGGTCGTGGCCGGGGTCGTGCAGGACTGCGGGCACGAAGGCGCCCACGGCGCCCAGCCCGTACGACGCGATGAGCGAGGGCGTCAGGAACCCCTCGGGACCCAGCTCGGTCGCGGTGAGACCCAGCTCGCGCATCTCGCCGAGCACCCGCTCGGGGTCGAGCTGGTGGCCCCAGCCGGGAACCTCGCACACGCCCCACGAGATGGGCGCTCCGGCCAGTCTCATGCCCGCACCTCCGCCACCTGGACGGGGCGGCCCTCGCGGCGCGACAGCTCGGCGGCCTCGGCGACGTGGAGCGCGGCCAGCGCCTCCTCGACCGAGCACAGGCGCGGGTCGCCGCGCAGGAAGCCGTCGATCTCGTCCACGTACGCCTGCCGGAAGCGGGTCACGAAGTCGGGCCACGGCTCGCCCGGCGGTTGCAGGCCCTCGGTGGAGCGCATGGGGGCGCGGGGGCCGAGGCCGACGACCTGCGTGCCCCTGGTGCCGGCCAGCTCCATGCGCACGTCGTAGCCGGCGCCGTTGTAGCGGGAACCCTGGAGCGTGACGAGGGTGCCGTCGTCGAGGCCGAGCAGGGCGGCGCTGTTGTCCACGTCACCCGCCTCGCGGAAGAAGGCGGCGCCCCGGTTGGCGCCCGCCGCGTACACCCAGTCGACCTCGCGGCCGGTCACCCAGCGCAGGATGTCGAAGTCATGGATGTGGCAGTCGCGGTAGATGCCGCCGGACAGCGGGATGTAGGCGGCGGGCGGCGGCGCGGGGTCCGCGGTGATCACGTGGACGCGGTGCAGCTCCCCCAGCTCGCCGGCGCGCAGCGCGGCGGCCGCGCTCACGTATCCGGCGTCGAACCTGCGCTGGAAGCCGATCCGCACCCGGCCGTCGCGGTCGGCGGCCAGCACCTCCAGGGTCTCCTTGACGCCGACCGCCGCGGGCTTCTCGCAGAACGCGGGCACGCCCCTTCGGCAGGCCTCGATGAGCAGCTCGGCGTGGGTGCTGGTCGGGGTGGCGATGACCACGGCGTCGGCGTCGAACGGGTCGCCCGGCCGGCCGTGCGGCGACGTGCGCACGGGGTCGGCGACGATCAGCTCGTCGACCAGGGGGTGGGCGGCCAGGGTGGCCGCGTGGAACGCTCCGATCCGGCCCAGGCCCAGCAGTCCGACACGCATGGCGCCTCCAAGGGGTGATGGCTTTCTTTCTAAGCGAGACGCGCTCGCTCAGTCAATATTTTGTCCTGACATTCTTACCTTTAGCCCGATAACGGACTCCTCGGCCCGGTGCGCGGGCAGCCGGGCGAAGCCGACGACCACCGCCGGACCGCCCGGCGTGAAGCGCATCGGCCCGACCGGCTCGGCGACCAGGCCGAGGTCCCGCGCCGCCTCGGCCGTCCGGCCCTCGTCCCAGCCGGCGGGCAGGTCGAGGTAGGCGTGCAGGCCCGCCTCGATGCCCCGCACCCGGACCTGCGGCAGGTGCTCGGCCAGGGCTCCGACCAGGGCGTCCCTGCGACGGCGGTACTCCCGGCGCATCTGGCGCAGGTGCTTGTCGTAGCCGCCGGTGCGCAGGAAGTGGGCCAGCGCGTACTGCTCGACCACCGGGGAGCCGAGGTCCAGCTCGCCCCGGGCCCGTCGCACCGCCTCGGCCAGCTCGGCGGGGGCCGCCACCCAGCCCAGCCTGAGCCCGGGAGCCAGGGCCTTGCTGACGCTGCCCGACAGGACCACGTGGCCGGGGGCCAGGCCCTGCAGGCAGCCGACCGGGTCGCGGTCGAAGCGGAACTCGGCGTCGTAGTCGTCCTCCAGGACGGTCGCGCCGGTGTCCTGCGCCCACTCCACGAGCGCGGCCCGCCGCCCCGGCGAGAGCACGACGCCCGTCGGGTACTGGTGGGCGGGGGTGACCAGCGCCGCCCTCGCCGGCCGGTCCCGCAGGGCGGCCACGTCGACGCCCTCGTCGTCGACCGGGACGGGCAGCAGGCGGGCGCCCGCCCGGCGCAGCAGGGGCACCTGCCGGTGGCTGGCCGGGTCCTCCACAGCCAGGGGCAGCCCGCCCGCCCGCTGGGTGAGAACGTGGAGCACCAGGCTGAGCCCCTGAGCCACGCCGCCCACGATCACCAGGTTGGCCGGGTCCACGTCGGCGGCCCGCACCCGCCTGAGGTAGCCGGCCAGCTCCTCGCGCAGCTCGGGGACACCGCCCGGGTCGCCGTAGTCGAAGGCGTCGGAGGGGATGGCCGTCACGGCGTGCCTGAGCGAGGCGAGCCAGCGCTCCCTCGGGAAGTGGCCGAGGTCGGGCGAGGTGGCGCGATGCCCGTAGAAGGTCCGGTCCGCGCCGGTGGGCGCGGTCGTGGCCGGGGAGGGGGCGGGCGTGCGGGCGGCGGCGGGCGCCACGTGGGTGCCCGACCCGACGCGCGAGACGAGGAACCCCTCCGCCACGAGCTGCTCGTACGCCTCCACGACCACCCCGCGCGACACGCCCAGGTCGGCGGCGAGGTCGCGGCTGGCGGGCAGCCGGCGGCCCGGCTCCAGGCGGCCGTGGCGGACCGCGTCGCGCAGCGCGACGGCGATCTGCCCGGCGATGCCGCCCCGCGCGTGGTCTATCGGCACGTACAGATCGGCCATATTGGTCCTCTCATCCGCTACGGGATTGGCCTGTTTGACTGAACCATTCTCTCCCTAGCATCCCGTTCCATGAGAAGTTCCATGCGAAGCGGTGTGGCGGGCGCGGCGAGCGCGATGTTCCTCGTGGGCACGCTGGCAGGCGTGTCGGGGCTGGTCAAGGACTACCCCGTGTACGGCGGGCAGGCGGTTCGCTACCTGGTGGCGGCCGTCGTCCTGCTCGCCGTGACGCGGGCGCTGGGACTGCGGTTCGTCCGGTTGACCGGGAAGGAGTGGGCGTTGCTGGGCGCCCTGTCGCTGCTCGGCCTGGTCATCTTCAACGTGTGCGTCGTCGAGTCGGCGCGCGCCTCGGGGCCCGCGCTGGTCGGCACCGTGCTCGGCACCGTGCCGCTGGCCCTGGCGCTGGCCGGCGGGCGGCCCGCGCCCCGGCTGCTGACGGGGGCGGGCGTGGTCGTGGCCGGGGCCACGCTGGCGACCGGGCTCGGCAGCGGCACCCCGGCCGGGCTGCTGTGGGCGCTCGGCGCGCTCGCCGGGGAGATCGGCTTCTCTCTGCTGGCGATCCCGTTGCTGCCCAAGCTCGGGGCGATGCGGGTCAGCGCCTACTCGACCGTGCTGGCCGTGCCGTCGCTGGCCGCGATCGGGCTGGTCCAGGACGGGACCGGTGCGCTCCGGATGCCCACGTTCGCCGAGGCGGCCGGGTTCGGCTACCTGGCGATCGTGGTGACCGTGGTGGCGTTCTGCCTCTGGTACACCTCGCTGCCGAAGCTGGGACCCGGCCGGGCCGGGCTGTTCGCGGGGCTCATCCCGCTCGGCGCCATCGTCACGGGGCTCGTGCTGGGCGTCGCGACGCCCTCCGGCTACGACCTGCTCGGCGCCGGCCTGGTGATCGCCGGCATCGCGGTGGGCCTCACGGCGCCGCCGCCCGGACGGGTCTCCCTGGCCGCCACCTGAGGCCGGTTCCCCGGCGGGTACGGGCCCGCGGGCGGGTGGGCGTACTCTTTGGGAGACCGAAAGGATGGGCATGGCCGAGTTCGACTACAGCGACCTTCTCCCACTGGGTGCCGACGAGACCGCATATCGGCTGATCACCTCGGAGGGGGTGCGGAAGGTCGAGGCGGCGGGCCGCACGTTCCTGGAGGTCGAGCCCGAGGCGCTGCGCCTGCTCACCGAGACGGCCGTGCACGACATCTCCCACTACCTGCGGTCGTCGCACCTCGCCCAGCTCCGCAGGATCATCGAGGACCCGGAGTCGAGCGGCAACGACCGGTTCGTCGCGCTCGACCTGCTCAAGAACGCCTCCATCTCGGCCGGTGGCGTGCTGCCCATGTGCCAGGACACCGGCACCGCCATCGTCATGGGCAAGCGGGGCCGCCACGTGCTGACCGACGGGCGCGACGCCGAGCACATCTCGCGCGGCGTCTACGACGCCTACACCCGCCTCAACCTCCGCTACTCCCAGATGGCGCCGCTGACCATGTGGGAGGAGAAGAACACCGGCACCAACCTGCCTGCCCAGATCGAGCTGTACGCCGAGGACCCGGGCGGCCACGCCGACGCCTACAAGCTGCTGTTCATGGCCAAGGGCGGCGGTTCGGCCAACAAGTCGTTCCTCTACCAGGAGACCAAGGCGGTGCTCAACGAGAAGCGCATGCTGGCCTTCCTGGAGGAGAAGATCCGCTCCCTCGGCACCGCGGCCTGCCCGCCGTACCACCTGGCGGTCGTCGTGGGCGGCACGTCCGCCGAGTACGCCCTGAAGACGGCCAAGTACGCCAGCGCCCGCTACCTCGACTCCATCCC
Organism: Nonomuraea muscovyensis; assembly: GCF_014207745.1. Classification (NCBI taxonomy): domain Bacteria; kingdom Bacillati; phylum Actinomycetota; class Actinomycetes; order Streptosporangiales; family Streptosporangiaceae; genus Nonomuraea; species Nonomuraea muscovyensis. The sequence goes on from NZ_JACHJB010000001.1 coordinate 1,576,522, forward strand.
CACCGAGGGCTCGCCCTCCGGGCACGGCTTCCGCGACCTGGAGATGGAGGCCAAGGTCTTCGAGCTGACCCAGAAGCTCGGCATCGGCGCCCAGTTCGGCGGCAAGTACTTCTGCCACGACGTCCGCGTCATCCGGCTCCCCCGCCACGGCGCCTCCTGCCCGGTGGCCATCGCCGTCTCCTGCTCGGCCGACCGGCAGGCCCTGGCGAAGATCACGGCCGAGGGGGTGTTCCTGGAGCAGTTGGAGACCGACCCGGCCCGGTTCCTGCCCGAGACCACCTCCGAGCAGCTCTCCGACGACGTCGTCCGGGTGGATCTCAACCGCCCGATGCCCGAGATCCTCGCCCAGCTCACGCGCTGTCCCGTCAAGACGCGCCTGTCCCTCACCGGTCCGCTCGTCGTGGCCCGCGACATCGCGCACGCCAAGATCGCCGAGCTGCTCGACCAGGGCGGCGAGATGCCGCAGTACCTCAAGGACCACGCCGTCTACTACGCCGGACCGGCCAAGACGCCCGAGGGCTACGCCTCCGGCTCGTTCGGCCCGACCACCGCGGGCCGCATGGACTCCTACGTCGAGCGCTTCCAGGCCGCCGGCGGCTCGATGGTCATGCTGGCCAAGGGCAACCGGTCGCAGCAGGTGACGGACGCCTGCCAGAAGTACGGGGGCTTCTACCTCGGCTCCATCGGCGGGCCCGCGGCGCGGCTGGCGCAGGACTGCATCAGGAAGGTGGAGGTCCTGGAGTATCCGGAGCTGGGGATGGAGGCGGTGTGGCGGATCGAGGTCGAGGACTTCCCCGCGTTCGTCGTGGTGGACGACAAGGGTGACGACTTCTTCACCGACCGCACGGGCCCGGTGCTGAGCATCGGCCGCCGCTGACCGGCGTTCGTCCGGCCGCCTGGGCGTCACCGGCCGTACGGTCGCGTCCAGGCGGGTGTCCGCTCGCGCGGGGATGCCGGAGGCAGGGCCGCCTTCGCGTGGGGCCGCCTTCGTGCCGGGCGGCTGAAGGGTGAGGTCAGGCGGCGACCGGGGCTCGGTGAGGCGCCACGATGGTGCCGTCGGGGAGCAGCAGGCCGGTGTCGTCGAACAGCACGACACCGTTGCACAACAGGCTCCAGCCCTGGTCGGGGTGGGCCGCGATCACGTGGGACGCCTCACGGTCGGGCGAGGCGGCGGTGGGACAGGTGGGAACGTGACTGCACATCGTGCACCTCTCAGCTGACGCTCCTGTAGTGCGGGTCTCAAAAGGGCAGCGGACGCCCTGACGGCGTGCGCAGGTCCAGCGACGCACCGCTCGGCTTGCGGGGCGGCCGGGGACTGATCCGGGTCTGGCGCATCCTCATCACGTCCTTCGGCTGAAGCCGTCATGGTCGCTGGCGCATCCCCCTATCGTGCCGACCGGCACCGACACTTTCCCGCCGGCCGCAGGGGGTTGCCTTTTCGTACCCTCACACTGCGCTCGCCCCCTTACGTGACCCTTACAACTCGCTGGCGAAGCCCAGAGTTCCTGTCAGTAACGTCTGTCGCCAGCATGCCACCCGTTTAACCTCCTCGTCCGCGCATTGAGACGCAGTACGCGATGAAACCGGACACTAAATCCGACGAACTACGCAAAGCGCACGATTAATGAAATAACGGGCATCGGCGCGAGCGGCGGCGGGCCGCCCGCGCCGACGGGACCCAACTGACCCTCGCCATCCTGTCCAACCAGGGTCCTAGGTCGCAAGACTGATGCAGGTGCGAATCAGTTGCAATAGTGTCGGCAGGTGTAGCGAGATCCACAAGGAGGCCCCATGGGGGACTACACCCTTCCCGACATGCCCTATGACTACGCGGCTCTGGAGCCCGCCATCACCGGCGAGATCCTGGAGCTGCACCACGCCAAGCACCACGCCGCGTACGTCAAGGGCGCCAACGACACGCTGGAACGGCTCGCCGAGGCCCGCGACAAGGGCGAGTTCGGCAACCTCGTCGGCCTGGAGAAGACGTTCGCCTTCAACCTGTCCGGCCACGTGCTGCACTCGATCTTCTGGCGCAACCTCTCCCCCGACGGGGGCGACCGGCCCGACGGGGCGCTCGCGGACGCCATCGACGAGCACTTCGGCACGTTCGAGGCGTTCCAGAAGCAGCTCACCACCGCGACGGCGTCCGTGCAGGGCTCCGGCTGGGGCGTGCTGGCCTGGGAGCCGCTCGGCCGCCGGCTCGTGGTCGAGCAGGTCTACGACCACCACGGCAACGTCGGCATGAACACCACTCCGCTGCTCGTCTTCGACGCCTGGGAACACGCCTACTACCTGCAGTACCGCAACGTGCGACCCGACTATGTGCACAAACTCTGGGACCTGGTCGACTGGACGGATGTGGCAGCCCGCTTTACTGACGTGACGAGTCAGGCGGGTTGACTCAGATTCGCAACATTTTATCGGCCCGGCCTCTACTGGTCGGTTTACACGAATAGGTAAGCTGCCAGGCATGCGTGCGCCCTCCGGTTACCTCCTCGCCGCGCGCTACCGGCTTCTCGAACCGGTCGGTCGCGGCGGCATGGGCACCGTCTGGCGGGCGCATGACGAGCTGCTCGACCGCCACGTCGCGGTCAAGGAGGTCCGGCTGCCGGCCGTGCTCGACGAGGAGCTGCGCGCCGAGCTGTGCGCCCGCACCGAGCGCGAGGGCCGGGCGACCGCGATGGTCGCCCATCCTTCGGTCATCACCGTCTTCGACGTCGTCACCGAGGACGACCGGCCGTGGATCGTGATGGAGCTGCTCCAGGCCAGGTCCCTGGAGCAGCTCATCCAGCAGGACGGACCGCTCCAGCCGCGCCGGGCCGCGGAGATCGGCCGGCAGATCCTCGGCGCGCTGCGCGCAGTGCACGCCAAGGGCATCCTGCACCGCGACGTCAAGCCCAGCAACGTGCTGGTGACCGAGGATCGGGCCGTGCTCACCGACTTCGGGCTGGCGGCGCTGGAGGGCGACGTCTCCATCACCCAGGCCGGCATCGTGCTCGGCTCGGCCGGCTACATCGCTCCAGAGCGCGTGCTCGGCTCCAAGGCGAGCCCGGCCGGCGACCTGTGGTCGCTCGGCGCGACCCTCTACACCGCCGTCGAGGGCAGGGGCCTGCACGGCCGCCGCACGGCCGCGGCCGCGCTGGCGGCGCTCACCAGCGGCGAGCCGATCCCGATGACCAAGGCCGGGCCGCTCGCCCCGGTGCTCGACGCGCTGCTCCGCATCGACCCGCAGACCAGGCTCGACTCGGTCCGGGCCTCGCTCATGCTGGCCCGCGTGGCTGCCGGCGGCTCGGCGGAGGAGCCGCTCACGCCCCGCAGGTCCGCGCGTCCGGGATCGGTGATCTCGGCCCCCTCCTTCACGCGCAGGCCCGCGCACCGCGGCCTGCACAGGGCGGAGGCGACGGCGGCGGCCCTGTCCAACGGCTCGACCCCGGCACGCGCCCCCCTCGCCCCGCGGCCCCAGCCCGTGCCGCCGCCGCGGCAGGAGCGCAGGCCCGGTGAGGGCGTGCACCGCCGGCGCGTCGAACCTCACCCCGCGCTGTCCGTTTACGCCCGCGTGAAGGCGGCGCTGATAAAGATGTTCCTTCCTAGGCGGTTCTGGCCTCGAGAACTTCGCAAGCGCGGGTAAAGCACTTCCCAAGCGAGAATCGATATCTTCTTCTCATGCCGGAACACCAGACTCGCCTGCTCGCAGAGCGCTACGAGCTCATCTCACCGCTCGGGCGGGGGACGATGGGCACCGTGTGGCGTGCTCACGATCGCGCTCTGGGGCGCGAGGTGGCGGTCAAGCAGATCCGCCAGGACCCGGGCCTCACCGAGGAGCAGCGGACCGAGCTGCGCGAGCGCATGGTGCGCGAGGGCCGCCTGGCCGCCCGCATCAGCCATCCGGCCGTGGCGGCCATCCACGACGTGCTCATCCACGAGGGCAGCCCGTGGATCATCATGGAGCTGGTCGAGGCGCGCTCGCTGGAGCAGGTGATCGACGAGGAGGGTCCGCTGCCGCCCCGGCTGGTGGCCGAGATCGGCGTCGACCTGCTCGGCGCGCTGCGCGCCGCGCACGCGCAGGGCATCACGCACCGCGACGTCAAGCCCGCCAACGTGCTGATCACCGAGACCGGCCGCGTGGTGCTGACCGACTTCGGCATCGCGCGGGCCGAGGGCGACTCCCGGCTCACCAGGACCGGCATGGTGATCGGCTCGCCCGGCTACACCGCGCCCGAACGGGCGCGCGGCGACTACACGGGCCCCGAGTCCGACATCTGGTCGCTCGGCGCGACGCTCTACTTCGCCGTCGAGGGGCGTCCGGCGTTCGAGCGGTCCTCGATCGCGGAGACCCTGGCCGCGCTGCTGAGCGAGAACGCCGACCCGCCCACGCAGGCCGGGCAGCTCCGGCCGGTGCTGAACGGGCTGCTGAACAAGGACCACAAGCAGCGCCTGAGCGCGGCCCAGGCGGAGACGATGCTGCGCATGGTCGCCGACACGCCGACCAGCGAGATGCCTGTCATCACGGGCGAGGCCCTGCCGGAACAGGAGATGTCCGTGGCCGATGCCAGGCACACACCCCCCGCCGTCCCGGGCGCCGCCCGCCCGGCCGGCGCTCCCCCCGCCGTCGGGGGCCCGCCTCCCCCCGCGGGACAACCCGCCGGGCCCGGTTCGCCGTACGGCGTGCCCGCCGCCCCGCCGTACGCGGGCCCGAACCCGGCGGCGGCGCCGGGCGGTCACCAGCAGGGTGAGCCGGGCGGCCGGTACGGCGGCCCCCCGCGGCCCGGCCCCGCCGGCCCGCACGGACCCGAGCCGGTCCCGCACGGCCCTGGCGCCCTCCCGCCCGGACAGGCACCGCACGGCCCCGGCGGTCTCCCGCCCGGACAGGCACCCCGAGGTCCGGGCGCCTTCCCACCCGGCCAGGAGCCGGCGTCGCGTGGTCCTGGCAGTGGTCCTGGCAGTGGTCCTGGCACTGTTCCGCACGCCCGGCCCGACGCCGCGCGGCTCCCCCGCCCGGCCGACGCCCCCGGCGGCCGGCCGCCGGGCGACGGGCCCGGGCAACAGGGCGGCGAGGAGTGGGACCCGGAGCGGACCGTCAGCGTGATGCGTCCCAAGTCCCCGATGCCGCCCCCCGCAGCGCCGCAGCGGCCTCCCGCCTCGCCGCCCCAGCCGCCCCACGACGAGGGGGCCATGACCACGCGGCGGGTGCAGGTGCACCGCAATCCCATCGGCTCGCCCGGCCAGCAGGTCTACCCGCTGCCCGCGCCGCCGGCCGGCCACCCGGGCGCCCGGTCCGGGCCCACCGCTCCGCACCAGGCGCCGCCCGGCGCGCGCCCGCCCGGCCCGCAGCTCCCGTACGGCGCCCGCCCCCCGCACGAGCCGCGGCCCGAGCGCCCCGACTCCCACGGCCTCGGCACCGACCTGTTCGCGATCGCCGGTCCCGAGCAGCGTCCCGCCGACAACCGCAAGGGCCTGCTCATCCTCGCCATCGCCGCCGCGGTGGCCGTGGTGATGGCCATCGTGATCGTGGCGGTGGCGTCGTCCGGTTGACCGGGCCGCCGTGGGACAGACTGGGGGCATGAGCGAGTTCCGCATCGAACAAGACTCGATGGGTGAGGTGCGCGTGCCGGCCGGTGCCCGGTGGCGCGCGCAGACCCAGCGGGCCGTGGAGAACTTCCCGATCTCAGGACGGCCGCTGGAGCCGTCACACATCGCCGCGCTGGGCCTGATCAAGGCGGTGGCCGCCGAGGTGAACGGCGAGCTGGGCGTCATCGACAAGGACATGGCCGAGGCGATCGCGCAGGCCGCGGCCGACGTCGCCGAGAACGAGCACGACGACCACTTCCCGATCGACGTCTTCCAGACGGGCTCCGGCACCTCCTCCAACATGAACGCCAACGAGGTGGTCGCCCACCTCGCCCAGGAGCGGCTCGGCCGTCCGGTCCATCCGAACGACCACGTCAACGCCTCGCAGTCGTCCAACGACGTCTTCCCGACCTCGATCCACGTGGCGGCGGCGACCGAGGTGACCTACCACCTGCTGCCCTCTCTCGAACACCTGGCGGCGGCGCTGCAGGCCAAGGCCATCCAGTTCGACCAGGTGGTGAAGTCGGGCCGGACGCACCTGATGGACGCCACGCCGGTGACGCTGGGGCAGGAGTTCGGCGGCTACGCCTCGCAGATCGAGCACGGGGTGGTGCGGGTGCGGTCGGCGCTCGGCCACGTGCTGGAGCTGCCGCTGGGCGGCACCGCCGTCGGCACCGGCATCAACACCCCGCCGGGCTTCGCCGAGAAGGCCATCGCCAAGCTGCGCGAGGCGACCGGCATCCCCTTCGTCGAGGCGCTGGACCACTTCGAGGCCCAGAGCGCCCAGGACTCCATCGTCGAGCTGTCCGGCCAGCTCAAGGTGGTCGCCGTCTCCCTCAACAAGATCGCCAACGACCTGCGCTGGATGGGCTCGGGACCCCGGACCGGCCTGGCCGAGATCAACCTCCCCGACCTGCAGCCCGGCTCGTCCATCATGCCCGGCAAGGTCAACCCGGTCGTCCCGGAGGCCACGGCGATGGTCGCGGCGCAGGTCATCGGCAACGACGCCGCCATCACGTTCGCGGGCGCCTCGGGCACGTTCGAGCTCAACGTGCAGCTTCCGGTGATCGCGCGCAACGTCCTGGAGTCCGTGCGGCTGCTGGCGAGCGTGTCGCGGCTGCTCGCCGACCGCTGCGTGGCGGGGATCACGGCCAACGAGGAGCGGCTGCGCGAGTACGCGGAGTCCTCGCCGTCGATCGTCACCCCGCTCAACCGGTACGTGGGGTATGAGGAGGCCGCCCGGATCGCCAAGCAGGCCCTGGCCGAGCGCAAGACCATCCGCGAGGTGGTCGTCGAGCGCGGCCACGTCGCCGACGGCACCATCACCGAGGCCCAGCTCGACGCGGTTCTCGACGTCCTCGCCATGACCCGCCCCGCCGGTTAGGCGCCCGGGCGGCGCGGCTACGGCAGGGGGCGGCGGATGTGGGCGAGATCCGCCGTCATCCTGGCGGCGGTCTCGGTGAGGACGGGCAGCACGTCGCGCACCAGCTCGTCGGCGGTGACGCGGCCTGCGTGGGCGGCCACGTTGACCGCGGCGACCACCCGCCCGCCCCGGTCCCGGACGGGAGCGGCGATGGACCGGACGCCCTCCTCCAGCTCCTGGTCGACCAGCGCGTAGCCGTCGGCGCGGGCCCGCCGGACGGCCGCCGCCAGCTCGCCGGGTGTGGTGAGCGTGTGCGCGGTCAGCGGTTTCGGGCCGATCGCTGCCGGCCGCTCGTCGGGCAGGCCGGCCAGCAGGACGCGGCCCATCGAGGTGGCGTAGGCGGGGAAGCGGGTGCCGACGGTGATGTCCACGCTCATGATGCTCCGGGTGGGCACCCGGGCCACGTAGACGACGTCGTCGCCGGAGAGGGTCGCGACCGACGCCGACTCCTGGACGCGCGCCACCAGGTCGGCCAGGTGCGGGTGGACGATCTCCCCGAGGCTCCGCGCGGACAGGTGGGCGTAGCCCAGTTCCAGCACCCTGGGCAGCAGCACGAACCTGGTGCCCTCGGCGGCCGCGTATCCCAGCCGCTCCAGGCTGATGACCGCCCGCCGGACGGTGGCCCGGGGCAGGCCGGTCACCCGGGCGGCGCCCGCGAGGGTCAGCCCGCCGCGCGCCGAGCCGAGGGCCACGAGCACGGCCAGGCCGCGGGCCAGGGACTGCAGGTAGGCGGCCCCCAGCTCCTCCTTCGTGGCGCGGAAGGAGTCGGCCACGGAGGCGGCCTCGGAGGCGGCCACGGTGTCCGCCGTGGAGGCGAGCGGGGCGGCCGGAGCGGAGGCGGCCGGGGTGGCCGGGGTGGCCGGGGTGGCCGGGGTGGTGGTCAGCGTGGTCGGCGCGGTCAGCCCGGTCAGCGTGGTCTCCATCGCGGCGACCGTGTCTCGGAGCCGGGGCAGGGCGTGGGCGCGCAGCCCGGCGAGGGTGTGCCTGCTGGTGTGGCTGACGACGCTGATCGCGCAGACCGCCTTGCCGTCGCCGTCGCGCACCGGCATCGCCACCGCGATCAGCCCCGGCTCCATCTGCTGGTCGTCCTCGGCCCACGGCGCGGGCGCGTCGAACAGGGCCGGCCCCGCCGCGCCCCGGTCGGCGGCGAGCAGGTCGCCGACCCGGAACGCGATGGACATCGTGCGCCGCCGCGCGAACAGCCCGACGAGCCGCACCCCGTCGCCGTCCGGGACGGCCAGCGAGACCGTCTCGTCCAGCGCCTCGGCCAGGGCGTCCGCGTGCGGCCCGAAGGTCTCGACCAGGCCGCCGCAGGAGAGGTAGGCCTCGCCCAGCGCCATCAGCGGCCCGGCGAGGAGCACGTCGCGGTCCTCCACCCGCAGGTGACCGAGGGTGGCCAGGGTCGCCACGACGCGGTCCACCGTGGACCTGGCCAGGCCGGTCGCGCGCACCAGGTCGGTCGCCCGCATCCGCCGCCCGGGGTCGGCCGCCAGGACGCGCAGCACGGCCAGGCCGCGTTCGAAGGTGCCGGCCGGCTCCATCCGTCCTCCTCGTCCTCGCCCCGTACTCGCCTCGTACTCGCCTCGTACTCGCCTCGTACTAGATGGACAGCACTTTGACAGGGATCGCCGGTGCCGCGCATACTCGGCGAGAGTAGTGAACTTAAGTTCACTATACGAACACCTGGAGCGTCGTGCGGACCAGCAAAGTGATCGCCACCGCCGAGGAGGCGCTGGCCGACGTGTGGGACGGGGCCTCGTTCGCGGTCGGCGGCTTCGGCCTCGGCGGCATCCCCAACGTGCTCATCCGGGCCCTGTACGACACAGGGGTCACCGGCATCAGCGTGGTGTCGAACAACTGCGGCGTCGACGGGGGCGGCCTCGGCGTCCTGCTGGCCGCCCGGCGCATCGCCCGGGTGACCGCCTCCTACATCGGCGACAACAAGGAGTTCGCCCGGCAGTACCTCGGGGGCGAGCTGGAGGTGGAGCTGACCCCGCAGGGCAGCCTCGCCGAGCGGTTGCGCGCGGGCGGGTGCGGCATCCCCGCCTTCTACACCCCCGCAGGCGTCGGCACACCGGTCGCCGACGGCGGCCTGCCGCTGCGCCACGCCCCCGACGGCTCGATCGCCGTCGCCGCGCCGCCCAAGGAGGTGCGCGAGTTCGACGGCGTGGAGTACGTCCTGGAGCGCGGCATCACCACCGACTTCGCCCTGGTGCGCGCGGCGCGCGGTGACCGGCACGGCAACCTGGTGTTCGGCAAGTCGAGCCGCAACTTCAACCCCGTTGCGGCGATGGCCGGTCGGATCACGATCGCCGAGGTCGAGGAGCTGACCGAGCTGGACCCCGACGAGGTGCACCTGCCCGGCGTGTTCGTGCAGCGGGTGGTGGCGCTCACCCCCGAGCAGGCCGCCGACAAGGGCATCGAACGGCGTACGGTCTCCGCGCCTCCGGCACGGGCGACGGCACGGGCGACGGTGCGGGCCTCATGAGCTGGTCACGGGACGAGATGGTCGCCAGGGCCGCGGCCGAGCTGCGTGACGGCGACTACGTCAACCTCGGCATCGGGCTCCCCACCCGCATCCCGTCGTTCCTGCCGCCGGAGGTGGACCTGGTGCTCCACTCCGAGAACGGCATCCTCGGCGTCGGCCCCTACCCGGCCGAGGACGAGGTCGATCCCGACCTGATCAACGCGGGCAAGGAGACCGTCACGGTCCTGCCCGGGGCGTCCTTCTTCGACTCCGCGCTGTCGTTCGGCATGATCCGCGGCGGCCACATCGACGTGGCGGTGCTCGGCGCCATGCAGGTGTCCGCCCGCGGCGACCTGGCCAACTGGATGGTCCCCGGCAGGCTGGTCAAGGGAATGGGCGGGGCGATGGACCTGGTCCACGGCGCCCGCCGGGTGATCGTCGTCATGGACCACGTGGCCAAGGACGGCACACCCAAGATCGTCGAAGAGTGCTCGCTGCCGCTCACCGGCAAGGCGTGCGTCCACCGCGTGATCACCGACCTCGGCGTCCTCGACGTGACCGCCGGCGGGCTGGTGCTCGTGGAGACCGCGCCCGGCGTGGACGTGGCCGGGCTGCGCGACCGTACAGCAGCGAAGGTGATCGCATGAAGGACGTCTACATCGTCGACTCGGTCAGGACCCCGATCGGCAGGTACGGCGGCGCGCTGTCCGGCGTGCGCCCCGACGACCTGGCCGCCCACGTCGTCCGGGCGCTGGCCGAGCGCACCGGCCTCGACCACGCCGACGAGGTGATCCTCGGCAACGCCAACGGCGCGGGTGAGGAGAACCGCAACGTCGCCCGTATGGCCGCGCTGCTCGCCGGGCTGCCGGTGACCACGCCCGGCGCGACGGTCAACAGGCTGTGCGGCTCCGGCATGGAGGCCGTCGTCCAGGCCTACCGGGCGATCGCCATGGGCGACGCCTCGACGGTGGTCGCCGGCGGCGTGGAGTCGATGACCCGCGCCCCGTGGGTCCTGCCCAAGCCTGACCGGGCCTTCCCTGCGGGCGGCCAGGAGTTGGTCTCCACCACGCTCGGCTGGCGCCTGGTCAACCCGCGGATGCCGGAGGAGCACACCGTGCCGCTCGGCGAGGGGGCCGAGTTGATCGCCGACAGGCACGGCATCACCCGCGCGGAGCAGGACACCTTCGCCCTGGCCAGCCACCAGAAGGCGGCCAAGGCCTCGTTCGAGCGGGAGATCACGCCGGTCGGCGAGGTGTCCCGGGACGAGGGCATCCGCGAGGACACCTCCGTGGAGGCGCTGGCCCGGCTCAGGCCGGTCTTCCGCCGGGACGGCACGGTGACCGCGGGCAACTCCTCCCCGCTCAGCGACGGCGCGGCGGCACTGTTGCTCACCGACGAGGCGGGGCTCGGCGGGCGGGAGCCGCTGGCCAGGATCGCCGCCAGTGGCGTCAGCGCGCTCGAACCCCGCTACTTCGGCCTCGGCCCGGTCGAGGCGAGCAGGAAGGCGCTGGCGAAGGCCGGCCGCGGCTTCGGCGACCTGGCCGTCGCCGAGCTGAACGAGGCGTTCGCCGCCCAGGTGCTCGGCTGCCTGGCCGAGCTGCCCGACCTCGACCCGTCGATCGTCAACCCGCGCGGTGGCGCCATCGCACTCGGCCACCCCCTGGGCGCCTCCGGTGCGCGCATCACCGGCGCCGTCGCCCACCAGCTCGCCGAGGCGGGCTCCGGCACCGGCCTGGCCGCCCTGTGCATCGGCGTCGGCCAGGGGCTGGCCATCGTGCTCGAACGCTGAGGGCCCCACCGGCGGGCGGGCGTCACCGCCGGCAGGTGGTCGCCGTGGCCCAGCGATCGAGGAGAGCCGCCGCGGCGCCCGAGTCGATCGCGTCCGTCGCGCGCTTGACCGCCGCGGCCAGGGCCTCGGTGAGCGCGGCGGCCGCTGGGGTGCCGTCGGCCGCGACCAGGGCGGCCGCCGCGTTCAGCAGCACGATGTCGCGCACCGGCCCCGGCTCCCCCGCCAGCACCGCCCGGGCCACCGCCGCGTTGCGGGCGGCGTCCCCGCCTCGCAGGTCCTCCTGCCGGGCACGCGGCAGGCCGAGGTCGGCCGGGTCGAAGCCGGTGCTGGTGACCGTGCCGCGCCGCACCACCCAGACCGTGGACGGGCCCGTGGTGGTGAGCTCGTCCAGGCCGTCGTCGCCGCGGAAGACGAGGGCCGAGCTGCCGCGTTCGGCGAGCACGCCGGCCACGACGGGCGCCATCCGCGCGTCGGAGACGCCCACGGCCTGCGCCGAGGGCAGGGCCGGATTGGTGAGCGGGCCGAGGAAGTTGAAGAACGTGGGGACGCCGAGCTCCCGGCGCGGCCCCGAGGCCCGTCTGAAGCCGGGGTGGAAGGCCGCCGCGAAGCAGAACGTGATACCCACCTCCTCCGCGACCCGGGCGACCGCGCCGGGCGGCAGATCGATGCGCACGCCGAGCCGTTCGAGCACGTCGGCCGCGCCGGTCGAGGACGTGGCCGCCCGGCCCCCGTGTTTGACGACGCGGGCGCCGGCGGCGGCGGCCACGACGGCGGCCATCGTGGAGATGTTCACGGTGCCGGCGCGGTCGCCGCCGGTGCCGACCAGGTCCACCGTGTCTCCGGGGATCCTGATGGCCGAGCAGTGGGCCAGCATGCCGTCGGCGAGCCCCGCCACCTCGGCCACGGTCTCGCCCTTGGCGCGCAGGGCCACGGCGAACGCCGCGATCTGGGCGTCCGTCGCCGCGTCCGTGAGGATCTGCTCCATCGCCCAGGCGGCCTGCCGGGAGGTGAGCGAACCGCCGTCGAGGAGGGTGGAAAGCAGCGAAGGCCAGGTGGTGGTCACGAGTACGCCCTTTCGTGTGTCGAGGTCTCGACGGGGGGCGCCCGGACATGCCGACGGCCGCCTCGTCGAGGCGGCCGGGATGCGTATGCGCTGCGGGTCCGCCTAGGAGGCGGGCCACCACAGGAGCGGATACGCGGTCATGCCGTCAGCGTACCAGCCACGGTCGCCCACATAGCGGAGGATCGATCTATGTCGTCCGCCGCCATGCTGCCCGTGTCGCCGAAAGCTTAGGGTCGGGGCATGGCGAAGGAGCTGATGGGGCGGACCGCGCTGGTGACGGGAGGCGGCAGCGGGATCGGCGCCGCGTGCGCGCGGCGGCTGGCCGCCGGCGGCGCGACCGTGGTCGTCGTCGACCGGAGCGCGGAGGCGGCCGGCAAGGTGGCGGCCGAGATCGGGGGCAGCGCGGTCGTGGCCGACCTGGGCGATCCGGACTTCGCCGGCGACCTGCCGCCGGACGCCGACATCGTGGTCAACAACGCCGGGTTCCAGCACGTCGCGCCCATCGAGGACTTCCCGCCCGAGGTGTTCGCGGGCATGCTGAGAGTCATGGTGGAGGCGCCGTTCCTGATCGCCCGGCGGGTGCTGCCCGGCATGTACGCCAGGGGCTGGGGCCGGTTCGTGAACATCTCGTCGGTGCACGGGCTGCGCGCCTCGCCGTACAAGTCGGCCTACACCACGGCCAAGCACGCGCTCGAAGGCTTCTCCAAGGTGGTGGCCCTGGAAGGGGCGCCCCACGGCGTCACCTCGACCTGCGTGTGCCCCGGTTACGTGCGCACCCCGCTCGTCGAGGGGCAGATCGCCGGCCAGGCCAGGGTGCACGGCATCGCCCCGGAGGAGGTCGTGGAGGACATCATGCTCCAGCCCGCGGCGGTCAAGCGGCTGATCGAGCCGGAGGAGGTGGCCGAGCTGGTGGCCTACCTGTGCGGGCCGCACGGCTCGTTCATCACCGGCGTCTCCCTGCCGGTGGACGGCGGCTGGACGGCCCGGTAGTGGCCCGGCGAGCGCTCCCCGGCAGGCGCGCCGCCTCCACGGAGTGGAGGCCATGAGCAGGCGTTTCCTCGAACTGCTGGCCAGGGAGGCGTCCGCCGTCGAGTTCGAGGGGCCGATCGTCGAGGCCAGGGCGGCGGGCGCCGATCCGGCCACGATCGAGGAACTCGAACGCGCCAAGGTCGAGGCGCTCCGGGTGCGGGCGCTGCTCAGGCGCCGGGCCAGGCGCGAGGCGGAGCTGTCGGCGCTGTACGACACGGCCGGCGACCTGGCGGCGCTGCGCGACCTGGACGCGGTGCTGGAGGCGATCGTGCACCGGGCCAGGCAGCTCCTCGCCACCGACACGGCCTACCTCACCCTGCACGACCCGGAGCGGGGCGACACCTATATGCGGGTCACCGACGGGTCGATCTCGGCGAAGTTCCGGGCCCTGCGGCTGGCCATGGGCGCCGGGCTGGGCGGTCTGGTGGCGCAGACGGCGGTGCCGTACTCGACGGCCGACTACTTCGCCGACGCCCGCTTCCACCACAAGGACGACATCGACGAGGCCGTCCTGGAGGAGGGCCTCGTCGCCATCCTGGGCGTGCCGTTGCGGCTGGGCCAGCGGGTGATCGGGGTGCTGTTCGCCGCCAACCGCAGCGCCCGGCCGTTCCACCAGGAGGAGGTGTCGCTGCTGGCCAGCCTGGCGGCGCACGCGGCGGTCGCCATCGACAACGCCCGGCTGCTGCAGGAGACCCGCAACGCGCTGGAGGAGCTGTCCAGCGCCCACCGCACCGCCAGGGAGCACGCCGAGGCGGTCGAACGAGCCGCTCTGGCACACGACCGGATGACCTCGCTGGTGCTGCGGGGCGGCGGCATCGAGGACGTGGCGGCCGTGGTGACCGACGTGCTCGGCGGGTCGCTGGTGGTGCTCGACGACCTCGGCAGGCCGATCGCCGGCCCGCGCGACGGTGGTGTGGGCGAGCTGGACGTGGGCGTGTTCGAGGCGGCACAGGCGTCGCGGGCGCTGGGCCGTACCGTGCGCCGGGCCGACCTGCTCATCGCGTCGGTGGACGTCGGCGGCGAGCCCCTGTGCACGCTGGTCCTGCGCAGCGACGACGCCGACGAGCGCATCCTGGAACGGGCGGCGCTGGTCTGCGCGCTGCTGCTGCTGTTCCGCAGGAGCGTCGCGGAGGCCGAGGGGCGGGTCCGCGGCGAGCTGCTCGACGACCTGATCTCCCGGCCCGGCACGCCCGGGCTGGCCGACCGGGCGCGCCGGCTGGGCGTGGACCTGGGCGCCCCGCACGTCGTGGTGGCGGTCAGGCACGACGGGCAGCGCGAGCGGGCCGTGTTCTGGGCCTCGTCGCAGGCGGCGGTCCGTCACGGGCTGGCCGCGGGCCGGGCCGACGAGGTCGTGCTGCTGCTGCCGGGCGACCACGCCGGCGACCTGGCGCGCCGCGTGGCGGCCGAGCTGAGCGCCTCGCTCGGCGCGCCCGCGACCGCGGGCGCGTCACCGGCGGGCGGCGGGTCACGAGACGTGGCGACCGCCTACCGGGAGGCGCGGCGCTGTGCGGAGGCGCTCATCGCCCTCGGCCGCGCCGGAGACGGCGCCGGCGCCGCCGAGCTGGGCTTCGTCGGCCTGCTGATCGGCGAGGAGCGCGACGTGCCGGGCTTCGTGCGCTCGGTGCTCGGCCCGGTCGTCGACTACGACGCCCGGCGGGGCACCGCGCTGGCCGACACGCTCGCCGCCTACTTCGGCACCGGAGCCTCCCCCTCCCGTACGGCCGAGGCCATGCACATCCACGTCAACACCGTCACCCAGCGGCTCGACCGCATCGCCAGGCTGCTCGGCGAGGGCTGGTCGGAGCCGGAGCGCGCCCTGGAGATCCAGCTCGCGCTGCGCCTGCACCGGCTCGGCCACACATCAACTCCGTAGAGTGTGGGTGCCGCCCCCATATGAGTGATGCCTGTCACTCCCTAGCGTGACGGCATGGACGCTCCCCAGAACAAGGCCGGCGGTGCCACCTCCATCAAGAAGATCGTCGGTGCGAGCCTGATCGGCACCACGATCGAGTGGTACGACTTCTTCCTGTACGGCTCGGCAGCCGCGCTGGTGTTCAACAAGCTGTTCTTCCCCGAGGCCGATCCTCTGACCGGCACCCTCCTGGCGTTCCTCACCTACGCGGTCGGGTTCGTCGCCCGCCCGCTCGGTGGCCTGGTCTTCGGCCACTTCGGTGACCGGTTCGGCCGCAAGACGCTGCTGGTCGTCAGCCTGCTGATGATGGGCGCCGCCACGTTCCTCATCGGCTGCCTGCCGACGCACGCGGCGATCGGCGCGGCGGCCCCGCTGCTGCTCACGGTGCTCCGGCTGGTGCAGGGGTTCGCGCTGGGCGGCGAGTGGGGCGGCGCGGTGCTGATCGTGTCGGAGCACGGCGACGCGCGCAGGCGCGGCTTCTGGGCCTCCTGGCCGCAGGCCGGCGCCCCGGGCGGCAACCTGCTGGCCACCGGCGTGCTGGCCGCGCTGGCGGCCTGGCAGTCGGACGAGGCGTTCCTGAGCTGGGGCTGGCGGGTGCCGTTCCTGCTGTCGGGCGTGCTCGTGCTGATCGGCCTGTGGATCAGGCTGACCATCACCGAGTCGCCGGTCTTCCAGCAGGCCGAGCCGGAGGAGGCGCCGCCGATCATCGGCGTGCTGCGCCACCACTGGCGCGACGTGCTCGTCGCGATCGGTGCGCGGCTCGCGGAGAACATCTCCTTCTACCTGCTCACGGTGTTCGTCATCACCTACGCCAAGGCGAGCGGCATCGACAACTCCACCGTGCTCAACGCCGTCCTCATCGCCTCGGTCATCCACTTCGCGACGATCCCGATGTGGGGGGCGCTGTCGGATCGCCTCGGCCGCCGCCCGATCTACCTGGCCGGCGCCGCCGGCGTGGGTCTGTGGATCTTCGCGTTCTTCCCGCTCATCGACACGGGCAACTTCCTGGCGATCACGCTGGCCGTCACCGTGGGACTGGTCTTCCACGGCATGATGTACGGCCCCCAGGCGGCCTTCTTCTCCGAGCTGTTCGGCACCAGGATGCGCTACACCGGGGTGTCGATCGGCGCGCAGCTCTCGGCGATCGTGGCCGGCGCGCTCGCCCCGATCATCGCGGTGGCCCTGCTCCAGGCGTTCGGCAGCTCCCTGCCGATCTCCGTCTACCTCGGCGGGGCGGCCGTGCTCACCCTGATCGCGGTCTACGCCGCCCGGGAGACCCAGGGCCGCGACCTGACCGAGAGGATCCGCGCGTGAAGGTCACCACGCCCAGGCTCACCCAGCACGTCGAGACCGTCGAGGGCAGGACGGACGGAGAGCCGGTGCTGTTCGTGCACGGCAACGTCTCCTCCTCCGCCTTCTGGCTCGACATCATGGCCGCGCTGCCCGCCGGCCTGCGCCCGCTCGCCGTGGACCTGCGCGGCTTCGGCGGGACGGACCCGGCGCCCGTGGACGCCTCGCGGGGGCTGCGCGACTTCTCCGACGACCTGCTCGAGCTCGTGGACGCGCTCGGCCTGTCCGGGGTCCACCTGGTCGGATGGAGCCTCGGCGGCGGCGTCGTGCTGCAGGCGCTGCGCGAGCGTCCCGCGGCGTTCAGGTCGGTCACGCTGGTCGCGCCGATCTCGCCGTACGGGTTCGGCGGCACCGAGGGCCCGGACGGCAGGCTGACCCACGCCGACGGCACCGGGGCCGGGGCGGGCGCGGCCAACCCCGACTTCGTCGACCGCCTCCGGCGCGGCGACCTGTCGGACGAGGCGCCGACGTCGCCCCGCTCGGTCTTCCGCGCCTCGTACGTGGCCGCCCCGGTCGCGGACGAGGACCGCTACGTCCGCTCCATGCTCACCACCCACGTCGGCGAGGCGAACTATCCCGGCGACGCGGCCACCTCGGCCGCCTGGCCCGGCGTGGCGCCCGGCAAGCAGGGCGTGCTCAACGCCATCGCACCGACCCGCGTCCGGCTGGACGACCTGCACGCGATCGACCCCAAGCCGCCGATCCTGTGGATCAGGGGGGCCGCCGACGTGATCGTCTCCGACACCTCGCTGTTCGACCTGGCCCACCTGGGGGCGCTCGGCGTGCTGCCCGGCTCCCCCGGCACGCCCGCCCAGCCCATGGTGGCCCAGACGCGGGCCGTGCTCGACCGCTACGGCCGCTACCGGGAGGTCGTCCTCGACTCCTGCGGCCACAGCCCGCACCTCGAACGTCCCGCCGACTTCGTCCGCCTGCTCGCCGAACACGTCCGGGAGGCCTGATGCTGCTCCCTCTCGTCCTGGTCGCCGGCCTGCTCACGCCCGCGCAGGCACCCGAGCTGAGGGTGCCCGGCGCCGAGCACGCCGTCGTGGCGCGGCTCGACGACCTGACCACGGCGGGCACCGCCCGCACCGGGCACACCGACCCGGCCGACTGGGCAGGCCTGCACTCCGCCGCCACCGTGAACCCGACCGGCGTGCCCGGCATCCAGATCGACGGCTACTTCCCCGACACCTCCACCACCAACACCACCCACGGCTGGAACCACGACTCCCAGTTCGTCATCCGGCTGCCCGAGCGGTGGAACGGCGGCCTGGTCATCACCGGCACCCCCGGCAACCGGGAGCAGTACGCCAACGACTTCACCATCGCCGACTGGGTCCTGGCCCGGGGCTACGCCTTCGCCGCCACCGACAAGGGCAACACCGGCGTGGACTTCCACACCGACGGCCGCCGCCCCGGCGACGCCATCGCCGAGTGGAACCACCGCGTCACCCAGCTCACGCTCGCCGCCAGGTCCGTCGTCCGGCAGAGGTACGGCAAGCAGCCGCGGCGCACGTTCATGGCCGGCATCTCCAACGGCGGCTACCTGGTCAGGTGGCAGCTCGAGAACCGCGGCGGTCTCTACGACGGCGGCGTCGACTGGGAGGGCACCCTCTGGCGGGCCCAGGGCGACAACCTGCTCGACTTCCTGCCCAAGGCGCTGAGGGCCTACCCGGAGCCGGACGGGGTGCGGGCGGCCGGCTTCGCCGCCGGTTCGGAGTTCCTGTGGCCGTTCCACCGGCAGTACTACTGGGAGCTGACCACGCAGCTCTACCAGAAGGAGCTGGACCCGTCCTACCAGGGCGCCGCGGCCGACTACGACTACGCCGAGCGCAGCCGTGCGGCGAACTGCGTGCACCAGCCCGCCGCACCCGGCGGGAACTGCGTGTCCGCGGCCGTGTCGAGGATCGCGCTGACCGGCCGGATCACCAAGCCGCTGATCACCCTGCACGGCACCCTCGACACGCTGCTGCCCATCTCGCGCTCCTCGGACGTGTACGCGCGGATGGTGGGCCCGCACCGGCCGTTCCGCTACCACCGGGTGGAGGGCGGCAACCACCTCGACAGCCTGGTGGACGCCCACCCGGACCGGCTGGAGCCGATGCTGCCCGCCTTCCGCGACGCGTTCACCGAACTGGCGGAGTGGGTGGGCTCTTGATCTCGGCCGGGCGCCGCACGTCGCTGACGTCCTTCAGGTAGCGGTGCCTGCCGGCGCGGGCCAGCCGGACGATGTGCCGCGCGCCGGGCAGGCGCCGCCCGAGCCGGTGCAGGGCCGTGTCCCGGCCGAGCGGCGAGCGGCGAGCGGGGGTGACGGCGGCGGCGGGCCGGACCGTGGCACTCCCCCGGCGGAACTCCAGCGAGAACCGCAGCCCCGCCTCCTCCTCGGCGGTGCGCAGCGACACCGTCCACGTGCCCGGCCCGAGCTCGTCCGCGCCCGGCATCATCCGCTTGACGGGCACCTTGGCCACGAGCTGCCCGGCGATCTCGCCGGGCACGCCCGGCTCGACCAGCGCCGGGGCGCACACCTCGCGGCCGCCCCGCGCGGTGCCGCGCAGCACCAGCTCCAGCGGCGGTCCGCCGCTCGGCGGCACGTACGGCACCGGCAGCACGACGTACAGGTGCGCGCCCTGCCGCCGGACCGTCACCCCCGGCGACACCAGCGCGATCGACTCGGGAAACGAGCGCGGCTCCACGGCCAGGCCCAGCTCGCCCGCGTCGGTCCAGCACGGCAGCACCAACCGGGCCCTCGGCCGCTGCGACAGCACGCCGAGGCAGTTGAGCGGCCCCTCCGGCCGCCGTACCCGGCTTCTGGCCTGGTGCGCGCCGCCGTACATGCGCACGTGCACCTCCCACTGGCCCGGCCCCAGCGGCTCGCCCATCGCGGCGGCGGTCACGTCCACGCGGGCCTCGCCGATGATCTGCACGCGAGTGTGGCGGCGCCCGTCCTGGATGCGCTCCACCCGGTACGCCACGGGCAGGAAGTGGACGACGCCCGTGTCCGGATGCCGGACGTAGACCTCCAGGCGGGCCCGCTCGACGTCGGAGGTGACGTCGGTGACGGTGTCCGCCAGCAGCGCGGCGTCGACGGAGCGCGGCGGGATCCAGAAGAGGCGGTCGCCGTCGGTGCGGAACCTGGTGGGCTGGCCGTCGCCGCCCAGCACCTCGACGGTCAGCCCGAGTACGAGCACGTGGGCGTCCCAGCGCACCTCGGTCAGGTCCGCGCGCAGCCCGGCCCGCCGCGTGGAGTTGGCCAGGACGGCGAGCTGGTCGAGCCGCCCGGCGCGCAGCAGCGTGGCCACGGCGCGGAGCTGGACGGGCAGGTAGCGGTCCAGCCGCTCCGGGAAGCGGTCGAGCACCAGGCCGCGCAGCAACCGGAAGTACAGCCCCCTGTCGAGCGACGAGGCGGCGAACCTGCTGCTCAGGAACGGCCTGAGCACGGTGGAGCGGAACCAGTAGCCGTACATGCGGTCGCGGTGGCGGCCCTCGCCGATGTAGGCGTCGATGTCGTCCAGCAGGTCCCGCAACTCGGCGACGACCGTGCGGGGGTCGTCGTCGGGCTCGGAGCGCTGGCCGAGGTGGCAGCAAACGTGCTCGGCGAGAATCGCGATGACCTTGGCCTGCAGGTAGGCGCGCACCACGAACGCCTGCTCGGCGACGTGGCCGCCGGGCACGGCGAAGCTCAGCTGGTGCTCCACCAGGAACGCCCGGCGGTAGAGCTTGTGCGGGGTGAGCAGGGCGAACAGCCGGTCGCGCAGGATGTCGGCGCGCCCGCGGCTGCGGTGGAAGGCGCTGACGGGCGGCCCGGCGTCGCGCACCAGGCGGCCGACCAGCACGTCGGCGTCGGTCTCCACCGCCCGCTCGTGCATCCGCTGGAGGGCGTCGCGTTCCAGCCGGTCGCCCTGGTCCATGAGGTAGACGTAGTCGCCCTGGGCGGCGGCGATGCCCACGTTGCGGCCGCTCAGCGGCGAGCCGGAGTGCGGCAGGTGCAGGACGCGGACGTTGCGGCGGACGGCGGCGACGGTGTCGAGACGTTCGGCGATCCCGTCGGTGGACCCGTCGTCCACGAAGAGCACTTCGTACTCGTGCGCGGGCAACGTCTGCTCCAGGACGGAGCGCAGGCACGCGTCGGCCGTATCACCGGGGTTGTGGACATCGACGATCACACTGACCTTCACACCCATGCGGCCAGCGTGCGCGCACCCCCGTCAGCGGGTGCGGCGGCTTGCCGATTGCAGAAGGAAAGATGACCCTCTTGTACCGGCCCCCAGACCGTCAGTACCAGCCGACCCGCTGCGAGTGCCCCCAGGCGCCGCAGGGCGAGCCGTAGCGGCCCTTGATGTAGCCGAGGCCCCACTTGATCTGGGTGGCGGCGTTGGTCTGCCAGTCGGCGCCGGCGGAGGCCATCTTGCTGCCGGGCAGCGACTGGGGGATGCCGTAGGCGCCGGAGGAGCGGTTCATCGCCCGCTCGTTCCAGCCGCTCTCCTTGTGCCAGAGGCTCTCCAGGCAGCCCCACTGGTCGGCGCCGAAGCCGAAGGAGCCCATCATCGCCTTGGCGACGGCCTTGTTGCTGCCCGGCGAGGGATCGCTGCCCGGCGGGAAGTTGGCGGGCGGGAAGCCGTCGCCGCCCGGCGCCCGCTCCTTGACCTCGACCCAGGTGTAGTCGTCGTCGTCCCCGCCCGCGCGGCCGTCCTTGAGCTTCTTGGCCTTGTACGCCTGGACCGCCGCTGCCTTCAGAGCGTCGGCCTCGGGGTCGGGGGTGTAGAGGTCGCCGCTGGCGATCGCGGCCATGTCGTCCAGCTCGAACACCGGTTTGACCGGGGTGTTGGCGTTCTGGATGGCGGTGTAGGCGGTGAAGCCGCCACCGCCGAAGAGGATCACCGCGGACAGGCCCACGACCAGCACGCGCTTCGGCGTCACCCGCGAGGGTTTGCGGGCCGGCCGGCGGGCCGAACGGGGGGATTCGGGTGCTCGGCGCTCACTCACCTTCGGACCTGGGCTCACGAGCAATGAGCTTGCCCTGTCCGGGGGGGTGGTCCGCAACCGATACGAGACATTCGGTTGGCCTTCCCATGGTGATCGGCAGCTTGGCGTGCCGTTTCCCGGGGCGTGTGAATTTGCTCACACTCCCCATGCGCCCCAGCGGCGTCGGCCGGGGGTGCGTGGACCCGCCCTTCGGGCGCCCGTACCGAAGGGAAGGACCGCTTTCAGGGTGACCGGGGTTCTTTGTAGTCGTGTGAGTGAGCTGTCACAGTTTCATGACACTAGGCAGAAGCATGGCTGACCCGGGCGAATAATGTTCGTGTGGCCGGCATCCTCCTCGTCGAAGACGATCCCTCAGTCCGCACCGCTCTGGAGCTGGCCCTGACCAGGCAGGGCCATTCGCTGACCTCCTACGCGACCGGCGAGGAGGCGTTGGAGCACATCCGCTCGCGCCGGCCCGAGATCGCCATCCTCGACGTGATGCTCCCGGGCATCGACGGGGTCGAGGTGTGCCGCCGCATCCGCCGGCTCGACCAGCTCCCCGTCATCCTGCTCACCGCCCGCGGCGACGACCTCGACGTGGTGGTCGGGCTGGAGGCGGGCGCCGACGACTACGTGGTCAAGCCCGTCGAGCCGAGGGTGCTGGACGCCCGCATCCGGGCCATCCTGCGCCGGGCCGAGTCGGCCGCCTCCGACCGCATCACCTTCGGCGACCTGGTGATCGACCGGGGCGCGCTCAAGGTGACGCTGGCCGGCAAGGAGATCCACCTGACGCCCACCGAGCTGCGGCTGCTGCTGGAGCTGGTCCGCCACCCCGGCCAGGTCCTCAACCGCCGCTACCTGCTGCGCGAGGTGTGGGACCACACCCACGTGGCCGACTCCCGCCTGGTCGACGCCTGCGTCCAGCGGGTCCGCGCGAAGATCGAGCCGCTGCCGGCCGAGCCCGTGTTCATCCACACCGTCCGCGGGTTCGGCTACCGGTTCAGCCCTCCGTGATCCGGTTGCCCACCGGGCTGCGCGCGCGCCTGGTCATCACCTTCACCCTGGTCGGGGTCCTGGCCTCGGTGCTCGTCGCGACGATCGGCTTCGAGCTGGCCAAGACGGCGCTGGTGCAGCGGGCCGAGGACAACGCCATCAGCGTGATCACCAGGGAGCTCGGCCGGATCACCTTCCCCATCGGGCGGCTCAGGCCCGGCGAGGCGGCGCCCAGCAGCGGCGACCTCGCGGCGCTGGCCCAGGCGCTCGACGGGCCCGGTCGCAGCGTCATGGTGGAGTACCGCGACCTGACCTACTCCGACGGCCCGCTGACCATGGGCGACGTGCCGAACGAGCTGTACGGCAGGGCCAAGCGGCACCTCGTCACCCAGCGCAGGGTGATCGGCAACGAGCTGTGGCTCATCGTCGGCTCCGAGGTCTACCGCCAGAGCGGCCGGGAGGCCGAGGCCACGGGGCTGCGGGCGTTCGTCTTCTTCCCGCTGCGCGCCGAGGAGAGCCAGCTGTCCATGCTGAGGACGCGGCTCACCCAGGGCGGCACGGCTGTCGTGCTGATCGCCCTGGTCGTCGCCCTGCTGTCGGCCCGGCGGGTGCTGCTGCCGGTCAGGCGGCTGAGCGCGGCCGCCCAGGCGCTCGGCGAAGGCAGGCTCGACACCCGCCTGCCGGTGCACGGCCAGGACGAGCTGGCCGAGCTGACCGCCAGGTTCAACGACGCGGCGGCGGCCCTGGAGCTCAGCGTGGCGGAGCTGCGCGCGCTGGAGGCCATGTCGCGCAGGTTCGTGGCGGACGTCTCCCACGAGTTGCGCACGCCGGTGACGGCCATGACGGCCGTGGCCGACATGCTGCGCGAGGAGGCCGACCGGCTGCCCCCCGACACGGGCGAGGCGGTGCGACTGGTGCTCAACGAGATCGAGCGGCTGCGGGAGCTGATCGAGCACCTCATCGAGATCAGCCGCTTCGACGCGGGCACGGCCACGCTCAACCTGGAGGCGGTGGACGTGGCCGACGCCGTGCACGACTGCCTGGAGGTACGCGGCTGGGCCGACGAGGTGCGGGTCAGCGCGCCCAAGGGCCTGGCGGCCAACCTCGACCCGAGGAGGTTCGACGTGATCGTGGCCAACCTCGTCGGCAACGCGCTCAAGCATGGCGGGCCACCGGTGCAGATCAGCGCCCGGGGCACGGAGAACGGCCTGGAGGTGAAGGTGCGCGACCACGGCAAGGGCATCCCGCCGGAGGCGCTGCCGCACGTCTTCGACCGCTTCTACAAGGCCGGCGCCGGACGGGCCCGTAGCCAGGGCAGCGGACTCGGCCTGGCCATCGCCCGGGCCAACGTCCACCTGCACGGCGGCACCGTCTCGGTGCGCGCCCAGGACCCCGGCACCCTCTTCACGGTCTGGCTCCCCCGCGCATGACCGGCGGCCGTGTCCTTCCGGGCACCCGACGGGCGACGGGGGTCGGGCGCACGACGCGCGCCCGACGCACGACGGGCCCGCTCGCCGCGCTCCTCGCCGCCGTGACGCTGGCCGTGACAGTGGCCGGGTCGGCGGCCGGGTGCGGGATCGCGCCCACCGACGTGCAGGAGCGGGCCAAGCCCCCGACCGTCGAGGTGCCTCCGCCGTCCAAGACCATCTACCTGCTGAAGAACGACCAGCTCGCGCTGGAGCCCGCCGACGTCGAGTCGGACACGGTGGAGAGCCTGCTCACGGCCCTGTTCGCGGCCTCGTCCCAGCCGCTCGGCGACCGTGACACCGCCCTGCGCGGCTTCACGTTCGAGGGCATCGAGGACTCGCTCAACCCCGTCCAGCGCGACGAGGTGCAACTGCCGCGGACCTCCACGCTGACCGTCTTCGTCAAGGGCGACGGCCGGCTGTCCAAGCTCGGCAAGGCCCAGATCGTCTGCACGGCCCAGCAGGACGCCGCCTTCGAGCAGGTCAAGATCGTGCACAAGTACGCGAACCGCCCCTCCAGGACGGAAGGGCGGTTCATCTGCGGAGATCTCAAGTGAGCTAGAGGTTGATGTCCTCCAGCATCTCGGTGACCAGCGCCGCGATCGGCGACCGCTCCGACCTGGTCAGCGTGACGTGCGCGAACAGCGGGTGGCCCTTGAGCTTCTCGACCACCGCGACCACGCCGTCGTGCCGGCCGACCCGCAGGTTGTCGCGCTGGGCGATGTCGTGGGTGAGCACGACCCGGGAGTTGGCGCCGATCCGGCTGAGCACGGTCAGCAGCACCCCGCGCTCCAGCGACTGCGCCTCGTCCACGATCACGAACGCGTCGTGCAGCGAGCGCCCGCGGATGTGGGTGAGCGGCAGCACCTCCAGCATGCCCCGGTCGAGGACCTCCTCGATCACCTCGGGCGTGGTCACCGCGCCGAGCGTGTCGTAGACGGCCTGGCCCCACGGGCCCATCTTCTCGCCCTCGGTGCCGGGCAGGTAGCCGAGCTCCTGCCCGCCCACGGCGTAGATCGGGCGGAAGACGATGACCTTGCGGTGCTGGCGGCGCTCCAGCACGGCCTCCAGGCCCGCGCAGAGCGCCAGCGCCGACTTGCCGGTGCCCGCCCGTCCGCCGAGCGAGACGATGCCGATCTCCGGGTCCATCAGCAGATCGAGCGCGATGCGCTGCTCGGCGGAGCGGCCGTGCAGCCCGAACACCTCGCGGTCGCCCCGCACCAGCCGCACCGACTTGTCGGGCAGCACCCGGCCGAGCGCCGAGCCCTTGCTCGACAGCAGCCGCAGACCGGTGTGCGTGGGCAGGTCCCTGGCCTCCTCCAGGTCGGCGGTGCCCTTCTCGAAGAGCGTCTCCACGTCCTCGGTGGTGACCTGCAGCTCGGCCATGCCGGTCCAGCCCGATTCGACGACCAGCTCGGCGCGGTACTCCTCCGCCGCCAGGCCGATCGAGGCCGCCTTGACCCGCATGGGCAGATCCTTGGACACCAGCACCACGTCACAGCCCTCCGCGGCCAGTGCGCGGGCCACGGTCAGGATGCGGGTGTCGTTGTCACCCAGGCGGAAGCCGACGGGCAGGATCGACGGGTCGCTGTGGTTGAGCTCAACCCTGATGGTGCCGTCCCCCGTGGGCATCGGCTCGTCCAGCCTGCCGTACTGCACGCGCAGGTCGTCGAGGTAGCGCAGGGCCTTGCGCGCGAAGTAGCCGAGTTCGGGATGGTGTCGCTTTCCCTCCAGCTCGGTGATGACCACGATCGGGAGGACGACCTCGTGCTCCGCGAAGCGGGTCATCGCCGCCGGGTCGGCTAGCAGGACCGAGGTGTCCAGCACGTACGTGCGCTTGCCCGGCTCGCGCTCGGTGGGCTGGGTCGAAGGGTTGCTCGAGGACACTGCCACACGTTCTCCCCCGGGCACCCGTGGGAACGGGCACCCTGCAGACGAGGTGGGAATCGGACCGGACCCGTGTCCTCGGCCGCTACGAGCCGTCGGCGCCGGGTTCCGGCCCCCCTCGGCAGTTCGTGGCGCAAGGATGGGCCCTCTCCGGAGTGTCCGGCCTGTGGCCGGACACTTCCAACGTTACGTACTGGATACCCAGATGTCCCATCAGGAACCGTAACGCCGGTGTCTCGCGGCATAGTCGCGCAGCGCCCGCAGGAAGTCGACCCTGCGGAAGTCAGGCCAGTAGGCCTCGTGGAAGTAGAACTCGGAGTGAGCGCTCTGCCAGAGCATGAAGCCGGACAGCCGCTGCTCGCCCGAGGTCCGGATGAGAAGGTCCGGGTCGGGCTGGCCGCGAGTGTAGAGATGCTCCGCGATGTGCTCGACATCGAGAACCTCGACGAGGTCCTCGATACTCGCCCCCTTGCTGGCGTGCTCCTGGAGGAGTGAGCGCACCGCATCGGCAATCTCACGTCTTCCTCCATACCCAACTGCAACGTTCACAATCAGGCCTGGACGGTGTGATGTTGCCTCTTTCGCATTTTTCAGGACATTGGCCGTCCTGTCGGGCAGCAGGTCGAGTGCTCCCACGGGACTGATCCGCCAGCCCTGGTCCACCAGCTCCTGCGTCACGTCCTCGATGATGCGCAGCAGCGGCTCCAGCTCCTCGCGGGGCCGGTTGAGGTTGTCGTTGGAGAGCATCCACACCGT
The DNA here is from genome assembly GCF_014207745.1 of Nonomuraea muscovyensis. NCBI lineage: Bacteria > Bacillati > Actinomycetota > Actinomycetes > Streptosporangiales > Streptosporangiaceae > Nonomuraea > Nonomuraea muscovyensis. The sequence continues at coordinate 1,603,187 of NZ_JACHJB010000001.1, forward strand.
GACCACCTCGACGCCGCTTTCGCGGCACCAGGTGAGCAGCTCGGAGATCTTGTCGGCGCCCTTGCGGTGGCCGCTGGAGACGTCGCGCATGCCCATGGCGCGTGCCCAGCGCCGGTTGCCGTCGATGATGACCCCGACGTGCCGGGGCATGCTGTCCTTCGACAGCTTGGTCTCCAGCCGACGCTCGTACAGCCGGTAGACCAGGTCGCGCAGGCCCACGGAGTCCCTCCCCAGTGGTGCGGTGCTTATGGCCGAATGACCTAACAGGCAATTATCACCGCGTTTCGCCCGTGCCCGCCCCATCAATGGGATTCCTGGGGAGATCTTCAACGGGATTTCGCGCCAGCCCCCGGCCGCCGAGGCAGCCTTCGGCCTCGTCCACCAGCTCGCGCACGAACTCCGCCAGCTCTCCCGACGTGAGCACCGCCCGCATGCCCACGCCGCCCGCGCCCCACGCCTCGACGAAGGCCCGGCGCGTCAGCCGCCACTCGCCCGGCCGCCCCGGCCGCGGCACCCAGATGGGGATCGTCCGGAGCTGGCAGCGCAGCTCGCCGCCGCCCACCACGCTCGACCTCGTACGATAGCGGAACGCGAACAGCTCGCTGTCCGGCTCCTCGTCCGGAAACCTGTCGTCGGGATCAGGCCAGCACGCCGCCGGCCCGCGCCCCGCCCGTGCCTCGTCCACGCCGCGGGCCAGCCGAACCAGCATCCAGCCGCACCTCTCCCCCACGGTCCCGTACGGCGTGCCGTCGCGCCGGAGCTCCAGCGTCACCTCGTACGGCACGCCCACGCTGTCCGTGCACGCGACCGGCGTGACGGTCAGGAAAGATCCATCGACGCAACGTAGTCCTCCCACGTCGGATGGGATATCCGCCGCCAAACTCCGCTAAACCCGTAAAAACACCCAGTAGTTGCGCCACGCCCCTCACGTGACACGGCCGGCCCCGCGGAACGCGGGACCGGCCGCGGCCGACTAAGGGCCGGCTCAGGGCCGGCTCATGTCAGGCAGGCCAGGTCAGACCTGGTCAGGCTGGGTCGGTGTCACGTCAGGACAGGCGATCCCGCATCGCGTTGTACTCGTCCCACAGCTCCTTGGGCAGGTGGGAGCCGAAGGTGTCGAAGTGCGACCGGATCAGCTCGGCCTCCTGCCGCCAGACCTCGGGATCGACGCTGAGCAGCGTGCGCAGGTCCTCCTCCGACAGGTTCAGCCCCTCGGTGTCGAGCGAGTCGGGCACCAGACCGATCGGGGTGGGCACGGCCTTCGCCTCGCCGTTGAGTCGCTCCACGATCCACTTGAGCACGCGGCTGTTCTCGCCGAACCCCGGCCAGATGAACCGCCCGTCCGCGTCCTTGCGGAACCAGTTGACGTAGTAGACGCGCGGCGGCTTCGCCCCCTCGCGCCGGCCCATCTCCAGCCAGTGGCCGAAGTAGTCGCCCATGTTGTAGCCGCAGAACGGCAGCATGGCGAACGGGTCGTAGCGCAGCTCGCCGACCTTGCCCTCGGCGGCGGCGGTCTTCTCGGAGGCGACGTTGGCTCCGAGGAAGACGCCGTGCTCCCAGCTCAGCGACTCCGTCACGAGCGGCACCGCGCTGGCGCGCCGGCCGCCGAACAGGATCGCCGAGATGGGCACGCCCTTGGGGTCCTGCCACTCGGGTGCGATGGTCGGGCACTGGGCGGCGGGAGTGGTGAAGCGGGCGTTCGGATGGGCCGCGGGCTCACCGCCATCGGGAGTCCAGGAGCGCCCCTTCCAGTCGGTGAGGTGGGCCGGGGGCTCGTCGGTGAGCCCCTCCCACCACACGTCGCCGTCGTCGGTGAGGGCGACGTTGGTGAAGATGCTGTTGCCCCAGAGCGTCTTGATCGCGTTGGCGTTGGTGACCTCGCCGGTGCCGGGCGCGACGCCGAAGAAGCCGGCCTCGGGGTTGATGGCGTAGAGCCTGCCGTCCTCGCCGTAGCGCATCCAGGCGATGTCGTCGCCCACCGTCTCGACCTTCCAGCCGGGGATCGTCGGCTGGAGCATGGCGAGGTTGGTCTTGCCGCAGGCGCTCGGGAACGCGGCGGCGATGTAGCGGGCCTCGCCATCCGGCGGCGTGAGCTTCAGGATGAGCATGTGCTCGGCCATCCAGCCCTCGTCGCGGGCCATGGTGCTGGCGATGCGCAGGGCGTAGCACTTCTTGCCGAGCAGCGCGTTGCCGCCGTAGCCGGAGCCGTACGACCAGATCTCGCGCGTCTCGGGGAAGTGGCTGATGTACTTGGTGGAGCTGCACGGCCAGGGCACGTCCTGCTGCCCGGGCTCCAGCGGCGCGCCGACGCTGTGTACGCAGCGGACGAATCCGCCCTGCTCCTCGATGAGGCGCAGCGCCCGCTCCCCCATCCGGGTCATGATGCGCATCGAGACGGCCACGTACGGCGAGTCGGTGATCTCCACGCCGAGTTGGGAGATCTCGCCGCCGAGCGGCCCCATGCAGAACGGGACGACGTACATCGTCCGGCCGCGCATGCAGCCCTTGAACAGCTTGCCGAAGGTGGCGCGCATCTCGGCGGGGGCGATCCAGTTGTTGGTCGGGCCCGCCTCCTCCTCGCGCTCGGAGCAGATGAAGGTGCGGTCCTCGACCCTCGCCACGTCGCTCGGGTCGGACTTGGCGTAGAAGCTGTTGGGCCGCTTGGCCAGCCGCGTGAACGTGCCCTGATCGCAGAGGAGGTTGGTCAGGCGCGTCCACTCCTCCTCCGAGCCGTCGCACCACTCGATCCGATCGGGCTGGGTAAGGGACGCTATCTCGTTCACCCACGCGACCAATTCGCCATTGGTCGTCGGGGCCGGGACTTCTACGGAAAGGGACACGGCTACGGCTCCTCCACTCTTCAGGGCCCAGTCATCATTAACGACGAAGTGGCGCCGAAGCCAATTGGCATAGACCTTTCGGCGGCGCCCGTCGTCGCAGGCAGCGGCCTTGACGATTGGGGGAGCCTACCCACGCCGCGCGGTTTTAAAATTGCTGTTTCCGGGCCCTGGTATAAACCAATCGCCATGGTCTAAACCAATGCGGCGACTGGTATAAACCATTCTCCGGCCGGTTTCCCCTGCGCCGTCCGCGAATCAGAGGTCGGGGCCCTCGGCGCGGACGCGGTCCACGTGTCGCAGCGCGTCCCGCAATTCGGCCAGCCAGGTGTCGGTGTTGCGGCCCACCAGGCGCACGCACCAGGCCAGCGCGTCGCTGCGGCTGCGCGCGACTCCGGCGGCCACCAGCGTGTCGAGGACCTGGCGCTCGGACTGGCGAAGCCGCGTCATCACCGGCACGGACAGTGTGGTGAACATCACCGTCTGCCCGCCGCAGACCACGCCCCACGACACCTTCTGCCGGAACCTCCGCTCCGCCTCCCGGGCGATCTCGATCCGCCGCTCACGGGTCTCCTCCCGGAAGCGCAGCACCAGCCCCTCGACGAGGGCGGCCCGCTCCTCCTCCGGCACGTCGTCGGCCGGCTCGGGCAGCGCGCCCAGCACGGCGATCTCCTCGCGGTCCTGGACGATCTCCGGCGCGCCGGTGAACCAGCCCTCCGGAAGCCGCCCGGCGAACCACGCGCGTACCTGTGCTGTTTCCATGTAATTAGAATTACACGACTGCGGGCCGAATGCACGCCCCCGACGGCGTACGAAAAGGGAAGACCTACCTGACCCTGGCCGCCACGGGCGGGCTCACGCGGACCACGCCGGCGAGGTTGCGGGTGTTGACCGGGACGATCTTGACGACGTCACCGGTGCGGGGGGCGTGCAGCATCTTGCCGCCACCCCAGTAGATGGCCACGTGGGAGATGTAGCCGGGATTGGTCGGGTCGCTGCGCCAGAAGAGCAGGTCGCCCGGCTGGGCCTGGGAGAGCGGCACCTGCGGGCCGGTGACCCACTGCTGGTGCGTCACGCGCGGCATCCGCACGCCGGCCCGGGCGAAGGCCCACTGCACCAGTCCGGAACAGTCGAAGGTGTCGGGCCCCTCGGCGCCCCACACGTACGGCCGGCCGAGCTTGGAGACGGCCGCGCGCAGCGCCACGGTGAGCTGGTCGCCGGACATGAACGCGCCGGCGGCGTGGGTGCGCGCCTTGGTCTGCGCCGGCCGCAGGACCGGGTTGACCGTGGCCACCTGGGTGCCCTTCGGGAGCACCTTGCGTAACGCGGCGCCCAGTTTGGCCGAGTCGGCCTTGGGGGCGCTGACGATCAGCGCGTTGTCGCGCGGCAGGCCGAGGGAGCGGGCCGTCTGCTTGGAGACGACGGCGTCGACCGCGCCGAAGCCGGTGGTGGCGTAGGCGCCGATGCGTAACGGCCCGCCCGGCCCGGAGACCCGGCTGTGCAACTGCAGCCCGCCGTCGGTGCCCAGCACGAACGACACGGCCACGTCACCGGCGGCGACGTTGGCCCACAGCGGGTCGGAGGCGGCGGTGACCTTGGGGGTGTAGGCGCGGAACGTCGAGGGGTCGACGCCCAGCGTCTGCACGCGCTTGCCGTCGAGCATGATGGCGGCGGCGTCGGCCAGTTCGAGCGCCGTCACGCCGCGCTGCCTGGCCACCTTCTCCAGCAGGTCGCGGGTGAAGGGCTTGCGCGTCACCACGAACAGATGGGGCTTGTGCAGCTTGTCCAGCGGCCTGACCGGCTGGACGGTCTTGGCCTCGGCCACGAGGGTCTGCTGCGGCGACGGGTGCGCCTGCGCCGGGCGGGGCTGCGTGGTCGCCGTCCGCTGGCCGGCGGCCGGCCGCGGCCCGCCCGCGCCGGGCCCGCCCGGCTCCCCGCTCTGGGCGAGCAGCAGGACGTCGGTGGTCAGCACCGCCACCAGCGTCACCACGATGAACGGCACCAGCCACCCGTGGTCGCGCCGCCTGCGCGAGCGCACGAGGAAGCCGAGGTCCTGACGGATTGCCGAAGGTCGCATGAGCTCCGAACCTGCCGGGGCACGCACGAGCTCCGCCGGGCCCGAGGGGGCCCGGCGGTGCGTGTCGTCGGGGGTCAGTTGCCGATGTACGGCACGGCCTCGAGGATCTCGACCGTGTTCTGACGGCCGTTGGGCATGCTGTAGGTCGCCTTCTCGCCGATCTTCTTGCCGTTGATCGCCGCCCCGAGCGGGGACTTGGGCGAGTAGACGTCGATCGGGGCTCCGCTCTCCTCGCGGGAGGCGAGCAGGAAGGTCACCTCGTCGTCGTCACCGACGAACCGGATCGTCACGGTCATGCCGGGACCGACGACGCCCTCCGTCTTGGGGGCCTCGCCCACCTTCGCGCTGTCGATGATCTGGCGCAGATGGAAGATCCGAGCCTCCATCTTGCCCTGCTCGTCCTTGGCCGCGTGGTAGCCGCCGTTCTCCTTGAGGTCCCCCTCCTCACGGGCGGCCTCGATCTTCTTGGCGATGTCGACGCGCCCTGGGCCCGAGAGGTACTCGTACTCCGCCCTCAGACGGTCGTACGCCTCCTGCGTCAGCCATGTGACGTTCTCATCGCGAGAGTCGGCCACGGGTTCTCCTTGCTTGCCTAGGGGCCCTTGGAACACTTGAGGTGCGTGTCGGTCGAATTGCGAAAGGCTAACAACTCAGCCGATGGTACGCTTCCCCAAACGTCTCATTATACGAGATTGCAGTACTGGATGTGGACAGAAGCCGCCTCGGCGCTGGTGGCCAGGCGTTCCTTGAACCTCTTACTACCCTCGCCGGCCGCGATTCTTACGTCCCTGGTGCCGACTTCTCCCTGTGACACGTCCAGGGCCCTGACCCGGCAGACGGCGGCGCGGTCGTCGGGCTTCTCGACCACGAAGACGACCTCCGCGTGGTCCGGCGCGACGGTGAACGACACCACCTGGGCCGTGACTCCCGTGCCGGAGCCGGTCATCGACCACATGACGTAGCCCCAGCCTCCCGCGATGATGGCCACCAGCAGGCCGATCACGACATGGACGACGAGACGGCCGCCTCTCGTGGGACGGTCCGGGTAGTCGTCGGGTGTGCCGAGAACGGGCCCGTTCTCGACATCTCTGGTGGCCATGACGGAATCTCCCTGCACTCCCTCAGCGTTATCCGAGACAATTGTCTCGCGCGCGGGTCACGCCCTCGCGACCGCCCAGCAGAAACTAACCTCTGTTGGGCAGTGAACCGTCCGACCTAGGAGCATCGAGTCCGTGAGTGCACCGCTGAGGCTGATGGCAGTCCACGCACACCCCGACGACGAGTCGAGCAAGGGCGCCGCCACCATGGCGCGCTACGTTCGCGAAGGGGTGGAGGTGCTGGTTTGTACGCTCACGGGTGGTGAGCGGGGCTCCGTACTCAACCCCAAGATGGACCGGCCCGAGATCGTCGCCAACATCGCCGAGGTGCGCCGGGCCGAGATGGACCGGGCGCGCGAGATCCTCGGGATCCAGCAGCGGTTCATGGGCTTCGTCGACTCCGGCCTGCCCGAGAGCGAGGAGGAGGAGCTGCCCGAGGGCTGCTTCGCCCTGCAGAAGCTGGAGGTGGCCACGGCTCCGCTGGTGGCCGCCGTGCGCGAGTTCAGGCCGCACGTGATCATCACCTACGACGACGACGGCGGCTACCCGCACCCCGACCACATCATGACCAACAGGGTCTCGGTGGAGGCGTTCGAGGCGGCCGGCGACCCCGACCGCTACCCCGGCACCGGCGACCCGTGGCAGCCGCTGAAGCTCTACTACCAGATGGGCTTCACCAAGGAGCGCTTCGAGGCCCTGCACGAGGCGATGACCGCGCGCGGCATGGGCTCCCCCTACTCCGACTGGATCGCCCGCTGGGAGGACCGCCCCGCCAAGTGGCCGGTGACCACGCGGGTGCCGTGCGGCGACTACTTCGAGCTGCGCGACCAGGCCCTGCTGGCCCACGCCACCCAGGTCGACCCCGACGGCTTCTGGTTCGTGTGCCCGCGCGAGCTGCAGCAGGAGATCTGGCCGACGGAGGACTACCACCTGGCCCGCTCGCTCGTCGACACCGAGCTTCCGGAGGACGACCTGTTCACCGGCATCCACGCCGACGAGGTCTCCCCCGCCTGCCACTGACGGGAGCATCACCCCCCGGTGGCAGACTGGAGGAGTGACAGTTCTCGCCGCCGGTGACGTCAGCCCGGGCCTGCTCGGCTTCGTCGTCATCGCTCTCATCGGATTGGCGACGTACTTCCTCATCAAGTCGATGAACAAGCAGATGGGGAAGATCAGCGTGCCGCGCGAAACCGACGTCCCCCACGACAAGAAGGCCGACTAGATGGCGATCGAGGTGGTCGACAACCCCGAGCGGAGCCGCTTCGAGGTGCACGTGGACGGCGAGCTCGTCGGGTTGGCCGACTACCGGCTCCGGGGCGCGACGATCGTCTTCACCCACACCGAGGTGTCGGCCGGCTTCGAGGGGCAGGGGCTGGCCGGCAAGCTGGTCGGGCACGCCCTCGACGCCAGCCGCGACACCGGGCTGCGGGTCGTCCCGCTCTGCTCGTACGTCGCCTCCTACATCGAGCGCCACCCCGAATACCAGGACCTGCTCGAAGCCGCGCCCGCCGAGTAGGCGGGCCGGGGCTCAGTCACGCGGCGACCAGGCCAGCTCCAGCGCCCTCGGCAGCCCCCACCAGCCGAGCGGGGTCAGCACGTCGTCCTCGTCGACGATGCCGAGGTGGCCCCACAGGGTGACGACCGGCACGAAGAGCCGCTCGGTCGCCTCCACCTCGTCCACGCCCATGCCGGCGGCCAGGTCGAGGTCGATGCCGGCGCCCATGGAGGAGTCGAGGTCGACGTCGACGTCCTCCGACTCGGCGATGAGCCGGGCGACGCGTTCGGGGGAGGCCAGCACGCCCGGCCCGAGCCGGGCCAGCGCCGCCACGGCGGCGAGCCAGTCGGCGTGCTGGATGGCGCACAGCTTGGCCAGCACGTCGTCCTCGTGGCTCAGCTCACCGTCGAGGTCGGCGAACTCCTCCAGGGTGTCGCCGATCTCCGACAGGTCGGAGATCGGCCCGGCGATGCCGGCGGCCACCGCCAGCCACAGCTCGCCGTCGTCGTCGGGCATCGGCCGTTCCTCGAACCCGGCGCAGGCCCGCAGCACGTTGGCCGGGTAGCCGGGCTGGCCGAGCAGCACCCGCAGCCGCGCCGCGGCCCGGTCGAGCTCGTCGGCGGGCAGCTCCGGCTGCTTGGGCAGCTCGGCGAGGATGCGCCGCAGCTCCGACAGCGCGAACGCCTCCTCCTCGTCCCAGACGGCGAACAGCTCCTCGTCCTGCTCGTCGTTGACCGCGAAGGCGGGCACGCGGCCGTCGGGCAGCGGCGCGCTCAGCCACCGCTCCTGCAGCTCCTCGTAGGCGCCGCGGGCCCCCTCGTCGCCGCGGACCAGCGCGTCGGGGTCGATCTCGCCCGCCTGGACGCGCTCCTCCAGGTGGCGGACGAGCCGGGAGTACATCTCCGCGGCCACCGGCCCGCGCTCGTCCTCCTCCGGCCACACGAAGTAGCCGGGCGTCATGATGACCGGCTCGGTGCCGGTGGACTCGACCCAGCGCTGGACGTCGCCGACCGTGGCCAGGCCGGACTCGATGGAGCTCAGCGTGGTCCGCGCCGAGTCCCAGAACGGCGCCGACAGGGGGTTGCCCGCGGCCAGCAGGGCGCGCCGCAGGTCGGGGACGGCCACCAGCGCCACCCCGGACGGCACGGCCAGCAGCGCCCGCGCCACGTCCCTGCGGGTCAGGGCCGCGGCCGGGCGGCCGGCGTGCGTGCAGACGAAGTCCAGATCCACTCTCCGTAACCTACGCCCCCTCAGCCCCGCCGCACACGCGGCCCCGGAAGAGGACCGGGCCGGGGCCCGTCCAGGCCGGGAGAGGGCCACGGCGGCCCTGTGGGGTGAGCAAGGCACGCCGCCAGGGACGTGCCGCTGCTGATCAGCGTGGGCCACTCGGCCTGCCATCGGTGCCACCGGATTCCTGCAAGGAGTTGAGATCAGGACGTAGGCTGACGGCATGAAAGGTGGTGTCATGAGTGCTCAGCCTGTCCACGGTGGCACAGCCGACCGCCCGAGGGTGCCGCGGACCATCGGCGGCATCTCCGGCGCGTTGCGAGGCAGCCGCCGTGCTCAGTTCTTCGCCGAACTTCTCGAAGCTCAGCAAGGCCCTGAGTTGGATGGTGTGCTCAACGCCTGGTGGGGGCGTGCGACGCTCGACACCGACCCCGACCGTGACCGCATCCGAGCGGCGGCCGAAGCCGGGACTCTGCCCACCACCACCATGGACGAGGTCCTACGCCGACGGCAGGAGCGCGGCGTCCGGTGACCGAAGACGACGACCTATGGCCTGTGGTCCCTTCGGAGGTCGCGGCTGACACGCTCGCCGATCCATCAGTCTCGGCAGCAGTGTTCTCGACTGTGGCTGCACTCACCGTTGCCATCTGCGAGGACCCTTGGCTCGCGGGCAGTGACCAGGTCGGCGCCGATCCCGACTGGCGAGAGATCCTCATCCCCAAGGGATATGGCATCGCTGAGTACCGGATCGACCGAAAGAATCAACAGGTGCTCCTCACCCGTATCGTCCTGTTCTGACAGTGTGTCTGACAGTGTGAGAGCCTGGCCTTATGAACAGGCTCGGTAGTGAGACTTCTCCCTACCTCCTCCAACACGCCGACAACCCGGTCGATTGGTGGCCCTGGGGAGAGGAGGCGATGCGGGAAGCGAGACGGCGGGACGTGCCGCTGCTGATCAGCGTGGGCTACTCAGCCTGCCACTGGTGCCATGTCATGGCACACGAGAGCTTCGAGGACCACGAGACCGCGAAGCTGATGAACGAGCACTTCGTCAACGTCAAGGTGGACCGCGAGGAGCGGCCCGACGTGGACGCCGTCTACATGAGCGCCACCCAGGCCATGACGCATCAGGGCGGCTGGCCGATGACGGTGTTCGCCACGCCGGAGGGTCACCCGTTCTACTGCGGCACCTACTTCCCGCGGCCGAGCTTCCAGCGGCTGCTGGGGGCCGTGCACCAGGCGTGGACCGGTGACCGCGAGGCGGTGCTCAAGCAGGGCGCCAAGCTGGTCGAGGCGCTCAACACGCAGACCGCGCTGCCGAGCGGCCCGCTGCCCACCGCCGAGACGCTCGACCAGGCCATGCGCAACCTGCGCGAGACGTTCGACCCGGTGCACGGCGGCTTCGGCGGCGCGCCGAAGTTCCCGCCGTCGATGGTGCTGGAGTTCCTGCTGCGCTCGGGCGAGCGGGAGATGGGCGGCAAGACGCTCGACGCGATGGCCCGCGGCGGGATCTACGACCAGCTCGGCGGCGGGTTCGCCCGCTACAGCGTCGACGCGGCCTGGGTCGTGCCGCACTTCGAGAAGATGCTCTACGACAACGCGCTGCTGCTGCGGGTCTACACGCACTGGTGGAAGGCCGGCGGCGGCCCCCTGGCCCGCCGGGTGGCGCTGGAGACGGCTGACTGGCTGCTGCGCGAGATGCGCACCCCGGAGGGCGGCTTCGCCTCGGCGCTCGACGCCGACAGCGAGGGCGAGGAGGGCAGGTTCTACATCTGGACGCCCGACGAGCTGCGCGAGGTGCTGGGCGAGCAGGACGGCGACTGGGCGAGCGTCGTGTTCGACGTGACGGGCACGTTCGAGCACGGCACGTCGGTGCTGCGACTGCTGGAGGACCCGCCCGCCATGGAGCGGCTGACGTCCGTACGGGCCCGGCTGCTCGCCGCGCGGGAGCGGCGCGTCCGGCCGGGACGTGACGACAAGGTGGTGGCCTCGTGGAACGGCCTGGCCATCGCGGCGCTGGCCGAGGCCGGGGTGGTGTTCGAGCGGCCCGACCTGGTCGACGCGGCCACGGCGTGCGCCGTGCTGCTCGACGACGTGCACGTGCGGGGCGGCAGGCTGGCGCGCACCTCGCGCGACGGGCGGCCGGGCCCGAGCGCCGGGGTGCTGGAGGACTACGCCAACGTGGCCGAGGGCATGATCGCGCTCTACGGCGTGACCGGCGACCCGCGCTGGTTCCGGCTGGCCGGGTCGCTGCTGGACTCGGTGCTCGACCGGTTCGCCGACGGGGTGGGCGGGTTCTACGACACGGCCGACGACGCCGAGCCGCTGTTCCAGCGGCCGCAGGACCCCACGGACAACGCCACGCCGTCCGGTCAGTACGCCGCCGCCGGCGCGCTGCTGGCCTACGCCGCGTTGACCGGCTCGGCGCGGCACCTGGAGGCGGCGCACGCGGCGCTGGGCCCGGTGTCGGTGCTGGCGCCGGGGCACGCGCGCTTCGCCGGGTGGGGGCTGGCCGTCGTGCGGGTGGCGCTCGACGGGCCGGTGGAGGTGGCTGTGGTGGGTCCGCCGGACGACCCGCGCACCCGCGCGCTGCACCGTGAGGCGCTGCTCGCCGACGTGCCCGGCCTCGTCGTGGCCCTCGGCCGGGGCGAGTCCGGCGCGGGCGCGGCGGGCCGGCCCGGCGGGCTCATGCCGGGGCCCGACGGGACACTCGACTGGCAGGGCGCCGCCCTGGACGAGCCGGCGCTGCTGGAGGGCCGGGGGCTGGTGGGCGGCGCACCCGCCGCGTACGTGTGCCGGGGCTTCACCTGCCGGATGCCGGTCACGACACCCGAGGAGCTGAGGGCCGAGCTAGCCCATCGGTGACGGTTGGGTTTCCTGCTGGCCGGGCGGGTCGGAGCGGTCGGGGCCGTCGCTCGGCACGGCCGGGTCCTGCGTGGGCGGCGCGACCGTCTCGTCGGGCACACCGCCCTGGTCGTCGGGCTCCCGCGTCGGCGGCGCCTCGGTGAACGACGGGCCCGGCTCGTCCGGGACGTCGGTCTGCCAGTCGTCCGGCCGGCGCGTGGGCTCCCACTCGGGGACGTCGTCGTCGAACGGGTCGGGCGAGGAGTAGTCGCCCCAGCCGCGGTCGGACGGCTCCGGGAACTTCTCGACGGGCTTGCCCTGCATGGCCTCGGTCATGAACGCCCGCCAGATCTGGGCCGGGAGCTGACCGCCGAACTGCACGCCGTACCCGGGGACGGTGACCGTCTTGTTGTCGTCGCGGAACATGTTCACGGCGACGGCGAGCTGCGGGGTGAAGCCGTTGAACCACACCGACTCGGAGTCGTCCGTGGTGCCCGTCTTCCCGGCGACCGGGCGGTCGTAGAGCCGGGCGGCGGTGCCGGTGCCGTGCTGGACGACCTGCTCCATCGCGTAGACGGCGTCGGCGGCGGCCTGCTTGCCGACCACCTCGGTGGCGGCGGGCTTGATCACGTCCTTGTCGCCGCTCGCGTCGGTGACCGACTTGACGACGTGCGCCTCCATGTGGACGCCGCCGTTGGCGAGGGTGGAGAAGCCGGAGGCGTTCTGCACGGCGCTCACCGACGCCACGCCGAGCGGGAAGGTGGCGAACGACTGGTGCTGCCGGAGTTGCTCCCTGGGGATGCCGGCCTTCTCGGCGGTGGCCGCGACCTTGTCGAGGCCGACCTTCTGGCCGAGGTCCACGAAGGCCGTGTTGACGGAGTTGGTGGTGGCCTGCACCAGGTTGACCGGGCCGTACGAGCGGCCGTTGTCGTTCGGGATGGGGTGCTTGGGGTCGGAGGCCACGCGCATCGGTGAGTTGCCGTTGACGCGGGTGGACAGCGTGTAGCCGTCGTTCAGCGCGGCGGCCAGCGTGTACGGCTTGAACGTCGAGCCGGCCGGCACCTTGGCGGAGAAGGCGTTGTCGTAGTCGGAGCGCTCCGGGTCGCCCCCGTAGAAGGCGACGACCTCGCCCGTGGCGGGATCGACGGCGGCCAGGCCGGTGCGCACCTTCTTCGGCGTCGCCTTGGGCAGCACGCTCTTGACCGCGTTCCCGGCGGCCTTCATGAGCTTCTTGTCGAAGGTGGTGACGACGCGCAGGCCGCCGCTGCTGATGTCCTCGTCGCTGTAGCCGCGCCGGTTGAGCTCGGCGGTGACCTGGTCGAGCATGTACTGGGCCTGGCCCTTGAGCACGAACGGCTTCTTGGCCTTGGCGAGCTTCGGGAACTTCTGTGCGGCCACCTGCTCGGCGTTCAGCGCCCCGGTCTGGCCCATCGCCTCGACGACGGCCCGCCAGCGGGCCTGGGCGGCGGTCAGGTCGGCGCCCTTGGGGTCGGCGAAGCGGCTCGGCTGCTGGATCACGGCCGCGAGGTAGGCGCCCTGGGCGACGGTCAGGTCCTCGACGTTCGCGCCGAAGTAGGCCTGGGCGGCCGCCTGGACGCCGTTGGCGCCGCGACCGAAGTAGATCGTGTTCAGGTACTGCTCCAGCACCCAGTCCTTGGTCCTGGACTGGTCGACCTTGATCGCGATCATGATCTCTTTGAACTTGCGGGTGAGGGTGCGCTCCTGGCTCAGGCCGCTGTAGTAGTTGCGGACGAGCTGCTGGGTGATGGTGGAGCCGCCCTGGAGCTGCTGGCCGGTGATCGTGGACCACAGGGCGCGGCCGGTGCCTGTGACGGAGACGCCGGCGTCCTCGTAGAAGGAGCGGTTCTCCGCCGCGATCACGGCGTCGCGCACGTGCCGGGGAACCTTGGCCAGCGCGACGTTGCGGCGGTCGACGCCCTGGCGGGCGAGCACGCTCTTGCCGTCGCGGTAGTAGATGACCGAGCCCTGCGCGGTCGCCTGCTTCTGGGTGCTGTCGGGGATGGGGGTCATCGCCCAGGCGATGCCGAACAGGGCGGCGCCCAGGATGACGCCCACGCCCACCGCGATCCCCAGCCGCCGAAGCAGCCTCCGTTTCCGCATGCCCTTTCCACCACCGCTCCGCACCTGGCCATACCCCCGTAAGCTGCGCGAATAGCAAGGGTAAACGACTGATAACGGTGCTCGTCCCCCTTGCGATGGTACGTCTAGCGCGGGGCACGTCGCGGGACATCAGCGACCAAGGGCAGCACACGGTAGGGAACGGGGGTGTCGAGGGCGATGAGGGACGACGTCCTGAGCACGCCCCGGACGTCCACGATCTGGTCGATCACCCGTTGCAGGTCCGCGTTGCTGCGCGCCACCACCCGGCAGAGCAGGTCGCTGCCGCCGGTGATCGTGTGCGCCTCCAGCACCTCGGGGATGCGCGCCAGCCCGTCGGACACGGGGTCGTGGCCCGCCACCTGCCTGATCTCCAGCGTGACGAACGCGGTCACGCCGTAGCCGAGCGCCTCGGGCGAGACGTCGGGGCCGAACCCGGTGATCACCCCTCGGGCGACCAGGCGGTCGAGCCGCGCCTGCGCGGTGCCGCGGGCGACGCCCAGACGGCGCGAGCACTCCAGGACGCCCAGCCGGGGTTCGGCCGCCAGCAGCGCGATGAGACGGGCGTCCAGGTCGTCGATCGTCATGGTGTACAGGAACTCCCGGGTTTCGCTCGGACCATTGGTCAGATTGTCCACTCTCTAAGGTAACCCTTGCACAGGTCGTCCAGGAAAGACCAGATTTGGTGGCATGAGTGATGTCTTTCCGGTTAACGGCATGGACGCCGTGGTGTTCGCCGTGGGCAACGCCAAGCAGGCTGCGCACTACTATTCGACGGCCTTCGGCATGCGGCTGGTGGCCTACCGCGGGCCGGAGAACGGCAGCCGCGACGAGGTCGCCTACGTCCTCACCTCCGGCGGCGCCCGGTTCGAGTTCCGGGCCTCGATCAGGCCGGGCACCCCGCTGGCCCGGCACGTGGCCGAACACGGCGACGGGGTCATCGACCTCGCCCTCGACGTGCCCGACGTGGAGGCCGCCTACGAGCATGCCGTGGCGCAGGGCGCGCGGGGGCTGGCGGCGCCGTACACGCTGGAGGACGAGCACGGCAAGGTGGTGCTCGCGGCGATCGCCACCTACGGCGAGACGCGGCACACCCTCGTCGACAGGTCCAACTACGGCGGCGGCTACCTGCCCGGCTACGCGCCGGCCGAGCCGCTGGTGCCGGCGCCGGCGGTCAGGAACGGGCGGCTCTTCCAGGCCGTGGACCACTGCGTGGGCAACGTCGAACTGGGCAAGATGGACGAGTGGGTGGAGTTCTACCGCAAGGTGATGGGCTTCACGAACATGGCGGAGTTCATCGGCGACGACATCGCCACCGAGTACTCGGCGCTGATGTCGAAGGTCGTGGCCGACGGCACGCGCAAGGTCAAGTTCCCGCTGAACGAGCCGGCGGTCAGCCGCAGGAAGTCGCAGATCGACGAGTACCTCGAGTTCTACGGCGGCCCCGGCGTGCAGCACATCGCGCTGGCCACCAACGACATCCTGACCACGGTGGACCACATGCGCGCGGCCGGGGTCGAGTTCCTGGACACGCCGGACTCCTACTACGACGACCCGGAGCTGCGGTCGCGCATCGGCCAGGTGCGGGCGCCGATCGAGGAGCTGAAGAAGCGCAAGATCCTGGTGGACCGGGACGAGGACGGCTACCTGTTGCAGATCTTCACCAAGCCCGTGCAGGACCGGCCCACGGTGTTCTTCGAGCTGATCGAGCGGCACGGGTCGCTCGGGTTCGGCAAGGGCAACTTCAAGGCGCTGTTCGAGGCCATCGAGCGCGAGCAGGAGCGCCGGGGCAACCTGTAGTGCCCGGCCGCGGCCCGGAGCGGGAGCGCCGGCGGGCAGCGCGGCGGGACGCGGGGACGCACGCTCCTCTTACTCAGCGTAAGCTCATGCTCACGCCAAGGAAGGGGAGCGTTGTTCCATGAGGTCCATCCGTCACGCGGTCGCACCGGTGGTCGCGATCCTCACCCTGCTGGGGTGCTCGCCCACCGACGGGGCCGTCGCGCCCACCTCGCCGGCCCCGGCCGGCTCCGTGGGGGCCCCGGGCATCGGTGACCGCGACTTCCCGCTCGACGGCAACGGCGGTTACGACGTCACCCACTACGGCCTCGCGCTCGGCTACACCCCGGCCACCAAACGGCTCGACGGCGTCACCACCATCCGGGCCAGGGCCCTGCAGCGGCTGTCGCGCTTCAACCTCGACCTGTCGGGGCTCCAGGTCAGCGAGGTGTCGGTCGACGGCACACGGGCGACCTACTCCCGCCAGGGCGACGAGCTGACCGTGGTCCCCGCCGCCGTGCTCGCCTCCGGCGCCCGGTTCACCGTCAGGGTGGCCTACGGCGGAGAGCCGCGGCCGATCACCGACTCGGGCAACCTGGGCACCTACGGCTTCATCCCGACGCCCGACGGCGCCTTCGTGACCGCCGAGCCCAACGGCGCCAAGACCTGGTTCCCCGCCAACGACCACCCGGCCGACAAGGCCGCGTTCGACTTCGAGATCACCGTGCCGCGCGGGCTGACCGCGCTGGCCAACGGCGAGCTGACCGGCGAGCCGACGACCGCCGACGGCAGGACGACGTTCCGGTGGCGTGAGAGCCACCCTATGGCGACCTATCTCGCCACCGCCACGCTCGGCAAGTTCACCCTGCGCCGGGGCGAGACCGCCGGCGGAGTGCCCAACGTCGCGGCGGTCGACCCGGCCTATCACGGCTCCCTGACCAAGCTCTACACGGTGTCCGGCGAGGTCACCGACCACTGGAGCAAGGTCTTCGGCCGCTACCCGTTCTCCTCCACCGGCGGCGTGGTCGACGACTTCTCGGCCGGCTACGCCCTGGAGACCCAGACCAAGCCGATGTACGGCGGCTTCGCGCCCGACGAGAGCATCATCGCCCACGAGCTCGCCCACCAGTGGTTCGGCAACAGCGTCAGCATCCGGCGCTGGCAGGACCTGTGGCTCAACGAGGGCTTCGCCACCTACGCCGAGTGGCTGTGGTCGGAGCATCGGGGGCGCACCACGGCCGACGCCCACTTCGCCGCCCTGCGCGCCCGCCCGGCGTCCGACGCCTTCTGGACCTACCCGCCGGGGCGGGCGCGGCCGGACGACCTGTTCAACGACGCCGTCTACAAGCGGGGGGCCATGACCCTGCACGCCCTGCGCGAGGAGATCGGCGACCAGACGTTCTTCGCGCTGCTGCGCGAGTGGGTGGAGCGGCACAAGTACGGCAACGCCACCACCGAGCAGTTCGTCACCCTGGCCGAGCAGCGCTCGGGCAGGCAGCTCGACGCCCTCTTCGACGCCTGGCTCTTCCAGCCCGAGCGCCCGGCCTGACCGGGGCCCGCCAGGGGCGTGCAGCCCCGCCCCTGGCGGGGAGGATCAGCTGCCCGCCGGCGGCTGCCCCTCAGGGCCGCCCACGTCGTTCCACGTCGGATCGTCGACGAGAACACACGGCGCGACCGGCCCGTCGATCACCCTGCCGACGAACTGCCACAGCACGCGCGGCTTGTCGGAGACCTGGTCGTCGTTCTTGGCGAACTCCATGACCACGGTCTGGTCCTGGGCCACGTGCGCAGGGTCGATGTAGACCCCGCCCTTGCCCAGGCGGACGGCTTTCGCGGAGACGGACCGCTCCCACTCCTCGGGCGTGGCGGTCTCGCCTCCGGCCGTCCGTCCTCTGGCCGAGCCGCACCGCTTGCCCGGCGGGACATAGGTGACGTCGGCGCTGATCCCCATGCCCTTCAGGTCACGCTCCAGCTTGTCGGCGTCCCCGAACTCGTTGATCTGCACCAGGATGGTGCCGTCGGCGTTCTTGCTCACCGCGTACGCGGGCCGCTCCGCCCCGGTCAGGAGCGGCACCGCCACGGCTGCCGCGGCGGCCAGTCCGGCCACCGCCACCCCGGCGAACAGGCGGCGGACCGTGGTCCTGCGGCGTCGCTCGCCACGGGCGGCGACTTCGGTCTTCAGTTCCATCAGCAGGCGCTCCTCGAAACTCATCGTGTCGTTCCTCCCATGACGAAGGGCACGGCCCGCAGCGCGCGGCGGGCGCGGTGGAGCCTGACCCTGGCGGTCCCCTGCCGGATGCCGAGGGCCTGCGCGGCCTCCGCGACCGTCAGCTGGTCGAGGGCGACCAGCTCGATCACGGCCCGCTCTCCCTCCGGCAACTCGGCCATGGCCTCGAAGGCCCGCCTGGCGTGGCTCTCCGCGTCGATCCGCTCCTCCAGCCGGACGAGGTCGTCGGAGTCGAGCAGCCGCCGGCCGTTCAGCCGGTCGGCCAGCCGCGACTCCCTGAACGCCCGCCGCCGCTCGGCCGACAGCGTGTTCCGTGCCACGCCGTACAGCCACGCGATCTCGCTGCCCAGCCCGGCCCGGTAGGTGTGGGCCGAGTCGAGCACCGCGACGAACACCTCCGCCACCAGGTCGGCGACCATGTGCGGATCGTCGACCCGGCGGGCCAGGAAGCGGGTGATCTCGTCGACGTGCCGCCGGTAGAAGGCCTCGAACGCCACGGGATCGGTGGCGATCTCCGCCTGTTTACGACGCACCGGCCGTGCTCCCTTCGTCGATCTTCACCCCTGCTTGGACCGACCCCGCCAAAGCGTTACAAACCCAGCCCGGCACCCGGGGATGGGCAGCACGGGAACGACGTCGCCACCGGACGCGCGCGAACCGGGCCGCCAGAGCGGACACGCGTGGGGTTCCGGGACGGACGCGGGCGGGTGCCCGCACGCGCCCGTCGGATCGCCCGCGCACGCGGGAGCGGGCCGGGGGATCAGTCGCCGGGCGGTGTGGCGGCGGAGAAGATGAGGGCCGAGGCCGTGAAGCCGTGCACGTGGTTGTGGCCGCCCACCGGTCCGACCTCGCCCGCGGCGAAGAAGCCGGCCATGCCGACGGGCCCGAGGGTGTCGCGCAGCGCGACGGGGTCGTGGTCCGCGGTGCCGAACATGGCCGACCCCCGGCCGTTGCAGGAGAACAGCAGTGCCCCGTCCACCTGGCCGAACTCCTCGCGGTGGGCGTCCAGCAGGTCGTACAGGTCCTCGTCGGCGGTGGCCGCGTCGCGCACCTGGAAGCGGACGGTACGGCCCACCTCGACGATGTCGCCGATGGCCACCGCCTCGCGTTCGGGATCGATGCCGATCACGCCACGGATCAGGAAGTCGCCGCGTTCGTGGCGTTCGGCGTACTCGTTGATCGCCACACCGATCTGCAGCCCGGAGGCGACCAGCTCGCGGTCGTCCTCGTCGAGGTCGCTGACGATGTCCTCCAGGCGCGCCAGGGCCGGCTGGCCGGCGAGCTCCAGGAGGAGGTTCTCCTCGGCGCGGGTGACCACCATGGACGGGCCGATCGGGCGGCAGCCCTGGCTGACGACGGTGCTGACCCGCACGGGACCGCTGATCAGCACGCCGATCGCGCCCTCGGTGTAGACCTCGCCGTCGGCGAAGAGCCGGACGGAGCCGCGACCGTGCATGCCGTTGGCCAGCCCGCCGATGAGCGGCAGCTCGCCGAGGACCTCCTTGGACCGCTCGACGAACGCGTCCGTCGGGAACGAGTAGGGGTCGCTCAGCAGGATGGCCACGTGGTCGTCGGGACCGCGCTCGGGCAGGCCGACGACCACGAACTTGTCCTCGGCGTTCAGCGTCTCCAGCGCGAACGTCGTCAGCCTGGCCTCGCCCAGCCGGGCCGCCCACGCGCTCACGGCGGGGGTCAGCTCGATCCCCTGCCCGTCGCCGATCACTCCCGTGGCGCTGCACCCGATGACGCTGGCCTCGGGCGCCAGCCGCATCGCACGCTGACCCGCCCGGGCGACGTCGTCGGGGTCGTCGCCGCAGATGAAGAAGCAGATGAGGTCGGCCTCGCCGCCGAGCCGGGACAGTGCCTGGCGGACGGCCCGTTCGGCCACCTCGACCAGGTCGGAACCCACGGCGAGGCCGTCTGCGAATCGGCTGGTCATCAGGGCCACGCGTCCCGCCTCCCTCGGTTGCTGAGTTCCCTCAGGCTCGGATTCTCCCCACTAAAGGAACAAGCACGCGCACGAACCGTCACACAATGGGTCAGGATCCGAAATCTCGCTGGATGCGCAACTCCTCTGCCGCATCCGGCCCGGGGGACGTAGTCTCGATCCGTGCATCAGCCTCTAATTCTCCGGGAGCTGCGAGAGAGCGGCCACGTTCATCGCACCGTGAAAGCAGAGGTCCGCGAAAACCTGCTGGCCAAGCTCCGCGCAGGTGAGCCCCGTTTTCCAGGCATCGTGGGCTTCGACGACAGCGTCCTGCCCCATCTGGAGCGGGCCTTGCTCGCCGGTCACGACCTGGTCCTGCTCGGTGAGCGCGGCCAGGGCAAGACCCGGCTCATCCGTACGATCACCGGCCTGCTCGACGAGTGGACCCCGGTGGTCGAGGGATGCGAGATCAACGACCATCCGTACGAGCCGGTCTGCGCGCGCTGCCGCGCGCTGGCGCGGGAGCTCGGCGACGAGCTGCCCGTCGCGTGGAAGCACCGCGACGAGCGCTACGGCGAGAAGCTCGCCACTCCCGACACCTCCGTCGGCGACCTGATCGGCGACGTCGACCCGATCAAGATCGCGGAGGGGCGGACGCTCGGCGACCCGGAGACGGTCCATTTCGGGCTCGTGCCGCGCACCAACCGCGGCGTGTTCTCCGTCAACGAGCTGCCCGACCTCGCCGAGCGCATCCAGGTGTCGCTGCTGAACGTGCTGGAGGAGCGCGACATCCAGGTGCGCGGCTACAACCTGCGCCTGCCGCTCGACATCCTGCTCATCGCCAGCGCCAACCCCGAGGACTACACCAACCGGGGCCGGATCATCACCCCGCTGAAGGACCGTTTCGGCGCCGAGATCCGCACCCACTACCCGCTGACGATCGAGGACGAGCTGGCCCTGATCCGCCAGGAGTCGATGCCGGACATCGGGGCCGCCGTGCCCGAGCACCTGGTCGAGACCATCGCGCGGTTCACCCGGCTGGTCCGCGAGTCCACCTCGGTGGACGCCCGTTCGGGGGTGTCGGCGCGCTTCTCGATCGCCGCTGCCGAGACGGCCGCGGCCTCGGCCGTGCGCAGGGCGGCGATCAGCGGCGAGGAGCAGCCCGTCACCCGGGTCTGCGACCTGGCGAACGTGGTCCACAGCCTGCGCGGCAAGGTGGAGTTCGAGGTCAGCGAGGAGGGCCGGGAGACCGAGATCCTGGCTCATCTGCTGCGCCGGGCCACCGCGGAGACGTTCCGGAGCCGGTTGGGCGGGGTGGAGCTGGCGCCGCTGACCGACAAGTTCGCCCAGGGCAACCAGGTGGAGTCGGGCGAGCTGGTGCCGGCCGGCGAGCTGCTGCACCGCATCGGGCCCGTCGACGGCCTGTCCAAGATCATGTCGCGGCTGGGCATGGGTGAGGGCGAGGAGTCGCCGGGGCACGCGGCCGCGGCGCTGGAGTTCGCGCTGGAGGGCCTCTACCTCATGCGCCGGCTGTCCAAGGACGACCTGGACGGGGTGACCGTCTATCGCACCTGAGGTCGGGGGGACCCCCAAGGTGGGGCATTCCGGGTTAGCGTGGGTGGCGTGATGGCCTACCGCTATGGCGCGTACCACGACGGCCCCGATCCCCTCGCCCCGCCGTACGACGTGCGGGCGGCGCTGGACGAGATGGGCGACGCCATCCTGTCCGGCTCCACCCCCGTGCACGCCCTGCGCGACCTGCTCAAGCGCGGCCTGCCGGGCGCGCAGGAGCGCAACGGCCTCGACGAGATGCTGCGCGAGGTGCGGCGCAGGCGCCGCGAGCTGCGCGAGCGCGGCCGGCTCGACGGCACTCTGGAGCAGGCCAGGGCGCTGCTCGACAAGGCGATCGGGCAGGAGCGGGCCGAGCTGTTCCCCGATCCGTCCGACGAGGCGCGGCTGCGCGAGAGCGAGCTGGACGCGCTGCCGGACGACACCGCGAGCGCCATCCAGGAGCTGAGCGGCTACGAGTGGCGTTCGGCCGCCGCCCGGCGCACCTTCGAGGAGCTGCGCGACCTGCTGCGGCGCGAGGTGCTCGACAGCCAGTTCAAGGGACTGCGCGACGCGCTCGCCCACCCCGACCCGGAGGCCATGGAACGGGTCCGGCGGATGATGGCCGAGCTGAACGACATGCTCGACAGGGACTCCCGCGGCGAGCACACCCAGGCCGACTTCGACGCGTTCATGGGCGAGTACGGCGACCTGTTCCCCGAGCGGCCGCGCGACCTGGAGGAGCTCGTCGACATCCTGGCCCGCCGGGCGGCGGCCACCCAGCGGATGCTGGCCTCGATGACCCCGCGCCAGCGCGAGGAGCTCAACAACCTGATCAACCAGACCCTCGACCAGGCCGGCCTGTCGGACCAGATGCGCCGCCTCGGCGACGCGCTCGTCGCCCGCCGCCCCGACCTGGCGTGGAACGCCCCGGAGCGGCTCACCGGCGAGGAGCCGCTCGGCATGGGCGACGCCGTCACCGCGCTGGAGGAGCTGGCCGACCTGACGCGGCTGGAGTCGACCCTGCGGCAGGACTACCCCGGCGCCCGGCTCGACGACATCGACGAGGCCGCGGTGCGCCGGGCGCTCGGCCGGTCGGCCGTGGACGACCTGGAGGCGCTGCGACGGATCGAGCGGGAGCTGGAGGAGCAGGGCTACCTGCTGCGCCGCCGCGGCAAGCTGGAGCTCACCCCCAAGGCCGTGCGGCGGCTGGGCGAGACCGCGCTGCGCCGGGTGTTCTCCTCGCTCGACGCGGGGCGGCGCGGCGACCACGACCAGCGCGACGCGGGCTCGGCCGGCGAGCTGACCGGGTCGTCACGGCCGTGGCGCTTCGGCGACGAGCAGCCCATCGACGTGGTGCGCACCCTGGTCAACGGCGTGCGCGGCGGCGGCCTGCGCCGCGCGGAGCCGGCCGGGGAAGCTGCCGGCGAGGGTGCCGGCCGTCGCGCCCGGGCCGGGTCGGTGGCGGTGCGGCTGTCGGTGGACGACTTCGAGGTGGCCGAGACCGAGCGGCGCAGCGCGGCGGCCGTGTGCCTGCTGGTCGACCTGTCGTACTCGATGGCCCTGCGCGGCACCTGGGCGGCGGCCAAGCAGACGGCGCTGGCCCTGCAGGCGCTGGTCGCCTCGAAGTTCCCGCAGGACGCCGTGCAGATCATCGGCTTCTCCAACTACGCGCGGGTGTTGCAGCCGGACGAGCTGGCGGGCCTCGACTGGGACATGGTCCAGGGCACCAACCTGCACCACGCCCTGCTGATCGCGGGCCGACACCTCGACCGCCACCCCGACTTCGAGCCGGTCGTGCTGGTCGTCACCGACGGCGAGCCGACGGCTCACCTGCTGCGCAACGGCACGTCGGCGTTCGAGTGGCCGCCGTCACGCGAGACGCTGGAGCTCACGCTCGCGGAGGTCGACAAGATGACGCGGCGGCGGGCGACCCTCAACGTCTTCATGCTGGCGGCCGACGAGCGGCTGAAGGACTTCGTGGACGAGGTGGCGCGCCGCAACGGCGGCCGGGTCTTCTCCCCCAGCGCCGACCGGCTGGGCGAGTACGTCGTCAGCGACTTCCTGCGGGTGCGGCGCGCCCGCTGAACCCGCTCGCGCGCGGCCGGGGGCCGGGCCGGGCCGGGCCGGTGGGTGAAGGTCAGGCCTCCACGAAGCGCACGTAGAAGTCGAGGGCGACGTCGAAACCGTCGCGGCAGTTGCGGTGGGAGCGGTAGCAGGGCCGGAACGCCGTGCTGGCGCCCACTCCGGCGCGGGCGTCGCCGAGTGCCTGCGGCACCCGCTCCGGCCGGGGCAGCAGCCCGCCGCCCAGGTAGCGGACGCCCGACAGCTCGGTGTGCCGGCCGCGCCCCCCGGCGACGAAGTGGCCGAACCGCCACCCGCTCTCCTCGTCCCAGACCAGCGCGCTGCCGTCGGCCAGCAGGACAGTCGCGTCACGCGGATCGCAGGGGCCCTCCCACCAGTCGGCGGCCTCGGGTCCGAGCACGTCCACGACGCGCCGCACATAGCAGACCGGCTGCTGCAGCCACTCGTCGGAATACGGCTCGACATGCCTGATGGCCACGGACGGCACCCCCTTGTGCCCAATGGGTAAGTAAAACGGAACGATTGCCAACCATACCCGCGCCGAACTTATTCCGAGACCAGAGCGTCTAGTCATTAGGGACGATATTTCCGCCCGGCACGGGGAAGCAGGCACTGTCATGATTGCCATGATTCTTCTGATCACGCTGATGATCGTGGCCGTCGCGGCCACGGAGCTCGTGCTGCACTGTGCCGCCAGGGGGAAGGAGAGTGTCGAGTCACCGGCCGAGATCGTCGCCGACTAGTCTCAGCGACATGTCCCTGCTTCTCTGGCTGCACATCGGATTCGCGATCTTCACGATCGGACCGCTCACCGCCGCGACCATGGCCGCGCCACGCGCCATACGCGCCAAGGACGTCGCCGTCCTGCGCAACATCCAGCGCACGACGCGCATCTACAGCATCGGCTCGCTGGGTGTGCTGGTGTTCGGCATCGCGCTGGGCGTGACCCTCGGCGACGGCCTGCTGGGCAGGTGGCACATGACGGCGTCGATGACGCTGTTCATCGTCGCGATCGTGATGCTGTTCATCATCGACCGCGACCTGCGCGCCGCCGTCCGTGCCCTCTCGAACGAGGAGACGGACGACGACGCCAAGGTGCAGAACGGCAGGATCGCCGCCATCAGCGGCCTCCTGGCCGTCATCTGGCTGGTGATCCTGGCATTGATGATCTTCCCGAGCTGACCGACGGGATCAGCCCAGCGCCCGGGTGAGGTCGGCGAGCAGGTCGTCGACCGTCTCGATGCCGACCGAGAGCCGCACCAGGTCGGCCGGCACCTCCAGCGGCGAGCCCGCCGCCGAGGCGTGCGTCATCCTGCCGGGGTGCTCGATCAGCGACTCGACGCCGCCGAGCGACTCCCCCAGCGTGAAGAGCTCGGCCCGGTTGCACACCGCGACCGCCTCGGCCTCGCCGCCCGCCACGCGGAACGACACCATGCCCCCGAACCTCTTCATCTGCTTGGCCGCCGCCTCGTGCCCCGGGTGCCCGGCGAGCCCCGGATAGAGCACGTGGGTCACGCGCGGGTGCGCCAGCAGCAGGTCGACCACGCGTTCGGCGTTGTCGCAGTGGCGGTCCATGCGCACGCCGAGGGTCTTCAGCCCGCGCAGCGTCAGCCAGGCGTCGAACGGCCCGGCCACGGCGCCCATGGAGTTCTGGTGGTAGGCCAGCTCCTCGCCGAGCCCCTGGTCGGCCGCCACGAGCGCGCCGCCGACCACGTCGGAGTGGCCGCCGATGTACTTGGTCGTCGAGTGCACGACCACGTCGGCGCCGAGCGCGAGCGGCTGCTGCAGGTAGGGCGAGGCGAAGGTGTTGTCGACGACCAGCAGCGCCCCGTTGTCGTGGGCGAGCTGCGCCAGGGCGGCGATGTCGGCGATGCCGAGCAGCGGGTTGGTGGGCGTCTCCACCCATACGATCTTCGTCTTCTGCGTCATCGCCGCGGCCACGGCGTTGAGGTCGCCGAGCGGCACCGGGTCGTAGTGCAGGCCCCAGCGCGAGTGCACCTTGGCGAACAGCCTGTAGGTGCCGCCGTAGGCGTCGTTCGGGATGATGACGTGGTCCTGCGGCTTGCACACGGTGCGCAGCAGGGTGTCCTCGGCCGCCAGGCCGGAGGCGAAGGCCAGACCCCGCGCGCCGCCCTCCACGGCGGCGAGCGCCTCTTCGAGCGCGGTGCGGGTGGGGTTGGCCGAGCGGCTGTACTCGTATCCGGAACGCAGGCCGCCCACGCCGTCCTGCTTGTAGGTGGATGTGGCGTAGATCGGTGGCACGACGGCGCCGGTCAGCGGGTCAGGCTCCTGACCTGCGTGGATCGCCAGGGTTTCAAAACCGTTGGTCATACGGCCACGGTAACGGAAGCGGCCCGCGACCCGTTCCCCAACGGGTCGCGGGCCGAGCCGGGCGCGGGTCTCCCCACCGCGCCCGCCGGGTCGTGCCCCCTGTCAGCGGCACGGGCCCGGAGCCTGGGCGAGCCTTGACGAGCCCAAACGCCCCCGCGGCTCAGGCGGCGCGGGGCGCGGGCCGGTCGTCGCGGGCGCGGTCCGCCAGGCGCACCACGGTGGCCTGCCCCGTGGCCTGCCCCGTGGCCTGCCCCGTGGCGGGCACAGCGGCGGGCACAGCGGCGGGCGCCGTGACAGACACCGTGGCCTGCCCGGCGGCTTCCTGCGTCGCCCGCACGCGCGGCGCCTCGATGTGGCGCCCGCTGCCGCCCTGCGCCGGCTCCCCGTTGATGCGCGACAGCAGCACGGGGTCCGCCAGCGCGAGCAGCAGCCCGACGACCAGCCCGACACCCAGCAGCACGAATCCGATGACCACCATGGCCGTTCCCCTTCCGACGCCTCCAGCATCGTCGAGACTCCCGCCCCGGCGCCTCCGCTGAAGGGTGGGTCGGCGCCGGATTCCCTCGGCCGATCGGTCGATCCGGGCAGTCCGACTTCCGGCCTAGGCTGAGGCAGCGTGGGGGAGTCCAAGCGCATCGTCTACTGGATCCGCCGGCTGAGCGAGATCGCCATGCTCGGCTGGCTGAGCATGATGCTGCTGGCAGATCTGGCCGTCGCGATCAACCAGGGCGGCCCGCAGTGGCTGGTGCCCGGCGCGGGGGCGGCGGGCATGGTGGCCGTGGTGCTGCGGCGCCGCCACCGGGTGCGGGGGTTCCTGCTCATGCTCGCGCTGTCCCTCGCCGTCTCGCTGATCATCGCGCTGACCGGCGCGCACGGGGTGCCCGGCTCGGCGGAGACGGGCGCGCTGCTCGTGCTCACCATCGGCGCGCTGCGCCACGTCCAGCCGGTACGGCGCGCCACGCTGTTCGCCGTCGCGTCGCTGGTGGTCCTCATGGCCGAGGGCGTCGCCCGCGACTACTACAACTCCGGTCTGGTCTTCTCGTTCATGCTGTTCGCCGGCTGGTCGATGGCCGCGGGCGTCGGCGGCTACCTGCGTTTCCAGCAGGAGCGCCGCGACGAGGCCGTCCACTCCGTACGCCGGGCCGAGCGCCTGGAGCTGGCCCGCGAGCTGCACGACCTGGTGGCCCACCACATCACCGGCATCGTCGTGCAGGCCCAGGCGGCCCGCACGGTGGCTGAGCTGAAGCCCGAGGCCGTGGTGCCCGCCCTCGACGCCATCGCGACCGCCGGCGGCGACGCGCTCACCTCGATGCGGCGCCTGGTGACCGTGCTGCGGGCCGAGGAGCGGGCCGACCGCACCCCGGGCACGTCGCTGGCCGACCTGCGCCACCTCACCGAACGGTTCGCGGCGAACGGGCCGCGGGTGGCGTTCGAGATCGCGCAGGGCATCGACGACACCACCCTGCCGCCCGAGGTGATGACGACGCTGCACCGGGTGCTGCAGGAGGCGCTGACCAACGTGCGCAAGCACGCGCCCGCCACGGCGTGGGTGGAGGCGGCGCTGCGGCGCTTCGACGGGTGCGTGGTGCTGCGGGTGCGCAACTACGGTGCGGCCTCAGACAGCCGGGGGGCCGACCCCCGGGTGTCGCGGCTGGGTGGCGGGTTCGGGCTGGTCGGGATGGCCGAGCGGGTGGAGGCGCTCGGCGGCCGGCTGTACGCGGGCCCGTCCCCCGAAGGCGCCTGGGAAGTGGTCGCCGAGTTCCCGCTCGCCTGAGAGGCGGGCCCGCTCCCACGCGGCCTCGTCGATCGCGCCGCGGACACGGGCGGTGATCCGCTCGACGTCGAAGCTCTCCCCGGCGGCCAGCGGCGTGCCCACCGCCCGCCTGACCGCCGCCGCCGCGCCGAGCAGCCGGGCCGCCTCCGCGTGGTCGCCCGCCAGCGACACCGCGCCGGCCAGCCCCTCCAGCGCCAGGGCGATCCCCCGCGGGTCGCCGCTGGCCAGCGCCGCCTCGTGGCCCGCCCGCTGCCTGGTCAACGCGGTCTCGGCGTCGCCCCGCTGCTCGGCGGCGAAGCCCAGCTCGGCCATGAGGAACGCGATCCCGGACGTCCCGCGCACCTCTCGCAGCCAGTCCAGCCAGGGCGTCAGCAGCGCCTCCGCGCGCTCGTGGTCGCCCTGCCGCCGGGCGCTCAGGGCCAGGCCGAGCACGGCGTGCTCCTCGGCCGACTTGTACGACTGCGCCACGGCCAGCCGCCGGGCCCGCTCGTGGTAGTCGTCGGCCGCGGCGTAGTCGCCCGCCAGCAGCGCGGTGCGGCCCAGGGCCGACAGCTTGAACGAGGTCTCGACGCCGAGCCGCTGCGCCAGGCGCAGCTCCTCCTGGCGCAGCCGCGCCGCCTCGGCGTAGTCGCCGCTCATCTCGGCCAGCCGGTCGAGGCTGTCCATGGCCTCCATCCGCCCCCACGCGTCGCCGAGCTCGGTGAACAGGGCGAGGCTGCGCTCGGCGTCGCGCCGCATGGCCGTCAGGTCGCCGTGGAAGAGCCGGAGCCTGGCGCGCTGGGCGAGCGCCGCGGCGGTCCCCCACCGGTCGCCCAGCCGCTCGAACGCGGCCAGTGCCCGGCCCACCGCCGCCTCGTGCGCCTCGTGGTCGCCGTACGCCCACCGGACGTGCGTCAGGAACCAGCCGGCCAGCGCGCGGCCGGGCTCGTCGAGGTCGGCATGATGGACGGGCGGTGGCCGCTCGCCGGTGAGCAGGGTCATCCCCGCGAGCCAGACCGACGCCGTGGCCGCCTCGTCCGGCGGCCCGCCCCTGGCCAGCGCGGCGGCCAGCGCCCTGCGGGCCTCCCCCAGCCTGCCGCGCAGGAACCAGTACCAGGACAGCGCGTTGGCCAGGCGGAGCGGCTCGGGACCGGCCAGGGCGAGGCGCAGGTTGGCGCCTTCGGCGTCGAGCCGGTCCAGCCATTCGAGCTGGCGGGGGCCGCGCAGGTCGGCCCGTTCCGCCAGCTCGGTGTAGTGGCGCGCGTGCCGTTCGCCGATCGTCTCCAGCTCTCCGGCCTCGGCGAGCCGTTCGGCGCAGTAGGCCGCCACCGACTCCAGCAGCCGGTACCTCGGCCCGTGCCCGGTCCCGGCCGCCACCACGACCAGCGACCGGTCCA
The DNA here is from genome assembly GCF_014207745.1 of Nonomuraea muscovyensis. Classification (NCBI taxonomy): domain Bacteria; kingdom Bacillati; phylum Actinomycetota; class Actinomycetes; order Streptosporangiales; family Streptosporangiaceae; genus Nonomuraea; species Nonomuraea muscovyensis. Next base: position 1,631,925 of record NZ_JACHJB010000001.1, read on the forward strand.
CCAGCCGGGCCATCGTGTCGAGGACGTCCACGCCCGGCTCGGCGCACACCTCCTCGGCCGCCTCCAGCGTGCAGCCGTCGGCGTGCGCGGCCAGCCGCCGCAGCACGACCCGTTCCGGCTCGGTCAGCAGCCCCCAGCTCCAGTCGATCGTCGCCCGGAGCGTGCGCTGCCGGGGCGGGGCGTCGCGCACACCCGCGCTGAGCAGCCTGAACCGGTCGTCGAGCCGGTCGGCCACCCCGCGCACGCCGAGGGCGCGCACCCGCGTGGCGGCCAGCTCCAGGGCGAGCGGGATGCCGTCCAGGCGGCGGCAGACGGTCACGACGTCCTCGTCCGCCCCGATCCCGGCGCGCGCGGTGAACAGCCGGACCGCGTCGGGCTCCGGCAGCGGCCCCACGGGCAGCACGCGCTCCCCGGTGAGGCCCAGCGGCTCCTGGCTGGTGGCCAGCACCCGCAGACCCGGCGCGCCCCGCAGCAGCGCGAGCACCAGAGCGGCCACCTCCTCCACCATGTGCTCGCAGTTGTCGAGGACGAGCAGCATGCGCTTGGCGGCCAGGGCGGCGGCCAGCCGCGGCGGCAACGGGGCCGCCCCGTCGTCGCGGACCCCCAGCACGGCCGCCACGGCCTGCGCCGCCTCGCCGGCGCCCGCCAGCTCGACCAGCCACACCCCGTCCGGGAACCCGGCCCCCGGCGCCCCGTCGAGGACCGCGCGGGCGGCCTCCAGGGCGAGGCTGGTCTTGCCGACGCCGCCGGCGCCCGTGAGCGTGACCAGGCGGGCCGAGGCGAGCAGGTCGCCGATCGTGGCCAGTTCGGCCGCCCGCCCCACCAGGCCGGTGAGGGGCGCGGGCAGGTTGGCGGGCACGGGGGGAGGCCCGGTGAGGGCGGGGTCCTGGCGCAGGACAGCCTCGTGCAGCGCGGCCAGCTCCGGCGACGGGTCCACTCCCAGTTCCTCGGCCAGCCGCTCGCGCAGCGAGGCGTACACCGCCAGCGCCTCCCCCTGGCGGCCGCCCCGGTAGAGGGCTTTCATGTGCAGCCCGTGCAGCCGTTCGCGCAGCGGATGCCGGGCCACGAGGGTGGCCAGGTCGGCGTCCCGGCCGAGCGCGAGCCGCAGCTCCGCCTGCTCCTCCAGGGCGCTCAGCCGCGCCTCCTCCAGGCGCGCCCGCTCGGCGCGGGCGAAGGGCGCGTCGGCGAAGTCGGCGTAGGCGGGACCGCGCCACAGCGCCAGCGCCTCGTCGAGCCGGGCCGCCCGCTCGCGCGGGTCGGCGGAGCGCAGGGCGAGCAGCTCGTCGAAGCGGGCGGCGTCCGACCAGTGGTCCGCCAGCCGGTAGCCGGCCGGGCCGTGCACGACCAGGCCGGGGTCGCCGAGGGCGCGGCGGAGCTGGGAGACGCGCGCCTGCAGGGTGCCCATGGGGTTGCGCGACGGCCGCTCGCCCCACACGTCGTCGATCAGCCGCTCGGCCCGTACCGGCCCGCCCCCGTGTGCGAGCAGGTCGGCCAGCAGGGCGCGCACCTTGGGCTCGCCCACCGGGACGGGCCTGCCGTCGTTCGCCCACACCTCCAGGGGGCCGAGCACTCCGAAACGCACCACGCCATCATCAACCCGTAGCGGACCCGAAGGATTTCCGTGGCGGCCCGCCGGATGGTGGAGCCATGACGGATGTGACAGTGATCGGCCTCGGGCCGATGGGTGCGACGATGGCCGAGACGTTTCTCAAGGCCGGACACGACGTGGCCGTGTGGAACCGCACGGCGAGCAGGGCCGAGCCGCTCGTGGCGAAGGGCGCGCGGCTCGCCGCCACGCCCGTCGGCCCGAGCGAGCTGCTGGTGGTCAGCCAGATCGGCTACCAGGCGATGTACGACAGCTTCGGCGACCTGCGCCTCGACGGCAAGGTGGTGGTCAACCTCAGCTCCGGCACCCCCGAGGAGCTGCGCGCGGCGGCCCGCTGGGTGGCCGGGCGGGGCGGCGTGCTCATCACCGGCGGCATCATGGTGCCGCCGCCGGGCATCGGGCAACCGGGCGCCTACACCTTCTACAGCGGCCCGAAGGAGGCCCTGGACCGGCACGCCGAGACGCTGAAGGCGCTGTCGGAGGTCCACCACATGGGCGCCGACGAGGGCCTGGCGATGCTGTTCTACCAGGCCCAGTTGCTGATCTTCTGGTCCAGCCTGACCAGCTACATGCACGCCGTGGCGCTGCTCGGCACCGCGGGGGTCAAGCCGTCGGAGTTCGTGCCGTACGCGCAGGAGACGTTCACCGGCCTCGGCGGCGACGGCCCGATGGGCTTCGCCAAGATCCTGGCCGAGGAGATCGAGGCCGGGGTGTACCCGGGCGAGCTCAACAGCCTGCACATGCAGGCCGTCGGCCTGGGACACGCCGTGCACGCGCTCCAGGACGCCGGGTTGGAGAGCACGGTGCCGGGCGCGCTCAGGGCGCTGTTCGAGCGGGCCGACGCCGAGGGGCGCGGCCAGGAGGGGCTCGGCACCGTGATCGAGTCGATCAGGAAGCCCTGACCGCCGTCACCGGCCCTCCAGCAGCGGCCCCGCCGGGTCGTGGGTGATGCCCCTGCGGCGGGCGGCGATGCCCGAGAGCGCCTCCAGGGCCACCCGGTTGGCCAGGTAGGCGGTGATGTCGGCGTGGTCGTAGGGCGGGGCGACCTCCACGATGTCGATGCCGACCACCGGGAGCTCCAGGCAGATCCGGCGGACCGAGTCGAGAAGCTGGCGCGCGGACAGCCCGCCCGGCTCCGGGGTGCCGGTGCCAGGGGCGTGCCCGGGGTCGCAGACGTCCACGTCAACCGACAGGAACACGCCCTCGCACCCGTCGGTGGCGATGGCGAACGCCTCGTCCAGGCAGTCGTCGAGCCCGCGCCTGCCGATCTCGGTCATCTCGAACGAGCGCATGTTCTGGCCGGCCATCCACGACAGGGTCTCCGGGCCCGGCCAGTAGCCGCGCAGGCCGAGCTGCAGGAACCGGTCACCGCGCAGCGCGCCGGACTCGATGAGCCGGCGCATCGGCTGGCCGTGCCCGTACAGCGAGCCGAACTCGATGTGGCCGGTGTCGGCGTGCGCGTCGAAGTGCAGCATCGAGACGTTGCCGTAGCCGAGATGCCGCGCCACGCCTGTGGCGTCGGGCAGCGCGATGGTGTGGTCGCCGCCCAGGACCAGCGGGACGGCACCCGACGACGCCACCGCGAAGACGGCCTCCTCCAGCGCGCCGATGGAGCGTTCGACGTCGCCGGAGTACATCTCCACGTCGCCGGCGTCGACCACGCGGATGTCGCGCAGCGCGTCGACCCGCAGCGCCAGGTGGGGGCGGGAGCCGTCCTGCGGCAGGTAGCAGCTCTGGCGGATCGCCATCGGCCCGAACCGCGCGCCGGGCCGGTGCGAGGTGCCGCCGTCGAACGGCGCACCGACGACGACCACGTCGGCGCCGGCGTACGACCCCGGGTCGTCGAGGTCGCACCGGTCCACCCCGAGGAAGGTGATGTCGGGGCCGTACTGCGTTCCGTACCGCGTCATGAACCCTCCCGCCCGTGCCTAGTGGTTGGCCAGGAAGGCGAGCAGGTCCTGCCGGGTGATCATCCCGGCGGGCTTGCCGTCCTCCAGCACCACCGCGGCGTCGGCCTTCTCCAGGGCCTCGACCGCGCGGGACACGGGCTCGCCGCTGCCGATCGTCGGCAGGGGCGGCGACATGTGGTCGGCGATCGGGTCGTCGGACGACAGCTTGCCGTGGTAGAGCGCCTCCAGCAGGTCGCGCTCGACGATCGAGCCGACCACTTCGGCGGCCATGACCGGCGGCTCCTCCTTCATCACGGGGAGCTGCGACACCGAGTACTCGCGCATGATCGAGATGGCCGTGCCGACCGACTCGTGCGGGTGGGCGTGCACGAACTCCGGCAGCCCTGCCCCCTTGCGCGCCAGCACGTCGCCCACCAGCCCCTCGTCGGAGGTCTCGGTGAGGAACCCGTAGTCGGCCATCCAGTCGTCGTTGAAGATCTTCGACAGGTAGCCGCGGCCGCCGTCGGGCAGCAGCACGACCACCACGTCGTCGGGCCCGGCCTCGGCCGCCACCTGCAGCGCGGCCACCACGGCCATGCCGCACGAGCCGCCCACGAGCAGCCCCTCCTCGCGGGCGAGGCGGCGGGTCATGGTGAAGGAGTCCTTGTCGGACACCGCGATGATCTCGTCGCAGATCGTCGTGTCGTACGTGCCCGGCCAGATGTCCTCGCCGACGCCCTCCACCAGGTAGGGCCTGCCGGTGCCGCCCGAGTACACCGAACCCTCGGGGTCGGCGCCGATGATCTTCACTCGGCCGCCGGAGACCTCCTTGAGGTAGCGGCCGGTGCCGCTGATCGTGCCTCCGGTGCCGATGCCGGCGACGAAGTGGGTGATGCGACCCTCGGTCTGCTCCCACAGCTCGGGGCCCGTCGAGTGGTAGTGGGAGTCGGGGTTGTTGACGTTGGAGTACTGGTCGGGCTTCCAGGCGTTGGGAATCTCCCTGGCCAGCCGGTCGGACACCGAGTAGTAGGACTCGGGGTGGTCGGGCGCGACCGCGGTCGGGCAGACCACCACGTCGGCGCCGTACGCGCGCAGCACGGAGATCTTGTCCTGGGCGACCTTGTCGGGCACCACGAACACGCAGCGGTAGCCCTTCTGCTGGGCCACGATGGCCAGGCCCACGCCGGTGTTGCCGGACGTCGGCTCCACGATGACGCCACCCGGGCGCAGGTCGCCGGACGCCTCCGCCGCCTCGATCATGCGGACGGCGATGCGGTCCTTGACCGAGCCGCCGGGGTTGAAGTACTCGACCTTGGCGAGCACCTGGGCGGGTGCCCCCGCCGAGACCTTGTGCAGCCTGACGAGCGGAGTGTTGCCCATGAGCTCGACCAGGGAATCATGTACGCGCACCGAGGTGTTCACCTTCTTTGCCAAAGCTTGATCAGCTTGCTCGTCGCCGGGAGCCGATGAGGGTGGACGGCGCTCGGCTAGTTTCTTCAAGCAAACGCTACCGCCGCGTTCGGACGAGGGAGGCATCGCATGGTCTGGGCGCCGGGTGTGGCGCGTGCCGCTCGCAAGATCGCCATCGCCGCCGCGATGGGCGGCGGCGGGCTGACGGCCCTCGGAGCCACGGCGTACGGGCTGCTCATCGTCGAGAGCCTGGTCGCCCGCAAGATGATCGGGCAGCCCCACGGGCTCGACGGCCCGCCCTCCGACGGCGTGTACGGCGACTTCCCCGGCGAGCCGCTGACCCTGGCCATGCTCGGCGACTCCACCTCCGTCGGGCTGGGCGCGAGCTCCCCGGAGCGGACCCCCGCCGCGCTGATCGCCAACGGGCTGGCGGCCCTCGCCGAGCGCCCCGTGCGGCTGTGCGTCCTCGGCCGGTCCGGAGCGGCCTCGGCCGAGCTGGGTGAGCAGGTGGACCAGGCGCTGCCGATGCGACCCGACGTGGCCGTCATCTTCGTCGGGGCGAACGACGTGGTCACCCAGACCCCGCCGGCGACGGCCGTGCGCCATCTGGTCAAGGCGGTGCGGCGGCTGCGCGAGGCGGGCGCGGAGGTGGTCGTCGGCACGTGTCCGGATCTGGGCACGGTCCGGCCCATCGCGCAGCCGCTGCGCTGGGTGACCCGGCGCTGGAGCCGCCAGCTCGCCGCGGCCCAGACGGTCGCGGTGGTCGACGCGGGCGGCCGGACGGTGGCGTTCGCCGACCTCCTGGGCCCTGAATTCGACACAAACCCCTCAGAAATGTTCGGACCGGATCGTTTCCATCCATCTGACCGAGGTTACGCACAGGCCGCTTACGCGGTGCTACCTTCTGTATGCACTGCGTTGGGGTTGTGGCCCGAGCCGCGTCCCGGGCGTGGCGAAGGACTGCAACCGATTTACCTTGCGGCGGCTACGGCCGCGGAGGAGTCCGGCACCGAGGTCTCCGCGACCCGGGTCGCGGGGCAGGCGACGGGCCCCCACGGCAGGTGGGTGACGTTGTTCCGCCGCCGGCCCGGGGCGATGCTCAACGACGCCTGACGCCGGTCACCCTCCGCGCCTAGACCGCCACTCCTCGTCCTGTTTGGAGTGGATTGACCGTGCTCCGGCCCCTCACGAAACCCGCCCCCGCTCTCGCCTCGGCGCTGGCGCTCGCCACCGCGCTGACCACCACGCTGACCGGCTGCTCGGGCAGCGACGCGGCCACGGCCGCCTTCCCCGCCTGGCAGAACTCCGAGGTCGACGTCGTCAGCCGGATGGTCACCGGGGGCGGGGTCGTCACGGCCACGTCCATGAAGCCCGGCGGCACACTCGAGACCGTCGCGCTCGACCTGGCCACCGGTCGCCGGCTCTGGGCCCACCCGGCCACGATGGCCGGCCGGTTGCCCGGCATGGGCGTCTCCGCCCCCGCGCTGACCGAACTGCCCGGCAAGGGCCGGGCCGTCGTCGTCGCGCTCGACCCGGCCAAGAAGGACCACTGGAACGCCACGGTCGTCGCCCGCGACGCCCGCACCGGCCGCCAGTTGTGGACCCGGCCGGTGCACTCCACCTTCGGCCCGCAGGGCTGCGGCCCCTACGTCTGCCTGTCGGAGCACACCGCGCTGTCGTCGGCGCGCGTGGTGGTGCTCGACCCGGCCACCGGCAAGCCGGTGTGGAAGCTGCCCGGACTGGCGGAGGTCGAGTGGTCCGACGGCGAACGCGTGCTCATGCTGCGCCTGGCCGCCGCGCCCACGATCGAGTCGTACGAGCTCAAGACCGGCAAGCTGCAGTGGCAGCAGCCCATCGAGCAGGCGCTCGGCCCCGGCATCGACCTGTCGGGCGGGTGGGCCTTCGGCGCCGCGGGCTCCGACCTGGTCGGCTACCTCGCCCCGTACACCGATCCCCGCACGAAGAAGCTGTCCACCTTCGGCCTGTTCTCCGTCAAGATCGCCGACGGCACGGTCAACTGGATGCGTCCCTCGGTGGTCCGCGTCTACCCGAGCGGCAACCCCGGCTTCGCCCCCGTCGTGCGGCCTGTCGACCAGCAGGGCGTCTACGGCGGCTTCGCCCGGCTCGACTCCGGCACCGGCCGGGTGATCGGCCAGATCCCGGCCGCGTCGGTGCCCGGCTCCGGCTGGTGGCTCGCCTTCCCCGACCGCATGGACAAGCTGGGCTTCCTCCGGCACGGCGGCAAGGGGTCGGCCTTCGACCTCGCCACCGGCCAGGCCGTGCCGGTCGAGGAGCAGCGCGGCTGGTCCTTCTGCGTGACCGACCCCAAACCGCTCCCCCTGAAGGGCCAGGCCCCGGGCTTCTACTCGGTGGCCGCCGTGTGCGAGTACGACCTCGCGACGGGCGCGCGCGTGACGGGCTCGCCGACGCCGCCCTCGTGGTTCACCGGCAGCCGCGACGGCTGGCGGCTGTGGCGCGACGAGAAGGGGGCCGTCCACGCGGTCAACGACAGCACGGCCACCGCACCGGGCATGTACGGCTGACCGAAGATGACAAGCCGTACAAAAGCGCGGAAATAACCGGGCGACGGGTGACGAGACCACCGGGCAGCACTGAAATATAGTTCTGGTAAGTGCTGACAGAGGAGGGGCAGATGCCCGAGGCAGTCATCGTCGCCACCGCCCGATCGCCGATCGGGCGCGCCTTCAAGGGGTCGCTCAGGGAGCTACGCGCGGACGACCTGACCGTACGGATGATCAGGGCAGCGCTGGACAAGGTGCCCCAGCTCGACCCCACGACCATCGACGACATCATGCTGGGCTGCGGGCTGCCCGGCGGCGAGCAGGGCTTCAACATGGCCCGCGTGGTGTCGGTGATGCTCGGCCTGGACGACGTTCCCGGCACCACGATCACCCGCTACTGCTCCTCGTCGCTGCAGACCACCCGGATGGCCTTCCACGCCATCAAGGCGGGCGAGGGCGACGTGTTCGTCTCGGCGGGCGTCGAGATGGTCTCGCGGTTCGCCAAGGGCAGCTCCGACTCGCTGCCCGAGACCCAGAACTCCGCCTTCGACGAGGCGACGGCCCGCACCAAGCAGTTCGCCGAGGGCGGCCGCACCTGGCACGACCCGCGCGAGGACGGCACGCTGCCCGACGTCTACATCGCCATGGGCCAGACCGCCGAGAACGTCGCCCAGCTCAAGGGCGTCAGCCGCCAGGACCAGGACGAGTTCGGCGTGCGCTCGCAGAACCTCGCCGAGAAGGCCATCGCCGACGGGTTCTGGCAGAAGGACATCACCCCGGTGACGCTGCCCGACGGCACCGTGGTGAGCCAGGACGACGGGCCCCGGGCCGGCACGACGTACGAGGCGGTCTCCGCGCTCAAGCCCGTCTTCCGGCCCGACGGCACGGTCACGGCCGGCAACTGCTGCCCGCTCAACGACGGGGCCGCCGCCGTCATCGTGATGAGCGACGTCAAGGCCGCCGAACTGGGCATCACGCCGCTCGCCCGGATCGTCGCCACCGGGGTCACCGGCCTGTCGCCCGAGATCATGGGCCTGGGCCCGGTCGAGGCGTCCAGGCAGGCGCTCTCGCGGGCGGGGATGGCCATCGAGGACGTCGACCTGGTCGAGATCAACGAGGCGTTCGCCGCGCAGGTCATCCCGTCCTACCGCGAGCTGGGCATCGACCTCGACCGGCTGAACGTCAACGGCGGGGCGATCGCCGTGGGACACCCGTTCGGCATGACCGGTGCCCGCATCACGTCCACGCTGATCAACAGCCTCCAGCACCACGACAAGTCCATCGGGCTGGAGACCATGTGCGTGGGCGGCGGCCAGGGCATGGCCCTGATCCTCGAACGCCTGAGCTAGCAACCACCCCTGCCGGGCGTGGGGCCGGCGGGCGACCGGGCGCTCCTGGCGCCCGGTCGCTCCGACGACGCACCCCGCGTCGGGCCCCTTGGCCGGTCCTTGACTCCTTGGTGAGCCCTTGGTGGGTCCTTGGCGGGTCGGGCGGTGAGTCCTCGGGTCTGCGGTGAATCCCCGGGCGGGAGGTCCGGCGGTCCGGCGTCGGGCACTCTCGGCCGCCGGGCGGGCGGTGGAGCCGCCGGGCGTGGCAGGCCGTCGGGCGTGGCAGGCCGTCGGGCGTGGCAGGCCGAGCGGGCGCGGGGACGCCGCGCCCCGGGTCAGCCGTGGACGTCGGGGCCGGCCCGGTGGGGGGTGATGCGGATGATGACCCTGCGGTCGCGGACCATGGCGGCCCGGTAGTCGTCCCAGTCGGGATGCTCGCCCGAGATGTCGCGATAGTAGGAGACCAGGTGGTCCATGGCCTCGGGCAACGAGATGATCTCCGCGGTGCCGTCCACCTGCACCCAGTCGCCGAAGAAGGCGTCCGTGAAGGCGCAGACGGACACCTGCGGGTCGCGGCGGGCGTTCCGTGTCTTGACCGCCGTCTCCCTGCTGCTGACCACCAGACACCCCTCGGCGTCCACGCCCACCGTCACCGGCGACATCTGCGGCCGCCCGTCGACGTGCCGGGTCAGCAGGACCGCGTGGTGGCTGCCGCGGAGGAACTCTCGTGCTACGTCCAGATCCATCCCCCCATGATGACGCGCCCGTGCCGGAGCACGGGCGCGCGGCGGGGACGGGCTCTAGATGAAGCCCATGCGGTTGCGGCGGTGCCGCTCGTGCTCGTGGACGATCGCGGCGGCGTAGCCGTGGGTCAGCCCGTGCTCGTCGGCGAGCCAGTTGGCCCGCTCGTCACATCGCAGGAAGCTCGGGCCGTTGTCGATGGCTTGGAACCACTCGGGGAGTTCGCGTCCCGTTATCGCCGGGACCCTTGCGATCAGTTTGGTCTGCGTCTCCGGTGAGTGGTTCAAGGACATGGGCACCTCCACGGAATAAGGTCCTTTGCTTGACACTGCAACACCGCATCCGGAATCGCAACCCCCAACTCGCCACCAATTCGTTACGAACTGTTGATCTCCCGGCAAGGCGAAGGGCCCCGCCGGGTCGGCGGGGCCCTTCGCAGCAGCGGTGGTCGGACCGGTCAGTCGCTGCTGGTGAAGTAGCTGATGAAGCGCAGCACCTCGATGTAGATCCACACGAGGGTGAGCGTGAGCCCGAAGACGCACTGCCAGGCGAACTTCTCCGGAGCGCCCTGCTTGACGCCCTGCTCGATCGCGTCGAAGTCGAGGAGCAGGAAGAAGCAGCCGATCAGGATCATCGCGATGCTGAAGACCCAGCCGATCGGGGAGTCGGTCCGCAGGCCGAGCCCGCCGGGGACGAAGAAGCCGAGGATCAGGTTGACCAGGACGAGGCCGAGCGCCGCGATGGCGGCACCCATCACGTACTTGACCATCTTGGACGTGACACGGACGATCCGCAGCGAGTAGACGGTCAGCATCGCGCCGAAGGCGAACGCCGTGCCCAGCACCGCCTGGAGCACGATGTTGTTGCCGAAGATCGACTCGAACAGGGAGCTGAGCGCCCCCAGGAACACGCCCTCGAAGACCGCGTAGGCGAGGATGAGCGCCGGGTTGGTGCTCTGCTTGAACGACGCGACCAGGCCGAGGACCAGCGCGACGATGGCCGAGACCACGGCCACGCCCATCGGCACCGCGAAGTACCAGGCCGCGGCGGCCGCCGCGACGAGCGCGCCGAGGGTGATGAACCCTCGGACCACGACGTCGTCGAGCGTCATCGTCCGGTAGGCCGGCGGGGCCGGGGGTGCGTATGACGGGCTGTCGTACATGTGCTGCAACTGGTCAGGCGTGGGGGCGGGCGCCCCCCACCCACCCGACTGCTGCCGCGACCTGCTGAAAACGGGGTTCTTGCTCTCCATCGCTGCCTCCTGTGGCCGAGCCTATTGGACCGGTCACCGCCTAGGTCAACTCGCGCCCAGATCTATGTAGGTTCGAGACGTCAACGCGAGCACAACGAACGTGACAACCGGGAAGTTCCCGGCGTCGGTCGCGTCGAAAACAGGGTCCATTTCCGAGAGTGGACGTGCGTGCCCCCGGCGGGATTCGAACCCGCACGTCAACCCTTTTAAGGGGTTTGCCTCTGCCATTGGGCTACGGGGGCGCCGCAATCATACGAAACGGACCATGCTCCCGAGGAGCACAACTTCGCATCATGCGTCACAACTGCGAAGCCTGCGAGGAAGTGTTAGGGCTCCTGGTGCTCTGTCCAGGGACAACGCCCTTGGTCCCGATGGTGCTGAAAGGACCGGGGTTCGGAGGCATCGGCTTCGATGGTGACGGGATCTTGCGTTTCTGGCAACCGCTTATGCGTAGTACGCCGCGTTTTCGCTGCTCGGACAACCGCGGGTAACGGACCGTACTCGCACGGTTTTCACCGGCCTTCACAGGACGTGAGATTCCACACGACGCAAAGTGATTTCGCTGTCAAGACCGGAGCCCACCGCGGCGAGCCGGCCCGCCAGGTCCGCCACGTCGACCTCCTCCGGCAGCTCCACGTCGGCGATCAGCACGTACAGTCGGCCGGTCAGCCGGGTGCTCATGCCGGTGATGTGGCCGCCGACCGCGGCGAGCTCGGCGCTGATGGCGGAGATGATGCCCGGCCGGTCGGGGCCGTGGACGGTCAGCACGTGGCCGCGCCCGTTCGGCAGGCCGGTGGACCGGGCGCCGAAGTGCCGCCGGGCCTCCACGGCCGAGGCGGTCACCACCAGGTCGGAGGCGCTGACCCGCCTTCGCAGATCCTCCGGGCTCAGGTCGCCCGACACGAGTAACATCATCGCGACGTGCCCGCCGAGCAGGGTCATCGTCGAGTCCTGGATGTTCGCCCCGCACCCGGCGAGCGAACCGGTGACCGCGGCGATGACGCCGGGCCTGTCGACGCCGAGCACGGTCACCGCTGAGAGCCCCACCCGTGGATCCCCTCTCGTCCCGAAGATCGCGGGCACCCGAACGCCCCGGCGCGAGGGCACCGGGGCGCTGCCGTGACCGGGCTAGCGACGCATCGTCGCCACGGCCGCCCTGAACCCGTCACGCGGGTGTTCGACCTCGCCGAGCGAGATCGTCTCCCGCTTGAAGAACAACGCCAGGGTCCAGTCGACGACGACACGGACCTTCCGGTTGAGCGTCGGCACCCGCGACAGATGGTAGGTCCGGTGCATGAACCACGCAGGGAATCCGCGAAGCTTGACCCCGTAGACGTTCGCCACGCCCTGGTGCAGGCCGAGTCCGGCGACCGATCCGACATACTTGTGGCGGTAGTCGACCAGTTGCTCACCGCGCAGATGGCGGACGATGTTGTCGGCGAGCACCTTGGCCTGGCGCACCGCGTGCTGCGCGTTGGGCGCGCAGTACTGGCCCGGGTTGGTCACGTCGGGCACACCCGCGATGTCGCCGGCGGCGAAGGCGCCCTTGACGCCCGCGACGGTCAGCGCCGTCGTGGTCTTGATCCGGCCGCGCTCGTCGAGCGGCAGGTCGCCGGAGTTGACGATCGTGCTGGGCTTGACGCCGGCCGTCCAGACGAGGGTGTCGGCGTCGAACGCCGAGCCGTCGGAGAGCACGACGTGGCCGCCCTCGCACGACTCCAGGCGCGTCTCCAGCTTGACGTCGATGCCGCGCTCGCGGAGCTGCTCCAGCGTCCACTTGCCCATCTCGGGGCCCACCTCGGGCAGCACCCGGTCGGTGGCCTCGACGAGCACCCAGCGCAGGTCGGAGGGCTTGATGTTGCGGTAGTAGCGCGTGGAGTCCTTGGCCATGTCCTCCAGCTCGGCCAGCGCCTCGACGCCGGCGAAGCCCGCGCCCACGACCACGAAGGTCAGCGCCCGACGGCGCACCTCGGGGTCCTCGGTCGACTCGGCCACGTCGAGCAGGTGCAGGACGCGGTTGCGCAGCGCGATGGCCTCGCCCACGGTCTTGAAGCCGATGCCGATGTCGGTGAGGCCGGGGATCGGCAGCGTCCGCGAGATCGAGCCCGCGGCCATCACGATCACGTCGTAGGCGAGCTCTCTCGCCTGGCCCACGGCGGGCTGGAAGGTGACGGTCCGCTCGCTGTGGTGGACCTTGGTGACGGTGCCGTTGAGGATCTCCACCTTGGGCAGCACCCGGCGCAGCGGCGCGACCAGGTGCCGAGGTGACAGGTTGCCGGCGGCCGCCTCGGGGAGGAACGGCTGGTAGGTCATGTAGGACTGGGGGTCGATGATCGTGATGCTGACGGAGCCGTCGCGCAGCTCACGGCGGAGCGTTCGCTGCAGGCGGAGTGCGGTGTAGAGGCCGACGTAGCCGCCGCCCACGATCACAATGCGCTTGTTCATCCTGAGGCCCATCCTCGTTTGTGAAAGCATTCACAAGCTTACGTGGCGCGGGGACGGAACTCCACTGAGTGAACAATGCGATTCATCACACCATGAGGTGGCATGCCCTGCTGAAGACGTCGTCGAGCATCCGGGCGGTCACCCGGCCGGTGAAGGTGTTCTGCTGGCTGGGGTGGTAGCAGCCGAGCAGGGTCACGGGCGTCCCGCCGTACGAGATGCCGGCCTCGACGCCGTGGCCGAACGGCGGCCTGGCGCGCGGCAGGGTGTATCCGGCCTCCTTCAGCGCCGGCCACAGGGCCTGCCAGGCGTAGCCACCGAGCGCGACGATCACCCGCACGGACGGGGCGACCAGCTCCACCTCGCGGGCCAGCCACGGGAAGCAGGCGGCCTTCTCCTCGGGGGCGGGCTTGTTGGCGGGCGGCGCGCAGCGCACCGAGGCCAGCATCCGGGCGCCGATGAGCCGTTGCCCGTCACCGGCGTGCGTGCTGGCCACCTGGGTGGCCAGGCCGCAGCGGTGCAGCGAGGCGAACAGCCAGTCGCCGCTGCGGTCGCCGGTGAAGATGCGGCCGGTCCGGTTGCCCCCGTGGGCGGCCGGGGCGAGCCCCGCGATGAGGAGGCGCGGGCGCTCGTCGCCCCAACCGGCGACCGGGCGGCCCCAGTAGGTCTCGTCCGCGAACGCGCGCCGCCTCACCTGGGCGACTTCCTCGCGCCAGGCCACCAGGCGGGGACAGGCGCGGCAGACCGACTGCCGGGCCGTGAGCTCCGCGAGGGTGCGGCTGGTGGCGGCGAGGCGGCGCACGTCCGCGGGGTCCTGGGCGACCGGCGTCTCAGCGGTCGCCGGGTCGTCGGGCCAGCCGGTGCCGGGAGGGACGAAGCTCATGCCTTCGATGGTGCCCGATCCGCGGCACGGCTCCGGCCTCGGCAGGTCAGCCGGACGGCTTCGGAGCCGGCGTGGCCGACACGGTGGCCGACGCGGTGGCCGACGCGGTGGCGGTGGGCGCAGGGGCCTCGGAGGCGGTGACCGTCGCGTCCGGAGCGGCCGTCGGGCACGGCTTGGCCTCGGCCACGCCGGACTCCGCCGTGCCGTCGTTCTCGACCAGGGGCAGGGGGTAGCGGTTGAGTATGGGCTCGCCGCACGAGCGGTCCACCGCGTAGCCGTACGCCTCCGGGTCGGTGGTGAGCGGCCGGCCGTTCTGGTCGTAGAGGTAGACGTCGGTCAGCGGGGTGCCGTCCTTGGCGTACGGCTTGATGTTGTAGACGTCGCCGGACAGGCCGGAGACGGTCTCCATCATGACCGGGCCGTCAGCAGCGTAGCGCTCGTCGAGACCGGTCAGCCTGTCGGCGATCGCCACCCCGGCCAGCAGCGCCATCCCGGCCACCGCGTTGACCAGCAGCGTGAGCGGCAGCACCACCCTGCCCCGGACGCGCCGGCCCCACCACACCGACGCCGCCACGAGCGCGGCGACGAGCAGCCATCCAAGCGGATCGTCCGGCAGGAGGCGGTCGTCGGCGAAGCCCAGCACGACCATGGCCAGCAGGTAGCCGCGCAGCACCCACCAGCCCGGCCGCAGCTCCCGCAGAAATCCCAGGAAACCCCGGTAAGGGCCCTTACCCATGAGGGTGGTGTGGAGGTCGAGCAACCGCTCACGGGGCCGCAGGCGGCGCTTCTGGCGGCTCGCAGGCCGGCCCCCGTAGGCGGCCACGAGCTCGTCCGCGTACGCGGCCGGCGGCCCCAGCCGCTCCTCCAACGGGACGTCGGACTCCGCCGCGATCTCCGCCAGGTGGTCGTCGAGGTCGTCGAGGAGCTCCTCGGCGTCCGGATGACCGGCCAGGGCGTCGCGTACGGCCTGCGCGTAGCGCGCCGGGGTGTCCATGGGGCCGTCGCCGGCCTCAGGACCGAGGTGCTGGGTCACTGTGCCCCTCCTTGAGCAGGGATGCCATGGTGGCCGCGAACGAGGTCCAGGTCCGGGCGGAGGAGGCGTACATGCTCCTGCCGACCTCGTTCAGCCCGTAGTACTTGCGATGGGGCCCCTCGTCGGAGGCCACCACGTACGAGGTGAGCGCGCCGGCCTTGAACAGCCTGCGCAGCGTCCCGTACACCGAGGCGTCGCCCACGTCGTGCAGGCCCGCCTCTCTCAGCCTGCGCACGACGTCGTAGCCGTAGCCGTCACGCTCGTCGAGCACCGCCAGGACGGCCAGGTCGAGCACGCCCTTGAGGAGCTGGCTGCTATCCACGGTATGCACACTACTGTGCTTAGCGCAGTAGCGGCAACAAGAAAGCCGGATGGCGCCACGAGGACGCCATCCGGCCTAGTTCACACCGATCAGGCGGACTCGTCAGCCTTCGGCGGGCAGGTCGCCGTGAAGGCGGTGCTGCCGGAGGAGGCCGCGTTCGGGCTCACGACGACGAGCTCGACCGAGCCCGTGGTCTCGGAGGCACCGTGGGTGCCGCCGATGCCCCAGGTCACGTTCAGGCTGCCGTTCACCTGACGCTCGAGCGTCTCGTGCTCGCGCTTGCCGTTGATGACCCAGTAGTACTTCACCGTGGCCGGGCCGGTGCTGGTGAGCGTGGCCTGGAAGTCCACACCCGGGCCCCGCTTGTCGGCGCACATCTCGTTACGCTGGCCCGCCACCGAGACGCCGGACACCGAGACCTTGGGCTCGGGCGCCTGGCACGCGGCGTAGGACTGCGTGATCGAGTCGGTGTTGCGCGGGCCGGAAACCGTCAGCGTGATCCTGCCGCCCTTGGTGGCGTAGCCGCGCAACTCCTGCTCGCCGAGCTGGACGTTGCGGGTGCCGCCGTGGCTGAACCAGACGTCATCGGTCTTGACGGTGCGGCCGTTCAGCTTCCACGCGTACTCGACTCGGCCGCGGGCGGTCGAGCTGACGTTCGCGTGCGCGCTGACCGCGCAGGTGTCATGGTTGGTCGCCGTCACCAGACCGGAGACGGACACGCGGGGAGCCGGAGCCTCGTCCTTGCAGATGACCTTGTAGTAGGCCCGGTTGGAGGAGGCGTGGCCCGGACGCAGGACCTCGAGCTGCGCGTAGCCGCGCTGGCTGTGGCGCGGGGAGATCCCGAAGCCCACCCGCTTGCTGCTGTAGACCTTGGTGTAGCCGTAGTCGACGACCCGGCCGTTGAGGATCCAGCGGTACTTGACCCGGGACGGCTCGCTGACCCTGATCACGCCACCGAAGTCGACCTTGTCACCGGGGGTGCAGGACCCGACGTAGGTGCTCGGGCTCGCCCAGGCGCGGGCGGAGACCCTGACACTCTTGGTGAGCTGGTCCTTCTCGATGACCTTGGGGTCGGAGCAGGTGACCGAGAAGTGGCTCTTCTTGGAGGTCACCTTGCGCGGGCTGAGGACCTGCAGGGCCTCCCAGCCCTCGACGTCCTCGCCGAACGTGTTGGCCTGCGACACCCTGACGTACTTGGTGCCCTTGCCGTTGAGCTTGATCGTCTTGACCTTGCTCGCGGACCCGTCACCGTGCAGCCAGCGGTAGGCCAGCGTGGTCTTGCCCGTGAGCTTGATCTTGATCTTGGCCGAGAAGTCGATCTTGGCCGGACATGCGCCCTCGTAGGTGCGGTCCGCGGTCGTCGGCGTGGAGACCGAGACCTTGGGCTTGGCCTTGGAGGTGGCCGTGGTGGCCGCCTGGGCGGGGCTGGCGACCAGCCCGACCATGCCGGCCAGCATCGCCGCGGAGGCGCCGAACGCCGCCGCCCGACGTGCTAACGGTGATGACTTCATGTTGAGAGTGCTCCATTCCGTGAGGGAAAAGATGCGCTCGGGAACGGTCGCCACGCCGACACCATACGTGTCCGGCAATATGGCAAAGCCCCCGTAATGCCCCTTTACCTAAGCACAATACTGATTGCACGCTCAACACGGTGGCGAAAGCGAAATGTCCGAATTTAGCGGCCTTTCAGGCTATAGACCACGCAATTCCATCGAGGATGTCGTGCTCACTGACCACGACCTGCGAGAACGCGAAGCGGCGCATGATGCGGTCGAGTATCAGAGCCCCCGCTCCGATGACGTCGACCCGCCCCGGATGCATCACCGGCAATCGGGCCCGCTCACCATGGGTCATCGCGAGCAGCCGCCGCGTGACCTCGTGGACCTCTTCGGCGGTGATGTGCGCGTGGTGGATCCGGTCGCGGTCGTAGGCCGGCAGGCCGAGCGCGAGGCCGGCGACCGTCGTCACCGAGCCCGCCAGCCCGACCAGCGTGTGCGCCCGCTCCACGGGCACCGCCTCGGTCACCTTGTCGAGCGCGTCGTCGATGTCGGCGACCACGGCCTCCAGCGCCCGGGCCGAGGGCGGGTCGCCCGCGTCGCGCAGGTGCCGCTCGGTCAGCCGGACGCAGCCGATGTCCACCGAGAGGGCGGCCTCGGCGTGGCGCGCGCCGACCACGAACTCGGTGGAGCCGCCGCCGATGTCCACCACGAGATAGGGCCCCATCGGCCCCTCGGGATGCTCCGTCTCCGGCGACAGGTGGAGCAGGCCGCGGGTCGCGCCCGTGAACGACAGCTCGGCCTCCTCAGCACCGCTGACGACCTCCGGCTCGACGCCGAAGATCTCGCGCACCCCGTCGACGAACTCCTGCCGGTTGGCCGCGTCGCGGGTCGCGCTCGTCGCCACCACCCGGGTGCGTTTGGCGCCGTGGTGGTCGATGAGCTCACGGTAGCCGCGCATCGCGGCGAAGGTGCGCTCCAGGGCTTCGGCCGACAGCCGGCCGGTCTTGTCGACGCCCTGCCCCAGCCGGACGATCTCCATCCGCCGCTCGACCTCGGTGAGCGTGTCGTGTGGGATGTCGGCGACGAGCAGGCGTACGGAGTTGGTGCCACAGTCGACGGCGGCTACACGCATGGTCCGTCACTCCACCAGTCGGGGAGGGCATCGAGCGCCTCCCTGCCGAACGGGTTGGTCCCGGGGGCCGCCAGCTCGTGCGCGACGAGCGCGTGCAGGCACTTGACCCGCGACGGCATGCCCCCGGTGCTCTGCATATCCCGTGGAAGCGGCTCCATGCCCGCGTCCTCGGCGGCCTTGTCGCGCCGGGCGACGTAGTCGTCGTGGGCGGCCTGGTAGCTCGCGGCCAGCTCGGGATCGTCCGCCAGCCTGGCCTGCATCTCGCGCATCAGGCCGGAGCCCTCCAGCGTGCCGATGGCGGAGGCCGCCCGGGGACAGGTCAGGTAGTAGAGGGTGGGGAACGGCGAGCCGTCGGGCAGCCGCGGCGCGGTCTCCACCACGTCGGGGTTGCCGCACGGGCAGCGGTGCGCGACCCCGCGCAGTCCTCGGGGCGGGCGGCCGAGCTGCCGCCGCACGGCCTCCACGTCACCCTCCGGCACGTCAGTCTCCGGCACGCCGCTGTCCGGCACGTCACTGGGCGGCGCGTCGCTCTCCGGCACGCCGCTGTCCGGCACGTCACTGGGCGGCGCGCCCTCCGCGGGCTTCGGCTCAGGGCTGTCCAACGGTCTCCTTCTCCCCCGCGCCCGCCTTGCGGCCGGTGCCCGCGTCGGCGGCCTCGACGGACTTCCACAACGTCTGGTACCACGGCGGCGCGGGCGCGGCCTGCTTGACGGCCGTCTGCGACTTGCCGGGCTCGGCCTCCATCACCACGTAGCACTTCTCGCCGGGGCCGCAGTAGTGGAGGCGCTCCTTGGCGGTGCGCTTGATCCAGTTGGGGTCGCGGATCTGCCTGGCCTGCGCCTCCAGCGCCCGGCGGTCGGCCTCGACCCGCGACTTCTCCGCCTGCAGCTCCGCGATGGCGCGGCGCTGTGCGATGTACTCGCGCACCGGGTAGGCCAGACTCATCGCGATCGCGCACACCACGATCGCCAGGATGGCGGCCCTCCCGGTCAGCTGCGGCCTCTTGGCCATGCTCCGCGTCCCCCCTCGTCGTGCGGCCGGCCCACCCGTCCGGCTCCGGTCGCACGGGCCCGCGACCGGTCGCGGGCCCGTACCCGGAAACTACCGCCGAAAGCGCGGGAAGGCCGCGCGACCGGCGTAACGGGCCGCGTCGTCGAGGATCTCCTCGATGCGCAGCAGCTGGTTGTACTTGGCGACCCGGTCGGAACGGGCCGGTGCGCCGGTCTTGATCTGGCCGCAGTTGACCGCGACGGCCAGGTCGGCGATGGTCGTGTCCTCGGTCTCGCCGGAGCGGTGGCTCATCATGCAGCGGTAGCCGTTGCGGTGGGCCAGGTCCACGGCGTCGAGCGTCTCGGTCAGGGTGCCGATCTGGTTGACCTTGACCAGCAGGGCGTTGGCGGTGCCGCTCGCGATGCCGCGCGCCAGCCGCTCGGGGTTGGTCACGAACAGGTCGTCGCCGACGAGCTGCACCTTGTCGCCCAGCGCCTCGGTGATGGCCTTCCAGCCCTCCCAGTCCTCCTCGTCGAGCGGGTCCTCGATGGAGACCAGCGGGTAGTTGTCGACGAGGTCGGCGTAGAAGGCGATGAGCTCCTGGGCCGACAGGCCCTTGCCGTCGATCGTGTAGACGCCGTCCCGGTGGAACTCGGTGGCGGCCACGTCGAGGGCGAGCGCGATGTCCTCGCCGGGCGTGTAGCCGGCCCGCTCGATGGCGACCAGGATGAGGTCGAGCGCGTCGCGGTTGGACGGCAGGTTGGGCGCGAAGCCGCCCTCGTCGCCGAGGCCGGTGGCGTAGCCCTTCTCCTTCAGCACCTTCTTCAGCGCGTGGTAGACCTCGGTGCCCATGCGCACGGCCTCGCGGAACGTCTCCGCCCCGATCGGCGCGATCATGAACTCCTGGATGTCGACGTTGGTGTCGGCGTGCGCGCCGCCGTTGAGGATGTTCATCATCGGCACGGGCAGCACGTGGGCGTTGGGGCCGCCGAGGTAGCGGAAGAGCGGCAGCTCGGCGCTGTCGGCGGCGGCCTTGGCGACGGCCAGCGAGACGCCGAGGATCGCGTTGGCGCCCAGCTTGGACTTGTTGGGCGTCGCGTCCAGGTCGATCATGATCTGGTCGACGATGCGCTGGTCCTCCGCCTCGACCCCGTGGATCTCGTCGAAGATCTCGTCGGTGACGGCCAGGACGGCCTTCTCCACGCCCTTGCCGCCGTAACGCTCGTCGCCGTCACGCAGCTCCACGGCCTCGAACTGCCCGGTCGAGGCGCCGCTGGGCACCGCCGCGCGGCCGCTGCTGGCGTCGTCGAGCACCACCTCGACCTCGACCGTGGGGTTGCCCCGGGAGTCGAGGATCTCACGAGCGTAAACGACCTCGATGGTAGCCACGGGATGCGCTCCTAAATCCGAAAAGGCAATATGCCTTCAGAGCCTATCGGTACCGCCGCCGGTGACCGCAGGGTCCACACGCGGGCGCCGCCACCAGCCGCTCGCCGGCTACGCCTCGTGGATCTCCCAGGCGTGCACGCGCTCCCGGTAGGAGCGGGCGGCGGCGCGCAGCTCGGCCTCGGGGTCGATGCCGGCCCGCTGGGCCCGGCTCACCAGGTCGAACAGCTCGCGCCCGACCCCCTGGCCGACCGCCGACGCGAGGCTCTCCGGCGCGCCCGCCCGCTCGGCGCGCCGGAGGAGCTGGGCCGCCAGCGACAGGGCCGGCTGGCCCAGCGGCACGCCGTCCAGCGCGGAGGGCCGTTCGCCCTTGGCGGCCCGCTCGGCGGCCTTGATGGCCTCCCAGTTGTCGTTGACCTCGGCGGCGCTGTCCACCCGCACCGAGCCGAACACGTGGGGGTGGCGCCGGACGAGCTTGTCCACGATGCCGGCGGCCACGTCGTCCATGTCGAAGCCCTCGGCCACCTTGGCGTGGAAGACCACCTGCAGCAGCAGGTCGCCGAGCTCCTCGCGCAGCGCCGGGTAGTCGCCCTGCTCGATGGTCTCCAGCACCTCGTAGGCCTCTTCGAGCAGGTACGGGACGAGCGTCTCGTGGGTCTGCCCGCGGTCCCAGGGACACTCGGCGCGCAACCGGTCCATGACGGCGACCAGGTCGAGCACGCGGGCGCCCGGCAGGTCGTACGAGCCGGGCACGACCTCGATCACCGGCGGCTCGTCCAGGGCGATCGCGGCGTGCCCGACCGCGCGCATGAACTCCTCGTCCGACCCGCCGCCGTCGGCCAGCCACACCACCGTGCCCCCGGCCGCCTCGCGGACCAGCCGCCCGGCGTCGGGAGCCACGACCGTCACCTCGACCCCGGCCTCGGCCAGGTAGGGCAGCTGGGGATGGTCTTCGGAGCCGGTCAGCACCGGGCCCGACCCGAACGCCCGCCACGCCTGGTGGCTGAGCAGGCCGGGGGCGACCCGCGGCGAGGTGGTGACGACGATCAGCGGCACGGGCTCAGCCCTGGGCCGGCTGCTGGGCCTGCTGGGCCTGCTTGCCGAACCGGCCCGTGTCGACGAAGCCCTGCTCGTTGGTGAACTGGCCGTAGCGGGGGCTGTAGACCATCTTGATCGAGCCGAACTCCTGCTGCAGCTTGGCCTGCGCGTTCTGGTCCTCAGGGCCGCCGAGCTGCCGCTGCAGCTTGACCACGCCCAGCTCGGCCCGCAGGTAGTCGCGCGCGTCGGCCGGCGAGACGCCCTTGGCCAGCAGGTTGATCTCGGGCGACTGGTACTGGCCGGGGTCCTTGAGCCCGGCGTCGACCTCGGCCTCGCTCACCTTGATGTTGTGCTTGGCGGCGAGCTGCGCGAACGCGCTCTGGTTGGCCATCCGCGTCAGCACGAACTGGGTGACGGGCGCGGGAAGCTGGTCGGGCTGGATGCCGGCCCGCTTCAGCGCCGCTTCGTACTCCTGGACGTTGCTGTTCAGGTCACTGGCCGAGATGCGCTCGCTGCCCACGACGGCCGCCGCGCCGGCCTCCATGGGGGAGGAGCAGGCGGTCAGCGCGACGAGGCTCACGCCCACGGCGGCAGCGGCCGCAGCCGCTCGAATCGACTTCACGTGCGTCCCTTTCCGACAAAAACCCCGGTTAGCTTACCCGTGCGGGCTCGAGGAACATCGCCTCGACCAGGTCGCCGCACCATTTGAGCAGATCGAGGTCGCGCAGCGGCTGGCCGCCCAGCGGCTTGGTCTTGGGCACGGGCACCAGCAGCGTCTCCGCGGCCTGCTTGTAGACGGCCTTCTTGTACAGCCGGTCGAGCCTGACCTGCTGCGACTCCCTGAGCCTGACCGGGCCGAACTTGATGTTCTGGCCCTGCAGGGTGACGTCGGTGAGCCCGGCCTGGCGCGCCCTGATGCGGAAGCGGGCCACCTCCAGCAGGTTGTCCACCTCGACCGGCGGCTTGCCGTAACGGTCGGTGAGCTCGTCGCGCACCTCGCCGAGATGGGTCTCGGTGACGATGGCGGCCATCCGCTTGTACGCCTCCAGCCGCAGCCGCTCGGAGGTGACGTAGTCGTGCGGGATGTGCGCGTTGATGGGCAGCTCGACCTTGACGTCGTGCTGCTCCTCCTGCGTCTCGACGCCGGACAGCTTGTCCTTCTGCTCCTTGACCGCCTCGGCCATCAGCCGCACGTACAGGTCGAAGCCGACGCCCGCGATGAAGCCCGACTGCTCGGCGCCCAGCACGTTGCCCGCGCCGCGGATCTCCAGGTCCTTCATCGCGACGTACATGCCGGCTCCCATCTCCGTGTGCTGGGAGATGGTCGCCAGCCGCTCGTGGGCCGTCTCGGTCAGCGGCTTCTCCGGCGGGTAGAGGAAGTAGGCGTAGCCCCGCTCCCGGCCCCGGCCGACCCGGCCGCGGATCTGGTGGAGCTGGGACAGGCCGTAGTTGTCGGCCCGGTCCACGATCAGCGTGTTGGCGTTGGGCACGTCGAGGCCCGACTCCACGATCGTGGTGGACACCAGCAGGTCGTACTCGCGCTCCCAGAAGCCCACCATGATCTTTTCGAGCTGGGTCTCGTTCATCTGCCCGTGCGCGACCGCGACGCGGGCCTCGGGGACCAGCTCGCGCAGGCGGGCGGCCACCCGGTTGATCGAGGCCACCCGGTTGTGCACGAAGAAGATCTGGCCGTCGCGCATCAGCTCGCGCCTGATGGCGGCGGCGATCTGCTTCTCGTCGTACGGACCGACGAACGTCAGGATCGGGTGGCGCTCCTCCGGCGGGGTGAGGATGGTGGACATCTCGCGGATGCCGGTCAGGCCCATCTCCAGCGTGCGCGGGATCGGCGTGGCCGACATGGCCAGCACGTCGACCTGGGTGCGGAGGTGCTTCATGGCCTCCTTGTGCTCGACGCCGAACCGCTGCTCCTCGTCGATGATGATCAGGCCCAGGTCCTTGAACCGCACCTCGGGGCTGAGCAGCCGGTGGGTGCCGATGACCACGTCCACGGCGCCGGTGCGCAGCCCGTCGAGGGTGCCCTTGATCTCGGCGTCGGTCTGGAAGCGGGAGACCGGCTTCACCGCGATCGGGAAGCTGGAGAAGCGCTCGGTGAACGTCGACATGTGCTGCTGCACCAGCAGCGTGGTGGGCACCAGCACGGCGACCTGCTTGCCGTCCTGCACGGCCTTGAAGGCGGCGCGCACGGCGATCTCGGTCTTGCCGTAGCCGACGTCGCCGCAGATCAGCCGGTCCATCGGGACGGGCCGCTCCATGTCGCGCTTGACCTCGTCGATGGCCTCGAGCTGGTCGCCGGTCTCGGCGTAGGGGAAGGCGTCCTCCATCTCGCGCTGCCACGGCGAGTCGGGCGAGAACGGGTGACCGGGCGAGGCCATGCGGGCGGAGTAGAGGCGGATGAGCTCCCCGGCGATCTCCTTGACCGCCTTCTTGGCCCGCGACTTGGCCTTGGCCCAGTCGGCGCCGCCCATCCGGTTGAGCGTCGGGGCCTCGCCGCCGACGTAGCGGGTGACCTCGTCGAGCTGGTCGGTCGGCACGTACAGGCGGTCGCCCTTGGCGTACTCGATGACGAGGTACTCGCGGGTGGCGCCCTGGACCGTGCGCTGGACCATCTCGACGTAGCGGCCGACGCCGTGCTGCTCGTGCACGACGTTGTCGCCGACCTTGAGCTGCAGCGGGTCGACCATGTTGCGGCGGCGCGAGGGCAGGCGGCGCATGTCCTTGGTGGACGCCTTCTGGCCGACCAGGTCGAGGTGGGTGAGCACGGCCAGGCCGGGCGTGACGAAGCCGTGCTCCAGCAGGCCGGTGGCGACGTGCACGACCTTGGGCTCGGGCGCCGTGTCGAGGTGGCTCTCCAGCCGGGCCGGGACGTCGACGCCCTTGAGCACCTCGACCATGCGCTCGGCGGGGCCGTGGCCCTCGCTCAGCAGCACGACCGCCTTGTCCTCGGCGAGCCAGCCCTTGACGTCGGCGAGCGCCCGCGCGGTGTCGCCCCGGTAGGCCTCCGAGTCCTGCGCGTCGAGCTCGATCCCGGTGCCGAACGGCGCCATCGACCACCACGGCAGCCCGAGGGCGCCGGCGTGGTCGCGGATCTCGTCGAGCGTGCGGAAGGCCGCCGCGCCGAGGTCGATGGGCGCCTCTCCGCCGGCCGCCGCGTTGATCCAGGACGCCTCCAGGAACTCCTGGGACGTGCGGACCAGCTCCTCGGCCCGGCCCCTGATCCGCTCGGGGTCGCAGACGAACACCGCCGACCTGATGGGCAGGTGGTCGACCAGCAGGTCCATCTCACCGGCCAGCACCGGCGCGAACGCCTCCATGCCCTCCACCGGCGTGCCCTCGGCGAGCTGGTCGAGCACCTCGGCCAGGGCCGGATGCAGCTCGGCCAGCTCCCGCGCCCGGGCCCGCACCTCGCCGCTCAGCAGCAGCTCGCGGCAGGGCGGCGCGAACAGGCCGCCGTCGGCCGCCTCCAGCGAGCGCTGGTCGGCCACCTTGAACCAGCGGATCTCCTCGACCGTGTCGCCCCAGAACTCCAGCCGCAGCGGGTGCTCCTCGGTCGGCGGGAAGACGTCGAGCAGCCCGCCGCGCACCGCGACCTCGCCGCGCTTCTCCACCATGTCGACCCGGTGGTAGCCGTTGTCGACCAGGCGCTTCACGACCTCTTCGAGGTCGGCGTCATCGCCGGCGCGCAGCCGGATCGGCTCCAGGTCGCCGAGGCCCCGCACGATCGGCTGGAGCAGGGCGCGCACCGGCGCGACGACCACGCCGAGCGGGCCGGCGGCCGGGTCGCCCTTGACGGGGTGCGCCAGCCGCCGCAGCACGGCCAGCCGCTGGCCGACGGTGTCGCTGCGCGGCGAGAGCCGCTCGTGCGGCAGCGTTTCCCAGGCGGGGAAGACCGCCACCGAGGACGGCTCGACCAGGCTGGTGAGCGCGGCGGCCAGGTCCTCGGCCTCGCGGCCGGTGGCGGTGACGGCCAGCACCGTGCACTGGTCGTGCCCGGCGAGCGCGGCGACGCCGAACGGCCGCAGCGCGGCGGGCGCCACCAGCGAGACGTCGCCGCCCTCTTCGAGAGCGGCGGTCAGCTTCGGGTCGGCGGCAACAAGGTCCAGCAGTCCGGAAAGACTCATCAGATACGCCCACAGCCCCACGACGGCAACACGACTACCCCCGGCCGAGGTCAGGTCGCGGGGGTCTCAGCCATCAAGGGTACTTCCCGGCCGCGCCTCCCGGAGCCCCCGGGCGACCTCGCGGCCGGGCACGGAGTTGCCGGGCACGGAGTAGCCAGGCACGGAGCCAGGCACGGAGTAGCCGGGCACGGACGGCCAGCGGACGGTGAGCACCACCGAGTCCTCCTCGGCGACCCAGGAGTGGTCGACCCCGCGCCCCCACACCACGTAGTCGCCACGCCGCTCCAGCAGCACGCTGCGGCCGGGCAGCTCGACCCGGAACCGGCCGCTGATCAGCACGAGCAGCGCCGTTCGCCGCTCGCCCCTGACCCAGGCGGCCCGCACGTCGCCGGCCGCGTGCACACCCCACTTGATCTCGACGTCCGTGCTGTGACGGGGGTCGCCGGCGGATTTGAAGTGCCCGAGCAGCCAGCCGTCGTCACCGGCCCCATCGATTTCGGCGTTTCCCACGTAGACGGTCACGGCCGAGGACGCTAGCAGGGAAATCACGTACGTATCGCCATGGGACGATTACTCTAAGTGACATGTCTGAAGTGCGGTCGGTCGCCCACCGAGGCGACCTGTTCGATCAGCGGGTCCGCGAGCAGTGGGCCGGGCAGCTCGGCCGGCGGCTCGACGTGCTGGTGGCCGGGTGCGCGCACGACGAGCCACTGGCCCTCGACCGGATCGACACCAGGATGACGGGCGTCGACGAGGACCTGCCGGCGATCAGGCGCGTGGTGGAGGAGCGGGCCGATCTGGAGCGCTGCATCCTCGGCGACCTGCGGTCGGCGCCGGTGCCGCCCCGGTCCGTCGACGTGGTCCAGGTGTCGTTCCTGCTGGAGCGGATCCACCACGCGGAGCTGGTCCTCGACCGGCTGCTGCAGGCGCTGCGCCCGGGCGGGCTGATGCTGCTGCGCATGCGCGACCGGGGATCGGCGTACGGCCTGTGCGAGCGGCTGACGCCGTCATGGCTGCGCCGGCTGCTGTGGCGGCACCTGGTGCCCGAGGGCAGGCCGGGCCCGCTGCCCGCCGTGTACGAGCCGCTCACCTCCTACGACGGCATCCACGCCTTCTGCCTCAGCCGCGGCCTGATGATCACCGACGACCGGACGGCCACCAGCGGGCCGGCGCTCGGCCGGGTGGGCCAGGCGGCCGTCCGGATGGCCGACAGGCTGACCAGGGGGCGCTACCCTTCGACACACGACGAGATCACCATGGTCATCAGGAAGCCGCAGAACCACTTCGCCCGGCTCATCTAGCGACCTGTGCGCACCAGCCGCTAGACTTCTTCCCTACCAATTCAATCGGAATAGTTGGGATGGCGGAAACGTGGAGTGGACCCCCGGCGCACGGGAGCTGGCCGACCTCGAGCTGCTGCTGTCCGGAGCCTTCCACCCGCTGACGGGCTTCCTCGGCCACGACGACCTGCACGCCGTCCACGAGCGCGGCACGCTCGCCGACGGCACGCCCTGGCCGGCACCGGCGACGCTGCGCCTGCCCGACGAGGCCGCCCCCGGTGACGAGGTCACGCTGCTCGACCCCGAGGGCGTGCCGCTGGCCGTGCTGACCGTGACCGAGCGCGGCCACGACGGGCTGGCCGCCGGCCCGGTCAGGCCGCTCGGCGCGCCGGAGCACGGCCCGTTCGCCCGGCTGCACCGCACTCCCGCGCAGGTGCGCGAGGAGCTCGGCGGGCGCGCGGCGCTGGCGGTCACGATGCGGGGCCCGCTCGACGACCTCACCGAGATCACCGCCACGGCCAAGGAGCTCGACGCGGTGGTCCTGCTGCTCCCCCTCTCCTACGGCGAGCCGGGTCCGGCGGTGGTGCGGGCCGCGCTGCGGGCCAAGGAACGGCTGCCGGCGGACACCCTGGTCGTGCCCGTCCCCCTCGCCCCGCGCGAGGAGCCCGAGATCGACCTGGAGCTGCGCGAGCACGTCGCCACCGCCTACGGCGCGGCCGAGCACCTGGCCGGGCCCGAGCCGGTCAGCATCCCCGGCCCGCCCCACCGCAGGGGGCTCGTGGTGTTCTTCACCGGTCTGTCCGGATCGGGCAAGTCGACGATCGCCCGCGGCCTGCGCGACGCGCTGCTGGAGCTCGGCACCCGCACCGTCACCCACCTCGACGGCGACGTGGTGCGCGCGCTGCTGTCGAAGGGCCTGACGTTCTCCAAGGCCGATCGCGACCTCAACATCCGGCGCATCGGCTTCGTCGCCGCCGAGGCCGCCCGCCACGGCGGCCTGGCCATCTGCGCCCCCATCGCCCCCTACGCGGCCACGCGCGACGAGGTGCGCGAGATGGTCGAGTCGGTCGGGGCCGACTTCCTCCTGGTGCACGTCGCCACACCGCTGGAGGAGTGCGAGCGCCGTGACCGCAAGGGCCTGTACGCCAAGGCCCGCGCCGGGCTCATCCCCGAGTTCACCGGCGTCTCCGACCCCTACGAGGAGCCGGACGACGCCGACCTCGTCATCGACACCACGCACCTTTCGATCGAGGCGGCCGTCACCCGGGTTCTGGGCGCGCTGCGGAGCGGAGGATGGGTTCGTTGATCGATCTTCCCCTGATCCTCGGGTCCTTCCTCGTCGCCGTCGTCGTCGGCCTGACCGGCATGGGCGGTGGCGCGCTGATGACGCCGATGATGATGCTGTTCTTCAACGTCCCGCCACTCGCCGCGGTCTCCAGCGACCTGGTGGCCTCGGCCGTGATGAAGCCGGTCGGCAGCGTCGTCCACCTGCGCCGGGGCACGGTCAACCTGCGACTGGTGGCCTGGCTGTGCGCGGGGTCGGTGCCGGCGGCGTTCTGCGGGGTGTTCGTGGCCCGCGCTTTCGCGGTGGGCGACGGCGTGAAGTACGCACTCGGCGTGGCGCTGCTGCTGGCCGTGGCCGGCCTGGTCGCCAAGACCCTGATCGGCGGCAGGGGCGGCACGGCGGAGGCGAGCGACGTCGTCGTGCGCCCCATCCCTACCCTACTGGTCGGTACGGTAGGCGGCCTGATCGTCGGCGTCTCCTCGGTCGGGTCCGGTTCACTCATCATCGTGGCGCTCATCGCGCTCTATCCCATGCTCAAGGCCAACCAGCTCGTCGGCACCGACCTCGTGCAGGCCGTGCCCCTGGTGACCTCGGCGGCGCTGGGCCACCTGCTCTTCGGCGACTTCCAGCTCGACCTCACGCTGTCGCTGCTGCTCGGCGCGATCCCGGGCGTCTACCTCGGCGCCCGTGTCTCCTCCCGGGCCCCGGGCGGCCTCATCCGGGCGCTGCTCGCGATCGTGCTGCTCGCCTCGGCGCTCAAGCTGCTCGACGTGGACAACATGGTCACGCTGTGGATCCTGCTGGCCGCCGCGGCCGTCACCGTCGCCGGCTGGCGATGGCGGGTCAGGGCCGCGGCACGCGCGTCGAGCGAAACAGCGGATCTCGCGCGAGCTCGCTGAACGCCCGCTGGGCCTCCGGCTCGGTGTCGAACCTGGTGTCGCCGCGCGGCGCGTGTGGCGAGTCGAAGTAGACCAGCGCCTTGATCTGCGGGTAAGCGCTCATCCGGGCACGTACGGACGCGAAGAAGCGCCGCTTGAACGACCGGTCGCCGGACCGTTCGAACACCCCCCACTCCGCCACCATGACCGGCTTGCCGGGAAAGTGGAGCTGCGTCCACCGGTAGAAACCCGGCCAGCGGGCGTACTCGGCGCGGGTCTTGTTGACCAGGCCGTCGAAGTCGCGGACCCGGCCGTCGGCGTAGGGGTCCATCGCCACCCAGTCGACCACGTCGTCGCCCGGGTACAGCTCGCCGAACCACGGCTTGGCCGCCCAGTTGGGCGCCCCCATGTACGTCATGACCGTGACGGCGTTGCGCACCCCCTTCTCGCGCAGCCGGAGCACCACGTGGCGGTACATCGCGGCGTAGTCGGCCGCCTGCATGCCGGAGCCCGGCCCGGGATCCACGTCGTTCTCCGGCTCGTGGTGGATGGTCAGGAAGAACCGCTCGGGGAACGCACGGCGCACATGCGCGGCCAGGCGGTCGATCCGGCGGTCCACGGCGCCGTCGGAGATCTCCGCCCAGGTGTGCTCCATCGACGGCTTCCAGTTGACGAGCAGCAGCCTCGGCCCGTCCTTGTCGCGGGCCAGCCCGATCTCCCGCTCCGTGGGGAACAGCTCCTTGCCCCGGTGGTAGACGTGCACGATGTCGGCCCGCGACCCCATCCTGGCCTCCGCGCCGCGCAGCGCCCGGTCCACCGGCGCGCCGGTGAAGATCTCCGGAGCCAGCCCCCACCAGGCCCCGCAGGACGGGATGAGCTTGTCGGTGACCGTGCAGGCCGGCGCGCCACGCGGCGCCGCCTGCACGGGACGGGCCTCGGGCGGCCCCTGGGTCGCGGCCGTCGCCGGCGGCGGGCCCGCCCGTTCGGCGGCGGGCGGACGCGGGCGGCCCGCGTCGGAGCACGCGGCGAGTGCCGCGAGCGTCAACGCGGCCAGGACCGCGATTCTCTTTCGTGAAATGTCCGGTAGCAGCAAACCGTCCTGCCTCCTTTTTCGGTGACCCCCGTTTGTCAAACCTGAACCATGCCATGCCGCTCCCCCGCCGCGGGGGCGTTCTCGCTGGTAGGCGCTCTGACCAAGCCCCCCAACATGTCCCGAAATATCGCTATACAGCGGGGCGGAATCGCAGGCCGTGCGGCAGAAAATCTTCTGTATTCGGCCATCGCGATATCGGCCCCGCCTATAGTGAGCGAACATCTCGGCCGTGACGCTGTGTCGCCATGTCGCGACGCCACGCACACACTCCAGGGAGCGACATGAGCCTGCCGCCGGACTCTCCTCCCCGCCGGTCCGGCACGGATCTCGGGGAGCACCTGTCACTGCTGCGTCGGCGCCGGCTCCTCTTCGCCGGGTTCCTCCTGGCCGGCGGCGCGGCCGGGCTGGGGCTGCAGTGGCTGCTGCCACCCGCCTACACCGCGACCACGCAGGTGCTGGTGGCACCGGTCGGCGCGCAGGAGCAGAGCAACCAGGTCACCGCCCGCCAGCGCGAACCGCTCAACCTCGACACCGAGGCCCAGGTGGCGCAGTCGGCCGTCGTCGCGGCGCGGGCCGCCAAGCTGCTCAACGCCACCGAACTGGAGCCCGTCGAGGTGACCGTGCCGCCCAACTCGGCCGTGCTGACGATCTCCGTCACCGCGGCGACGGCCACCGGGGCGGCCGCCCAGTCGCGCGCGTACGCCGAGGCCTACCTCGCCAACCGGACCGCCGGCGCGCAGGCGGCCCTGGCGCTCCAGCAGCGGGTCATGCTCGCCAAGCTCCGGCAGGTCAACACCGGCCTCGACACCGTCACCGAGGAGCTCTCGGCGCTGGCGCGCGGCAGCGCCGAGCACACCCGCGCCCTGCACCGCCAGAGCGTGCTCATCCGGCAGGCCGCCAGCCTCACGCTGAAGTACGACGCGCTGAAGACCACGACGGTGACACCGGGCTCGGTCATCAGCGAGGCCGTCCCGCCGGAGGAGCCCAGCTCCCCCAGCCTGCCGCTCCACCTGGGCACGGGTCTCATGCTCGGGCTGCTCGCCGGGGCGGCCGCGGCCCAGGTGCGCGACCGGCTCGACACCCTGCTGCGCACGCCGGCCGACGTGGAACGCCTCACCGGCCTGCCCGTCGTCGCCGCGCTGCCCGGCGACGGTGACGCGCGGACGCTGCACGACCTGGCGTCCGCCGTGATCGCCGCCTGCCCGGGCAGGCGGCTGCTGGTCACGGGCGTGCCCGCCGGCCACGGCGTCTCCCGGGTGGCGGGCGCGCTGGCGGCGCGGACCCCGCTGTCCGTCCTCGACGGCTCCGACGTGGGCGACCTGACCAGGGCCGACGCCGCCGTGCTGACGGCCGGGCTCGGCGTGGCCACCGCCGAGCAGGTCGCGGAGGCCGCCCGCCGCCTGCGCAGGCACCACGTCCCCGTCATCGGCGTGGTGACCACGGCGGGCGAGCCCCCGGCGGCCCCCGACCCGGCGCCGGGCCGCCCGCACCCCTCGCTGGGCAAGCTCGTCGCGGGCCCCGAGCGGGGCACCGACCCCGGCATGGCGTCGCTGGCCGGGCGATCCCGCCGGTCACCGGGCACCCGGTCGTGACAGGAGCCGCCTGGCCGAGCGCCGGGCCGGCCGTCGTGACGGGGACCACCCGGCCGCAGCCGCGACACTCCGTCGTGACCGGGCCCGCGTGGCCGATCGCCGCGCTGCTCGTCGGCTACCCCGTGTGGTGGGCGCTCGGCTTCGGCGGGCTGTCGGTGATCCTGCTGGCCGTCCCGATGGCGGTCATCCTGTGGCGGCGCAGGCCGATCCGGGTGCCGCGCGGGTTCGGGCTGTGGCTGCTGCTGCTCGCCGGTTACGCGCTGAGCGCCCTCATGCTGTCGGAGATGCCGCCCGACACCTACGGCGACTTCGGGGCCGGCCGGCTCATCGGGTACGGCATGCGGCTGGCGCTGTACGTGTCGGTGCTCGTCGTGGTGCTCTACCTGGGCAACCTGACCGAACGGGAGCTGCCGCAGCTCCGGCTGGTCCGGATGCTCGGCGCGCTGTTCGTGACGACCGTGGCGGGCGGGCTGCTGGGCGTGCTGGCGCCGGACTTCTCGTTCACCTCGCCGGTGGAGAGGCTGCTGCCCGACTGGATCGGCGGCAACCCGTTCGTCCAGAACCTCATCCACCCCACCGCCGCGCAGACGCAGAAGGTGCTGGGCTACGCCTCGCCGCGCCCCGAGGCGCCGTTCGAGTGGGCGAACGCCTGGGGCAGCAACATGTCGGTGCTGCTGATCTGGTTCGTGGTCGGCTGGTGGGTGTACGGCGGGCGGCTGCGCAGGGCCCTGGCGGTGGTGCTGCTCGGCCTGGCCGCCGTCCCGATCGTCTACTCGCTGAACCGGGGCCTGTGGATCGGCCTCGGCCTCGCCGCCCTCTACCTCGTCGTCCGGGTCGGCGGCCGGACGCGGACGGCGGTGTGCGCGGCGGCGGCGACCGGCGCGCTGGTCTTCGCGCTGAGCCCGCTGTCGGCACTGGTGGCGCAGCGGCTGGACAACCCCCACTCCAACGACATCCGGGCCTTCACCGTGTCCGCGACGATCCGGGCGGCGACCCACTCGCCGGTCATCGGGTTCGGCAACACCCGCAACGCCATGGGCAACCACCGCACGATCACCACCGGCAAGACCCCCTGGTGCACGGGCTGCGGTCACCCGCCGCTGGGCAGCGACGGGCAGCTCTGGCTGCTGATCATCACGCAGGGGTTCACGGGGGCCGTGCTGTACGTGGCGTTCTTCGCCGGCGCGATCCGCCGCCACTGGGCCGACCGCAGCCCGATCGGCCTGGCCGGCGTGCTGGTGATGGGCCTCGTGCTGCTCTACATGTTCGTCTACGACGGCCTGGTCACGCCGCTCATCCTCTACCTCGTCTCCTTCGCCCTGCTGTGGAGGAACTCCCCGTGAACCGGAGGCGCTCCAGGTGAACGACGCGACGCGGCGGCTGCGCTATCTCGACCAGACCCTGCGGCTGCTCTATCCCGGCTCCGGCCCGGGCCTGCCCTACAGCGTCCTGCCGCACCCGCTGCTGCCGCGCCGGCTGGCGCCGCGCCGGTGGTGGCACGCGGGCCCCCGGGTGACGCTGCCGGTCGACGGCTCCATCGCGGCCCACCTCGGCGAGGTGTTCGGGGTCGCGGTGCGGACCGTCGTGCACGTACGTCCCGCGCGGCGGGCCAACCGCAAGCCGGTCCTGGAGGCGTACTCGGGGGGCGGGCTCCTGGCGTACGTGAAGATCGGCGACACCGAGCGGACCCGCGAGCTGGTCGCCAATGAGGCGCGGGCGCTGGAGGGGCTGGCGGGGCAGCCGCTGAAGACCGTCGTCGCACCCACCGTCCTGCACCACGGACAGTGGCGCGACCTGGCCGTGCTGGCGGTCTCACCACTGCCCCGGCCCCGCCTGCTCGCCGGGCGGCGGCGGGTGCCGGCCGGGCTGCTCGTCGAGGCCGTACGGGAGATCGCGGCCACCGGGGGAGCGGAGGGCGCCGCCTGGCACGGCGACCTGTCCCCGTGGAACATCGCACCCGGCGCCGACGGGCGGCTGCTGGTGTGGGACTGGGAACGCTACGCGGCCGGCGTGCCGTACGGGTTCGACGCGGTGCACCACTTCTTCCAGCGGGCGCTGCGCCGCATGGACCCGCCGACCGCCGCGCGGGCCTGCCTGGCACAGGCCGTACGGCTGCTCGCGCCGCTCGGCGTGTCGGCCGCGCAGGCGCGCCGCACCGCGCTGCTCTACCTGATCGCGCTGGCCGACCGGCACGCCGCCGACGGGCACAGCCCGCTCGGCCCGCCGGCCACCTGGCTCAACCCGATCATCGACCATCAGGAGCTGATCACGTGAACGTCGCCAAGCAGGCCGTGCTGTCGATGTCGCGCGGCGCCGGGCGGGCGACCGCGCTCGCGCGGGTGCTGCCGTCGTTCCTCATCGTCGGAGGGCAGCGGTGCGGCACCACCTCGCTCTACCGGGCGCTGGCGGCGCATCCGCTGCTGCTCAAGCCGGTGCTGCACAAGGGCGTCCACTACTTCGACGTCGCCTACGGTCGGGGCCTGCCCTGGTACCAGGCGCACTTCCCGCTGCGGGTGGCGGCCGCGCGACTCGCCAGGAGGCACGGGACGGCGCCGCGGGCGTTCGAGTCGTCTCCCTACTACCTGTTCCATCCGCTGGCCGGGGAGCGCATCGCCGCCGACCTGCCCGGGGTGAAGCTGGTCGTGCTGGTCCGCGATCCGGTCGAGCGGGCCTGCTCTGCGCACGCGCACGAGCTGGCCAGGGGGTTCGAGTCGCAGCGGTGCTTCGAGCGGGCCCTGGAGCTGGAGGCCGGGCGGCTGGACGGGGCCGAGGAGAGCCTGCGGGCGGGGGCGGACGCGGTGCACCACTCGCACCGCCACCACGCCTACCTGGCGCGCGGCCGCTACGCCGACCAGCTCGACCGGCTGGAGCCGCTGTTCGGCCGCGAGCGCATGCTGGTGCTCGACAGCCATGTCTTCTTCGCCGAGCCGGAGCGGGTGTACGACCGCGTGCTGGAGTTCCTGGGGGTGCCGCACCTGGGATACCCGGTGTTCGAGCGGCACAACGGGCGGGGGCGGCCGGCGCCGCTGCCGTGCACCGTGCGGCGGCGGCTGCGCGACGGGTTCGAGGCGGACGACCGGCGGCTGGCGCGCTGGCTGGGCGGTGACCCGTCATGGCGGCGCTGACCCGTGCCGCGCGTGCCCGCGCGGCGCTGACCCGGGTGCCGATGACCCGGGCGGTGCGGGCTCGTGCGGGCCGCCTCCCCGTGGCGGGTGGGACGGTGGTGGGGCGGGTCGCGCGGGGCGGGCTGGCCGGGGTGGGCGCGGCCGTGGTGACCGCTCTGGCGCAGTTCGCGCTGGTGATGGTGGTGACCCGGACGTTCAGCGTGGAGGTGGCGGGGGCGTTCCTGACCGCCACGGCGCTGGCGCTCATGGCGGCGGGGGTGGCGAAGCTGGACGCGGGCAACGGGCTGGTGTTCTTCATCGTCCGGGCCAGGACGGCCGGTTACCGCGGCATTTCCGGATATATCCGGGCGGGGCTGGTGCCGGGTCTGGTGGCCGCCACGGTCGCCGGGCTGGCCCTGCACCCCCACCTCGGCTTCCTCGCGCCGGCGCTCCCGGTGATGGTCGCCGCCGACGTGCTGCTCGCCGCCACCCGCGGGTTCGGCGCCATGCGGCCCACCGTGGTCCTCGACGGGGTGCTGCTGCCCACCGCCCAGCTCCTGCTCGTGACCGCCGCCGCCTGGCTCCTCACCGCCACGCCGCGGGGCCTCTCGCCGCAGACCTGGCTGGGGCTGGCGTGGGCGGCGCCGTACGCGGCGGTGCTCGTCCTGGCCGCGGCGGCGCTGCGGGGCCACCTGCCGCGCACGCCGTACCTGCCGGGGACCTGCCGCGACCTGTGGCGGCACACCGCGCCCCGGTCGGTGGCGGCAGCGATCCAGGCGGTGTTCCAGCGGCTGGACATCGTGGTCGTGGCCGTGCTGGGCGGCCCGGCGCAGGCCGCCGTCTACGCCGCCGCCACCCGCTTCAAGGTCGTGGGCCAGCTCGCCAACCAGGGACTCGCCCAGGCCGCCCAGCCACGCCTGGTCCGCGCGCTCGCGGACGGCGAGCTCGAACGGGCCCGCGAGCTGTACCAGGCGACGACGGCGTGGCTGGTGGTGCTCACCTGGCCGGTCTGGCTCGGGTACGCCCTGCTCGCGCCGTGGGTGCTGCGTCTGTTCGGGGCGGAGTACGGCTCCGGGGTGCCGGTGGCGCTGGTGCTGGCGGCCACGATGATGGTCGCGACGGCCTGCGGCATGGTCGACGTCGTGCTGACCGCCGCCGGGCACACCACGGCCAGCCTCGGCAACCTCGTCACCGCCGTCGCCGCCACCGTCGCCCTCGACCTCGCGCTGATCCCGGCGCACGGGGCGCTCGGAGCCGCGCTCGGCTGGTCGGGCGGCATGCTGCTGAAGAACGCCCTGCCGCTCTGGCAGCTCCACCGCCGCTACGGCCTGCGCCCCTTCGGCCGCCACAGCCTGGCCGCGCTCCGGGTCCGCACCTGGGCGGCGGCATGACCGCCCCGGCTCCGGCGCGGCGGCCGATCCTGGTGACGGGGCTGCCGAGGAGCGGCACGAGCTGGACCGGCAAGATGCTCGCCGCCGGCGGCGAGGCCGTCTACGTCAACGAGCCGCTCAACCCGCAGCACCCGCCCGGCCGGTGCCCCGGTGTCCTGCGTGCCACCGTCACCCACCGCTTCCAGTACATCTGCGACGACAACGCCGCCGACTGGCTGCCCGCCTTCCGCGACACGGTCGCGCTGCGCTACCGGTTCCTGCCGGAGCTGCGCGCCAACCGCTCGCCGTACGACCTCGCCCGCCTGCTCAGGTACGGCACGTCGTTCACGCTGGGGCGGCTGACCCGGCGGCGGGCGCTGCTCGACGACCCCTTCGCGGTGCTGTCGGCGGGCTGGTTCGCCGCCCGCCTGGGCTGCACGGTGATCGCCCTCGAACGCGACCCGGTGTCGTTCGTGGCGAGCTGGCAGCGGCTGGGATGGACCGTCTACTTCCACGAACTGCTCGAACAGCCCCTCCTCGTCCGCGACCACCCCGAACTGCTCGGCCTGCGCGCCCTCGTCGGCTCCCAGGACCGCGTGCTCAAGGCGGCCACGCTGTGGCGGGTCACGCACGGCATCCTCGCCCGCACCCCCGGCATCCACCTCGTCCGCTACGAGGACCTGGCGGCCGACCCGGTGCGCGGCTTCCAGCGCCTGTACGGCCTCGCGGGCCTGTCGTGGTCGGCCGCCGCCGAACGTCGCGTCAGGCGGGCCTGCACGGGCCCGGCGGACCGGGGATCCGCGTGGCCGGGGCTCTCGTGGACGGGGTTCACGGCTCGGGGTTTCGCGTGGTCGGGGCTGTCGCGGACGGCGTTCCGGCCGATGGACTCGCGGCTGGCCGTGGAACGGGCCGCCCGAGGGCTGACGCCCGCCGAGGTGTCGCGGATCCGCGAGCTCACCGCCGCCGGCAGCGTTCGGCCAGGCAGCCGGTGAGCAGCCGGACCGCGAACGGCAGGTCGTCCACCAGGTAGCGGCGCGCCAACCGGCCCGGCTCGCTGCCCAGCCGGAACGCCCACTCAAGCCCCGCCTCCCGCATCCAGCCGGGCGCCCGGGGCACCGTGCCGGAGGCGAACGCGATGGCCGCCCCGCAGCCGACGAACCACGCGTGGGGCAGGCCGCGGCACAGCGAGGCGATGAGCTGGTCCTGCCGCGGGAACCCGAGCCCCACGAACACCACCTTCGGCCGCGCCGCCGTCACCCGGCGCAGCACCCGCTCCCGGCCCGCGAGGGTGCGGTCGAAGGCGGGCGGCGGCGACTCCACCCCGGCGACCTTCAGCAGCGGGAAGACGCTCGTCAGCTCGCGAGCGGCGGCCACGGCCACCCCCGGGGGCCCGCCCAGCAGGTAGACCGGCCAGCCGCGGCGGGCGGCTCGCTTGCTCAGCGACCAGATCAGGTCGGCGCCGGTGACCCGTTCGGGCAACGGGCGGCCGAGCAGCCGCGACGCCCACACGAGCGGCATGCCGTCGGCGACGACGAGCTCGGCGGTGTTGACCAGCTCGCGCAGGGCCGGGTCCCTGGAGGCGGCGCGGCAGATGTCGACGTTGGGGGTGACGATCCGGCCCCCGCGCCCCGCGTCCAGCTCGGCGGCGACGCGCTCGACCACTTCGGCCTCGGTCACCGGATCCACCCCGATCCCCGCCATCACCACCCGCCCCACGGGCACGACACCGGGAGCCACGACGTCGGAGGGCGCTCCCGAAGGGGGTCCGGCCGGGCGAGACCCGGCCCTGGGCGGCGTGCCCGTAAGGGGAACAGCCGTCGGGGGCACAGCCGTGCGAGGGACAGCCGTGGACGGAACAGCCGTGCCGGGAACAACCGTGGACGGGACAGCCGTGCCGGGAACAACCGTGGACGGGACAGCCGTGGGGGGTACAGCCGTGGGCGGGACAGCCGTGCGGGGAGCAACGGGCGGCGGAGCGGGGTGATCTGGCGCGCCCGATCGGGCTCCCTCCGGGTCGTCCGCGTCGATCGGGCGCGACGGTGTCCGTTCGGGGACCGGCGGAGCCCCACGAGGTACGCCCTCCCCTGGGCTCGCCGCAGCCGGCGCGGTCCGAAGGGGCACGGCCTCCCTTGGGACCGCCGTCTCCCGCGCGCCCGTGTCGGGGACGGGCCCATCCGGGGTCGCCGTGTCCGGTGGGGCGCCGCAGGACGCCGAGCTGGGGACGGGAGCGCCGGGCGTGGCCCCGGCGGGCGGGATCTCGTCGGGCGCGGGCGTCTCCCCGGCATGGATGCCGGTGGCGGAGCTGGGGCGGATGACGCTGGAAACGTGCTGGATGGCGCCCAGCGCGTGGCGGGAGGCGGTCAAGCGGGCACGGAAGGTCGACTGACTCCCCGGGCTCTCCCCGACATGTGCGGCGCGCGCCGGGGAAGTCGCCGGCCCTCCCCCGGAACTGCGCGCCCTCTCGGGAGGCGACTCCCCCTCCGAAGGTGGTTCGCCCTCGGCACGCCGCTCACCCTGGCCGGATCGTTCGCCCTCGGCACGCCGCTCACCCTGGCCGGATCGTTCGCCCTCGGCGGGTGACGGCTCCGCCCGGCTGGGGGCCGGCCGCCCGTCCCCCTCGGGCCGGGGCCGGTGGGCGGGGTGCTCCGCCTCACCGTGACGGGTGTCGCCCGCGGGGCCCGTGCTTGTGCGGTCCGCGGGGTCGTGCGCCGCCGGGTGGGGAGACGGCGGGCGTGGTGTGTGGGGTGGGGTGGTCAAATGCCGTGCCCCCTGCCGTGGAGGAGAGCGAGGACCGCGGGCGCGGGCACGAGCCCCGCCGCGACCGCGAGCGCGATGGGAACGCGGGGTTCGGCGGCCCGCGCGGACAGGGCGCGCATCGCCCACCGCAGCGCCGCGCGCCGGTGTCCCAGCGCGGCGTGGTGGAAGGCGAGCTGGCCGTAGACGCGGGCGGCGCCGCGCGGGCAGGCGGCCAGGCGGGGGTGCCGGGCGAGCATCCATTCGAGCCCGGCGATGCGGTCGCCCCAGCGGGTGACGTAGTGGGAGGCGCCCCAGCGGACCCGGACGAGGGGCCGGTCGACGTTCGCCAGCGGCCGGCGCCGGGCGGCGCGCAGGGCCAGGTCCCAGTCCTCGTTCTGGCCGCCGGGCGCGCTCTCGTCGGCCAGCAGCGTGCCGTGCCTGAACAGGAACGTGGACGAGTGCACCATGACCATGCGAGACCGGAGGAGGTCGTCCTCCGTCACCGTGGCGGTGCCGGCCAGGCGGGGCACCCGGCGCCCGCCGTAGTCGACCTCGATGCCGCAGCTCACGAACTCGGCGCCGGTGTCGAGCGCGGCGAGCTGGGCGGCGAGCTTGCCCGGCAGCCACTCGTCGTCGTCGTCGCAGCAGGCGATCAGGTCGGTGTCGCACGCGGCGATGCCGGTGTTGCGCGCCCCGGGCAGGCCGGGGGTCCGGTGGTTGGGCAGCACGCGTACGGGCCGCAGGCCGGCCAGTTGCCCGGCTACGGCCGCCGGGTCGGCCCCGTCGGCGACGACGACGAGATGCGTGCGGCCCGGGTGGTCCTGGGCCAGCGCCGCGGCGACGGCGGCGCGCAGGTGGTGGGGCCGGTCGCCCCGCGTGGGGATCACCACGCCGACGGACTGCTGCATGAGACTCCTCCCCGGGGTCACGCCGTCACCCCGCGGTAGCCGTACCTGCGCCGGAGCGGCCAGGTGAGGGCGGCGACCAGCCCGCGGTGGGGGCCGGACCGCCACGACTCGTCGAGCGCCAGCCCGACCGGGCCGACGGTGAAGCGCATCGGGTTGCCGGAGGCGGTGTGGGCCGTGGTGAGGCGGGCGGTCGAGCCGGTGACGAAGGGCAGCGCGGCGGGCAGGCCCAGCCGCTGGGCGAGGGCCGTCAGGGTGGCGTGCGGGTCGGTGACCAGGTCCTCGTAGCGCAGCCGGGTCACCTGGGCGCCGCGGCGGGCGAGGAGGTCGAGGGCGAGGTTCTGGGCACTCCAGTGGAGGGCGGTGCGGGCCGGGCCCCAGCGGGTCATCGGGCGGCCGTCCTCGGGACGGGCCACGGTCCGGCGCCAGGAATGGGCGACGGCCCGCGGATCACGGACGACGTGCACCACGTGGACGGGGACCCCGCCCGCCGCCAGGCAGTGGGCGAGGGAGGCGTGCTTGCTGGAGTCGACGACGACACGGGCGCCGGCCGTCTCGGCCGCCGCGTCGTAGACGCGCCGGTAGGCCCGCACGTACGCGGCGAGGTCGGGATGGCGGACACGCAGCACCCTGCGGGTGCGATCGACGCGCTGCCGCAGGTCGAGCAGGCCCGTGGCCAGCGACTCGGTCCAGCCGCCGAACGCCCGCTCCCCCACCTCGCGCCAGAACGGGCAGTCGGGGAACGGCTCGCCGCAGCCGCACGGCTCCGCGCCGAGCACGCCGCGCGCCCACAGGTGAACCACCTCGCCGAGCGGCGCCACGCCGGGCAGCTCTCCCAGGAGCCTTTCGAGCAGCGTGGTGCCGCTTCGGCCGAGGCCGCCCAGGAAGACCACCCGGGCGGCTGTCGAGGGGTGAGTCACGGGGGAATGGGCTTTCACATCGTGGATACGTAACGTGACAACCCTAGCGCGCTGGGTAACCGAATGGTCACCCGAACGCCAAAGGATCTACCCGCGAACGCCGACGGCCCCCGCCGGGAAGGGCGGGGGCCGTCGGGCAGGAAACGCGTCAGTGAGCGTCGATGATCATGCCGGCGCCGATCGTGCCGTTGGTGGCCTCGTCCACGAGGATGAAGCCGCCGGTGAGCCGGTTGCGGGCGTAGTCGTCGACGAACAGCGGCTGGGTGACGCGGAGCGACACGCGGCCGATCTCGTTGAGGCCCAGCGACGTGGCCTCCTCGTCACGGTGCAGCGTGTTGACGTCGAGCCGGTAGTGCAGGTCGCGCACCAGGGCGCGGGCCGTGCGGGTGGTGTGCTTGATGGCCAGCTTGGAACGCGGCGCGAGCTTGGCGGAGTCGCTCATCCAGCAGACCATGGCCTCCAGGTCCTGGGCCACGTGCGGCTGGTTGTTGGGCCGGGCGATCATGTCGCCGCGGGAGATGTCGATGTCGTCCTCGAACCGGAGCGTGACCGACATCGGGGGGAACGCCTCCTCCACCGGCCCGTCGAAGGTGTCGATGGAGGCGATCCGGGTGGCCAGGCCCGAGGGCAGGTGGACCACCTCGTCACCGGGCTTGAGCACGCCGCCCGCGACCTGGCCGGCGTAACCGCGGTAGTCGTGGAAGGCGTGGTCGGTGGCCCTCTGCGGGCGGATGACGTACTGGACCGGGAAGCGCACGTCGACCAGGTTGCGGTCGGAGGCGATGTGCACGTTCTCCAGGTGGTGCAGCAGCGAGGAGCCGTTGTACCAGGGCATGTTCTCCGAGCGGGACACCACGTTGTCGCCGTTGAGCGCGGAGATCGGGATGAACGTCAGGTCGGCCACGTTGAGCTTGGAGGCGAACGCGGTGAACTCCTCGCGGATCTCCTCGAACCGCTCCTCGGAGTAGTCGACGAGGTCCATCTTGTTGACCGCGAGCACGAGGTGCGGCACCCGCAGCAGCGAGGTGAGGAACGCGTGGCGCCGCGACTGCTCCAGCACGCCCTTGCGCGCGTCGATCAGGATGATCGCCAGGTCGGCGGTGGAGGCACCGGTGACCATGTTGCGGGTGTACTGGATGTGGCCCGGCGTGTCGGCGATGATGAACTTGCGCCGCGGCGTCGCGAAGTAGCGGTAGGCCACGTCGATGGTGATGCCCTGCTCCCGCTCGGCCCGTAGGCCGTCGGTCAGCAGCGACAGGTCGGTGTATTCGGTGCCGCGGTCGCGCGAGGTGCGCTCGACCGCCTCCAGCTGGTCCTCGAAGATCGCCTTGGAGTCGTAGAGCAGGCGCCCGATGAGAGTGGACTTGCCGTCGTCGACGCTTCCGGCCGTGGCGAAACGCAGAATGTCCATCGGTCTAGAAGTAGCCTTCCCGCTTGCGGTCCTCCATGGCGGCCTCCGAAGAGCGGTCGTCGGCCCGGGTGGCCCCTCGCTCCGTGATCCGGGTGACCGCGATCTCTTCGATGATCTCTCCGACCGTGGCGGCCGTGGACTGCACGGCCCCGGTGCAGGTCATGTCACCCACCGTGCGGTAGCGGACCACGGCCTCGAAGAGCGGCTCGTCGTCGCCACGCTGCACGACCTCGGCGTCGGGCAGCAGCATCCCGTCGCGCTCGAACACCTTGCGGGTGTGGGAGAAGTAGATGGACGGGATCTCGATGCCCTCGCGCCGGATGTAGTCCCACACGTCCAGCTCGGTCCAGTTGGACAGCGGGAAGACCCGGATGTGCTCGCCCTTGCGGATGCGGGCGTTGTAGAGGTTCCACAGCTCGGGGCGCTGGTTCTTCGGGTCCCACTGGCCGAAGTCGTCGCGGAAGGAGAAGACCCGCTCCTTGGCCCTGGCCTTCTCCTCGTCGCGGCGGGCGCCGCCGAAGACGGCGTCGAACTCGTGCTCCTCGATCGCGTCGAGCAGCGTGGTGGTCTGCAGCCGGTTGCGGGAGGCGCGCCGGCCGGTCTCCTCGACGACGCGGCCCGCGTCGATGGAGTCCTGGACGCTGGCGACGATCAGGCGCGCGCCGAGCTCGGCGGAGCGCCGGTCGCGGAACTCGATGACCTCGTCGAAGTTGTGGCCGGTGTCGACGTGCATCAGCGGGAACGGGATCGCCGCCGGCCAGAACGCCTTCTCGGCGATGCGCAGCATGACGATGGAGTCCTTGCCGCCGGAGAAGAGCAGACACGGGCGCTCGAACTCGGCCGCCACTTCGCGCATGATGTGGATGGCTTCGGCCTCGAGCACGTCGAGCTGCGACGTCGTGTAGTCGCGCTGGAGCATGGGAGCTTCCTCCGGCGATAGGGCGGTGCGGGTGGGTCGGCGGTCGGGTCAGCGGTGCAGGTCGCGAATCCCGGCCAGCAGGGTAGGCGCCAAGTCGGGTAGGGAAACCAGGATATCCGGTAGTGAGGGGTCCGGCTGGTTGTAGGTCAGCGCCGCGCCGTCAATCCGGCTGGCGTGGGCCCCCGCGGCCTGCGCGACGGCCACCGGGGCTGCCGAGTCCCACTCGTACTGGCCGCCCGCGTGGACGTAGGCCTCGACCTCGCCGGTGAGCACCGCGGAGATCTTCGCCCCGGCCGACCCGATGGGCACCAGGTCGGCGCCCACGAGGTGGGCCAGGTTGCGCACGAACTCCGGCGGCCGGGTGCGGCTCACCGCGATGCGGAACCTGCCGCCCTGGTGCGCGGGCAGCTTGGGCGGCTCGCCGGTGCCGAGGGTGCGGCCCTGCGCGG
Organism: Nonomuraea muscovyensis; assembly: GCF_014207745.1. NCBI lineage: Bacteria > Bacillati > Actinomycetota > Actinomycetes > Streptosporangiales > Streptosporangiaceae > Nonomuraea > Nonomuraea muscovyensis. The sequence goes on from NZ_JACHJB010000001.1 coordinate 1,675,479, forward strand.
GCAGCGCGACCGCTCCCGCGGCCAGCTCGCCGCGCTCCCACAGGGCCACGTGCACCGCCCAGTCGGACCGGCCCTCCTCGGCGAACTCGCGGGTGCCGTCGAGCGGGTCGACGATCCACACCCGCTCGGCTTCGAGCCGGCTCGGGTCGAGGCGTTCCTCCCGGGTGGCCTCCTCCGACAGCACGTGGTCGCTCGGGCGGAGCCGGGCCAGCGCCTCCATGAGGAAGACGTGGGACTCGCGGTCGCCGGCGGCGCGCAGGGCGGCCGCGTCGGCGAAGCCCTCCCGCGCACGTACGGCCAGCAGCCGCTCGCCGGCCTCGGTCGCCAGGTCGGCGGCGAGGGAGTGGTCGTCGCGAATCGTCATCAGTAAGCTCCTTGCCCGCGGGCGACAGCCGACCAAGTCTTCCACAGGATCTGGAGGTCGAGCGTGAGGGACCAGTTCTCCACGTAACGCAGGTCCAGCCGCACGGATTCCTCCCACGACAGGTCCGACCTGCCGCTGACCTGCCACAAGCCGGTCAGTCCCGGCCTGACGAGCAGTCTCCTGCGTACGTCGTCGCCGTAACGGGCGACCTCCTCGGGCAGCGGCGGGCGGGGGCCCACCAGTGACATGTGGCCGAGGACCACGTTGATGAGCTGGGGCAGCTCGTCGAGCGAGTGGCGCCGCATGAACGCCCCCAGCGGGGTGACCCGCGGATCGTTGCGGATCTTGAACAGCACGCCGTCACCGTCGCTGACCAGGGTGATCTTCGCCTCCTCGGAGCCGCGCCGCATGGTGCGGAACTTCACGATCGTGAACAGCGCACCGTCCTTGCCGACCCGCGTCTGCCGGAACAGCGCGGGCCCGGGGCTGGTGGCGCGCACCGCGACGGCCAGGGCCACGAGCAGCGGCGACAGCAGCACGAGCAGCGTGGCGGCCACCACCCGGTCGAAGACGTTCTTGACGAGCTGCCGGGCGCCGGTCAGCTCGGGATGCTCGACGTGCAGCAGCGGCAGCCCGGCGGCGGGTCTGATGGTGGTGCGCGGCCCGGCCACCTCCATCAGGGCCGGGGCGACGACCAGCTCGGTGTGGGTGCGCTCCAGCCGCCAGGCCAGCCTGCGCAGCGCCACACCGTCCATCTCGGGACAGGCCAGCACGGCCACGGTGTCGGCGCCGTGCTGGCCAACCACGATGGGCACGTCGCAGAAGTCGCCGGCGACCGGCACCCCGGCGATCGTCTCGCCGGGCGCGTCGCCGGGCAGGCAGGCCGCGACGATCTCCATGCCGTGGTGGCGTTCCTTGCGGAACAGGTGCACCAGCTCGGCGATCGAGGCGGCGTGGCCCACGGCCACCACCCGGCGCATGCAGGCCCCACCGGCGCGCCGCCGGTGCAGGGAGCGGCGCAGGCCGTACCTGAGGACGAGGGTGAGCAGGGTGACCAGCGGCAGGGCGAGCACCACGTAGCCGCGGGCGACGTCGGTCTTGCTCACATACGAGCCGATGGCGGTGATGGCGGTCAGCGCCACACCGCACTGCAGCACGCGGCGGAACTCCTCGGACCCGATGCCGATCATGCGCGGCTCGTAGGCGCGGTTGAGCGCCACCGCGCAGACCCACGCCCACGGCAGCGCCACGCTGACCAGCAGGTACGGCGCCGCGTACGCGGTGAGGTCACCGAATCTCAGCAGGAAGGCGGCGCCGGCCCCCGCGCCGGCCCCCAGCAGGTCGGACAACACGGCCCGCGCGCGGTAGGCCCGCACCCAGCCCGGCAGGCGCGGGCCGACCCGCCAGGCGGGGTGCGGCCCGGAGCCGACGACGGTCATCAGCACTTCGCCGTCGTTCAACGCACGCCTCCACGTGACCGGATATCAACAGACAGTCACCAGATCGTAGCGTTGCGCAGTGGCGAGAAGGCTCGAACGGACCTATGCGGGGATCAGCGAGGAGGGCCGGAAATCTTAAGGTCTGCCCGGTGGTATTCGTTCTGGGTGGCTTCGAGGCCGTGGTGGATCAGCGACTCGACCACGTCGGCGGCCCGGTCCACGAGGAAGGGCAGGTCCTTGCGCTCGGCGGTCGCGAAGTCGCGCAGCACGAAGGCGGCCGGGTCCATGCGGCCGGGCGGGCGTCCGATGCCGAAGCGGACGCGCAGGTAGTCGCGGGTGCCGAGGGACTTGGTGATCGACTTGAGGCCGTTGTGACCGTTGTCGCCGCCGCCCAGCTTGGCGCGCAGCGCGCCGTAGGGGACGTCGAGCTCGTCGTGGACGACAATCAGCCGGTCGGGTCCGATCTTGTAGAAGTCGGACAGCGCCTTGACCGGGCCGCCCGACAGGTTCATGAAGGTGAGCGGCTTGGCCAGCACCGCCGCGCGGGTCTCCAGCACCTCGGCCCGGCTCTTGTGCGCCTTGAACCGCCCGCCGGCCCGCGCGGCCAGTTCGTCGAGCGTCATGAAGCCGGCGTTGTGCCGGTTGCCCGCGTATTCGGAGCCCGGGTTGCCCAACCCGACGATGAGCCAGCGGTCCATGAGTTCCCCTCAAGCGGAAACGGGGCAGCCGACATCGCCGGCTGCCCCGTCGGTGACGCGTTACTCGGCAGCGGCCTCGGCGGTCTCGCCCTCGGCGGCCTCGGCGGCCTCACCCTCGGCGGCCTCGCCCTCGGCGGCGACGGACTCGGTCTGCTTGTTGATGACGTGCAGGACCACGGCGTCGGCGTCGGCGGTCAGCGTGGTGCCCTCCGGCAGCTTGAGGTCGCCGGCGGTGACCGCGGTGCCGATCTCCATGCCCTCGACGTCGACCTCGACGCCGGTCGGGATGTTGGTGGCCTCGGCCTCGACGGCGATGGAGACGAGCTGCTGGTCGAGCATGCCGTCGGACTGGACGTCACCGACCGTGGTGACCGGGATCTCGACGGTGACCTTCTCGCCGCGCTTGACCAGGAGCAGGTCGACGTGCTCGACGAAGCCCTTGATCGGGTCGCGCTGGACGCCCTTGGGCAGGGCCAGCTCGTCGACGCCCTCGCCCTTGAGGCGGATCAGCACGTTGGGCGTGCGGAGGGCGAGGAGGACCTCGTGGCCGGGCAGGGTCAGGTGCTTGGGCTCGATGCCGTGTCCGTAGAGGACGGCCGGGACCTTGTCGGCGCGCCGGATCTTGCGAGCGGCGCCCTTGCCGAACGAGGTGCGCTTCTCGGCGGCGATACGTACTTCGGACATGACATCTCCTAGGGATGCGTGGAGGATTCGGGTGTGCGGCGCTCTCCCTGACCCGCCCTAGCGGGAGGCGTTACGAGCGCAACCGTGCCAGTCTACTGCGTCATCGGCCGAGCTCCGCTCAGCTTCCGCTCAGCTCAGGTGTCGCCCTCGAACATGCTCGTGACCGAGCCGTCGGTGAAGACCTCGGTGATCGCGCGGGCGATCAGCGGCGCGATGGACAGGACCGTCAGCTTGTCGAAGCGGCTGGCCTCCGCCAGGGGCAGCGTGTTGGTGACGATGACCTCGCTGATGCGGGAGTTCTTCAGGCGGTCGACGGCCGGGTCGGAGAAGACGGCGTGGGTGGCGGCGACGATCACGTTGGTGGCGCCCTGCTCGTAGAGGGCGTCGGCGGCCTTGCAGATGGTGCCCGCGGTGTCGATCATGTCGTCGATCAGCACACACGTGCGCCCGCGGACCTTGCCGACGACCTCGCTGACCTTGACGGAGTTGGCCACGTCGAGGTCGCGCCGCTTGTGGATGAAGGCCATGGGGGTGCCGAGCGTGTCGGCCCACCGCTCGGACAGCCGCACGCGCCCGGTGTCGGGCGAGACGACGGTGGTGGTGGCCAGGTCGAGTTTGTTCTTCAGGTAGCTCTCGAGGACCGGCATGGCGAACAGGTGGTCGACGGGACCGTCGAAGAAGCCCTGGATCTGCGAGGTGTGCAGGTCGATGGACATGAGCCGGTCGGCGCCCGCGGTCTTGAACATGTCGGCCATGAGCCGGGCCGTGATCGGCTCGCGCCCGCGCCCCTTCTTGTCCTGCCGGGCGTAGCCGAAGAACGGCATGACCACGGTGATGCGCTTGGCGGAGGCCCGCTTGAGCGCGTCGACCATGATGAGCTGTTCCATGATCCACTGGTTGATGGGGCGGGTGTGGCTCTGGATCACGAAGGCGTCGCACCCGCGGACGGACTCCAGGTAGCGCGCGTAGATCTCGCCGTTGGCGAAGTCGACGAGTTTGGTGGGGGTGAGGGAGACGCCGACGTGCTGGGCGACCTCCTGTGCCAGCTCGGGGTAGGCCCGGCCGGAGAAGAGCATGAGGTTCTTCTCGCCCGGCTGCTTGATGCTGGTCATGAACTATTTCTCCCGCTGCTGGTGTTGCTCCGCCGCGTGTCGCTCGGCCAGCGCCCGCTCGGCCGCCGCCGCCGACTTGGTGCCCGCGCGCCTGCGCAGCACCCACGTCTCGATGTTGCGCTGCCGGGCGCGGGCCACGCCGATCGCGCCCGGAGGCACGTCGGAGTCGATGACCGAGCCGGCCGCCGTGTAGGCGCCGTCGCCGACCGTCACGGGCGCGACGAGCATGGTGTCGCACCCGACGAACGCGCCGTCGCCCACGGTGCTGCGGTGCTTGTCGACGCCGTCGTAGTTGACGAAGACCACGGCCGCGCCGATGTTGGCGTCGGCGCCGATCGTGGCGTCACCCGCGTACGACAGGTGCGGCACCTTGGACCGCTCGCCGACCTGGGTGTTCTTCATCTCCACGAACGTACCCGCCTTGGCGTCGCGGCCGAGCACCGTCCCCGGCCGCAGGTAGGCGTACGGCCCGACGCCGGCGCCGGGGCCCACGACGGCGCGGTCGCAGACCGCGTTGCGCACCACGGCGCCGGGTCCGACGCGGGTGTCGGTGAGCGTGGTGGCGGGGCCGACCTCGGCGCCGGTCTCGATGACGGTGGCGCCGTGGAGCTGGGTGGCGGGGTGGACGACCGTGTCGGGCTCGATCCGCACGTCCACGTCGATCCAGGTGGAGGCCGGGTCGATGATGGTGACGCCGGCGCGCATGTGCCGCTCCAGCAGGCGCTGGTTGAGCACCTTGCGCGCCAGGGCGAGCTGCACCCGGTCGTTGACGCCCTCGACCTCGGCGAAGTCGGCGGCGATGTGGGCGCCGACCCGGTGGCCGTCCTCGCGCAGGATGGCGAGCACGTCGGTGAGGTACTCCTCGCCCTGGGCGTTGTCGGTGGAGACCCGCTTGACGGCGTCGGCGAGGAGCAGGCCGTCGAAGGCGTAGATGCCGGAGTTCATCTCCGTGACGGCGCGCTGTTCGGGGGTGGCGTCCTTCTCCTCGACGATCTTCAGTACGGCGCCGGAGGAGTCGCGGATGATGCGCCCGTACCCGGTGGGGTCGGGCACCTCGGCGGTCAGCACGGTGACGGCGTTGCCGTCGGCGGCGTGCCGGCCCAGCAGCTCGGCGAGGGTCTCGGTGCGCAGCAGCGGCACGTCGCCGTAGGTGACGAGGACGGTGCCGGCGACGGTGCCGACCTCCTCCAGCACGGTGCGGACGGCGTGGCCGGTGCCGCGCTGCTCGCGCTGGACGACGGCGCGGGCGTCGGGGCTGGTCTCGGCCAGGTGGGCGCCGACGCGCTCGCGCGCGTGGCCGATGACGACGATGAGCTGCTCGGGACCGAGGTCGCGGGCGGCCTGCAACATGTGGTCGACCAGCGCGCGACCGGCTACCTCGTGCAGGACTTTCGGGGTCTGGCTCTTCATCCGGGTGCCCTCGCCGGCGGCGAGGACGATCACGGCGGCCGGGCGCGGCACACTCACGGACTGAGGCTCCCTGTGACTGGACGGTTTTGGGGTGCGGCTACCGCACCGCTACGGTGGGCCGCGTTCAGCGGTCCGCCGCAGCCGGCACATCGTGCGGCAACCCTCCCGACACCGCGAGGATACCTGCCGTCGTCCGGGCGGGCCGCGCGGGCCGCGCCAGAAGCTCCCGGAAGAGGACTCGAACCCCTACAAAGTGGACCAAAACCACTTGTCCTGCCGATTAGACGATCCGGGACTAATCGGACACCAGGGGCGTCCGACCACCCCTACGATACCGAGCCCGCCCGTGTCGCGCGCCCGCAATACCGCCTCATCCGATCACCGTCACGTCACGGCCGGAGGATTACCCCCGGAAGCCCCGGGTAGGGCCACCGGATAGCAGATGGGCCGAAAGGGCGCAAGCCACGGAACCCACTCATGTAGGCCGACCGGCCGTCACCTATCACCTATTCGCGCCTTAGGGCTTACTTACTTACGATGGCGTAGGTTACGGTGGCGTAGCCCGGACATTCGTCCCCATACACGCCAGGAAGGCAACACATGACCGTTATCGCCGAACGTCCGACACCAGGACCGAAGCCAGATCTCGAACCCGAACCCCGCACCAAGGCCGAGCTCGTCACGTTCGCGCTCGTGGTGGGCCTGCCCCTCGTCGCGTTCGCGGCCGCCGTGCCGTTCGCCTGGGGATGGGGCCTCGGCTGGACGGACGTCGCGATCACGGTCGTCTTCTACCTGATCTCCGGTCTCGGCGTGACCGTCGGGCTGCACCGCTACTTCACGCACGGCTCGTTCAAGGCCAAGCGCCCGCTGAAGATCGCGCTCGGCATCGCGGGGAGCCTGTCCCTGGAGATGTCCGTACTCGACTGGGTGGCCACCCACCGCAAGCACCACAAGTTCTCCGACAAGGAGGGCGACCCCCACTCCCCGTGGCGCTTCGGGCCGGGCTTCAAGTCCATGTCCAAGGGCCTGCTCTACGCGCACATGGGCTGGATGTTCGACGCCGAGCGCACGAACCGCGAGAAGTACGCCCCCGACCTGTGCAAGGACGAGGACGTCGTCAAGCTGCACAAGTGGTTCCCGGCGCTGGCCATCACCTCGATCCTGCTGCCCGGCATCCTCGGCGGGCTCATCACCTGGTCCTGGCAGGGCGCCCTGACCGCGTTCTTCTGGGGCTCGCTGGTGCGCATCGGCCTGCTGCACCACGTGACCTGGTCGATCAACTCCATCTGCCACGTGTTCGGCGAGGAGGACTTCCAGGTGCGCGACAAGTCGCGCAACGTCTGGTGGCTCGCCATCCCGTCCTTCGGCGAGTCGTGGCACAACCTGCACCACTCCGACCCCACCTGCGCGCGGCACGGCGTGCTCAAGGGACAGATCGACCTCAGCGCCGGCCTCATTCGGATCTTCGAGCGGCTCGGGTGGGTCTCCGATGTGCGCTGGCCGACGCCCGAACGCCTGGCGGCGAAGCGGGTTGCCTGAGGCCGCCCCTTCGGTGACCGGTCCTTCATCCGGCACCGTCATGATGGAGACCGTGACCGAGCCCCGATCCCGTAGACGCATGTCCGGAAGAGAGCGAAGAGAGCAGCTGATCCAGATCAGCCGCACGCTGTTCGCCGAGAAGGGGTTCGACGGGACCTCCATCGAGGAGATAGCGGCGACGGCCCAGGTGTCGAAGCCCGTGGTCTACGAGCACTTCGGTGGCAAGGAAGGCGTCTACGCGGTCGTCGTCGACCGCGAGATGCAGAAGCTGCTCGCCATGATCACCGAGGCCCTGGCCGCCGCCCACTCGCTGGTCAAGCTCGAACGGGCGGCGCTGGCGCTGTTGCGCTACATCGAGGAGAGCAGTGAGGGCTTCCGCATCCTCGTGCGCGACTCCCACGCCGCCTCGGGCACGGGCACGTTCGCGAGCCTGATCAGCGAGATCGCCAGCCAGGTCGAGGACGTGCTCGCCGACGAGTTCGCCGCCCGCGGCTACGACCCCAAGCTGGCGCCCATGTACGCGCAGATGCTGGTGGGCATGGTGGCCCTGACCGGGCAGTGGTGGCTCGACGTGCGCAAGCCGGCCCGCGAGGAGGTCGCCGCCCACCTCGTCAACCTCGCCTGGAACGGCCTGACGGGCCTCAACCCGCACCCGGCCATCACCGTCACGACCCGCGCCCACCAGCCGGTGCCGGCCAGACCCCGGACCGGCGAGAAGGAGCTGCGCGAGTTCGAGAAGGCCCGCGAGAAGGAGCTCAGGGAGGCCGAGAAGGCCCGCCAGCGCGAGCTGCGGGAGGCCGAGAAGGCGCGGGTCCGCGAGCTGAAGGAGCGCGAGCGCCTGCTCAAGGAGGCGGAGAAGGAACGCGAACGCCTGCTCAAGGAGGCCGAGAAGGCCCGTGAGCGGGAGGAGAAGATCCGCCAGCGGGAGGCTCGCCTCGCGGAGCTGGCCGCCCGGCTGGGCCAGGTCGACCAGCAGGATTAGTCGTTGCGGCTTAGTTCACGTTCCGTTCAACCAAATGGGGCATATTTCTCATATGTCCGCCGAAGCGCTGCAAGTCGGAAGCGACCTTCCCCTGCCTCAGGAGAGGTTCCTCAACCGCGAGGAGAGCTGGCTCCATTTCAACCAGCGCGTCCTCGAACTGGCCGAGGACCCCTCGCTGCCCCTCCTGGAACGCGTGCGCTTCCTGGCGATCTTCGCCAGCAACCTGGACGAGTTCTTCCGGGTACGCGTGGCGGGCCTCAAGCGGCGCATGGCCACCGGCCTGCTGCTGCGCACCAAGAGCGGGCTCAAGCCGCGCGAGGAGCTGGCCCGGATCGCCACCATCGCGGACGACCTGGCCCGCCGGCACGCGGCGGTCTTCCACGAGCAGGTCCTGCCCCTGCTCGCCGGCGAGGGCATCGAGATCGTCCGCTGGGACGACCTGGGGCGCGAGGAGCGCACCGAGCTGCGCAAGCTCTTCAGGGAACGGATCCGGCCGGTCCTGACGCCGCTGGCCGTCGATCCCGCCCACCCGTTCCCGTACATCTCGGGGCTCAGCCTCAACCTGGCCGTCGTGGTGCGCAACCCGGCCACCGACCACACGGTGTTCGCCCGGGTCAAGGTGCCCTCGCAGCTTCCCCGGTTCGTGGAGGCGTCCAAGGAGCGGTTCGTGCCGCTCGAGGACGTCATCGCCGCCCATCTCGGGCAGCTCTTCAAGGGCATGGAGATCGTCCAGCACCACGTCTTCCGCGTGACCCGGAACGAGGACCTCGACGTCGACGAGGACATCACCGAGAACCTCATGCAGGCCCTGGAGAAGGAGCTGCTCAGGCGGCGCTTCGGCCCGCCCGTCCGGCTGGAGGTGGAGGACACCATCTCCGCCGAGGTGCTGGACCTGCTCGTGGACGAGCTCGGCGTGGCGCCGCACGAGATCTACCGGATCGCCGGGCCGCTCGACCTGACCGGCCTGCACGCCATCGCCGACCTCGACCGCGGCGAGCTGAGCTACCGCCCCTTCGTGCCCGCCGAGGCGGTCAACGCCGAGGACGACATCTTCGGGCTGCTGCGCGAGCGCGACGTGCTGCTGCACCACCCGTACGACTCGTTCGCGACCAGCGTGCAGCACTTCATCGAGGTGGCCGCGGCCGACCCCCGGGTGCTGGCGATCAAGCAGACCCTCTACCGGACCAGCGGCGACTCCCCCATCGTGGACGCCCTGATCGACGCGGCCGAGGCGGGCAAGCAGGTCGTCGTCGTGGTGGAGATCAAGGCCCGCTTCGACGAGCACGCCAACATCTCCTGGGCCCGCAAGCTGGAGCGGGCCGGCTGCCACGTGGTCTACGGCGTCGTCGGGCTGAAGACGCACTGCAAGCTGGCCCTCGTCGTCCGGCAGGAGCCGTCCGGCGAGCTGCGCCGCTACTGCCACATCGGCACCGGCAACTACAACCCCAAGACCGCCCGGCAGTACGAGGACTTCGGGCTGCTCACCGCCGACCCGCTGGTCGGCGAGGACGTCACCGACCTGTTCATCCACCTGACCGGGTACTCCAACCACTCGGCCTACCGGCGGCTGCTGGTCGCGCCGCACTCGCTGCGCGGCGGGCTGCTGGCCCGGATCGAGCGGGAGATCGCCCACCAGCAGGCCGGACGCCCGGCGCGCATCCGCATCAAGACGAACTCCCTGGTCGACGAGCCGATCATCGACGCGCTCTACCGGGCGTCGCGGGCCGGGGTTCCGGTGGACCTGTGGGTGCGCGGCGTGTGCACGCTGCGGCCCGGCATCCCCGACCTGTCGGAGAACATCAGGGTGCGGTCTGTGCTGGGGCGCTTCCTGGAGCACTCGCGGGTCTACGAGTTCGGGCTGGGGCGGCGGCCGGAGGTGTGGATCGGCAGCGCCGACCTCATGCGCCGCAATCTGGACCGCCGGGTGGAGGCCTTGGTCAAGGTAACCTCACAGCAGCACAAGGCGTATCTCATCCAGCTGATGGACCTGGTCATGGCCGAGACGACGAACGCCTGGTGGCTCAGCTCCGACGGCTCCTGGGTCCGCCATCCCGGCACCGACCTGCAGAGCCACCTGATCGGCACCCGCCGCTGGAGGACTGTTGACGACTGACCCGCTGCGGGCCGCCGGAGCCGTCGTGTGGCGGGGCGATCCGTCCGCGCCCGAGGTGGCCGTCGTCCACCGGCCGCGCTACGCGGACTGGACCTTCCCCAAGGGCAAACTGGACCTCGGCGAGCACCCGATCGCGGCGGCCCTGCGCGAGGTGCGCGAGGAGACGGGCCTGACCGTGGTGCTGGGCCGCGCGCTGCCGTCCGTCCACTACCCGAGCCACGGCGGCACCAAGCGGGTCGACTACTGGGCCGCCCGGGTGGTGGCCGAGGACGCGTTCGTGCCCGGCGAGGAGGTGGACGAGCTGCGCTGGCTGCCGCTGGACGAGGCGCGCTCGCTGCTCAGCTACACGTGGGACACCGTGCTGCCGGACGCCGTGCTCGCCGGGCCCCTCGACACCGTTCCCCTCGTCCTCGTCCGGCACGGCACAGCCGGCTCCCGGCACGAATGGCAGGGCGACGACGCGCTGCGGCCGCTCGACCCCGGCGGCGTGGCCCAGGCGGCCACCGTGGCCGCGGTGCTGCCCGCCTACCGGCCGCGGGTGCTGCTCAGCTCGCCGAGCCGCCGCTGCGTCCAGACGCTGGAGCCGTACGGGGTCGACGGCGTCCGGCTCGAACCGCTGCTCAGCGAGGAGCACCAGGATCCCGTCAGGACACCGGAGCTGGTGGCCCGACTGCGCGAGCCCGCGGTCGTGTGCAGCCACGGCAAGGTGCTGCCGGACGTGATCCGGGCGCTGAGCGGCGAGGAGGTGCACCTGGCCAAGGGCGAGTTCGCCGTGCTGCACCGGGCCGGTGACCGGGTGGCCGCCGTGGAGACGTACCCGACCTAGAGGATCTTCTCCACGCCCCGCACGGTCCTGGCCCAGACCTCCGGGAAGCGGGCGTGCGCCTGCTCCGCCTCGGCGCGTTCCAGGCCGATCAGCAGGCCGTAGGTGAAGGTGTCCTCGCCCGCCAGGCGGGCCGTCGCGGCCTCGCCGGCCAGCGTCTCCTGCGCCACCACACCGTCCAGGTGCGCACCGAGCACCTCCTGCACGGCCTCGGCCAGCTTGGCCAGCTTCTTCATGTCCGAGCCGAGAGCGGGCCGCAGCGCCTCGGCGGTGTAGCGGGCGCGTTTGGCCGCCTTGCGGACGTCGTGCATGGCGATCTCGCGGCGTTCCGGGTCGTCGACGGCCTGGGCGGTGTCGTACGCCTTGGTGACCCTGCGCCAGTTGGCGGCCGCCGCGTCGACGAGTTCCTTGCCCGCCGGTCGGGCGGCGGCCCTGGTCAGCTCCGGCTCCCTCACCAGCACGTCAAGGGCGTCGAGCAGCGCGTAGTAGCGCTCGCCGCTCAGCGCCTCGCGGATGCGCTCGTACGCCTGCTGCTGGCGTCCGCCCAGGTCGCCGCCGAGCCGGTCGCGGACCCGGCCGACGACCAGCTCGGGCGCCAGCCCGGACAGCCGGCCGGTGAACCTCGCCCTGATCACCTCCAGGTCGCGCGCCTCGCCGAGCACGGTGCCCAGCCAGCGCAGCTCGTCCTGGACGCCGGCGGTGCCGGTCACGATCGTCCTGAACGCCTTGAGCGCGCTGCGCAGCCTGCGGGCGGCGACGCGCATCCGGTGCACGGCGTCCTCCTCGGTGCGCCGTACCCGGGGGTCCTGTGACAGGAGAGCGGCCACCTGGCCGGCCAGGTAGCCGACGACCACCTCGCCCGCGCTGCCCGGATCGGTGCGCGCCGTCAGCGGGGGTGCCGGGGCGAGCAGCCTGGCGAGCTTGCTGGCCGCCTCCGACGGGGTCGCGCCCGCCTTGCGGAGACGCTTGCCGACCTTCGCCAGCAGCGCCCGGTCCCCGTCGAGCAGCTCCGCCTCCACCTCGCGCCAGCGGACCACCGTCGGCGTCCCGCCGAACGCGGTGCCCTTGACCCGGTCGTCGGCGATCTCGACCAGCCTGGTGTCGCCGCCGTACACGACGGTGACGCTCCGGCGGGTGTCGAGCTCCGCCACGGGCTGGAGCTCGGCGCCGCGGGTGAAGGCCCGGACCAGCTCGGCCAGTTCGGGGGGCACCTGCTTCGTGCCGCGGGTGAGCGGAGCGGTGATCTCCTGCCGGACGCCTTTGGCCGTGGGCAGCTTGAGGTGCCATCCGGGGTCGTCACCGCCGCGCCGGCGCCTGAGCGTGATGCCCCGGGCGGCGAGGCGCAGGTCGGTCGTGTCGTAGTAGAGGGCGACGAGCTGGTGGCTCTTGGGCCCCACCACCCGGCCCAGCCGGCTCAGGTCCGGAACGGCGTAGTCAGGAGGAACGTCGAACTTGTCCTCGATCTCGATGCCCACTGCACCTCACAAGCGTCCTATACCGGACATACTGCCATTCGCCAGGGCGTCAGATGGCTTGGAGCAGCTCGATTCTGTTGCCGACGGGGTCCGTCACGTACACCCGCCGGTAGCCGGGGAACAGGTCGTCGGGCACCGCGGCGGGCAGCTTCGCGACCAGCGCGTCGAGGTCGTCGACCAGGAACCCCGGGTGCGCCTTCCTCGCCGGCCTGAAGTCCTCCTCGATGCCGAGGTGGACCTCCACCCCGTCGCCCCGGAACCAGGCGCCGCCGCGCTTGGCCAGCTCCGGCGGCTTGGACACCTCACGCAGGCCCAGCACGCCCTCGTAGAACGCCCTCAGCTCCGGCTCGCTGCCGGGCGGCGCGGCGAGTTGGACGTGGTGCAGTGCGGTGATCATACGAGGTCTTCCTTTCTCGCCACGACGAAGATCCGCCGGAACGGGAACGGCGTGCCGTACTCCTTGGCCGGGTACGCCCGGTCGAGCGATTCGGCGAGGTCGGCGACGAAACGTCCGCGCTCGTCGTCGGTCAGCCGGTCGAAGATCGGGCGCAGGGCGGTACCGGAGATCCAGTTGAGCACCGCGTTCTCGCCCTGCAGGACATGGATGTAGGTGGTCTCCCAGGCGTCCGCCCGGCAGCCACCGGCGGCGAGCTGATCCAGGTAGTCGCCCGGCTCCGCCACGATGCCGCCCCGGTCGAAGTCGCCGAGGCGCTCCGACCACGCCGGCGAGCGGCACAGCTCGCGGATGGCCAGGTGGCTGGGCGCGTTGAAGTTGCCGGGCACCTGGAAGGCGAGCCAGCCGCCGGGGTTCAGCGCGTCGACCCAGTGCTCCAGGACGTCACGATGGGACGGGACCCACTGGAGGACGGCGTTGGAGACGAGCACGTCGACCCGCCGGTCGGGCCGCCACGTGGTCACATCGGCCACCGTGAACCTGGGCAACCCCCCGGGCGCCCCGACCGCCACGCTCGGCGTGAGACTCAGCTCTCTCGCTTTGGCGATCATGGCCGGTGACGAGTCGAAGCCTTCCACCGTCGCGCCCGGCCAGCGACGGGCCAGCTCAAGGGTGAGCTCCCCTGTGCCGCAGCCGGCGTCCACGACATAATCAGGTTTGTCGGCCCCCACTCTGGCGATCAGGTCGTAGAACGGCCGCGACCGCTCGTCGGCGAACCTGGCGTAGGTCGCTGGATCCCAGATATCTCTCGACATATAGATTATTGATATCGAGACATTTATCTCGATGTCAAGACAGTACACTCGTGTCATGACCCAGGATGCCCGAGACGAGGTGGACCGGCTCGTCGCCGCCTGGCGGGCGGAGCGGCCGGACCTCGACGTCGAGCCGCTCCAGGTGCTCTCCCGGGTGTCGCGCCTGGCCAAGCACCTCGACCGCGCCCGGCGCGCCGCCTTCGCCGAGCACGATCTGGAGCCGTGGGAGTTCGACGTGCTCACCGCGTTGCGGCGGGCCGGCAAGCCGTACGAGCTCAGCCCCGGCGCCCTGCTCCGCGCCACGCTGGTCACCTCCGGCACCATGACCAACCGCATCGACCGCCTCGCCCAGGCCGGCCTCGTGGTCCGCCGTCCCGACCCGGAGGACCGGCGTGGCGTCCTCGTGACCCTCACCGAGACGGGGCTGGCCCGTGTCGACTCGGCCTTCGCCGACCTGCTGCGCAGGGAGCGCGACCTGCTTTCCGGCCTCGGCCCCGCCGAGCAGCGAACCCTCGCCGGCCTCCTCCGCACCCTCCTCACCCCGTTCGACGCGTAGCCCCGCCACACCTCCGAGAGACCGGCCGAGTGGACTGGAAACAGCGAGCCCGACCAGGCCGGAGGCCCGGAGGCCCGGAGGCCCGGAAGGCCGGAAAGCCGGAAGCCCGGAAGCCCGACCAGGCCGGAAGGCCGGAAGGCGAGCTGGGCCGGGCCGAATCGAAAGGCGGCCGACCGGACGGATGGCCCAAGCCGGATCGAACGGGAGCGACCGGCCGAACGAGCCAAGCAGAAAGGCCGGCCGAGCGTACCGTGCCGAGGGGCCGACCAGGCGAGCTGGATGGCCAGGAGGCCGGCCCAACCGAAAGCCCGAGCGGCCACCCGGACGCATCCGGAAGCCGGAAGGCCAGCGGAACCGACCGAAGGAAGGGTGGAGGACCCGGCGAGCCGGAAGGCCGGTCGAAGCCGGAAGGCCGGTCGGGTGACGTGTGCCCCGGGCCACCGCCCCGGGTCACCGTCCCGGACAGGGCCAGGGCGCGGCGTCAGTCGCCCAGGCTGTCCGCGACCTCCAGCCACTCGGCCTCGACGGCGTCCTTCTGGCCGAGAACCTCGCGCAGCTCCGCGTCGAGGGAGCCGAGCCTGGCGTAGTCGCTCGCCGCCTCCGCCATCGCGGCGTGCAGGCGGGACTCCTGCTCGCCGAGCTTGTCAAGCTGGCGTTCCAGGCGGTTGAGCTCCTTGCGCAGCTCCCGCTCCTCCTTGGCCGACAGCCCGGGAGCCGACTCCGGCTGGGCCGGCGCGGACGCCTGCGGACCACCGGATGTCCCGGACGCGCCCAACGAGCCGGGGGTTCCTGAGCCGATCCGGGCCGTGAGCGCGGCGCCCGACGCCCGGCGCTGGAGGTACTCGTCCACGCCGCCCGGCAGGAAGGACAGTTTGCCGTCACCCAGCAGCGCCACCGAACGGTCGGTCACACGCTCCAGGAAGTAGCGGTCGTGGCTCACCAGGATCAGCGTGCCGGGCCAGCCGTCGAGCAGGTCTTCGAGCTCGTTCAGCGTCTCGATGTCGAGGTCGTTGGTCGGCTCGTCGAGCAGCAGCACGTTGGGGTCGTCCATGAGCAGCCTGAGCAGCTGCAACCGCCGCCGCTCGCCGCCCGACAGGTCGCCGACCACCTTCCACTGGGCGTCGCCCTTGAACCCCAGGCGTTCGAGCAGCTGGGAGGCGGACCACTCCTTCTTGCCGACCTGGATGTACTTGCGGATCTCCTCGACCGTCTCCAGCACGCGCCGGCCGGGGTCGAGCTCGGCCAGCTCCTGCGACAGATGCGCCAGGCGTACGGTCCTGCCCCGCACGACACGCCCCGAGTCGGGCTCGATCGTGCCGGCGAGCAGACGGAGCAGGGACGACTTGCCCGACCCGTTGACGCCGATCAGCCCGATGCGGTCGCCGGGGCCGAACTGCCAGGTGGTGTGGTCGAGCACCAGCGGCCCGTTGCCGGGGCCGCCGGCGTGGAGGGTGACGTCCTCCAGGTCGTAGACGGTCTTGCCCAGCCGGGCCGTGGCGAACTTCACCAGCTCGACGCTCTCGCGGGGCGGCGGCTCGTTCGCGATCAGGGCCTGGGCGGCGTCGATCCGGAACTTCGGCTTGGACGTACGGGCGGGCGGGCCGCGCCGAAGCCAGGCGATCTCCTTGCGCATGAGGTTCTGGCGGCGTTCCTCGGCGGCCTGGGCGATGCGGGCCCGCTCCGCCTTGGCCAGGACATAAGCGGCATATCCGCCTTCGTAGCGTTCGACCCGGCCGTCCACGACCTCCCACGTCCGCGTGGACACCGCATCGAGGAACCACCGGTCGTGCGTCACGACCACGAGCGCGCTCTTCCTGGTGGACAGATGTCCCGCCAGCCAGGCGATGGCCTCGATGTCGAGGTGGTTGGTGGGCTCGTCGAGCATGATCAGGTCGTGCACGTCGATGAGCAGCCGGGCCAGCGCGGTCCGCCGGCGTTCGCCACCGGACAGGTCGCCCGCCTTGGCGTCGAGGTCGAGGTCGCCGATCAGGTTGCCGAGGATCTCACGGATGGCCTGGTCACCGGCCCATTCGTGCTCCGCCCGGCCCCCGAGCACCAAATCCCGCACGGGGGACCCGGGGTCGAGGTCGTCCTGCTGCGACAGGAACCCGACGCGCATACCCCGGGTGTGGGTCACCCGGCCGCTGTCCGGCTTCAACTGCCCAGCGATCATCGACATCAGCGTGGTCTTGCCACCGCCGTTGCGCCCGACGACCCCGATCCGCTCCCCGGCCTCCACGCCGAGGGAGACATCGTTGAGCAGGGGCTTGGGCCCGTAGGCGTGGGAGACGGATTCGAGATTGACCAGATTCATGGCGCTACCAGGGTATCGGCCCATCCGGACCACGAAACAACATCGACAGCCGGAGGGCCGCCTCGGCACCCGTTCCCGAGGATGCCTTCGGACAGCCGGTTGGGCGTGCCCGGACGTGGGAACCGGACCATGTCGGGCCCGTAGCTGGGCTGTACTCAGGTACGGGGACTACGCCCAGCCCAGTGGCCGGGAGTGCTCAGGTTCAGTTGTCGGACGATGCCCGGGCTGCAGGCGGGCGATGATCAGGTTCGGGAGCTGGACCAGGAGGGGCGGGGGCCGGGGACCGGGCCGTGGGCGGCAAGGGCGGCGCGGCAGGTGGGGAGCTTGGCCAGGGTGTCGGCCAGGTGCTGGGCGTGGTCGGCGTCCGTGGCGAGGAACGCGCACGTGGGGCCCGACCCGGAGACGATGGCGCCGAGCGCGCCCTCGGCCCGGCCGGCCTCCAGGGTGCGGGCGAGCTCCGGCCGCAGCGTGAGGGCGGCGGCCTGCAGGTCGTTGGTGAGCCGGGCGCCGAGAGTGTCGGCGTCACCGGTGCTGAGCGCCTCCAGCAGACTGTCGTCCACTTGCGGCCACGGCACCTCCACACCGGCGGACTCACGACGGCGGTCGCACTGGGCGTAGACCTCGGCGGTGGAAAGACCGCCAGGCGCCACGGCGAACGCCCAGTGGAAGCTCCCGGTGGTCGGCAGTTCGCTCAGCTGCTCACCGCGCCCCGTGCCCACGGCGGTGCCGCCCAGCAGTGAGAACGGCACGTCGCTGCCCAGGTCTCCGGCGATCTCCATGAGGTCCTCGAACGGCAGCCCGAGCCCCCACAACTCGTTGCAGGCCACCAGAGCGCCCGCCGCGTCGGCGCTGCCCCCGGCCATGCCGCCCGCCACCGGGATCGACTTGTGGATGACGAGGTGCGCCCCGTACGTGCGGCCGGCGTGCTTGGCCAGGGCGCGGGCCGCCTGGATGGCGAGGTTTCCGTCGTCGACCGGCACCTGGTCGGCCCACTCACCGACGACCGAGACGGTGATCGAGTCGGACTCCTTCGCGACCACCTCATCGAAGACCGAGACGGCGTGGAAGACATTGACCAGGTCGTGGTAGCCGTCCTCGCGGAGCGGTCCTACGGACAGCTGCACGTTGACCTTCGCTGGCACCCGTACGGTCACCGAACTCATCGATCTTCTGTCACTTTCATCGCCTGCCGGGGAGGACACCCGATGCTATACGGGCACGCTTCCCCACCACGCAATTCTCGGAGAAGTGGGGGGCGGAGGTGACACGGTGTGTCCTGAGTGCCGTCGTTCGAGCAGGGATGGGCGTGTCGCACCTGATCAGCACCCATGGCGCGGATCTTCGCCTCCGTTCCCGACCGGGGAGGAGGTCGCCGCGCCTCCGCCTGGTGGCGGTTGTGGGGGGTGATGGCGTGGCCATGTGAAGTGGCCGATGTGAGGTGGCGATACGGGGGGTGGCCGTGCGGGGTCGCCGTGCGGGGCCCATGCGGGGTTGGCCGTGCGAGGCCATGCGGGGTCGTGCGGGGTCGCCGTGCGAGGCCATGCGGGGTTGGCCGTGCAAGGCCATGCGGGGTCGACCTGTGGGGTAGCCATACGGGTGGCCCGTGGGGTGGGGTTCGGGCTCGGGGTGGGGTGTGTCGGCGCTGGGGCGGGGGTCAGCCGGGGCGTACGGCGCCGCGGTAGATGGGGCGGTAGTAGGTGGAGTGGAGGAAACTGGTCCTGCGGACCACGTCGCCCGTCTTGGGGGCGTGGACCATGACTCCGCCGCCCAGGTAGAGGCCCACGTGAGTGGGGTGGCCGGTGCCACCGCCGAAGAAGACCAGGTCGCCTTTTCGCAGCTCGCTCAGGGGGACGCGGCGGCCTTGCCCGAACTGGGTGCCTGTGTAGTGGGCCAGCTTCACGCCGGCTTTGGACCAGGCGTAGAGGGTGAGGCCGCTGCAGTCGAACCCCGTGGTGGACGCTCCTCTGCCGATGCCGCGGGTGGGGCCCGAAGGGGAGCCGCCGCCCCAGGAGAACGGTGTGCCGAGCCTGGCGAGGGCCGCGGCCACCGCCAGATCGCCCTTGGAGGCGGGTGAGGTCTTGCCGGGGGTCTTGGCCTTGGGTGTCGTCGGCGTTTTCGTGCTGGGCGTACGCGGGGGCTTGAGGCTGGGGATGCCGGGCGTTCGAGGTGGCCTGAGGTTGCCGATGCGGGGTGTTCGGGGCGGCCTGGGATTGTCGATGCGGGGCCTCTGGGGCCGTCTGGGGCTGCCGGTGCTGGGCCTTTGGGTACGTCTGGGGCTGCCGGTGCTGGGCTTTCGGGGCGGTCTGGTGCTGGGGGTGTGCGGGTGGTTGGTCTTCGGGCTCGCGGTGCGGGGTCGGCCGGGTGGGTGGGGGTCTTGGGTCGCGCGACTGGTGGTCTCCGAGGCGGTCGGGGTGGGCGCGGTGTCGAGGAGAACTCGGGGCGATGCGTCGAGGTGTGACAGGTCCAAGGGCGGCGGGGAGAAGTCGGCGGCTGAGTGATCGGCGTCGGGGTGGCCGAAAGCGGGGTGGCCGAAAGCGGGGTGGGAGCGAGCGGGATGGTCGGCTTGGCCGAAAGCGGAGTGGGGACGAGCAGGGTGGTCGGGGGTGGATTGGCCATGGGTGCGGCCGTCGGGGGTGGCGAGGGTTTGTATGCCTGCTTGGGTGAGGGTGGCCGCGAGTGGGTGGAGGGTGGCGCAGGCTTCTGCGGGGAGGGTCAGCACGATCTGGACGGGCGGGGCCGGGCGTCCCTTCATGACGGGGCGGGCCGTGAAGAGCATGGCCTCTGCCACCTGCGCCACCGCCATCCGGTCGGCGGGGGCGAAATCGCTCGGGGGACGCCAGGTGTCAAGGAGCCTGGCGTATGCGGCGGGGAGGGTGAGGGTGCCGTAGCAGGGGCTCGGAGCGGTGTGGGGCGGTTTGCGGGCGTCTGCGGCTGAGGCCGTGCCCGAGAGGGTCGTCAATCCGGCAAGCAGGCCGCCGCCGATCGTGAGGGACGCGCGGCATAGTCGGGAGACGGAGTGGGTGCTCATGAGGGCCTCCAAGTGCCGAGGAACGGGATGAGGCCCAGGATCGTCCGGTGGGGCGACTCGGTGGGGAGCCGAACGAGGTTCTGCGGATAAGGGGCGCGCGGGAAGCGGGTGGCTGTGGACAAGCTCGGTGGCGGGGGGTGGCCCGAGTGACCGAGGTAGCCCGAGTGACGGAGGTAGCCCGAGTGGCGGAGGTGGCCCGAAGCGGTCCGGGTGGGGCGGGGAGTGGGATGGCACGGCGGCCGGGGTGTGCCCGGCGCCGTGCCGCGGAGGTGGTCACCAGGCGAGGAGCGACAGGAAGCGCGGTGGCGGGACATTGAGCAGACGTTGTGGTCCTGCTCTTCGAGGTCGGCGAGCATCGCCTGATGGGCGGTGCCGCTGCGACCGCCTCGCCCACTGCCCTTTGGGACGCCCTTCGCGGTCGCGAAGACCCGGCGGCTACGGGCGGTGTTCGGCGATGCGGGCGAACGCCGTCACGTCGAGTTGCTCGCCGCGGGCCGAGGGGTCGACGCCGGCCGCCCGGAGTGCCGTCTCCGCCTGGGCCGGGCTGCCCGCCCAGGACGCGAGCGCGGCGCGGAGCGTCTTGCGGCGCTGGGCGAACGCCGCGTCGATCACCGCGAACACCTCCTGCCGCGTGGCGGTGGTCACCGGCGGGTCGCGGCGCACGAGCGAGACGAGCCCCGAGTCGACGTTGGGGACGGGCCAGAAGACGGTACGGCCGACGGGTCCGGCCCGTCGCACGTCGGCGTACCAGGCCGCCTTCACCGACGGCACCCCGTACACCTTGGAGCCCGGTCCGGCAGCCAGCCGGTCGGCCACCTCGGACTGCACCATGACCAGCCCCCTGCGCAGCGCGGGCAGCGCCTCCAGCAGGTGCAGCACCACCGGGACCGCCACGTTGTAGGGCAAGTTGGCCACCAGTGCCGTGGGCTCATGGTCGCCGAGGTCGCCGGAAGAGATCTTCATCGCGTCGGCGCCCACCACGGTGAGCCGGTCGCCCAGGCCGCGTTCGGCCACCGTCACGGGCAACTGTGCCGCCAGCACCGGGTCGATCTCCACGGCTACCACGTGGCGGGCCGAGGACAGCAGCGCGAGCGTGAGCGAACCCAGGCCGGGCCCCACTTCGATCACGACGTCTTCCGGGGACAGCTCGGCGACCCGTACGATTCGGCGGACGGTCCCCGCGTCGATGACGAAGTTCTGTCCTAGCTTTTTCGTGGGACGAAGATCTAGCTTGTCCGCCAAAATACGTATTTCCGCTGGGCCCAACAGCCTCATCATCCAACCAGTCTCCCGCATCGAGGAACCTGCGATGGCGTACGGGGGGACCACAGGGGAGGATGGCGTGGAACAGGAAGGGACGTCCCTGATGGAGCCAACGGGGGCCGCGCCGCTCCGCCCGACGGACCTGCGGGAGATCGGTCCGTACCGGTTACTCGGCCGTCTCGGCGAGGGCGGCATGGGCACGGTGTTCCTGGCCAAGGCGCCCACGGGACGGTTCGTGGCGGTCAAGGTGATCAAGGCCGAGTTCGCCAACCAGGAGGGGTTCGCGGCGCGGTTCCACGCCGAGGTGGACAACGCCCGCCGGGTGGCGTCCTTCTGCACGGCCCAGGTGCTCGACAACGGCAACACCGGCGACGGCCGCCCGTACATGGTGACCGAGTACATCGCGGGCATCCCCCTGTCGGGACAGATCACCCAGTACGGCGCGCTCGACCCGGGGCCGCTGCACGGTGTCGCGCTGGGGGTCGCCGCCGCGCTGGCCGCGATCCACGTGGCCGAGCTCGTCCACCGCGATCTGAAGCCGGCCAACGTCATCCTCTCCCTGTCGGGGCCGCGGGTGATCGACTTCGGCATCGCGCGGGCGCTCGACCGGGAGACCGGGTTCACGCTGTCGGGCGAGCTGATCGGCAGTCCGGGCTGGTGGGCGCCCGAGCAGGTGCGCGGCGAGATGGTCACCCCGGCCGCCGACATCTTCGCCTGGGGGTGCCTGGTGGCGTACGCGGGCAACGGCCGCCACCCCTTCGGGCGCGGTGACGTGATCACGCTGGCCTCTCGGGTGCTGCACACGCAGCCCGACCTGGGCGAGTTGCCCGCGCCGCTCGACGAGCTGGTACGGCTGGCGACCTCGATGGACCCCGCCGAGCGGCCCACGGCCCAGGATCTCGTGATCGCGCTGGTCGGCGGTGCGGCCCCGGCGCGTACGGCCGAGGCGGACCCGCCCACGCTGGTGGCGCCCGACCTGATGGGCGAATGGGAGCCGCCGCCGAACGTGGTGGACGAGCCGGACATCACGGCCACCTTCGCCACGCCGCCCCCTGGCGACACGATGGCGGACGGCTCCGCTCCCGGCCGCGCCGCCGCCCGGCAGGAGGCCGCCGAGCCGTCCTCGCCCGGTGGCGGGCCCGCCGCGGGGCCCACCGGCCCTGGGCGGCCGGCCACCCGAGGCGGGCGGATCGATGGAGGGAATCGGGCCGGCGGAGGGGACCGGACCGATGGAGGGGATCGGACCGGCGGAGGGGATCGGACCGGCGGAGGGGATCGGACCGGCGGAGGGGACGGAGCGGGCCGGGGCGGGCAGGTGGCGGGGAGTGGACGCACGAGCGGGCGCGCCGGTGCAGGCGGGCGGGGTGCGGAGAGCGCCACCCGGGGCGGGCCCGGGTCAACGGACGACGACGCGACGGACCCGGGTGTGCCGGCCACGCTCGGCATGGGTCCCGCCACCAGGATGGACCCCGCGAACAGGACGGCCGCTGCTTCCCCGAAAGAGCCGCCGCGCCAGGCGGACCCCGCCGTCAGGGACGAGGCGAACCCCGCCACCAGGGTGGAGCCGACGCGCGGATCGAGCCCGGCCGCTCGCGAGGATCCGACGCGCCGCCGAGAACCCTCCGCTCGTGGAGAACCGGCCCGCGGGGAGGAGCCCGCCGATCGCAAAGAGCCGGCGCGCAGAGCGGAACCGGCCGATCGCGAGGAACTGGCCCGCAGGGAGGAGCCGGCCGATCGCGAGGAGCTGGCGCGCAGGGAGGAACTGGCCGCGCGGGAGGAACTGGCGCGGTGGGATGCCGAAGCGCAGGCGTTCCTCCACGCGCAGGCCCAGGTCCAGGCCCGGACGCCGACACCGGAACGGCGCCATGGCGGCCAGGGCCCCGCGCACCGGCAACCCCACGCCGACGGGGCTCGGGGCCCGGGAATCCGGCGGCCCGGTGAGGCGCTGCCCACGATCCCGCCACAGCAGCAGCCCCAGCGCCCGCGCAGCACCCGGTGGCTGATCGCCGCCGCCGCCGCGGTGGTCGCCGTCGCCGTCACCGCCGGCACCCTGATCATCACCTCCAGCCGCGGCGTGACTCCCCGGCCCGGCACCCAGACCGTCTCCCCCGCCGCGCAGCAGCCGAACGACCTCGGACGCAGGTACGCGCTCGGCGCCTCCTTCGACGACCCGCAGCTCATCATCGCCTCGGCGCCCCGGTGCGGGCTGAAGGAGTACCAGGGCAGGCAGCAGTCGCAGGGGCAGCTCTGCACGGTCCGCTGGTCCGTGGTGAACCCCGGAGGGGCACGCCGGAACCTCGGCGACCCCGCCGTGACGCTCCAGGACGACCGGGGCGCCCGGCACGAACCCGCCCCGGTGACCGTGCCCGCCGCCCTCGCCCCGGGAGCCCGCGTCGACGGCGTCTTCGTCTTCGACCTGCCGCTGTACCGCAGGCCGGTGCGGCTCACCGTGGGAGTCCGGGGTGGCGAGGAGATTCAGGTGAGGCTCGGATGATCCGCTCGGCCCTGGTGGCGCTCCTGATGGCGGCCGCGACGATCCCCACCGCCGCGCAGGTGGCGGCGGCCGTGGACAAGGTCGCGTGCGCCGGCCCGAGTGACTTCGACGGCGACGGGCTGGAGGACGTGGCCGTCGGCGACCCGTTCGGCGAAGACGACAAGGGGGCCGTGCACGTGCTGTCCGGCACCAAGGTCATCCCCGTCACGGTGCCCGGCCTGGCATCCGGCGACGGCTTCGGCTGGTCGGTACGGCTGGCGAAGGTCGACGGCGACGCCTGCGCCGACCTCGTCGTGGGGGCGCCCTTCACGGACGTGCGGGGTGTCCGGGACGCCGGCGCCGCCTACGTCGTGTACGGCGGCGACACCGCTCCCCCCACGCAGCTCTTCGCCATCGCGCCGCAGCGCGACGCCCACTTCGGCTGGTCCCTGGCCGCCAAGGGCGACCTGGTGACCATCGGCGCCCCGTACGAGGACGAGTCCGGCCGGGCCGACACCGGCGCCGTGTACGTCCGCAAGGGCGAGGGGCCGCTGCGCCGGATCAGCCAGGAGTCGGAGCAGGTCCCCGGCAACGGCGAGGTGGGCGACCAGTTCGGCTGGTCGCTGGCCATGGGCGCGGGCAACGAGCTGATCGTCGGCGTGCCGTACGAGAACGACGACGGCACGGGCCTCCAGGTCGGCACCGGCAAGATCGACTCCGGCTCCGTCGTGTCGATCAAGGACGTGCTCCAGGCGCGGCTGTCGGGCACGAAGCTCGACTCCCCGACGGGCGCGTCTGGCGACAGGTACGGCTACGCGCTCGCCTACGCCGAGGGCGCGGGGCTCGCGGTGGGCGCGCCCGGCCCCGGGTACGTGCAGCTCCTCGGCACCGACCTCACCCCGGTCAGGACCGTACGGCAGGGCGCCGGGCAGGCGTTCGGCTTCTCTCTGGCCGCCTCCTCCGACGGCCGGCTGGCCATCGGCGCGCCATACGGCGGAGGGGTGCGCCTGGTGTCGTTCCGCGACGCCGCCGCCGACCGGACGGCCGTGCCGCCCGGCGACCTGTCCGGCTACGCGGTGGCGTTCAGCGGCAACAAGCTGTACGTCGGGCAGCCGGACGCCGCGCCGTACGGGAAGGTGGCGGTCCTCGGGCGCAACGCCGACGACCTGCAGGCGCGCCAACCCGGCCAGGGCGCCGACTTCGGCATGTCGATCAGCGGCTGAACCCGTTCGCGGCCGGTGAAGGCGCGCGTCGTGGGTAGGGGGGAAGGCATGGCACTCATGGACAAACTGCGCGCTTACCTCCACAGTTCGCAAGGCAAGCAGGCGGTGGAGAAGGCCAAGCGGATGGCCGAGGACCCGAGCAACCAGCGCAAGGCCCGGCAGTTCTTCGACAAGTTGCGCTCGCGCCGGCCTCACCACTGACGGCCCGCGCTCCCGCCCGCACCGGCAGCCGGCCGACGCGGGGCGGGTTCGTGCGGCCCGGGACCGTCACCACTCGCCGAAGACGGTCACTCCGTTGGCGTTGATCGCCTCGCACAGCTCCTCCGGGCGGACGCCCTTGACCTCGGCGAGGCAGCGCAGCGTGAGCGGGATGAGGTAGGGCGCGTTGGGCTTGCCCCGGTGGGGCACCGGCGGCAGGTAGGGCGCGTCGGTCTCGACCAGCATGAGCTCCACCGGCGCGGCCCGCGCCGCCTCGCGCAGGTAGCCGGCGTTCTTGTACGTCACCGGCCCCGAGAACGACATGAAGTAGCCGGCGTCGGCGCACTTCTTGGCCATGTCGGCGTCGCCCGAGAAGCTGTGGAACACCACCACCGGCGGCGCCCCTTGCTCGGCCAGCACCTTCAGCACGTCGTCGTGGGCGTCGCGGTCGTGGATGACCAGCGCCTTGCCGGTGCGCCGGGCGATCTCGATGTGCGCCCGGAAGCTGGCGTGCTGGTCGTCCCTGCTCGCCCAGTCGCGGAAGTAGTCGAGCCCCGTCTCGCCCACGGCCCGCACCTCTGGCCGCCCGGCCAGCGCCTCGATCTCGGCCAGCGTCTCGGGCGTGGCGGCGTGCGCCTCGTTGGGGTGCACGGCCACCCCCGCGTGGACGTCGTCGTGCTCGGCCGCCACCTCGGCGCCCCACCGGGACGACGGCAGGTCGTAGCCGATGGTGACGAGCCTGGTCACGCCCACGGCGCGGGCCTCGTCGAGGATGCCGCGCACGGAGGCCGACGCGGCCTGCGCGGCCAGCGCCACCGGGTCACCCGATGACGCCGGCCGGTCGCCCACCATGATGTCGAGGTGGCAGTGGCTGTCGAACACCGGAGCCGCGAGCGGCTCGGGAGGAGCGGGAAGGGACACCTCACTCACCCAGTCGGGCCAGTTCCTCGTCCACGACCTTGGGGTCGAGTTTCTTGAACAGCGGCACCGGTGGCGCGAGCGGGGTGCCCGGCTTGATCGGCCGGTGCTCCCAGCGGGCGGCCCCGTCGTACGCGCCGGTGATCACCGGGTAGGACTCGCCGCCGTCCTCGTCGACCTCGTGGATCTCCGGCATGCCGGACCAGACGTCGTCGCCGCCGAGCATCGCGTAGACCTTGTTGGACGAGCCGGGCAGGAACGGCGTGAGCATCGTCTTGCAGTCGTCGACCACCTGGAGCGCCACGTGCAGGATCGACTTCTGGCGCTCGGGGTCGTCCTTGAGCTTCCAGGGCTCCTGCTCGGCGAGGTAGCGGTTGGCGTCGCGGACCACGTCGAACGCCTCGGTGATGGCGTTCTTGAAACGGGAGCGGGTCAGCTCGGCGCCCACCGGGCCGAACGTGTTGCGCGAGCGCTCCAGCAGCGCCCGGTCGGCGTCGGTCAGCTGGCCGGGCTCGGGGATCTGGCCGAAGTTCTTGGCCGCCATCGAGATGGACCGGTTGACCAGGTTGCCCCACGCCGCGACCAGCTCGCCGTTGTTGCGGTTGACGAACTCCTGCCAGGTGAAGTCGGTGTCCTGGTTTTCGGGGCCGGCCACGGCGATGTAGTAGCGCAGCGCGTCGGCGTCGTAGCGGGCCAGGAAGTCGCGCACGTAGATGACGACCTGGCGCGAGGAGGAGAACTTGCGCCCCTCCATGGTCAGGAACTCGCTGGAGACCACCTCGGACGGCACGTCGAGCGCCCCGAGCGGGCCCGGCCGCCCGTCACGCGCGCCCTGGCCGTTGTAGCCGAACAGCATCGCCGGCCAGATCTCGGCGTGGAAGACGATGTTGTCCTTGCCCATGAAGTAGTAGCCGCGGGCGTCGGGATTCTGCCACCACTGCCGCCAGGCGTCGGGGTCGCCGGAGCGCCTGGCCCACTCGATGGAGGCCGACAGGTAGCCGATGACCGCGTCGAACCAGACGTAGAGCCGCTTGTTGGGCTGGTCGCGCCAGCCGTCGAGCGGGATGGGCACGCCCCAGTCGAGGTCGCGGCTGATCGCCCGCGGCTGCAGGTCGCCGAGCAGGTTGAGGGCGAACTTGAGCACGTTGGGCCGCCACTCGCCCTGCTTGGCCTGAAGGTAGGAGCCGAGCACCTCGGCGAAGGCGGGCAGGTCGAGCATGAAGTGCTCGGTCTCGGTGAAGACCGGGGTCTCGCCGTTGATGCGGCTCTTGGGGTTGATCAGCTGGATCGGGTCGAGCTGGTTGCCGCAGTTGTCGCACTGGTCGCCGCGGGCGCCGTCGTAGCCGCAGATGGGGCAGGTGCCCTCGATGTAGCGGTCGGGCAGGGTGCGGCCGGTGGACGGCGAGATCGCCCCCATCGTGGTCTTGGGGAAGATGTAGCCGTTGTCGTAGAGGCCCTTGAAGATGTCCTGCGTGACCGCGTAGTGGTTGCGGGTGGACGTGCGGGTGAACAGGTCGTAGGACAGGCCCAGCCCGGTCAGGTCCTCGGCGATGACCCGGTTGTAGCGGTCGGCCAGCTCCTTGGCGGTGACGCCTTCCTTGTCGGCCTGCACCTGGATGGGCGTGCCGTGCTCGTCGGTGCCGGAGACCATCAGCACCTTGTTGCCCGCCATCCGCTGGTAGCGGCTGAAGACGTCGGACGGCACGCCGAACCCTGAGACGTGCCCGATGTGGCGGGGGCCGTTGGCGTAGGGCCACGCCACGGCGGTCAAGATGTGCTGGGACATAGCCCCAAGCCTACGGCGCTCGACCGCCCGTCTCGAACCGATTAGATCAGCGCGTCCGCGACTCTTCGCGCGAGACGGCGTCCGACTTCTCGCGCGAGACCGCCTCGGCGGCCTCCTCCGCCGCCTTGGCGGCGACGTCGATAGGCGTCTCGCGGGTGCGGCGGATGCCCAGGATGCTGACGAACAGCGAGGCGAAGATGGTCTGGAAGCTGATGATGAGCGCAGTCGCGGAGGGCACGACGAGGCGCAGCGACTCGCGCGGGTCGAGCTCGCCGAAGCTGCGGATCTGCCAGTGCACCAGCGACATGACCAGGCCGACCAGACCGGCCAGCGCCAGCAGGCCGCCGACCACGAGGCCCTTCTCCAGGGACACGATGTCGATCAGCTTGCGGATGCGGGGCGACTCCGGCAGGAACCCCTCCTCAGCCGCGTAGACCTTGGTGAACACCGCGAACAGCACGGCCTGGAAACCGATCACCACCGCGGCCGAGGCGCCGACCAGGGTGTCGACGTCGAAGGCGAGCTCGCCGATCTCCACCGGGCCGAAGGTCAGCGCGGTGCCGGCGACCAGGCCGAGGGCCATCATCACCAGGCCGGGATAGAAAAACAGCCACTTGGGGCTGTAGAGGAGCAGGAAGCGCAGGTGGCGCCAGCCGTCGCGCCAGGAGCGCAGGTGCGGCGGGCGGGAGCGCCCGTCGGGCGACAGGGTGGTGGCCACCTCGCGCACGTCGAGGCCCGACAAGGTGGAGCGGACCACCATCTCCGAGGCGAACTCCATGCCGCCGGTCTGAAGCTGGAGCCGCAGGATGGAGTCGCGCCGGAAGCCGCGCAGACCGCAGTGGAAGTCGCCGATGGCCGAGGGGAAGAAGAGCCGCCCGACGAACGAAAGGACGGGGTTGCCGAGGTAGCGGTGCAGCGGCGGCATGGCCCCCGGGGCGATGCCGCCCCTGAACCGGTTGCCCATCACCAGGTCGGCCCCGTCGCGCAGCTGCTCCACGAACGGCAGGAGCGCCGTGAAGTCGTAGGAGTCGTCGGCGTCGCCCATGATGACGTACTTGCCGCGCGCCGCGCGGATGCCGCCCATGAGGGCGTTGCCGTAGCCCTTCTCGTCCACGTGGACCACGCGGGCGCCGGCGTCGCGCGCGAGCTGCTGAGAGCCGTCCGTGCTGCCGTTGTCGGCGATCAGGACCTCGCCCTCGATGCCGTGCTCCTCCATGCACGCCAGAGCCTTGCGCACACAGACTTCCACGGTTTCGGCCTCGTTGAGGCAGGGCATGACCACCGTCAGTTCCACGTCTCAACCCTTCTATCGCGACTCTTCCAGCACACCATCATGCCCTGTGCCCGGAGTCGGTCGGGTCAAGTCCTACAAACGGCTGGCATTCTTTACAGCATGGTGAGCGTCGCGGAGATCGCCCGTGGGGACCACTCCGCTCCCGGCCCCATGGCGCGCGTGCTCGGCTTCCTGCGCCGTCATCGGGTGTTCGCCGTGGCTTTCGCGCTGGGCGCGGTGCTGCGGCTCGTCACCATGCTCGGCTACGGCCCGGCGATGTGGTTCAACGACTCCTACGAGTACGTCTCCGTCGCGCTGCACCCGAGGCCGCACCCGATCCGGCCGGACGGCTACGGGTTCTGGCTGCTGGTACTCAAGCCGTTCCACAGCTTCACGCTGGTGGTGTTCACCCAGCACCTGATGGGGCTGGCCACGGCCGCGCTGATGTACGCGCTGCTGCGGCGCAAGTTCGGGCTGCCGAAGTGGGGGGCGACGCTGGCGGCGGCGCCGGTGCTGTTCGACGCCTACCAGATCCAGCTCGAGCAGCTCATCATGTCCGACTCGATGTTCACGCTGCTGGTCGTGGGCGTCGTCACGCTCGTGCTGTGGCACCGGCGCATGTCCTGGCAGGTCGGCGTGGTGGTCGGCCTGCTGCTGGCGCTGACGTCGCTGACCCGGTCGATCGGCCTGCCGATCCTCGTGCTCGTGGTGGTCTACCTCGTGGTCAAGCGCACGGGGTGGAAGGTGGTCGTGGCCGTGGTGGTCGCCTGCGCGGTGCCGACGGTGACGTACATGAGCTGGTTCAAGGCGAGCGTCGGCAAGTTCGCGATGACCAACAGCGACGGGCTCATCCTCTACATGCGCACCGCGATCTTCGCCGACTGCGCCAAGATGAACATCGACAAGTACAAGGAGCTCGAACTTCTCCTGCTGTGCATCAACGACCCCGTCGACCAGCGCAAGGAGTACGCGCAGTGGTACCTGTGGGGTCAGGGCGGCGGCGGCACCGGCACCGGCGAGGTGCTGCACCGCTGGGGCTCGGGCAAGAAGTTCACCGAGATCACCAATGAGGCGGCGAGCACCTTCGCCTCGCGCGCGATCCTGTCGCAGCCCGGCGACTATCTGCAGGTCGTGGCGCGTGACTTCCTGCGCGCCTTCAAGTGGGGCCGGCCGCGCTTCCCCGACGAGGCGACCTACAACATGTACCAGTTCAGGCCCTACTACGACCTCGACGCCTACGGCCGGCCCAAGCGGCTGCCCAACTGGCCCTCCTTCCAGGGCCGCACCGACACCGACGCCTTCTCCTACGAGCAGGGCCCGCCCGAGACGCGGATCGTGTCGCCGTGGGCGGAGATCATGAGCAACTACCAGAAGGTCGTCTACCTGCAGGGCCCGCTGCTCGGCGGCATCCTGCTGGTCGGCCTGTACGGCGTCGCGGTGCGCTGGCGCACGCTGGGCGGCCCGGTGGCGCTGCCGTGGCTGGCGGCGTTCGGGCTGCTGCTGGCGCCGGCGGCGACGGCCGAGTTCGACTACCGCTACGTCCTGCCGGCGGTGCCGCTGGCCTGCATGGCGGCCGCCATCACGCTGCGCCGCGTCACTTGGGCGCGGCTTCGACCCAGGAGCGCAGCAGCATCCGGGCCCACCAGTCGGCGTGCGCGAGCTGCTCGGCCGTCAGCACCGGATACAGCCACCAGAAGTTGACCAGCACGACGAGGGCCAGCGCGCCCACGACCGCGGCCCCGGTCGCCCTGCGCGGCGCCGGCGCGTCGGCCCGTCCCAGTGCCAGCCCGGCGACGAGGACGACCGCCAGCACCATGAACGGCACCACGGGGATCATGTAGAAGAGGTACATGGTCCGCTGGTCGGACACCGCGTAGTAGAACCACGGCAGCCATCCGGCGGCGTAGCCGAGCAGCACCGCTCCGGCCCGCCAGTCGCGGGTCCTGGCGTACCAGGCGACCAGTCCGAGCAGGGCCAGAGCCGCAGCGAACCACAGGGCGGGGGTGCCGACGCCGATCACCGTCTCGGAGCACTTCGCCGCCCCGCAGGCGCCCGGCCCGCTCTCGTAGTGGAAGGTGACCGGCCTGAACAGCACCGGCCACGACCACGGATCCGACATGTACGGGTGGTAGCTGGTCAGCCCGGTGTGGTAGCCGAGCACCTCGATCTGGTACTTCAGCCACGACCGCGCCGAGTCGGCGAGGAAGAACAGCGGCCCGTGGGCGGTGGCCTGCTCCCAGTTGCGGCCCCAGCCGTCGTCGTTGACGAACCAGCTCGTCCACGACCCGACGAACACCAGGGCCGGGGCGAGCCCCAGCGCGGCCGCCGCCTGCGGCAGGTCGAGGGCGAGGGCCCCGCGGTACGGCCGGCGGGCTCCCGCGGCCCGCCGCGCGCCCAGGTCCCACACGAGGCTGAGCACCGCGAACGCGATCAGGAAGAAGATCCCCGACCACTTCACCGCGCACGCCGCCCCCAGGCAGACCCCGGCGGCCAGCCGCCACGGCCGCACCCCGAGCCGGGGCCCGTACTCGGGGCCGGGCGAGGAGCCGGGTGAGGAGCCGAGCGAGAAGCCGGGCGACCAGCGGTCGGCCAGCCGCTGCCGGGCCCAGTCGCGGTCGGCCACCACGCACGCGAACGCGGCCAGCACCCAGAACATCAGGAAGATGTCGAGCAGCGCCGTCCGCGACAGGACCAGGTGCAGGCCGTCGAGGGCGAGCAGCAGCCCCGCCAGGCAACCCAGCAGCGTCGAGCGGGTCATCCGGCGGGCCACCCGCGCCAGGACGAGGATCGACAGCGTGCCCACCACGGCGGCGGCGAAGCGCCAGCCGAACGGGGTCATGCCGAACAGCCACTCGCCCGCGCCGATCATCCACTTGCCCAGCGGCGGGTGCGAGACGAACGAGGCGCAGTCGGCGGACTCGGCGCACTGCTTCCAGATGTCGGTGTTCTCGGTGATGAGGCGCTTGTCGGCGATGGGGTTCTTGGCGGTGCCCAGGGTGTGGCGCTCGACGCCGAACAGCAGCAGGGCGTAGGCGTCCTTGGCGTAGTAGGTCTCGTCGAAGACGACCGCGTGCGGCTCCCCCAGCCGGACGAACCGGAAGATGCCCCCGAACGCCGCCACCAGCAGCGGCCCCAGCCACCCCCACAGCACGCTCCCGGGGAACGGCGGAACCAGCCGGTGTGGCGAAACCCCCCAGTTCTTCACGAAGCGCACCCTACGGGGTGGAAGATCCTCTGTGAACCGCCTCGTAGAGCTCCCGCCGCGGCATCCCCGCGGCCTTGGCGACGTCGGCCACGGCCGTCTTCCGCAGCTCGCCGGCCGCCACCCGCCGCTCCACCTCGGCCACCAGCCCCTCCATGTCGGCCGGCTCGTCGGCAGGCACGTGGCCCGCGACGACGACGGTGATCTCGCCCTTGACCCCGGCCGCCGCCCACGCGGCCAGCTCGCCGAGACCGCCGCGGCGCACCTCCTCGTAGGTCTTGGTCAGCTCGCGGCAGACGGCGGCCGGGCGGTCGGCGCCGAACGCCTCGGCCATCGCCGCCAGCGAGTCGGCCAGCCGGTGGGGCGCCTCGAAGAAGACCATCGTGCGCTCCTCGCCCGCCAGCGCCGCCAGGCGGCGGGCCCGCTCGCCGGTCTTGCGCGGCGGGAAGCCCTCGAAGCAGAAGCGGTCGCTGGGCAGGCCGGAGACGGCCAGCGCGGTGGTGACGGCGCTCGGGCCGGGCAGCGCCGTCACCGTGACGCCCTCCTCGACGGCGAGCCGGGTCAGGCGGTAGCCGGGGTCCGACACGCCCGGCATCCCGGCGTCGGTGATGACGACGACCGTGCGGCCCTCCTTGAGGGTCTCGACCAGCTCGCGGGCCCGGCCGGCCTCGTTGGCGTCGTAGTAGCTGACGATCCGGCCGCCGATCTCGACGCCCAGCTCGGTGGCCAGCCGGCGCAGCCGTCTGGTGTCCTCGGCCGCCACCACGTCGGCGCTGCGCAGCGCGTCGCGCAGCCGCGGCGACACGTCGCC
This sequence comes from Nonomuraea muscovyensis, assembly GCF_014207745.1. Lineage (NCBI taxonomy): Bacteria > Bacillati > Actinomycetota > Actinomycetes > Streptosporangiales > Streptosporangiaceae > Nonomuraea > Nonomuraea muscovyensis. Next base: position 1,708,372 of record NZ_JACHJB010000001.1, read on the forward strand.
CGCCTGACCTATGGGGGCTCCTGCCAGCACCAACCTGCCGTCTGCTCTCACCCGACCATTGTGGCAGGGCATCCCGATTGGGCAGTGTTTCCGCGTAACGTTCGGCTTCAGGCCCGTACGATGGCCGAATGGCGGTGACCGACTTCGCGTACCAGGCCTTCGAGGACCCGAAGGCCGACGAGAGCAGTCCCCGTGCGCGTTCGGTGCGCGACCGGATGGTCCCGCCCATGCGCGGCAGCGAGCTGTGGGGGTGGCTCGGGCCGATCCTCGTGATGATCTTCGGTGGGGTGCTCCGGTTCGTCAACCTCGGCCATCCCAAGGCGGTCGTCTTCGACGAGACGTACTACGCCAAGGACGCCTTCTCCCTGGTCACGTGGCTGGTGGAGCGGGTCACGATCAAGGACGCCGACAAGGCGCTGCTGGCCGGCAACACCGACATCTGGGAGAAGTGCACGGGCCAGACGCTCGACAAGTGCGCCTCCTACGTGGTCCACCCGCCGCTGGGCAAGTGGATGATCGGCGCGGGCGAGTGGCTGTTCGGGATGAACCCCTACGGCTGGCGCTTCGCCGCCGCCGTGGTGGGCACGCTGTCGATCCTCGTCCTGGCGCGGGTGGCCCGCCGGATGACCCGCTCGACGCTGCTCGGCTGCTTCGCCGGGCTGCTGCTCGCCCTCGACGGCCTGCACTTCGTGCTGTCGCGGACGGCGCTGCTCGACATCTTCCTGATGTTCTGGGTGCTGGCCGCGTTCGCCTGCCTCGTGGTCGACCGCGACAAGACGCGGCAGCGGCTGGTCGAGTGGTACGAGAGCGCCCCCCTCTCGCCCCAGGGGCCGAGCCTCGGGCTGCGGCCGTGGCGCATCGCCGCGGGCGTCTGCCTCGGCGCGGCGATGGGGGTCAAGTGGTCCGGGCTGGCGTTCGCCGTGGCGTTCGCCGTCATGTCGCTGCTGTGGGACCTCGGCGCGCGGCGGGCGGTCGGCGTGCGGCACCCGTACGCGGGGGTCTTCTCCAAGGACCTGCCGAACGGGCTGCTGGCGTTCGCCGCCGCCCCGTTCGTCACCTACATGGCGACCTGGACCGGCTGGTTCGCCACCGCCACCGGCTACGGCCGCAACTGGGACCAGGCCACCTCGTCGGGGCCCTTCTACTTCGTCCTCGACTCGGCGCGGTCGTGGGTGAAGTACCAGTGGCAGGTCTTCACCTTCCACAACGGGCTGGAGACCTCCCATCCCTACATGTCCGACCCGTGGCAGTGGCCGCTGCTGCTGCGTCCCGTGGCGTTCTACTACCAGGGCGTGCAGAACACCTGCGGCGTCAAGGACTGCTCGGAGGCGGTGCTCGGCGTCGGCACGCCGGTGATCTGGTTCGGGGCGCTGCTCGCGCTGGTCGGCCTGATCGCGTGGTACGTCGCCACGCGCGACTGGCGGGCCGGGGCGGTGCTGCTGGCGTACGCGATGGGGTGGCTGCCGTGGTTCTACTTCGCGATCGCCTCCAACCGGACGATGTTCCTGTTCTACGCGATCCCCATGGTGCCGTTCATGGTGCTGGCCATCACGCTGTGCGCGGGGCTGATCATCGGGCCGGCCGGTGCGACGGCCGGCATGCGGCGTACGGTCGGGGCCGCGGCCGTGGGGGCGTTCGCACTGCTCGCGCTGATCAACTTCTGGTGGCTGCACCCGGTCCTGTCCGGCGAGCTGCTCCCCTACACCGAGTGGAAGGCCAGGATGCTGTTCGACAAACGCTGGATCTAGTCGTGACCACATCCCGCTGAACAGATGCTTTCCTAGGGCAATCACTGTGCAAGACCCAATACGCGCCGGTTTCGGGCATCGTCAGGCCCGGGCCCGATACGGCAAACTTCGAGGCATGAGTGCACCGGACGTCACCGCGCTCCTCGCCGAACTGGAACGCTCTGAGCCGGACCTCGCCGAGGAGGCCAGGACCGCCGTCGAGTGGCTGACCGGCGGCGACCCGCTGGAGACGGTCACCCAGCTCGACGTCTGCGAGTTCCTCTGGTACACCCTGCCGTTGAAGGTCGGCGGCGACCACGAGCGGCTGGCCCGTTCGCTGGGCCGCCTGCTCCAGCTCGGCGGGCTGGAGCGCTACGCCGAGCTGTGCGTCTCGGCGACGACGCTGCGGATCCTGCGCACGTACGCGACCGAGGGCGAGGACGCGGGCACCCTCGCCTACCAGGCGGCGCTGGAGGCCACCGGCGTGCTGCCGCCCGACGTGCCCGAGCTGCAGTGGAGCACGATCATGGGGCCCGAGGAGCTGGGCGCCCACGTGGCCTGCTCGGCGGCGCTGGAGCTGGCCATCCTGGCCGGAGACGACGGCGACCGGGTCGCGCTGACGCGGCGCTGGCTCACCGAGCCGCGGGCCGAGCTGGGCGGCGACAACTGGCTGCACCGCGTCCACGGCGAGCGGCTCAACCGCTGGGTGCTGGGCCGCGGTCCGGCCAGGCGGGAGCTGGCGCAGCCGTACGAGGTGCGGCTGCACGCGCCGGTGCCTGCCCAGCCGGTGCCCGCGCTCCACGGGCTGCTGTCGCTGGCGGCCTCCGAGAGCCTGCCGCTGCGCTTAGCGCCGTCCCCCGAGGCGTTGCGGCTGCGCGAGCTGGCCGAGCGGGAGCTGGGTGCGCTGCGCCGCGACGGCGCCAGGCTGACGATCACCTCCGAGGGCAGGCGGCTGCTGCTGTCGCCGGGGACGATGTGGGAGGCGGTGACCGGGCTGCTGCTGGCTCCGGGTGAGCACGAGTTCGAGGTGTCGGCCCGTGAGGCGGCGCTGCTGCTGCTCGCCGACGGCACCCTCATGTCGCCCGTGGAGCTGCGCCGGCGGGTGGCCGAGGTGGTCGGGGGCGAGGGCTGGCATCCGGCCACGGGCCTCGACGACGTCGCCACCCCGGTGGACCACCTGGTCGGCCAGCTCACCGCGCTGGGGCTCGCGTTCGGCGACGAGCTGGCCGTACGGATGTCGACGACCGGGCATCTGGCGGCCCTGACCGCGTTGCGCGCCCACGCCCTGCGCCCCCGGCAGTACGTCAACTCCGGCTGAGCGTCACTCCGGCACGCTCACCCGCCGCACGGCCCGCTTGAACTCGGAGCACTCGACGAACGGGTCGTGGTCACACACCAGGGCGTGCCGGAGGCTGTCGCGCAGCCGGGTGAGCCGCGACACCAGCTCGTCCACCTCGCGTTCCTTGACCGCCATCCGGGCGCGCAGCTCCGTGTCGCCCGGCCCGGCGGCCAGGAACCGGCCGATCTCGGCCAGCGCGAACCCGGCGTCGCGCGCACAGGTGATCAGTGCCAGCCGGTCGAGCGTGTCAGGCAGGTAGGCGCGGCGCAGGCCGTTGCGCGCGACCGGCGCGATGAGGCCCTTGCGCTCGTAGAACCGCAGCGCCGAGGGCGCCAGGCCGGACCTGCGCGCCACCTCGCCGATGTCGAGCGGCGTCTCCTCCACGGGCGTCTCCTTGACTTGAACCGCGCTTCAAGTCGCAGTCTAGGCGCATGAAGATTCATCACCTCAACGTCGGGTCGATGCGCGAGATCGACTCCACCACCGGCCTGCCCTCCGCCCGGGCGGTCTGCCATGCCCTGCTCATCGAGACGCCCTCCTCCGGACTCGTCCTGGTGGAGGCCGGTCTCGGCCTGGACGACGTGACCCGGCCGGCCGACCTGCTCGAAGCCGAATGGGTGGACCTGGTGGACCCGGCGCTGCGACCGGCCGAGACGGCCGTGCGGCAGCTCGCCGCACTCGGCCACGACCCCGCGGACGTGCGCCACGTCGTGCTCACGCACCTGGACGTCGACCACAGCGGCGGCCTGCCCGACTTCCCCGGCGCGCGGGTGCACGTCATGGCGGCCGAGCTGGAGGCGGCCCTGGCCGAGGCGCCGAGCCGCCGCTACCGGCCGGGCCACTGGGCGCACGGCCCGCACTGGGTCACCTACGGCGAGGGCCCCGGCGAGACCTGGTTCGGCATGGAGGGCGCACAGCCGCTGCACGGCCTGCCGGACCTGCTCCTGGTGCCGCTCGGCGGGCACACCGCGGGGCACGCCGGTGTGGCGGTCAGAGAGGGAGACCGCTGGCTGCTGCACGCCGGCGACGCGTACTTCTACCACCGCGAGCTGGATCTGGACCCGGTCTCGCACCCGCTCATGGACATCGTCCAGGTGGACTCGCAGGTGGACGCGGAGCTGCGGATCGCCAACCAGGCCAGGCTGCGGACCCTGGCCCACACGCACGGGGTGTCGGTGTTCTCCGCGCACGACCCCTGGGAGCTGGAGCGCTACTGAGCCAGCCGGGTGTGCAGGCGGCGGGCCTGGCGTACCAGGCCGCTCTCGCGGCTCCGGGCGGCCAGCTCGGCGATCCGGGGCAGCTCGCCGCGCGCGTCGGCCCAGGTGGCGACGTCGGCGGCGAACGTCGTCAGCCGGGTGTGCGTGACGGTGGCCCGCTCCCCCGGCCCCGGCAGGTAGCCGGTCAGCAGGCCGGCCATGATCTGCCACACCTCGCGGTGCGCGCCGTGCCGGGCGGCCTCCTCCAGCACCCCGAGCACCTCCGCCACGGAGTAGAGCCGGTACTCCCGCTCGTTCGCCTCGTCGCGCCGGAACAGTGTGGCGAGCTCCGCCCCGACCTCCGCACCGGGCAGCCCGCCCGAGGCGGCCAGCCACAGCAGCGGGCGCAGCGTCTCCTCCGGCTCCGCGCACAGGCAGTGGGCGACCAGCAGCGCCATGGCGGGACCGCCGGGACCGTCGGCGGCGGCCAGGAGGGCCAGGTGCGCGGCGGCGGGTCTGCGGTGGATCGCGTCGGCGAGCGCCGGGTGGACGGCGTGCGCGGCGACGAGCTCGCGGTCGGAGGGCAGGACGGAGAGGTGCGCCTCGAACGCCTCCTCGCCCCGGAGGTCGGCGAGTGCCTCGTCGAGCGTCGCCGACCCGGTCGGGTCGGCGACGAAGACGCCGTCGCCGCTCTCCTGCCGGCGCAGCGTGACGCGCGGGCCGGCGGGCCGGTCGGTCATCCACCGGGCGGCGGCCCGTCCCGCCGTGCCGGTCAGCCCGGCGGCACGCTCGACGACGTCGGCGGGCACCGTGCGCGGCAGCCGCAGCAGCGCCTGCTCCAGGTCCACGGGCAGCGCCTCGGCACCCGCCCGCTCGTAGCCCTCCAGCCGGTCCACCAGCTCGGCCGCGTCCAGGCGGCCGTTGACGTGGGTGGGCGTGGCCAGCAGGTACGGCGGCAGCGTCCCGGTCACGAGGGCCTCGTAGACCTCGGCGAAGCGGCGCAGCGGCATCCGCCGCCCTGTCCCGGCGATCTCCGGCAGCCGTTCCCGGGTCGTGGGCGGGGTCCGGTCCGGGTGTCCGGCGGTCGCCTTCGCCTCGGCGCCCGGCTCGGTCAGCTCCTTGGCCATCGCCGCCGCCCAGATCTTCAGGTGACGCCACGGCGCCGACCGGTACATCTCCGCGGGGAAGAGTCCGGCGACGGGGGCGAGGGTCTCGGTCAGCGCGGCCCGGTCGGTCGCCGCGAGCCGGACGAACACGTCGAGCCACCGCTCGGCGACCAGCCACCGGTGCTCCGACAGCCGGGACGTCGGCAGCCCGGCGGGGCCGAGGACCGGCGGCGTCATGCGGGCGGGCTCGGGCGCGGACGGCAAGGGCGGGGGCGCGAAGGGCCGGGCCTCGGGCTCCGGCTCGGCGGGCACCGCCTCCCCGCCGAAGACCTCGGCCAGGGCGACGCCCTCGCCCGCGGGCATCAGCGGCAGCGCCTCGCGGATCCGTTCGGCGCCCGCGGGGGTGAATCGCGCGGCGTGCTTGACGGCCAGCCGGGCCGCCCGGGCGCGGGCCTCACCCGACTCGCCCACCAGCGCCGCGCCCAGCGCGGCGGCGTAGCCGTCGAGGTCGCCCTGGTGGTCGCCGGCGAGCCGGTCGAGCCAGACCAGCCCGGCGCGCACCAGCTTGCCCTCGGCCCGGAAGACCAGCCCCTCGACGGCCTCGGCGGCCTCGTCCGGGTCGAGCGGGCCGAGCCGGCGCAACCGCTTGAGCGCCAGGTCGGCGACGTTGGGCGGGGCGGCGGGCAGCAGCCGCAGGTAGTCACGGCCGCGGGCCGCCACCTCTTCCGGCGCCGGGTCGAGCGCGTCGTGGAGCCGGACGAAGAAGCGCAGGTCGGCGGCCGTTCCGCCGCGCAGGAAGCGGCTGAGGCAGCCGTCGAGCAGGCTCTCGCGGGGCACGCGTTCCTGCCGGGCGAGGCCGGCCAGCCAGGCGGGACGCTCGTGGTCCTCGCGCAGTTGCCTGCCCACCCCTTCGGCGTCGAACAGGCGCGGCAGCAACGTGTCGAACAGCGGGTCGGCGGCCGGGTCGGCGGTCCGGTCGGCCGCCGGATCGGTGAAAGGGTCGGTGGCAGGATCGGTGGGTGGGTCGGTGGCCGGGTGCTGGGGCGGGCTCCAGGTGGTGAGCCAGGCGAGGGTCAACGGGTCGTGGGCGGGCGGCTCGGCCCCGGTACGGCGCAGCAGCTCCAGCGTCAGCCGCGCCGAGCGGCCGGCGTCGCCCCGGGCGTCCCGGCTCGGGCCGCGCAGCCGCATCGCCAGCCGGACGGCCAGGTCGGCCTGCCAGGCGGTGGGCCGGGCGGCGACCGCCTGGAGGATCAGCGGCACGTCGTCCCGGTCGGTCCAGCGCTGGAAGTCGCGCCGGTGCAGCCACGACACCACGGCCGCCGCTCCGCCGAGCGTGCCCGCCCCGGCGACTCGCATGGGCTCGATCCACCGGCTGCCCACGTAGGTCCGGTGGTGGACCCACAGGTCCCAGTAGTAGTCGGTGGTCGAGTGCCGGTCGCCGGTCTTCCGCCGGTAGGCGGCCACCCGGGCGTCCCACTCGCGCTGGAGCTCCGCACGCCGTTCGGCGTCCCGTGCCTCGCCGCGCCGTCGCGCCTCGGAGAGGTGGCCGGGCAGCTCGCGGGCCACCTCGCGGCGCTCCCCCTCACCGAACCCGGCGACCAGCGCCGCCACCGCAGCCGGGTCCTCGGCGTCGATCGCCGCGCGCACCGCGTCCCAAGCCGTTCCACTCCGCTGATCACTCATGGGCGCAGACCCTAGAGACGATCTCCGACAAATCCGGGAATCGTCACTCGGAGACACGCTCCATGAGCTCCAGCCAGAACTCCCTGGCCTCCCGGCCGCTGTAGTGGCGGTGGCGGATGCGCTGGTTGCCCCGGTACACGGCGATCTCGGTGGTGACCGAGACCTGCTGCCCGACGAGGGAGGTGTAGAGGCTCACCCACTCGTCCGGACGGGGGCTCCAGTCCGGGAAGGCCATGTGGGCCGCCTGCATGCGAAAGGCCTGGAACCAGCGCTCCTCCCCCGAGGTCTCCACGAGTCCACAGTGGCAGGGCGGGCGCCAAGGACACGCAAAACGACCATCTCCCACCATCAGGAAGTGCTTCATAGGGAGTTGAGCTCTCGGCCGCCGGCGTTCAGTTGAGTACCGCTTCCCGCTTGACCACCGGGCGATCGCGCTCCAGGTCCACAGGTCGATGTGGCTCGCTACCATGCCGATCATGGACAAACTGGATCCCCGCCGCACCGCATTGCTCCTTATCGACCTGATGACCCGCATCGTCGAGCAGCCCACGGCACCACATTCCGGGCCTGCCGTGGTCACCCGCTCCCTCGCTCTGGCCGACGCAGTGCGGAAGGCGGGCGGTCTCGTCGTCTCCGTGCGGGTCGAGCGGCCAGGCGTTGCGGAGCAGCCACCGGGCAGCGAGCTGGTCGAAGGGGCAGTCGGCGACCTGGAGATCGTGAAGCGCACCTGGGGTGCATTCCACAACACCGGGCTGGAGGAGGCGTTGCGCAAGCGCGCCATCGACACCCTGGTCATCACCGGGATCGCCACGAACTTCGGCGTCGAGCAGACCGCGCGTTTCGCCGACGAGTTCGGCTTCAAGGTGATCTTGCCCGAGGACGCGATCACCGCACTCGACGCGCGCGCCCATGAGTTCGCCTTCGACTACATCTTCCCGCGTATCGCCACTGTCTGCACGACCGCCGAAGTCGTGGCAGCGCTGGACTGAGAGGGCACACGGAAGCTGTCCGAACGTCTGCCGCTTGAGCATTTCCTCAGAGGCGCACCATCGGGGATGCCCCGACATGCCAGGGCGTCGTCACGCTTCGCGGCGCGGCCAGGAACCCGCGGGTCAGCGTTTCACTGCGACGCCGCAGACGGCGCTCACCGGGTCGGACGCGTCCCGGTCGCCGGGGGCGGGACGCCACCGCGGCGTGGGCACCACGCCCGGCTCCACCAGCTCCAGCCCCTCGAAGAAGGAGGCGATCGCCTCCGGGCTGCGCAGGTGGTAGGGGTAGGCCGCGCGGGAGTTGTAGCTGTCCACGGCCGCGACGAGCGCGGGGTTGGTGTCGGTGCCGTCGCTGAGCGCGAGGTAGCTGCCGGCCGGCAGGGGGGCGAGCAGTCGCTGGACGAGGCCCTTCGGGTCCTCGGCGTCGGGGACCTGACCGGCGATGCTCAGCATGGTCAGGGCCACCGGCCGGGTGAGGTCGAGGGTCGCGGCCGCGCCCTCCAGGATGCGGTCCGGGTCGCGCACGTCGGCGTCGATGTAGTCGGTGGCGCCTTCGGGGGTGCTGGTGAGCAGCGCCCGGGCGTGGACGAGCACCAGCGGGTCGTTGTCGACGTAGACGATGCGCGACTCGGGGGCCACGGACTGGGCGACCTCGTGGGTGTTGTTCGCCGTGGGCAGGCCGGTGCCGATGTCGAGGAACTGGCGGATGCCCACCTCTCCGGCCAGGAAGCGCACCGCGCGGATGAGGAACTGCCGCTGCAGCCGGGCCACCTGGGCGAAGGCCGGGAACACCCGCAGGATCGTGTCACCGGCCTCCTTGTCCACGGCGTAGTTGTTCTTGCCGCCGAGCAGGTAGTCCCACACGCGAGCCGAGTGCGGCTTGGTGGTGTCGACTCGATCCCAGGCGGAGCGGGCGCTCTCGTCTTCCATCAGGCTCCGTTCGGAGATCACGACCGCTGCTGCGGTCACCCTAAACACGATCATCTGGGACGCGCGCCGGTCGGACGCGCGCCGCGTTCCGTCAGGGCGCGGGCTGTCCCGGGACCCGGCCGACTCCGGCGAGGATGCCGGGCCTGGCCAGGTCGACGGGGGCGCCGGCGGGCGTCCCGGGGCTCCAGTCGTCCACGGGGACGAGGCCCGGCGGGAGCAGGTCCAGGCCCGCGAAGTAGCCGGCGATCTCGTCGTGACCGCGCCGGGCGATGCCGCCGGCGGCCGTGGCCGAGTAGACCTGCCGGCCCGCCTCGGCCGCGTCGTCGGCGGCTCCGCCCTCGTAGATGTGGGACAGCACCAGCGCGGAGCCGGGCGTGAGCCGCTCACGGATGCGCCCGACGGCGCGGGCGGCCTCGGCGTCGTCGACCACGAAGTGCAGCACGGCGACGAGCAGGACCGCGTACGGCCGGCTGAGGTCGAGGTGCGCGCGGACCTCGGGAGCGTCGAGGATCGCGTCGGGGTCCCGCACGTCGCCCGGCAGGGCGATGACGTCGGGGGCGCCGGCGAGCAGCGCCCGTGCGTGGACCAGCACGACGGGGTCGTTGTCCACGTAGACGACGCGGCTGCCGGGGGCGTGGCGCCCGGCGACCTGGTGGACGTTGTCCTGGGTGGGCAGCCCGGCGCCGATGTCGATGAACTGGCGCACGCCGGACTCGGCGAGCAGGCGGACGGCCCGGCCGAGGAAACCGCGGTTGGCCTGGGCGATCTGCCGCGCGTCGTTGCCCATCTGCCGGCCGATCTCGATCATCATCTCGGCGGCCTCGCGGTCGGCGGGGAAGTTGTCCTTGCCGCCGAGGTAGTAGTCGTACATGCGCGCGACGCTCGGCACACGGGTGTCGATGCCCGGTAACGAGCGATCCAGGTCGCTCACCCGGTCTCCCCTCGCTGTCAACATGGTCATGCTGATTCTAAGGAGATTCGGAGATCTCGCCACAAGATCGGCAAATGCTGCCGAGCGTGATTCGGCCCTTACGCTGGTCGCATGCAGGTCAGCGAGTGGAACGGCACGCAGCTCGCGGTGGTCAGGCCCGCCGCGGGCGGCTTTCCCCGGCACAGCCACGACGAGTACGTGATCAGCGTCAACCTCCTCGGCCACGAGCGGGTGCGGCTGGACCGTTCCTCCTTCGAGGTGGGCGCCGAGGACGTAACCGTCTACAACCCCGGCCAGGTCCAGTCGTGCACCACGCGGACGCCGCCGGGGACGGTGTGGGGGTGCGTGAGCTGGTACGTCCCGCCCGCCTTCGTGCGGTCGCTGACCGGGGACGCGCCGGTGGACTTCGAGCGGCCGGTGCTCCGGTCGGCGCCGCTGCGCGCCGAGCTGCCGGCCGCCGCCCGCGCCCTGCGCGCGTCCGGGGACGACGCCGATCTCGCCGGCGAACGGCTGACGCTCCTGCTCCTTCGCCTGCTCGACCTGGCGGGAGACCCGCGGGCCGCCCGCCGCGACCGCGCGACCGGCGCCCGGCGAGTCGCGATGGACGCGCGGGTCTCGGCCGTCCTCGACCGGCTGCGCGACGACCTGTCCACCGCCCCGCGCCTGGCCGACCTGGCCGACGAGGCGGGGATGTCGCGCGAGCACCTGATCCGGTCCTTCACCAGGGCCACCGGCAGCCCGCCGTACGCCTGGCACCTGCAGGCCCGGCTCGCCGAGGGGCGCCGGCGGCTGCGCCGGGGCGAGCCGGTGGCCGCCGTGGCCCACGGTCTCGGGTTCGCCGACCAGGCGCACTTCCACCGCCACTTCGCCGCCGCCTACGCCATCACCCCCGGCCGCTACCGCCGGCTGAGCGCCGTCAACATCTGACAAGAACCGTGGGGGTCGCGGACGCCAGAGTGGGCGCCATGGTCGAGGTGTTCGTGGTGGCCTTCTGGGTGGGGCTGGCGTTCAACGCGGCCCCGGGAGCGGTCTTCGGCGAGTCGCTGCGCCGGGGCATGCGGGGCGGGTTCCGGCCCGCGTTCGCCGTGCAGGTGGGGTCGCTGGCGGGTGACGCCGTGTGGGCGGTGCTGGGGCTGACCGGTGTGGGGGCGCTGTTCACCGTGCCGGCGTTGCGGGTGCCGCTGACCGTGGGGGGCTGCCTGCTGCTCTGCTGGCTGGGCGTGGTGGGGCTGCGGGACGCGTTCTCCGCCCCGCGCGGGGCCGCGCCGGGAGCCGGGCAGGTGGCCGCCGCTGAGACCCGGCCCCTGGTGTCCGCCGTGGCCGTGGGCGCCGGGATGTCGCTGGGCAACCCGTGGAACGTCGTCTACTGGTCGGGAGCGGCCGGCGCCGTCGGGGCCGTCCTGGGCCGGCACGCCGACGTGGCGGGGCTGGCGACGTTCTTCACCGGGTTCATGGCGTCGTCGCTGGTGTGGTGCTTCGTCTCGGCCGGGTTCGTCGCGCTGCTGCGCCGGGCGGTGCCGCCGCCGGCCGTACGAGTGCTGGAGGGGGTGTGCGGCCTCGCGTTGATCGCCCTGGCGGTCGTGCTGGCGGCGCGGCTCGTCACCGGCCCCTGAGCCGGGGGCGCGGGGCCGCCGGTCAAGGGTCGCCGGTCAGGGGCCGCCGGCAGTCCGATCCGGGTAATCGGTCAGCGGCGGTCGAGCCGGTCCAGCTCGGCCACCCGCCCTTCGTCCCCTCCGGTGGGCAGCGGGAGCCTGACCTCGACCCGGGTGCCCCCCTCGGCGACGGGGCCGATCACGCACACGCCGCCCAGCTCGGCGGCCCGTTCCCGCATCGAGGCGAGGCCCACGCCCGCGCGGTGCCCGTCCGGCAGGCCGCGGCCGTCGTCCTCGACCACCACGCGCAGTTCCTCCGGCCGCCGCTGGAGGAGGACGCGGGCGTGGGTGGCGTCGGCGTGCCGGCGGATGTTGGTCAGCGCCTCCTGGGCGATGCGGTAGACGGCCACCTCGACGGCCGCGGGCAGTCCGGTCAGGTCGCCCTCCGCCTCGACCTCGGTCCCGGTGCCGGGCGGCGACTGCCCGGCCAGCTCCCGCACGGCACGTTCCAGGCCCAGGTCGTCGAGGGCGGGTGGGCGCAGGCCGTATACCAGTTCGCGGATGTCGGCCGCGACCGCGTCCATGCCCGAGCGCAGGCTCTGGAGCAGGGCGTCGGCCGAGTCGGGCGACTTCTTCAGCCGGCTGCGGGCGATGTTGATGGTCATGGCCATGGCCGACAGCGTCTGGCCGAGCCCGTCGTGCAGGTCGCGCCGCAGGCGGCGGCGCTCCTCCTCGCGGGTGGTGAGGATGCGTTCCCTGGAACGTTGCAGGTCGGCCGCCATGCGCACGGCGTGCGCGACGTCGGCCGCGTGCGGCGTGAGCGTGGCCAGCACCCGCTCGTCGTGGGCCGCGGGGAAGCGGCGCGGGCCCGGCTGCCCGACGAGCAGCCGGCCGACCCGCTCGCCGTGCCAGACCAGCGGCACCTCGCGCGGCGCGGCGCCGACCCGCCCGCTCTCCACGTACCTCGGCTCGCCGTCGGCCACCTCCACCGCCACGCCCTCGACGGCGAGACCGTCGCGCAGCACGCCCACGACCGAGGTGAGCGCCTCGGCGGGGTCGGCGCGGCGCACGGCCTGGGTGAGCCGCTCGGCGAGCAGGCGGGGGTCGCCGACGCTGCCGTACAGCATGCGGTCCACGGTCCGCTGCAGCGCGCGCCGCAGCGGCTGGAAGAACGCCCCCGCGAACAGGGCGGAGGCGAGGCCGGCGATCTGGTCGTAGCCGGAGACCAGCAGGCTCGACAGCGCGCCGGCCCCGAAGTAGACCGCGCTCACCACGGCCAGCAGCCCGGCGGCCACGAACGTCCGGCTGACCACCGTGTCGATCCCGTACAGCCGGTAGCGCATCACCGAGAACGCCACCGCGACCGGGATGAGCGCCGCCCACACGAAGGAGGCCCACAGCAGAGCGGGCACCCCCACGGACGCGACGAGGAAGACGATGTAGCCGACGAACGCGTACAGCGGCCAGGCGATCTGCCGCCGGCCGGCCGGATCGGCGTACCGCATCCGCACGGCCAGGGACAGCGCCGCCAGCGCCATCGCCGAGTAGATGCCGGCCCACGCGACCGTGAACAGCAGCTCGTTGAACGGCGCCAGGGCCGGAACCTGCAGCGGGTTGGGGATGACCGCCGGGTACGGATAGCTCTCGGCGGGCGGGTCCACGCGAAGGAGCCCCCGCAGGAGCTGCGCCGTGATGGCCGTCGCGCCCAGGGCCACGACCAGCCGCCAGCGCGGCGACGGCAGGCGCCCGTCGGGCGAGTAGAGCGGGAGCAGCATGGTCAGCAACAGGCCGCACCCGGCCCAGCCGAGCTGCGAGACGTGGCGCAGGTAGCCGGCGGTGAGCAGGTCGCCGTCGGCGGCCATCCGGAACATCAGCGCCTGGCTGAAGTCGCTCACGCCGGCCGCGAGGCCGCCCCAGCACATCAGCCAGGCCATGTTCAGCCGCGGCCGATGAAAGATCAGGAACGCGCCCACCGCGGGGAACATCAGCGCGGCGGCCGACTGGGGGCTGATCGTCCGCGTCGGGTACCACGCCGCGGGCAGCCCTTCGGCGATCACGACCGCGGCCACCGCGAGCACCGGGGACGCCACCGCCGTGCCCACGGCGACCGCCCGCGCGACCGTGACCCCGGATTTCCCGGCGAACCCGGTCATCTTCCCCCGCCTTCCGCCTTGGGCGCCCCCCGCCGCTCGGACAGGAGTATGCCGGTTTTGTCGCAATATTGCGCCCCCCGTGGCCGGGCCGTTACCGCGCCGGGCGTACGTAGGCGAGGGAGGACTACGTACATACATGAAATAGGTACCTATATAGGGATTTCTCACGTCCCCCCGAAGGGGTCCAGAAGGCACGCTTGTGACCTGGAGCACCACCGACTTCCCGGAAGCGATCATCGAGGGTTCAGCACCATGTGTCAGCACCAGCCGCCATGTCCGTCCGTGGACGCACCCGACCGTGAGGCCGCGCGCCTCGTGGCCTACCACCCCGAGCAGGGGTGGGGACTTCTCTGCAACGGAGTGGTGTGCTTCGACGACTGCGGTGAGCTGCTGCCCGACGGCCGGAGCATCCCCGCGTACGCCGGGGGCGCAGCGGCATGAACGCCTTCTGGGACAGGATTGTCAGCTCCATGACCGTCGACCCGGGCCACACGGCCACGTGGCAGTTCGCGCGCACGCCCGCGGGCCTGCGCGGGGCCCGGCGCGTGACTCGGCACAAGCTGGCCTGCTGGGGCCTCGCCGACCAGAGCGACGTGGTGGAACTGCTCGTCAGCGAGCTGGTGGGCAACGCGATGGAGCACACGCGCGGGACGATCCACCTGACGCTGTCGATGGAGGACGGCCTGCTGCGCTGCGAGGTCGAGGACGACGACCCCGAGCTGCCCCGGATGCGTCACGCCGGCCCGGAGGACGAGACCGGGCGGGGACTGCGGCTCGTCGACGCGCTCTCCTGCTGCTGGGGCGGCGACCACACCGCGCACGGGAAGGTGGTCTGGTTCGAGGTGCCCGCCTCGGCCCCGGCCGAGGAGCCCGTCGCCGCCATGATGCCCGCCATCGCCGCGGTGAGCGCGGAGCTGTCCTGAACCCCTGAGCTCCCCCGAGAACCCCCGACGGGACGCCGGGGCCGGGCTTCGGCCCGCACACCGCCCGGCCCCGGCGTCCCACCTCTTCCCTCTCCGGGATCCCAGCTCTCGGAGAGGGAAACCCTCCCCTTACGGCCGAAGCGCCAGCGAGATGGCCGGATAATTCCGGTGTGGGCGCACACTCCAGGCGGCTGTTCCTCCTGCTCGGCGGAGCGGCCGTGGCCGGGGCGCTGCTGCCGGCGCAGGCCGCGCACACGCCGGACACCTTCTTCGCCCTCGTGCGCGCCCGCTGGCGGGAGGTCACCCTGGGGCCGCCGACCGCCACGTCCGCCCGCGCGACCGCGCTGGGCGCGACCGCGGCCCGCCACCTCGACGGCATGCGCCCCACGGGCACGTCGCTCTGGCCCGGCCTGGACTTCCCCTCCTTCGAGGACACGCCGCAGCGATTACGGACCATGGCCCGCGCCTACGCGCTGCCGGGCACCGGCCTGACCGGCGACGCCCGGCTCGCCGCGGCCGTGGCCGCGGGCCTCGACCACTACCGGCGCCACGTGTACACCGCGGGCGCCGACCCGGCCGGCAACTGGTGGCACTGGCAGATCGGCGTCCCCCGAGCCCTCCTCGACGCGGCCGTGCTGGTCGGCCCGCACCTGCCCCCGCGGCACCGCACGACGCTGGCGCGGGCCGTCGACCACTTCGTCCCCGAGGACCGCCTCGACGCCTACGACGGCACCAGCACGGGAGCCAACCGGGTGGACCTGTGCACGGTGACGCTGCTGCGCGCCGCCCTCGACGACGACCACGGCAAGGCCGCGCTGGCCGCCTCGGCGCTGTCCCCCGTCTTCCCGTACGTGCGCGAGGGCGACGGGTTCTACCGCGACGGGTCGTTCATCCAGCACACCTCAGTGCCGTACCAGGGGGGCTACGGCCTGGTGCTGCTGTCGGGGGTGGCGACGCTGCTCGCGGTGCTGCGGGGCACGCCGTGGGAGGTCACCGACCCGGCCAGGCAGGTCGTCTTCGACATGGTGGAGCGGTCCTTCGCGCCGTTCGTGCGCGACGGGTTCTGCATGGACCTGGTCAGCGGGCGGGGGATCGTCCGCGGGCCGTACGTGGACCACCGCCGGGGCCGCGCCATCGCCGCGGCGATCCTGCTGCTGGGTGAGTCGGCCCCGGCCGCCGAGCGGGCCCGCTGGCAGGCGATGGTCAAGGGGTGGGCGGTGCGCAACACGTACCGGCCGCTGCTGGAGGGCGGCGATCCGGCCTCCCACGCCCGGCTGTCCGCGGTGCTCGCCGACGACGCCGTACCGGCCTCGCCCGAACCTGTCGGTCACACGCTGATGCCGATGAGCGCCCGCGCCGTGCACCGGCGGCCCGGCTGGTGCGCGGCGCTCAGCATGGCCTCCGACCGGATCGGCCACTACGAGCACGGCAACGGCGAGAACCTGCGCGGCTGGCACACCGGCTCCGGGATGCTCTACTGGTGGGCCGAAGGGCACGGCGACCACTACTCCGACACGTTCTGGCCCACCGTCGACCCCTACCGCCTGGCCGGCACCACCGTCTCCACCAAACGCCTGCCCGACGGCGCCGGCGCCGGGTGGGGCGACACCCGCACGCCGTGGCGCTGGGTTGGCGGCGCCACCGACGGCACCTACGCGGCCGTCGGCCAGCACCTGGCGGGTCTGGAGAGCACGCTGGAGGCGTTCAAGTCGTGGTTCTTCCTCGATGACGCCGTGGTGTGCCTCGGGGCCGGGATCACCTGCTCGGACGGCGTGCCGGTGGAGACCGTGGTGGACAACCGCCGCACCCGCGCGGCCCTGACCGTGGACGCCGCGGCCGGCTGGGCGCACCTGGAGGGACACGGCGGCTACGTCGTGCCGGACGGGCAGCGGCTGCGCACCCTGCGCGAGGACCGGACCGCCGGGCGGGAGACCCGCGGCTACGCGACGCTCTGGCTCGACCACGGGGTGGACCCCCGCTCGGCCGGGTACGCCTACGTCCTCCTGCCCGGCGCGAGCCGCGACGCCACCCGGGCCCGCGCCGCCGATCCCGGCCGGGTCCTGGTCCTCGCCAACACCGCGCGGCAGCAGGCCGTCCACGCGCCCCTGCCGGGGATCACCGCCGTCACCTTCTGGAACGCCGGTGCCGCCGGCCCCCTGACCGCCTCCGGGCCCTGCGCGGTCCTGGTCAGGGAACGCGGCGACGGCACGGCCACGCTCAGCATCGCGGACCCGCGCCGCGACCTCGACGAGCTGACCCTGACCTGGGACCGTCCGGTGGCGGCGCTGGTGGACCGCCCCCCACGGCTCGCCGCGGCCGCCACCGGCGCCCGGCTCACGCTCCGCCTCACCGGCCTGGCCGACGAGGAGGGCGGCTCCACCACGGTCACCGTACGGCTCGCCTGACGCTGGTGGGTCGCTCGGGATGACGGCCACGAGGGCCAGGGCGACCGGGAAGATCGTCCGCAAGTCCGTCGCCGGCGTTCCCGCCGCGTGCACGCATGCTGCGACGGGACCCGTCCGGCGTCCCCACCGCGCCTCAGGTAGTGCCCTCCCGGCTGCCGGCCGCGCCGCCCAGCGCGGTGGCGAGCATGGAGTCGAGCGCCCGCTGGGACGTCTGGAGCCGGGCGATGGTCTCGGTGATGCGGCCGCGCTCCCGGCGCAGGTTGTCGATCAGGCTCGGGCACGCCGCCGCCACCATCCGCTCGCCCTCGTCATGGACGCAGTGCAGGAGCCGGGCGATGACCACGGTCGGCAGGCCGGCGGCGAGGAGGGCGCGGATGTGCCGCACCGCCGCGACGTCCGACCCGGAGTACTCGCGGTAGCCGTTGGCCAGCCGCACCGGCCTGAGCAGCCCCTGTTCCTCGTAGTAGCGAAGCAGCCGCTTGCTCACGCCCGTCTCGCGGGAGAGGTCCCCGATCCGCATCCGTGCCTCCGCTTGCCCCTGGCACCCCATGTGCCGCCCTGCCGTCCCAGTGTCGCCGATGCCGTGGACCGGCTTTCCCCAGGGCACCCGGTGCGGTCACCGCTCGGTGAAGGACGCGAGCGTCGCGGGACACTGAGGTGGTGACGACCGAGAACGCCCGGCCAGAGCCGCCCGCCACCAGCCCGTCCATCGTGCTGCTCACGCTCGCCCGCCGGATCGAGTCGGAGCTCGGCGCCGCCCTGGCGCCGCTCGGGCTCACGGTCGGCCGGCTCGGCCTGCTCGGGCACATCGCGGGCGTGCCCGGCGCGTCGTTCAGCGACCTGGCGCGGATGTCCGGGATCACCGTGCAGAGCGTGCACACGGCGGTGAAGGCGCTGTCCGGCGCCGGGCTCGTCCGCGACAGCACGGCCCGCGCCGGCTCCGCGTCCCGTCTGGAGATCACGCCGGAGGGCGCGCGGCTCATGGACGAGGCCATGCGGGCCGTCGCGGAGGTGGACGAGCGGCTGTTCGGCGCGGCGGCGGACCCGATCCAGCGGCAGGTGGGCGACGCCGTACGGGCCGCGTTCGCGGGACTCACCCCACCCAACCTTCAGGCTGACTGAAGCTCCTGGTAGGCTTCAGCCAACCTGAAGCCTGCAGAGGGAGACGTCGTGGAAGGTGTGCTGCTGTCCGTGCACGTGCTCGCCGGCATCGTGTTCGTCGGAGGTTCGGCGATCGCGGCGAGCCTGTTCCCCCGCTACGCGCCGGTCTCAGCACCGGCCACAGCGCCGGTCACAGCGCCGGTCACAGCGCCGGTCACAGCGCCGGTGCCGGCGGCCACGGGGCCCGCCGCGGACCCGGAGCCGGCGTCCGAGGGCGGACGCAGTCGCGCGGTGGCCGTCGCGCTGCACCGCATCACCCGCGGCTACGGCCTCTTCGGCGTCGTCGTGCCGGTCGTGGGCATCGCCCTGGCCGTCACCCAGGGCCGGATGGGCGAGATCTGGATCACCATCTCCATGGTCCTCACCGCCGCCGCCGGCGCGATCCTCGCCCTGTTCATCTGCCCACGCCAGCGCGAGGCCCTCGACACGCCCGACGACGGCACGCGGCTGCGCACGCTGAGCATGCTCGCCGGTGTCTACAACGTGCTGTGGGCCGTGGTCGTCGTCATGATGATCGTCCGTCCGGGCGATCACTCCTGAAGGGCGATCACTCCTGAAGGGCGGCGCGCAGCCGCTCGTACGTCGGAGCCAGCCGGCGCAGCCCGGCGGCGAGCGCCGCGTCGTCACCGGTCACCACGGGTCCCTGCAGACCGCCCACGATGCGGGCCTGCTCCACGGCGACGGCGGCGCCCTCGGGCCGGCCGACGGCACGCAGGCAGGCCGCCAGGTCGGCGAGGCGGCGGGCGCCCACCCGCACAGCGAACGCCTGCCACACCGTTCTGACCTGCGGGTCGAGCCCTTCCTCCACCATCTCGGCGGCCCGCTCGGCGGCCTCGGCCTGGCCCAGCGTGCCAGGGGCGACGGCCATGTCCGTCCGCCCCGCCAGCCAGGCCAGCCCTCCGGGCAGCGAGCGGCGCAGCGCCTCGTCCGGAGCCACCCGCGCCGGCCGGACGAACCCCGACCGCATCGCGTACGGCCGCTCCAGGTAGCCGATCAGCTCGCCACGCCACGCCTCGGCGAAGGCGCCGACCGGCAGCCTCGCGTACGGGTAGCCCTGCGGGTCATGCAGGAGCACGCCGTCCGCGCCCACCTCCAGCACCACCACGTAGTGGTCGGCCCCGACCGCCTCCCCCGCGCCCGGCTGGTACGACAGCAGCCCCAGTTCCAGCGGCCCCGCCAGTACCGGGCCGTCCTGGCAGGCGCGGCGCAGCCGTTCGACCGCCTCGGCGGCGGAGCCACCGTCGCGGCGCTCACAGGTCCAGCCGAGCAGGCCGATCGCGGCGTCGAGCCCCACCTCGGGGTTCCAGCCGTACGGGTCGAACAGCGGCAGCCGCCCCCCGATCAGCTGCATCCCGTACGGGGAGCCCGTCAGGACCTCGATCACGGCGGGGGGCGGAGCGTGCTCGCCGAGGATCATGGCGAGCGAGTTGGCGTAGCAGTACGGCCCGGAGCCGACATAGGGCAGCGACATGCCGGCCAGCCTGCCGCCTGACACGGTGTCAGGCTCAAGCCGTCGCGTTCGCCGGGCCCGGGTCAGGCGATGGCCGAGCCGGACCGGCAGGTCACCGGAAGACGCCGCTGTAGGCGTTCAGCGCGGGCTGGCCGCCGAGGTGGGCGTACAGGACGTTGGAGTCCTTCGGGATGTCACCGTCGCGGACGAGGTCGATGAGCCCGGCCATGGACTTGCCCTCGTACACGGGGTCGATGATCATCCCTTCCAGGCGGCCGGTGAGCCGGATGGCGTCCAGGGTCGACCCGACGGGGATGCCGTAGAGGTCGCCGGCCCAGCCCTCCAGCACGGTGATCTCGTCGTCGCGCAGGTCGCGACCGAGGCCGATCAGCTCGGCGGTGTTGCGGGCGATCTTCTCCACCTGGGCGCGGGTCTCGTCGATCTTCGCGGAGGCGTCGATGCCGATGACGCGGCGCGGCCGGTCCTGGCCGGCGAACCCGGCGATCATGCCCGCGTGGGTGCTGCCGGTGACGCTGCACACGATGATCGTGTCGAAGAACACGCCCAGCTCGGCCTCCTGCCGCTGGACCTCGTACGCCCAGCCGGCGAAGCCGAGCCCGCCCAGCCGGTGGTCGGACGCCCCGGCGGGGATGGCGTAGGGGGTGCCGCCGGCGGCCCGGACGTCCTCCAGCGCCTGCTGCCAGCTCTCCTTGAACCCGATGCCGAACCCCGCCTGGACCAGCCGCACGTCGGCGCCCATGATCCTGGACAGCAGGATGTTGCCGACCTTGTCGTTGACGGCGTCGGGCCAGTCCACCCAGCTCTCCTGCACCAGGACGGCCTTGAGACCGGCCTTGGCCGCGACCGCGGCGACCTGCCGGGTGTGGTTGGACTGCACCCCGCCGATGGTGACGAGGGTGTCCGCGCCCTGGGCGAGCGCGTCCGGCACCAGGTACTCCAGCTTCCGGGTCTTGTTGCCGCCGAACGCGAGCCCGCTGTTGCAGTCCTCCCGCTTGGCCCAGACGCGCGCGCCGCCGAGGTGTTCGCTCAGCCGGTCGAGAGGGTGGACGGGGCTGGGACCGAACAGCAGCGGGTAACGCTCGAAGTCGTCGAGGGACATGCGTGGCTCCTTGGGTGTCCGGGTCAGGTGGCCGAGGTCTGCGACGGGGTGTCGCCGCCGTCGGGGAACGCGGCTTCGAGCAGCGGCACGAGCGTCTGCCAGTTGGCGCGGGTGGCCGCCGCCGCCCCGTCGGCGTCGCCGGCCTCGCACCGGGCGATGATCCGCTCGTGCTGGGCGACCGACCCCCGCCCGCTCAGCGAGGAGAACCGCGTCCGTTCCAGCCGCCGCAGCAGCGGCGTGAACTGCTCCAGCACGACGCGGATGGCGTGGTTGGCACTGGCGGTGACCGGGATGCCGTGGAAGTCGTCGTCGGCGGCGATGGCCGCGTCGACGTCGTCGCGGCGCAGCGCGTCGGCGAAGCGGGCGTTGGCCTCGCGCATGGCGTCCAGCTCGGCCGCGGACAGGTTGGGCAGTGCCTCCCGGACCGCCAGCTCGTGCATGGCGGCCGTCACGGACTGGGCGTCGCGGGCGGCGCGGACGTCGAGCGGGCTGACGATCGTGTAGCGGCCCGGCTTGGTCCGGACGAGCCCGGCCTGCTCCAGACGGGCCAGCGCCTCGCGGACCGGGGTGCGGCTGACGCCGAGCCAGGTCACGAGGTCGCCGTCGTTGAGCCGCTCGCCGGGCGCCAGCGTGCCGTCGACGATGGCGTCGCGGATCGCCCGGTAGGCGTTCTCGCGGAGGAGCGAGCGGCTGACGAGTCCTCGACTCTGCGGTACCGGCATGCAATATATTGCATGCTACATCGTGCGTATTGTCAACCGAGGCATAAATCACTCGCCGTTCCGGCGCCCGCGCGGCTACCGTCGCGCGGATGAGCGACAGCCGCCCCCGTCTCCTCTGGCTCTGCGGCCCGTCCGGCGTCGGCAAGTCCGCGACCGGCTTCGAGATCTTCTCCCTGCTGGCCCGGGCCGGCGTCCGGGCCGCCTACCTCGACTCCGACCAGGTCAGCCTGTTCCACCTCGCGCCGGCGGGCGGCCCGCACGTGCTCAGGGCGCGCGGCCTCGGCGCGCTCTGGCCGAACGTCGTCGCGGCCGGGGCCCGGTGCCTCGTCTTCTCCGGCTACGTGAACTCCCCCGACGAGGTGCGGCTCTACACGGACGCCGTGCCCGGCGCCGACGTCACGGTGGTCCGGCTGCGCGCCGACCCGGAGGTGCTCCGGCGCCGCTACCTCGGCCGCGGCTGGCTCCCCGACCTGGCGGAGGCGGCCCTCGCCGACGCCCTCGCGCTCGACCGTACGGAGTTCGCCGACACATGCCTGGACACCAGCGGGCTCACCGTGTCCGAGGCGGCCCGCCGTGTCCTCGACCGGGCGGGCGCCCTGCCCGGCGCGCGGCCGGGCGGCCCGCTCATGCCCACGCCCACGCCCGCCACGCCTCCCGAGCCGGCACCCGTCCTGTGGGTCGGCGGCCCCACCGGGGTCGGCAAGTCCACGGTCGCCTACGCGGTCCACCGGCAGTACGCCCGTGCGGGCGTCCCGGTCGCGTACGTGGACCTCCAGCAGATCAGCTTCCTGCGTCCCGCCGCAGACGGCGACGCCATCGCGATCGCCAACCTCGCCGCGCTGTGGCGGGTGCACCGCGACGCCGGGGCCCGCGGCCTGATCGTCTCCGGCGACCTCGTCCCCGGTCACGCCGACGTGTTCGCCACGAC
Organism: Nonomuraea muscovyensis; assembly: GCF_014207745.1. NCBI lineage: Bacteria > Bacillati > Actinomycetota > Actinomycetes > Streptosporangiales > Streptosporangiaceae > Nonomuraea > Nonomuraea muscovyensis. The sequence goes on from NZ_JACHJB010000001.1 coordinate 1,730,727, forward strand.
GTCGCTGACCGGGTGCCGGCTGCACGCCTCCCCGGACACGCTGGCCGAGCGCCTCCTGCTGCGCGGGCGGGGACTCGGCCCCCCGATCCCGGGCGACGAGCTGTGCGGGCTGCCGCCCGCCACCCTGCGCCGGATCGCGGCCCGCGCGGCCCGCGAGGAGCCGCCCCGCGACGGCGTGCCGCGCGTGCACACGGACGGCCTGTCGGTCGAGGAGACGGCCCGGCAGGTCCGCCTGCTGGCAGGCGACTGGCCGGCGACTCCCCGCGACCGTGACCCGGGCAGCCCGGGGCCGGATTGACCACGATCTTGCGCAGCGATGGGGTGTCCACGCGGCGAGAAGACCGCCGAACGCGGTGAATCACTCACAGGTCCTCCTGCCGCACCGCCGGCTTTCACCAGGCGATACGCGGCGGCTCTCCCGCGCCCGAGCGGCCGAGGGGCACCCTCGCGGTCGAGCCGTCGGTGAGGTCCACGCGGAACGCCTCGGCCCCGCCCACGAAGATCAGGTACCGACCGGTCCCGTCGAGGCTGAACCGCAGGCTGAGCGACGACCCGGCAGGCACCTCCGGCCGGACCAGCACCTCCGGTTCGCCTCCGCCGGCGACCGGCACCCGCTCGACGGTGTGACCGGCGGCGTAGACCAGGGATTTGCCGTCGGGGGTGTAGGCCACCGACTCCATCGGGCGCACTCCCTCGTTCCCGAGGGGGACCAGGGTGGTGGCGGCCATCAGGTCCGTACCCTGCCGGGTGAGGTCGAGGACGCCGATGGCCTGCCCGCCGGGCACCCAGGCGAGCCCCCGCCCGTCCGGCGCCCAGGCCAGGCCGGTCACCAGCGAGTACGCGTTCGTCCACCATTCACGGCGCCGGCCGGTGGCGAGGTCGACGACGCCGATCCGCCCCCCGCCGCCCCGGAGCATGGTCGTGAAGGCGAGCCTGGTGCCGTCCGCGCTCAGGGCGACGGCTCCGATCGGGTTCCCCCCGTCGATCTCGGTGCCCGGGAGCAGGACCGGCTCCCCCGGTCGCCCGTCGCCGTCGAGGGTGACCCGGAAGAACCGGATGGGTGTCTCCCGCCCGGTCCATCCGGCCACCACGAACGTCCGGTTGTCCGGCGTGGCGGCCACGTGGTGCCAGGAGGAGCGCACGCCCGGCGGGAGTGGCACGTCCGCCACGACGGCGCCGGTCCCGGCATCGTGCACGACCGCCCGCGCCGGGCTGTGGACGGCCGTCTTCGACCCTTCCGGGAAGTGCGCCGACGGGGGCGGCGCGGCGACGAAGAACCGCGGCGGCCCCGTCGCGGTCCGCGGCGTCCCGGTGGCCATCGGCGTGGCGAGCAAGGTCGCCGGCGGCGCGGTCTCCATCGACCCGGGCGGCACACCGTCCCTCGGCCGGGCCGACACGCCGTCCGTCGGTACGGTCGGCATGGGTCCCGACGGGGTGGACGGCACGCTCGCCGGTAGCAGCCGGTCCCGGGCGGCGACCTGGTCGCCGCAGCCGCCGGCCAGCACCACCAGAGCCAGCCCCGTCACGGCGACGCGTAGACGTGAAGCCATGCGGCGATCTTCTTACACGACGCGGGGCGGCGCCAGCCCCCGCGGCTCAGGACGCCCGCGGACCTTCAGGCCCCCTGGTCACCGGCCGGGTACGGCGTCCGCTGGCCACCGCCAACCTGCTGGGGCCCGTGCTGCTCCGGCCGGGCGTCCCCGCCGAGCCTTCAGGAACCTGCCGCCACTGCGCCATGTGATGGGGCGTTTCATCGGCATGGGCGTCCGGCCCGAGCACGTCGCGCTCGCCGGCCCGGTCTGACGTCGTCGACGTCACGTGATCGTCGGGCCGGACGTCCCGGGCGGGACGATCGTGGTCACCACCTTGCGGACGGCTCCGGCCTCAGGCGGCGTGCCCTCCCGGCCGGCGAACAGCAGGTGCGCGGCACCGATCAGCGTGAGCGCGAGCGTGTCGACGTCGGCGTCCGCCGCGACGCGGCCGAGCTCGCGCTCGGCGGTGAGGTAGGAGGCGATCATGGCCGCGGCTTCCGCCAGCAGGGGGACGCCGACCGGCCTGTCCTGGCGCAGCCGGGCGCGCAGGTCGTCCCGGGCGATGATGAGGCCGACGATCGCCACGGCGACCGACCCGAACAGGTCGGTCAGCGCGCCGGCGAGGTTGCCGGCGACGGTGCCGGTCCCCGCGGACTCGCGCAGCGCGGCGGCCTGGTGGTCGATCCGGGCGATGCGGTCGAGCACGAGCTCGGCGAGGAAGGCGTCGAAATCGGCGAAGTGCCGGTGCAGGACACCCTTGGCGCAGCCTGCCTCGGTGGTCACCGCCCGGCTGGTCAGCGCGTTCGGCCCGTCCCGGAGCAGGACGCGTTCGGCCGCGTCGAACAGCTGCGCGCGCGCGTCGCGGAGGGCCACCCCTGTCGGCACCGTGCATCCCTCTTTCCTCACCCGGTTGATGAGTGGGCACGTGCCCACTATGGTGGGCACGTGCCCACTATACCGCCGACGGGAGCACCCCTTCCCGAACACGAGCCACACCGGCACCGGCAGATGGCCGAGTCCTTCGGCTCGGACACCGGACGCTACGACCGGACCCGCCCCCACTACCCCGACGCCCTGGTGAAGCGAATCGTCGCCGGCAGCCCCGGGCCCGACGTCCTCGCCGTCGGCTGCGGGACCGGCATAGACGCCCGGCAGTTCCAGGCGGCCGGCTGCACGGTGCTCGGGGTCGAGCCCGACGCGCGGATGGCCGGCTTCGCGCGGCACAGCGGGGTCGAGGTCGAGGTGGCGACGTTCGAAGCCTGGGATCCCGCCGGCCGGCACTTCGACGCGGTCGTCGCCGGGCAGGCCTGGCACTGGGTGGACGCGATCGCGGGCGCGGCCAAGGCGGCGCGGGTGCTGCGTCCCGGCGGCCGGCTGGCGGCGTTCTGGAACGTGTCCGAGCTCCCCGCCGACGTGGCGGAAGCCTTCGCCACGGCCTACCACCGGGTGATGCCCGACTCGCCGTTCGACCTCCGGGCGACGCCCGGCCCGGACGGCTACCAGGCACTGTCCGCCAAGGCCGCCGACGGGATCAGACAGGCGGGCGCGTTCGGCGAACCGGAGCACTGGCGATTCGACTGGGAGCAGCCCTACACCCGGGACGAGTGGCTCGACCAGATGCCCACCCACGGCACCCTCACCCGGTTCCCACCGGACAAGCTGGCGGAGGTGCTGGCGCCCGTCGGGGCCGCCATCGACGCGATGGGCGGCGGCTTCACGATGCGCTACGCCACGGTCGCGATCACCGCGACCCGGACCCGCCCGGCGTAGGCCCCGGATACCGGAACCTGCGGGCGACGATCAGACGGCGGCCCGGTCTCGCCGACCGCCGCCAGATCCTCGGCCGTCATGACGGCGGCGTCAGCTCAGGTCCCAGAGCAGCCGGTAGTAGGCGATGCGCTCGCGATCCGGGACGACGCCGTACGACTCGTACACCAGGTCGGCGTAACCGGGACCGTGGTTCCACTCGGTGCTCCAGGCCGCCACCGCGAGGTCGGCCCACCTGTCGGCGATCCCGAGGGAGCCGAGGTCCACATGGGCGGCGAAGCCTCCGTCGTCGGCGACGAGGGTGTTGGGAGCGCAGGCGTCGCCATGGCAGACGACGAGACGGTCGATCGGCGGCGGCTCCCCGATGCGTGCCCTGGCCTGCTCCGGGTCGAGATGACGGTGCTCGGCGAACCACTCCGCGGGGCCGGAGCCGCGGGCGATGCGCTCGTCCGCCTGCGCGAGCCGCCGCTCGACGCTCCAGTCGAAGGGGCACTCCGCCACCGGCAGCGCGTCGTGGAACAGCCGCAGCCCCCGCCCGATCGCCACGACCGCGGTCGCCGGCTCGGCCAGCCACCGGGGATCGACCGCCGAACGGCCCGGGATCGGCGCCGTCACCAACCACTCGCCCTCGGCGTCGGCGCCGATCTCCAGCACCCGTGGCACGCGCGCCCACCGCCCCGCCCAGGCCAGCCGCTCAGCCTCGGCCCGCAGACCGACCCCGGGCGGCGACCACTTGGCGTACCGGCCGTCCGCCAACCGGAACGTCAGCCCACCCAGCCCGTTGCGCCACACGGGAGTGACGGCCTCCCCTCCGGCGAGGGCCAGGACGGCTTCGGGAACGGTCACCGGTTCGGTGGGCACGGAGGCGAGCATGGGGGCACTCATGGTGAACGATCCTCGCAGACCGACCACGGACCGAGGATGTCCAGGCCGGCCGGCGCGGGCCGACCTGGACATCGTGATCAGGCCAGGTCGAACCGGTCGAGGTTCATCACCTTGTCCCACGCCTTGACGAAGTCGTTCACGAACTTCTCCTTCGCGTCGTCGCTCGCGTAGACCTCCGCGAGCGCCCGCAGCTCGGAGTTCGACCCGAAGACGAGGTCGGCGCGGCTGCCGGTCCACTTGACCTCGCCCGTGGCGGCGTCGCGACCCTCGAACGTGTTCGCGTCCTCGGACGTCGCCTTCCACGTCGTGCCCAGGTCGAGCAGGTTGACGAAGAAGTCGTTGGTCAGCGTCCCGGGAGTCGTGGTGAGGACACCGAGCGGCGACGCCTGGTGGTTCGCGCCCAGGGCGCGGAGTCCGCCGACGAGGACCGTCATCTCCGGGGCGCTCAGGGTGAGCAGGTTCGCCCGGTCGAGCAGCAGGTACTCGGCCGGCAGCCGGTTGCCCTTCCCGAGGTAGTTGCGGAACCCGTCGGCGCTCAGCTCCATCGCGGCGAACGACTCCACGTCGGTCTGCTCCTGCGACGCGTCCACGCGGCCCGGCGTGAAGGGGACCTCGATCTCGAAGCCGGCGTCCTTCGCGGCCTTCTCGACGGCCGCGCACCCGCCGAGCACGATCACGTCGGCGAGCGAGACCTGCTTGCCGCCGGTCTGGGCGGCGTTGAAGGCGTCCTGGACGCTCTCCAGGGTCCGCAGGACCGTCGCGAGCCGGTCGGGGTCGTTGACCTCCCAGCCGCTCTGCGGCTGCAGGCGGATACGGGCGCCGTTGGCGCCGCCGCGCTTGTCGCTGCCGCGGAAGGACGAGGCCGACGCCCACGCGGTGGACACGAGCTGCGACACCGACAGGCCCGAGTCGAGGATCCGCGCCTTGAGCGTGGCGACGTCCTCGGCGTCGATGAGGTCGTACGTCCGCACGGGGAGCGGGTCCTGCCAGAGCAGGACCTCGGACGGGACCTCGGGGCCGAGGTAGCGGGCGACCGGGCCCATGTCGCGGTGGGTCAGCTTGAACCACGCACGGGCGAAGGCGTCCGCGAACTCGTCGGGGTGCTCGTAGAAGCGCCGCGAGATCCGCTCGTAGATCGGGTCGAACCGGAGCGCGAGGTCGGTGGTCAACATCGTCGGCGCATGACGCTTCGACGGGTCGTGCGCGTCGGGCACGGTGCCCTCACCGGCGCCGTGCTTCGGCTTCCACTGGTGCGCGCCGGCCGGGCTCGTGGTCAGCTCCCACTCGTAGCCGAACAGGTTCCAGAAGAAGTTGCTGGACCACCTCGTCGGGGTCGTGGTCCAGGTGACCTCCAGGCCACTGGTGATCGTGTCGGCGCCCTTGCCGGTGCCGTAGGTGCTCTTCCAGCCGAGGCCCTGGTCCTCGATCGGGGCGGCCTCGGGGTCGGGGCCGACGTGGTCGGCCGGGCCCGCGCCGTGGGTCTTGCCGAAGGTGTGGCCGCCCGCGATCAGGGCGACCGTCTCCTCGTCGTTCATCGCCATCCGGCGGAACGTCTCACGGATGTCGCGAGCCGCGGCGAGCGGGTCGGGGTTGCCGTTCGGGCCCTCCGGGTTGACGTAGATGAGGCCCATCTGGACCGCGGCGAGGGGGTTCTCGAGCTCCCGCTCGCCCGTGTAGCGCTCGTCGCCGAGCCAGGTGGACTCGGGACCCCAGTAGACGTCCTCGTCGGGCTCCCAGACGTCCGCACGACCGCCGGCGTAGCCGAAGGTCCTGAAGCCCATCGACTCCAGGGCGACGTTGCCGGCGAGGATCAGCAGGTCGGCCCACGAGAGCTTCCGGCCGTACTTCTTCTTGACCGGCCACAGCAGGCGACGGGCCTTGTCGAGGTTCGCGTTGTCCGGCCAGCTGTTGAGGGGGGCGAAGCGCTGCTGGCCGGCCCCGGCGCCGCCGCGGCCGTCGCTGATCCGGTACGTGCCCGCGCTGTGCCACGCCATCCGGACCATGAACGGGCCGTAGTGGCCGAAGTCGGCCGGCCACCAGTCCTGCGAGGTCGTCAGCACCTGCTCGATGTCCTGCTTCACGGCCGCGAGGTCGAGGCTCTTGAACGCCTCGGCGTAGTCGAACTCCGCACCGAGAGGGTTGGCCACCGCGGGGTTCTTGGCGAGGATCTTCAGGTTCAGCCGCTCCGGCCACCACTGGCGGTTTCCGCCGCTCTGCGTCGGGTGCGGGGCGCGCTCGTGCGCGACCGGGCAGCCACCTTCGCCCTCCGTCTTCGGGTCGGTGACGATTGCGTCATGGTTCTCGGACATGGAATCCTTCCGAACTGGCTAGAGGTATCACGGTGCTCAGGCACTACGGGCGGTGGAACAGGCGGGGCACAGGCCCCAGTAGATGACCTCGGCCTCGTCGACGGTGAAGCCGTGGTCGTCGTCCGCGGTCAGGCAGGGCGCGTGGCCGACCGCGCAGTCGACGTCGGCGACGGCGCCGCACGACCGGCACACGATGTGGTGGTGGTTGTCGCCGACGCGTCCCTCGAACCGGGCCGGGCTGCCGGCCGGTTCGATGCGCCGTAGGAGTCCCGCCGCCGTGAGCGCGTGGAGGGCCTCGTACACGGCTTGAAGGGAGACGTGACCCACGCGGTCGCGCACCCCGGCGGCGATCGTCTCGACGTCCAGGTGGTCACCGTCCCGGACGGTCTCGAGCAGCGCGACGCGGGCGGCCGTCACCCGCAGGCCGGCACCGCGCAGCTCCTCGGCGGCGGTCGGGGTCTGGGATGCGGTCATGGAGCCCAACCTAGCTCCATAAACATGAACAGTTCAAGAGAACGAATCGTACAAGTTGCACGCGCCTACGGAGGCACCGGCCGCGCCTCACTCATGCCCGCGGCTCGGATACCCGGTTGGCAGCGACCGACGGTGTGGCGATACTGCGGGGATGTTCACCGATGCCGATGCTGCCGCCCTGTATGACCTGCTCAACCCGTGGGACGGGGCCCGCCACCCCGGCGACGCGTTCTACGACGGCCTGGTGATGACCGCGCATGCCGTGCTGGACGTGGGTTGCGGTACCGGCAGCATGTTGCGCCAAGCTCGTGAGCGTGGCCATCGTGGGAGGCTCGTCGGGCTGGACCCGGACCCGGCCGCGCTCGATCGGGCCCGGCGACGCACGGACATCGAGTGGGTCGCCGGTGTTGCGGCAGACGCGTCCTGGGACCGCGAGTTCGACCTGGCGACCATGGCCGGCAACGCCTTCCAGTACTTCGTGGGCGACGAGGAGTTGTCCACGTCGCTGGTCGCGATCCGGAGGGCGCTACGTGACGGCGGCCGGTTCGCGTTCGACACGCGCAACTTCCAGGTACGTGCATGGGAGGAGTGGAAGCCGTCGAACGCCAGCGAGGTGGTGGATGGAAACGGTCGTACGCTTCGCGTGTCACACCACGTCGAGTCGGTGGTCGACGATGTGGTGACGTTCGCCGAAACGACCAGCGCTCATGATGGCACCGTCCTGCGCATCGATCGGACGAGTCTGCGATTCCTGGAGGTGTCGAAGCTTGGCGCGTTCCTGAGCGAGGCGGGCTTCGAGATCGAGGCGCAGTACGGCGGCTGGCAGCATGAGCCTGTCTCCGATGCCAGCCGATCGATCGTCACGATCGCGCGCCGAACCTAGCGCCGACCGGGTGCGGATGCCGGCGGCGAGCCCACCGAGCGCCATGTCCTGAGAAGGGTTGGGCGTGGGAGAGAGCCTCCGCGCTCAGGGGGTCGCCAGTGATCGTTCCCCGAGAAACGATCTGATGACAAGATCGTCGGGATGTCGGACACTGGCCGGATGGATGACGCAGCGGGTGAGATGTCAGACCCCGAGGACCTTGCCCTGTGGGCGCTGCACTGCTACTGCCCGGATGCGAAGCGAACCCCCCATCAGGTGGTGGCCGACGGCGACAACGGACGGGTCCTGTACGCGGCACGTCATGGTGCCCCAAGGGACCGTTTGGACGTCTCCGACGCGCAACTCGCGCAGCTGTTGGAGTTCCGGCTCCTGGAACGCGACGGTGACAGGCTTCGGACCGCCTTCCCGGTACTGGGTGTACGCGAGATGGCTCCCCTGCGGGCGGCTCTACGGCGGCTGGCGACTCCTTTGGTGGACGCCGTCGAGAAGCCGACGCAAGCCATCGCCGCCGAACTGCAGCGCCGCGGGATCGGTCACAGCTTGTACGCCATGGTGTTCGGCTACGCGCTGGACCTGCTGTTGTGGCAACAGTTGCGCGCCGAGGACGCTGTGCCCGACACGGCGCTGACTGCCGAGCGTCCATGGTGGAACGGGGCGTTCTGGGCCATCCACCCACCACGCGCCGGCAGTTCCGGCACGAACTTCTACCGCTTGGGCGAAGATCTCACCCTGGTGGCCGTCTGGTCGAACGCCACCCTGCGCCGCCTGCACGACTTTGCGACCACGCCTCGGATCGCGGAGTCGCTGCGAGATCGCCACGTGACCGCGGTCACCGACTCGGAAGGCCATCGCCTGCGTGTGCGGCTCGACGACGGCCGCTCTGCGATCCCGCTCGTCGGGGTGGGCGACGTCCTCGACGAGCTCGCCTTCGCGGTCGCCGCTCCCGTCTCCGCCTTCCTGCTGAGCCGCGCCTGCCAGGAGGCGCACAGGTACGTCTCCACCGATGATCGGACCGTGGCCACCGTGATCATCTCCCATGAGCTGATCTGGGAGATCACCGAACAGCTCATCGCACGCGGAACCTGCACTCGTGCGCCCCAAGGCGAGGATCTGACCGGTCTGCTGTTCCTCCTGGCGGACCGGAGCTCCTGATCGAGCGGCACGGCGAGATCGGGAGGTCATGCACCGGGATCAGGGCCCGTCGGTCCAGATGTACCAAGGGCCCTTGAAGTGTTCATACACGCCGTCCAACGGGTCCGGTGCCCGATCCGGGATGTAGGCGAAGCCGTAGCTCTTCCAGTCCATCGTGAGCGAGGTGACCATGAACCTCGCTCCCCCGGAGATCTTCTCCACCTCGTCCACCCAATACAGCCCCCACCACCGACCGCTGCCATGGTCGTCGCGCACCGACCGGGCGTGGCGCTCCAGGCTCGGCTCCGACAGGGCGAAGCGCGCGTGAAGGGGCGCGTCGAGTTCGACCAGCAGCACGGTGCCCAGCACCAGCGCGACCGGGACGAACATCCAGGGCCTCCACGGCCACCGGCGCTCACCAGGGCCCGGCACCCGCAGGAACCAGGCCATGGCGATGACGAGCACCAGCCAGTACAGCCCCAGTGCCAACGCCCAGTAGGACAGGCCCGGAGTGCTCACCTCGATGAGCGTCAGAACCGAGGCGAGCCCCATGGCCCCGGTGAAGAGCAGGGCGAGGGGGTCACGAGTCAGGCGCATGAGATGATCTTGCCCGTCACCTGACCACCCGTCTCGTCATCTTCCGGCCGTCCAGCGGTACGGCCAGGCAGTACACGGTCCTGTAACGGGGCCAGTCGTCCGGTGCCGGCGCGAGGCCCCACAGGCCGATCACATCCCGTTTCGACTCCTTGATGCGCATTCTGGGAAAGCACCCGTTCTCCATGAGCCGCGTCATGTCCGTTCCCGGATACGGCCCCTCCGACGTCGCGAACCGGCGGGGTGTCCGGTGGCCTTGCACGTCAGGCATTCAGCGACCTTCGCACGGCGGCGTCCACCAGTTCGTGGATCTCCTGCTCGGTGAAGATGTCGGGCAGTGTCAGCCGCTCCACGATGAGCCAGTTCAGAGCGAGGTAGAGGAGCACCACCGAGGTCGAGTCGCCGGGCAGACCCGAGGCGGCGTGGTGGCCGATGTTGGCGTCGATGTCCTCGCGGATGCGCTTGGTCAGCACGGCGCGCAGCTCGGGGCGCCGAGTGGACTCCAGCCGGAGCTCGAGCAGGGCGAGGTAGCCGGAGTTGAAGGCGGAGACCCGATCCACCAGCTCGTGCATGAGCTCGGCATAGCGGGTCTGGTCCTGCACGCCCTCCCGGCTGCGGGCCATCGTGTCCTCGTCGGGCAGCAACCGCTCGTAGATGCGCCCGCCGACCTGGGTGAACAGGTCGTCGCGGTTGGCGAAGTAGTTGGAGGCCGTGCCCGGGGGCACAGCCGCCTCCGCATCGACGGCCCGGAAGGTCAGCCCCCGCGCTCCTTCCCTGGCCAGCACCTCGATGGCCGCGTCGATCAGCGTCTGCCGCCGCTCGGGATTTCTCCGCACTTGACACCACTCCGTCTGTAGTACTACGTTTTGACCACTCCAAGCAGAGTACTACATCGGGAGTTGATCGCTATGCGAAAGCTTGTCTACTACATCGCCGTCTCGCTCGACGGCTACATCGCGGGCCCCAACGCCGAGTTCGACTTCTACCCCGTGTCGGACCAGATGGCCGCCTGGATCAACGCCCGCTACCCCGAGACGCTCCCCACCCACGTCCGCAAGCTCGTCGGCCTGGAGGGCGTGCCCAACAAGGTCTTCGACACGCTGGTGATGGGCCGCGGCACCTACGAGCCGGCCCTGGACGTCCCCACCACCAGCCCGTACTCCCACCTGCGCCAGTACGTCGTCTCCAGCACGCTGACGATCGACGACCCCACGGTGCGGGTGGAGGCCGGCGACCCGGTCGAGCTCGTCCGGCGGCTGAAGGCCGAGGACACCGGCATGGACATCTACCTCTGCGGCGGCGGCAGGCTCGCCGCCTCCCTGCTCCCGGAGATCGACGAGATCATCCTCAAGAGCTACCCCGTCGTGGCGGGCGCGGGCATCCCCATGTTCTCCGGACAGTTCAGCCCCACCCTGTTCACCCCCACCCGGCGCGAGTCCTTCGACAACGGCACCCAGGTCACCTGGCTCACCAGGGCCTAGCACCACGCCTAGCACCACAAGGAGAAAGCATGCATATCAAACTCCCCGCCACGATCACCCAGGCCAAGACCGAGCACCAGGCCCGATCGCCGCACCGGCACGACCAGCCGGCGCGCGACCTCAAGCCCATGGGCCGGACCAATCTCTCCCGCCGCCCGACCGCCGCCCCTCGCCGCGGAGGGTACTGAGCGAACCGCCACGTATGTCACCGAGATCTCGGCCACGTACATCCTCAGAGGAGCCCGGCTGCGGCCAGGTGCTTGCCGACGCTGCCGATCTCGTCGTCGGTCAACGGAATCTGGGGCGGGGCCGTGACCGGGTGGGCGATGACGCCGCGCAGGTACAACGCCGCCTTGAAGGCTCCGAGCCCCGACGAGCTGCCGCCCATCCGCGCGCCTCCCACCCGGACGATCTCGAAGAGCCGTACCAGGCGTTCCTGTTCCTGGCGGGCCGCCTCCCACTCGCCGCGGCCCGCGCAGGCGGCCAGCCGGACGTAGCCGTGGGGGTCGACGTTTCCGAGGCCCGGCACCACGCCGTCGGCGCCCATCCACAGGGCCGAGTCGACCGTCACCTCCGAGCCCGTCAGCACGCTGAAGCCCGGCGTGCGGCCCAGGATGACCTCCCGGAGGCCGCCGTCGTCGCCGCTGGAGTCCTTGACCCCGGCCAGCACCCCCTCGGCGGCCAGGTCCAGCAGCAGGCCGGCCGGGAGCTTGGTGTGGACCGACACCGGCAGGTCGTAGGCGTACAGCGGCAGCCCGGTCCGGGCCGCGATGAGCCGGAAGTGGGTGCGGATCTCCTCCGGGTGCGTACGCGTGTAGAAGGGCGCGGTGGCGACCAGGCCGGACACGCCCGCCTCGACGGCGGACCGGGCGTGGTCGAGGACGCGGGGCGTCGTCATGTCGATCACCCCGGCGAGCACGGGGACCTGCCCGGCCACGTGGCCCACGACGGTGTCCAGCACCACGCGACGGTGGGCGTCCGGGAGGTAGGCCACCTCGGAGGACGAGCCGAGCACGAACAGCGCGTCGACGCCGCCCGCAAGCAGGTGGTCGACGAGCCGGGTGAGCGACCCGGCGTCCACCTCGTGGTCGGGGGTCATCGGGGTGCACACCGGGGGGATCACCCCCCTCAGGGCCCTCGGCGCGCCGGCTTCGGGGGTCGACGGCGCGGATCCGGCGGGGTCTGGCATCGTCACGAGCGCTCCTGGATCAGGTCGAGGTCGGTCGCTCCCGCCGCCACCGGGTGGTGGCAGTGGAAGAGGTGGTCGTCGCCGTCGGCAGTCGCGGCGGGCCAGGCCGCCGCGCACGCGTCGTCGGCGCGCCAGCAGCGGGTGCGGAACGGGCAGCCGCTGGGCGGCCGGGTGGCCGAGGGCACGGCGCCGGTGAGCGGGATCGGGGTGATCGGCGAGATCAGGCCGGGCGTCGCCGAGAACAGGGCCCGGGTGTACGGGTGCCGGGCTCGCAGGGGCACGACCCGGGCCGGCGCCTGCTCCACGATCCGCCCCAGGTACATGCTGACCACCCGGTCGCTCATCCGCCTGACCGTCTGGATGTCGTGGGAGACGAACACCATGGCCAGGCCGAGCCGTTCCTTGAGGCCGAGCAGGAGGTTGAGGATCTGCGCGCGCACCGATACGTCGAGAGCGCTGGTCGGCTCGTCGGCGACGAGCAGGGCGGGCTCCAGCGCGAGAGCGCGGGCGACGGCGACGCGCTGGCGCTGGCCTCCGGACAGTTGGCCGGGCAGCGCGTCGGCGACGGAGGCGGGCAGCCCGACGAGGCCGAGCAGCTCGCGGACGCGGGCGTCGCGCTCGGCGGGCGTGCCGCGCCGGTGCACGTCGAGGGGGTCGCGCAGGACCTGCCGGACGGGCAGCCGGCGGTTGAGCGCCGTGGACGGGTCCTGGAACACCATGCCGACGCCGGCGCCGACGAGGTCTCGGCGTTCGGCGTCCTTCATGGCCCACAGGTCGCGGCCGTGCAGGCTCACGCTGCCCGACGTGGGCCGTTGCAGCCCGACGAGGACCCGGGCCAGGGTGGACTTGCCGCAGCCGGACTCCCCCACGACGCCGACGGTCTCGCCGGGGGCGACGGTCAGGTCCGCGCCGGTCAGGGCGTGGACGCGGTCGCGGGAGAACAGCCCGCCCGTGCGCGCCCTGTGGACGACGTGGGCGTCCTTGAGCTCAAGCACGATGTTCACTTCCCATGCTCACTCCCATACTGGCCGCTCCCCGCGGTCTCCAGGCCGACCGGCTGGACGGGCGCCGGGTGGTGGCAGGCGTACGCGTGCCGGTGCGCGTCGCCCTCCAGCGCGGGCGCGTCGGTCCAGCACTCGGCGGTCGCCATCGGGCACCGGTCGGCGAACCGGCATCCGGCGGGGAACCCCGAGGGCGGCGGAACGACACCGCGGATCTGGGTGAGCCGCTCGGCGCCCGACTCCAGCGACAGCACGGAGCCGAGCAGCCCGCGGGCGTAGTGGTGGGCGGGCGCGCCGACGAGCGTCGCCGTGGCGCCCGTCTCGACGATCTGCCCGCCGTACATGACGACGACCCGGTCGGTGACGTCGGCCACGAGCGCGAGGTCGTGGGAGACGAGGATCAGCGCGAACCCGAGCTCCTCCCGCAGCCGCAGCAACAGCTCGATGACCTGCGCCTGCACGGTCACGTCGAGCGCGGTGGTGGGCTCGTCGGCGACGATCAGCCGGGGCTCGCGCGACAGTGCCATCGCGATGAGCACCCGCTGCCGCTGCCCGCCGGACAGCTCGTGCGGGTACGCCGACAGGGTGCGGCCGGCGTCGAGGCCGACGAGCTCCAGCAGCTCGGCCGGCGAGCGGCGGCCGCCCCGGCGGGTGACCTGCTTGAGCTGGGCCCTGACGGTCATCGCGGGGTTCAGGGACGACAGCGCGTCCTGGTAGATCATGGCCATGTCGTGGCCCAGCAGCCTGCGGCGGTCCTTGCGCGGCAGGGTGAGCAGCTCCCGCTGGTCGAAGCGGACGTGGCCGCTGACGCGGGCCTGCCGGGGTTGCAGGCCCATGATGGTCAGCGCGGTCAGCGACTTGCCGCACCCCGACTCGCCGACCAGGCCGAGGACCTCGCCGGGCCGTACGTCGAAGGAGACGCCGTCCACGATGTCCACGCCCTCGGCGAAGCCGATGCGCAGCCGCTCCACGGACAGGATCGGCGGGCCGGAGGGCAGCGGCCGGGCGCGCTCGGCGAGCCGGCGGGCCGCCTCGGCGAGCCCGGGCAGCTCGACGACCTCGCCGGAGCCGGGCTCGGCGCGCTCCACGGGATCGTCCTCGACGGGCACGGCCCTCCTGGCCGCGGGTGCGGCCCAGGCGTCGGAGACCCCCTCGGACAGGATGTTCAGGGCGAGCACGGTGACGAGGATGAGCAGGCCGGGGAAGACCGTGGCCCACCAGCCGCCGAGCAGGACGAGGTTCTTGCCGTCGGCGATGACGCTGCCCCAGGACGGGTCGGGCGGGCGGACGCCGGCGCCGATGAACGACAGCGACGCCTCCAGCACGATCGCGTCGGCCACCATCACCGTGCAGAACACGAGCACCGGCGCCGCGCAGTTGACGGCCACGTGCCGGAGCAGGATGTGCGGGGTGCGGGCGCCGATGACGCGCTCGGCCGCGACGTAGTCCTCGCCGTACTGGGCGAGCACGTTGGCCCGCACGACCCGCGCCACGGACGGCATGTAGAGGAAGGCGATGGCCATGACGAGCACGGGGATGCTGCCGCCGAACACGGCCACCAGCACCGCGGCCAGCGCGATCCCCGGGAAGGCCATGATGACGTCGAGCACCCGCATGAGCGTCTCGTCCACGGCGCGGCGGGAGGTAGCCGCGACGGCGCCGACGAGCGCCCCGGCCACCAGGGCGAGGGCGGTCGCGCCGAGGCCGATGAGCAGCGACCAGCGCGCGCCGTACAGGAGCCTGGACAGGATGTCGCGGTTGGCGCTGTCGAGCCCCATCCAGTGCGCGGCGGACGGGCCGCCGCCGGCGGCCTCCTGGACGTACGGCGAGTGCGGCGCGATCCAGGGCGCGAGCAGGGCGGCGAGCACGACGAACGCGATGACGGCGACGGCGGCCCACGACAGCGGGCGCAGCCGGCGGAAGCCGATGCCGGGCCTGGACAGGCGCTCCCCCAGGGCACGTCTCATGCGGCGCTCCTCAGGCGGGGGTTGACGAGCAGGTAGAGGATGTCGACGGCGAGGTTGACGACCATGAAGCCGACCGCGATCGTCAGCACCACGCCCTGCACCACGGCCGGGTCACCGTCGCGCACCGCGTTGATCATGAGCTGGCCCATGCCGGGCAGGCCGTAGATCTGCTCGATGACGACGGTGCCGCCGATGAGGTAGCCGATGCGCAGGCCGAGCACGGTCAGCGGGTTGATGAGCGCGTTGCGCAGCACGTTGCGGCCGACCACGACGACGGGCGGCAGGCCGCTGCCGATGGCCGTGCGGACGTAGTCGCGGTCCAGCTCCTCGACCATGGACGTGCGGATGACGCGGGTGAGCTGGGCGGCGACCGGCAGCGACAGCGACAGGGCGGGCAGCGTCATCGAGCGCAGCCAGCCGGTGAAGGAGTCGGCCGGGTTGATGTAGCCGCCGGTCGGGAACAGGCCCTCGCCGACGGCCAGCCACTGGATCATCAGCAGCGCCAGCCAGAACGCGGGCGCCGCGACCCCGACCAGCGAGACGACGCGGATGACCTGGTCGGGCCAGCGGTCGCGGAACAGCGCGGCGGTGACGCCGAGGACGAGCGCCAGCCCCACGGCCACGGCCAGACCGAGGAACGTGAGCTGGAGCGTCAGCGGCAGCGCCGTCGTCACCGACTCGACGACCGGCTTGCGGGTGAGCACGCTGGTGCCCATGTCACCCTGGACCAGGTCGGCGACGAAGCGCAGGTAGCGCAGCGGCAGCGGGTCGAGCAGGCCGTTCTCCAGCTGGAACTGGCGGATCTGCTCGGGGGTCGGGTTCGCGCCCTGGAAGTAGGCGTACTCCGGCTTGTTGCCGGAGAAGCGCATCACGACGAACACGAACGCGACGACCCCGAGCAGCAGCGGCACCAGGATGAGGACGCGCCGGACGAGCAGGCGGGCGATGAGGACCATGGCGGCTCAGACGCGCTTGGTCTGCAGCAGGTTGATGCCCGGGTACGGCTGGGCACGCACCCCGGTCAGCTTCTTCGGGTCCCAGGCGGACATCAGCTCGGTGTGCACCACCGGGTAGAGGACGGCCTGCTCGGCGATCACGTCGAGGTACTTGTGCACCAGCCCGGCCTTCTTCGCCTTGTCGGGCTCCTTGGTCGCCTCGTCCATCATGGCGAACAGCGCCTTGGCGTCCTTGCTGCCCTCGTAGTGGCTGTACTTCATCCACAGGCCGCCGGAGACGTAGTTGTAACGCATGATCAGGTCGGCGTCCATGCCGAACTGGTTGGGGTTCGAGGCGGCGGCGACCACCTGGTAGTCCTGGAACTGGTCCATCTTGGTGAACAGCGCGGCCGTGTCCTGCGGCTCCAGCGTGGTCTTGACGCCGATGGCCTCCCAGGAGGAGGCGATGGTGGGCAGGCAGTCGACGAGCCAGCTCACGTTCACCGACATGAGGTTGACCGTCAGGCCGCTGACGCCGGCCTCCTTGAGCAGCGCCTTGGCCTTGTCGGGGTCGTAGTCGTAGACGACCGCGGCCCGCTTGTGGTCGGGGTGCCCCTCGTTGAGGAACGAGCTGGAGGCGGTGCCGTGGCCCTTGAGCGCCACGTCGATGAGCTTCCTCTTGTCGATCGCGTAGTGCAGCGCCTGGCGGACGCGGACGTCGTCGAACGGCTTCGCGCCGGTGTTGAACATCAGGAACAGGTGGTTCATGCCGGCGCCGCCCTCGACCGTGAGGCCCTGCTGCTTGAGCCGGTCCACGTTGGCGTACGGGATGTTGTCGGCGATCTGCGCCTCGGCGGAGCCGCCGGAGATCTTGGCGACGCGGGCGGCGGCGTCGACGATGCTGAGCCAGTTCATCTTCTTGGCGGCGGCCGGGCGGGGCCCGTTGTAGCCGTCGAACGCCTCGAAGGTGGTGTTGGACTTGGGGTTGTGCTGGACCAGCTTGTACGGGCCGGAGCCGACGGCCTTGCCGCCCTTGGCCGCGTCCCAGGCGCCCGGCTGGCCGAAGACGTGCTTGGGCATGATCTTGGCGATGGTGAGCCGGGGGGCGGCGTCCGGGAAGGGGAAGGTGAAGACCAGCTCGACGGTCTTGTCATCGACCTTCTTGACCTCCTGGAGCCAGGAGCGGAAGAAGTTGCCGACGAGGACGTTGGCCTCCGGGTCGAGGACCCGCTGGTAGGTGAAGACGACGTCGTCGGCGGTGACGGGCCGCCCGTCGTGCCACGTGGCGCCGTCGCGGAGGGTGAACCTCCAGGTGGTCGCGTTCAGGTCCGACGGGAGCGCGGTCGCCAGGGCCGGGTACGGCTCGCGGGTGATCGGGTCGGTGTCGAGCAGGCCCTCGTAGACGTGGGCGATGCCGGCCATGGCGAAGGCCGAGGCCGTCTGGGTGGGGTCCCAGCTCTGGTCGTTGCCGTACCCGATGACGGCGGTGATGAGATCCTTGTCCGAGCCCGCCCCGACCGAGCCGGTGGAGGCCGGGCCTCCCGAGCAGGCGGAGAGGGTGGCCGCGATGAACGCCGCCGCACCCGTTGCCCCGCTGTGACGCAGGAAGTCGCGGCGGCTGAGGTCAGAGCTCACGGATGCCTCCTGGGGGTAGAACGTGGGACATCCCATGTCCTATCTTGTGCGTAACGTGGACGCTAGATGCGAGAGCCGCTTGAGGTCAACAGGAGATTTCCGGAATGTTACCTAAGCGCCTACCAGAGAGGGATTTTTCATGACCACTGTCCCGCGCCCCCGGCTCAGCCGGGCCGTGGAGGCCCAGGAGGGCGTCAAGGACCTGATTCTCAGGCGCGGGCTGGTCGCCGGCGACCCGCTGCCGACCGAGTCGGAGCTGATGGAGGAGCTCACCATCAGCCGCAACTCCGTGCGGGAGGCGCTGAAAGCCCTCCAGGCGGTCGGGATCGTGGAGATCCGCCACGGGTTCGGCATGTTCGTCGGGCGCATGTCGCTGGCGGGGCTGGTCGACGAGTTGGCCTTCCACAGCCGCATCACGCTGCAGGACGGCCGCAACCATCTCGGCCACCTCACCGAGATCCGGGAGGTGCTGGAGAGCGGGCTGGTCCTGCGCCTGATCGACCTCGGCGACGAGGCCGACCTCGGGCCGGTGGCCGAGGTGATGGCCCGCATGGAGGCGGAGGCCCAGGTCGGCGCGGTCTCCCCCGAGACGGACCGGCTCTTCCACGACCTGCTCTACCGCCCGCTCGGCAACCCGTTGGTCAGCCAGCTTCTCGGGGCGTTCTGGGACGTCTACCACCAGCTCCGCGACGAGATCGGCACGCCGGACGAGACACCGGAGGACGTGGCGAGGCGGCACCGCGACATCCTGGCGGCGGTCACGACCGGCGACCGCGCCGCGGCGGCGACCGCGGTCCAGGCCCACTTCGAGGGCGTCCGCAACCGGCTGGCCCGCCTGTCGCCGCCGCCCCGGTGACCAGGAGCGCCCGAATCCCTCTCCCCCCATGAGATGGGACCAGCAGCCCTCTGCCCGACCAGCACTGTGCAACATCCTACGTTGGACGTAGGATGTCCGCTCATCATTTCCTCCTGTCAGGAAGGGCGAGACATGCACGCTGGTCACCCCCCAGAGCGCCGTACCTGGCGCTCCCGCCACCGCCGTGCCGGCGCCGTGATGGTGCTCGCCGGCTTACTCGTCAGCGCGCTCGGCGCGCCGGCGACCGCAGCGCCGGCGCAGACCTCGCAAGCCGGCGCCACGGCCGACACCGCACCGTTCGTGGACGAGCAGGTGCTCTACAAGCAGGGCGACTTCGGATACGGCTGCTTCCGGATCCCCGCCGTGGTGCGGGCCACGAACGGCATGCTCCTGGCGTTCGCCGAGGGGCGGGTGAAGGACTGCGGCGACGACGAGGACATCGACCTCGTGGTGCGCCGTTCCGCCGACGGCGGGCGGACCTGGGGACCACTGCAGGTGGTCTCGGAGGGAAACGGCACGACCCACGGCAACCCGGTGCCGATCGTCGACGAGCGCACCGGGCGGGTCGTGCTGGTGAGCACCCACAACGGTGCGGAGCCGTGCCCGAACGGCTGTGACCGCGACCCCTGGGTGCAGTTCAGTGACGACCACGGGGCGACCTGGTCGGCCGCCAGGGAGATGACCGAGGGCAAGCGTCCGGAGTGGAACTTCTGGTACGCCACCGGCCCGATGCACGGCATCCAGCTCAAGCGCGGCCCGCACGCCGGCCGGCTGGTCGTCGGGGCGAACTTCGAAAGCTGGGACCGGGTCGGCAAGCACGTCTACGGCACGCACCTGCTCTACAGCGACGACAGCGGGGTGACCTGGAACATCGGCGCCGAGACGTTCCGCGACGACGGCACGGTCATCGCCCAGGAGGTCACCGTCGTCGAGCTCACCGACGGGCGGATCTACGCCTCGGCCCGCGAGCGCGGCACCGACGAGGGCAGCCGGGCGTACGCGACCAGCAGCGACGGCGGCCGGACGTGGGACGCCCCGTTCCGCACCATGCCGTCGTTGGCCACGACCGACGTCCAGGCGTCGCTGCTCCGGTTCGGCGACGAGCGCATCCTCTTCTCCTCGCCGATGCACCCGGGCGCCCGGGAAGCGATGGGGATCCGGTCGTCCTACGACGAGGGGGGCCGCTTCGAGACCTGGGACGAGGGCAAGGTCTTCCACTGGGGGCCGTCGGCGTACTCGGACATGGTGCGCCTGGACGGTGACGAGGCGGCCCTGATGTACGAGGCCGGCACCATCACACCGTACGAGCAGATCCGGTTCGCGCGGTTCAACGAGGCGTACCTGGAGACGCCGAACGGCACCCCGCCCGGCATCCCCGGACCCCCGGCGCCCGGCCCGACGACGCCGGACCAGTCGCCGTACCGCAACAAGGCCTATGTCCGCGGTGGCGCGCAGACCACCGACGGGCGGTTCGGCAACGGGCTGGCCCTGGACCGGGTGGACGACCGGGCGGAGGTCGCGTTCGACGACTCCATCGACCTCGGCGCGAAGGACTTCACGCTGACCTCGTGGATCCGGTACTCGGAGCAGACCGGCGCGCACTCGATCCTCTGGTTCCACCGGGTGAACCGGGGCACCAACCCGCCGGCGCTGTGGCTGCGGGCCGAGCCGGCCAGCAAGCGCATCCGGGCGGTCCTCACCGTCGACCGGTTCAACGTGACCGTACAGTCGCCGAGCGCGTACAACGACGGGCAGTGGCACTTCGTGGCGCTCCAGCGGGTGGGCGGCGAGCTCCGGCTCCTGGTGGACGGCGTACAGGTCTCGTCGGCGGCGGCGCCGGCCGGTTCGGTGACCCTCGGCAAGGAGTTCGGTCTCGAGGGAATCCACATCGGACAGCGTCTCGACGGTGCGGACCGCTTCCGCGGGACGCTGGACGAGGTACGCGTCTACCGGCGCGCACTCACCGGCTCCGAGCTGGACCTGATCCGGCGGTGGAACCTCCCGATCGGCGGTCAGCTCGGGCTGCGGCTGCCGTTCGACCAGGTCGGCTAAGGCGACACGAACCGTTTGGCGATGGCGCTCGCGGGGCCCGGCGGGCGCCATCGCCGCGCCTCGTTCGGCTCGTCCCGGATGGGCAGCAGGACCGTACCCCAGGTGCCGCCGAGCGCCCCAGCGAATACACGTCGGACATCCTATGTCTTGAACGAACGGCGACCACGCCACGTCTGTCAGGTGGCCCATCCATGTCGCCGGCGTAAAATTTCCCGCCCCTCCTGGCCTTCCGGGACCGAGAGGTGGGATGTTTTGACACAAGGTCTTCGACGAGCCTGGAGGCAGCATGCGTACGCGTGACGGCGCGTCGCTTCAGGAGCGCATCGTCGCCCTGATCTACGAGCGCGGGCTGGCCCCCGGGGCACCGATGCCGACCGAGGTGCAACTGATGGATCTGCTCGGGGCGAGCCGCAACAGCGTCCGCGAGGCCGTGCGGGCCCTGCGGGCGTTGGGCATCGTCGACATCCGGCACGGTCATGGGACGTTCGTCGGGCACGCGTCGCTGGACGTGCTGACCCCCTCGCTCGCCTTCCGGGTGCGTTCGGGGCCGGGCGGCGGGATCCGCGCGCTGCACGATCTGGTCGAGGTTCGCGAACTGCTCGAGACCGAGCTGATCGGCCAGGTGGCCCAGAGCACCAGCGCCCCCCGGCTCGCCGCGTTGGACGCCCTGGTCAATGGCATGGATCGGGACCGGGAAGCCGATCGGGCGTTCCACGCGCTGCTGTACGAGTCGTGCGGCAACGAGCTGGTGCTGCAGCTGATCGGCCTGTTCTGGGACGTCTACCACGAGGTCGAGCCGACGCTCGGCCCGCCGGAGGAGCGGACCGCCGAGATCGTCGTCAACCACCGCCGGATCGTGGCGGCGCTTCGCGCTCGGGACGCCGAGGCCGCCCGGGAGGCGATGCGGCTGCACTTCCGCGACGTCAAGGCGCGCATCGCGCGAGCGGAGGCCCGGCCGGTACCCGCGCCGACCTGACCCGGCGGTTGGCTCGGCCCACCCTGGACCTCGGCAAGCACTTCGAGGTCGGCTTCAACGCACTGCACCACCGTCTCGGATACGACGACATGCCCTACGCCAAGCAGTGGGTCGAGAAGAGCCGCCCCGTCGGCGTCTCACACTTCCTGGGATGGGAGACCCTCACCCACGCGCAGAACCCGGAGTACGCCGGAATGGGTGGGTCGGCCACGCCGGACTTCGACGCCGACGGCATTGGCGACCTCTTCTCGGCCGCCACCGGAACGCTGACCGTCTGGAACGGCGAAGGCGGCAACCAGTTCGGCCCCGCCGAGGCGATCATTTCAGGCTGGGCACCGTACTTCTGAGAGATTCCGGCCCGGATGAGAAGCCATTGGTTCGTCACTGGACGGTCCCCCGTACGGGCCAGGGCGGCCAGGGAGGTCGAGCGCCAAGAGGGCGGCCTCCGCACGGTCTCCCGGCCAGTCGGTGAGAGCGGACACGACAGTCGCCGTGTGGGTGGGGGTTTCCAGGAGGCCGAGCAAGAAGAACGCCTGGGCGGCGTCGTGACCTGCGATCGGGGCAAGCCGCCAGCCGTGCCGCCGCGATGCGGAGGGCGAGGGGAAGGCAGCGTGATGATCACCGGTCGCCAGGCGGAGGTCGCCAGGAGCGTGAACAGACGGGCGTCGATGCGCTCGCACGCGAGATTCAGCTGGTAGCCGCAGGACAGCCGGCCCGCCCCGTGCCGACGGATCTCCTGCCCGGTGACTCGACGCAGCGCGCGAACGCCTCAAAGCGCCACGATCCCCGCCCCCTGAAGGACGACCCAGGCTGAAACGGCGTCATCGCCCGGCGGCGGCGCGGTCTCTCACCAGCGCCGCCGCCGACCCCCGTCGAGGTGCCGGTGCACGTCTCCGCGTTCGACATCGACCAGAAGGAGTATCCGCGCGGCTACGCCGCGACTGATCGCCACTCTACGAAGGCACAGGGCGCGCCGGTGTCCGGTGAACGCCCTACATCACCGTTTGGTTGAGCTCGGCGAGCGTGATGAGTCCGTCATCGAGGGCGCGGCCGACGAGCTCGCTCTTGGTACGGGCGGCCCGTCCCACGTTGGCGTACTTCACCCGCACCCGCGCGATATAGGTGTCAACGGTCTTGACAGTGATGTTGAGCTTCGCGGCGACGAGTTCCTTGGACGAGGACACGAACCACGCCCGCAGCACCTCGGTCTCGCGCTGGGACAGGCGCGGCCGGCCGGGGTCGTCGTCGGCGACGAGCGCCCCGGACAGCGACGGAGGGGTGTAGGGCTCGCCCCGCGCGGCCGCCCGGATGGCGGGTACCAGGTGCTCGGGTCCCTCACGCTTGGTCAGGTAGGCGAGCGCGCCAAGATCCACGCATTTGATCGCGGTCGCATCGTCGGTGTGCTGGGAATACACGATCACGCGCCTGCCGCTGTCGACCAGCCTGCGAAGCTCGCCGAAGTCCGGTCTGCGCGGCACCAGCTCCAAATCGAAGATCACCACGTCGGCGGCGGCGCCGGGTCCGGTCCAGACATCAGCGAGCCGGTCCCCCGCATCGATGAGATCGATCGGCGGCACGGCTTCGGAGCACCAGAAGCGCACGCCTGCGGTGATGGCCGCGTGATCGTCCACGATCACCGCGGTGATCAGCTCGTCCGCTGCCATCGGGCCTCCACCCAGACTGTGTGGTCGTTGTTCAACGCCTCGACCCGTACGCCGGGTGTGGCCGGGCTCGGCATGTTCATCTCACCGCAGTCCGCGACCACGCTGACCGACACCAGGTCCGCACTACCCATGACGGTGACCCGTGCTCGGGAGGCGGCGGTGGCGAGGACGATGAGCACCGCCTCGGTGAGATCGCGCCGAACGGCCACGGGAGGCGTGGGCCACTGGCCTCGTGCGTCCAGCTCCACCACGACGCCCTTGCGGTCCGCCACGTCGATGCAGTGGCGAAGCTCGTGCAACAGGGGGTTCGCAACAGTGTCGGCCTCGGCGAACAGCCTCCGCATACGGGCCGCCTCGATGGCGCACCGCCGCTGGACCATCGGGTCCTCGGGGCGCAGCGAGCCGTCCGCGAGCCCCTCCAGCAGCGGGATCGTGGTCGCCGACAGCTCGGCCAACCGCTGCTGCCTGCGACCGTGGGACTCCGCTGCGACGGTCTCAGCGACACGCACCTGCTCGATCTCCCTGCGGGAGTCCGCCGCCGCCGCGCTGAGACCGCGCAGGACGGTCGCCACCACGGCCAAGCACAGGGGGAAGCCGAACACGGTCACCGAGCCGGTGGCGAACCGAGCCATATCCGCCCGGCTGGGGTCATCGAGCAGGAGCAGGTGGAGCAGGGCGGTGAGCTCGTGGGCCAGCAGGAACGACGCGGAGGTCCGCAGTGGGCGATCGAGCAGTACGACGATGCCCACCCAGTTGGCGGCGCCGAAGATCCAGTCGACGCCGGTCGAGGTGCGCCCTTCCGGCAGGGTCACGTACGACAGTGCGGACGCGCAGAGCACGATGGCGATGGCGGGCCCGCGCAACCGGCTCCACGAACGCCCTCGGACGAGCAACGTGGCCTCACCGGCGAGCACGGCTCCCAGCGCCGCGAAGGCGGTCAGCTGAGTGAGCGGTGACGGGTAGGTGTCCATGTAGCGCAGTAGGTTGGGCAGTCCGACCCCGAGCACGATTGCCATGGCGACGAGCAGCGTCGCGATCCGCAGGCCGTGCCTCAACTGCGCGCGCGTCACCTCTTCGACGGGGTCACTCATGGCCGGCATGCCACTCCAGGCGTACGAGGGTGCCCTCGCCCTCGGCAGAGGTGATCGTGGCCGTGCCACCGACGCGGCTCATCCTGCCGCGCACGGACTCGCGTATGCCGCGCCGGGTGGCCGGCACGTCCGCCGGCGAGAATCCCTTCCCCCGATCAGCGATGTCGAGCCGCAGCGTCCTCTCGCTCCCGTGCAGCCGGATGGTCGCGCACGTCGTGCCCGCGTGGCGACGTACGTTGGTGAGGGTTTCCCGTGTCGCGTCGGCGATCGCCCTGGCGACGTCGAACGGAAGCCGCAGCTGCGCGGGGGCGTCGAACTCCACGGTCAGATGCGTGGCGTCGAGGTCGGCGCGCAGCAGGTCGACGAGGTCCGCGTACGGCGGTGCCTGCCTGCTGTCGGAGCGCAGCCAGTCCAGATCGCGGCGCGCCTGCGGTGCCAGCCAGTCCGCGTCCGAACGCACCTGCCCGATGCCGACCATCAGCAGGGTCGTCGCCGCCGTGTCGTGTAACGCGTTGGCGAGCTCGCGTTCCTCCGCACGGGCCGCCGCGGCCACCAGCGACTCGCCGCGCGCTCGCACGGCCTCGGCCGCCATTCGGTCGGCCCGTTCCGCGGCGCGCTTGACCAGCACCCAAGCCGCTCTGGACAGCGCGGCCGCCGGGATCGCCCACGCTGTCCCTCTGATCAGGGCCTCGTCGATGTCCGCCGCTCCCGCCGCGAAGAGGAGAACCACCGCCCCGCCCCCGGCCGCCAGCCCCGCCACCGCGCCCGGCAGTGGCGGAGTGTGCCACTGGCACGTCACACAGGCGAACGTGACCAGAAGCCGCAGCCACCCGGTGTTCCTGTCCTCGACGGCGCCGGTCCAGAAGACGCTCGCGAACAGTCCGAGCAGGACGACCACGTCGAAGGCGACCGGCACGCTCCCCCGGCCCGTGCGCAGCCACCACGCGTATCCGCAGGTCCAGGCGGCTGCGGCACCGACCACGTACGCCGTGGTCGTCAGGTGCTCGGGAGAGGCCCGGGACAGGGCGATCACGCAGATCGGAACGAGCGTCGCCAGGCGCACGGCGGCCGCGTATCGGCGGCCGAAGCGCACCAGCAGCCGCACTGCTTCCTCAGCCAACCATCACCTCTCGGCACACCCGCTCATGATCTCGCCGTGACGCAGCCTAGCGAGTCGCCCTGTCCATCCGAGGACGACGGTGATCGCCGCGATCGACGCTCGATGTCCGACTGCACGTGCCCGTCGAGGACGTCGTTCACCATCCGCACCGAGGAAGCCCGCGCGCCATCCGCGTCCTCTTACGACGGCGTCAGGGACCCGTACCGCGACCGACGTGTAGCGGTCAGCCCTCCGGCGAGGCTGCTCACCGCGCAGATCAGCACCAGCCCGACATACTGCGGCAGAGAGTAGGCGAACCACGGCTTACCGGTTACGGCCTCGCCGAGCGCGGTGAGCGAAGCGGCGGCGATGCCCGTCCCCAGCAGCGTTCCGACACACGTCACGATCATCGTCTCCCAGCACACTGCTCTGGCGAGCTGCCGCGGCGTGGTCCCGACGGTCCGCAGCAGCCGGATCTCCTCTGCCCGCTCGCCCATCGTCATGGCCGTCGCGTTGAGCACCGAGATCACGGTGTAGACCACCGTCGAGCCCACCAACAGCGGGGCCACCCACGCCGACGGCCCGGTACGGATGACGCCCGCCGCCACGTCGGTGGTCGCCACGGAGAACAAGAAGGTGCACGCCAGCGCCACGGTCAACATCACCGGAGAGGCCGCCGCCATCGCCCGCCGCGGCTGGGTGACCAAGGAAGACCTGGCCAGCATTCCGGCTCCCGGATCAAGCCACGCCACCACGGCCCCGAGCAGCCACCCCATCCCGCGCAACACGACAGGACCCAACGCGGACGCGCCCACGCAGAGCGCCATCGTCGCCCCCAGCGCCGTCGGCGCCGCAACCGACGCCTTCACCTGCTGCGGCACCAGGAACAACAGCACGCCCCCGCCCGCCAGCGCCGCCACTCCGACGACCGCCCTGGACCAAGGCAGCAGCCGCCGCTGTGCCGCGCTTTCCCGCAACACCTCCAGCGGTCCCACACCGACCGCCTTGCGCGTCGCGACCCGGGCCGCCAGCAGCGTCGCCGCCACCCCCACCACCGAAGCCAGGACGAACGGCCCTGTCGTGGCCTCCACCGGGACACCCTCAGGCGCCAATCCGGTCATCCGCATGGACGCCGCCATCAAAGCTGCGTACGGCACGGCCAGCAGGCAGCCCACCACGCTCGCCAGCACCGCCACCACCAGCGCCTCCGCCATGATGAGCCGGCTCACCTGCCGCGGTGTCATGCCGACGGACCGCAGCAGCCCCCATGTCCTGCGCTGCCGCAACACGTGCAGGCTGAGCGTGCCCGCGACCACGAAGACGGCCACGAACCCTGACACCACGGCCGACAGCACCAGCAGCCCCATGACGTCGTTCAACTCATCGCGCGCGCTCGCGGCCACGACCACGAGCCCGCTCCCGCCGACCAGCGTCACAGCGAAGATCACCGCCGCGAACGAAGCGGCGAAGCCCATCCGATTGAACCGGACGTTGTTCCAGGCCAGCACGAGTGTCACCGGAGGCCGCCCAGCCGCAGGCCGATCTGCTCCGCCGAGGGCCTGTCCAGGACATCGTCGATCCGCCCATCGGTCAGGACCAGCACGCTGTCCGCGCGGGCCGCCGCCTCCGGATCGTGCGTGACCATCACCACCGTCTGGCCGAACGCGTCGACCGCCTCCCGCAGCAACGCCAGCACCTCGTGCCCGGTGCGGCGGTCCAGCGCCCCCGTCGGCTCGTCGGCGAACAGTACCTCCGGCCTGCTCAGCAGGGCGCGGGCGATCGCCACCCGCTGCTGCTGGCCACCGGACAACTGCGCCGGGCGATGCCCTTCCCGCCCAGCCAGGCCGACCCGGTTCAGCAACTCGTGCACGCGTGCGGGTTCGGGCCGCCGCCTGGCCAGCCTGCTGGGCAGGATCACGTTCTGCCACGCGGTCAGCGACGGCACCAGGTTGAACGCCTGGAAGACGATGCCGATCCGATCGCGGCGCAGCACCGCCAACTCCTTCTCGCCCAGGCGGGTGATGTCCTGTCCGGCGACGAGAACCGCGCCCGAATCCGGCCGGTCCAGCCCCGACGCGCACTGCAGCAGTGTGCTCTTGCCCGACCCCGAGGGACCCATCACGGCGGTGAAACTGCCGCGGGTGAAGCCGACGCTGACCTGCCGGAGCGCCGCCACCTCGGTAGCACCATTCCCGTACGTCCTGGTCACTCCCTCAAGGAGAACCGCGTGATCAACCATGATCGGCAGCCTTCCGGAGAATGTGCGCCAACGCCCATCGGGCATCTCCCTGACCGACCCCTTGGACCCGCCGCTCGCCCCCTGACCCTCGACCCTGAGAACGCGATGCCGACAGCAGATTCGGTGATCGCCAGCTTCAGTCGGGCCGTCTCAAGAACAGCCCTCGGTCGTGCCGTCGGCGACGCCGCGCCTGCATTCGCGCAGGCGCGGTAGCCGTTGCGGGGGTTGGTCCGCTCGCTGCTGCGCCGGCCGTAGTCGGCCCCGCACAGGGTGTCGGCCTCGGCCGACATCAACGCCTCAGCCATGGTCTTCACCATGAACCGTTGCTTGCCTCGATCTGCCGCGCCAGCCCTCCACCGCGAGGCGCCAGGACGGGGCCAAGAAGGCAGCAGGCGAGCGATGGCAGGACAACGACCTGGCCTTCGCGTCCAAGGTCGGCACCGAACTCGACTTCCACAACGTCCGCGGCGCGTTCCGAGCCGTCCTCAAGAAAGCCGGCCTCAACCCTCAGCAATGGACACCACGTGAGATGCGCCACAGCTTCGTCTCACTGCTCACCGACTCCGGCATGCCCATCGAGGCATCTCACACCTGATCGGCCACCCCAACACCACCGTCTACCGCAAGCTGCTTCGTCCCGTCCTTCCGAACGGTCCGAAGCCATGGACCGGCTCTCCCCCAGATCAGTAATGTGTCGACGATCATCATGTACCTCGCCCGGTTGAAGGTGCCCTTTGAAGCGCAGCAGTGCATACGGCCTCGTAGTCCTGGGATGGATCATTCTTCTGTCCATCGGACTCGCAGCCTGGTTCGGGCCTGACAACGCCATCAACATACCCGCCGCGATCACAATCGTCGGCGTAGGACTGGGATGCTTTCTGACGGCCATCATCGTAGCGATCAACGAGCGCTGGCCCCGCTGATCGAAACACTTGGCCACTCAGTTGGTCACCCAGCAACGCAGGAGGCCGCCTCCCACAACCGGGCGGCGGCCACTGACCTGGGTGGGGTGTTCACAAGTCGTCCTGACCTGCGGCAAGGGTGACGCGGCGGAGATCGTTCCCGCGCACACAGCCCTCCGGCGTACCCGGTCAGGCTGCCGTCCGCGCCCACCACGCGATGGCATGGTGCCACCACGGAGACGGGTTGCTGCCGCACGCTACGCGACCGTCTGGGCGAGCGACACGTCGCCCAGGTGCCGCGCGAGGTCCCCGTACGTAGCTGGTCTGGAGTGTTCTCGAGTACGGCTGAGCTGTGTATCCAGAGGGGCAAAGAAGATCGCTTCCCGGCTGGTTCGAGATCGTTTCCCAATCTCTCGGACTTCAGGCGAGGTCGAGAATCGGGATCAGTCGCTTTCGGCGGCCTGAGGGCCGAGGCGGTGTGAGACGTAGCGGTGGATCTGGTCGATATAGCGGTCGAACACGCCGGCGAACTGCTCCGGGACGTCATGAGACCGGCGGATGAGCTCGGCATCGTCCGCCTCGACCATCTCCTCGGCCTGCGTACTTGTCATGCCTGCTGTTTCCCGATGGGCCGTATCGAGTTCACGCTCGACGAAAGACAGGCAACCATGCGATGCAAGGGAGCATATGGCGCTACCCGCGAGCCGGACCCAAGACCGCGCCGTGGCCGTCGGCGCTGGTCGAGGGGGCCCGGGGTTCTTGAGTGCTCCGGGCCGCGCAGTCTTCCGAACTGAATGCCCGTGGTGATCAGCCTCACCACGGGCATTCGCACCGAGGAAGCCCCCGAGCTGCGCTGGGATCACACCACCGCCTGGACACCGAACCTCAGAACATCGCCGTGAGCGGGACGATCAGGGTCGCATTCCTCGTGCCGGTGACCGGCGTCGGCATCACCCTCCATGGCCCGGGCGGCGCGGACGTCCCTCTCTCGGCCGCCCCTGTTGAAGAGGGCGAGGGATACGTGGCCGCCCCGCTGAAGCCGCTCACCCCGGCGACGACCTACCACCTCACGGTCAGGGGCGCGACGGACCGGAACGGCAATGTCATGAACGACCCCACCACCGAGCTCAGGACCGCCCCGTGAACTGGTCCTCGGTCGTCGATCACTACATGGGCATCGGGGACGACATCCTGCTGCTCGACTTCTTCTGCTACACCGTCACACTTCCCGAACGCGGCGTGCTGACCGTCGAGGACGCGGTCCGGCGTCTTGGTCGCGGCCCCGCCGGACTGCACGCCCCGCCCTACCCGTACCTGGTGGACCAGGACCACGACCTGACCCTCGTCCAGATGGGGGCTGGTGTAGCCACCATCGATCACGGCTGCCTCGGCGTGGGCCCGGCGGTCTCAGGCCGACTGGCCGGACCGGGGCTGCGGCACTGGTACGCGGCCTGGGACATCGACGGCAACACCTTTCTGGCCAGCCGACAACCGCAGGGCGGCGGCTATTGGTCTCATCCGGCCGGCGACGACGACGGCGATCACGGAACGCTCACGCCGTACAGTGCCAGTGTTCGCCTGACCTACCTTCACCACCCGGCCAAGTCTCCGGCACTTCGGAATGGCTGGCTTCGATCTCCTGGCGCTTCTCTGGGGCAGCGACGAAGCTTCCCGTCCCAGGCTCAGTACGAATGGGACCGTCCGTCCGCAGAGCCCGCATGACCTTCTGGCCGGTGGCGTCGGCGATGCGGCTGAATGCGCGGGCCTGCGCTGGGATGCCGTCGACCTGCTCACCGCGTGCCGGGAGGCCTTCCCGGCCAAAGAAGAGGCGGTCACCTACGTCGCCCAGCACGCAGGCGAAGGGCTACGGTTCCACGACTTGAGGCATCGCTAAGCCACCTGGCTCGTCTCCGAAGGCGTCCCGGTCAACGACGTCGCCGGTTTGATCGGCCACGAACACATCTCCACAACGCTCAACCGCTACCGCCCGCATCCCGAGACCACAGCAACAGAGCTCGTGCCGTGTCCGCTGACTCCAGCCCCAGACCCCTCAGTGGAGACGCCACCCTCTGGTCTCGATAACCGACAACTCCTGCCCATGCCGACCGGCCTTCTGATCTTGTGGAGTGTTCACGAGAGCCGATCACCTCGCGGAACAGGCGAGTCTGAAGATCGCTTCCCACGTGAACGTTGATCGTTTCCCAGCGCCGTGTGCGACATCACCGCCAACGCCGGCGCCACAGTGGGTGCGTCAGGTCCAGGTCGCCGAATCCGGGTCGATGCCTCGATCGCGGGCGTTGGCGTCGATGATGTCACGGAGCCAGATGGTCAGGCCTGGCTCGATTGCGTCGTAGTAGGCCGTGAAGCCAGGGTCGGCGGCGGACTTCCTTCCCAGGCAAACATGCATCGAAAGGGTGCAGTCGAAGTACGCGTCCATGGAGGCCCTATGTCGTTCCGCCAGGGCGTTGGCTTCGGCGCTGCCTGGCCTGACGCCGGCGCGCTTGGCTGCTGCCAGGTCGTGCTCGAGCGTTGTGATGTTGTCGGCGATCTGCTGCCAGTCCTCGGGGGCCATGCCCGCGGCGCGCTCGGCGTACTGCGCCCATTGAGCTGTGTCGCCCCACCGGTCACGTGCGCCCGCGGCCAGTGACGGCTTCCAGCGCTGCCCGAAGATCGCGACTTGTTCCTCCGCGGAGAGCAGGATGCCGGTGCGCGCTGCTTCGATCATGCGATCGACCGCGTCGACCATTGCCTGCAGGCGAGAGATGCGATCGAGGAGTTGGGCGCGCTGTTGTCTCAGCGGCACGGTCACATCGACCGTCGGAGCATCGAGAAGTTCACCGATGTCATCGAGCGACAGGCCGAGCTCGCGGTAGATGAGCACCCGGTGGATGCGTGCGACGTCGGCCGCGGAGTAGAGCCGGTAACCGCCGGTGGTTCGCCCGGACGGGCGGACGAGCCCGATCGCGTCCCAATGATGGAGGGTGCGGACGGTGACTTCCACGTGCGATGCCGCGGCCCCGACAGTCAGCCCGCCGGGTCCCGTGGCATCGTCAATCGCCGTGTCGGTCACCCTGTCGAGTCTGACACGCGCGTCTGACATGCGCGCTTTCACCCTTGGGGAAGCGTGAAGCCGTTTGCTTCGAGGTAGCGTGCCTCGGCGCTGTCGAGGTCGAGGGGACGGGCCGCAGTCATGATCACGCGAGCGTTCTCCGGCGTGATGACCTCCAGTTCTACGGTGTTCCACGGAGTCTGTCGCGGTCCCGTCGTGCATCCCGGCACCAGTGTGGTGCACGCCTGCGCGATCTCGTCGACCTGGCTCAGCACGCAACTGAAGCCGATGTTCACCGTCGAAGGGGCCGGCAGGGCGCCGGTCGGGACGAGCAGAGCGTCTTGGAACGCCCACCGTCGAAGGTGCGTGACCTGGCCCGGGACCGTGAACAGGTCGATGAAACCGAGCCCGCGGGTCCAGAAATCCACAGACGCGGCCAGGTCCGGCGTCGGCACGGTGACGAACGTCGGCATGCCGTAGATGCCCCGGTATATCTCAGGTGGCGTCGCGTCGGGCCCGGGCGGAGGGACGGGGCTGATATCAAATGCCTCGTAGTAGTCGGTCATGCGTTCATCGTGGTGCCTGACGCAACGTAAGGGTCAAATCCGGATCAGCACGTGTACCAAGGGTGTTCACCAGCTGGGATGACCTGGCAAGACAGGGCCCGCCTTAAGATCGCTCCCCGACTGCCGGATGATCGTTTCCCACATAAGAGGTGATCACTCACAGCCGGCCGTGTTCTCCCGCACGTCGACCCTCGCCCGACCCGCAGGTGGAGATCGTCTACGGCGACGCGGCGGCATTGGTCCGCGACCTGAAGAGCCGGGACGGCGCGGACATCTGACTCTGCGGCGGCGGGCAAGCTCGCCTCCCAGCTCATCGACGAGATCGACGAAGGTCATCAAGCGTTACCCGGTGGTCATCGGCTCCGGCCTGCCGGTTTCAACCGCCCCTGCCAACCGACCCACTTCACCCTCACCGCGACCAGGTCGTTCGACAGCCGCGCCATGATCACGATCCACGCCAAGCGGAACCGGTGAAAGGCAGATCCATGACACTCATCCCGGGTGCCGACGCCCGCCGTTCCGAAACCCCAACCGGCGTCATGACCACGCCGACCTCCCCACGCAGGGCGGCGCCACGCTGGAACTCCATCTCACCGCGAACGACACCCTGGTCCTGCGTGCCAACGTGACCCGCCAGGTGCCCGCATGCCCGGACGGGTTCACCGCCATCGTCACGGCCCAGCCGGAGCCCGGGCCTCCGCTCATTGGCAATACGAGCAAGGTGATCCCCTCTGGATCGCTTGACCACTCGCGTACGATGTACGGTACGGTGTACGGAGATTGTTGAGAGAGGGGGACGGTGGACGGGAATCAGCTCGCCATCGAGGCGATCGACGTGCGCAAGCGCTATGCGGGCGCGGCGGAGCCGGCCGGGTTGCACGGGTTCGACCTTCGGGTCGAGGCCGGTACGGTATGCGGCCTCCTGGGGCCCAACGGCGCGGGGAAGACCACGGCGGTCCGCATCCTCGCCACGCTGCTCAGATTCGACTCGGGTGAGGCGAGGGTGGCCGGATACGACGTGCGGCGGCAGGCCGGGCAGGTACGGAGCAGCATCGGCCTGGTCGGGCAGTACGCGGCCGTCGACGAGATCATGACGGGGCGGCAGAACCTGGAGATGGTCGGACGGCTGCACCACCTGGGCGCGACGCGAGCCCGGCAACGCGCCGACGAACTGCTCGAACGTTTCTCGCTCGCGGACACCGGAGGCAAGCCTGTGGGGAAGTACTCCGGCGGCATGCGCAGGCGGCTCGACCTGGCCGCGAGCCTGATCGTCTCACCGGCGGTGCTCTTCGTCGACGAGCCCACGACCGGCCTGGACCCGCGGGCGCGGCGGGAGGTCTGGGATGCGATCCGCGACCTCGTGGACGGCGGCACGACCGTTCTGCTCACCACCCAGTATCTCGAGGAGGCCGACCAACTAGCCGACCGTGTCTCGATGCTGGCGACAGGGCGGGTCGTCGCGGAGGGTACGCCGGAGGAACTCAAATCGGCGATCGGCGGTGACCGCATCGACATCGTCGTCTCCGACGAGGCGATGCTCTCCCGGACACTGGAGGCGATGCGACCGCTCAGCGAGGATGCGACGCGGGTCGAGGTGGACGCCGGGAGGCTCCGGCTGAGCCTGCCGGTGACCGAGCGGACGAAGGCGCTCATGCGGGTCGCGACGGCGTTGGGCGAGGCTGGTGTCGAACCGGTCGACGTGACGTTGCGCCGCCCCACCTTGGACGAGGTCTTCCTGCGCCTGACCGGCGCGGCGCCACACGCCGTACGAGACGAGGTGACGGCATGACGGCGCTCAGGTGGTGGGTGACCGACGCGTGGACGATCACACGACGGGACGTGACGCACTGGACGCGGCAGCCGGGAGCGGTGGTGCTCGGCTGGGCCTTCCCGATCATGATTCTGCTCATGTTCGCCGGTCTTTTCGGCGGCGCCATCACCGTGCCCGATGGCCGCTACGTCGACTTCCTGGTGCCCGGCCTCCTCGCCATGACGATGGCCTTCGGCCTGGAGACGACGGTGCTGGCCGTCGCCACCGACGCGGCCAGGGGCATCACCGACCGGTTCCGATCGATGCCGATGAGCGCATCGGCGGTGGTGCTGGGCCGATGCCTCGCCGACATGATGAACGCGGTGATCGGGCTCGCCTTCCTGATCGGGGCGGGTCTGGCCATGGGCTGGCGCTGGCAGCACGGAGCCGAGAACGCCCTGGCCGCCATCGGCCTGCTCCTGCTCCTGCGCTTCGCGCTGTTGTGGGTCGGCATCTTCCTCGGACTCACGGTGAAGGGGCCCGAGTCGGTGGTTGCGGTACAGATCCTGGTCTGGCCGGTTGGTTTCCTGTCCAGCGCCTTCATCGACCCGGCGACCATGCCGTCCTGGCTGGGGACCGTCGCGGAGTGGAACCCCCTGACCGCGACCGCCTCCGCGGCCCGCGATCTGTTCGGCGGCCCGGGCTGGGGCGGCGCCTCGTTCGCGGCCCAGCACGCGGCCGAGGCGGCGATCGTGTGGCCCCTGCTGTTGACCGCCGTCTTTCTACCCCTTTCGATCCGCGCCTATCGGGGGCTCGGCAGATGACCACTGCCACCCCACGACAACAAGGAGGAATACCCATGTATCAGCCGTCCGCCGAGGAACTGAAGAGCATCGAGGCGTGGTTCGCCGAGTACGACGCGCTGGCCGACCGCGGCGCGATCGAGGAACTGGCGGACCTGGCGGTCTTCCCGATGAACCTGGCCACCGACGTGCCCGGCGGCCACGCCGCGGTGCGGCAGTGGACGCGGGAGGAGTACATCGAGGCGATGAAGGAGGCCATGGGCGGAGGTACGGCAGGCCTCGATCTCGAGTCGACGCGCACCCCCCGCTTCATCAGCGAGAACCTCGTCGTCGTCGAGACCGAGGCCACGATGACCATCGAGGGTCAGCGGCAACGCATGCACTACGCCGACCTGCTGGTACGCACGGAGGACGGGTGGGCGTTCCAGACGATGGTGCAGGGCGGCTGGGGCCACGGCTGGCCGGCCGCCAAGCGCGGTTAGAGCCGGTGTTCCGCGCTCGTAGGCCGAACCTGGCGAGCGCGGAACCACCGTGATTCAGGCAAGGGAACGGCTGAGCGCGGGAGCGATGGCGGCGTACCGCTCAGGCTCCTCCGCCTCGCCCGTCGACACGTAACCCGAGAGAAGACGATCCCGAGGCCGTGCCCGACGCCTGGCAGCGAGCGGCCCACCCAGCGGCCAAACCCCGCGCCCTGCCCCCGCCCCCCCGGACCACAAGACCGTCGAACTGCCGAAGATCTGCCACCACACACCATCACCCTGCACAAAAGGCGACCTCGACCACCTCGACAAGTTCCGCCAGGACCTGGCCGGCCGGTTCAAGGTCCAGGCAGGGGTGATCAGACGGGATCTCGTGAACTGTCACCAGATCGCTAATCCCCGACCGCCTGGCGCTCCTCGAGGGTAGTGACGAAGCTGCCCATGCCTGGCTCAGTACGGATCAAGCCGTCAGCTCGCAGAGCGCGCATGACCTTCTGGCCGGTGGCGTTGGCGATGCCGAACTCCTCGATGAGGGCCACCAGGGAGGGGATGCGCTCGCCCGGCTTGTACTCACCGGTGCGGATGCGCTCCGCGATGATCGCGTGCACTTGCCGCCACCTGGGCTGATTCGCCTTCAACTCCACCACCTCAGCACCATAGGAAGCTGTTGCGTGCCATGGCGATGGACGGCGCGCTATAGCGCGCTATAGCCTTCCCTGCTTAACATGCGGACATGACTCCCCGCGAGACGTTCTCAACTGCCCTTGACCGGTGCCTCAGTCCGCATGTGGCCATGCCGCAGAGTAGCCATGTGCGCCTGGAGTGGTATCCCTCGGGCCTCCGCCTTCATCGGACGAGGGTGATCGCCTGGACGTGTCACTGCCGCGCCACGGTGTACGAGTTGTGCAGCGGCGGCGGCCAAGCCTTCGTCCGTCGCATCCTCCAGCTCGAAGATGGCCATGAGATCCAAGAGACCGCTCCCTCGCCCCTGAAGGAAGATTGGGCGCTCTGGATGGCCTTGCTGTCAGAGGCCGCCCGGTAGACGGCGTAGCGGCATGAGGTAGCGCCACCACGCGCACACATCTACGATCTTCCCAAATACGTATACAAGCGTCCCCAGCATGGCGGCATCTACCTCTCCATATATTTAGGCCACTTTCGCGCTATGGCTCCCACGGAGGCTTACTAATGAAGATATGCTTAACGTTGATTTTGGCCGCCACCGTAGCGATTATTCCCGGGTGTGGAAATTACGATGACACCGCCTTTCGTAAAGCACTGGATGAGTGCTACAAGAAAGACGCACTCGACAGCAAGCAGTTGGCAGGAGAAGTAGGGCCGCTTCTGGCACCCGATGTTCGGTTAACGCTTGGAGAGAGCAGCGCCTGCGACTCTGAACCAGAGGGAGGCGCGTCGATAGCGTACGATCTGGACTCTAACGTTCCCCCCAACAAGGTGCTGGAAAAATTCCATTCCGCCGGTTGGGCTGATTTGCCACTACCCAGCGATACCTGCGGCGCATGCGTCGCACGGGTAGGCAAGAAGGTTGGTAGCCGAAGCATTGAGGCAATGGTGCAAGAATTCAACGATGGCACCCTTATGCTTGAGGCCATGTTTTACAATTAACAGTTGCCGCGGCATGAGGCGAGACAGGTAGAGCCATCGGACAAGTGCCCCATAGCCGCCAGCACGCCTCCTCTGATCACCTCGTACGCCGTCGACCCACCGCGATGCGGCAGCGGACCGGGGACGGAGTGTCAAGCTCGACTTCGCGTGTACGCTCGCCGGTCGCCGTTCCTCGATCATTCGATGCCAACGGTCAGAGCCGAGCTTGATACGGAGGAGCCGGTCTGCTGGGCTTGCCTGGGTCGACGGTGTGCGAGGTGATCAGCCCTCAACCCCCCACCGACCTCAGCTCGCGCACGATGATCACCTCGGTGCCGGAGGCCCCCGCCGGAGGCGCTTTTGCAAGGTCCAGTGGGGATTATTCAGGACCCCGAACGTGGGCTACGGGCGTGCGATTGCCCCCAGGTCGCCTCTTCCTCCCACTAGTTCGGCTATGCCTCGGGCGCCCTTGTGCACCGCTTGAGGGGGCAAGCAACGGTAACACGTCGTGCGAGGTTGGCTCTGGCCCTGTTCAGCTTCGGGGCTGCAGTTGCGTCCGTTGTGGCGGCGGCTTGATGCCGTAGGGAAGGTTTGAACCACCCTTTGCCCAGGGCGTTGTCGGGTCTCGCTTGATGGTTGACACGCTTCCCGGGGGTGGCACACGTTGGGCGCGCGACAGCATGGACTGACCGGGGAACTCGGTGCTCGCGTTTAACACCACGCGATCAGCGAGCGGCTCGTCGTATGTGATGACGCCTTGTCCGGACTATCCCTTGTCGAAGCATTTGTGGGCGCTTCGGACTCCGCGCGCCTGGCGATCACGGAGCATCTCGTTCCCGTTACCGAAAACGATCTTTACTTTTAGTTATGCCTTATGTGACGATCAACCGGTTTGCCACATGCGTTCGAAAGGTTGTGAGTGAACACACGCCGATCAGCGTCCGGCTTATCCGGCCGGACGCGCCGCCGCGCTGCCCTCATCGCGGCTTTAACGCTGCCGCTCTCGCTCGTGAGCGCACCCGCGATGGCCCAGAACCCCACACCATCCCCCACCCCGACCTCCGCATCGACGCGACCATCAGGCGATCCCTCGGACCGAACCCTCAAGGCCGCATGGGGTAAGGCTGCCAAGTCCGGTAAGCCTGTCGAGGTCCCCGCCCGGTTCACCGAGACCATGAAGGTCTGGGCCGAGCCCGACGGCAAGAACCTCAGAGCCGAGTTGCACACCCGGCCCGTGCAGCTGAAGAACAAAGTCAGCGGCGCATGGGAGCCCATCGACACCCGCATCGTGACTCGCGACGGCAAGCTGCAGGCCACGCGGGTCAAAACTGCACTGACCTTCGGCGGGCGCGGAACGACGAGCCTGGTATCGGCGGCCGACGAAGAAGGCAAGATCGGCTTGAGCGTGAGCCGGGCGCTGCCGGAGCCGAAGATCTCCGGCAGCACGATCACCTACCCCGACGCCATCGCACCGGGGACCGACCTGGTCGTGCTGGCCCTGGCCGACGGGTTCGTCTCCCAGGTGGTCTTCCGGCGCAAGCCGGACGGCCCGGTGACGGTACGGCTGCCGCTCACGCTGCCCAAGGGCACCACCTTCGGCAAGAGCGCCGAGGGGCTGCCGCAGCTCAAGGACACCAAGGGCCAGCCGAAAGCGGCGCCGATCGTGCTGACCGCGACGGACGCCAAGGTGGAAGCCTCCCCCGAGGAAGGCAAGAGCTCCCCGGTCACCGCCCAGGTGGAGACCTCCGGCAAGTCCTCGGAGCTGGTGTTCACCCCGGATGAGAAGTTCCTGGCCGACCCGGCGGTGACCTATCCGGTGACGATCGCGGCCGCCTCGGAATGGTTCGGCGGCGGTATCCCCACCGACGCCTGGGTCAACAAGAACAACCCCAGCGCGAACAACGCCACGGCCGGCTACCTGCGCGCCGGCACCACCCAGACCAGCGCCAAGGCGGCCTGACTCCAAGTCCTCGCACGCAACACGGCCTGCTACGGGTCCGCGTCGGCGTCCTCGACACCGGAAGCCCGTGGGTGCTCGACTTCACCCCCGTGCCGCACTGGCTGAACACCGGGGCCACCCAGTCCGGCAAGTCCACGCTCGTCAACGCCCTGATCACCGGCCTCGCCTCCCAACCGGTCACGCTGGTCGGCTTCGACCTCAAGGGCGGCGTCGAACTGACCCCGTACAGCAAGCGACTGACCGCCCTCGCCACCGAACGCGCCGAGTGCGGCCACCTCCTCAACGACCTGATGACCGAGGTCAAACGCCGTATGGCGCTCTGCCGGGACCACAAGGTCCGCAACATCTGGAGGCTGCCCGAAACCCTGCGACCCGTCCCGGTCGTGGTCCTGGTCGACGAGGTCGCCGAACTGTTCCTGATGGCCCACAAGGGCGAGAAGGACGAGGTCGCGCAGACCGCGACGCAACTCCTCCGGCTCGCCCAACTCGGCCGGGCCTTCGGGGTCTACCTGTTCGTCTGCGGTCAGCGGGTCGGCTCGGACCTCGGCCCCGGCGTCACCGCGCTGCGCTCCCAGCTCTCCGGCCGCGTCTGCCACCGCGTGAACGACCCCGAGACCGCGAACATGACCCTCGGCGACGCCGACCCGGCCGCCCTGGTCGCTTCCCGGCAGATCCCAGCGAACATGCCCGGCACCGCCATCGTGATCGGCGAGGACGGCCGCTGGTACCGCGCCCCCTCGGTGTACGTCACCGAGGAACAGGCCGAACACGCCGCCGAGACGTACGCGGACCTGACGCCGACCTGGGCCGAAGTGACCACCACCGTCGAACCGGTCACCCACGACGAACTCAACGCCCTGCTCCCCGAGTCGGCACCCGCCTGACCCACACCACCAACGGCCTGGCCCGAGCCCCATCCGGCCACGTCCCTACCCGACCCATGCCTGGACCCGGAAGGAGGCCCGCGCCATGACCAGAGCCCGGGCCGGCCACATCCGCGCCACGCTGCTGAACTCCGCGCCCGTCGTGGTCCTGGCCGTCATCGCCGCCGTGGGCTCGTTCACGCACATCGCCGAACTGGCCGCCGAACACGTGCGAACAGGCACATCATCCCGGCCCTGGGCGCCCGCAAACTGGTCGATCTCACGGCGGACGACGTGGACCGCTGGCTCGCCGACAAGGCAAAGGAGCTAAGCACCCGCACTCTCCGTGAGCTGCGCTCGATCCTCGTCCGCTCGATCTCCCGCGCCCAAGCCCGAGACAAGGTGAAGCGCAGCGTGGTCCTGCTCTGCGAGATCCCGAAGGGCAAGGAAGGCCGGCCCTCCAAGTCACTCACCCTGGACCAGGCCGAAGCCATCCGCAAGGCATCCGAGGGCACCGCCCTGCACGCGTACATCGTCCTGTCGCTGCTCCTCGGCGCGCGGACGGAGGAACACATGATCACCCCATAACCTCCTCCCGATCCAAGGATGATCATTGAAGCGTGTACGAGGAGCCCGCCGCGGCGGAGTTCGTGGGTTCGTCCGGCTGGCTGTTCCTCATCCTGGGCGCCGCCTTGGGAATCCTCGGCGGAGCATGGGACGGCGCGGCATCAGCAGTGATCGCGCTGGTGGGTATAGGGCTGGGATGCCTCGTCACAGCCGTCGTGCTGGCGCTTGAGGACTTTCACCGGCACTGATCAGAGCCCGTAGTCACTCGGTTAGTCACCCAGCAACGCAGATGGCCGCTACCAACCTCTTGGTAACGGCCATCGACCTGGGTGGGGTGTTCACGAGTGGCCCTGACCTACGGACGAGTCAGGGAATCGTTGATCGCTTCCCAGGATGAAGATGATCGTTTCCCAACCAGCCCTGCATTCAAGGCATGGGTGGGTGCCAGGAGGGGTCGCTGATGCGCGAGTGCCGCGCCTGGAGCCAATCGGTGGCGATGTCGGTTTCGGTGATCCGCCCGATCAGCGCCAAGGTGGAGCTGACGCCCTCGTCCGCCCCCACGGGGTCGACGTCGTCATCGGCGATCTGGAAGCGCAGCCCCTCCATCAGGTGGTCGAGCGCATGTGGATCATCGCCGAACCACCGATCAGGCCAGTTGGGCTCGAAGGAGACGATCATGCGCCCGTCGCGGGCGTACTTGAAGTATTCCCTGCCGTGGATGTTCATGCTGAAGCTGAGAGCCTGACGGCCACCCTGGGTGACGGACAGCAGAGACGCGTCATCGTCGAAGAGCGCCGGCACGATGCCAATCCAGCCGTTGACCTCGGCCACCCAGCGGGAGCCGTCGTCGAGGTGGTGGTCGAGGATCTCGCTCAGGTAGCAGGGGGTGCGGGTGGCGAGGTCCAGGTGGAAGGCCGGGGCGAGGGTGTCGAGGTCCGCGCCCTTGATCCACAGGGCGTTGAATCCCAGCATCCACAGGTCGTCCTCATCGAGTCCCTCGGTGAAGATCGTCGAGACCAGAAGGTCGTACAGGTAGGTCCGTGACTGCATGGCCGCCTCTCGGAGAGAGGGGGCATCCCGCAAGATGCCCCCTTCGGGGTCTTCGCAAATAGGGCTTGCCTGGGGTGCAAGAGGGATTGAGGAGATCACTTCCCGAGGAGAGGATGATCACTTCCCGCCTGCACAACCCGGGCGCTGGCCGTTCAGGGATCAGCGGATCGCGTCGGGCATGCGGACCGTCACGTAGGGATGCGGCTGCTTCAGCCACTCGCCGGTCAGCCGCGCCCCGGTGGTGCGGTCGATGGCCGCGAGGAAGGCAGCCCTCCAGTCGTAGTCGGCGCGGCCGTCCAGGTCGTCCTCATCCTCGTCCTCATCGAGATCCTCGGGCGCGGGCTCGGCGAAGAAGTCCGTCATCGCCTGCAGCTCCGCGATTGCTCCGGGACCCCGCAGAGCCGCACCTGCGGCTGGTGCGGCCGACCCGTCCCCCACACCGGGCGCGGCCGGCCCCCGACCTACTGCAGCAAGGCTCACCGCAACCGCGCGTGGGAAGTGCGCACCGCCGAGCGCCGCCTGCAGCGCGACATCGCCACCGCGGCCGCCACGCGCAGGCGGGGCCCGCGCCGGCCTGCGTGACCCGCTACAGGCGGCGACAGTTTCCGGGGCGCTTCGGGCGGTCGTCGGTCCAGCCTGTCACGGACGTCCAGACCTCGGACGCCGCGATCTCACCTTTGGACAGGCCCACGGTGCTCTCTCCCGCCTTCGTGACCTTGGCCAGGATCTCGCCGGTCGACGGGTTCAGGATGGTCGTGTGGTCCTCGGTCACCTCGTCGTCCTCGCCGAACTCCCTGAAGGACTTTATGTCCTTGTTGAAGTCCACGGCGAGGCCGCCGCGGCCCAGCGGGTCTTTGGCCGGCCCCCGGACGCTGGTCGTCGGCAGGTCGGCGAGCAGGCGAAGGACGGCGGCCCGGGCCGCCGGCCTGATGGGCATCGCCAGCAGGAAATGAGAATCGGCGATGGCTTCCTCCAGTTCCTGCCCTGTCTTGGCCTCGCGGGACTCCCAGCGGGCACGCAGCCACTCCCGCAGCCCCTTGTCATCGGCAGGCAGCGCCGAAATCTCGGCCAGCGTGTACCCGCCAAGCGGGTGTGCGCCGGGCCCGTGATCCGGCGTGACCTCGTGGGTGTACTGGCAGTCCCTGGTCTCGGCACGTATCGGCAGCTTCACGCAGTCGGCCTCCTTCGTGCCGGGTGCGCACACACGCTGAACCGTGACGGGTGATCCGGCGGCCTGCCAGGCGCGCTCGTCGGCCGGAGTTGCAGGGCGCAGGACCGTTTCCCCGTTCTGTGTCTGTACAGGGTCCTTGGAATCGCGTGGCAGCCAAAGCTCTGTCCTCGACGACACCCACGCGTTGAAGGTTCGTCCACCGGCTTGTACCCGTATCAGATGGTCGTTCACCAGCGACCTGCGCCAGTACGCGCCGCGGTCGTCCGGCAACCGTGCGACCTGGGCGGCCAGCCGGCGCAGTGCCTCGTTCCCGTCAGAGGGCGCAAGCACGGAAGGAGACGGGGGGGTGGGGACGGCGATCTCCTTGGAGACGAGCGCGACCACGGCGAGGATGACGGCGACCGCCGCGGCTGCCAACACCGGCAGCCCTCGAAGGCCCCGACGCGGGCGGACCGCGACAGGCCCCAGGCTCTCCGGCGACACCAGTTCCGCACCTGCGGTGAAAGCGTCGCGGAGTCGATCTTCAACGTTTCGGGTCATCGCTCCTCCTGCAGTTGGGTGGCGAGCACTTTCAGCGCCCGGGATGTCGTCGATTTGACCGTTCCGCGGCTGACCCCCATCACCTGGGCGATTTCCGCTTCTGACAGGTCCAGGTAGAAACGCAGCACCAGCGCCTCGCGCTGGCGTCGTGGCAGAGCCCGGACGGCTAGGAACACCTGTCGGCGGGTCTCCCCCAGCAACGCCGCCGCCTCCGCCGACCAGAAAGGAATCTCGCGGTGACCGCGAAACCGCCCGATGATCGCCCTGCGCCGCAGGACC
Source organism: Nonomuraea muscovyensis (assembly GCF_014207745.1). Lineage (NCBI taxonomy): Bacteria > Bacillati > Actinomycetota > Actinomycetes > Streptosporangiales > Streptosporangiaceae > Nonomuraea > Nonomuraea muscovyensis. The sequence continues at coordinate 1,774,071 of NZ_JACHJB010000001.1, forward strand.
ATCCGGCACCCATTGACCACGGCCTTGCGCAGGTACGGCAGCACCTCCCCTCGGTCGGACAGCTTGCTCCACCTGCGAAACACCGCGGCGAACGTGTCTTGGACCACGTCCTCGGCGCTCTCCTGGTCACCCACCAACAGGAACGCCAACCGCACAAGAGCAAGCCGGTGGGCGCGGAATAACTCGGTCACGACTATGTCGGCCGACCCCTCGGCGCCCGGAGAACCGGGCGGGGCGTGGATGATCTCGGAGTTCATGTCTTCTACATGCACAAGCCCCCGAGGAGGTTGCGTCACGCCGACGCCTTCCTTTTGCGCCTGACCCTCGGCACCGCCCTGCTGGGGTTCCTGTAGTACTCGAGGAATTTCGCTGGGCTGTTCACGAGCGCGGCTGAACTGGAGTGGAGGAGCCGCTTGGAAGGTCGCTTCCCGGATCAGGAGTGATCGTTTCCCGTGAGCACGCTCAGATGATGTTCGATCGCCTCGCGCATGGCATCGTGTTGTGGGCCAAGAGCGAATTGCTGGTCGCTCCACCGGTCGTGCGGGTACAGCCATACCGGGTAACCGACGAGGTGGGCGGGCTCCCATTCGTAGCGCGGCCAGACATGTGCGTGGAGAAAGGCGTCGGTGTTTCCAAGGATTTCGAGGTTCACGCGCCGAAACGCCGGGTCCAGGCTGCGGCAGGCCTGTTCAACCGCCTCGCCGAGGTGATCCATGCTGGACAGGAAGGCCAATCGCTTGGTGCGAGGCAGGTCCGATAGCCGCTGCACGTTGGGGTCGTCTGCCAGCAGGACGGAGTAACCCGGCAGGAACTGGGTGTCGCCGATCACCGCGAAGCTCGCGTCGAGTCGTTTCATCACCGTGGGGTTACGGCCCTGCAGGGCACTGCCGATCCTGTCGGCTCGCCAATCGTTCAGCATGGTTGCTGACCTTATTGTTTCCGGGTCGCCGATCTACAGGTCCCGTCCGGGATCGCCGCTGTCCAGCACATGGCCACATTGAGCCAGGGGCTGGCTGAGGCCCTGAAGGGATCTTGCAGTCTTTGGGGTCAGCGATGCCATGTCGCCTACAGTGTGGAGTTGCAGCTATGCGTTGAGTGATGGCGGCGGTTCAGGACTGTCACGAGGGAGGCGATGGTGACGTCGCTGCTGATGAAGCTGGACAGGGCCGAGGAGTCCGCACGGCAGGAATACGTCGAGCTGTCCGGGCAGATGGAGGAGCTGCAGGAGCGGTTGGCCGTGGCGGAGCGTCGCCTGGAGCGACTGTCCATCGCGCGTGAGGAGCTGACCGCGCTGGAGGCGGCCGACGAGCTGGCGGAGGCGGGGCGCGGCGAAGCTTCCGATGACGATCATGCTGGCGCGGGCCATAGCGATCCGGGGGTTGCCGGGCATGGGGAGGTTCCCCAGGAGCGTCCGATTCTGCGGGGGTTGCGCAAGGACGCGGTGGTGTTGCTGGCTAGCTCTGATGAGCCGTTGCGGGCGCGGGAGGTGGTGCGGGCGCTGGGTCAGCAGGATGTCCGCGGTCAGGTGGAGGGGATGCGCGCGCGGCGCAAGCGGCTGGTGGTCGATGGCTGGCTGGTCGAGCGTGAGCAGGGCTTGTTCGCGATCGCCTCCGGGGTGAACGGGTTCGCCGGCGAAGGAGGCGCCGCCACGAGCTGAGCAGGGCTTGCCGATCTGGTGACCGGATCAAAAGAGTGATGCCGCCGAGTAGCAGCTCGACGGCACCGGGTTGCGTGAGCGCCCAACAGACCTAACTCCTTGAAGGCTCGCGCTTTCCGAGCGTAGCGCGATAGGTGATCGCTTGGAGGCTCTCGAGCCAAATGGCGGCTGCTTCTGCCCGGATGTCCGGGTTTTCGGGGTGGCGGAGAGGAGGCTCGACCATGCCGTCGATATCATCACGGCGTCCAGCTCGAGGTTCGGCGTCGTCATCGGGAGGCCGGGGTGCCCTCCGGCCACAGCCTGGCAGCGAGAGCGGTCTCCAGCAGGGCGATGGTGGCCACGTCCGGCCACGAACGCCCGGCAAGCAGGTCGGAGATGGACTGGCGGTTGACGCCGGAGGCGGCCGCCAGGCCGCGCAGGCTCAGGCGGCGTTCGGTCAGGATGCCGGCCAGGGTGGCGGCGATCGACTGGACGCCCGCCACCCAGGTGGCGGCCCCGCTCAGCGCCGAAGAGAAGACTCGGCCGGGTGGGAGTCGGGCCCCACCCGGCCGAACTCCGTCAGCCGACGGCGTACGTCCGACGACGTACGCACGAGTGATCGACTGGGTCACTGCCGCGCCCGACGAATCGGACACCGTCGCCCGCAGTGACACGAACCCGGCCTGGTCCGGGTTCGGCAGCACGGCCGTCCACCGCGTACCGACGCGCACGACCGGCACCTGCCGCCAGCCGGCGCCGGTGGACATCTCCAGCCGCATCGACGTGACCGACGCCTTCGCGGCGCCGGGATTGCGCTCCACCCACAGCGGCACGCGGGTCTTGCTGCCGGGCTTGGCGCGGTTGTGGTCGTCCAGCCCTTCGGGCGCGTACCGGACCGCCATGAGCGGCAGCGGCTGCTCCTTCGCCGTGGTCTTCGACCGGAACCGCCACACCGACTCCGTGCCGGTGGTGAGCGTCGAGTACGGGACCTCACGCTGCACGGACGCCGTCAGCGTGTAGTCGGCGCCTCCGGCGGGCAATTCGGCCTGGAGCCCGCACCCTTTCTGATCGTTGAGCCGGCAGTTCGCGATGTTACCCGTGGCGAGAGGGCTGCCGTTCCTGGCGAGCGTGACGGTGCCGGTGGCAGCGCTGTCCATACCCGTACGATCCGGGCCTCCGGTGGCGAGCATCCCCACCCCGGAGAAGGTCAGCCGATCCCCGGTACGGCTGCCGCCGGGCAGCAGGAACGACGGTCCGGTCACCGCCGCGTTCCACACCTCACTGCTCTCGCCCGGCCGCGCGACCTTACCGCCGTCGAAGGAGCGCGAGGTGCCGACCTCGATCCCGCTCTCGTAGGTCAGGCCGGGGGTCCGGTAGTAGACCACCGTGCCGGGCAGCGCGATCTCACCGACCGGCGACATCAGCGACCGACCCGGACGATCGGAGAACTGAAGCCCGGTGAGCGGCCTGCCCGTGGCCGCCACCCCCGAGGCCCGGTAGGTCACGGTGACCTTCGCGAGGTCGCGCCGCCTGACCTCGTGGGTGAGGTCCTCGGGGATGCCGTCGGTATGCCGGTCGTGGACGTCATAGACGAAGGGGCTGGGCGAGACGTCCTTGCTCACCCACGTCGTGCCCAGCGTGTACGTCAGGCCGGGGTTGCGGCTCGGGATGGCGTGAACAGCGCTGACGTCGTCGCCCGCGAACACCCAGGAACTCCAGGCGCCATGCTCCAGGCCCAGGGAGTAGCCGGGCTTGAGCCGGGCGTTCGGGTCGTCGAGCGTGACCTTGGCCGCTCGGCCCTTGCGGGCGTCCACCGTGAGCCGGCGGTCACTGTCCACCTTGACGGGCAGGTCGGCCAGCGTTTGGACGAAGGCGCCGTCGACGACCTCCTCGAGGAAGGCGTACAGATTCCAGTCGCCCTTCGGCAGCCGGATCGTGGCCACGCCCTGACGGAAGGCCAGCGTGTGGATCTCGCTCGTCTCGGCGTCGTAGAATTCCGCGATTATGGGGGTGGTCCGCTGCCCCTGCTTGTCGAGCAGTTCGATGGTGACGTCGTACGACTCCGGTTCGACGTACGCGCCGGCCGGCGTGCGGACGACCGTGTCACCCGACGTGGCGCTGATCACACCCGGGTGGTCGCCGGGGGCCTTGCCGGTGGCATCGATGGTGAGCGTGACCGTGGCCTCGCCCTTGGCCGGCACCGTGACCTGGGCGGCCGACGGATTGAGCACCTCGCTCTGCGTGGTCAGGTCCAGGGTGATCGGCGCGTCGGACGCGTTGGCATAGGTGATGGTTCTGGTCGCCGTCCGGGCGTCGTCGTCCCACGGGAAGGTCGCCCACAGCTCGCCCGTGGCGGTGACCTGCTGCTTCAGCCCGCGTTCGAGGTCGATAAGGCCGGTGCCCTGCTGGTAGGGGGTCGCGCCGTCGGCGGGCTTGGCGCTGCCGACCAGGGCGGCTTTGAGCCGCGCGCCCGTCCAGTCCGGGTGGCGCTGGGCCACGATGGCCGCCGCGCCCACGACGTGCGGCGCGGCCATCGAGGTGCCGCTCATGATCTGGTGGCCGCCGCTCGGTGCGGCGGCCATGATGGCGACGCCCGGAGCGGTCACGTCCGGCTTGATCGCGTGATCGCCGACGCGCGGCCCAATGCTGGAGAAGGGGGCCAGGACGCCCTGCTTGTCCACCGCGCCCACGGTGAGCGCCGCCTCGGCGCTGCCGGGGGTGCTCACCCTTCCGCTGGGGCCGTCGTTGCCCGCCGCCACGACGAACAGCGTCCCGGTACGCTCCGACAGCGTGTTCACCGCCTGCTCCAGCGGGTCGAGCTCCGGTCCGTCGACGTAGCCGAAGCTCATGTTGACGGCCCTGGCCTTGACCTCCATGGCGGCCCACTCCATGCCGGCGAGGATGGCCGAGTCCGTCGGGCCATTGGCGCCGCCCACCTTGCCGATCGCGAGGTTCGCCTCCGGCGCCACGCCGCGGTAGGTCTTGCCCCTGCCCGCGACGGTCGAGGCGACATGGGTACCGTGGCCGATGGGGTCGCTGATGTCGGGGTCGTCGCTGAAGTTCCGCGCGTGGACCACCGCGTCCTTCAGGTCCGGGTGGTCGGCGTCGTAGCCGGAGTCGAGCACCGCGACGGTGACGCCCTTGCCGGTGAGGCCCTGCTGCCAGGCTTGGGGCGCGCCGATCTGTCGCACGCTCTCGGCCAGCGAGTACGACTTGCGGCCGTCCAGCCAGAGCTTGGTCCCGCCCGCGAGGGTGCGTACGGAGGTCAGGTTCCGCCAGGTCGCGGCCGCCTCCGCCTTCGGCAGGCGGGTGGCGCTCATGCCGAGGGCAGACAGGTTCCGGGTCGCCCGTAGGCCGGTAGAGCCCTGGGAGATGACGGGGATGTCGGACCTGTCGGCGTCGCCGTAGCCCCATTCGAGGAGCTGGGTGACGTCGAACAGGCGCCGGTCGAGTGCGCCCTCGGCGATCAGGGGCGCGGCGTCGGACGGGATCACGTACAGGTGGCCGTCGCGTACCTGGCTCGCGAAGTTCACCTGCCTGCCGGGTCCCGGCTCAATGCGGTGACGCGCACCGGTGACCAGCACGCGATCACCGGTGATCAGGGTGACGCCGTTCTCCTCGGCGGACCGTTCGGCTGCCGCCGAGGCCGGCGTGGCGATGACCGCTCCCGCCAGGAGAGTGGCGACGAGCACCGTTCTTAACATCATATAAGTACTTGTCCGCCAAAGGCGGATGCCTTACAGATCTTCGGCGGGCCGGCCCGTTCGACCTGTCATCAATGAAGCTGCCACGAAGTGCATCGGATGGTCGCTAGGAGCTGTTTAGAGTTCGGATCATGTGGTTGAGGTGAGGAGTCTTAACCACAGGATCGAGCCCCGGAGGTAGAGCCCGGCCTCGTAGCTTTCCGGGGCCTTGTCGTAGCGGGTCGCCAGGCCACGCCAGGCCTTGATCTTCTGGAAGCAGCGTTCGATGGTGTTGCGCTGCCGGTAGCGCTCGGGATTGAAGGCGGCAGGCCGCCCACCGGCTGAGCCCTTCTTCTTCCGGTTGGCCTGCTGGTCGCTCTTCTCCGGGATGACCGCGCCGATCCTGCGGCGGCGCAGATAGGCACGGTTAGCCTTGGAGGAATAGGCCTTGTCCGCGGCCACCGCCGTCGGGCGGGTCCGTGGCCGGCCCACCGGTCCGGCCACGCGGATCTTGTCCAGGACAGTGGTGAATCGCGGGCAGTCGCCGGCTTGGCCGGGCGTGAGCACGAAGACCAGCGGCAGCCCGGCGGCATCGACCGCGGCATGGATCTTGCTGCTCAGCCCGCCCCGGGATCGGCCGAGCTCGGCAGCCTTCGCCCGCGCCTTGCGGCGTCGCCGAACGGCGGCGCGCTCGTGCGGCGGCGACGCGCCGGCCTCGGGTGTGGCCTCGGGCGCATCACCCGCAGCACCGGCGGCTGCTCCGGCAGCGGAGCCCCCTTTTCCTCGGTCAGCGCCTGCTCCAACGCATCCAGGGTCTCCCCGGCGACCGCCAGCCCGGCCGACTCCTGATGCGCCCGCACGATCGTAGAGTCCACGCTGACCAGCTCCAGCCCGACCTGTCCACGCGATGCGGCCTCGGCGATCAATGCGTCCATCAGCCCTTGGAACACCCCGGCCTTGGCCCAGCCGTTGAACCGGGAGTAGACCGTGGACCACGGCCCGTACCGTTCCGGCACGTCACGCCAGCCGGATCCGGTGCGAAACCGCCACAAGATCCCATTGAACTGATCACGCACCCGCCGCGGCAGCGGCCCGGTAGCCGCCACCGGCAGATGCGGCTCGATCAAAGCCCACTCGGCATCGGTCACATCGAAGCGCGCCACATCCGAGTTCTACCAGTCACGACCAGCCCAGCACCGACCCCACCAAGATCCGAATCCCAAACAGCTCCTAGTGCTGTGACCGGAAACGATCATCGGGTTGGGTAACAGGCTTCAGGCTGCGGGAGCCAGAGGCCGACCTCCCCAGCGGATGCCCTTCTCGCTTCGGATGCGGGCGCGTTCGCGGCGTTGAGCGGCCAGCACGTCGGGGTGACGGGCGTGGGCGTTGCGCCAGCGCAGGTAGGCGTGCAGGGCCCGGGTCTGGACAGTGTGATTCGGGTGGTTGGAGTTGGCCAAGGTGAACTGGCGCAACGGTCCAAAATGAGCCTCGATCGGGTTGGCCCAGGACGCATACGTCGGGGTGAACAGCAGCCTGACCTTGTGCTTGTCCGCCCAGGCGCGGATGCGCCGGTTCTTGTGCGCCGACAGGTTGTCCATGATCACGTAGATCGGGGCGCCGTCCGGGCGGGCGGCGCGGATGGACTTCAAGGCTGACCAGGTGGGTTCGCTGCCCTTGCGCCGGTGGTTGATGCCCCACAGCAGGTCATCGCCGACGGAGTAGCAGCCGTGGAAGTACCTCACGCCGTGAGTGCGGTGATAGGTGGCCGGCAATCGGTCCGGCGCGCCGGCAGGTGCCCAGCCCGGGGAGTGCAGGGCAGCGCCCACGGCGCCCTGCTCATCGACGGCTCCCTGGCCTGCCCCCTGATGCCCGCCCGGCTCGCGCAGGCCACCACCGGCCTGGACGACGCCGCCATCCGCACACCAACGAAAGAACTCACCGCGCTGATCGCCGCGCGAGAGCCGTACTTGCTGCGTCTCAAACAGAACGCAAACGCAGACGGCGCGATCCGCTTGCAGTGCCCGGCAGCAGGAACCTCTCCGTCGGTCACCTGCCCCCGCTTCGTGCGCCTCCACCAGCGCGGGCCCCGCCGGTCCACCGCGGTCGACCTGACCGACGCCCGGCAGCGAGCCGCCCACGTCTCGGCCAAACCTCGTGTCCTGTCCCCGACTCCCGACCACAAGACCAGCGAGCTGCCGAAGATCTGCCACCAGCAGACCATCACCCTGCACCCCGGCGACCTCGGCTACCTCGACAAGTTCCGCCAGGACCTGCCTTATCTCAGCCCCTCGTGGCGAGGGACGTACTCCTCTGCCCGTGCCATGACGGAGGGGTTGAACGGCCGTCTCAAGGGCCACGACCTCGACCTGGGTGATCCGAAGAACCGGCTCGCCCACGGCCGCGTCGCCCAGATCCTGCTCGCCGCACTCATGGTCACCGTCACCAACGAACTCATCCTGCTCGCCTGGCGGCAAGCCCACGACCACCGCGAGCCTCCAACCGAGGACACCTACGCATCCACTGCACAAGATCCAGATCTGGACCCGCCGGCAGCATTCGGAAGACCGCCACCGGGCGCCTGATCCGCTGGGTTGACAACCGGACAGCACTACTCCGACCGACCGGTCCCGCACGCCCGGCCGCCAGCCCTCCACGCGCTCCCAGCGGCTCAACGCCACCAGCGCCCCTCGCTTTGAAGGCCACACGAGCCAGAACCGGCCCGCCCAACGATCCGAACACCTCGGAAAACGCGAAATCCCGTCCGATTCAGATGATCGAACGGGATCCCGTCAACCTCAGTCCAGCCGTTTCAAGAACAGCCCCAGGGCGCGTATTGGGCGTGATCAATCTGCTGATTCGTCCTCGTGGTGGGGCCTGGACCGGTAGATCTTGTTGCGTGACGCGAGTGCAACTGACGGACGCGGAGTGGGAGCTCATCGGGCCGTATCTGCCGATCGGCGAGTACGGCCCGTATCCCGAGCGGTTACAGCAGCAGTTCGAGGATGTGATCTGGCGGTTCAGGACCGGCGGGCAGTGGCGGGAGATGCCGCGGGAGTTCGGTGCCTGGTCGACCGTCCACAACCGCTTCCGGCAATGGCGTGACGCCGGCGTCTTCGAGGCCTTGCTGGAGGGCCTGATCGCGGAAGCGGCGAAGCGGGGTGATGTGGACCTGTCCCTGGTCAGCGTCGACTCCACCACCGCGCGTGCTCACCACGACGCGGCCGGGATGCACCTGGCCGCGGACGTCCTCGGCGCGCTGGAGAAGGCCGCTGCCGAGGCGGACAAGGCAAGGTCAAAAGGGGCGGTCTCGAAGAACAAAGCGGACAGGACGCCGAGATCGATCCCGAGCGGGAGGAACGACGACGCGTCCGGCGCCGGCGAAAACTCCGGCTGACGGCCGCCCTGCTGGGGCGCTCCAGGGACGGGCAGACCAGCAAAGTTCACCTGGCCGCCGATCGCAAGTGCCGCCCGCTGGCGTTCGTGCTGTCCGCAGGCCAAGCCGCCGACAGCCCGCAGTTCATCCCCGTGCTGGGCAAGATACGGGTTCGCGTGCCCGTCGGCCGCCCCCTTCCTCGATCACCTGATGCCAACAGAGCCAGCCGGGCTTGCGCCGGAGGAGCCGGTCTGCTGGGCTCGCCTGGGGCGGCGGTGGGCGAGGTGATCAAGGCCCCAGCCACCACTGAGGCGATCACCTCGGGGCCGGAATCCCCGCCGGAGGTGGCTCTGCATCATGCGGTTGCTGTACGCACCCGCTGTGCGGCAGCGCTTCCGTGTCATCGGGTCCGCTGACGTTTTACTGACTCCGCTTGGCCTCTCAGCGGCCAGTATGACCATCGGAGAACGCCGCCCTCTTACGGTACCGACTGCGGCCAGCCGGAAGTTGTCGGCCCCGTACGCCATGATCGGCTTCAAAGGTTCCATACGTCTCCTCAAGGAGTTTCATGGTCGTCAACAATGGAACCGACTGGTCCGGTATCGACTGGGATGGCTGGAAGAACCTCAATCTGATCCGCGCCCGGCTCGACGCGGGCGCCGACCCCAACACGGGCGTGTACATCTATGAACGACCGCTGCACGCCGCCGCCGAATGGGGTTCACCTGAGGTGGTCGCTGAACTGTCCCGGCGAGTCGACGACGTCGATGCTGAACACGAAGGCCGTACCGCCCTCTGGGAAGCCATCTTCAACAACCGCCCCGACAACGCCCGCGCTCTGGCCGCCGCCGGAGCGGACCCGTGGCGGCCGATGATGAACGGCTGGTCCCCCGGACGCCTCAGCCTGGCCACTCCAACCCCTGACCTGTTCACTCTTCCTCCCGGCGAGGCCGGCCTGTCTGCCGCCGAGACCGCCGCCGCCTCCACGGCCAGGCATCTGATCACCACTTTGGGCCGCTTGGAGGATGACGGCTTCAGCGTCGCCTGTGTGGCCGACATCACCGCCGCCGAGGCGGCGCAGCGGCTGGAGGCTACACCGGCCGATGACGACGACATCGAAGAGATCATGGATGACCCATTCTCGGACTTCGACGACAGCTTGTCCCTCATCGGCATCACGGACGTGCCGGGCGGATGCGTCGTCTTCCAGCCGTGGGGATACAACGCGTCCACCCCCGGCGTCATAAAGCGATTGTCGGTCGGCTCTGTCTGCTACGCCATGTTCGCCAACCCCAAGAGCGGCAACCAAGGAGCCGTCGCCCGTGACGGCGTCATCGAGAAATGGGACACCCATCCCGGCGGAGGCGCCGTATCCGACAACGACCCCACGGAGGACATCCTCACCACCTACCTCTACCACTACCAAGCAGTGGCCTACTGCTTCGCTGGTGCGGGCCTGCAGCCAACCGACGCCCGCTCGATCACAGATCAACCCGACGTCTGGCTCAGACTGCCCGAGCAGGACTGGTGGAGCTAACCAGCAGCGCGACGAGGGCCCGGCTCCGTGTTCTGGAATCGGGCCTTTCGCACCTACTGGTCGGGTGTTCTCGAGTGCCTCTGACCTTGAGCGAACCGACCAGTTGAAGATCGCTTCCCGACCGCGCGCTGATCGTTTCCCACCACCCACCCGACGACATCGCCGCCAGCTATGTCGACGAGACATGATCACGAAGCCCGGGCATCTGGGCACGACGAAGGTGTCGCAGAAACAGCGACGCTAACTGTGGCGCGTCACCGCCAGGGTGCGTAGGACGCAGAACTCGTTGCCCTCGGGGTCGGCCATGACCACCCAGCTTCGGTCTGGGCCTTGGCCCACATCCGTCTTGGTGGCGCCGAGGCCGAGCAGCCTGGTCACCTCGTCGTCGGTGCTGCCGTCGATCGGGCTGACGTCGAGGTGGAGCCGGTTCTTCACCGTCTTGCCTTCGGGCACCTGGATGAACAGCAAGGTGGGCGGCATCTGGCGGGTCAGGACCTGCTCGACGGTCGGCTCCCAGGAGCCGATCTCGACCTTGCCCTCGTTCCGGTCGATCACTTTGAAGTCCAGGACCTCGCACCAGAAGGCCGCGAGTCTCTGCGGATCGTGGCAGTCGACGGCCAGCTCGGTGAGTCTACTTGTCATGTCTCTCCCTATGTCTCAAGGCGTTCCGAACCATGCGGCAAGTGCCTCACGCAGCGAGGGCGAGGCGCTGTCCGCGGATTCGTCGAGGCCGGCGGCCCAGGCGACGTGGCCGTCCGGGCGGATCAGCAGTGCGTCCGCCGGTCGGTCGTCGGTCTTGGCGGTGTGGACGTCGAGGAGATGCCGCCAGTCCCGGGCGGTCTGGCGGAGCTCTGGGCGGTCGGCCAGGTCGAGCAGGACGGGCCGGGCGGTGTGCATGAGCTCGGCGACGCTGGTGATGCCTTGGCCGGTGTGCAGGGTGAGGTCGGGGGCGAAGGTGCCGGCCAGCGGATGATGGCCGGCGCCGGGCATCGGGTAGCGGATGTCGGTGCCGGCGACGAGGGCTCCCATGCGGCGCAGCGGTTGCTCGTCGGCGAGCAGTTCGGTGAAAACCTCCCGGAGCGCTTCGGCGGCCGCGTCGTGCCCACGTCGCAGGGCCACCTGGGCGCGGGTGTGCAGCATGGTGCGGGCGCCGGCGTGGTGGCGTTCGGTGTGGTAGGTGTCCAGCAGGCCGGCCGGAGCCGTGCCGTGGAGGTCGGCGGCCAGTTTCCAGGCCAGGTTGACCGCGTCCAGCATGCCGGCGTTGAGCGCCACTCCGGTGGCGGGGAACAGGTGCGCCGCGTCACCGGCCAGCAAAATCCGCCCCTCGCGGTAGCGATCGGCCTGGCGGGCCTTGAAGGTGAAGCGCGACAGCCGGGTCGATCCGGCCAGGGGCAGGTGGGCGCCGAGCACGCGGTGGATGCTGTCCTGCAGTTCGGTCAGGGTCATCGGGACGTCGTCGTCGTATTCGGTGGTCTCGTCCTCGATGGTGTAGAGGGAGACGGACTGGGTGCCGGGTGAGGAGCCGACGCCGAGCAGGCCCTGGTCGGTGCGGGTGAATCCGGCGCGGATGGTGCCGAAGCCGGGGACGTCGAGATCGCCGTTGCCGAGAACGGTGACCGTGTCGGGCAGGGTGACCTGGGCCAGCCGGTTGACCTCGGGATAGGTGGTGCCGGGGAACGGGATGCCGGCCCAGTCGCGGATGCGGCTGCGCGCGCCGTCGCACCCCACGAGATAGGGGGCGCTCACCTGGTCAGGGCCGTTCGGGCCGCGCACGTCAACGGTGACCGCGGCGTCGTCCTGGTTCACCGCGGTCACTTCGTGTCCGCGGCGGAGGTCGACGCCGAGTTCGCCGGTGCGTTCGTCGAGCAGCCGCTCCAGCAGTTGCTGCGGCAGCGGCAGGGCGTGCATCGGGGGATCCGGCAGGCGGGTGAAGTCCAGGTGCACCCCGCCGAACGGGAACCGGGGAGCGGGCATCGGGCCGGTGCAGGCCGCTTCGAAACGTTGCAGCAAGCCTCGGTAGCGCAGCAGCTCCAGGATCTGCCCACCCAGGCCGCCGGCCTTGGGGGTGTCGCGGGGCCGCGGCTGCCGTTCCAGCACCAGCGGCCGCACTCCGGCCAGGCGCAGTTCGGCGGCCAGCATGAGACCGGTCGGGCCGGCCCCCACGATGATCACGTCGGCATTCCCCGCCGGCCGCTCTTCTCGCAGGTCTTCCTCCGCGGGCCGGGTGGCATCGTGGTGCTTCATCATCAATGACCTTTCGATCGTGTCGTTCGCCGCGTCGTGTCGCGCGCGAACCGGGACGGAGCTGTCAGCCGGGAGCCAGGCGGCTCGAGCCTGCCGGACGCGTCCACCGCCAGGTCCACGCCCTCGTGCACCGCGGCGAGGTCGGAGACGTCGAGCGGGACGCACGCCAGGGTGTCGGGGTGGCGGGCCTGCAGGCCCGCCGGCGGCGCCACGTCGCGGGCCGCGTCCGATCTCCTCTGCTCAGCGCAGCCTCCGCGAACGCTCTGCCGCCTCCCTGGGCGCGCCCGTGATGGACCAGACACGCATGACACCCACTCCTTCCATCAGTCGTCGATGGCCTGGTAGACGGTGGTCCAGAAGTCGTTCATCAGGTGGGCCGGGTTGGGCACCGTGTAGCCGAGCTGGCAGAGCAGGATGCCGGTGAGCTGGTTGGCAGGGTCGGAGTAGGCGGAGGTGCCGCTGCCGCCGTCCCAGCCGAACTGGCCGATGGGGGCGTAGTCGCCGCGGTAGGTGCGCACCGCCATGCCCAGGCCCCAGCCGCCCTGCTGGCCCTGGCCGAAGGAGATGTGCACGGCGCTGGTGGCCAGGGCGGTGCGGGCGGCATTCTGCTCCGGGGTGAGCCGGTTGGTGGTCATCAGCTCCACGGCCGGCCGGGACAGGATGCGCCGGCCGTTGTGGGTGCCGCCGTTGAGCAGCATCCGGAAGTAGGCGTGGTAGTCGTCGGCGGTCGAGACCAGGCCGCCACCGCCGCCCTGGAACGCCGGCGGCTTGCTCCAGCGACCGCCCTCGGGCTGGTCCCAGGCGAGGAACTCGCCCGTGGCCGGGTCGGGGGCGTAGAGGGTGGGCAGCCGGTCGAGCTGGTCGGCGGGCACGTGGAAGCCGGTGTCGGTCATGCCGAGCGGCTCGAAGATGCGCTCGCGCAGGAAGTCCTCGAACGACTGGCCGGTAACCCGGGAGACGAGCACGCCGACCAGGTCGCTGCTGATCTGGTACTGCCACTGCTCGCCGGGCTGGTGCATCAGCGGCAGCTCGCCGAGGCGGCGCATCCACTCGTCCTGCTCGGGGACCTCGGTCGGCAGGTTCGGGGTCAGCCCCCGCTCGAAGATGGCGTTCAGGATCGGGGTGCCCAGCGCGGTCATGTCCATGCCGAGGCCGAAGGTGGAGGTCAGCACGTCCCGGACGGTGATCGGGCGGCGGGCCGGCACGGTGTCGTCCAGCTCGGCGTCGATGCGGGTGAGCACCTGGCGGCCGGCCAGCTCGGGCAGCCACGGGTCGACCACGTCGTCCAGCCGCAGCCGGCACTCGTCCAGCAGCACCATCGCGGCGGCGATGGAGACCGGCTTGGAGGTGGAGGCCATGCGGAAGATCGTGTCCCGCTGCATCGGCGCGCCACCGTCGTGCTGCATCGTGCCGAGCGTTTCGACGTGGGTCTGGCCGCCGCGGCTGACCAGGGCCACCAGGCCGGGGATCTTCCCGGAGTCGACGTGCCGTGCCAGCACCTCACGCAGCCTGCGCAGACCCGGCTCGGAAAAGCCGTTCCTCCCGATTGCCATGATCCTTGTCTCCTTGTCGTCATGATGGGTCCGCCGGTTCCGATCCGGCGTTCGTGCGTTCACCCTCGCGAAGGGGCCTGACACCAGGCCGTCGCCGCCCTGACGCCGCCGTTGACACGGCAGCGCCAGGTCAGCGGGCAGCCCGGCCGGGTGAAGGCCGCTCCGCGGCGAAGCCGGGAACGTAGTCCTTGAGCCGCACGAGGTGCGGGCGGGCCGCCGTCTTCCGGTCGAGCCCCTCCTGCGAAGGCGTGCCCAGGAAGAACTGGTCGGCGCCTTCGCGCCCCATGTGCTGGTGCTCGGCGACGAAGCCGCGCATCTCCCGCTCGTAGGCGGCGAATGCCTGCGCGTGGCCGCCGCCGGCGGCCAGCTCGCCGGCCAGGATGTAGGCACCGATCAACGCCTGGGAGGCGCCGCGACCCGAAGCCGGCGCCGCGCAGTAACCGGCGTCCCCGAGCAGCACCACCCGGCCCGAGAACCAGCGGTCCATCTCGACCTGGGCGTTCGCCTCGAAGAAGAGATCCTCCGCCCCCCACATCTCCTCCAGCAGGTGCCGTACCAGCCGGCCTTCGCCGGCGAACCGCTCGGCCACGATGCGCTTGTGCTGCCCGGCGTCATCGCGGCCGTAGGCCAGCGGCCCGGAGGCGAAGCACAGCGCCGCACGCGCTCGGGCGCCGTCGCGGGTGTTGAGCACCCCGGCCGCCTTGCCCGGTACGCGGTGGACCCGGCCGCCGTCTTCGGCGCCGAGATGGCCGGGTAAGCCGAAGACCGCCGTGTAGAGGCCCAGGTGCCGGACGAAGCGCTCGTGCGGCCCGAAGGCCAGCGAGCGGGTGCGCGAGTGCAGCCCGTCGGCGCCGGCCACCAGGTCGAAGCGGCGCGGCCGGCCGCGGTCGAAGGTGACCCGCACGTCGTCGGCGGTCTGCTCCAGGGTGGCGATCGAGTCGCCGAAAACATACTCGACCTCCCGGCAGGTGGTTTGGTACAGCAGGCCGGCCAGGTCGTCCCTGAGGATCTCCAGATCGCCCGCGCGGATCGCCACGGGCAGCGCGGCGTACTCGTCGGCCAGCGTCGTATCACCCAGACGCAGGTCCAGCGCTTCGGCCTGCTCCAGCAGGGCCATCCGGTCCAGCACGTCCAGCGCCTCGCCGCGCAGGCCCGCCGCGTACCCGCCCGGGCGCACCCGCGGGGCGCGCTCCACCACGGTCGGGGTGAACCCGTGGTGGCGCAGCCAGTACGCCAGGGCGGCCCCGGCGACGCCGGCACCGCAAACAAGGACGTCCATCCACGTGCTCCCTCGATCAGCGGCTAATCGTACGTTTCGAGGATCAAGTACGGTGAACACCCGGAACAACGACGAATCCCGAAAGATCACCTTCAGCGGGAGTGAACGGAGCAGGTCAGGCGTGGAACTGCGGGACATCGAGATCTTCCTGACCCTGGCCGAGGAGCTGCACTTCGGCCGGACCGCCACCCGGCTGTGCCTGTCGCCCGCTCGCGTCACCCAGGCGATCCAGAAGCAGGAACGGCAGGTCGGCGCTCCGCTGTTCGAGCGCAACAACCGCACGGTCCGGCTGACACCGGTCGGGCGCCAGCTCCGGGACGACCTCCGGCCGCTCTACGCCGGGCTGAAGGACAGTATGGAACGCGCCCAGCTCGCCGGCCAGGGCATCACCGGCACGCTGCGCGTCGGCATGCTGCCGCTCAACGCCTACGACCTGCGCCCCTACTGGGACATCTTCCGCCTCCGCCACCCGCAGTGGAAGCTGCGCATCCACAGCGCACAGCTGGGCCAAGCCTTTCCCGCGCTGCGCCGCGGAGACATCGACGTCCTGGTGAGCTGGCTCCCCGTCGACGAACCTGACCTCACCGTGGGGCCGGTCGTGTTCGCCGAGCAGCGCGTGCTCGCCGTCGCCGCCGACCACCAGCTCGCCCCGCGCGCGTCGGTCTCGCTGGAGATGGTCTCCGACTTCCAGCACCCGCACGCCGACACCGGGCCCGGCTACTGGTACGACGCCTACGCCCCGCGCCTCACCCGGCGGGGCCGTCAGATCGAGCGCGGCCCCGTGGTGGGAGACGCGGAAGAGGCCATGACCCTCGCCAGCATGGACGGGCTCGTCGTGCTCTTCCCTGCCCACGTCACCCGCTACTGGGCACGGCCAGACATCGCCTACCTGCCGGTCACCGATCTGGAGCCGCTGCCGTACGCGCTGGTGTGGCGGAGCGAGGCGGAGAGCGAGCCCATCCGGGCCCTGGCCGGGATCATCCGCGACCTGGGCCCTCTCCCGTCGGCCCCTGCCCCTTGAGGCGGCGTCTTCGGAGCGGTGCGAACAGCTCGACGAGGTAGGTGCCGTGAGTGGATCACGGGCGGCCTCGATAGCGGACGCCAAGGCCGGGTCTCGGCGGGGCGCAGCTGAGTGGCGGGTGGAGGCCAGTGATCACCAAGGGTGCCCAGACCATGAACACCATCTTCGGCGACAGCCGACACGGGTAGAGAGTCCGAGTGAGATGGCTCCCCGATTGGCTCCCATAGACTCCCAGACAAGCGAAAAGGGGCTCCGGATCAACTCCGAAACCCCTTGTCACCTGCAAATATTCTGGTGGAGATGAGGGGATTCGAACCCCTGACCCCTTCGATGCGAACGAAGTGCGCTACCGGACTGCGCTACATCCCCAAGACCTCGACCAGATTAGCAAACTCCAAGGGGTCCTCGCGCCACCCTCAGTCCCCCACCGCACGTGCCGGCGGATCCGCGTACTGGTCGAAGAGGACGTCGCCCTGCCGGGCCGCCAGCTCGATGATCTCGGCCTCCGCCTGTTCGGCGGCGAGGCGGGCGGCGCGGCGCTGTTCGCGGAGGCGGCGGGCGCGGTCGGCGCGGGCCTGGACGGCGCGCTGGCGGCGTTCGCGGTCCACGTGTACGGCGATGCGCAGGAACGCCAGGTACCCCAGCATGATGACCACGGACGGGGCGACCCCCCACCACGGCATCATCTGGACCGCGGCCGTCACGGCCGAGGCGATGACGAGCAGCGCGGTGAAGAACAGCAGCCGGCGGCGGCGGGCGACGATGATGGCGCGGCGGCGGGCGCGGAACTGGCGCGGGTCGACCCGTTCGCCTTCCGGCAACGGCAGGTCGGTGGCGGGCGGGGCCTCGAGGCGTTCGAGGTCGGGGAGCTGGTGCTCGCCGGTGTAGTACTCCTCGAGCTCGGCCAGCTCGGCGAGGTTGGTCTTGTCGCGGCGCAGCCACATGGGCACGAGGACGCCGAGCCACATGACGACGATGGCGAGATAGAGGAGGACGCTGCTCACGGCCACCTCCGGGCACGACGAATACGCCTGTGTGTCGACGGCGTCTTCGATGTGCTCACGTCACGCACCGTAAGACCGCGTGTCACTGATTGACGAGCATTCGGTGCGGTGTGTCGCGAGATCGTCAAACCTCTTCTACAGGAGACCCCCCGCGAGCGGCTGACTCACGTGCGCGACGCCACTGTACGAGCAGCCCGCCGGGAACGTCCTCCACGGTCAGCGCGTAGCAGATGTGGTCGCGCCAGGCTCCATCGATGTGAAGTTGACGACGCCGTATGCCTTCTTCCCTGAATCCGAGCTTCTCAACCACCCTGCGGCTGGCTTGGTTCTCGGGCCGGATGTTGGCCTCCAGCCGGTGCAGCCCGGTGGTGAAGAAGCAGTGGTCGACGGCCATGGCGAGGGCGGTGGGGGTGATGCCCTGCCCGGCCAGCGCGCCGTCGATCCAGTAGCCCACCTGGGCGGAGCGGGCCGAGCCCCAGACGATGGCGCCGATGGTGAGCTGCCCGGCGAACCGGCCACTGTGCGTGATCACCCACGGCAGCGCCATGCCCTGCCTCGCCTCGCGGCGCAGGGTGCCGACCATGGAGATGTACGGGCCGAGCCCGGTGCGGAACAGCGGAGTTTCCGGGTTGCTCGGCTCCCAGGGGCGCAGCCAGTCGGCGTTGCGCAACCGCGTCTCCCGCCACACACGCACATCGGCCAGCCGGAGTGGGCGCAGGCCCACTGGCCCCTCGTTCAGGGTCGCCGGCCAGCCACGAAGTCGATCCACACCACCCATCATCCCCCCTTCGGTGCACCATCGCCACGGTCAGCGCGGGTGGTCGCCCCCGCGGATCTGGTCGACCGCGTGCTTGAGCACGGACACCAGGACGGCGGCGCCGTCGCGTACGCCTCCGGTGGAGCCGGGCAGGTTGACGATGAGGGTGGAGCCCGCCTGACCGGCGAGGCCGCGGGACAGGATGGAGGTGGGCACCTTGTCGCGGTTCGTCTGCCGGATGGCCTCTGCGATGCCGGGAATCTCCCGGGTTATCACTCGGGCGGTCATCTCCGGCGTCAGGTCCAGCGGCGTCAGCCCCGTACCCCCGGTCGTCACGATCGCGTCGTACCCGGCGGCGACACCGTCACGCAGCGCCACCTCTACGGCCTCGCCGTCGGGCACCACCACGGGCCCCTCCACGGCGCAGCCCACGTCCTCCAGCAGCGAGACCAGCAACGGCCCGGACCTGTCCTCGTACACCCCTGCGGAGGCCCGGTTGGACACCGTCACCACGAGAGCACGGATCATGGCCGCGTCCACACCCCCGTCTTGCCGCCCGTCTTCTCCTCGACCCGCACGTCGGTGACCACGGCCGCCGGATCCACCGCCTTCACCATGTCGATCAGCGCGAGCGCCGCGACCGACACCGCGGTCAGGGCCTCCATCTCGACCCCGGTGCGGTCGGCCGTCTTCACCCTGGCGGTGATCGCGACCCCCCACCCGGTCACCTCCAGCGTGACCTTGACGCCGTGCAGCGCGATCGGGTGGCAGAGTGGGATCAGGTCGGGTGTCCGTTTCGCGCCCATGATCCCGGCGATCCGGGCCACGCCGAGCGCGTCGCCCTTGGGCACCTCCCCCGACCTCAGCAGCGCCACTGCCTCACCGGACAGCAGCACCCGCCCGGTCGCCGTGGCCGTACGTGCCCCGACCTCCTTGGCCGAGACGTCGACCATGCGCGCCGCGCCCGTCTCGTCCAGGTGCGTGAACTCGCTCACAGTCTGATCACCTCGACCGCCGTGCCCGACGGCACCTCTGTCACGTCCTCGGGCACCACGATGAGGGCGTTCGCCGTGGCCAGCGCGGCGAGCTGGTGCGAGCCCTGCCCGTGCACCGGCGTCACCGTGCCGTCGTCGGCCAGCACCCCGCGAAGGAACGACCGCCGCCCCGCCGGTGAGCGCAGCGCGCCGATGACGTACGCCTCCTCGGTCCGCGGGAAGCCGGCCGGCAGGCCGCGCATCTTCCGCAGCGCGGGCCGGACGAAGAGCATGAACGACACGAACGACGAGACGGGGTTGCCGGGCAGCGCGAAGATCGGCACCTGGTCCTCCCCCACCACGCCGAACCCCTGCGGCATGCCGGGCTGCATGGCGACCTTCTCGAACTGGACCGTGCCGAGCGGCCCGAGCGCCTCCTTGACCGGCTCGTACGCGCCCATCGAGACGCCCCCGCTGGTGACGACGGCGTCGGCCCGGACGAGCTGGGCGTCGAGCTGGTCGAGGAACGCGGCCGGGTCGTCGTTGACGGTGGTCGCCCGGAACGCCTCCGCGCCCGTCTCCCTGACGGCGGCGGCCAGCGTGTAACTGTTGGAGTCCCAGATCTGGCCCGGCTGCAGCGGCGTGCCCGGCTCGGCCAGCTCGGCTCCGGTCGACAGCACCACGACGCGCGGCAGCGGCCGCGCCTTGACCCGCCGGCGGCCCACCCCGGCGATGATGCCGAGCTGGGCGGCGCCGATCACGGTGCCGGGCTTGAGGACGATCTCGCCGGCCTGCACGTCCTCGCCGGCCCGGCGGATGGCGTTGCCCTCCGGGGCGCTGCGGTCGATGGTGACGGCGACGGTGCCGCCGTCGGTCCATTCGACCGGGACGACCGTGTCGGCACCGGCCGGCACGGGCGCGCCCGTCATGATCCGTACGGCGTGCCCCTGCCCCACGGCCCGCAGCTCGCGCGACCCGGCCGCCACGTCGTCGATCACCGGCAGCCTGACCGGCACCCGCTCGATGTCGGCGGCCCGTACGGCATAACCGTCCATCGCCGAGTTGTCGAACGGCGGCAGCGGCACCGGGGAGGTCACCTCCTCGGCCAGCGTCGTGCCGAGCGCCCGCTCCAGCTCCAGCTCCAGGGGCGCCAGCGGCCGTACGGTGGCCAGGATGTCGGCCAGGTGGGCGTCAACCGATTTCATCAAGGAACTCCCGCAACCACGGCACGAACTCCGGCGCCAGGTCCGGCCGGTCGGCCGCGAACTTCACCACTGTGCGCAGGTAGTCGAGCTTGTCACCGGTGTCGTACCGCCGGCCGCGGAACAGCACGCCGTGGACGGGCCCGCCCTGGTCCGAGCCGCGCCCGGCGAGGGTGCGCAGCGCGTCGGTGAGCTGGATCTCGCCGCCGCGGCCGGGCGGGGTGTTCTCCAGCACCTCGAACACCGCCGGGTCGATCACGTAGCGCCCGATGATCGCCCAGTTGGACGGCGCGTCCTTGGCCGGCGGCTTCTCCACCAGATCGGTGACGCGGACGACGTCGTCCTCCGAGGTCGCCTCGATCGTCGCCACCCCGTACAGCGACACCTGCTCCTTCGGCACCTCCATCAGCGCGATGACACTGCCCCCGTAGGTGTCGCGCACCTCGATCATGCGCTTGAGCAGTTCGTCACGACGGTCGATGAGGTCGTCGCCGAGCAGGCAGGCGAACGGGTGGTCGCCGACGTGCTGCTTGGCGCAGAGCACCGCATGGCCGAGGCCCTTCGGCTCGCCCTGCCGTACGTAGTGGAGAGTGGCGAGCGAGGCAGGCTCGCGGACCTGGGACAACCGGTGCTCGTCGCCCTTGGCCTCGAGCACCTCCTCCAGCTCGAACGCCCGGTCGAAGTGGTCCTCGATCGACCGTTTGTTCTTGCCCGTGACCATGAGAACGTCGAGCAGCCCGGCGGAGGCGGCCTCCTCGACGACATACTGGATAGCGGGCTTGTCGACGATGGGCAGCATCTCCTTGGGTGTCGCCTTGGTCGCCGGAAGGAACCGGGTGCCCAGACCCGCGGCGGGCACGACGGCTTTCGTCACAGGGTCGAAGTCAGCCATACATAGACCCTAGTGGAGGACCCTGTGGACAAGCTGAACCTGCGTCGCGAGCTGCTGTCCGCGCGCGCCTCCCTCACCCCCGAGCAGCGGCGCGCCAACGCGGTGAAGGTACGCGAAACGCTGCTCGACCAGCCGTGGGTGCAGATGGCGGGGCTCGTCGCGTGCTACTGGTCCATCGGCACCGAGCCGGAGACGCACGGGCTGGTGTTCGCGCTGTGGAAGCACGGCGCGACCGTGATCCTGCCCGTCCTGCGCGAGGACAACGACCTCGACTGGGCGGTCTACGACGGACCCGACACGCTGGCGCCGGGCAGGTTCGGGGTGATGGAGCCGGTCGACACGCGCCGCGGGGTCGACGCGATCCGCACCGCCGCGCTGGTGATCGTGCCGGCGCTCGCCGTGGACAGGCTGTCAGGGGTACGGCTCGGCCGTGGCGGCGGCTCGTACGACCGCGCCCTGGCCCGGGTCGGCCCCAACGTCCCCACGGTCGCACTGCTCCACGACGGCGAGCTGATCCACGGTGTGCCCGCCGAACGCCACGACCAGCGGGTCCGCTGGGCGATCAGCCCCGAGGGACTCACTAGTCTTATGTGACCGAACATGCGAGAGGGGGCCATATGACGCTGGATGTCTGGCTCCTTCTCGGAGCGGCGATCGTCATCGCCGCGATCGCGTCCGTACGGATCGCGCACCGCAGTGGCCTGCCGAGCCTCCTGTTGTTCCTGGGATTCGGGCTGGCGCTGGGCGACGCGGGGCTGGGCATCCCGTTCAACGACCCCGACCTGGCCAAGCAGATCGGCATGATCGCGCTGGCCGTGATCCTGGCCGAAGGTGGTCTGACCACCAACTGGTCCCACGTGCGCCGGTCGGTGCCGCTGGCGCTGATCCTGGCCACGATCGGCGTCGCGGTCAGCATCCTGGTGATGGCGATGATCGTCCGGGCGCTGCTGGGCGTGGACCTGACCACCGCGCTGATCCTCGGCGCGGTGCTGGCGCCCACCGACGCCGCCGCCGTGTTCTCCGTGCTGCGCCGCCTGCCGCTGCCGCCGCGCCTGTCCGGCGCGCTGGAGGCCGAGTCGGGCTTCAACGACGCCCCCACGGTCATCGCCGTGGTGCTGCTGAGCAGCATGGCGGACGCGCCGTCCCTCGGGACGTTCGTCCTGGACACCACGATCGAGCTGGTGATCGGCGCGGCCGTCGGCCTCGCCGTCGGGCCCGCCGGCGCGTACGCGCTGCGCCGCGTCGCCCTGCCGGCCTCCGGCCTGTACCCGATCGCGGTGCTGGCACTGACCTTCGTCTCGTACGGCGGCGCCGTGCTGCTGCACGGCTCGGGCTTCCTGGCGATCTATCTGACGGCACTCATCCTGGGCAACTCGCGGCTGCCGCACCGGGCCGCCACCCGGGGCTTCGCCGAGGGCGCCGCGTGGTTGTCGCAGATCGGGCTGTTCGTCATGCTGGGGCTGCTCGCCACCCCCAAGGAGATGGGCTCGGCCATCCTGCCCGGCCTCATCGCGGGAACGGTCCTCGTGCTGATCGCCCGGCCGATTTCGGTGGCGGTCAGCGCGGTGCTGGCCCGGCTGCTGCGGCTGGCCAGGGTGAGCTGGCGGGAGCAGGCGTTCCTGTCATGGGCGGGGCTGCGCGGCGCGATCCCCATCGTGCTGGCGACGATCCCGTGGGCGGCGGACGTCGAGGGCTCCAAGCACGTCTTCAACCAGGTCTTCATCATCGTGATCGTCTTCACTCTGCTGCAGGGACCGACGCTGCCGTGGGTGGCCAGGAAGCTGGGGGTGACGGCGACCGGCGAGGCACACGACCTGGAGGTCGAGGCGGCGCCGCTGGAGGAGCTGCAGGCTGACCTGCTGCAGGTCAAGGTGTCATCCGGGTCCCAGTTGCACGGAGTGGAGGTCTTCGAGCTGCGGCTGCCGGCGGGTGCGGCGGTGACCCTCGTGGTGCGGGACGGCAAATCGTTCGTGCCGTCCGGCGACACCCGCATCCGCGCCGACGACCAGCTCCTCGTCGTCACCACCGCCGCCTGTCGCGACCAGGTCGAACGCCGCCTGCGCGCGGTGAGCCGCCGCGGCAAGCTGGCCGGTTGGTTCGGGGAGCGGGGACTGGAATAGCCGATTGACCGGATCGGTTACCATTGGCAGTCGCATAGCTCGAGTGCCAGAGCCTGAAGGAGGAGCGCGTGCCGACCTACCAGTACGCCTGCAACGACTGCGGTGAGCAGCTCGAGGTCGTCCAGAAGTTCACCGACGACGCGCTGACCGTCTGCCCCGCCTGCCAGGGCAACCTGCGGAAGATCTTCTCCGCCGTCGGCATCGTGTTCAAGGGTTCGGGCTTCTACCGCACCGACAGCCGCTCGTCGTCCAGCTCGACGACGCCGGCGTCCTCCTCGTCCTCGTCCTCCTCCACCGGGACGTCTTCCTCCAAGTCCGGCGACTCGTCCTCGTCGTCCTCCTCGTCCTCGTCCTCGTCTTCGGCACCCGCTCCGGCCGCGGCCTCCAGCTGACCGTTTGAGCTGCGCCCCCGAAAGGCACGGCATTCGGCCGGGTATTGCCCCCTGGATGAGAATCCACGATCAGCCACGACCGGGCGGCGGCTCCTGGGCCGGTGCGACGCACGGAGCGCCCAGCCCGACCGCTGCTCCTACCGCCGTCTGTCCGGCCGGTCCGCGTTCGCGCCGAGGAGCTGCGGCGTGAGGCGGTGGCAGAGCTCCTCGAGCTGTGGATGAGGCCCCCAGTCGGCCACCAGCCGGCTCAGGCTCTCGTGCGACGACCGCAGCAGCCGGAGCGCCGCCTGCTGCCCCTCTTGGGTGAGCCGCAGGTGGTCGCCGTCCGCTGAGCGCGCCACCAGCCCTCTGCCGATGAGCTGGTCGGCGTACGGCCGTCCGGCGGCCCTGCTGACGTTGGCCCGCCGGGCCAGGTCCTCGGCCTTCACCCACCCCTTGCCGTCGAGTCTGGCGATGAGCCACACGCCCTCCGGTGCGATCCCCGTCAACCCGGCCAGCGAACCGAGCCTGGCGTAGAAGCCCCTGCGCAGGTCGGCGTCCGCCAGCCGTACCAGCCCACGCTCGACCTCCTCCAGCGACGAACGCTCGGCCGACGTCGCCCCGAGCCCCTCACCCATATCCGTGGCCTTGGTCGTCTCCCTGAGCCGCTGTTGCGGGATGAACCAGGTGAACACGAACGCGACGAACATGATCGGCGCCGCCACCCTGAAGACCATGGCGATCGAGTCGGCGTACACGTGCAGGAACTCCGCCGTCAGCTGCGGCGGCAGCCGCTGGATGATCGTCGGATCCTCCCGCACCCGCGCCGGGTCGAACCCCGGCGGCAGCGCCGTCGTCCTGACCACCTCGGCCAGGTCGTCGGCGAGCCGGGCGGTGAAGACGGCGCCCAGTGCCGCGACCCCGAACGCCCCGCCGATCAGCCTGAAGAACGTGGCCCCCGAGGTTGCCACACCGAGATCCTTGAACGCGACGGCGTTCTGCACGATGATCACCAGGACCTGCATGGTCATGCCCAGCCCCGCCCCGAACACCAGCAGCTCCACCCCCATCACCAGGGTGGCGCTCCGTTCGGTGAGCGTGGACAGCAGAAGGAGCCCGACCGTGGCCAGCCCGGTGCCGGCGATGGGCAGGTAGCGATATCTGCCGGTCTTGCTGATGATCTGGCCCGAGACGACGGACATCCCCAGCATGCCCACCATCATCGGCAGCAGGTGGACGCCCGACAGGGTGGGGCTGACCCCGTGGACGACCTGGAGGTAGAGCGGCAGGTATGTCAGCGCGCCGAACATCGCGAAGCCCACCACGAAGCCGACGACCGACGACATCGTGAACGCCCTCACGCCGAACAGCTCCAGCGGCAGCACCGGCTCCCGCGCCCGCCGCTCCGCGACCACCCAGCCCGCCGCCATGACGGCCGCCGCCAGAGCCAGGCCCACGATCACGGGGTCGCCCCACGGATAGGTCGTGCCGCCCCAGGTGGTGATCAGCACGAGGCACGAGGTCGCGCCGCCGAGCAGCACCACGCCCGCGTAGTCGATCCGGTGCCTGCCCCGCTTCCGGTCCGACGGCAGGACCAGGGCGATCACGAACAGCCCGACGGCTCCGATCGGCAGGTTGATGTAGAAGACCCAGTGCCAGGACAGGTGGTCGACGAACAGGCCGCCCAGCAGCGGGCCGATGACGCTCGCGACGGCGAACACCCCGCCGAACCACCCCTGGTACTTGCCCCGGTCACGGGCCGACACGATGTCGCCGACGATGGCCTGCGCCAGCACCATCAGGCCGCCGCCGCCGAGCCCCTGGACCGAGCGGTAGAGGATCAGGTCGCGCATGCTCTGGCTGAGCCCGCAGAGCGCCGACCCGGCCAGGAAGACGATGATCGCGGTGATGAACAGCCTCTTGCGCCCGAACTGGTCGCCGAGCTTGCCCCACAACGGGGTGGAGACGGTCGAGGCCAGGATGTAGCCCGTCACGACCCACGACAGCTCCTCCAGGCCGCCGAGGTCGCTCACGATCGTGGGCAGGGCGGTCGAGACGATCGTCTGGTCGAGCGCCGCGAGCAGCATGCCCAGCATGAGCGCGATGATGATGAGCGCGAGGCCCCGTTGCCGCATGGGCCGATCCTACGTAACGCGACGAAGCCGCTACGCCGCGCACCCGAGTTATCCACAGCCCTCGACGGGCGTTATCCACAGAACACCGTTCTGCCTCAACCCGCCCGCGAACGATGCCGATACCCTCGGCGCCATGGTCACTAGCGCAGACATCGGCGTCATCGGCGGCTCCGGCCTTTACTCCCTGCTGGACGACGCGGAGGAGATCGAGCTCACCACCCCCTACGGGCCACCGAGCGACGTCGTCACCGTGGGGCAGGTCGGTTCGCGTTCCGTCGCCTTCATCCCCCGCCACGGGCGGGACCATCGTTTCCCGCCGCACCGCATCCCCTACCAAGCCAATCTCTGGGCGCTGCGTTCCCTCGGGGTGCGCCAGGTGCTGGCGCCCAGCGCTGTCGGCTCGCTGCGCCCCGAGCACGGCCCCGGCGCGATCGTGGTGCCCGACCAGCTCATCGACCGCACGTCGGGGCGCGTCCAGACCTACTACGACATGGGCGGCGCCGTTCACGTGTCGTTCGCCGACCCCTACTGTCCCTCCGGCCGCGCGGTGGCGGTGGCCTCCGCTCGTGACGGAGGGTGGCAGACGGTCGACGGCGGCACCCTGGTGGTCATCGAGGGGCCGAGGTTCTCCACCCGGGCCGAGTCCCGCTGGTTCGCCGCCAACGGCTGGACGATCGTCGGCATGACCGGCTTCCCCGAGGCCATGCTGGCCCGCGAGCTTGCCCTCTGCTACACCTCGCTGTCGCTGGTGACCGACCATGACGCGGGCGTCGAGGCGGGTGAGGGGGTGACGCACGAGGAGGTGCTGGAGTTCTTCGCCCAGAACGTCACCCGCATGCGCACGTTGGTGGCCGATGCCGTGCAGGCTCTGCCCACCGACCGGACGTGCCCGTGCGGCTCCGCCCTGGACGGTCTCAAGCTCCCGTTCGAGCTGCCGTGACCGGCTCCCGGGCACTCGTCTCCCCGCTCACGCACCGGCCGGCCGGCCCGGCCCAAGCCCCTCCTTCGGGGGGATCACCAGACCACCTCGACAGTCTGCGGCGACACCTCGCCGACCGGTCCCCCGGCGACTGGCGCCTTGCGGGTCGGCGACGCGGCAACCGGCGCTTCGCCGACGGGCGTCCCGGCAACCCGCGTCTTGCCGGTCGGCGCCCCGGTGACCGTCGCCGCCGCCGTGCGATCGCCGCCCTGCTGGCCAGCACCGGCGTCCTGCTCGGCTACTCGGCCTTGCGCCCCGCCCCCGGTACGCCGGTCCTCGTGGCCGCACGCGACCTCTCGCCGGGTGTGCTCCGAGCGGGAGACCTGCGGCCGGTCCCTCTACACCACCCTCCCGACGGGGCGATCCGCTCCGACGCGGTGGGGCGGGTCCTGACCGGCCCGATGCGCCGTGGCGAGCCGCTCACCGACGCGCGCCTGCTCCACTCGCTCCGCCTGCCCCCGGGCACCGTGGCCACCCCGGTGCGCATCTCCGACGCCGACGTGGCCCGCCTGATCTCCCCTGGTTCGACCATCGGCGTGCTCGCCGCCTGGGAAGGTCAGGCGGCCCAGCTCGTAGCCGACGACGTCAGGGTGGTCACCGTCCCGGAGACCGACGACGGCAAAGGGGCCCTGGTCGTGCTGGCCACCACCCCGGCCCAGGCAGGCACCCTGGCCGCGGCGCAGGCCGGCGGCCACCTCTCGATCACCATCAAACCCGGCTAGCGCCGGCCGCGTCGGCCATGGCCCGTTCGTGCGCACGATGAAGCTCCGCTCGGCCGTGGCCGCGAGTCCCTTGTACCCGACGGCGAGGCGGGGCTGTTGCTCAAGGTCGGTAGTACCGCCCCGTTGCCGAAGGTCGGTAGTACCGCGCCGTTGCTCAAGATCGCCGATGCGATCGTTCGGCGGTGTGTCGCGACGCCGGCGAGGGAGCGGGGCGCAGCCGGGTGGCCGGCCCGGTCACCCGACCCGGCCCCTCGACATCGGCGACCGCCAGATGGCAAGCGTCCCGCCCGCCGATCACCGAACGCGAGAGGCCGTGTCCGACGATCGCCGCAGCCGCTACTTATGGCGATCCTCCAGGACCCGACGGGCTGGCACTCCCCCAGCCCCGGGCCGCGTATGCCTCTCGAAGGGTGACGCGGTCGCCCTTCGGCGCGTGGACCGGCGAGTGGTCGGCGAGGTACGACCCCACTGCTCCCGCGTCGTCCGGCCCGCCGCGGAACACAGTGGTGTTTCCTCCCAGGACGGGAAACCCTCCTGCCCGGCCATGAGGCTATACCGGCTTCGGGGCGGCCTGTGCCCCCGAGGCGAAGGCACCGGACACCAGGGCGTCAACCGCCACCAGTCCCCCGATTCGGCGCCCAGCCAAGGCGAATGGACCCACGGGACCACGTTCTCGTGATCTTCGTTCCGGATCTTGGTAGACCTTGATCAACAAGAAGCAACGGGCGCTTAGACCCGCGAGAACGTCAATGTCAACGGGAATCGTGGCCGCTCCGGCTAAGGCAAAGTGTCGATCTTCGGGTCGTACTCCCAGTGCCACGGCTCGAAGGGACTGCTGTACGCCCAATCCGGATGGAACCACCCGAACTTCTTGGAGTTCCTCTCCATCCACACGAACTCCGCCGACCGGAACCGTTCCACCCCACCGCACAGGTCCACCGCCAGCCCGAGCCCGTGGTTGCTGCGCCCCGGCACCGCGGCGAAACCCGGCCGCCGGTAGTAGACCGACTGCTGCTCGGCCAGGTTGCGGTAGGCGTCCGTCACGCAGATCGGCCTGCCGAACTGGCGCCGGTACGCCTCGCTGAGGCTGATGAACGCGATAGCCGCGTCGGCGCGCAGGCTGTGGCCTTTCTGCTGCAACGGGCAGAGCATGGCGGTGGGAATGAGGCCGTTCGGG
Source organism: Nonomuraea muscovyensis (assembly GCF_014207745.1). Lineage (NCBI taxonomy): Bacteria > Bacillati > Actinomycetota > Actinomycetes > Streptosporangiales > Streptosporangiaceae > Nonomuraea > Nonomuraea muscovyensis. The sequence goes on from NZ_JACHJB010000001.1 coordinate 1,802,730, forward strand.
TAGTTGCCGGCCGTGGCGGCGCGGAGCGGGTTGCAGCTGAACGCCGCCTTGCCCACCTTGTCCACCTTGATCCCCAGTTTCACCAGGGCCTGGGTCAGCGACTTGACGACCTTGTCGGAACGCTTGCGCAGCATGTCGACCTCCGCCGACAGCTGGGCCTCCGCCAGCAGGTTGCTCGCCCGGATCTCCTGCGCCTCGGCCGCCACCCGCTGTGACTCCTTGGCCAGGGCCGCGACCTGCTCCACCGACGCCTGCCGCTCGGTCACCATCTGGCTCACATTGGCCATGGAGCGCAGCGTGCCGGCGTCGGAGTCACCCGACAGGAACGGGGCCACGCCGCTGGTCATCCCCGGCTGCTGGTACACCAGCTCGACCATCTGCGCCACCGGCTGCCGGCTCTCCGCCAGCCTCCGCTCGGCCTGCTGCAACGTCAGCAGCTTGGCCTTCAGCTCCTTCTCGGCGGCAGCGATGCCGGCCCGGCGCTTCTCCAGGGCCTTGGTGGCCTCTTCGAGTTCCTGCGCCGACTTCTCCGCCTGCTTGCGGAGTTGGGTGAGCTTGGCGGGGTCCCTGTCCGCGGCCTCTGCTGCCTCCGCGGTCGCGGCGCGCTGCCGTACGTCGGCTTCCACCCGTCCAGGCATCGCAACCAGCGAAGTCATCGCCATGACGACCGCGATCAGGCCAGCTGATCGAGGGGATGGCACGTCCGACTCCTCCGTTTGCAGACTCGTTACCTGGGTCAGGCACGCACGTTACTACAGCCCCCGGAGTGTCCGGACCCAACTCAGGAGACCCGTTATGACACGAACGCGCCCTTTGTACGATCAGCCCCGGCGTTCCGGACACCGACCACCCGAACGCGCCGCCCAACACCCACACCCATGGGTACGCCCCCAACCACGCCCCGGTTCGGCTCATCCCCGCAGCGGGAACCTCACCCCGCCCCGGACACGCTCCCCCCACCCCGCGCCAGGCAGCCGAAACCCACCGAATCACCACACCGAGACCTTCACCCACACACCCGCGCAGCAGGCGAACAGTGTCGAACCTCCCGCCCCGAGGCCACGCCACCACCCTCCACGTCCTCCACCGGCAAAGCGGACGGCCGAGGCGCCTGCCGGGTCCGCCTCGCAAGCCCCGCGGGCAGCCCCTCGCCCGCCTCCCGCTCGTACTCTCTGCACACGTCCCACATCCACGTGTCCGCCCACTCCCCCGGACACTCCCTCCAGGCCATCTCCGCGGGCGCCGCACTGCGCCGGCGCGCGGACGCGACGGGTACAGCCGCCCGCTTGGCCCCGGAGGGCGTCCCCCCACCCCACACCGGCCCAGCCGCCTCCACAGACGCGACCTCACCACCGGCAGCACCCTCCGGCTCGGGCACCCCGGGCACGAACCCGGCGTACACCACATCAGGCCGAGCAGGCGCCGGCACCAGCACCGGCCTCCACCCGAGCCGCCCCTCGGCCCGAACCTTCACCCCCCGCTCCACCCCCGCCCGCTCGTACCCGCTGAGCTCCCCCGCCAGCAGTCCCCCAGCGAAGATCACCGGCGCCAGCAACGCCGCACACAACACCACGGGCCGCCGATGCACGTCCTGCCGCCGCCTCCTGATCACCGCACCGACGTTAGCCACCCCCACCACCCCGTCAGCCCGGACCAGGCATCCCTTTACCGCGGCTCACAGCACCCATGACCCACCCACCCAAACTCACCCCGCCCCCACGGCCCACACAGTGCCGGACTTTCGCTAGGCTTACGGGAGTCCGCCTCCGTAGCTCAGGGGATAGAGCACCGCTCTCCTAAAGCGGGTGCCGCAGGTTCGAATCCTGCCGGGGGCACTTATCTCCACCAGGCATTTCAGCCTCCGACCTGCGGCTTCTCAGGCGCAGGTCTTTCGCTTCCCCGGGCCCTCATAGGCCGCCGACGGCATCGGTATGCAGCCGTAGGATCACGATCAGGGGACATGTGGGGGATGATCTTGGCGACGTTTCCCATGCCCAACCCAGGTATGGGCCGTCCAGTCCTGGCCGGAGCCCCGGAGCCGACGAGGCTGGCCGCGGTCGCCGGCGACCTCCTCCGCTTCCAGTGAGCGACATCCGTTCAACGCTTGTGGCCCCGGCTCGGTTGCGCCTGCCGTCATGCCGCGCCGTATGGGCGAGCAACCTCACTTGATCGCAGCAACGGGGGGATTAGCAGTGATGCCCGTCCTCTTCGGTACAGGGCTGCGGGCCGGCCAACCTCGGGAATGCGGCGCTCGCCGGTGGGTTCAAGGAAGCCCTCTGAACGCGTCACCTTCCTGCGGAAGTTACTGGGGTCGAGCTGGAATCCCCACACGGCTTCGTAGATGTGGCGCAACTCCCCGATGGTGAAAGGTTCAGGGCAGAAGGCGGCGGCTACGGTGGTGTGCTCGAGCTGCGATCGGGCTCGCTCCAACCCGTCACGCAAGATCACAGCGTGGTCGAAAGCCAGTGGCATACCTCCGTCAAGGGCTTCCGAAGCTGGCGTCCAGCGTGCTCCGGCGGCGTCGGTGCCCGCGACAGGTAGCGGCAGGTCAGGACCGAGTGCCAGGTATGCCACGGTGATGATCCTGCCGCGAGGATCACGTGCTGGGTCGCTGTAGGCGTGCAGTTGCTCCAGGTGCAGCTTGTGACCGTCGAGGGCGGTTTCCTCTTGCAGTTCCCGTAGCGCGGCCTCAGTCAGAGTCTCGCCGTCGCGGACGAAGCCGCCTGGGAGCGCAGCGCAACCGAGGAAGGGGTCGTTGCCTCGTTCGATTAGCAAGACCTGTAGCTGCCCCCGACGGACAGTAAAGATCACGAGGTCCACCGTCACAGCGACCGCTGCCGGAGGGCGTCGGCCGGCTCTTTCCATCACTCCACAAACTCCCATAAAAGGTCATGTTGACTTTAACCTGCAAGCTGCTTATGGTCAAAGCGACCTTAACGGGGTAGGAGGGCAGCATGGCCCGGTCCGGGGCGGCACTACGCGAACGCAGGCACGGCGGCGCCTTCAGGGAAGACGCGGCCACCAGGCATCTCTGTGCGGGCGTGTACCTCGATCCCGCCTTTCGCAGGACGGTTATCCGCCAGGTGTACAACGACACCGCTCGCATGGTCGCTCCGTCGTACGGCTTCGACCTGATCCCCGTCGTACGGCACGCCTGGCGAGCCTGGCTCCTAGATACGACACAGCATCTGTGCGTCCTGGCGATCCTCGTACTCAACCCGCCAGTCGCCATCGTCGTCGTCAGTACGCTCTGCTTCTTGTGCCTCCTCCGCGTGATGATCAGGAGCGCCCTGGTAGTCCTCCCCCTCCGGGCCAAGGCGATCATTGACCGGTTGCTACATCGGCCAAGATGGTTGAGCGAGTCAGACGAACTCCGTCAGAATGTACGCCTTCTGCGCCTCAGCGGCCTGGGATGCGCCGTGCTCATCCTGACGCTGCCCATGGTGGCGGGATTCGCTCACGTATCGCTGGAGCAGATGACGCGATCGGCGGCATTTCTCGGGCTACTGCTCGTCGTCGTAGTGAGTGGAAAAGCGGCAATCCAGCAACTATCCCTCAACTCCATGCACTGGGCGGAGGCGCTGCGGCCGCCCAAGCTCACGCTGCGACAACTCGCCATCGATGATCAGCAATTCCATCCCTATGTCGTCTACCAGAGACCATCGCCGCCGGAGCCCGAAGAGAAACCGGAGCACTTCACGTTCAAGCGGATCGACGAGCAGCAGAGCCCTTTTGTTGGCAGTGGCCAACTCGTGCACAGGTGGCTTCCCCCGCTCACTGTCCAACTCTTGAAGTCGCAGCCGCTCGGAAACGGAGACGGAGACGATCACGGCAAGCACACGCCGATGGAGGTGCTGGAGTACCCGAAACCTCCGTTCAAAGCCCACGAACTCGTCGCTCACCTGAAGAAGGCGATGGCCCCCATGGGGGACGTCGAAGATCCGACCGGCCTACGTGGGTTCACGGTGCACGATCGGCTGTACATCGCCGAGCCCGACGTGGAGCCCAGCCCTGAATGGCTCAGGAAGCGACCAAACCAGAACCAGATCGACGAGATGATCGATGATCCCTATGACGCCGTCCACCACTTCCTGGAGATCGGTGCCACCGCCACCGGAGAGTTGGTCACCACGGTTTTCCTGCGGGTGACAGTCAAAGGCCGGGCACTCAGTCTCGACTTCGCCGCCTGTGCCCTTACGCGCACTCCGGCCGAGTACCAGGTGCTCAATGCTTTCGCGGAGACCGGGGTGAGCGCGGTGCTGCGCTCCGTGTTACGCGGGCTGCTCAACCTTCCCGCCGAAGTGGCGAGAGTGTGGCGTTTGGCCGAAGCGCTTCAACTCCTGATCGGTGCCATGCGAGCCCGGAAGAACCGCATGCTCAAGCCCCGGCGCGGGATGGCCATCGCCGCACAGTTGAGTGTCCGGGAGGAGAAGTCGACCCCCTGGGAGCACGCACAGCTGGACGAGGTCACGATCCACGATCACATGAAACTCATCGAGGAGCGCTTGCTCAAGGCCACCGAGGATTTTCTCGAGTCGCATGAAATCGATACCTCTGCCTTCAAGAAGAGAGCCACCAGCATCATCAACATGGGCGTGCTCAACATGGGTGGCAAGACCGAGATCAAGCAGTCAGCCGTGGGCGCCAACGCCCAGGTTCGTACCGACTCGCGCGAACCCGACAGGGGCGCCGAACAATCTCCAACCAACGAAGGAGGCCAGCGATGAGCGACAACAGCGGCGTCGCGAACTACCGGGGAAGCATGGAAATCAGCCAGTCCGCGATCGGTCACGGAGCATCGGTCACAGTATCGGCCGATCGAGAGGATCCCCCTCAGCACGCCAGTCGCGCCGATGTCGGAGTGATCACGATCACTCCTGAGGAAGCGAACGCCGTCCGCAAGGTCCTCGGCTTGCAGCCGACCCGAAGCGGCGATCTTCCGTTCTACGAGGGGACCGTGCACATCCGGGACACGGCCACCCGGATCGCCGCGTTCCGTGCCCTCTCTCAAGGGCAGCGATCGACAGTCATGGCCTTCAACCACCTTCGGCGACACTACAACCCCGCTGTGATCGTACTGACCGGCATCGGCGGCGGCATCCATGCGAACGCCGCGATCGGTGACGTCGTCGTGGCCACTCGAGTCGTCTACTACGACCTACGCAAGGAAACCCCCGACGGGACCCGACGCAGAGGCGAGGAACGGGAAGCACCTTCCGCCATGGGTCATGCCGTGAACATGTTCTTCACCGATCATGGCGAGCCAGCCACATTCCAAGCCACCCACGATGACGGGAACACTCACAACTTCCTGGTCCACACCGGGCCAATCGGGTCAGGGGAAACGGTGATCGCAGATGCGGAGTCGGAGATCGTCCATTATCTCAAGGCCTACAACGACAAGGTTCTGGCCGTCGAGATGGAGGCTGGTGGCCTCACCCAGGCCTTCCACGAGCAGGACGGGCCCCAAGCCGTACGTGGCTGGGCCGTCGTACGCGGAATCTCCGATGACGCCAGCGAGGGCAAGAACGACGCCTGCCACGACATCGCCGCGCGGCACGCGGCGACAGTCCTGCGCAGCCTGATCCCTTATCTCCCGGTCGGCAGCCCGTAGATTCCGTTAAAGGAGGCCGACATGGACGCCTTCGTGCTTGGAGTGGTGAGCTCTCTCCTGGCTACTGCACTAACCGTCGCGGGAGGCTGGGCCTTCTCCATGCGTTCCCGCCAGTGGCCGGTTACGCTTCTATCCCGTCTGACTGGATTGGGAGTTCACCGCGTCTTTCCACGCCAGCAGCTCGCCAATCAAGAGCTGACAGCCGAACTCAAGCGCGCGCGGTGGGTGCGTGTTCTGGCTGGACGCGGCAACGAGCTGACACGCGACGGGTTCGCCGCCGTCTGGGAGGCCGCGGGCAGGAGTCTGGAATCCGTCCAGATTCTCCTGCCTGACGCCGACCTCGGCTCGGACTCCTGGCTCGCCAGACGGGAGGCCGAGATGCGTCGCGTGGACCTGGGCTTCTCCCCCGGTCTGCTCACCGAGCAGGTGCGCATCAACGCCGCCTACGTGAGCGAAGTAGCACGGCACCGCGAAAACGTATCGCTGCGCTTCTACGATCTGCCCAACCTGCATCGTGTCGTCGTCACCGACAACGTCGCCTACCTGACCATGTACCGGCAGGCAGAGCATGGGCGCAATTCCCCGTGCCTTCTCGCTCGCCGGCCAGGGCTAATGTACGACTACGCGTTACTGCTCTTCACCACCGCATGGGACCATAGCCGCCCGGCGGCATGACTCTCGATGCAGCCTGGCAGCTATCACAACGCATCCCGGGTTGAGCCGTCGCCAGGCCCACCGACCGCCTTGCGGTGCCGGCGGATCAGCCCGGCCCCGCACGCAGCTTCGTGTGGCGCAAGCGCGGTCATCGTTGAGCACGCGCGATGAAGGGGTGGGTACGGCTGAGCTTTAGATGCGCCGCCAGCGATACTTGCGGATGAGAAGCGCATCTGCCCGGCACAGCTCAGGTTGGCACCGCGGCACACTCGGCAACACGGGCAGCGAGCTCGCCGAACGTGACGGAGGAAGGAGTGATCGCCCGCAACCGCGCCAGCGAGATCCGTGTCTGGGCGCCCAGTGCCGCGTCCAGAGCGATGGTGGGCGTGACGTAGAACTCCCACTGGTCCAGGTTGAGCGGGTCGATCGTCGCCTTATCGGTGTGATGGAGAAGGCAGAAGACGTAGACGCGGCTGGGCCGGTGCGGTACAGCGGCCACGACGTCTGTCCGCGCATTCCAACCTTTGGCGGGGACGATGTCGAACCCGATCCGTGACAACTGCTGCTGACTCCACGACTGTACGTACGCCGCCGACTTGACCTCGACGTCCAGCCCGTCGGGCAGCCGCAGGTCGACGGCGTCCCACTCTGTGCGGACACCATCGGCGACGCCCAGCGCGAATGCGACAATATACTCGGCGAGGATACCGCGCAGCCTGTTGCTGATCACGTCGGAGCACGCCCACGCCCAGAAGTCGGCGAGGGTGGCGCCTGCCGCCGTCCCATGCGCAGTGAGCGGCTCGCTGCCCGTCCTGCGGGAAATAGGGAGAGCGTCAAGCGATATCCCCTCAGCGGTCGCGTCGGAGCCGAGCATCGCGAACGTCCTTTCGATGGATGCTGACGGGAACAGCTCGTCGCAGTACCGGAGGTAGTCAAGCACTCACCACATCTGAATCGGGGTTATCCGGTAGGCCAGGGCGTTTCAATCGTCCTATGCATCCAAGGCCAGCATCCATACGCGCTTCAAGGGCAGGTCCGCCTGGATTTCCTCGGGTAGCCGGTCGTAAACAGCGCTGAGTTCTCGCAGGACATCGTCCGATGTCCACAAGCGGACGTTGAAAAACTTCTGACGCAACTCGCGCTCAGCATCGCGAGTGACACCGTTCCAACTGACAACCAGGACTTGGTCAGCACCCATATGGCCAGCGACCCCCTGAATCTCCCGAACCACACGGACGTCCGCGGGCGCTTGGGTGAATTTCACCTGAACGCAGATTCGTGGAGGGTCCATACCCAGTGGTCCAGAACCAGCCAGTACATCGATTCCGCCGTCCTTGCCGTCCGGCGCGATAAAGGTCGTCATCCCTTTTGCTTGGAAGATAGCCGCCACAAGTTGTGACAGTCTGTGACCAGGGAAGCGCTGACTGATCCGGTCGACGATCTCGTCCTGAGCCATCCGCTCCAGATCGAACTTTGTGACCTCCGTATCCGTTTCTTCCTCGTGTTCAGCCAGAGGTTCTTCGCCAACACCTGGATCAGAAGCACCACTCGCAAGCGCGAGCAGTCGTTCGTAGGCGTTGTTCCGAGTGAGCTCACACACAGTGAGGAGAGAACCAAGCGAGTGCCGGAGATCCTGTCCGATCGCGGTTCGCGCGACCTCTGTCCGGAGCCAGGTAACGGGGCGAGCGTGGCGAGCTTCGGCCGGCAGATCGATCCGGTACGTATAGCTGCCGGTAATGCGGCCAACGGCGATGGCGGGCTTGCTCTTGAGGGGAAGAACGACCAGATCACCTGCTTGCATGCGGCTCAAGAAGGTCCAGAGCTGGCCGGTCCAGTTGGCGGCCCGTTGCTTTGTGGCGTCTGGATAGGTGGTAGTCACTAGATCGCGAAGCGCATCCAGGCTCTTGCACGCCGAAAGATCATGGAGTTCAGGCCATCCGATCAGCGCTAATCCCTCGTCGAGCGCGAGATTTTCCTGTTCACCCTGCCGACCCACCCTTACCATCCATGCTCTAGGCACCGTTCTCCTCGCCACCCCTTGATCCGGCCGCCATTCGGTTGGAGCTACATACACCGAACAGTAGCGCCGCGTAGCCCTCTAGTTGCATATTGTCATACCTTGATCGCGGTTGTCACGACAGTCCGCTGCCCTCATCGCGGCTCGCTATATCTGCAACGAATTGGATGTACGAGCGGAGGGTGGTCGGATAAGGTCCAGGTCGTGCGCCTTGATGCGAGTTCGAGGGCGGTTGCCGCGCTACTTGTCTGTTTCGCGGCCTTAACAGGCTGCTCGGGAGAGCCAGAGCGGCCGACACTGGCGGAGGCGACCCGGCAGCTCGTAAGCGATGGAGACGCTCTGGTATCCGGGATCGAGGCAGGCTTGACAGGCCTGACGAAGGAACGGGCGGACCAGGACCGGAATACGACGTGCGTGAAGGGTAAGGCGCAACGTTACTTCAGGGCCAAGGGAAACTTCGCAAACCCGTCCGCAGAGAATCCGCCCAGCTTGGTCGGGTTACTGAAAGGCGATCTCGAAGGTAAGGGCTATACCGAGGTCGTGGACAACCTCGACCTCTGGGAAGACAACGTGAGCGTCGCCGTGGTCATCCATCCCGAAACCAAGTTGACCTTCGTCCTCATGGCCAGGATGGAACCGACACCCAACGTCCTGATCGTCGGCAAGACCGAGTGCTACCCCAGCAACGGCTGAACGCACTCACCTAGGGTCAGGCACCTGCGCGGCCTCCGCACGGAGTTGCCTGGCGCGGCGACGGAGGTTCTCGGCGGTGGCCAGGCACGAGTCTTCGAGCTCGCTCATCTCGCGCTTGAGGCGGACGGCGTTGGAGAGGTATCGCTCTGCAGCCGGCCCCTTCCAGAAGGTCTCGCTCTCGTTGGGTTTCGACGGGATGCCGTGGAATGTGTCAGCCAGGGTTTTGGCATACTTCATGAAGGTAGAGGCGAGCGCCTCCTTCTCGGCCGCCTCGCGGAGCAGTTGATGCCTGATGGGCATGGTCAGCCTCCCCTTCTCTTCAGCGCGTCGAGCAGGGCGCTCTGTAACCGACCCTCCATTGCGTCTCTCATGAAAGCCATCTGTGATGTCGTCATTGGGGCCAAGCCGTGTTCTCTCATCGAGCGATCCAGCCAAGCGATCTGCTCGTCGATGAGCTTGTCAGCGACTGCCTCGGCTGTGTCCGGTGTCTTCTCATCGAGATAGCCCGTGATCATGCCCTTCAGGGCATCTTTGACTTCATCGAGCCCTTTGGCCTTGCCTGTGGACGCGATCTTGCTAGCGATGGGAAAGTACTGGTCGAAGTAGTCCACAGGCATGAGGACGAACCCGGCTATTCGTTCGGCGTACTCGTCGTCGCTCCACTCTGCATACGTCGAGCCGGCCAGCAGCAGGTTCGACAGCGCGCCCGTCCGCTCGGCGAGATTGATGTGCGCTTCCTGCTTGTAGTTGCTCGAGTCGAAGGGATGGTAGCGGCCCATGTCAAGCTCCTTGGTGTACTCCCTCCCTGCATTCATCAACGCGTCGGCTGCGTTGGAGTCCTGCATCAACGCACCCAGGAACCGAGCGCTTACTGTGGGGTCGAGCTTGTCCCATGGCGGCCTGGGGCCCAAGTGGGGCATCTTCGGCGAGTTTCGCTCGGCCTGCCCTCGGGCGAGGTGATCCAAGACGGGCGCTATGTCCTTGGCGAGCACCCGGCTGATGGGCGAGTTGGTGAAGGTTCCGAGACTGCCACCGACCCAGAGCGAGTATTCGGACCCGATGCTGTTGATGACGGTGATCCAGGCCCGCTCCCGCATGTCGTCCGCCCCGGCGCCTGGCTTCAACGCCCCGTGCAGCGCCTTCGCTAACGCCTCCTCGTAGCCGGGGACACCGGTTGTAGTGACGGTGTAGGCGTTCAGCAGAACGCCGGCCTCCTTCTGATGCTCGGCCAGCAGCCGCTGGAACGCCTCCGGATTCCCCTCGTATGCCTTGGCCAGGTTGTACAGACTCCAGTTGGGGTCCGTGGGATAGGCGTCAGAGTTCGGTGGGCGGTTCAGCAGGTTGGTCGCCACCCGGTTCAGGAAGGTGCCGGACTGCGGGGCCAGGGCGACCAGAGTCGTCAGGATGTCCGACGGGGCTGTCTCCACCATCTTCTGCCACTCGTTCCCGAGCCGTCCGGAACTCTCCGCGCTGGCGAAGGCCCTGGCTAACAGGCCCGGCGAGGAGTCTCCGGCCCGCTTCAGCGCGTCCGGGGTCAGACCTCTGCGCACACCAGCGGCCTCGATGTTCATCCAGTCGCGGAGCAGCTTCTGGAACGTCGTAGGGCCGAGGGCGGCCAGCAGCGCCGCCGCGTAAGTCGGGTCGTCGGCCCTCCCCTTGAGCGCCCCCAGGGCCTTCTCCACCCCATTCCAACTCGGTCCGGAAAAGTGCTGGTCGTGGAGCTTGAGGGCCGCGGCGATGGCATCCGTGTCCTTCCTAGCCGCACGCGCCGCCTCTGCCCCGTTACTGAACGGGAAGGTGGTGGCCAGCATGCCCTTCTGCTGCGTCGGCACCAACCGCTTGATGGTGTCGACGCGCCACTTCAAATCTTGCTGAGACTCGTGGAAGAACGCCCAGGTTCGGTGCATCGCCGTGATGCCCCCACGGCCCACCCACTCCTCACCGGCCTCGGCAATCGCCGCTTCGAGCCCCGGCCGTGCCCTGCCCAGGACCTCCTTCCCGGCCTCCATCTGGCGGATCAGCTTCTCCGCGCCGAGGGGATCGATCCCGACGAACTCCCCCATTGCCCCCTCCCGGAGGGTGTGGCTACAGGGCGGGAGTCAAGCACAACAGACGTCTCAGGTAAACACGTAATACATTGTCATAAAGAAGCGGAATCGCTTGTGTACGCCGATTAGTCGCAATAAGTCTCGATGAAAGCCAACGTGACGGCAGTGTCCGTTCTTGTCGAGGCTGGCCGGAAGCTGTCCTTCGCGGATCAGGCTCCACGCGCTGTGCGAACTGGGCGAACTGCAAAACTCCGGGCCCTGGCCATGGCCAGGGCCCGGAGCGGACCTATCTATACGTCGAGGGCGCTGTTGATCTTCCCGTTGATCTGCTCTTGCTGGCCGTCCATGCACTTGGCGTAGACCCGGAGCAAGACGTCAACGCCATGCCCAGCGCGCTTGGCGACCTCGGGGGCCGGCACACCGGCGTTGAGCCAGAGCGACACCGCCGCATGGCGGAGGTCGTACGGCCGAGCAGCGAGCGACGAGGCCACCTGGGCAGGCGTCAGAGCGAGCTTCCGCGCTTCCTGCCAGACTCGGGAGTACGCGGAACTGGAGTAGACGCCTCCCGTACCCGTACAGAAGATCCTGCCGTCCTTGGCCGTGCCGTACTCGGCGATGTGCTCACGGAGCATCCCGACCAGGACCGGCGGGATCGGGATCTCTCGCGTTTCCCTGTCCGCCCGGTGCTTCAGGCTCCGGGACTCGTGGGTCTCGCCGGAGTTCGTCCATCGCTTCGTGCTCTGGGGACGCGCTCGCTCCAGGACGATCAGGCCCCATCCCGATGCGGGCAGGGTGCAGTTGTTCGCTCGGAGATCCGCCGCCTCCTCCGGCCGAAGCGCGGCGTAGTAGATGCAGCCGAACAGCGCCTTGAGCCGAGCCCCCCGCTTGCGACCCACCATGGACAGGGCGTCGAGGAGCCGCCTTGCCTGCGCCGGGTTGACCACGGTTCGCGGATCCACGACCGTGACGGCCTTGGGTGCAGTCCATTTGATCTCGTTGAGCGGGTTGGTGCCGAATATCTTCTGCTCAACCGCGTGCTCCAGCAGGTGATGAAGAACGGCCCGCTTGCGCCGTACCGTGTTCGCCCCCGCCGGGCCGCCTGCGAAGGTGGCCGTGACGGCGTCGAGTGCCCTGCGGAGAACCGCGGCATCGCCCAGAACGGTCAGAGGAAGCGAAGCCTTCTCCAGCCACCTCAGGGTCACAGCCTGAGCCGCGGTCAGGTCTGCCCGCCGATCCTCCGGAAGGAGCGCATGAACCTTGAGGACTTCCCGCAGTTCCTCAGGCTCGGGACGCCCCGGTGCGTCGGCCGTCAAAGCGGGAACCAACGACAGCAGCGCGTACGCGTCCGTCTCGCGGGTCCGCGGCGCCGAGGTGCGCCAGCGGCGAAGGATGTAGGACTGGGCGAACTCCAGGAATGTCGGGCCGGAGGATCGGGCGGCGAGCATCGATACCGGCAGGCCGGTCACGATGTCGAACTCCTCCCCTGCCTTGGCCGCCTGGCGTAGGTCGGACAGGAAGGCGTTGGCCAGGCCCTTGGTTCGGAAACTCTTGGACTTGGCCTTGCCCGCGACCTTCCAGCGGGCGATGTAGGCGGGGGTATCCCGGTCCGAACGATACTGGACTCCGCCGAGCTTCACGTCGTAGGTGGTGTTCACGCGGCCTCCCGGCGGGAGTCGAGCCAGGCCAGGAGATCGCTCCGCCAGACGCGCAGCTCGTCATTGGGAAGCCGGATACACGCGGGCGCACGTCCGAGTTCGCGCCACCGGTAGAACGTGCGGCGGGAGATCCCGCCCAGTTCCTCGAGTACCTCGGGAACGGTCAGCAGCTTGTCCTGCCTACTCATCAGGACCACCGCCCACGTACGACAGGCTGGTGCCGGTGATGGCGGCGGCGAGGAGTTGGTCTCCGAGGGACAGACCCTTTCCGGCGTACTCCCAGTGGGCGATGACGAGGACGGTGTCCTCCTCGAAGAGGGGCAGGCGGCCGGTGGTGATCTCCTCTGCTCGCTGGTGTTCCTGGCGGGCGGCGCGGAGGGCGCCGAGGGTGGTGGAGTAGCGGCGGCTCTTGGTGGAGAAGTGGCCGCGGAAGCCGAGCATGTGGGCCCATTGGGTGAGGCGGAGGTCAGCCAGGTCGTGGAGGGCACCCAGGCGGAGGCACTCGGCGATGAGGCGGCGGGCGTGCTCGCGCAGCGGGTACAGGGCCAACTCCTCGAGGGTGTGGATGCGCCGGTCCAACGTGCCGACGCATTCGGCGGCCTTGGTGGCGTACTTGGCGATGTAGGCGGCGACCGCTTGCTCAGTGAGGTCGCCGTTCATGGTGATCGGGCGGACATCGAGCTGGGTGCCCCAGCGGAAGATGCGGGCCAGCGGCTCGACCTCGACGGTTATCGCGCTGGCCGCATGCTGGACGGCTTGGGTCAGGGCGTCGGCGGTGGCCCAGGCGGGAGGCGGCGAGGTGGGGCCGTTCGGTCCGTCGAGGCGGATGACGGCGTGGAAGTGGACGACGCCGCGGCGCTGGTATTCGGCGACCTTGGCGAAGGAGATGGTGAGCTGTTGACGCAGCTCGCGCAGCGTGAGTCCGGAGAGGCGGGCAAACCGTCGTCGCAGTGCTTCGGTAAAGCGCCGCCATAGCTCGGGAGCTACGGCGTTGAACAGCACCGAGCCCTCGTAGTCGTAGCAGTCCGGGCAGAGCGGCTCGCCGAGGCACGGGTCGTCGGCCGCGTGGCGGGCCTTGCAGGACATGACGTGCCCGTGGAGGCAGGTCTCGGCGTTGCGGCGGGCGTGGCAGGGCAGGACCTTGCCGTTCCTCTCCCGTCGGACGTGCACAGCCCCGAACGACGGCGCAGTGAGCGTGACGAACAGGGCGGGATGGGCAGCGACGGTTTCCGGGACGCCCTTGCCGCCGACCAGGCCGGCCCGGACGAGCTGGTAGGTGTCGGCGCGGTAGGTCTCGGCGCAGGCGGGGCAGCGGGAGGCGCGGCGGGTCTTGCACGGCACCCGCAGGACGCCGTCCGGTTCGGTGTGGGTGCTGTAGCGGTGCAGGAGCCGGCCGGTGGCGCGGTCGTAGTGTTCGATCTTGCCGCGCAGGTGGATGGGTTGGCGGCAGCCGCCGGTGCGCGTGATCTGGTGGGCCCAGCGGTCGTAGTTCGGGTCGTGGAGCCGAGTGATCATCCCGGCGAGTGCGTGTGGGTGGGGCAAGATGGGTTCCGTCCTATCCAGTGTTCTGGGTGGATGGCCCCCGGCCTGGCGCGGATCTTGGCGGATGTGTGGCCAGGCGGGGGGCGCTACGGCTAGGCGCCGTGGTTGTCGATTCCGGAGCCGTCGCAGTCGCGGCAGGTGCCGCGGTCGTCGTCGAGGCCCGTGCCGTTGCAGGTGCAGCAGCGGTAGTGGATGACGGTGACGTCGCTGGTCATCGGCTGTGGTCCGTCTCGCGCGGGACGATGTTGACGTAGATGTGGTACTGGCGCGGGCGGTGCCGGTTCGGGTAGGCGCGAGACACCGAGGTGACGGTGAAGATCTCGCGGAGCCGGAACATGCTGTAGGTGATCTCGGGACGAGTGCCGTCGAGGCGAATCTTCATGGCTGTGATCCCTTCAGGCCGTGGGGCCCAGGTCGGTGTCGGTGGAGTCGTAGACGGTCCGGTAGGCGGCTTCGGCGGCTTCGTGACGGGTGCGGGAGTCGGCGAGGATGGCGATGGCCTGGTACTCGACGGCGCCGAGCCGGATGGACGTCGAGTAGTGGCCGTTGTGCTCTTCGGTCGTGGTGCCTAGCAGCGCCGCGATGTGGTCGATCTCGGCCCGCATCTCGTCGTCGGGCGCCGTCCGGGCGTGGTGGTAGACGTCGATCCGGCGAGGTGCCGGGATGTCGGGGCGGTCGTGGAGGAGTTGGGCCAGTGCGCGAAGGCCGGCTACGAGCGCCAGGCGCGCATGTGGGTGGGGCATCGGCTGCGGTCCTTTCACAGGGTTTGGATGGTGCGGAGCAGGTCGGCGGCGAGCTGGTTGGAGACGCCCAGGCGGGCGCGGAGCAGGTCGCGGGTGATGGGTCTGCCGTGCTTGGCGGTGTGCTCGTCGGCCACGCGCTGGGCGTAGGCGACGAGGGCCGGGTCGGGTGCGGGCCCGTCGTCCTGGCCGTCCTCACTGGCGGGGACGAGAGCGGGACGGTCCGGGACCGCTGAGGACGTCTCGGGGACAGCCGGGGACGCCGAGACTGTGACCGGGGACGTCTGCGGGACGTCCTGCGGACGCGGAGCGGAAGCCCGGCGTTCGAGCATCGAGACGGCGACGAGGAACGCGCCCGCGGGTGTCGCGGCGGTGATCCAGCCCCAGGCGGTGGGTTCGGCCTGGGCCAGGTTGGCGGCCAGGGACAGGACGATCCCGCCGGTCAGGACGAGGACGGGCCAGGAGATCGGGCCGCGCCGTTCGCGGCCGGTCTTCTTGTCGCGTTGGCGTTCGCGGGCGGCCATGACGCAGGTGAGGTCGATGCAGACGGCGATGGCCCAGGACATCCAGCCGGTCTGTCCGTGCTCGCTGGCGGTGTCGCGGATGTGGGCGAACGAGCCCGCGCCCGCGATGAGGGCCAGGACGAGGACGGGGCCGGTGTCCACGAGCCAGGCGGCGAGGTGTCGCATCGGTGTCCTCCCTTCGTGGGTGCGGTCAGGCGGCGGGTATCTCGTGCGGCTGGGCGGCCATGACCTCGTCCCAGGACGGGGCAAGGTGGGCGTGGGTGCGGGCGGCGTGTTCGGCGGCCTGCTCGGTGACGTAGAAGGAGCGGGCGCGGTACCACTGGCCGTCCTGGCCGGCGACGATGGCGACTCCCGGCGTCTCGGCCGGGATGGCACGAGCTGAGACGAGGGCGGCCGGGTCGAGGTCACCGAGCGTCATGGTCGCGGTCTCCGGGTCGTTAACCCGATGGCAAATCCGTCCCGAGCACTGGGCCCGGAGGGCGGTGACGCCGGGCCCGAGGTCCGAGCCGATGCGCTGACCGCAGCAGAACAGGTAGATCCCGAACGCCCGCCCGAGCTGGGCCACCCGGAGCAGGGCGGTGGAGGTTTTGGCGATCTCGTCCTTCTCGCTCTTGTCGGCCATCAGGTACAGCTCGGCCAGCTCGTCGACCAGGACGACGATCGGGACGGGCCGCACCGCGGGTGGGAGCTGCCAGATGTTGCGGGCCCCGGCCATCCGGCACACGCCCATCCGGTCGGCCATGAGCGTGACCAGGTCGTCGAGGAGGGTGGCGCACTCGGTTCTGGTGGTGGCCAGCGCGGACAGGCGTGGCGCGTACGGGGTGAACTCCACCCCGCCCTTGAGGTCGAACCCGACCAGCGCCACGGGTTGCGGGGCCAGGCCGACGATGAGCGCGTTGGCCAGGTTGGACTTCCCCGACTGGGTCGCTCCGGCGTTGATCCAGTGCGGAACGGTCGTGAAGTCGATCGTCCACGGCCCGCCGGTCTCCAGCTTGCCCACGGTGACCTTGAGAAGTTCGGTCGAGGCCGGTAGGTCGGCGACCTTGACCAGTGGGTCGCGCATCGTGGTGGCGAGGACGACCCGGCCGGGGCGGGGCGAGGAGACGCGGACGGCGTGCACGCCCCAGGAATGCGCGAGCCGTTCGGCCACCTCGGCGTAGTCGGCCGGGATCTGCCCTTCGAGGGTGTGGATGGTGACGCGCCAGCCGTGCCGAGTTGGCATCGGCAACCACATGAACGGCCTGGTGTCCACGGCGATGCGCTGGAACTTCCGCTTGACGCGGACGACGCCGGTCGAGGCGACCAGGCCTGGGACGGTGGTGAACCAGAAGCGCTGCCGCTTCTTGGTCAACCCGCAGCCGAGGGCGACCTTGCGCCAGGTGGCCCATACGCTGAACGCGGCCAGCGGGTAGCCGAGGACGAGCCAGAAGGAGCGGTAGTGCCAGTGGTGCCAGGCCCAGAGCCCGGCCGCGATGGCGGCCGAGACTCCGAGCAGGGTGAGCAGGTCAGACACCGGCGGCCTCCTGTAGCGGAAGCAGGGCGGAGGCGCGGTAGCTGATCCCCCAGCGGCCGGCGATCTCCCAGACGTAGCCGACCAGGCCGACGGCGTTGACCGGGTCGCCGGCGGTGATGGGCGGTTCGCCGGTGATGCCGATCTTGACGAGTTCGATGCGGCCGAACTCGTCCTCCACCGAGACGGTGACCTCGTAGACGGTGTTGCCGTTCTTGTCGGTCTTGATCTCGCCGGTGTCCTTGTTGAGCACGCGAGGCCGCGGGGCCTTCACGCAGGTGATGGTGAGCTTGCTGCTGTCCACAGGGATGGGGACGGTGCGCATGGCGGTTCCTTCGTTCGATCCGAGTGAATCCTCTTGGCATACATAGAACGCTTGGAATTCTAAGTTGTCAAGGGATTCCACGAAGACTTGGTTGGCATGTCGGATGGGGTGTGCTGAACTGGAGGCAGACAACCTCGCGAAGGGCACGGGATGGTCGAGAAGACGGGTCGCCCCGGCTACCTCCAGATAGCCGACGACCTGCGTAGGCAGATCAGGACGGGATCACTCGCGCCTGGCGCCGCGTTGCCGTCGACCGCTCAGCTCTGCCAGCGCTACGACGTGTCCGCGAGCGTGGTCAAGGCGGCCATCAGCGTGCTCCGCACCGAAAACCTGGTCGTCGGCCAGCAAGGCAAGGGCGTGTTCGTCCGCGAGGGCGCCGCCGAGGCCAGCGTCGAGGCGGCCAACGCCGAGGGGCCGGCGTCGCAGGACGTCATGGACCAGCTCGCTCAGATGCGCCAGACCCTTGCTGATCTCGGCGGGCGGATCGCCGATCTGGAGAAGGCCGTGTTCCAAGAGCGGAAGCGATCTCGCTGACCCGGCAGGCCAGCTCCTCCATCTCGGACTGAATGGCCCGAAGCTCGTCCAACAGCCGCTTGTTTGCGGTCATTCCGGCACCCCTTTTCTGGTCGGTCGTTATCCCGGCGGGGATGCCGTTAGTTCATCGCGCATTCGCGCCGTTGAGTATCACGAAGCGTTAGCTAAGCTTCTTCATTGCTGCCTGCACGGCGGTTACACATGCGCTTTCACATGCCCGCTTCCCAAAGTGCGCAAAAGGATGCGATGAAGACAATCCAGCGCCCCGGATGGCGTCCCCTGCTGCTGCGCCAGCACCGCGAAGCGCACGGTCTCACCCTCGAAGCAGCAGGTGATCAGCTCCGACAGGTCGCCCACCGGCACGGCCTGGTCGCACCAGCCGCCAATTTCCAGACACTCTGGGCACACGAGCAGGGATCGGTATATCCCGGACCTCACTACCGGCGGGCCTATTGCCTCCTCTATCAGGCAAGTGAGCCCAAGCTAGGTTTCCGGCTACCACTACCCGGCGAAATAACCGAAGTGGAAAATTCCATCTCGGATTTGCCCGCGCCCACCGACCCCGCAGCGGACAATGCCGCCGCGCAGGTCATCGAACAGACCCTCATCAAGGTGTCCGGCAGCCCTTCCAACGCCGAGCAGAACGCACTCCTCAACCGCGTGGTCGACGCCTGGCGCCGCCGGCACGGCCAAGGCAGCCCGAAGCCGATCCTCACCCTCGTCGGCGGCTACGCCGGATCCGGCAAGACCGAGTTCTCCCGCTTCCTGTCCGACATCACCGGCTGGGCCTTCCTGGACAAGGACTCCCTCACCCGCGCCATGGTCGAACGCCTGCTCGTCTCCCTCGGCGGTGACCCACACGACCGGCACACCGAGCTGTACCTGCGCGAGGTCCGACCACTGGAGTACCGGTGCCTCATGGAGACCGCGTTCGACAACCTCAACGTCGGCACCTCTGCCATCCTGTCGGCCCCGTTCATCGCCGAGCTGGCCGACCCCGACTGGGTGTCCCGTCTCACCAACCGCTGCGCCGCCAAGGGCATCGACGTCGCCGTGGTGTGGGTACGCTGCGACGTCGAGTCCATGCGCGAGTACATCGAGTTCCGCGGAGCCGCCCGCGACTGCTGGAAGCTCGACAACTGGGACACCTACACCAGCGGCCTCAACACCGAGACTTGCCCGCCCACCGCGCACATCACCGTCGACAACCGTCTCGGAGCCGCGATCAGCCTCGCCGACCAGACCCGCGAGACACTCAAACGGATCCTCTCGTGAAGGGCATCGTCCTGTACGGCCCGCCGGCCAGCGGCAAGAGCACCACCACCGCCGCCCTGACGGCTCTCGACCCGAGGTTCGTCCTGCTGCGCAAGCTCAAATCCGGCAACCGGCGCGGCACCGAATATGACTTCGTCACCCCCGACCACCTCGCCCGGCTGCGGGCAGCCGGACGGCTCCTCGCGGAGACCCACCGCTACGGCAACGTCTACGCCATCGACCGCCACCAGATCCAGCAGATGGCCCAGACGGGGCAAGTGCCTGTCGTTCACATGGGCAACATCCCCGACATCCTGCGCCTGGCCGAAGCCGGGCCTTGGCTGCCCGTCCTGTTGTGGGTGCCACGCGACGTCTGCGAGCGGCGATCCCTGCAACGAGGTGACGGCGACACCACCAGCCGCCTGAGCGCATGGGACGAGACCCTGCTCGACCTGCAAACCCACGACACCGGCCTCTTCTCGCTGCGGATACGCACCGACCAGACGACCCCTCACGACTCGGCGCGGCAGATTGCCCATGCCTACCTCCGCCAGGAGGCGCCACCGCTCGGTCACCACGCCTGACCACTCAGGATCCGGTGCCATAGGTCCTTCGCCGCGCGCTCCCGCATCCATCGTGTCTCGACGACATCGGCCGGCGGCTCACCCGACATACGCCGGACGAACCACAGACCGCCAGCCGTACACAGCTCGAAGAGCGGGCGCCGACAGCAGCAGGTGTGTGCCCGTACGCGCAACCGGTCGGCGCGCGGCAGGCTCCTCTCCCACTCCACCGGCTCGGCCCACGGCTGGGGAGGATCAGCGTGCGGCCCGTGGTAGTCATACACGTCCATGACGCCGCCACATCACTGCCGAACCTGCTGCGCCTGCAGCAGTGCCACGAGGGTCACGCAATCGTCAGCGCTCACCGTCTGATCAAGCCCCGCGTCGATCTCCGCGTTGCGAAGTGGAGCGCCTCGCCTGGTCGCGTAGAGGGCGCCCGCATCGCTGCGGAAGAACGACCAGCCGGGGAACGTGGCGCGAAGAACGTCGAGGTCGCAACCAGGGAGTGCCATGGGGCCAGCGTAAGCAAAGCTCAGATGGGTTGTCTATAGGGCTCCATAGGGCCATCCGGAGAACGATGGGACATCACGGGTTCCTACAGTGACGTCGTGATCGAGTTTCGCCACGACCGGCCTCGCTGGGAGCAGGTCGCCGACGTGATCCGTGAGCGCATCGCCGCCAGCGTCTACCGCCCCGGCTCACGAGTGCCGAGCGAGAACGATCTGATGCAGGAGTTCGGCATCGCCCGCATGACCGCCCACAAGGTGATGCGAGCCCTCCGCGAAGAGGGCACCATCTACACCGTCCGCGGACTCGGCAGCTTCGTCAGCCAGCCAAGCGACGCCAAGCCGCCGGAAGACGAGGCGTCCAGCAAGTAGGCTCCGGACCGTGACTCGCAGGATCGACTTCTACAACGACCCGCAAGCGCCAGCCGCGAACAGCCTCGTCCCCTCGGTCAACGTCGTCGTCACCAACGAGGCCAGCCACGTCCTCCTGATCCGTCGCTCCGACAACGGCAACTGGGCCCTACCGGGCGGAGCCATCGACCTCGGCGAGTCCATCCCGTCAGCGGCCATACGAGAAACGCTGGAAGAGACGGGCATCACCTGTGAGATCACGGGGATCGTCGGAACCTACAGCGACCCCAACCACGTCATCCTCTACACGAGCAACGGCGAGGTCCGGCAGGAGTTCTCCATCGTCCTCACCGCCCGAGCTGTCAGCGGCGAGCCGACCCCAAGCAAGGAGTCCCGCGAAGTGCGATGGGTACCGCGAGGCGACCTTTCGAACTACCGCATGGATCGCTCCATGAGACTGCGCATCAGCCACTACCTTCAGGCAGACGGAAGCCAGAAGCCATACATCAGCTGACACGGAGCCAACCGCTTCAACCGACGTCAAGCCTGAACCGAAGCCGAGCAACATCGGAGCGGTAAAGCAACAGGTCACAGTCATGATCGTCGACTGGATGAGTACTTTCTCCACGTCTTCAAGGCCGCCCGCCTGCGGCGGTCGGCGCAGCGCCAGGCGGTCGCTGGCCGCGCTGCGGCTCTCCGGCCGGTCGCGGCCAGCGCCGCCCATGCGCACAGCCACTACAGCGAACAGCCAACCGATCGAAGCCCATCACGGAGTACGTACGGCCATGACCGAGGAACGGCGCCCCATAACGCACACGCGAAGCTGGGCTTGACACTCCGTCCCCGGCCCGCTGCCGCTTCGCGGTGGGTCGACAGTGTACGAGGTGATCAGGGCACGGAGAGTGTGCGGGGCCGCTCATCGACGGAATCGGGCCTTGAACCGCTCCCATCCCTCTGCCGCAATTGAATAGCCGGGGTGGTCGGCGACTCGGAGTCTTTCGATGCGTTCTTGTTCGAGTTCGAGCGCTTGCTGGCTATAGAGTCGAATATCCTGCGGCTTGGGTGTCCGAATCCATACGGGGGCGCCGATGATGAGTCGGACAAATCGCCCCCAAGGCTGGCCCTCTTCTTTTACGAAGTCGATATCGTAAATTACGTCGGCGAGCCATTCGGCACTGTTTTGGATGTCACCATAAGTGAATTCCCGCTTCCACGGAACCAAGAAGTCGGGTTCGGAGTTCATGCCTTGCTGATGGGCTGCTTCAAAAGCGTATCTAGCGTAGCGCAGTCGGGCGTCACTGCGGCTCGTCGGGCCGGCCAACTTAGCAAGGTCGCCGTCGATGAAGCGTATGATCTCCGGAGTTACCGAGCTGCGCCAGGATGCTCCGCTGCTTAGACCGGGGCCGGCTTCCCGTATCGATAAGTCGAAGCTGTGCATGCTGCCGAACAGACAAATGGCAATTGCATGGCCCTGACTATCGCACGTCTCGGTTGTGATGATTGAACGGTCCTGGCTTTGACCACTCAGTGAAACAAATTCCGAGAAGATGATCGACCCGATGCCCTTGGCGTATCGAACAGGGTATGTGTCGAAACTGGATACCGCACTTTCTCCCAGGCTTGCTTCGATCTTATCGGCCAGTTCCGCCATCGTTGGGTCGCCTGAATGGCGGACATGTTCGATGACAGGAAGAAGCGGGACGTTTGGAGACTTAATTGTTGTAGAGGTCTTGCTGATCCGGATATTGTTGGCTTCAAGGAATTCGCGGACTCGGAGTTCCGACCAATACATATAGGTTGTTGGCGCTCCCAGAGTGCCCATGTGTTCCTTCCGGTGTCGTCAGCCAAGGTGATTTTGTCCCTAGTGCTGTCCGCGCGCAAGCGGTGTGCCAGAACCACTCGGCGATCACATCGCGACCGTCACGGCGATGTTGACGACAGCCCTGACGACAACGAGGCTTCCACGAGCGCACGGCGACGTCCATACCCCACCCCTCTGGCTTCGCGCCAGACAAGAGATCAGGGCGGACTGCTCCGCCTGGCTCGAAAATCGGTGAGTTGGTGGGCAGGCGGCAGCGAACCTCGGCCGGTGAGGTTGGTGAGGTTGGTTCAGCGGGGTGTGGTCAGGCGGTTGGTTGCAGGGTGACGGTCTTGCCGGTGAGGCGTTCGAGCTGGCGGATGAGGTCGCGTTCGCGGCGTCTGGTGGCGAGGCGGGATTGGTAGAAGTCGGGGCCGAGGTCGTGGTAGCGGGCGTCGGGGTCGGACAGCAGGTGCCAGACGATGGTCAGGACGGAGTTGCCGAGGGCGACGATGGCGCGTTTGCGTCCGCGGCGTCTGGACAGCCGCCGGTAGCGCTCGCCGAGGAAGGTGTTGGAGCGGGAGGTGACCGCGACGATCTCTGCGAGGGTGGCTGCGAGCCATGGATTGCCCTTGCCGGTGGAGCCGCCCTTCTTCTTTCCGGCGGAGTTGTTGTCGATCGGGGCGAACTTGGCCCAAGAGACCAGGTGGCCGGCGGTGGGGAAGCGGCTCATGTCGATGCCGATCTCGGCGATGAGTTCTTGGGCGGCGATCGCGCCGACGCCGATGATCTCATCGAGCTGGTCGACTGCGGCAGCGTAGGGGACGATCTTGTCCTCGATACGGCGGGAGACGGCCTCGATCCGGGCGGACAGGTCGTCGATGCGGTCGGTCATCATCTGGCAGAGGAAGCCGTGCTCGTCGGTGAAGTGGCCGGTGAGCGCCTCCTGCAGGATCGGGATCTTGGAGCGCATCGGGCCGCGGGCCATCTGCGCCAGCGTCTTGGGATCGCGCTGGCCGTCGATCAGCGCCTGCAACATCTCGCGGCCGGAGACGCCGAAGACGTCGCTGATCACGCTGGACAGCTTGATTTGCGCGTCCTCCAGGAGCTTCTCCACGCGCTGCTTCTCGCGGGTGCGTTCCCGGACCAGGCTGCGCCGATAGCGCGTCAGATCGCGCAGCTGCCGGATCGGCTTGGGGTGCACCAGGCTGGGTCGGCACATGCCGCGTTCGACAACCTTGGCCAGCCAGACCGCGTCGAGTTTGTCCGTTTTGGGGCGGCCGGGCACGTTCTTGACGTGCTTGGCGTTCAGCAGCCAGCAGGTGAAGCCTTCCGCCTCCAGCAGGTAGTAGACCGGCTTCCAGTAGTCCGAGGTGGCCTCCATCGCCACCAGGCTCACGCTCTGGCAGCGCAGCCAATCGGCTAACGCGAGCAGGGAGGCGGTGAGCGTGGTGAACTCGCGTACCTCCTGCCGGCGCCGTCCGGGCTTGTCCTCGCTCGGCACGCGTATGCACACGACCAGGCCGCTCTTGCCGATGTCGATCGCGGCGACCCGCTCGACGAACTCCACCGGCTCGTTGGTCTCCTGCACCTATCTCCCTCGCCTCCTGCGTCGCTGGCCATGGGTGGTTGCCCGGGGAGCCGGTAGGGGAAGTCAAGAGCCGGGCTCTCGTGCTCGAAGCGACAATTCAGGGCCCCTTAGGTGGCTCCCGGCGTCAGACTGAAAACCGGCCTCGACCAGGCACCAGGCGGACTCGACGTCGGCGGGCAACCAGCCCCGATTTTCCCGCCCGCAGGGCGTGCGCGAAGCCACATCAAAGACTGAAAAGCAGCCTGAAAAGCGGACAGTCACACAGGGCAGGCCTTCTGCTCAGGATGCCTCCGAGACACTGGAACTGTTGGTCAAGACGACCGACCCGGCCACCACGGCGAAGCTGACCATCGATCAGATCAGCGCGGTGCTCAAGCGCGCCAGCCGTCGTGCGCCGCGGTTTCAGGTGACCATCAACGCATGTTCCCCGATTCCACCTCGAATCCTTCCGTGCTACCTTCAATGACGATCACCTATCGGCGGATTCGGGGGCGGCCGCTGTTCGAGGAGGAGGCTGCTCTGGCCTGTGAGTGGTGCCTGGACAAGAACAATCACCAGGGCTGGTACGGCGAGTGTTTCGTTCAGGCGCTTGCCGCGGCCGCGGGCCTTCAAGCCAGCCCGCTCACGCCCGACTGCACCGGCGTCGACTTCGACATCTCCGCACCCGTCGAAGTCGG
Organism: Nonomuraea muscovyensis; assembly: GCF_014207745.1. NCBI lineage: Bacteria > Bacillati > Actinomycetota > Actinomycetes > Streptosporangiales > Streptosporangiaceae > Nonomuraea > Nonomuraea muscovyensis. Next base: position 1,827,326 of record NZ_JACHJB010000001.1, read on the forward strand.
GGGTGACTTTCCTGCGATGCGCGTTCAGGTCAAGACATGGGCCAAGCCCAAAGGGGATAACGATGACTGGATCTATCCTCGGCTGACCGAGAAGCGCTTCAACGCACTCGCCGGCGGTGAACGCCGGATTCCTCGTTTCCTCTTCTTGGTCATCGTCCCAGACGACGCAGCGAAATACGCCCGGGGCAACAAGAACGGCCTCGTGCTGAGCCATGCCGCGTACTGGCTTTCCCTGGCCGATCGCGTCAGGGTCGAGAATCCGCGGTGCAACGGAACCATTACGGTACGAGTGCCGAAGAGGAACCTGCTCACCGTCAAGAGCTTGAGGGGACTGCTAGACCCGACACTGGCGGAGGTGGCTTTATGAATGAGCTGGCAATCGACCCTGCCAGCCTTGCCGGCTACCTTGCCAGTCGTGGTTGGCGAAATGAAGGGACATGGCGGGGAGCCGAGGTCTGGCAAGGTGCAGATACTCGCCTGCTGGTCCCGCCGCAGCGGGAGTATCCGGACGACGATGAATTGCTTGCGGAGGCGGTCGCCAAGCTAGCAGTGCTAGAAGATCGACCTGCCGAGGAAATCTTGCTCGACATCGCAGAGCCGATGGTGAACACCGTGGATGTCAGAACGCAGCCGGACACCCCGTCCGGAACCATCCCGCTCCTGTCCGGAGTGAAAGCGGTCGACAGTATCTGTGAATTGCTGGACACCGCGGCCCGGACGGTGGAAGAAGGTCCCCGGCTCATCTTCACAGGACGCCGAAGCGGGGTGGTGCAGGACTTTCTGGGATCTGTCCGGTTGGGCACAAGCAAGCCGGGAAGTTACATCTTCACGGCCCGCGTTCCGGTGGCCTCCCGCGATGTCCAGGCTTCGCTGTTCGAGGAGGACGACACCGGCCCCTTCGGCAGGCAGGTGTTGGTCACCTTGGACAAGGCCCTCCGTGCTGCGCAGACAGCTTGTACGCAGGTTATCCGAGGCACGGCCTCCTTCGACATCATCGAGGAATATGTCGAGCAGGGTGTATCGGCCGATCTTTGTGAAGCGGTCAGCGGGCTCGCCGGTCACGGTGTCGATCGTCCGTTTTCCATCGCAGTCGGCTGGGCGCGGGAGCTGGACTCACCCTCGGGGCAAGCGATCGAATTCAGTTCGACCATGGCCAGCGTCCTGAGCCAAGCAGCAAAGCAGCTGAGAGACCTGGCCCGTGTAGGAACGGCCACGATCACCGGTGTAATTGAGGATCTCCACTATGACGACGTGGAACCGCCTCGCATCAAGATCCGGGGCGAGTTGCAAACCTCATCGTCCGAGTCCCTTGCCCGCGCGATCTGGGTCGTACTGAGCCGCCGCCAGTACGAGAGTATCGCGCCGCTCCACTACCAACGCGCTACCGTCCGAGTCAGAGGGCGCCTCACGTCCACCGGCAAACGGCTGGAGATGCGTCCGGATCGCACCGGTGTGGAGATCATCAGCTGACAGGTAGAAGGGGACTTCGCACGCCAGTCCATGTAACAAGCAACTCCTCCCGCGCCCGGGTGCAGGCAACGAAGAGGACACAGCGCTCGCGCTGCATGTCGAGTGCGTGCGCAGCCTTGTCCACGCTCTCTGGAGTCACCGCCGATGGCGCAGGCACCGAGTTGTCGCTGACGCCGGTGACCACCATGCAGCGGAACTCCAGCCCTTTCATCCGGTGCATGGTCCCGACCAGAACCTTGCCCTCATGGGCGGCCTGGCTGGCCAGGCTCGCCGCCGGGATGCCGTGTTCTGCCAATGAATTGACGACCTCGCCGATGGGGGCACGGGCACGCATGGCGATGCCGACTTGTTCCGGCTCCACCCCATCGTCGAGCCACTGCTGGACTTGTGCTGTCACGAAGGCGAGTTCGTCCTGCCGCGAAGCGAATCCTTCCAGCCGTGGCTGGTTACCGTGGACGTCTGAGCGGCAGCCGGTCAACGATTCGAGGTCTTCGTTCATGTCATCGATGGCCTGACCGCGGAGGAGGCCGACACTCCACGCGAGGATTTCTGCCGTGGTCCGGTAGTTAATCTTCAGTCGGGTTGACCTGCCCGTCACGTCCACCCCGACCTGCCGCAGGGAGACGCGGTTGTCGTAGATGCGCTGGTGGGTGTCTCCGGCGATGAACAGATCATCAGGTCCGGCCGGGACAACAGCGCGCAGGAAGCGCCACTGCCATGGGCTGAGGTCCTGCGCCTCGTCAACAATCACGTGTTCGTACGGCTGGCGGTCCGCCTCGGTCAAGAGTCGGGTCGCTTCAACGCAGATCGTCTCGTGTGTCCACACGCCGTCCTTGCGCAGCCCGGAGCTGAACGCCTCGAACGCCTCCCAGACAATCTCTCTCGCGGCAGAGCTTAGTCGTACCCCGCGCCCCTTCCTCCGGGCACCCTGGTACTCCAGCAGCGTGGTGATGCCCTGGGCAAGGATGACCTGCCGCCACTCGGCGGCGAGAAACGCCGGCTCGTGCGCGGAGCTGGCCTTCGTCCACCTGGCCACCTCCTCCGCTTGGTTGAGAACAGACAGTCGCCCGTGCTTGCGGGCAACAATCTGGTGGGCAACCTGGTCGATGTGCCGGACGTCAACACACTCGAGCAGGTCGGGTTCGCTAACAAGAGCACGCAGCCCGTCATCGAGAGAGGCGGCCAGCGTTTTCGTAAAGGTGGTAAGCAGGACCGCGCCCTCGCGCTTAACACGTCTAGCCAGATGCCGGGCCCTGTGCAAGGCGACGACCGTCTTTCCGGTTCCCGGCCCACCGGATACCCGAGCTGCTCCGCTGTACCGAGCGTGGGCAACACGCAGCTGGCTTGGATGGAGGTAGACCCGCCAAAGGGCGAACGGCTGGCTGAAGACGTCCATGAGTTCATCGGGCCCGGTCACCAGGACAAGCCTGCGACTGGTCCGTTCCGTGGCAGCCACCATGTCATCGGTGTCGACCGGAGCCGACTGAGCGACTTCGTTCCACACCTCTTCGGGCGTCATCCCCATCGCCAGGCCGATGAGCACGTCATACTGGGCTTCGCCCAGCGTCCGGCGCGCCTTCTCCACTTCCAGTTGGTCCGTCACGGAACGGGCGAAGGCCAGGGTTTGCTCGTCGATGCCAAGCGTCCGGAGCTGCGCGTCGCTGACGTGATCGAACAGTCGATCGGGCCCGCCGGATGCGGTGTTCCTGGCGGTGGCTTCCTTCACGCCGACCACGTCGATGATCTCGACCACACCGGCGGTGCTGTTGACGGAGACCTTGTGCCGTTCAGCCCACCTGTAGGCGGCGTCATGCTGGTCGACCTTGAGGAGGAGGTAGAGGTCACCCTGCTCCGGGGTTAGCACGATCCCGCGATAGCCCTGGTCGATCCGGATGGAGCGGAACCGTTTGTCCTTCGCGTTGTGGATCTTCTCCAGGTTGATGCCTGCGCCGCCCGCCTGGAACTTTGCGAAGACCTCCTGTACACGCTCCTGGACGTCCGGGTTCAGCTTGCCGAATTCCCACAGGAAGCTGCTGTCGATCGCCAGACGTGCCACGGATCCTCCTCGCCGGTCAGAACTCACTTACGATCTTGCTGATGTGCGAAAGGATCGCCTCGGGTTCCGAAGCGAGGTTGAGCGCATGGCAGATGATCTCGATGCCCGCATGCCTTACGACGTGTGAGGCACCTGATCCGTTCCCCTCGGCGTAGATCAAGTGTCCACGAGGCAGCCCGAGGGCCGTGCAGTAGGCCAGCATCTGGTACAGATCGGCGTCTGGGTATCCGGCCGGCTTCTCCTGCTTGTACTTGGCGTCGACCACGGCCCGGGGAACACCGCTCAGTTCCCACACCAGATCAGGCTTCATCCGTACGGCCAGCGACTCGTCTAGGTGGCAGGGGTACTGCGGATATGCAATCCCGCCGAAGCGGTCATGCAGTTCCTCCGACACCGCCACGGTCACGAAGTCTTCGAAGATCTTCGGCAGGTCGAAGAGGAACCCGCTGGCAACCGTCGGGCCCGGAGCGTGCTCGGGTGACGTAGCCCGCCACACGATCTCTGCGAGCCGGAGAGCGGCCTGGTACCGAGCATTAAGCCGCGTCGGCTGCCAGCTCGGCAGGCGCGCTCCGAGGATCAGGCTGGTGACGCCCGCGAGGCGGATCCGGAGGGCAGCCAGCCTCCGACGTGAGCTTCCGGAGACACGGGGAACCCTCAGCAGCCGTGTGATGGCCGCGAGCAGGATCTGGTTCTCCGGGATGTCGATGGTGAAGTCGTCGTGACGGATCTCCATGGGGATAGGGCGACCGTGGTGCCGACGGAGCTGGTCGGCCTCGCGGAGGCGTCCGCGCAACACATACGAGGTCTCCTCGGCCGTTCGATATCCCTGAAGCAGCCCTTGTCGGAGCGCACGCTCTGTCTGCCGCCACAACGCATCGGCGACGGCGGGGATCAGCCCCTCCCGTACCTCCAGATGAACCAGCTCGTCCCGCCATCCTTTCGGATCCGCTGTGTATCCGACGAGAAACAGCAGCCGGTCGATCTCTAGTGCTGTGACCGGAAACGATCACCGGGTTGGGTAACAGGCTTCAGGCTGCGGAAGCCAGAGGCCGACCTCCCCAGCGGATGCCCTTCTCGCTTCGGATGCGGGCGCGTTCGCGGCGTTGAGCGGCCAGCACGTCGGGGTGACGGGCGTGGGCGTTGCGCCAGCGCAGGTAGGCGTGTAGGGCCCGGGTCTGGACGGTGTGATTCGGGTGGTTGGAGTTGGCCAAGGTGAACTGGCGCAGCGGTCCAAAATGAGCCTCGATCGGGTTGGCCCAGGACGCATACGTCGGGGTGAACAGCAGCCTGACCTTGTGCTTGTCCGCCCAGGCGCGGATGCGCCGGTTCTTGTGCGCCGACAGGTTGTCCATGATCACGTAGATCGGGGCGCCGTCCGGGCGGGCGGCGCGGATGGACTTCAAGGCTGACCAGGTGGGTTCGCTGCCCTTGCGCCGGTGGTTGATGCCCCACAGCAGGTCATCGCCGACGGAGTAGCAGCCGTGGAAGTACCTCACGCCGTGAGTGCGGTGATAGGTGGCCGGCAATCGGTCCGGCGCGCCGGCAGGTGCCCAGCCCGTCCCGGCGGTGGGGCGGATGCCGAGCGGGCCGAACTCGTCGAAGGCGAAGGTCCGTTCGGGCCGGCGGGTGAGGGCGTACTCGATCTGGTCGAGTTTGGTCTCGAAGTCCGGGTCGGGTGAGTCTTTCCAGGTCTTGGTGCGCTGGAAGGTGATGCCGTGGCGAATCAGCAGGGTGCGTAAGGTTTCGCGGCCGATGGTGATGGCGCGGCCGGGCAGGCGGCGCAGGTAGTCGTGGAGTTTGCGGATGGACCAGCGGGTGAAGGGCTGGCCGAGTTTGGCAGGTCGGGTGGTGGCCGTCGCCGTGACGAAGTCTTCGTCGTCAGGACTCAGTAGGCGGGGACGGCCTCCCGCCCACTGAGGGTCCAGGCAGGCCAGGCCGATCTCGTTGAAGCGGTGGATCACATCGCGCACGGTGTCCTCATCGGCCTGTACCAGCCGAGCGATGACCGGGACGGTGTTGCCGCCGGCCGAGGCCAGCAGGATCATCGCCCGCCGATAGCGCACCGTGCTCATCGTGCCGCGCCGTACGATGCGCTGCAGCTTCTGCCCTTCCGGGTCCGTGAGTCTGCGGACCTTGACCGGTTGCGTCACCTGGCCTCCCGAGCGCCGATTGAACGTGATCAGCACCCATCCAACCCGCAGGGACGCTCTACACGCCAACCCGGTGATCGTTTCCGGTCACAGCACTAGCTTCGGTGTCACCCACACCTCGACGTCGCCCACCCGGGCCACGCCAACCTTCCCCTGCGGAGCGAGCTCCCACAGCTCGGTATCGAAGGGAGAAGGACGCGCCTGAACGACACCCGAGTCCGCCAGCCGTCGTCCCTGCTCATGGCTGAGGCGCGCGACCAGCTGATCGTTCTCGGCAACGGTCAGACGCATCACGACACTGGCTGTTCCGGCTCGGCTTCAGGGGCGGCTTGGCGTACGGCTTGCCGGAGGGCCGGCAGGCGATAGCGGTCGAGAATAGCGAGCGGGCTGCCGTAATGCTGCTCGGCGAGGAGCGGGAGGATAGCGGTCTCCCACACCTCGGCCAGGCCGCTCTCGCGTTGGTAGATGCTCGGCTTCATCAGGTAGGACGGGCCGATGGCGAGGTCGTGGTCTTCGATGCGCGTGTTGAGCGCGTCGAGGATCTCCGGTGCGTCCACGTTGTGGACGGCAAGCTCGTCGTCGTTGCGCAGCCGTGCGAGCCATCGATCGAGAAGTCCCTGGATGGGAGCGTGAGACGGATGCAACTCCACGAAGCGGAACCGGCGCCGCATCGCCGCGTCGACGAGGGCGATCGAGCGGTCGGTGGTGTTCATGGTGCCGATGACGAAAACGTTGGGTGGCAGCGTGAAATCCGACTCGGCTGAGTAAAGGAGGCCGATCGCGTCGTCGCGATATTCCAGCAGGAAGTAGAGCTCGCCGAAGACCTTCGCCAGATTGGCCCGGTTGATCTCGTCGATGATGAGGATGTACGGGTCCGAAGGGTGTTGCCGGGCGGCCTCGACGAGCTGCCGGAACGGGCCTGGCCGTAGATCGAAAGCGAGCTGGCCGTCCGTTCGCTGGACCGGGCGGAAGCCTTCGAAGAAGTCCTCATAGGTGTAGGACGGGTGGAACTGGACGAGCTTGACCGCGCTCGGCTCGGCCAACTGCCCGGCGAGTTTGCGAGCGAGGAACGTCTTGCCCGTGCCGGGCGGGCCGTACAGGATGAGCTGCTTGTTCTCCCACAGGAGGTCGGCCAGGCGTTGCAGGTCCTCGCGGGTGATGAGGATGTCGTCGGCGAGGTCCTGGCCGATCTCGGGGAAGGACAGGGCGCGGACCGGCTCCGGCTCGGTCTCGCCGAGGGTGATGTCCAGAGCCGCGAGCAGTTCTTCGATCGCCGGGATGTTCTCGGTCAGTTCGACGACATCGGACTGGCTGTGCAATTTGGCGGGCAGCGGCTGCGGCAGGTGTGCGAAAGGCACCGGCTGGGTTTCGTTCAGCCAGTCGACGGATCGCCGGAGGTTGGATCGTTGGTCGGAGGAGGCGACGTAGGAGGCGCCACCGGCGATCACGCCGACGTATGCCTTGCCTTGGGTGGTCGTCAACACGTAGTCGCCCGGCCGCATTCGGTTGCAGAACGCGTCGAACTCGGCGAGCTTGGCTTCCCTTACCGCGTAGGACTTGTGCTGATAGTCGTCTTGGACGACTGTCTTAAGCTCGTCACGAGAGAGGGGGATCGGGATCTCTCGAAGGGTCGTTGCCGCAAGCGACGCAGAACCCTTGTGCAACCAGACCGGCACCAGGTCGCGCCCGTCCACCGATGATCCTCGGATAAGCCACGCCCGCCGCCCCGCAGGTACAGCGTCGGACGCCTGATGGATGTCGAGAAGGTCGCGCAGTACGTCTGATGTCAGACGGTCTTCCTGCCTGGCACGCTTGTCCGGGTTGACCTGAACGCCCTCTGCCGCCAGCCGCCCGAGCAGGTCGGTGCCACGGAAACTGGCGTTCACCATCCAGTCCGGTGGATGCGATCCGTCCGAATTAATCACACGTCGGCTGTTGGGAATTTTGACCTTGGCATCCGCCAAGAAGTGCGCGACTTCCTCACTGGTGGTCTCTGCCAGTTCGGCGATGTCGTCGAAACTGGTCCATGTTCCTGGGCCAACAAGCTCAAGTGCCCGCGCGATCACGTCATGGACGCCACTAAGAGATTCGTAAGCGCTTTTGCGGCGCTTATTGATCTCTTTCAGAAGGCGGCCACACTCGGCGCTGAGCTCCTCATCTGTGGGGTACTCCTCAAGCGCCGCGTGCCCAGCCTCGGTGAGGCTCCAGCCGCCCCGCTTGCTCATCCAGCCGACGTTGACCGCATCACCAGTGACGAAGCCGCGGATCGCCTGCCAGCGGGGCTCCCCACTCTTGATCAGCTTGCTCTCGTCGTCGTTCGGCGTGAACCTGCGCGCGTATTCCTCATACACCTCTACTGGAGGAATCGGATGTGCCCGGTCACAGAGTATTTCCATCGCCGTGCGAAGAATGAGGCCGTAGCGCAGATCGTCAGGCATACTCTGTGATCTCCTCGCGCTCACGCCTGGGATGACGCGAGCCTTCGCCGGGCGGGGGGTTAAGGATCGTCTGGAAAGGCTGGCCAGAGTTGATCGCGGCGCTCATCGCGTCGTAGATCTCCAAGATGGCCTTCTTGGTTCGGGCGAACTCCTCCGGCCGGGTGTTCCTGAAGGCGCGGAAGGTGTCCAGGATGTAGTCGACGTCGTCGCGGGCGACGCCGTACAGGTGGAAGTAGGCGGCGTCCAACTCGGCCCGGAGCCAGAAGCGACGCTCATCGTCCCAGCGGTACGGCGGGCCCTCGTCGAAGTGATCGCGTGCAAAGGGCTCCATGGCATACGAGGTGTAGGCCAGCTCTAGAACCCGCAGTCGTACCCATTTATCGAGGCGTTCATGGAGGTTCCAGGGGCAGGGCTCCTCATACGCCGAGGGCGGCAACACGGGGAGTTGCTTGAAGTAGTTCTGGGTGTAGTTGGTCCCCGCCATCTTCTGTCGCCCAGAAAAGTCAAGGACGAGAGAGGAAAGGTTGGCGTAGAGGAGGGCGGGAGCTGCGGCTCGCGGGACAAGGAGGGGGAAGCTGTGGGCCACCCCTGCCATAGGCAACGCACTACAAATCAATGTCCGCATGTCTACGCTGCGGGCGATGTTGCGCCAGCCGAGCAGCCACTCACGATCCCAGCGGAGGACGCGGCGAGTGTTCCGCGTTCCCTCGGATGAACGAAGCCTGGCCTTTACTTCTTTCTCGGGTACCCAGTACTGCGGGATCGCGACAAACGCCGGATCATCTTTGTCGGCAGCGGAAGGACGGGGAAGGGTACCCACGTTAGCTTGGGCCTCGGTCTGGCCCTCGTAAGTGCCAAACCGATCGTCAAAGTGGTGCAGCATCTTCGCTTCATACAGCGGCAACAGTCGTTCGCCGGCGCGGACGAGGGCGTTGCCGTCGAACTCCCAGCCGTCATTGAGCATCTGCTCCAGGGTCTCCCCGTCGGCGGCATTCGGCCGGAACAGGTTCGAGTCATTGGCCATGTGAAGCATGGCCAGGAACGACAGCCCCCACGGATTGATCCCCTCCCCGCCACCCGCGGAGTCGCGCCAACAGACGGGGACCCGTCGGTAGATACCGACGGTGATCTCGGCGTTTCGCTTGAAGTCGAAGACTGGCAGGGTGCCGGTATTTGGGTTGAGGAGGGTGATGTCCTCGGGAGTGAGGGTGAAACGACGGTCCGCGATCTGCGGGACTTGCCGGAGCCGGAACGCCAGGTGGATTCTGCGCTGCGGCGCCCGCCGGCCCGTTCCGCTCCACAGACAAAAGCGGAAGGAGTGGTGGACGTTCTCGAAGAGCTTCTCCTCGTTCTCGAAGTCGTAGAGCGAGGCGAGGGTCTTGCTCTCCACCAGGTCCTTGAAAAAGAACTGTGTGGTCGCGTCGGTGGCGATTCCGGTGGGTAGCACCATCCCGACCCGTCCGTCACCGGCGATGGCCGTGCGTCCGGTCTCGGCGAATACGGCGTAGGTGTTGATGTCGCCGCGTCCGGTCAGCGGGTAGCGGCCGGATTCACGCAAGAACAGCGTCTGGCCCTCGGCCTGCCGCAGCTCGCCCATGAACTCCGCGTACAGGGCACGGTCGGCTTCTTCCTCGCTGTCCGCGAGCGCGGCGATCGCTTTCTTCCGCGCGGCGGCGTTCTTGGCGTTGGCGATGTCCTCGTCGCGGGAGGCGAAGAACTCCTTCTCCTGGATCTTCACCCGTTCCCATGGCGGGTTACCGATGACGCAGGTGAAACCGCCCTCCCAGCCGGTCTTCCCGTCCACCGGCCCGCCGTCGGAGACCCGGAACAGGTGCGGGAACTCCACATGCCAGTGGAAGAACCGGTAAGCCTTGGCCAGCTCGCTCACCCGAGCGGCAACTCGCCTCCGGCGGTCATCGGACTGCTCGCCGCCGATCCAGTCCAGCGTGGACTGAGTGATCGCACTGGTCCTCGTCTCCGGGGTGAGCTCCTGAACGAAGGCAGCGCACCAGGCGTCAGCGACGCGCTTGGTGGGCAGCCGTTCCGCGTCGATCAGCCGCAGCCGCCGCCGCTGCACGGCCGCGGCGACCAAGTCGTCGGGCAGGGCCGTGACGATGGCCCGGGTGTCTCTGGCGAGCCGATCGTTCGACCGGTTCGCCTCCTCATCGAAGTCGAAGAGCGTGTCGGCGAACTCTCCGCGCTTGGCGAGGGTCTTCTCCGTCTCACTCTCCTTGGCCACCGCGGCGGCCACCTTCTTGTCATCGCCCTCGATGGCCTTGAAGGCCTCCTTCGGGATGCCGAGGTCGATGAGCGCCGGGGTGGCGCCCAGCAGCGAGTTGCCGACCCGGATGTTGGTGTCCAGGAACGCCAGCGGCTTGCCGGGCTCGACCGATTCGATCCACAGTGACACCTTGGCGAGCTCGACGGCCATCTCGTTGAGGTCGACTCCGTAGATGCAGCGGGAGACCACCTCACGCATGGCATGCCGTACCCGAGTCGGAGACGGCTCGTCCTCACCGGAGCGGATCTGCGCGATACGGCGGGCGATCCGGTGCGCAGCAGCCACGAGGAAAGCCCCGGACCCACAGGCGGGATCGCAGACGGTCACGCTCAGCAGCGCCCCAACCTTGCCCTCGACGGTGTCGGCCGACCCGGCCGCTTGGTCCAGGACCGGATCGAGCGTACTGTCGAGCAACGCCTCCCGCAGCGACGTAGGTGTGTAGTACGAGCCGGTGGTCTTCCGGGCGCTGCCATCCGCTTTCCAGAGCGTGAACGTCCGGTCAGCGGTATCAAGATCGACGTGGAACTCCAGCAGCCACTCATAGACGCTGCCCAGTTCCTCCGAGCCGAGTTCGCGGAAGTTGGCCGGCCTGCGCTGGATGCCCGTGTCGACGACGGCGAGGTGCCGGATGGCCTTCAGCAGGTGGGTGTTGTCGATCCGCATCCCTTCCAGGGGCGCGTCCAACTCGTCGGGGAGGCTTCGGTCCAGCCGGGTGCCGTCGGGCAGTTCGATGATCCGCTCGAACAGCCCGCCGAGGCCCGGAACGGCCAGCTCGGGTCGGCCCCCATCCTCGCCGAGACCACGCATCACGAGCTGAACGGCTTCCCACAGGTCATCGTGATGATCCGCGCCGCCACGGATTGCCCGATCACGCAGACGGTGGGCCGAGAAGTAATCGGCGTAACGCTTTCGAGCGGCGAGGATCTGCTTGCGCTCCTCAACCAACTCCTCCTCTTCCGGAATCGGCAGGAGCAGCACGTCACGATCTTCGGCGATGAACCAGAACAGCAACCGATACACCAGCCGGAGCAGGGCGCGGTTGTAATCCTCTTTGCTGAGCCGGTGCACCTTCTCCTGGGTCCCGATGCCGAGCCCGGCCATCGTGCTGCGGCCCTCCAGGTGCTTCCGGAGCCGATCGTTGGCCGGGTGACGGAGAAAGCCGGTGCCCAGGGTATGGATGGCTTCCTGGACACCCTTCTTCAACCGTGCGAGCACGCGATCGCCGGCCTGGACGGCATCGGCTCGCCAGAGCTCCAGCCAGCAATCCGCAGGCGTCTTGTCTTCAGGTACAGCGAGCCGCGTGGCGTGCACGAGCCGGTAGAGCAGCACGAAGTCGGCGAAGAGCTGCTCCTCGAAGATCAGCTCGAGGTCGAACTCGACATAGGCGGAGCCTGCCAGCGAGCGAGTGTCGCGGAGGAGCCGCAGCTTGCTGCCGTTGGAAAGCACTGCCCACAGGTGATCGTCGCTCCGATTCAGCAACTCCTGCACCATCGACTGTGGCGCCTGGGTGTTGACGCGGGCGGTGCGGTGGTCGAGGTCGACATTCCAGCCGACCAGATGGATGGGCACCTGCTCGAAGCGATGGCTAACCGGGTAGGTGACGTCCTCGACGGTGATCCCGCCGCCCGGCTGGAGCACCCCGTAGTCGAGCTGCCGCAGTAACGGGATCAGCCACCGGTCGCGGGCACGCGGGGAACGCCCCTCCTGCCGGGCGCGCTCTCGCTCCTTGGCGAACTGGGCCCAGGCGTTCTTAAGGTAGTCGAACGCGCGGGCCGCCGCCTCGCGGACGTTCTCATGTGACAGCAGCCCGTAGGTCTCCGGTTCGCGCCCCGGCAGCGCGTTCTCGCCCTGCCGGGCGTCCATGACCCGCTCGAACAGGTCGGCGGAGAGCAGGCCGCCGGCCGTACGGAGAGAGGGGTAGGGGGATCTACTCATCGGGACACCACCGGCAGGTAGACATAAACGCCAAGCAGATCAACCGGCTTGTTGGCGGCAACCTGGATCTTGCTGAGGCCACTTTGACGGGACGCCTCGCGGACGCGGCGATGCGAGTCGCGAAGCCGTTCGGCCATGGCGTCAGCTTCGGCGTCCAGGGCGGGGCGCAGTTGTGAGAGGAGTTTCGGCAGGCCGTCATCGCCGGGAGCGAGCAACCGGTCGAGATCGTCACGGGCCAGGTCGGGCGCGATGTTGCCGCCGGGCGTCGCCTTCAGGAGCGTGTCGACCTCTTCCGCAGGGAGCCACTCAGGATTGTCCGGGCGCCCGCGAAAAGCCAGTACGCGCGCTTCTTCGGCCACGAGAGGGCGGGCGCCGTCGTGGCCGGGCAGGGTCAGATGCATCCGGAACCGGGTGAGCAGCAGGGTCGTCCGCCGCTGCACGGCGCTCGTTCTCATCACGCCGCATCTGCGGGCCGGCCGCGGGCCCGGAGTCTTCGCATCCAGCGCGCTGTCGAGCACGTAGCGGGCGATCGCTCCGACGCTGGCGTCGGTGCGGTCCAGATGCGCGTGTCGGCGAGGAACCGGCAGGTCACGGTGGAACGGCAGCGGCTGCGCCTGACCTGGAGGCAGCGCATCGCGCAGACCAAGGGGAAGAGTAGCCGTTACGGCCGTGAAACCGTCTGCGGCCTCGACGAGTGAAGAGCCGAGCGCGTCGAGGGCCTCGCGGACAAAACCGTCGATCTCTGCGGGTGAGCCGAGGCTGGCCCGGACTTCCGCCAGCTCCCTGGCTACCTCATCCGGCTTAATGCCGGCCTGGGCGAACTTGGTACGGGAGCGCCGCTCCCGCTCGGCCGAGTTCTCCCACTCGGTGTGCAGGTTCGTCGCGCTGAAACCCTCCAGCGGGAGTTGCTCCCAGCTGTCGGTATTGGAGGTGAGCAGTTCCTCCATCAGCGCTTCAACGAGCTGGTTGGAGAAGTTCGGCACGGGCACGCTGACGCCGAGGCTCTTCCTGATCTCCTCATGCTTGCGGATCAGGACCCGCATGACGATCTCGTCGATGAGATTGTCGGCACCGAGAATCGTCACCGCCCGGACGATCTCGGCAGCCTGGCCGAACCGGTCGACCCGGCCTTCGCGTTGCTCATGGCGGGTGGGGTTCCACGCGAGGTCGTAATGGACGACCGCCTGGAAGGCATCTTGAAGGTTGACCCCCTCGGACAGGCAGTCGGTGGCCACGAGCACGTGGCGCCGCTCCACCGCGCGAAGCTCGTCGATCCGCGCCTCCCGTTCGCTGGGCGGGAGCGTGCCGGTGACGCAGGCGACCTCCGCCGCTCCGCTCAGGCGCTCGCGCAGGTGCGCGGCGACGTATTCGGCGGTGTCGATGAACCGGCAGAACACGATCGGGTCGAACCCGTCCGCCAGCAGCGCTTCCACGACGTCGCCGACCTTGGCCAGTTTGGCGTCCTGCCTCCCGGCCAAGGCGTCGGCCGCCTTGGCGAAACGCAGCAGCCTGGCGCGCTCGCTCTGATCGTCTTCATCGAGGTCGTCGGCGCCGGGGATCACATCGACGGACTCGGCAGCCTCGTCATCGTCGGTGTCCAGCACCGTCGAACGGCCGATCCGGTCCGCCTCCTCCGGGGTTTCCTTACCCGCTCCCTCCGCACGCGTCCGCAACGTCGCCGCCGCCGCGTTGGGCGAGGAGGCGAGCGCTCGCATCAGCGCCAGCACCGACCAGTAGCGGACCCGCTGCCGCAGCTGCCCGCGCGAGGCGTCGCGGACGGTCTCCCGCGCGTAAGCGAGGACCTGGCGCAGGAGCTTGCGGTAGTCGTCGGTCAGGTAGTAGCGCTCCTCCCGCGTCTCACGCCGCTGAGGGAACTTGGTGTCCTCATTGAGATAGTCCTTGATGTCACCCCGACGTCGCTGGACCATGTGCCGGGCGAGCCTTTCGCGGCCCTTGGCGTCGTCGAGGTTCAGCGCCGGCAGCTCGGGGTCGAGCAGGCCGATGAGGTTGCGGAATCCCTCATCCTTGCCACTGTGCGGAGTGGCCGTAACGAGGATGAGATGCCGATCCCGATCGTCGGCCAGTTCACGGATCAGGTTGTAGCGCCTGGTTCGACCGCCAGTGGAGGTGCCGTCCGCGACGCAGGTGTGCGCCTCGTCCACGATCACCAAATCGCGGCAGGAGGTGACGAACTCCTTCATCCGGGTCGGAGACTTGATGAAGTCGGTGGAGACCACGGTGTGCTTGTAGAAGTCGAAGATCGACTGATCGTCGTCGACGATGTTGCGCTGCAGCCGCTTGACCGTACTAGGCAGCACCAACTCGGCGTCGATGCGAAACTTCGTCGCGAGTTCTTCCTGCCACTGTTCGGCCAGGGCAGGACTGCACAGCACGGTCAGCCCTGTCGCGCTGCCCTGGGCGAGGAGTTCGGCCGCGATCAGCGACGCCTCGATGGTCTTGCCGATGCCGACGTCATCGGCGATCAACAGCCGGACCGTCTCCTGCCGCAACGCCATCAGCAGCGGGACCAGTTGGTATGGCCGGGGTTCCACGGCCAGCCCCGCGATCGACCGGAACGGCCCCGCCGTCGCGCGGAACCCGATCTGCAAGGCCGTACGCAGCAGGCCGGCGCTGACCGCGTTGCCGGCGTCGTCGGCGCTCGGTGGCGGAAAAGTGGCCTGTGCGACCTCCTCGACCTGGGTCAGGATGCCGGCGACCTCGTCGTCTCCACCGCCGAGCGGACGGACCACCAGAAACGTGTCACTGGAGCCCGGAAGCACCACCCAGTCGCGGTTGCGGGCGCTCACAAGCGTTCCTGGGCTGAAGACAGTGGTCAACGCGGCTCCCTGCGACTGGTCCCGAAGACGCTCGGATATTTCTTCACGATCTGCGCATAGTCCCCACGGTAGGGAACGCGTACGACGCTCCAGCCGAGTTCGCGGAGTTCGTCCTCGGCGTCCTCGTCCCTGCCGGGTGAGGCGCCGTTGTCCGGGCCGTCCACGAACACGGCGACCTGGCCCGGATAGACCATCTCCGGGGTGGCCACCCCGAGGTCCACACTCAGCTCATCCGGAGCCCGGTATTCCCACTCCTCCAACCACGCGACAAAGGCGTGCACCGGATCGTTGAGTTCGGCGGCGTAGCGTACGGGCTCCCAGATGTCCTGAGGGGAAGCCACCGGCGGCTCGGGCACGTCCGAGAGCGACAACGCGAGCAGCAGATCCCGGGCGAGGTGACGATCGATCAGATCGTGGTAGGCCTGGTTGCCGAAGGAAAGCAGGCAGTCGTAACACGCCTTGGCGCAGCGCTCGTTGTTGACGGCCCCACCCGTGTCCTCGCCGGTGGCGACGTCGAAGTGGGCGATCTCCAGCGCTTTCCGTGCGGCCCGTGCGAGTGCGTCGGCCTCCATGACCAGTCGCCGTAGCACGCCCGCGCCACCTTCAGAACTCTCGATGAACAGTGCCCGGCCGCGGTGTGCTTCGTCAGGGAGCAGTTCGCTGGTGAGCTCGCCGTCCTCCAATTGGAACTCGGCCTCGATGCCCCGCTCCAGCGCATACATGAAACTGATCGCAGCCTCGTGGCTTACGGAGCCGAGCATCCGGGTGACCAGGATGTTCCTTCGATCCTCGACGTAGGGAATGACTTGCTGCTTGGCTTGAACGAGCGAGGCGTCATCCAGGCGATGCAGGTCAGGGGTGAGAGCGTCCTTCTCCGACAGCCAGCGCCCGGTCTGCACGTTGATCCAGAAGCCGTCGCTCGTGTGCCTCTTGCGTCCCATGTTGGTGACGCGGACTGTGGCGGTGTCTCCATAGGTGAGTTCCAGGAGCGGTGCTGCATCCCGCACTGCTTTGGCATCCAGGCGGCCGGGCCGTACGCCGTGGTCGTTGAAGCGGTAGGAGGTGACCAGGTCGTAGCCGGCGCGGCGGCGTTCCTCCTCGTCTGAGGAGATCCGGTCGCGTCGAACCGTCTTGACGGTCTGCAGCCGCAGCAGCCGGTTCATGGTCTTGCCGAGTAGTCCATTGCACGAGTCGCAGACGTCGGTGCCGACGACCGCCTCGTGCAGATAGCCGCAGAACTCGCAGCGCCGTGCGGATCGGGTATCCAGCCCGCCGCCACCCTGCTCGTTGGGTGCGAGCTGCACTTCCTTGACCTGATACCGGGAGCCTTCGTGATAGATGAGGGCGTCGGGTCCGAACTCACGGATCGCGATGAAGCGGGGCCGATGGATAAACTCGACTTCGGTGCTCTTTCCTTTACGGGCGGCGATGTAGGCGCGCAGCGGAAGCCGCGGGAAAGAGTAACCGGGGAGGAACCCTTCCGATGCCAAGTATCGGTAGGAGTAGAAGTCGGTCTGGAAGTCTTCAGAGTCCTCGTTCCTGAGCAGCTTCAGCTGGTTTTCTGCCTCACGGCGACGGATGATGGCCCCTTCCCGGGCCCCCTTGCTTGTGGAATGGTCGCCGATGATGCGGTGCTGTTCCTCCCGTTCGGCCTGCGCCGTCCGATACAGCTCGCGCCAGCGATCGAAGGCGGCGTTGAACGCCGCCGGAGCATCCTGAGCAGCCCGGTCGATCCAGTCGTCATGCCACCACGAGGTGATCTTCAGTTCTCTGACCCTTTCGGCCAGCACGTGTCGGGCCCGCTCGGCGGCCCGGAGCTGGGCCTGCGGGTGCGCGGCTGCCGCAGCAACGTCTGGCAGCAGCGGGAAGCCGGCCTGATCGACGTCGAGAATCTGCGAGATTGAGCTGTCCAACGGCAGCTGAATCTCAGCCAGCCAGATCGCGTTGACGTGTGAACTGATTAGGTCCTCGTTGGTGAGGTCCAGCCGCGGCGCGGCTACCGACCCTGCCACCATCTGATCGCGATGACGGAAGTAGTACTGGTCGTGGGCATATCCGGAAGCGCAGTACGTCACGACCAGCGCTGGCTGCCCCGATCGGCCCGCTCTACCGGCCCGCTGGGCGTAGTTGGCGGGGGTTGGCGGCACGTTCCGTAGTGCGACCGCGTTCAGGCTGGCGATGTCGATGCCCAGTTCCATCGTGGGTGAGCAGTAGAGCACCTGTAGATCGCCTGCGCGGAACTGCTCCTCGCGCTGGGCGCGAACCTCGTTCATCACCTGGGCGGTGTGCTCACGTGCTTGGAGACCCGCGAGCTGAGCCGCCTTATCTGTGTAGAGGCGTTGGAAGAACGGATTGATCCGCGGGCCTTTTTCGGTGGCGACGTGTTTTCTGATGCGGTCCACTGCACCGGCCTTGCCGTCACCGAGCCGCCACACCAGTGCGGATGCCTTCAGCTGATAGCCATCCCTGTCCATGGTGAGCAGACCGCAGCGCTCGGTCACCGCGAGCATGTCGCGAATCATCGCGTGCGCATCGTCGCGGGTCAGCCCGGAGTGTTCACGGAGCAGATACTTGCCGTACGCGCCGAACCCGGTGAGATACAAGTCCTTGCTGGAGCGCAACCCGCCATGACTTCCGGCTCGCGGGTAGGCGATCGGGGCATATACGACATTCTCCGTTGGCTCCATCGCCCACGGGTCCTTCAGGTAATGCCGACTCTCTTCCTTGATCTGGACGAACCCCGGCTCGGTAAGGCAGTCGACGTCGATCGCCAGCACGCGGCGCAGCTCGTCCAGCAAGGTCCGCAGCAGTTCCTCACGCAGCTCCGGCGCGTCATCGCGAAGCGCATAATGGACGCCATCCCATAGATCCTGGGCTGCGGCGATCTCCGGAAGATCGAGGTAATCCACCGTGAGCAATCCGGTTTGCTCCAGATTGGGCATGGTGATTCGCCAGCCACGCTCCAGATCAAGGTAGAGCCGGTAATTGACCAGCTGGCGGAGCGCCTTCCAGGTGTTGCGCTCAGCCGAGAATCGGGCCTCAGACTTTTGCGCGAAGTCCGCAAAGCTCAGATTGAGCGACTCGGTTACCTTCTGCGCGATCATCTCGTGGGTCAGCCCATCCGGACAGTCCTGGAGAGCCCGATAGAGGGCACCACGAAGCTGGACGACTTGAACGAAGTCATTGAAATGACCGGCCTGAAGGCTGGCATCCTGCCTGTTGTCGGTGAACGCCAGCAGCTTGCGCTCAGGCCTTTCGAGGTTCGCGTCTTCACGCAGAGTCCGGACCACCGTCGAACTGATCACGCTGGTGGCCGAGCTGCGCCCCTCCACCGCGAGCGACCCCAGCTTGGCGAAGTCGCTACCGCGCACCTGCTCATAGGAGGTACGACAGGCCAAGCAGAAGGTGAATGGAGCGGCGATGTAGGCGGCTCGCGTCCCCCCGTCAGCGATGTGGCCGTTGGGCGCCACTGTGACAACCTTCGGCAGGTACTTCTGTTTAGCCGAGATTACGCCAGGCGAGCCGTCCTTCCGGGTCTCCACCCATGACTCCGGCACCCGCTGGTCATCGATGGCGACCTCGACCGTGTCAGGCCAGGGGAAGTCCGTCGAGATGTAAAGGTAGCCGTCCTTCTCGTCCCCCGTGGTGTCACTGTCACGCCGTGACGTGAAGCGCTCGTCGACCCTTCGGACGGTCAGATACTCCTGGCCGCACTCCCGGCAGAAAGAGGCAGGAACGAGGATGTGATCCTCCCTGCCCGGCTCTGGCACGACGGTCTGGTATCGGCTGGTGATGTACCGGTCAGCCTCGGATTCGATGCTGAGATAGACGTCATCCCCTTTGGAGAGGAACTGGTGCAGCCGGAAGGCGAACACCGGACGTTGCGTGCGAGGATGCGGGATCGAGGCGCCGAGTTTGAGAATCTCCTGGATCGCGATGGCGCAATCCTCGGGATCTTCATTGACCGACTCCGCCAGCTCAGTGGCAGCTTCCGCAACAGTTCGCGGTCGCGGAGGGCGAACAAGCTTGCCAGTCTCCTGGTCAGTCACGACGCCAAACTGCGCCTCCACCCAGGCAGCGAGCGGATCCGCGATGAAGGATCCATATTCGGGCTCGGGCAACTCGAGCCGGGTTACGTGAGTTGGATCCGCGGTAGTAACACGTTCCAAAGTCTCGCCAATGACGTGCGCGCGGGAGACTGGAACACCGAACAGCCGGCTAGCTGTTTCGGCCACCTTGGCACGCCGGGAGTGCTCGCTACCCTCGGTGGTCATCGTCGCGGACGTTCCGACGCACTGGATCTCGGCCGCCTCGCAGGCTTCACGCACTCGTCGGACAAGCATCGCGACGTCAGCACCCTGCCGGCCACGGTAGGTGTGCAGCTCATCTAGGACGAGCCAGCGCAAACCGCGTGCAGCAGTGATCAGACTGTCCCGCTCGCCCGGCCGGGTGAGCACCAGATCGAGCATGACGTAGTTGGTCAGCAGGATGTCTGGCGGATCGGCGAGGATATGCCGCCGCTCTTCCATCTTCTCTTGGCCGGTATAGCGGCGGAACGTGACCGGTTCACGGCCGGGGCCGTACCCCTCCTTGAGAAACTTGTCGAGCTCATGGACCTGGCTATTGGCCAGTGCGTTCATCGGGTAAACGATGATCGCTTTCACGCCTGGCTGGTAGACGCCCTCGGCCTTTTGTCGCAGGATCCAGTCCACGATCGGCACGATGTAGCTCAAGCTCTTGCCGGACCCAGTACCCGTGGTCAGCACATAACTCGCCCCGGACCTGGCGATTTCCACTGCCTCACGCTGATGCCGGTGGAGGTTGAGAACCTGGCCCGTGGAATCGGCGGACTTGCCGACGCGGAAGATGCGTTCACATTCCGCGACGAGGAGACGTTGCTGAACGAGCTCGGTGACTGATCCACCAGGCTCGAAGTTTGGATTCAGCGCCAGGTAAGGGTCAGGCCACTGTTCCCCGGCGGCCAGCCTGTCGCGCACATGCTTCTTGATCCGCTCGTCTTCGATCTCCGTGAAGCCAGCTGTGAACGCAGCGTAGTCTGCGATCAGCTGCTCGTGAACCTTGAAGACGTCCATCCCGCCCGTATTCTGCGATCTTCGAAAACTCGTGGAGGAGCACTCTAATGGTCATGAGGCCGTGGAGCGAGGCATACTCAACCCTGCATCCTTCTTGTTATCACGGCTCGATTACCCACCGTTACGCCCGTACGCAAGCGATTTGGCCACACCAACCTGTCTCGCGAGGCCATCAAGCACCGGATCACAGCAAGGATTAGGGCCGAGGTTTCGGCCTGGCCCGCGCCAGGTATCACAGCAGACCAACACTCTCCAGCACCGCGGTCGTGCCTTGCAAGGAGCTGTTTGGGATTCGGATCTTGGTGGGGTCGGTGCTGGGCTGGCCGTGACTGGTAGAACTCGGATGTGGCGCGCTTCGATGTGACCGATGCCGAGTGGGCTTTGATCGAGCCGCATCTGCCGGTGGCGGCTACCGGGCCGCTGCCGCGGCGGGTGCGTGATCAGTTCAATGGGATCTTGTGGCGGTTTCGCACCGGATCCGGCTGGCGTGACGTGCCGGAACGGTACGGGCCGTGGTCCACGGTCTACTCCCGGTTCAACGGCTGGGCCAAGGCCGGGGTGTTCCAAGGGCTGATGGACGCATTGATCGCCGAGGCCGCATCGCGTGGACAGGTCGGGCTGGAGCTGGTCAGCGTGGACTCTACGATCGTGCGGGCGCATCAGGAGTCGGCCGGGCTGGCGGTCGCCGGGGAGACCCTGGATGCGCTGGAGCAGGCGCTGACCGAGGAAAAGGGGGCTCCGCTGCCGGAGCAGCCGCCGGTGCTGCGGGTGATGCGCCCGAGGCCACACCCGAGGCCGGCGCGTCGCCGCCGCACGAGCGCGCCGCCGTTCGGCGACGCCGCAAGGCGCGGGCGAAGGCTGCCGCGCTCGGCCGATCCCGGGGCGGGCTGAGCAGCAAGATCCATGCCGCGGTCGATGCCGCCGGGCTGCCGCTGGTCTTCGTGCTCACGCCCGGCCAAGCCGCCGACTGCCCGCGATTCACCACTGTCCTGGACAAGATCCGCGTGGCCGGACCGGTGGGCCGGCCACGGACCCGCCCGACGGCGGTGGCCGCGGACAAGGCCTATTCCTCCAAGGCTAACCGTGCCTATCTGCGCCGCCGCAGGATCGGCGCGGTCATCCCGGAGAAGAGCGACCAGCAGGCCAACCGGAAGAAGAAGGGCTCAGCCGGTGGGCGGCCTGCCGCCTTCAATCCCGAGCGCTACCGGCAGCGCAATACCATCGAACGCTGCTTCCAGAAGATCAAGGCCTGGCGTGGCCTGGCGACCCGCTACGACAAGGCCCCGGAAAGCTACGAGGCCGGGCTCTACCTCCGGGGCTCGATCCTGTGGTTAAGACTCCTCACCTCAACCACATGATCCGAACTCTAAACAGCTCCTAGACCTCCCGAACGACATGCCCATGTTCGAGGCTCTTGAGGAGCACACCAGGGCCTGATCTGATCCAGGGGTAAGCGGTCGGCTGACCCGAGAGCCGATTGTTTCGGTGAGCATATCGGTGCAGGTCAGCGCTCTGCGCGTGCGCGCGCGACTTCCTCGACGATGCGATCGACCGCCTCGGCCGGATCCTCGTGCTCCCAGATACGGACAACCCTCCATCCCGCCTGCCGCAGGTGCTCGTTCGTCGTGACATCCCTGGCGATGTTCTTCGCCAGTTTCTCGGACCACCACGTGTCGTTCGCAGCAGGGCGGGAGGCGTGCTCGGGGCACGAGTGCCAGAAGCATCCGTCTATGAAGACCGCGACCTTCGCTCGCGTGAAGGCTATGTCGACCGACCGGCGCTTCGTGCCGGGTATCGGCCACGCGACCCGGTACCGCAGGCCGAGGGCGTGCAGGAGCTTCCGCACGGAGATCTCAGGCCTGGTGTCCCTGCGGCGCTGCTTACTCATCCGCTCCGACACACCGGCCGAGCTGGGGAAAGGGATGGATGCCACAGCCGAACGGTATATCGCGTCCGCAACTCCTGACGCAAAGGTTTGTCATGAAGAGCGAGCCCCCTACCCTGGCGCGCTCTTCTCGTGCGGGACTCCCACGGTTCTGCAGGTCGTCGTAGGTGTCCGACTGTCACTCAGGCCACTTCACCCTCACGGGTGACGGATGGCCGATAATCGCACAGTCAGAGAACCGCAAGGAGGATCTTCATGGTCAGGCAAATCCGGACGATTGACCTGTTCTCGGGTGCAGGCGGCCTGGCAAAGGGATTCGCGATGGCAAGGTGTGGCTTCAAGACCGTCTTCGCGGTGGAGATCGACCCGGATGCTGCGATGACGTTCAAGCACAATTTCAGGTGCAAGGTCCACGTCGGTTCCATCACCACGGTGCCCGAGTATCCTGAGGCCGATGTGATCATTGGAGGGCCTCCCTGCCAGGGGTTCAGCCGGCTGGGTCGTGATCGCAGTGACGAGAGCCGCGCCCAGATCAATGAGTTGTGGCAGGAGTACATCGAAGCCGTCCGTCGTGTGCGGCCCAAGGCGTTTGTGATCGAGAACGTGCCGGAGTTCCAGCGCTCGCCCCAGTTCGAACGGCTACTTGAGCTGATGGACACGGATGAGGACTTCAGCGCCTACGCGTACAACTACGGGGTGTTGAACGCCGCCGACTACGGAGTGCCACAGAACAGAAGGCGAGGGATCTTCATCGCGGTCCGCGATGTTGCCGAAGTGGCATGGCCACCACCTCCCACGCACGGGCCGCGTTCCATGCACGAGACCCCTTACAGGACCGTTCGGGACGCCATCGGCAAGCTGCCCTCCATCCCCATGGGTATCGAACTGGAGGAGGATCGCGTCCCGCAGAACCTTCATCTCGGCCGCAACCTCACGCAGTTGTCGATAGAGCGGTTCAAGGCGATACCGCCCGGGGGCAACAGGTTCGACCTTCGACGAAACCGCCCCGACCTAGAGCCCAAGTGCTGGGCAAACAAGCCCTCGGGCACCAACGATGTCATGGGCCGACTTCTGTGGGATCGTCCGAGCGTCACGATCCGCACCGAGTTCTACAAGCCCGAAAAGGGCCGTTACCTGCACCCGGATCAGCACCGCCCGATTACTCACAGGGAAGCTGCACGGCTCCAGAGCTTTCCGGACAACTTCTACTTCGTAGGCAACAAGCCCTCCATCGCCCGTCAAATCGGCAATGCCGTACCCCCCCTCCTGGGCAAGGCGTTGGCGAAATTCGTCCTCGAGATCGCCTTCGCCCGCCCGGACGACTCAGCGATCACGTCCTCGGACAGGAGCTTCGTCGTACAGCCTGGCGAAGAGCGCGACCAGCTCGTGGATCGCCGCGTGAGACACCTGACCGTCGTCGGGCCCGTCGGGAAGCGCGTCGTAGGGGACGAAACCGTTGTGCCCTTCGTCGATCCAGTCACGGTAGGCGTCGGGGTCCTGCCCCACGTCGGGTGCTAGAGCTTCGTAGACGAGGGTGCTGCCTGCCGCGTTGACCGCTTGGGCAAGAGCGTTGACCTCTCTACCGGTGGCGGCCCTGCCGTCCGAGACCAACCGCAACAGGGCCTGGGCGACGGGACGATGGAGGATCACCCTCAGGCCCAACACGGTGTTGAGCACGTCCTGATTGCCGCAGGCCACAACCACGGGACGGTAGTCAGGGCCGTCGCGGAACAGCTCGGCGGCCCACCACAGGCGGGCGAAGGCTTGCGTGTCGAACGGTCCGACGAATCGAGCCTTGTTGATCGATCGGACCTGTCCGTGCTTTGGGTTGCGTCCGGGATGGCGCCAGACGACGTAGTCGGACGCAACTCGCATGGCGAGGTAAGCCCATAGACCCGGGTCCGCCGCCTCCGCACGGGTGAGCCGAAGGGCGGCGTGCAACCTCGGCGCCAACCAGGCGTCCGCCTGGGTGGGTGGGTTCAACTCGAACCTCTTGAGCGCCTCCTCGATCAACTGCCGTACCGGCTCGGCAGGCCAGGGCGCAGGCGTGCAGACCTTGTCGATGGCGACGATCGGCATGGCCTCTCGTCGTTCCAGGACGGCCGTCGACAGCAGTCTCGTCGCGACCTCCACCTGAAGGTAGGCGAGCCGATCGGGTGCGGCGCTCACTGCTCCTCCTCATGTCCCGTGCGGTGCAGCGCGCGAATGAAGGTACCCAAGGTCGCGGGCATCCTGGCTTGCTTGGCCGCCGCGTGCAGGACGCGGGAGCGCAGCTCTCCTCCCGACGCGCCGGCCAGCTCACGCAGCGCGTCCTCAGGAGAACAGTCAGGGAACACGTCGGGCAGCATGCGGCGGAGGACAGAGCCACGCCACCCGACCGGCCACTCCGATCCGTCGACCTGGTCTGCCGCCGCGTCGAAAAGCACCGACCACATGTCCATGGCGATGCGAGCAGCCAAGGCATCACGAGCTGCACGTTCACTCTGCCGCGTGCTTTCGAGCAGCAGGCGCAGACCTTCGAATCCGCTGTTGAGATAGAGAACGGGCGGATCGCCGGTGGTGTCGATGGCCCAGGGGTCACTTCGGTAGGCACGCAGCCAGGGATGGCGGTCGTCGCCGAAATCGACCCACCGAGTGGTGACGTCCTCCCGCCTGACGGGGGTTCGCGCCTGTACGTCGATCGTCCACGGGGAGTCCACGGCACCGATCAGGCGCCCGGGAATGTCATCGACCGTAGCGACGAGACATGCGCCCAGCTCGGCACGTCTGCCGTGGTGGTCCCGCCGGAGCTCGACATATCCCACCCATTCGCCCGGCTCCACCATGCGCAGCCGGACGGCCGAGTGGGCGTTGGTGCGACGTTCGGTCAGCATCGCCACGCAGGACATGCGCCCCCACGGCCCCGTTGCAAGTTCCTGCTCCGGGCCCCGGACACGGACGGAGAGTCGCGCGGCTCTCCAGTCGGGGCGCTGGATGTCGTGCAGAGCTACCGCGCGTTCGATCGGCGAGATCATGTCGATCGGCACAGGAAGGTCGTCCAGCCACGCCCCGTCCACGGCCAACGTGACCTCGCCGAGCACGACCTGGTAGGGGAATATGCCCTTCACGACACCCCACCCCGCACCCGGACGAGGTCGACCTCGGCCATGGTCAGTTTCGCGTTCACCGGGTGGCTGGTCACGTCGCTCACGCCGACGAACACCGCCGATCGGGCACCTGGGGTGCACATTAGGTCACCATTTGCCGTCTCACAGTTCCATTCGGGGTCGATCCTGGCCCATTCGGCCTCGGGCCTCGGCCCCGAGCGAGTGGCGAAACGGAGCAACGGCCGCAAAATCCACGGGTCATCGCGCGGCGGGAGCTTGATCTCGATCCGGACGTGCCAAGCGCCGTGCTCGTCGACCTGCCCGGTCGCGCTCCTGATCGTCGGATATCCAGGACTCCTCGGCGGTGTCATCGGATCGAGTTTGAGCAGGTCTCGCAGGACTTTGGGGGTCGCGACCGCGTCCAGGTCGGCCTCCGTCGGTCGCACGGTCTCCCGCACGAGGTCGAGCATCGCCTTGCGGAACTCCCTGAGCCGGGTCACAGCTCCGCGGGCATAGGTAGAGGTCAGATCTTCGGTCGGCTTCCAGTCGTTGTGCTCAGGCGGCTCGGCCGTCCGCAGGAATGCCTCCGCCGAATCGGCATCGGCCCCGATGGAACCGGACGCGTGCCCCGCCAGCAGCACGGCCTGGAAACGACGCGCACCGAGTGGGACGTCGGTAACCGGTCGCTCCACCACGCTCATGCGCGTGCCGCGCATGCAGACGATCCGGTTCGCACGCTCCTCCTCTTCGGCGGCCGGAGTGACGAGCAGCACGGCGTCGTGCTGGATCGGTTGTGCCCGGGCTCCGTCCTTTCTGGGCGGGATGAACAGGGGTACGGGGACGGCGACGACGTCGTCGGCGGACACAAGGACGGAGGTGGTCTCGTTGTCGAGGAACGCCCGCACGGCACGTGACCTCGCCGGCTGATAACGATGCGGATCGACGCGTTCCTCCGGCACGACGACCTGCTCGTCGCGCAGCGCCTCCACGGACGCCTCCAGCACGGGAGAGGCTCCGCGACCCGCGACCATGGAGGCCCAGAAGCCGTCCGCCAGAGCCTGGACGAGTGTCGCGTGCATCTGCTCCAGAGTCACTGCCTCGCCCGAGGGGTCGTGCGCCCCCACGATGAGAAAGCTAGTGCCGGGGTCCGTGCTGCTGCGGGCCAGATACAGCTCCTTGACCGTCCGCTCTCCCGCCCACCAGGACCGCGCCGCGCCTTCACGATGCGGATCACGCTCACCGAGCCAGGCGGGGCCCGCGAACTGACGTCCGCCCACCTCGTGCCAAGGCAGGTCGATGCGCCCGACCAATCGACGTTCTCGGCGGCCTTCGAAGGGCTCGGACAACGTACTGTTCGCGATCACCATGCCGAATCTGCTCGTGCCCCAGAGCGTGGCCTTACCCAGACCGTACGAGCCACCTGCGGTGCCGCTGCTCTTGTGGCTGTCCAGTTGTCGGCGGATCACCGCGGCGAAGCGGCCGTCTTCGTACTCGGGGCCGGTGAGCCCATTGGCGTTGTAGTCGTCGATACGAAGCAGAAGCAGACTTCCGCTCTCCCGGAGCTCGCGTAGGCCGTCCGCCAGTACTCGGCCCACCTTCTGCCCGGCCTCCGCGGCCGACTCGATGTGCGGGACGAGGTCGTCCCAGCGCACTGCTTCCTGAAGCCGGCGCAGGCGTTCACCGGTGAGCTCGTGCAGGATGAACCGCACCCGAACCGGGACATTCGGATCGTGCCGCTCGTCCAGGGAGTTCTGCGTCGCTTCCCGGGTGAGAATCGCCAGGCTGGAGTCGAAAGCGAAGGCGGCCGCGTTCCCCAACTCGCGGCCTCCGTCGGCATGGGCCGGGCGTAGGTGCCATCCGACGAAACCCGCCGAGTCAGGTGCCTCGTCCCTGGTGACCGAGGATCCGGTCGCAAGACCGAGAACTTCCTCGATGGCATGGATCTTCTCGATTCTCGGCACTGCACGGCCGGTGATCCAAGCGGACACCGCGGCCCGGGTCACGTCCAGGGCCGTGGCCAGTTCCGACTGCGTCATGCCCTTGCGCCGCAACTGTCGACCGAGCCAAGGGCCGAAGTCTTCTGGGTCGTCGGCGGCACTTGGGCTGTGCGTCATCCGTGGCTCCTTGTCGCCCGAGTCGTTTGACACCCAGAATACCGCGTCAAACGAAAGTTGACAGCGTTATGCCTGACCTGCATCTATGTGTTCGATTCTCTAGTCCTTGTCGAAGTCTCTTGCGGGCCGCCCGGAACTTGTGTCACTCTCTGGGAGCATGACAGGCGGGAGCGCTCCTTTCGTCTCATCTCTTTCGCAATGCAGTTCCATCCTTCCGTTTCACCCCCACAGCCGTCTGGGCTCTGCGAGAGCACGCCTTCTTTTCTACGGATGAGGTTTGTTCGGCGCGCCTGGGCTTCCCCCTGAAACAGCTAGGAGTCGGCCGCGCGATGGGCAGCGTAGAACCTTCCGTGCTTGATGTGGTCCGCAACCAGTCGGCGCGCGTCCTGGAGACGTACCGGATCGACCCAGGCCTCATCCAGGAACACGCGAACAACGAGCGCCGCATCAAGGAGGGCGGATACGGCGACCGGCAGATTTACGAGTTGGTCCAGAATGGCGCCGACGAACTCCGGGACAACCCCGGTGGCCAAATCGCCGTCGTGCTGACGACATCGCACCTGTATTGCGCCAACCAAGGGTCGGCCATCACGCCCGACGGGGCCGACACCATTCTCCGCATGGGCGTTTCCCGGAAGCGAGGAGGACAAATCGGGCGATTCGGCGTGGGTGTCAAGTCGGTGCTCAGCGTCACCGACGTCCCGGAGTTCTTCAGCGCGGAGGACGACAAGAGCTTCGGCTTCGACCGGGACTGGGCGGCCGAGAGGATCAGGACGGTACAGCCCACCGCAGCCGAGACACCGGTGCTGCGCATGGCGCGCCCCCTGGACCGGGACGCTGCGGCAGCGGCCGATCCGATCCTGGCCGAGCTGCTGGGGTGGGCCACCACCGTCGTGCGGCTTCCGCTCAAGCCCACGGCAGTCAACCGCCTCGGGCGGGACCTCACGGAGTTCCCTCAGGAATTCGCGCTGTTCTCGGCGCACGTGGGCACGGTCACGTTGCAGGACCGCCGTACGTCCAAGCCCGTCGTTCGTCAGATCTCCCACCGAGCGCAGAACGGCCTGCACGACCTCCAGGTGGAACGTTCCGGGAAGAAGGCGGCGGTCGACAGCTGGCGGGTGTTCTCCCGGACGCACCGGCCCTCAGCCCAGGCTTTGGCCGAGGCCGGCGAATTGCACGACCGCCCCGAGATCGACGTGTCCTGGGCGGTGCCCGTGGGGCGCATGGAGGGGCGGGGAAGATTCTGGGCCTTCTTCCCCACGAACTACGAGACCACGTTGCGGGGCATCATCAACGCACCATGGAAGACCAGCGAGGACCGCCAGAACCTGTACAACAACAACAGCTTCAACCATGAACTGATCAAGGTGGCGGCCGAGCTCATCGTCGATTCGCTGCCCGAGCTCAGCCGTGAGGACGACCCCTGCGCCGGTTTGGACCCGCTACCCGCACGTGGCAAGGAGGAGCCCCAGTGGGCAGCCACGGAGCTGGTCAGGTCGATCTGGTCGGCCGCGGCCAACCGGCCGACGATACCCGACCAGGACGGGGTGTTCGGCACCGTCTCCACCGTTCATCTGCATCCGGACAAGCTGCGACCCGAATGGCTGGAACTCTGGGCCGGTCATCCGGGCCGCCCTCGGAACTGGTGCCATCACTCGGTCGACAGCGGCCAGTACCGCCGGGACAAGGTCGGCTACATCCAGGCGGCCGCCGGCGTGATCACGAGGAACGCGAAGGAATGGCTGGAAGCGCTGTTGGAGGACAAGTCCCCCCAGGCCTCCGCACGTGCCATCAAGATCGCTGCCGAGATGCGGCGGCACGGGCACCCCGGGGCGACGGACGCGCTCAAGGCGCGCATCGTGCTCACCGAGTCCTTCGGCCTCGTGGCACCATCGGGGCGGGTCTTCCGGCGTTCGGGCAGCGATGGTCTGGCCGACAACACGGTGTACGTCGACGAGCGGGTGTACGCCGGCGACCCTGCCACGGTCCTGGCGTTGAACGAGCTCGGAGTGCACGAGGCCGACTACCAGGGCCGGTTTGCCTCTGTCGTGGAGCAGGGCTTCTCCAGCTACTCCGACAAGGACTGGGCCTCCTTCTGGGAGTTGTCCCGTCTCGCGGGACCGGCGGGCACCCTCACCGCTCTGAAGAGCGCGGACATCAAGACCGAGGAAGAGCTCAAGGTCAGGACCGTCTCCGGAGGCTTCCGCCGGATTCGCGAGTGTCTGCTTCCTGGCCGTGTCGTCCCGGCTGACGGGTCCCGTGACGCCCACATCGCGGTGGACGTCGACTTCCATCACGACGACCGGGTGATCCTGCGTGACCTCGGCCTGCTGGACGGGCCGAAGTCGGGGGTCGACCCGAGGAGCGAGCCGTGGTTCACCCGGTACACCCAGACGCTCTGGGAGGGTTACTGTCGTAAGCTGCCGCCCTCCGAACACCGCCCCATGCACACGACCATGAACTTCGACGGAAGCAGCCCCGCAGGACCGCTCGAGTTCCTGTGCGAGCTGTCCGAGGAGGGACGCGCGGCATTTCTCCAACAGCTGCCGGACAACGGCCTGGTTCATCACTGGACGATGCAGGTCGGCAAGCAGGTGGCCACCCGGAAGACGGTGGTCTCACCGCTGAGGTGGATGGCTCGCAAGCACGGCTATCTCGAGACTTCCCGCGGTCTTAAGCCGGTGACGCAGGCCGTGGGGCCCGAACTCAGGAGGTACGAGCACGTCCTGCCCGTCGCCAGGGTCTCCCCGGCGGTGTCGAATATGCTCGGCCTGCCACACGCGCTCGGCGAGGTCAAGGCCTCGACATGGGCTCAGCTGATCGAAGAGGCCGCCACGTCCACCGACGACGCCTTCGCCGGCAGGGTTTACGCGCTCATCTTCGAGGCCGACGCCCAGTGGCCAGAGGGTGGAGAGACACGCTGTCGCCTGGGCTCGGGGTGGCGTACGGACATCCCGGACGGCGAGATCGCGGTCACTGCGGACCGCACGCAGTACGAGGCTCTTGTCAGGGAGCAGATCCCTGCGCTCCTGGCTCCTTCTGCCGAGGCTGCCGGCCTGATGCGCGAGCACTGGAGGATGCTGGCTCCGGACGACGTCATCCAGAAGGAACTACGCTGGGTCGAGCAGTCGGAGGCCGTTCCCCTCACCGATGAGTTCCCCCATCTGAAAATCGTAAAGAGGGCCCAGACCGAGGGCTGGTCACTCGTGCGATGTGACGAACTCGAAGAAGTCATTCGTACGCCGCACGGCGCACGCGCCGAGGTCCTCCCCTCCGCCGTGCAGACGGAGGAGCGCAAGGTGCTCGTCCTGCGTCCGGCGAACGACGAGGCGACGTTGGCTGAGATCGACAAGGTGCTCAAGCTGGGCCTGGGCCCCGGTGGATGCCGCGGCGTGCTGGAGCGCCGCAGGCAGCAGCGCAACAACGAGCGGATCAAGAAGGCCCGCGAAGCAACGGACGTTGCGGACAAGGTGCTGCACCTCGTGGGAGTGGACGCACTGAAGAAGGGCCTGCCTCAAGGGTTGTTGGAGATCGACGAGGTGGAGCGCGGCAGGCCGGCCGACGACCGGCGGATCGCGACGCTCGCGCACAACGCCCACGGCACCGACCTGCTCCGTGTCTACCGCAAGGACATCGAGGCGAACCTGCCCGAGGCGGCAGCCAGCTTCCGCGGCGACACGAACTCGGTTCGCCTCGTCAACGACCTCGGGCTGTCCGAGTCCTACGCGGGGACCAGAGGCGAGACCCTACCTCCCGTCGAACGGGTCAGCGGCCCCACCGCCTTCCCCCGTCTGCACGACTATCAGGAGCGCCTCGCGCAGAAGACCTTCGATCTGCTGACCCGCTGGGAGGCGCCCAGGGCCATGCTGTGTCTGCCCACGGGTGCCGGCAAGACTCGAGTAGCGGCCGAGGCCATCATTCGCGTGATCAAGGAGCGGGGGCTTGACGGCAAGCCGGTGCTCTGGATCGCGCAGAGCGAGGAGTTGTGCGAGCAGGCGGTACAGAGCTGGGCCTTCGTCTGGTCCAAGGTGGGCCCGGCGGAGCAGTTGACGATAAACCGGCTGTGGTCGAGTCGTGAGGCCGCCGCGAACAAGGAGACCGTCCACCTGGTGGTTGCCACCGACGCCAAGCTCGAGAGCTGTCTCGTCAAGCCCGAGTACGGCTGGCTCAGAGACGCCGCGCTGGTCGTCATCGACGAGGCCCACTTCTCGATCACGCCCCGGTACACGGACCTTCTCAAGTCCCTGGGCATCACTCACCGCGAGTCGTCCCGACCGTTGATCGGGCTGACCGCAACGCCGTACCGGGGGTTCAACGAGATCGAGACCAACCGGTTGGTCGAGCGCTATGGCCGCACTCGACTGGACGAGGGCATCTTCGGCGGCGACCCCTATGCCGAACTTCAGGAACTAGGGGTGCTCGCCCGGGTGGAGCACCGCGAGCTCAAGGGCGCCACCATCGAACTCAGCGAGGAGGAGCTGAAGGCCACCTCGGGCTTCCAGCGTGGACGTCTGCCCGCCTCCGTGGAGGAGTCCTTGGGGCAGGACACCGATCGGAACAACATGTTGATCAGGGAGATCGAGGCGCTGCCCGTCGACAGCCCGGTGCTGTTGTTCGCCACCTCCGTGAACCATGCCAAGTTGATGGCGGCATTGTTGCGCGGCCGCGGCATCTCCGCTGCCGCCATCGACTCCGCTACCCCGGACTCCGACAGGCGTGCCCGCATCGAGGAATTCAGGACGAGGAAGATTCGGGTCCTGACCAACTACGGCGTGCTCGCCCAAGGGTTCGACGCGCCGGCGACCGAGGTCGTCATCGTCGCCCGACCGACCTACAGCCCCAACGTCTATCAGCAGATGATCGGACGCGGACTGCGTGGCCCGCTCAACGGCGGCAAGGAGACCTGTCTGATCCTCGACGTGACGGACAATATCGTCAACTACGACAAGAAGCTGGCCTTCACCGGCTTCGAATATCTGTGGAGCCGGAGGTGAGCGAACTCAGGCTGACCCCCGAACAGCAGGCTGTGGTCACGCAGCCGGCGGATGCCCTGGTACTCGTCACCGCCGGGGCCGGTGCCGGCAAGACGTACACGCTCGTCCGGCGATTGGACCGGCTGATGGCGGAGGAGGAGCTGAGCGCCGGGGAGATCCTTGTGCTCACCTTCTCCCGTGCCGCCGTGCGCGAACTGCGCGAGAGACTCGCCCGCCACGGTGACGGTGTCCGCTTCCTCCGTGCCCAGACGTTCGACTCCTGGGCGCTCGACGTGCTCAGGAGGGTCGACGCCACCACCAAGTGGCAGCACCGGTCGTTCGAGGCGAGAATCGAGGGCGCCCGCCAGGCGGTCGAGGACGGCTTGGCCGACGATCTGTTCGAAGATCTGCGGCATGTCGTCGTCGATGAGGTTCAGGACCTCGTCGGGTCCCGGCGGGACCTCGTGGAGATCCTGTTGGAACGGTTCGACTGCGGGTTCACGGTGGTGGGCGACCCGGCGCAGTCGATATACGGGTTCACCGTTCCGAATCCTCGAGAGAGGGCGGGCGAGACCAACCGGTTCTTCGACTGGCTGCGTGCCACCTTCGGAGAGGATCTGGTCGAGCTGCACCTCACCGACAACTTCCGGGCCCAGACCGAGGAGGCGCGCATCGCGCTGGAGATGGGTCCCTTGCTCAGGGGCATCGCCGAGAAGGGCAACGACGAGACGCCGCTGCACCACGGCATGCTCCGCGACAAGCTTCGGGACTCACTCAACCTGGGTGCTCTGGAGGCGTTCTCGTTGGAGGCGCTGCGGGACTACGACGGCACCACGGCCGTGCTGTGTCGTACCAACGGGCAGGCGTTGGTGGTATCGGCAGAGATGCACCACTTCGGCATCCCGCATCGGCTCCAGCGTTCGGCACGTGACCGCGTCGCTCCTGCCTGGTTGGCATCCCTGTTCGCCGCAACGGACGGGGCGAGCCTCAGCCGGGACAGGTTCTACGAGATCGGGTTGCCGGAAGGCGAGAACCGTGATCTGGTGTGGAGGCACCTCCAGCGGGTGGGCGGGGCGCGTGGTGGGGACCGACATCTCGATCTGGCAAGACTGCGCGCGGCCCTGGCGGGAAGTCGGCTGCCCGACGAGCTCACCGCCCAGCCTCCCTCTCGTCTGGTGGTGTCGTCCTTCCACCGGGCCAAAGGGCTGGAGTTCGACCGAGTGGTCATCGTTGACCCTGGCCCGCTCGTCCCCGAACGGGACGAGGACCCCGCCGAGGCGGCTCGCCTGCTCTACGTGGCCATGACAAGGCCGCGCAAGGAGCTGCTCTGGCTGGATCCTGTCGACGTCCGCCACCTTCGCATCGATCGCAGCACCGGACGATGGGGCCGATACGGGTTCCAGTACTGGCGTCGGGACGGTATGGAACTCATCGCCGGTGACGTCCATGCGGACCAACCCGCCGGTACCCGCGACTTCACGTGCGAGGCCGGCGAGCTTCAGGACTATCTGCGGACGAAGGTCCTGGCCGGCAGCCAGGTGCTTCTGAAGCGGCTGGAGACCGACGCGCTCGAGACGGATCAGAGCCCGCCCTATCTGATCATGCATGACCGCCGCCCCGTCGGGACGGCCTCGGAAGGATTCAAAGCCGATCTGTACCGGCATCTGAAGACCAGCAAGAGCTTCGTACCGCGGAACTGGCCCCGGTCGATCGACGAAGTCTTCGTGGACGGCCTCGAGACCGTCGCGGGCAGCGAATCGGCGGGCATCCGTGCGGGTCTTGGCCCCCACGGCGTTTGGTTGGTGCCGAGGCTCGTCGGTCTTGGCCGGTTCACCTGGGACAAGAAGGAAGATGCCGGTGACGAAGCACAATGAGCACTACCGGTTCCGCGGGGAGATGGTCAAGCGGCTTCGGCTCGATCTGCTGGGACCTGTCGATGGCGCGACGGAGACGCTCGACGACCTTCCCACCACCTCTTACGCCGCGGGCATTCTCTTTCCACCGCAGCAGGACGAGGAGCGGTTCGTCGGACGCCACGATGTCGAGGAACTGCTCGAACGGGCCGACGAGGAACGGCTCGTCCAACAG
Organism: Nonomuraea muscovyensis; assembly: GCF_014207745.1. Taxonomy (NCBI): domain Bacteria; kingdom Bacillati; phylum Actinomycetota; class Actinomycetes; order Streptosporangiales; family Streptosporangiaceae; genus Nonomuraea; species Nonomuraea muscovyensis. The sequence goes on from NZ_JACHJB010000001.1 coordinate 1,861,732, forward strand.
GACAACGACCAGGCGCCCGCCCTGCTGCCCGTGGACGAGACACCTGACACAGGGGTCTCACTCGCCAACAGCCTCGCCCCGTCCTCGATGGGACTCACCTTCGGTGTCGATGCCGCCCTTGCCCCCAAGATCCGCGTGGCAACGTCAGCGGCCGTGTACGAGCCCGTGGATGTCGACGGCAATCCCACCAAGGCCCAGCGCGCGGTGCGGCGTACCACCGACGAGCAGAAGCTGCGGTGGCGGCGGCGCGACCTGGAGCTGCCGATCGTGGAGGTGGACGTCACCGACCCCGGCTCGGTCGTACGGCCTCTCGCGCCGGGTCTGCAGCTCCGCGTCAGGGTACGCCCCGCGGACGCCGACACCGGTGCGGTATCGGTGACCGCGGCCCTGCTCAATGTGCACGAGTGCGATCCGTACGAGTTGCAGGACCCTTTCTGCTTCTTCCAGCCTGAGCTGCGGGTGTCCAATCCGGAGGAGGGGACGAAGGCCCTGGTGGAGCGGCCGGTCCCGGTGGGGGCCGACGAGGACGAGATTCGCGCCAATCGCCTCCTGTACCGCTACGCGCCCTCGTTCGCCGTCGGACACGGCTGCGCGGTCGACTGGGACTGGACTCCTCCGGCTCCTCGTTCCGAGGAACTGCTGCGTGGAGCGCCAGCCCGCGTCTCCGAGATATGGACCACTTTCGTGCCCGCCAAGGAGATGCTACTGACCGACTCCAACCCGGAGATCGACGCCTCCGGGCTGGGCATGCTCTACCTGGCCGAGGCCCCCGACGCGGACGTCCTGGCCTCGCTTCGCCGACTGGCCGCCGGCTATCGCGCCTGGATCGCCGAGCGCGCGGAGGAGGCGCTGCTCCTCGCCGACACGGAGTATGGCGCCGCCGCGGCCGAGCAGGTACGGCAGTGCGAAGAGACATGCGACCGGGTGGTCGCAGGTATCGAGACGTTGCAGAACGACCCTGTCGCCATGACCGCCTTCCGGGCCGCCAATCAGGCGATGGCGCTGCAGCGGGGGCGGACCAACTGGATCAAATCCGGCCGGACCGGGGATGTGGTGCTCGACGGCGCCTGGCGTCCCTTCCAGATAGCGTTCATGCTGCTCTGCCTCAACGGCATCGTCGATCCGGACCACGACGACCGCCGCGAGGCCGACCTGCTCTGGTTCCCCACCGGTGGTGGCAAGACCGAGGCCTACCTGGGGCTTATCGCCTTCACCGTCTTCCTCCGGCGGCTGCGGAACGGAGCTCACGGCGGCGGGGTCACGGCGCTGATGCGGTACACGCTTCGACTACTGACACTGCAACAGTTCGAGCGGGCCGCGGCGCTCATCTGCGCCATGGAGACCATTCGCGACAAGCGGCCCCAGGAATTCGGCCACGAGACCATCTCCATCGGTATGTGGGTGGGCAACGCCGCCACGCCGAACCGTCTCAAGGAGGCGGAGGCCGGCATCAAGAAGCTGCGCGAGGGCGGTGAGCTTCAGCAGGACAACCCTGTACAGCTACGCGCATGCCCATGGTGCGGGGTCGAGATGGACGCCTGGCACTACGAAGCGGACGCCACGACCTCGCACATGCGGATCTTCTGCCCCGACCAGAACTGCGACTTCCGCGAGGCGCTGCCGATCCATGTCGTGGACGAGATCATCTACCGGGTGCGTCCGACGCTCCTCATCGCTACCGTCGACAAGTTCGCGCAGATCGCCTGGCGCGAGGAGGTCGCCTCGCTCTTCAACCAGGACCTGGCGGGAACACCAGGGCCGGAGCTCATCGTCCAGGACGAGCTTCATTTGATCTCCGGCCCTCTAGGAACACTTACCGGGCTCTACGAAACCGCGATCGACGCCGCCGCGGACCAACCCAAGGTGATCGCCTCCACCGCAACCATCCGCAGGGCGAAGGACCAGGGCCTCAAGCTCTTCAACCGCCGGGTGCGGCAGTTCCCGCCCGCGGGGCTGGATGCGCGAGACTCCTGGTTCGCGGTGGAGACGCCCGCCGAGGTGAAGGCGTCGCGTCTCTATGTCGGTCTGCTGACGCCGAGCACCAGTCAGGCCACTCTCCTGATCCGGGCCTACGCGGCGCTCCTGCATCATGCCGAGAAGATCGAGGGGGAGAAGAACGTCCGCGACGCCTATTGGACGCTCGTGGGCTACTTCTCCAGCTTGCGCCTGCTCGCCGCAGCGGAACTACAGGTTCTGGACGACGTTCAGGACCGACTCAAGCACCTCGCCAAGGACGACGAGGAGCGAACCCGACCCGCCGACCACCTCGCCGAGCTGACGAGCCGGGTTAAGTCGAGCGACATCCCCAAGCGGCTCAAGGACTTGGAGAAGGGGCTCACCAACGGCGAGCCCTTCGACACCGTGCTCGCGACCAACATGATCTCCGTGGGGGTCGACGTGGACAGGCTGGGGCTCATGGCGATCACAGGCCAGCCGCAGACCACGGCCGAGTACATCCAGTCGAGCAGCCGCGTCGGACGTCGTGACCCCGGGCTCGTCGTAGTCCTCTACAACGCCGCTCGCTCGCGGGACCGCTCGCACTACGAGAGTTTCATCCCCTATCACTCGGCTCTCTACCGCCAGGTCGAGTCGACCAGTGTCACGCCCTTCTCCTCGCGTGCCCGCGACCGTGCGCTGCACGCGGTCCTCGTGGGCATGGGGCGGCTTATCTATAAGGAGATGCGGCCGAACGACGCCGCCCGCAGGGTACGCGTGTTCGGACATCGTCTTGAGGAGCTCAAGGACATCATCATGGCCCGGGTACGCGCCGTCGACCCCGACGAGGCCGAAGGCACCGAGTCCGACCTGGACTGGATCATCGACGAGTGGATCAAGATGGCCGACAACAACCCGGATCTTCACTACGAGGCGAAGAAGTCCTTCAAACCGAGCGAACCGCGCCCCGCTGACTCAGCCCTGCTGCGTACCCACTCCGACGAGGACCTCACCGAGGCCTTCCCCACGTTGTGGAGCATGCGGGACGTGGACGTCGAAGCCGACCTCTATCTGGAGCGCTGACACATGGCCCTGCGCAACAAGCGCACGAGCGCGCGTGAGAAGGAGATCAAGAAGTCGCCCATCGGCGCCGTACGACGCGCGCAGCTGATCACCACGTACGGGGTCGGTTCCTTGATCGCGATGGAGGACAAGTCGTACATCGTCAGCGGGCTCGACACCTGGAAGGACAACTCCCGCTGGGGCGGTGCGCTCTACGAGCCTCGGCTCCAGCACTGGCTGGGCGTCACCCACTTCCAGCTTCCGCCCGCCGACGTCCCCACCTCAGGCAACGGCGTCAAGGTACGCATGTTCCCCACCATGTACTCCTGCGGAACGTGCCAGGTGTTGCAACAGTTCAGGAGGTTCAACTCTCCCGAGGGCAAGAGCATCTGCGGGGCGTGCGAGAAGCCGTTGATCCCCTCCAGATTCGTGGTGGCTTGTGAGCAGGGGCACCTCGACGAGTTCCCCTATTTCGAGTGGGTACACAAGAAGACCGCGCCGGACGCCGCCAAGGAGCACCGTCTCACTCTGCACAGCACCGGCCGCACGGCTTCGCTGCGGTCTGTCGTCGTGCGGTGTTCGTGCGGCAAGGAGGCCTCGCTGCAGGGTGCCTTCGGTCGTAGCGCCATGGAGGCGCTGGGCATCAGGTGCAGCGGGCGGCGGCCTTGGCTCGGACTTGGCACCGAACAGAACGGCTGTCCCGCCGCACCACGCACGCTCCAGCGTGGTTCGTCGGCCGCCTGGTTCCCGATCAACCGGTCGGCCCTGTCGATCCCGCCCTGGTCCGACTCGCTCCAGCAACGACTGAACGAGCACTACGCGGCCCTCAACGGTGCCATCAACGACGGTGTTCCAGAACACGCGGTCCTGAACCTGATCAAGAACACCGGCATGCTGAAGAACAGCCGCTTCACGGCGAAGGAAGTGCTCGACGCGATCTACGACCGCCGGACTCTGGAATCCAGCGCTCGACCGGATTCGGACGCCGAGGCGGGATTCGAGCCGGCCAACGAGCTCAGGAAGGAGGAGTACCAGAAGCTGTTCGACGGTACGGCGAACGCCGATCGCGGGGACGACTTCGAATGTGTTCCGCCCGAACGAGACCGCGACGTCCCACCGCCTCCCGGTATCCAGCGTGTGATGTTGGTGAAGCGCCTGCGCGAGGTTCGTGCCATGCAGTCCTTCACCCGGGTGGAAATGCCGGATCCGGCAGGAGGCGACACCCGGAAGGCAGCGCTCTTCACGGGCGACATCGACTGGTTGCCGGCGATCGAGGTGAGCGGAGAAGGCGTCTTCTTCACACTTGACCAGCATCTGCTCAGGCAGTGGGAGAGGTGCCCGGGTCCGGTTCAGCGCGCCGGACTGATCAAGGAGAGGCACGAGGTTCTGCTTCGCCGTCGCGCGAGAGGCGACCGGCCGCTGGACCAGGTGCGGTCTCCGGTCAGCCCTCGCTACCTCCTGCTGCATACGCTGGCACACATCCTGATCAATGAATGGAGTCTCGACTCCGGATATCCGGCCGCGTCCTTGCGCGAGCGCCTGTACGTGTCCGACGACATGGCAGGCGTGCTGATCTACACCGCGACCAGTGACTCGGCGGGCAGCCTGGGCGGCATCGTGGCCCAAGGCGAGCACCGCAGACTGCGGACGTCTCTCGCCTCGGCGCTCTCCCGCGCGTCCTGGTGCTCACAGGACCCGCCCTGCATGGAATCCGAAGCCTCCGGCGTGGACAGCCTCAATCTCGCCGCCTGCTACGCATGCGTGCTCCTTCCAGAGACGAGTTGCGAGACCAACAACGTCTTCCTGGACAGGGCCGTGCTCGTCGGTACTCCGGACGATCCACAGACGGGTTTCTTCCAAAGCAGCCAGTAAGTACCTTGATCATGTGATCGCTCCCGGCCTTAGGAGGCCGGGAGCAGAAGGGGTGGAAGTGACGAGACTAGGCATCCATCGTGACTTCCTCCAGGATTTCGTCCGCCTGGAGCGCTCCGTCCAGCAAAAGGTGGTCGACACCATCCTCAGGTTCGAGCACACCGCCAATGCGGGCGCTCGCCTCGAAAAGATCAACGCTCGTGACAGCCGGCTGAAGAGCATCCGCATCGATCTGAAGTACCGCGGCATCGTACTGGCCCCCGACTCCGGTGATCAACACACACTGCTGCGGGTCGACACCCACGACGAAGCGTACGCCTGGGCTCACAACCGTCGACTGTCGGTGAATGCCGCCACGGGGCACATCGAGATTCGCGACGAGGAGACCATCGACACGGCCATCGCGAACCTGACTCGGGGCAGGCCCAGTACCGCCAGGCCGCTCTTCGGCCACGTCTCCGACAGCGACCTCGCCCGTCTCGGCATAGACGATCAGATCCTGCGCTTCGCCCGGATGGTGACGGATGTCGAGCTGCTCGAGACACTGGCCGGCACCCTGCCGCGTGGCCAGTACGACGTGCTGCTCGGGCTTGCCTCCGGCATGACCGTCGAAGAGGTCTGGAACGAGGTCGTCGGCTCCGTCAAGCCCGAGCTCTTCGATCCCGAGGATATCTCGGCGGCGGTATCGCGCACTCCTGACCGGATCGCTCTGGTCGAAGGACCCGAGGAGCTGATCGAGCTGTTCTCGAAGCCCTTCGCCCGTTGGCGGGTCTATCTGCATCCGCTCCAGAGGGAGGCGGCCTTGCGTTCCTACTCCGGTCCCGCCCAGGTCCTGGGCGGGCCGGGTACGGGCAAGACGGTCGTAGCTCTGCATCGGGCCAGGCATCTCGCGTCCAGGGGCGGGCGGGTCCTGCTCACCACGTTCACCTCCACACTCGCCCGGTCGTTGGAGGAGTCACTCCGACTGCTGGAGAACGACGACGAGGTTCTGTCCCGCATCCACGTCTTGACCGTGGATCAGGTCGCACGCCGAGTCCTCGAACGTCACGACATACGTGTCGGCCTGTTGGGGAGAGACGAGGAGCGGGAAATGTGGCGCCGAGTCGTTCGGCGCCGAGCATCCGCTTTCGGCGAGACCTTCCTGGCGGAGGAGTGGCGCCAAATCGTTCTCGCCCAGAACGTGACCCATGCCGACGCCTACCTGTCCGCTCGTAGGACGGGGCGAGGGCGGCGCCTGGGGGGCGTACAGCGTGCCCAGATCTGGCGCGCGATCTCCGAGTTCGAGGAGCAGCTGCGTGCGGACAACCTGCACACGTACGAGACCATCTGCGCCGCTGCGGCGAAGCTGCTGGATGCCAGTGAGAGCAAGCCGTACGACCACGTGGTGGTGGACGAGGCCCAGGATCTCCATCCGGTCCGGTGGCGAATGTTGCGGGCCGCCGTCGCGGAGGGGCCTGATGACCTGTTCATCGCTGGAGACACTCACCAGCGGATCTACGACAGCCGGGTGTCTCTCGGCTCCCTGGGCATCCATGTCGCCGGGCGGTCGACGCGTCTCACCGTCAACTACCGAACCACCGCCGAGATCCTCACATGGAGTTGCGCGATGCTGTCCGGCGAGCGGATCGAGGATCTGACCGGGGATCCTGCCTCACTCACCGGATGTCGTTCTGAGGTGCACGGCCCCGAGCCGGTTTCCTACGGCGCCGCCACCCGCAACGCCGAGCTGAACCGTCTGGTGGAGACGGTGCGGGAGTGGCTCGATGCGGGCGTACTGCCCGAAGAGATCGGAGTCGCGGCCCGATCGGCTCCGCTGGCGCAGGACGCGGCTGCAGCCTTGGAAAGGGCGGGCCTCCCGGTGGAGCACCTGAGTCGGGATCGGACCGGCGGCGAAGGTCGAGTCCGGACCATGACGATGCACAGGATGAAGGGGTTGGAGTTCCGCTGCGTGGCGGTCATCGGAGCGGGCTCCAATCTTCTTCCTCTTCCCGGTGCCGTCACTCCGTTGACAGAGGACGCCGTGACTCATCGGGCTGATCTGCAACGAGAGCGTTGCCTGCTCTTCGTAGCCTGCACCAGGGCCAGGGAAAGGCTGACGGTCTCCTGGCACGGCGAACCGAGTCCCTTCCTCGCCTGAGTCACAAACCTGTCGACAGCCCGTCGAGGACCGTCTTGATGTCGGTGTCGGAAACGACACCGACATCAAGCTTCCGTGGCCTCGACGCCGCCGTCGCCTTGAACAGTCCCTCGCCCAGCCTGAGAGATTCCGCACCCGATCCGTCGAGCATGCGAAGGCTCATGTCGTGCGAGGGGACTGCCAACCCCAGCCGCGCGGGTACGTAAGACCTGATATGCGGCGTGACCACCTGCTCCGTAGGTCGAGTGGTGCGCAGAACCAGATGGATGCCGGCAGCACGGCCGACCTTCGCGAGTGAGACGATCACGGCTTCCGCTGCCGCCCCTTCCGCGCGAAGGACTTCAGCCAACTCGTTGACGAGGACCACGATGACCGGGTAGGAGACGTCGTCGGCTCCGTCGAGGGAGCCTGTCGAGGGCGGCACGACTCCGCTCTGCATCTTCTCGTTGAGCTGGTGGACGTGGCGGCACTTCGCCTGCCGGAGAGCCGCGTAGCGGCGCTCCAGCTCGCTCGTCGCCCACTGCAGGACCTTCGGTCCCGCGATCGGCAGCACATGAGGAGCCTCCGCGAACCGGGAGAGTTCGCCAGCGTGAGAGTCGATGAGGGCAAGGCGAACCTGAGTCGAGGGCGTGCGAGCGAGCATGGTAGCCACGACCGCCCGAACGGGATCGGACTCGTGAGTTCCGATGGAACCCCCGATGAGGAAGTGAGTTGACTCCTGAAGATCCAGGACCACCATTGCGCCCTGGTGGTCCTGTCCGAGGGGAACTGTCAGTGGACCAATGCTGTCAAGCCGCCGGAGGAGGTCGGGAAGCCTGGCGCTGGACCGTGAATCCGTTGCCTTGGGCGGCGTCGCCATGACAGTGGGAAGTGGAGCCGGCCGGTCGTCGGTCGAATTCTTCCGCTCACTTGCCCGCAGGCCGCGGAACGCGCGCAGTCGTTCACTGACCTCCCCGGCGTGCTGTGGCCGCTCGGCGGGGTCCTTGGCCATCAGCTCAAAGATCAAGTCCTCGATGGCAGAGGGCAACGTGGGCCGAATCAGGCTTGGAGCTGTAGGCATTTGCGTCATGTGTTTGTACATGAGCTGGGCGGAGTCGCCCAGGAACGGTTGTTCGCCGGTGGTCATCTCGTACATCACGCATCCGAGGGCGTAGAGATCGGAGCGGGCGTCCACATGCCCCTCGAACTGCTCAGGAGCCATGTACGCAGCGGTGCCGATTCCCGAGGTCACCTGCTGTTGCGCCGACTGGATGACCCTCGCCACTCCGAAGTCGCAGATCTTGGGCCGATCGCCGGGCAGGACGACGATGTTGGCGGGCTTGATGTCTCGATGGATGATGTTCCGCTCATGGGCGACTGCGAGAGCGTCGGCCGTTCGTTCACCGAGTAGCGCAGCCCGGTCGTACGAGAGCCCCTGCCGGCGGTGGGATGCCATGACCTGAGCCAGGTTTTTGCCGTTGAGCAGCTCCATGACGAAGAACATCCGCCCCTCGTGCTCGCCCACGTCGAAGACCACGACGATGCCGGCGTGCTGGAGAGGAGCGACGATCTTTGCCTCGGCCAGCAGCCGGTCGATGTTGGACTGGTCCTCCGCCATGTGACTGAGCACGATCTTCACCGCGACGGGTCGTGCGAGAAGAGTGTCGAAGGCCTTCCAGACCTCACCCATACCGCCCGCGCCGAGCTTCTCCTCAAGTCGGTATCTGTCAGCCAGCGACACTCCGCTTCGCACTATGCCCTCCGCCGTCGATGCCGGAACCGCGACTCGACCACCTGATTGATGTCGGGATCCTACCCATTAGGGGCCTACCAGCACGAACCGCGTACTGCACCGTGAAGAGTATTCGAAAACAAGTTTGGCTTGAGAGCCCGCCCTGAAGAGCGCGCAGGCCTTTATGGTCCATGGTAAATCGAGAAGAATACTTTTCGTGTCGCATCACGGGAGAGCCGTAATGAATTCACGTTTCACCAGCCTGGAGGTCTGCGCAGGCGTCGGCGGCCAGGCATTGGGGCTCGAGCGCGCCGGATTCGACCCCGTCATGCTCGTTGACGACGACCCTCAGACGTGTGCGACCCTGCGTGCCAACCGACCGGACTGGCGGGTGCTGCAGGCCGATCTCAACGATTTCGTGGGGACGGAGCACGGCGGGGTGGCCGACGTGGATCTCCTGTCCGCAGGAGTGCCGAGCGCACCGTTCGCCACAGCGGGCCGACAGCACGGGATCTCCGACCGTCGCGACCTGCTCCGTACCGTGATCTTCCTTGTCATGGACGTACGGCCACGGGTCGTCATGCTGGAGAGCACACCCAACCTGCTGACGAATTCAAAATTCGAGGCCGTCCGACGCTTCGTGAGCAATGAGTTGGAACACATGGGCTATTGCTGGACGTCATCAGTTCTGGATGCGCAACATTTCGGTGTCCCTCAGACCCGGCGGAGTGGAATCATCATCGCCATGCGTCCCGACGACTTCGAACGGTTTTCTTGGCCCGTGGGGAATCGCCACGCCCCCACGCTGGGCGAGGCTCTCCGTGAGTCCATGGCAAGCCGAGGATGGTCAGGAGCGGACGAGTGGGCCCGTATCGCGAATCAGGTCGCTCCGACGATTGTCGGTGGATCGAAGAAGCACGGCGGCGCGGATCTGGGCCCCACCAGGTCGAAACGCTCCTGGCAGGCCTTGGGCGTGGACGGCGGGAGCTTGGGCGACCAGGTGCCCGGCCCCGAGTTCGTGTTGGCGCCCGAAGCCGGCCGCTCCGGCCTGCCCAAGCTGACCATTGCCCAGGTGCAGCTCCTGCAGAACCTTCCGACCGACTGGGAGGTGACGGGTCGGAAGACCGCCGCCTACCGCCAAGTGGCGCAGGCCATGCCGCCTGCTGTCTCGACCGCTGTCGGACGACACATCGCCCAGGCCCTCGCCCGCTGAGCATTTAGCTTGATTCACACCTCTCTCCTCCGGATAGTGTGAGGGTCATGCCCAGCCGCACCACCGACACCATCAAAGTCATGGACCTCTTCGCGGGGTGTGGCGGATTCACCGAAGGCTTCCATCAGTTTCGCGTCAACGGCGCGAAGACCTCCCCCTACCGCACCGTCGGTGCGGTCGAGTTCAACCTGGCGGCAGCGTCCACCTACGCCGCCAACTTCGGTTCCGAGGCGAAGGCGTTCGCCGGGGACATCAAGGACTGGACGCCCGATCCAGTGACGTCCCAGGTCGACGTCATCCTGGGTGGACCCCCGTGCCAGGGCTTCTCAGGGCTGGGCAAGGAAGATCCCGACGATCCTCGGAACAGTCTCTGGCGGGAGTACGTGAAGATCGTCAGGGCCTTACAGCCGAAGGTCTTCGTCATGGAGAACGTGGATCGGTTCCTCCGGTCCGTCGAGTACACCCTGTTGCAGAAGGCCACCGAGAAGGGCGGCGAGCTCAGCGACTACCGCGTCGAAACCCGCATCCTCAACGCAGCCGACTACGGGGTGCCACAGTTCCGCCGTCGGGTCATCGTTCTGGCGGTCCATCGCGACCTCGTCGCCAAGCACCCGAACCGGCTGTGGCTCACGCACCCCGAGCCGACTCATCGACGCCCGAGCAAGGTGAAGGAAACGGACGAGCTGGCTCTGTTCGAGACCGATCATCCGACGTGGCTCACCGCGCGGGCAGTCTTCGACCGGACACCCGCGATCACCGAGAGCACCACTCTGCCGAAACGAGAGATCGACCTTCTCGGGAAACTCGTGCCCGGAACCTTCAGGACCAGTGAGCTTCACATCGGGCGCATCCCGACAGAGCTCTCGATAGCCCGCTACGCCGCCATCCCGCCGGGCGGGAACCGTCACAGCCTCGCCGACAAGCCCGGACTGTCCACGGAGAACTGGCTGAGGCACCGCACCGGCGCAGGAGACGTCATGGGCCGCGTGCGGTGGGACGAGCCCTCGGTGACCATTCGCACGGAGTTCTACAAGCCGGAGAAGGGGCGGTATCTCCATCCTGAGGCCAACAGGCCGATCACGCACATGGAGGCGGCTCTCCTCCAGGGTTTCCCCGACGATTTTCTCTGGTGCGGGTCCAAGGTCGAGATCGCCCGGCAGATCGGCAACGCCGTACCTGTGGGGCTGGCTCGAGCAATCGCGGGGGCCTTGTACAACTATCTCGCGGAATGCGGCGAGGTTCAGCGGTGCGGTTTGGACGCGTAATGACGGCAGAACGGTGCCGATAGCTCCCAGCGGTCGAGTGGAAAGGCCCAGCCCGCCAGCAAGAGTCGTACTTGTCTGGCAGCAGGTGCGAAACTGGCTGGAAAATAGGCCTGAGCAGCAGAGCAGTGAACCACGCCGGTTTTGTCGGGAGCCGCGTTACCTGGCTGGGTGAAAGTAGCTGAGCTGTTCTCTACTCGGCAGAGGGCCTCGAATAGAGCGTTCGGGAGATATTGAAACCTGCTGCGAATTCGCTGGCTATTGTACCAACCGACCCATTCCGTTGTGGCGATCTCAAGGTCGTCTACCCTTTCAGGGAGCGCGGCGGTGGATCAGTTCCGCCTTGTACAGCCCGATGGTCCTCTCAGCCAGGGCATCGTCGTAGCCGTCCCCGGGCGAGCCCACGAAGCTGACCACGATGGCATCGGCAACCGATCGACGTAGCGGAGGGACACAGATATTGGCATCCGCGATCGGAGTGGTGCACCAACCCAGCCAGTACGTCGGCCTACCCGCCACGGCGCCAGATGGCATCTCCAGTGCGTCATGAGCGGGGGAGCGCCCAACGATCGCCATGCTGTGGCAGGTGTAAGGGACGTGGCTGGGGGCGATCGGCGCCGCAGGGCTTTCCGCACACCACAGAGGGAAGCTGAAGCCGCGTTATGGCCGTCATCTGGATAGACCCCGGTTACGAGGCTGAGGGGCAGTGGTGCGGGATATGCGTGGGATGATCTTACGCGTGGCTTGTCCCTCGTGAAGCGTTCACGCAGCTCACAGCATGAATGTCATCCGTACGACTCGCGCACTCCTAAAGCGGGTGCCGCAGGTTCGAATCCTGCCGGGGGCACCATGTGATGTCTCAGGACATCGGAAACCCTCGAACCTACGGTTCGGGGGTTTCGTCTTGATGGGGTTTGCCTGGCGTTGGTAGTCGCGGGTGGGGTCGAGGATCAGCTCGCGCAGGAGTTCTCCGGTGACGGCGTTGGCGACGCGGACGTGCAGGTCGTCTATCAGGAGGATGACGTGGGTTCGGGCGTGGGTTCGTCCGATGCCGATGTGGTGCAGCCGGCCGTTCATGCGCAGGGTGACCACACCGGAGGGGTCGTGGCGGACGCGGGGCGTGGGTGTCGGCGTCGCGGCTGCCGTCGGGCAGGGCCTTGGGCGAGGCGGCGTAGACGGCTGCCGGGGTGGCGCGGTGTGGCAGGGACCGGTGCGGGCGGTGGTGGTGGTAGGCGTCGCAGAAGCGGTCGAGCAGCGCTTGCAGGTCGGCGAGGGTGGCCGGCTGGCCGGGCTGAGCGCGTAGCCAGTTCTTCATCGTCTGCTGGAAGCGTTCGACCTTGCCGCAGGTGGTGGGGTGGTGGGGGGTGGAGTTCTTCTGCCGCACGTGCAGGCGGCGTAGCTCGTGTTCGAGGGCGTTGCGGCCGCCGCGACCACCGGCCAGCCGGGTGGTGAAGACCATCCCGTTATCGGTCAGTGTGGAGGCGGGCACGCCGTGGCCGGCGACAGCGGTGCGGAAGGTGTCGCGCACGATCGGGCCGGTGACGCGGGCGTGCGCGGTCACCGACAGGGCGTAGCGGGAGTGGTCGTCCAGCCAGGACAGGATCTCGGTGTCGGTGCCGTCGGCCAACCGGTAGTGGGTGAAGTCGGCCTGCCAGGTCTCGTTCGGCAGCGCTGCCTGGAAGCGGATGTAGGACGAGCGGGGCCGCTTCTTGGGCTCGGGCACGACCAGGCCGCGGCGAGTGAGGTAGCGGCTGATCGTGGCCCGCGACACCGTCCGCCCGTGATGGTGGGCAAGGTGCCAGGCGATCGTGTCCGGGCCGGCGTCCAGTCCCTGCTCGGCGAGTTCCTTGCGGAGCCGGACGATCAGCTCGACAGTGTCGGCGTCGATCGCGCTCGGTGAGATGTGCGGTCGTCGTGATCGGGGCTCGAACGCCGCCTCGCCCTCGGACCGGTAGCGCGCGACGAGCTTGGACACCCAGCCCTTCGACACCCCGTAGGCGCGGGCGACCTCCGCCTGGGAGCGGCCCTCGACGACAACGGCGGTGATGACAACTCTGGCCTTGGACACACCGCCCACGCTGTTGACCGCGGCAGTTGCCTATGTCCCGAGACACACTCTGTTGAAGTTTCCTATGTCCTGCGACATGGGTTTCCTATGTCCTGAACCAGCACACTGCCGGGGGCACCAGGTTTGACCAGCAGCGGAGCGCCCTTGACCAGCGGAAACGTTGGTCAAGGGCTTGTTCATGTGTCCGGTGATGTATCGTGCACGGCGACGCATGGACCGGCAACGTGGTGACCACCGACGACGGCGAAGCGGTGTTGCTCGACCTGGAACGCTGCTCGATCGGCCCGCCCGAGTGGGACCTGACCTCCACAGCAGTGAAAGCCTTCACACTGGCCGGCATCACCGCCGACGACTACAACACCTTCGTCGGGACGTACGAGCACGACGTCACCGCGTGGCCATGGTTCGAGACGCTCAGGGACATCCGCGAGTTCCGCATGACCTGCATGGCCGCCCAAGTGGCCAGCGAGAATCCCCAGCGGCATGACGAGGTGCTGCTGAGACTGGCCTGCCTGCGTGGCGAGCACGGCCCACGGCCGTGGCCCTGGACAGCCGTTCCGTAGTGACCTACTTCTGGTTCCTCACGTCGGCTCTTGGTGCCCCGAAGGGCCACCGCCATCTCGTCCAGGGTGCCGCCGAACATCTGCTCGAAGTTTCGACTCTCGGGCACCAGCGCTCCTACGATCATGTTGGGGACGACCGCGATGAACGGGATGAACATCTTCGGGAAGGACGCGATGATCGGCGTACTGCGCCAGCGGTCATCGCACGGGTGGCCATCGCCCGCTGCACCTCGACGAAGTTCGTGGTCCAGTACGCCGAAGGAGAGCACGAAGCCCAGGCCGAACATGATGCCGACGACTCACAGCACCGAGCTGCTGAATCCCGTCAGCTCGGTGCGCGGCCAGGAGTCGAGCTGCTCGGCGCCGCCGGCGACGGCCGTCCGCACCCTGTCGATCAGCCCGTTGAACACCGCCGACGCGGTGCAGCCCGATGAGGGTGAGCGGCAGCAGCGCGGCGACTATGACGAGTACTGCAGAACCTCGTTGTAGATGACCGCCGCGAGCCCACCGGAGATGATACGGCTGGGGACGATGGCCGCCGCGAGCAGCGGCGCCACCCACGGCGGCCAGCCGAGCAGGCCGTTGACCACCGTGGCGAGCAGGAAGAGGTTGATCCCCGCGATAAGCGCCTGGGCGAGCGCGAAGCTGATTGCGATCACCAAGTGCCTGCCGGGCCCAAAGCGGCGGCGCATGAACTTGGGGACGCTGCGCACCTTGGATCCGTATAGAACAGCAGCATCACGACGTCGCGGGGACCGCGTCGATCCAGTGGTAGATGATGGTCGGCATGCCGTACGCGGCGCCGTTGGCTGACATCCCGATGATCTCATCGGCGCCGAGGTGCGAGCACGGTGATCCAGGCCGGGCAACTAACTCCCTGAGAACAGGAAGTCGAGGCTGCCGGAGACCCTCCTGTGCGCGGCCACCCCGACCAGCAGGATCACCGCGAGGTAGACCGGGATCGCCACGTGGTCGACGACACCGGCGCGGATTCTCGCCGAGAGTCTCCGGCTTTCAAGGCGGTCTTGAGGACGTCGATGGCCTGGGCCATGGCGGCGCTGGTGGCCTCGGTGGCGCGGACGGGGTTGAGCATCATGAAGTCGTGCAGCGTGCCGTTGTAGCGGACGCTGGAGGTGGGCACCCCGGCCGCGATCAGCTTGCGGGCGTAGGCCTCGCCCTCGTCACGCAGCACGTCGTTCTCATCGACGATGACGAACGCGGGCGGCAGGCCCTCGAGGTCGTCCAGGGAGGCGCGCAGCGGCGACGCGGTGATCTCGGCGCGCTGAGCGGGATCTGTGGTGTAGGCGTCCCAGAACCAGGCCATCGCCTTGGCCGTCAGGTATGGCCCGTCGGCGAACTCTCGGTAGCTGTCGGTGTCCTGGCCGGCGTCGGTGACCGGGTAGTACAGGGACTGGTGCACGAAATGCACGTCACCGCGCTGCTTGGCCAGGATGGTCAGGGCCGCTGTCATGTTGCCTCCGACCGAGTCGCCCGCGACGGCCATCCGGGAGGGGTCCAGCCCCTCCTCGGCGCCGAACTTCACGATCCACTGGGCGGTGGCATAAGCCTGCTCGATGGCCACCGGGTAGCGGGCCTCGGGCGAGCGGTCGTACTCGACGAAGACGACGGCCGCACCCGCGCCGACCGCGAGCTCGCGCACGAGCCGGTCATGGGTGCCCGCGTTGCCGATGACCCAGCCGCCGCCGTGCACGTACAGGACGACGGGGAGCATGCCCGTCGAGCCGACGGGCATGACGATCCGCACCCGCACGTTGCCGACCCCGGCGGGGACGACGATCCACTTGTCGTCCACGTCCGGCTTGGCGATCGGGGCGGCCTGGAGGTCGTCGAGGACCTTGCGGGCGCCCTCGGGGCCGAGCTCGTACGGGAACGGCGGCTTCGAGGTGGCCTGCGCCAGTTCCCAGGCGGCGGGCTCGAGGATATGCCTGTTCATGCTGCGCCTTCTTTCGCCGTGGAGGAGCTACGTGCTTCGCGAGGCACGTAGGCGAACGTGGGACCGGCGCCGCCGGGCAGCGCCATCAGGGCCTGCGCCTGGGCCCTGAGCGTGAACATGGCGCGGGTGGCGTCCGTGAGCCGCTTCGGGTCGCCGTTGAATGCCTGCTCCAGCAGGTTCAGCAGGGTGCTGTAGGTGGTGTCGAACAGATCCTGCGCCGCCCGTACGGCACTGCCCGGCTCGGCGGCCCGCGGGTTGGGTGTCATCGGCAGCACGCCGTCCGGGTCGACGCCGATCTTCTCGCCGGTCGGGCCGGTTCTCGGGGTGTCGCCCCGCTGGTAACGGCGGCCGAGCTTGAGCTCCTGAAAGCGGTAGTAGTGGGCGACCTCTTTCCGCTCGGGGCGGAGGACGTCCTGGTCACCGTCCCAGACCTCGCCGCGGGCGTTGCCTTCCCCCTGCTCGACGATCTCCTTCAGCGCGCTGAGCGCGGACTCCAGATCCTCGACGGCGAACAGCGATCCGGCAGTGTGGCGGAAGTGGGCGCCGCTCACCTGCCGGGCCGGGTCGCCGCAGAACACCTCCTTCTCGCCGAGCGTTTCGCACAGGTGGCGCAACCCCTGCTCGATCGCGGCGTAGAACTGCCCGATGGTCTCGTAATCGTCGTCCTGCGGTGGTGCGCCGGGCGGCGCGGGCTGTTCCAGGCGCAGGAACATCTCCAGCGCCTGCGCGCCGAACGGCACCAGCGACACCTCCAGATCGCCGTGGGGCAGCTTGCGCGGGTGCGGCGGCAGCATCCCCGGCATGTCCAGACGCGGCGTGCCACCGACCGCATTGAGCAGGTTCGCCGCCAGCGCCAGATGCAGCATCTCCTCCACGAAGACACCGCTCACCACCTCCACAGCCGCCGGGTTACGCTCCGGATCCAGCGAGTACAGCGCCGTCAAGTACGGCGGCAGCGTCGCGTGCTCCAGCTCGACCGCCCACTGCAGGTGCTCACGCAGGCTGCCGAGCGTGCCGATCCGCGGCTCAGGCAATGTCGTCACCCGGCCGCGAGCCGTCCTCCAGCACCTCGACCGCGTCGCGCAGCCCCCGCAGAGCGATCTTCTCGCGCTCGACGTCCGTCGGGTCGTACAGCCACTCGGTGACCGGCTGCCCCACCTCCTCCTCCGCGTGGCTGGCCTCGGCGATGATCAGCTCCTCCGCGATCTCGACGTGGAGCTCGTACAGGAACTCGTTCTCACTGTTCGAGGTGCTCATGTCTCCTCCAAGGGATGTACAGTCGGCCGGCGGCCGGCATCGGCTCGATCAGGATTGGCCGGACCCCGAACCGCTCAGCCCGCCGGCCCGCCGACTCCCGCGCCCATGTGGTCCGATCGCCAGCTAAGACAGGACGGCCTCGGCATTTGTGACAAGATCCGGCTATTCGACGAGCTTTCCCATGGTTGAGACCTCGCGCATGAGGGCCGCGATCTCGGAGGGAATCGGCGGGATGCTCTCCCGCTCCACCGATCCGGGGCCTGACCACACGAGGTTTACCTGCAGTGCGGGGTCGAGTTCCGGGTAGTCGGAGCGGTTGTGGCAGCCACGGGTCTCGCGGCGCTCGATCGCGGTTTCGATGGTCGCGCGCGCGGCGAGCACCGCGGACTTCAGGTCGAAGGCGTGGGCCAGGTCCTGGAAGCCGGCGATGTCCGGGTGCACGCCCATCCCGGTGATGCGCGCCTCGACCGCGGCCAGCTCGGTAAGGCCTTTTCGCAGGCCGCCCTCGTCGCGTACCACTCCGGCGTGCTCCGTCATGATGTCGCGGAGCGCTCGCTGCAGCGAGCGCACGTTCTCCGGGCCGTCGGCGGACAGGAGTTCGTCCACTTCCTCCCGCGCTGCGGCGAGCGCCTCGGCGGAGCGGCGCTGCGCGTCGAGACCCGCGGAATACTCCGCCGCCGCCTGACCGACGATGCGGCCGAAGACGAGGAGCTCGATGAGGGAGTTGCCGCCCAGGCGGTTGGCGCCGTGCAGGCCGCTGGCCGCCTCCCCGATCGCGTACAGGCCGTCGATGCCCGTGCCGTGGTCCTCGGGGCGTACCCAGACGCCGCCCATCGAGTAGTGCGCGGTCGGCGCGACCTCGATCGGCTCCTTGGTGATGTCGAGCATCTGCAGTTCCAGGAGCGTCTGGTAGACGCGAGGCAGCCGCGTCATGATCGTCTCGCGCGGCAAATGCGACACGTCCAGCCACACGCCGCCGTCCAGGGTGCCGCGACCTTCCTTGATCTCTGTGTATGCGGCCAGCGCGACCCGGTCGCGCGTGGACAACTCCATCCGCTCTGGGTCATACCGGGACATGAACCGCTCGCCGAGCCGGTTGCGCAGGACCCCGCCCTCGCCCCGCGCCGCCTCGGAGACGAGCGTGCCCGCCGCGTTCTCCGGCGCGATGAGACCAGAGGGGTGGAACTGCACCAGCTCGGGGTCGCGGATGCGGCAGCCGGCCAGGACGGCCAGGCGGAAGGAGTCGCCGGTGTTCTCATCACGCCGGGAGGAGGTGCGCCGCCAGATCCGGGTGTGGCCCCCCGCGGCCAGGATCACCGCATCGGCATGGATGACGTAGTGGCTGCCGTCGGTCAGGTCGAACCCGTACGCGCCGAAGACCGCGTTGTCGCGCACGAGAATCCGCGTGATGTACACCGTGTCGAGGACGCGGACGTCGAGCTGGGCCGCCCGGTTGATCAGCGTGCGCTGGATCTCGAGTCCGGTGTAGTCCCCCGCGTACGAGGTGCGCCGGAAGGTGTGGGCGCCGAAGAAGCGCTGGGAGATCCGCCCGTCCTGCTCGCGTGCGAACGGCATGCCGTACCGCACGAGGTCCTCGATGCCACGCGCGGCCCCCTCGGTGACGATGCGCACCGTCTCGGGGTTGGCCAGCAGGTAACTCTCCTTGAGAGTGTCGGCCGCGTGCTGCTGCCAGGTGTCCTCGGGGTCCATCGTGGCGAGGGCCGCGTTGATGCCGCCTGCCGCGAGCGAGGTGTGTGCGTCCGCCTTCGGCCGTTTGCCGACCGCGAGGACATCCACCCCGCGCTCGGCGAGTTCGACGGCCGCCCGCAGCCCGGCCCCTCCCGTCCCGATGACCAGGACGGACGTGGCGATTCTGTTCTCTGACGCGTACATGATGCTCCTTCAGCTACGTGCCGCCCAGATGGCGACGGCGACCAGCGCGACGCAGGCGGCCGCGATCAGCGCGACCACGGCGGCCACCCCGATCCACGGCGCCGCGAGCGGCGACAACACGACGGCGCCGACGCACCCTGCCACGGCAGTGCGGGGGATGACGGAGTCCGCGTCGACCAGCGCATGCACCGCCCGGAGCAGGATGAGATACACCCCGACCGGGATGGCGACCGCGTAGCCGATCGCCATCGGCGATGCCGCCACCTGGCGCCCGCTCTGCTCCACCGCAACCTCGAGCCCGGCGCCGAGGGCCGCCAGCGCGGCGAAGACGCCGAAGTGGCCGTACCCCCACCAGTACGACCGGTGACGCCGCTCGCTGAGCCCCTCCCCTGCCTCGACCAGGAAGTACAGCCACCACAGGGCGAACAGCAGGACGAGACCGGATCCGGCGATGACGACGAGGGGAGCCGCTTCGAGCGCCTCTTCAACCCCTCTGCTCGCGGCCAGGACACTCTCGCCCAGCAAAATGATCGTGAACAGGCCGTAGCGCTCGGCGATGTGCTGCGGGTGCCAGGTGGTTGCCCTTACCCGCTCCGCCCACCACGGCACCGCCAGCTCCAGGACGACCAGGCAGGCGAAGAACGGCAACTGGAGTGAGGCCGGCAGGAGGTCGGCGTCCATGAGAGCGAGCCGGAGCAACCAGCACAACTCGACCAGACCTATGCCCGCGGCGTAGCGGAGCCCCGTACGGCGGCTCGCCGGGTCTTCGAACGCGGCCCTCAGCCATTGGGCGACGAGCCCGATCCTCATGATGAGGTAGCCCAGGGTGATGATCCCGTAGTCGGAGTGGCCGGCCGCGGCGGGCACGCCGACGGCGAGGACCAGCACCCCCGCCATCTGCACCATGGTCAGCAGCCGGTAGGGGACGTCGTCGGTGTCGTAGGACGAGGCGAACCAGGTGAAGTTCATCCACGCCCACCAGATGGCGAAGAACACCTGGAGGAACGGGACCAGCCCGGTCAGGCCATGACCTTCAGCGATGACGTGCGCGAACTGCGCCGTGACGGCCGCGACCGCGACCACGAAGGTGAGATCGAAGAGGAGCTCGAGCTGGCTCGACGCGCGATGCGGCTCGTCGACGGGCCGTGAGCTCATCCTGACCCGGATCCGGATGGTGGTCATGGTCGAGGGCACGCTCACGCTCCTGTCGCTCTTTCGGCGTCCGATTCACCCGAAAGACCGGACGGCGTCGTGATCTGTGACAGATCGCCGCAACAGCGATCGAACTCAGCGGGCGATGTCGGCGGCGAGCACTTCTTCCAGCTCGGCGAGGTCGCCGGACTGGGCGGCGGCGACGAACGTCCGTACGAGGCGCCGGTGCGCGGTGGTGCTCACCTGGTGGCGTCGCTCGGTGGCGAGGTGGTTGCGGGCGCGTCGCAGGAGTTGCCGCGCATGGTCTTCGCCAAGGTGGAGGAGCTCGGAGATCTGGCGGTAGGGGTAGTCGAAGGCCGTGCGCAGGAGATAGACGGCTCGTTCGGCGGGTGTCAGCCTCTCCAGCAGCAGCCGGATCGCGGTGTCGACCGCCTCTCGTCGTTCGGCTGCCGTCTCGGGCCCGGCGGAGAGGTCCACCGTCTCGGGGAGCCAGGGGCCGGCGGAGGTCTCTCGGCGCCTGCGGGCGGACTGGGCGACATTGATGGCGAGCCTCGTGGTGGTCAGCGCGAGGAACGCCGGCGGGCTGATGACGACCGACCGATCGGCACGGGCCCAACGCAGCCACGTCTCCTGCACCACGTCTTCGGCTTCGCCCACGTCCTGCAGGACGCGCAGACCGATCGTGAGAAGCCGGGGCGCGGCGCTGACGAACGCCAAATCGTCTCCGTCCCCATGTGTGATCGACCGGTCATGGGTCTGCTCCGCGTGGTCTTCGTACGCAAGTGGGCCGGCTCCTCCGGGCCGCAGAACGTCTTCTACGACAACACGCTGAGCAAGCAGACCACCGCCGGCGGCCCGTTCGAGCCGTACAGGCCGTACGGCGCCCAGGCCGGCACCGCCTTCCAGTTCGGATCGGACGACTCCGACCCACGCGCGTTCCTGCCCCTGAGCCAGAACAGGCAGGCGATCACGGACTGGACCGGACGGGAGACCCTGAACTACCAGGGCAACGGAGTGGCCGCCCTCGACGTGGGACACCGGCACTCGCTGTTCCTCCGCGACACCGGCGGCGAGCTTCCCCCACGCGACCCGAAGCTCGTCGAGATCAAGGCGGCCACCTGGAACATGGCCGGCGCGTCCTCGCCGCAACAGGGCGACAGGTACGCGACCGCGCTGCCCGCTTTGCACACCCGGGAGAGTCCTCCCAGGGAGAACGACATCCTGGCCCTGCAGGAGACCGGCTATCCCGCCGACCGGCACTATTGGGGCAAAGACACGATCGCGCAGGCCGACTACGTCAAAAGGATGCGCGACGGCAGCACGAACGCGCCTCCCGTCGAGGAGATCTGGCTCAGCCGAACCAGTGGAGGCCGCGGCGGAGGTTACCTCTACTGGCTGAACACGAACGTCGACACCGGTTCCGGCAACCCGGAGAAGATCAATCTGGCCGTCTGGACGCGGAGAAGTGTCCAGAGGGACGAGATATTCGTCGTCCCCGGAGCGACCCGGAACGGCGTTCACGAGGGCAAGTCCCGTCCCGCGCTCGGCGTCAACTTTTGCGGGGTCGTCTACTTCACCTGGCACGGGGCCGCAGCAGGCGGCACGGACAACGTCACGATGCTGAGAAACATCAGGAGTCATATGCAGACCGCCGGCCCGAACGGGCAACCGCTGCCCTGGGTGGTCCTCGGCGACTTCAATATGGAGGCTTATGGGCAGACAGGATTGTTGACCGCCCTCGGCGACGACTCCCGTCAGTTCGACGTACTGCCCTCCAGCGGACCCACCCGGCCCGTCACGGGACGCACCATCGACTACGCCGTCACCCAGAACGGCGTCACCCCGGCGCTCTACAGGGGGTACGGGTTCGGGACGCCGATGACCGACTTCGAAATGTCGGACCACCTTCCCGTCGAATACGACTTCTCCTATCTCACCGAGGACCAGCGGTGCACGGCGTCCCAACCGGCGCGGCAGGCGAAGGCCGTTCCGCGAACAACGCAGAACCTCAGAAGCGCCTCCAGCACCCGCTCTCCCTACCCTTCCGGTTCGGGGACGCGGCCCGGCAGCAGCCGCCTCAAGACCAAGACGTTCGCCCGGTCCGAGCAGAGCGCGCACAATTTCCGGTTCCTGGCCGCCAGTGACGACCCTGGACACTATCGCGTACTGCACAGCTTCACGCGTACCTACCTGGGCCAGGAATCCGGACTCGCCGACGCGCCGGTGATTCTCCAGGGCTCCGACGACGGCGACTCCCAGCTGTGGCGATTGCTCGACATGGGAGACGGCACCTGGATATTGCTGAACAAGGCCACCGGCCAGGCGTTGACCGCCCTGGATCGCGCTGACGGCGAAGAACTGGTGGATCGTGACCTCGCCGACGAATTCGATCCCGACCAGCGCTGGTTCCTCCAGGACGCCGAGAACGAGGCGCTGGACGTCGATGAGATCGTCACCGGCGCGGGATCGGCCATGACCGTGCAGGACTCCGATCCGGAACCCGGCACGCCGGTGGCGCTCGAACCCGAAAGCGACGATTCCGAAGAAGAATTCATTCCCATATCGGCCGACAAGACCGGGGATTATTACTGCTACTACCTGGTCCACAAGGGACTGTATGTCAATTCAACGGCCACCAACCCCGCGGTCGGCGACGGCAACCTGCTCACGCTGAACGAATTCCGTCCCAATGACGGCGGCTACATGTTCTGCACCCCGCCGGCCGACAGGCACGCCTCACAACTGACGGCGGTGGGCCAGTACGACGCGCAGGGCCGCTTCCTCAAGCTCGGCACTGTCGGCCCGGGTCTGCTGGCGCTGAGCGCGTCCTACGGGCTCAGCTGGACCTGGAAAGCCGTCGCAAGCTGACCGCCGGCGGCGTTCTACCGGCGGCATCGCGCCTGCCGATCACCACAACAGATCACGACCTATGACGGACGCCTTCGCCGGGCCGCGGACACAGCCCCCGCCAGTGCCGTACGCGCGCCTCGGCGAAGGCCCGGCATCTTCGTTTCTCGCCATGCCCTGGCGCGGGAGCGTGATCACAACGAGCAGTCCCGCTCCCGGTGCTCGTCGAGCGCG
Source organism: Nonomuraea muscovyensis (assembly GCF_014207745.1). Taxonomy (NCBI): domain Bacteria; kingdom Bacillati; phylum Actinomycetota; class Actinomycetes; order Streptosporangiales; family Streptosporangiaceae; genus Nonomuraea; species Nonomuraea muscovyensis. Next base: position 1,884,892 of record NZ_JACHJB010000001.1, read on the forward strand.
CGGAGCACGTCGGCGCATGCCTGCGCGAAACCGGCCAGCCGCTCGGGGCCCAGCACGTCGATGAACAGGGCGTACACCAGCTCAGTGTGCTCGGGAACGGCCTTGTCGATCGCCGCGTGGCCCTTGTCGGTGAGCCGCACGTCGGGATAGCGGCGGTCGTCGGTGTCCACCCGCTCGACCAGTCCGCGCTGCGCCATCCGGGTGAGCTGGTGGGACAGGCGGCTCTTCTCCCACTGGGTCGCGGCGGCCACCTCCGCGACGGGCATCTCCCGCCGCTCCGACTCCGTGAGCCGGACCAGGACCTCGAAGTCGGCCGCGGACAGGTCGCACTCGCGCTGCAGGTGCTGCTGCAGGTGTGAACCGAGGTGCTTGGCCATTTCGATGTACGTGCGCCACATCCGGTCGGCCTCGCCGATGTCCTGCTCCCATCCCATGACGCCCACCCTACCGGTTGCTTGACGTATCAACCTGGCGCTGTATGGTGGCCGGGTTGATACATCAACCTGAACACATGAGGGGACCGTTTCTGTGAGCGAGCAGCAGATCATCGCCGTGGTGGGCGCGACCGGAGCGCAAGGAGGCGGGCTGGTCCGCGCGATCCTCGACGACCGCGGCGGGCGGTTCGCCGCGCGAGCCCTGACCCGGGACCCGGGTTCGGCGCGGGCCGGGGAGCTGGCCGCTCTGGGGGTCGAGGTCGTGGGGGCCGATCTCGACGACGCGGGCAGCCTGCGCAGGGCGTTCGACGGCGCACACGGCGCCTTTGTGGTGACCAACTTCTGGGAGCCGCGCACGCCCGAGGAGGAGCGGGCACGGCCCGCTACCACCAAGGAGCGGGAGCAGGCCGGCAACGCCGCGCGGGCGGGCCGGGAGGCCGGCGTCCGGCATTTCGTCTGGTCCACGCTGTCCGACACCCGCGGCTACTTCCGGCCGGGCGACGGGACGCCGAGCTTCGAGGGCTCGTACAAGGTGCCGCACGCCGACGGCAAGGCCGAGGCCGACCGGTTCTTCCTGGAGTCGGGCGTGCCTACCACCTTCCTGCAGGCGAACGTCTACTACGAGGCTTTCCAGGACATGTTCGCGCCCCGGCGTGACGAGACGGGCGCGCTGGTGCTGCCGCTCGGGTTCGGCGAGGCGGGGGTGGCCGCGCAGGCCGCGGAGGACGTCGGCAGGACCGCGCTGGGGATCTTCCGCCAGGGGAACGGGATGGCCGGCAGGCGGGTGAGCGTCGCCGGGGCCGTGCTCACCGGCGCGCAGTACGCCGCCGCGCTGAGCCTGGCGCTCGGCGAGCCCGTCACGTACCAGGCGGTCAGCCCCGACATGATCCGGGCCGCGGGGTTCCCGGGCGCGGGTGAGGTCGGCAACATGCTCCAGTACCTGATCGCGGCCGCCCCCGACATCGCCGAGCTCATCGATTTCGAGCTGCTGCGCGAGCTCAACCCGCGGCTGCAGTCGTTCGACGCGTGGCTGGCCGTCCACCGCGACACCATCCCGCGCTGACCGGCACCCGTCCCTTCCCCGCGCGTGGTCACCCCCGGGTAAACGTCGCGGGAGATGAACGAGCTCCGTCGCATGGGACTCGCAGCGACCGCCGCCGCCGATGGCCTCGCCCTGATTCCCGGCACGGCGAACGCCCCCGAGCAGCGGTGCCAACGCCACGGTCCTCTTCCACAGGACGGTGGGTGACCAGGACTACGTCCGGCGCGAGATCACGGACGAGCCGGGCGGCGGCACCGGCCGGCACGCTGGGCTCGACGATGGTCTGCCCGGCCTTGTACACCCGGCACTCTCTCAGGTCGAGTACAACGCGATCGAGGGTGAAGCACCCAGGTTCCGCCGCCCAAAGTGAGCGTTGACTCCCACAGCCACGGTTGGCAATTCAGCCAGGACAAACACTATGTCCTTACAAACTCTCCGGCGGAGGAGTGGCATGGCTGCTAGGGTGGCCGACATCGTGCGCACGCGGGTCCACATCGAGGCGGCGAAGCGCCGCGTGCCGGCGTCTTCTGGGGTGGGGGAGCACGGCCTTGATGTGCCAGCACATTCAGGACGGCGTCCTGCACCGGCGCTCGCCGTCGGAAGCCTGCTGCACCCCACGGCGTGACGCCAGAAGCCACCCACCCCTAGTCAACTCGGCCCCCTACAGGGGCAAATGCACGGGCACAAGTGGACACGCACAGAGCGGCAACGGGTGACCATTCCCAATGCCTTCCCAACAGGGACCGTCTACGCCAGACACGGCTAGATAACCGCAGGTGGAAAGCATAGATCCGCTGCCTTGCTGTCCCGACTCCTAAAGCGGGTGCCGCAGGTTCGAATCCTGCCGGGGGCACTTACCTAGATAGGCCCTTCAGGCTCCTGACCTGCGATTTCTCAGCCGCGGGTCTTTCGCTTTCCGCACCTTGGTACAGCCAACGGTGCCCACATTCGGCCGTAAGACCGGACACATGGGTGATGATCTTGAAGGCGTTCCGCCAGGTCAGACCCTGATTCCAAGTTGTCCGGGCTGCCGACAACCCGCAACCGGCCGCGCATGCGACCAACACAGCCGTTGATTGTGCCAACTACGCGCTTACAATCCGAGCATCACCCCTCCCCGACCGTCCCTGGTGAGGACATCGGCACTTCTCTTGCCCGAGCCAGGCAAGGCTTGGATGCTGGCGGCGCGGTGTTCTCAGTACAGTGTCGGGGTGGCAGGTGAGCAGCTGAGTGTGCGAGTGGACAGCTGGATCTGGTCCGTGCGGCTCACCAAGACCCGTTCGATCGCCTCCGACGCCTGCCGGGGCGGTCACGTCCGGGTCAACGGGGTCCGGGTCAAGCCCGCCCACGCCGTACGTGTCGGAGACGAGATCCGGCTACGGCACGAGGGACGCGAACGCATCGTGGTCGTCTCCCGCGCCATCACCAAGCGCGTCGGCGCCGCCGTGGCCGCCGACTGCTACGTCGACAAGAGCCCTCCGCCCCCTCCTCGCGAGGAGACCGTGACGGTGGCCGTCCGGGCTCGTGGCGCGGGCCGTCCCACCAAACGCGAACGCCGCAGCATCGACAAGCTGCTCGCACGCCCGACGGTAGAGGGACAGCGGGGCAGTCGAGCGCGCCCGGAGTGATCGAGCACGATCGCATCGAACGGATGTGCGGAGGTGACCGGCCTTCGCAGCAGCACCCCGACACTGCACCGGTCCGCCCGGTCGGCTTCGACCATGTCATCGACCACACGCGTGGAGCACTACACGCGCGGCACAACCGGTACGGTCTGCTGCTGGACCGTCGCGAACCACGGCGTGCTCGCCGACAAGCGCGTGTTGCCGGCGCGATGGTGGAGTGCGCGTGCCTCCTTGTTGAGTACGGTGCCTCACGCCGTCCTCGCCAGCCCGCTGCCTTACACCGTGCCACCGTGCCGCTGAAGCCGACGCGGGGCCGGTAGGGAATGCCGGGTGTCGATGGCGAAGGGCGCGTTGGCAAGCAGGCGTGCCGGTAGCCGCGCGGGCTCGCAGGCCCGTACGGCCGAAAATCGTTTGCCTGACATGGCGGGGCTCAGAGAATGTGGTGTCCATGAGGCTCTGACGGACAACCCCCGCTACTTCGAGATGCCATGGCGCCGGCTCGCGCCGTGATGCCGCCCACCCATGCCCTTCTTCAGCGAAGAGAGCGTCTTTGTCTCAGCAACACTCCCGGCAGGAGTTTCCGCTGCCGTCCACTCCGGCCGAGGAGTCGGCCACCGTCACCGTGTTCGCCTCCCCCACCAGCTGGATCGAGTCCGATGCCGTCGCGCAATGCCATCAGGTGGCCGCTCTCGACGGCATGATGCACGTCGCCGCCATGCCGGACCTGCACCCCGGCAAGGGCGCCCCCATCGGCGCCGCCATGTCGTCGGCCATCCTGTATCCGTTCCTGGTGGGCTCCGACATCGGTTGCGGCATCGCCGTGTTCCCCGTCAAGCTCAAACGCGCCGTGCCCGAGAAACTCGCCGCCCGCTTCCCCGACCTCGACCGCGCGCTGCACCCTGAACGAGACGCCGACGATCCCGCCTGGGCCGTGGTGAAGGGCGACATACCGGCTGGTCACGTCGAAGGGCTCGGGACGGTCGGCCGGGGCAACCACTTCGTCGAGCTGGCCCGGATCGGGACCGTCTTCGAACCGGACCACGCCGGCCGTCTCGACCTCGCCGCCGGCGACCTGGTTCTCATCGTCCACAGCGGTTCCCGAGGGCTGGGCGAACGGATCCTGCGGGAGCACACCGAGGTCCACGGCGCGGGCCCCGCCCCTGATCCCGGCGCCTACCTGGCGATGCATGACGAGGCCGTACGGTGGGGGTCGCTCAACCGGCGGCTACTGGCCGCCCGGGTCGCCTACGCGCTCGGGTTCGAGCCCACCGAGCCGATCCTCGACCAGTGCCACAACCTGGTCGAGCTCCGCGACGGGATCTACCTGCACCGCAAGGGAGCGGCGCCGGGTGACGGCCGCGACGTGCTCATCGCGGGTACGCGCGGCACCCCCTCCTACCTCGTGGCCGCCCACGCCGGGCCGGACGCCGGCCACTCCGTGGCCCACGGCGCGGGCCGCAAGATGTCGCGCGCCGACGCCTTGCGCCGTGGGCGGGCCAAGCACACGGTCGAAGAGCTGCGCCGTACGCCGATGGGGTCGCTGGTGGTGTGCGGCGACCGCCAGCTCCTCTTCGAGGAGGCACCCGCGGCTTACAAGCGCATCGAGCAAGTGATCGCCGACCTCGTCGACCATGACCTGGCCACGCCCGTGGCCACCACGATCCCTCTGGTCACCTACAAGACACCCGACCTCGGATCGGCGTCCCAGCGGGACCACCGGGACCAGCGCCGCAAGCGAGGCCGGCCGTGAGCGTCCACCTGCTCCTGTCGGCCGGGCGCGGCCCGCAGGAGTGTGCCTGGGCGCTGGCCCAGCTGCTGCACCGCCTGGAACGCGACGCCACCCGGCGGGGCCTGCAGACCCATCGGGCCCACACTGTGCCCGGTGACCGGCCTGGCACCTACCGATCGGTCCTCGTCCGAATCGAAGGAGACGGCGCCGAGGCGTTCGCCGCCTCGTGGACCGGAACCCTGTGCTGGCAGGCCCCCAGCCCCTACCGGGCCACCACCGGCCGGAAGAACTGGTACGTCATCGCCCAACCGTGCCAGGTCGACATCCCCCGCACGAGATTCACCGACGCGGACGTCGACATCGTCGCCTGCCGCACCGGCGGCCCCGGCGGTCAACATCGCAACAAGGCCAGCACGGCCGTACGGGCGACCCACCGGCCCACGGGGATCGTCGTCGTGGTCGACACCGAGCGGCAGTTCAGCCTCAACCGCAGCATCGCCATGCGGCTGCTGCGACAGCGCATCGAACACGGCGACCAGGCGGCAGAGCGCGCCGTCACCACCGCCCGCTGGCGCATCCACGACGAGCTCGTACGCGGCAACCCCACCCGCATCGAACGCCCGGAACCGCCGAATCAGGACCTGGCTCCGCAGAAGCGGACGCGTCAGCGACGGCGGCAGTCCACCCGGCCCCGCCCACCGCGGGAGGAGAGTTTCATCCGACGGCCTGAGGATCGCTAGGACAAGAGCGGGCAGTGCCGCCGTCCGGCTGCACTGTTTTGCCCGCTGTAAGCCTCCTACGCTGGTCAGCCGTTCGGACTGCCGAAGGCAGGAGAGGCTGGACAAGGAGATCAGGCGGCGGACCGACTGGTGGGCATCTTCCCCAACCGGGACGCGGCCCCAGCCGTAGATCGCGGCCCACTTCGGGCCGTGCGATCGACCGCTCTGGTGCCCCTCGGCGCGGGTCATGGAGATCATCGCCGCCGAGTTCCTGCTGCCCGCCGAGCGCTGCCTGGACGACTGCATGACGCTCGCGCACGCCTGCGCCCAGCTTGGCATCCCCGCCCAGGCCGCGCGGTGGCACTCGCCATCGCCAATGCCTCGGACAAGACCACCATCAGCCGCGGCAGCCTGACCCCACGCTGGGAAGACGGCATGATTTACGGGCACACTGTGGTCTGGCTGCCGACCCTGGACCACCTGGTCTATGTCACGGTTGAGCAGTTTCCCGGGACTGCCGCCCGGGAGGAGGGGCCGGTCGTCGCCGGCCAGTGCGGCCGGTCGTCGCCGACCGCACTGGCCCCCATGCCGCGCAGGACCCCGGCGGAACGCGTCCCCCCCAAGCGCAAGCACCTACGCGTGACGTACACGCTGGCGCCGTTGGAGACCACCGTCGCTTTGTTGGACCACCCGGTGTCCCGGGCCTGGATGTCCGACTACCGCCAGGCGCGGCGTCAACGTCGCCACGACGGCCGGGACCATCCTGGCTGACTCGCTGCCGCGGGCGCACCTCCCACGGGTGCTGCACAAGCGGGCCGCCGCACTGATCGAAGCCGTGCGCGAGCTACCAGAACCCCACACTCCCGTCGACGACCGGCGCTTCCTGCTTCAAGGTCCAGATGGCACTCAGGTCGTGGCGCAGCCTGACCGGCGCGACCGACCTCGCCCAGCCATCCGACGCCTCTCCCGAGACGCCACCCGCACCCTGACCATCCTCGGCCTCACCTGATCAACCAACTTCGCCGGAGCCCTGGGGGTTGGTCCGGCGGGAAGCGACAGTCCCCCGTGGTCGCCGGTTACCGGTTCCTGCTCAGTCGGTGAGGTCGTCGTACCAACGGGGAGTGCCGACCTTCAGCGGGTCGGGGACAGGCCCCGCACCGGGGCCGGGAACGACGTAGAGGTCAACTGCGTCCGAGCTGTGGTCGCGGGAGCCGTCGACGATCCAGTCGTCCTTGACGCGGTCCACGGTGACGGGCTGGCCGAAGAAGCCGCCGTCGCGATAGCTCCACAGCAGGCGGTAGCCGGCCTTCAGTCCGCGCCGGTGCAGCTCCGCGCGCACCACCGCGACCGTCTTGCCGTGGACCTTGTAGCCCTCCAGAGACTCGTCGGCGGGACTGTAGTCATCGTCGTTGGCGTAGGGCTCTCCTGGTCTGGCGGGGCGACCGACCCCGAAGACGACCCGGCCTGGGAAGTCGGTGGGTATCCAGACCTTCCCGCAGAAGGCTGACGCGCAGGGCGTCACGGTCTGTACGCCTACGCTTCCGTGCCATTTGAAGCCCTCCGGAACGATCGGGCCGATCAGCTTGCCCACCTCGTCCGGCGCCACTGGGATGACCTTCACTCTCACGTTCAGCCCAATCGCGCGAAACGCCTCCTCAAACCGCCGGTAGTCGGCCGCGGGGTCGGTGATGGCGACGCTGAAGTGGTCGTCGGCCTTCTTGACGGAGACGGCCGCGTTGGCGTACTCGATGGCCGGACCACCGGACGGCAGGCCGACGCCGATCGCGACGGCCGCAGCCAGGGCGGTGACCGCGGAGATCAGTACGGGCCAGCGGGCACGCCCCAGGCCATGGGTCCCCCCGCCGGCGAGCCAGGACAGCCGGCGGCGTGGAAGCGAGGTCGCCGTGATCGCCGCGCGCAGTTCGCGCGCGCCGGGCCCCTGTTCCGGCGCGTGCGGTGCCGGGTCGATGGCCCTCACCAGGTTGTCGATGTCATTCATGCTTCCCCCATCACGATCATCGAGGACGCCTGCCGCTCCAGCGTCGCCGCCAGCCGTTTGCGCGCCCGGTGCAAGCGGGCCCGGGCCGCGATAGCCGTACATCCCACAACCTTGGCGATCTGCTCGCTGGTCAGCCCCTCCCAGCAGGCCAGAGCCAAGACCTCGCGATCCCGCTCGGGCAACCCGTCGAAGGCAGTGCGGACGTACGCCAGATCGACCGGTGTGGCTGGCCGGTCGGCCACCAGCTCGTCACGGAGCCGCTCGGCGAGCACGGCCCTGCGTGAGGCACCGCGTTTCTGGTTGGCCAGCACCCGGCGGGCCACGCCGTACAGCCACAGCAGCGCCCGCTCCCCCTCGGGCACCTCGCCGATCCGCCGCCAAGCGGTGAGGAACGTCTCGGAGATGACGTCGGCGGTGTCGTCGGGGGAGCCGGTACGGCGTGCGGCGTACTGATGTATGGCCGGGTAGTACGCGTCATAGACCGCTTCGAAGCGATCTCTCTGTGTCACAGAGTCTCCTTGCCGAAAGGTGGTGCCGGACACCTTGGTTAGTGTCCGGCACCCTTCGGTGTGTTGCAGGGCGCTATGAGCGGTTTGCGCTACTCGCCTCCAGCTCGGGCGCCCTACCGCTGGCGGAGCCGGTGACCCGGGCGCCGACGCCGTCCTTGGTCAGATGCCCCGTAGACCGTGCTGCGCGGCGCTCCGAAGCTGGACGGCCTTCTCCCGCGCGTCATGCGACTGCCTGCACGCGGCACAGGTCCGAGAGCCGGCCGAGACGCGGCGCGGCGTGTGGCTGCGCTGGAGTGGTAGCTCGCACCGCGGGTCCCGTGGCCACGAGAGCGTCAGGAAGCGTCGGGGGCTGGGGGTGGCTTCGGCAGATCGCGTCGAAGGCCATCCGGAGCATGGCGCCAGGCGGACCGGCGTCATCGCCGCGTCCTTCGCCATGGTGGCCGGGTCGGTCTCCACGCGCGCCGCAGCAGGGCGGTCGCACCACGAATCCGTACGGCTCGCTCGCGGTCGTCCGCCTTCGCACGGTGAGGATGCCCGCATGGGCGAGGTCGCCTTGCGTACCGCCCCGCGCGTCCTCTACCGGCACCATGTGATGCGGGCGGACCTGCAACGGAATAGGCGCATTCCTGTGGATCGGGTCGTCGAGTGCCGAACGGGGGCGGTGCGGGGTAGGCAGCGTATTGCGGCTCGGCCGGCGGTCTCGTCCTTGAGCGGGGAGCTATGCGCCGGTGATCAGACGTCGTTCCAGGGCGATGATCGGCTCGATGCTCTGCAGGTCGTAGTTGCTCAGGATGACGGCCGTCCAGTCCATGTCGAGGTAGACGGACCAACTCGTCGATATGCCGCCTGCGCCGCCTCCGTGGGTGATGATGCGCTGGCTGTTGTAGATGGAGGCCACCGGTCCGTACGCCTGGAAGTTCTCCCCGCGGACCGAGTTGCCCGAGCTGTCCTCCCTCAGCGGCTTCGCGGAGATCTTTCCGTTCACATACAACTCGGTGTAGGGACGGGAGGCGAGCTTGCCGCCTTGCAGCGCGACCGCGAAGCGGACGAGGTCCGGGGCGGTGGAGAAGCCGTTGCCACCGCCTGTTCCCATCCATCCCCGTGCCGAGTTGCTGCCCTGGCCGGCGTCGCCATAGACAGAGCCCTTGTCGAGGTTGCGGACGGCGTCCACCCGCGTGCCGTCCTTCTGGTACATGTACGGATGGGCGATGCGGTCGTTGGCCAGCCACTGGCGGCGGTCGTAGTAGGCGGAGTCCTTCATGCCGGCCGGGAGGAAGATGTTCTGGCGGATGTAGGCCTGGAGCGACGTGCCGGAGACCTTGGCCACGAGCTCGCCGAGCAGGGTGTAGCCCGTGCTGCTGTAGGCCTTCTTCGTCCCCGGGGCGAACTCCAGCTCGAATGTCCTCAGGTTCGCCCAGAAGTCCGCCATCTGCTCCTCGTAACTGTCGTAGACCTTCTCCGGCGGCGGCTTCTCGCCGGGGCGCCGGGCGTCGCCCAGACCGCTGGTGTGCGTGAGGAGATGATGAACGGTGATGTGTTCGGCCATCCCCGCCGGCAGGCCGTCCAGATGCTTGCTCACCAGGTCGTAGAACCTGAGCTTGCCCTGCTGGACGAGCTGCACGACGGCCAGCCCGGTGAACGGCTTGGAGGCCGAGGCCAGGGCGTAGATGGTGTCGATCTTGTTCGGGACCTTGCTCTCCTTGTCCGCCCAGCCGTAGGCGCGCGCCAGGACCGGGCGGCCGCGGTTTGCGATCATCACGGTCCCGGAGAACTGATCCTTGTCCGCCAGTTCCTTGACGTACCGGTCGAAGGCGCCTCCAGGGCGCAGGTCCTTCGGAATCCAGCCAGAACCTGACAGGACATCGTTCGCCTTGGCGGCTGCCGGCGCGGCCAGGAGACCACCGGCCGCCAGCGGGACTGCGCCCAGGAACCCAAGGGCTGAACGGCGCGAAGGGTCGTGGCCGGGTGCGGGATGCGGCAACGTCATGGAAGTCCTTTCCCTGAGAAGACGATCTGCGAGAGATGCAAGCAAGGAGGTCGTTTCCACGACGTTTCCGTAGCGCTCTCGATCGCGCCTGACGGGCGGGGCACCAAGGCGCTCGAGTGCGCCAGGAGGGATCTGGCAGGGGTCGGGCCGTGAAGCGTGCTCAGTCGTGACGGGTTCGCGATCCAGGACGTGGATCTAGATTGATCACCTGTCGGCTACCTGAGTCGCCGTCGCCGGCCGCCCGTGCTCGACTTCGTCGGGCATCAGCCCGAGCGGTTCCGCTTCGACCGGCGCTGCCGGGCGCTCGCCGGCGCCGGCCGTCCCGGGATCGCGCGGGAGAGGGCCGGGCTCAGTCCACGTCGACGTGATCGAGGAAGCGCAGCAGGTGCGAGAGCACGCGGACGCAGCCGGCCACGTCGGCGTCGGTCAGGCCGCCGCCGGCCTGGGCCAGCACCGCGCGCTCGCGGTCGATCACGGCGGTGATGGCGGCCCGGCCCTGGTCGGTCAGCCGGATGAGTGACGACCTCTTGTGCGCCGGGTTGGGGACGGACTCGACCAGACCGCGTGCGGCCGCGTCGTTGATCATGCGTTGCACGAACTGGCGGCTCAACGCCTGAGCGCGGCCCATCTGGGGGACGGTCATGGGCCCGTGCTCGCGGAGCAGGTTCAGGACGGCGCGCACCCCGACCGACAGCCCCTCGATGGGGGCGTCCTGTTCCACCTTGCGCTGCGCGCGCCGGTACAGGGGGCCCACCAGGTCGAACACCTCGGTGAGCCGGTCGGCCAACTCTGCGGACGCCGGGCTGCGGTCTGGTTCGGTCACCCCACCATGATGACACCTAGGTTGTCATCCGCTGCCGGAAATGACACCCTGGTTGTCATGAATGATCTGTTCTGGCTCGACATCGGCAGTGGCCGGCCCCTCGTCCTGCTGCACGGCGGCTTCCTCGACCACGGCATGTGGGACGACCAGGTTCCGGTCTTCGCCTCGCGGTACCGGGTCATCGCACCCGACGCCCGCGGCCACGGCCGGTCCGCCAACGCCAGCGAGCAGTACCGGCTCACCGACGACCTCGCCGCGCTGCTGCGCCACCTGGACACCGGGCCGGCGGTCCTGGTGGGGGTCTCCATGGGGGCGAGCGTCGCGATCGACACCGCGCTGGAACACCCGGAGCTGGTCAGCGCCGTGGTCGTCAGCGGCGCCGGGACCAGCGAACCCTACTTCACCGACCCCTGGACCACCCGGGCGATGACCGCGTGGCACTCGGCGATGGCCGCCGGCGATCTGGACGCCTCGGTGGAGGGGTTCGTGGCCCTGTCCGCGGGCCCGCACCGCAGCCTCGACGAGCTCGATCCCGTGGTCGTGAGCCGCCTGCGCCGGATGGCCAGGAGCACCATGGCCAAGCACACGGCAGGCGAGCCCAACCTGCTCGTCCCGGTCAGGGACACCTGGGAGCGGGTCGCCAAGATCGACGTCCCCGTGCTGGCCGTCAACGGCGCCCTCGACTCACCCGACCACATCGGCATGGCCGAGCGCCTCGTCTCCACGGTCGCCGACGGCCGGACGAGATCCGTCGAGGGGGCCGCCCACCACCCGAACATGGAGCGGCCGAACGTCTACAACGAGATCCTCGCCGACTTCCTGCGCGCCTTGTGACGGGCGCAGCGGGGTTCCAAGCGGGTCGCGCAGCGGGTTCCAAGCGGGTCACAAGGAGGGGGGCCTATTGATGGGAGTGTCCGATCGAATCTGTTCCGGAGTCCTCTCATGCGTCTGCTCGCCCTGCTCGCCGCCCTCGTCCTCCCGCTGAGCGTGGCCACGCCCGCCGCGGCCACCCCGGCCGTCTGGAAGTGGCGGACCGTCCACTCCGCCGACGGCCTGGCCGGCGCCTGGGGCAAGGTCGCGATCAGCCAGTTCGGTCATGTCGTGTACGGCAACCTGGAGGACACCCGCGGCAAGGGGTGCGCCTGGGCGGTGCTGCGGGCCCAGGACGCCGGCAACGGGCGCTGGAAGACGTTCGGCTTCTACAACTGCACGCCCGGCGTCGGCACGTTCCGCAGGGACTACGGCAGTGTGCTGCAGATCAAGGTCCAGGTGTGCCGCGGCACCTCCAAGCGGCCCACCGGAGACTGCTCGAAGCCGAAGACCATCCTCACCCAGGGCGGGTAGCCGATCGTCAGGCCGGGTCGCCTGCCGGGGGCGCGCCGCCGAGCGAGTCGAGCCAGGCGAGCAGGCGTTCGCCCTGCGTGGTCATGACGTCGGGGTCGCGCAGGGCGTTGGCCAGCAGGGACATGCCCTGGTACGCGCCCACCAGCGTCAGGGCCAGCCCGCCCGGGTCGGCCAGGCCGAGTTCGCGGAACTGCTGCTCCACCCAGTCGAGCAGCAGCCGGATGACCCTGCCCGCCTCCGCGTCGAGACCGCCGTCGTCGCGTTTGTCCAGCTCGACGGCCAGCGTCCCGGTGGGGCAGCCGTAGCGGGCCGCGAGGTCGCGCTGGCTGACCCACGCCCGCACCAGGCCCTTGAGCCGCTCGCGCGGGTCGGCGAGACGGTCGAGGCCGTCGGTGAGCGTCCGCAGGTGGCGAGCGTGCTCGCCGAGCGCGGCCACGACGAGCTCGTCCTTGGTCTTGAAGTAGTAGTAGACGTTGCCCACCGGGACGTCGGCCGCGCGGGCGATGTCGGCGATGGTGGTGCGCTCCACGCCCTGCCGGTGGACGACCTGGGCGGTGGCGACCATCAGCCGTTGCCGCTTGGAGCCGACCGTCTTCGTCCGGGAGCCCTTCGGGTCAGTCACCTGACTCACTATAGCCGAGCCGCATGGGCGTACCGTGATCCGCGACGACTCAGGAGGGTTGATGAACCACAGGACCGTTGTCGCGTCGTTAGCCGCCGCCCTGCTGGTCACCGGGTGCTCGGTGACCATCCCGGAGCCCGACCAGAAGGGCATCGTGTACGACGCGGGCATGTTCTCCGACACCACGTTCCAGAACTGCGTCGAGCCGGGGGTGCGCGACGTGTCCGGCTGGGGTGACAAGGGCTACGTCTACCCGGCCGGGCAGCGGACGTTCGAGTTCGCCGCCGACCCCAACGACCCGTCGGGCGTCAGGACGAAGCCCGACGCCGAAGCGGGACCACTGACGATGTGGACCAAGGACCCGCTGGAGATGCGGGTGTCCGGGGTGGTGACGTTCTCCCTCACCAGCGACTGCAAGACGTTGCGGCAGTTCCACGAGCAGATCGGGCTGAAGTACGAGGCCGACACCGACGCCGGCTGGAGCAAACTGCTCAGCGTCTACATCGGCCAGCCGCTCGACCGGGCCCTGGACGCGGCCAGCAAGGAGTTCGCCTGGCGCGACCTCACCTACGCCAACCCGCAGGCCAAGCAGCAGTGGGAGACGAAGGTCGCCGAGTACATGGGGCAGTTCCTGCGCGAACAGGGCGGCACGGCGTTCTTCGACAGGTTCTCGGTCACGCTGCAGCAGCCGCAGCCGCCGCTGAAGGTGCGCGAGGCGATGGCCGCCGTCCAGCAGGCCCAGGAGGAGAACACCGCGCAGAAGGCCAAGAACGAGAAGGCCCGCACGGAGCTGGAGGCGATCAAGGCGCTGAAGGACGTGCTCGGCGCGCAGGGGGCGGTCATGTGGCAGGCGGTCAAGGACGGGCGGATCCAGATCATCGTCTCGGACAGCGGGCAGATCAACGTCACCCCTAACCGGAGCGGCGGCAACTGAGACGAGACCCCGGCGGCGGGACGGCCGGAGCCCCGGCCGTGGCCGGCGACCACGGCCGGGCTCGCGGCCGGGCTCGCGGCCGGTCTCGCGGCCGGTCTCGCGGCCGGGGCGGTAGGCGGTGCCGGGGTCGCCGGTCCAGGGTCGGTCAGGGCACCGCGTACGCGCTGTCGCGGACGTCGGTGATCGCCATGGAGCCGGGGGCGTGGCTGATGGCGAACGCCGGACGCGACCGCATGACCGCGGCCTGGGACGTCACCCCGCAGCACCAGAAGACCGGCAGCTCCCCCTGCCGCACCTCGACCGGGTCGCCGAAATCGGGCTTGTCCAGGTCGGTGATGCCGAGCAGGGCCGGGTCGCCCACGTGGATCGGGGCGCCGTGCACGGCCGGGTAGCGGGAGGTGACGCGTACGGCGGCCGGGACGAGGTGGGCGGGCACGGGCCGCATGGTCACGACCGTCGGGCCCCACAGCTCACCGGCGGAGCGGCAGGGCAGGTTGGTGCGGTACATGGGCACGTTCGTCCCCGCCTCGATGTGGCGGACCGGCACGCCGGCCTCGATCAGCGCCGACTCGAAGGTGAAGCTGCAGCCGAGCAGGAAGCAGACCAGGTCGTCGCGCCAGTACGACGTCACGTCGGTCGTCTCGGCGACCTGCTCGCCGAGCTCGTACACGCGGTAGGCGGGCAGGTCGGTGCGCAGGTCGCCGTCGAAGATCGACGCGGCGACGTCGCCGGGCTCGGTGACGTCCAGCACCGGGCAGGACTGGGCGTTGCGCTGGGCGAACAGCAGGAAGTCGTACGCGCGGTCCCTCGGCAGCGCGATGAGGTTGGCCTGCGTCCAGCCGGCCGACCAGCCGGACGTGGGGGTGACCAGTCCGGCGCGGAACAGCGCACGGGCCTCGCGCGGGGTGAGCCGGGCCGGGTCCTGAGGTGGTGTCATGTCGCAACCCTCTCTCTGATCAGATCAGCCGGAAACGGACGCGCTGGCCGGGCCGGGCCTGGGCGGCCCGGTCGACGTCGCGGGAGCAGACGACCGCGATCACCGGGTAGCCGCCGGTGAGGGGATGGTCGGCGAGGAAGAGCGTGGGCTGCCCGGAGGGCGGCACCTGCAGCGCGCCGGGGAGGACGCCCTCGCTGGGCAGCTCGCCCCTCATGGCACGTTCCAGGACCGGCCCGCGCAGCCGCATCCCGACCCGGTCGCTCTCGGTGGTCACCGTGTACGGCTCGGCGCACAGCCGGTCCAGCGCCACGGGGGCGAACCAGTCGTCGCGCGGGCCGGCGAGCACGTGCAGGAGCAGGTCACCGCAGGCGGGGTCGGCGACGGGCGCGAGGTCGAGCGCCGGGAACCCCGCCGGGGCCGGTCCGACCGGCAGCAGCGCGCCCTGGACCGGGCGCGGCGGGCCGAGCCCGGCGAGCGTGTCGGTGGCCAGCGAGCCGAGCACGGGCGGCAGGTCGAGGCCGCCCCGCACGGCCAGGTAGGTGCGCAGGCCCCGGCCGGGCACGCCGAGCCGGAGCGTGGCGCCGTCGGGCAGTGGCTCGACGGCGTTGTGGCCGAGCTGCCGCCTGCCGCCGTCACGGCGGGTGACGGTCGCCGGGCAGGGCGCGCCGGTGAGCGCCACGAGCAGGTCGCCGTGGGCGGTCACCCGCAGCCCGCCGAGCGTGACCTCCAGGGCGGCGGCTCCCTCGGGGTTGGCCAGCAGCCGGTTGGCCAGTCGCAGCGAGCCCCGGTCGGCCGCGCCGGACCGGCCGACGCCGAGGTGGCCGTGGCCGGGCCGGCCGAGGTCCTGCACCGTGGTCATGGGGCCGGAGGCCAGCACCTCCAGCAGGCGCGGGTCACCCATCGCACACCTCGGTGAACCGTACGCGGGTGCCGGGGCGCAGGAGGGCGGGCGGATCGGCGGCGAGGTCCCACACCGCGAGCGCGGTGCGCCCGATGAGCCGCCAGCCGCCGGGCGACTCGCGCGGGTAGACGGCGCTGAACTCGGCCGCCAGCGCCACCGACCCGGCCGGCACCCGGACGCGCGGCTCCGGGCGGCGCGGCACGACCAGCCGAGGGTCACCGCCGGAAAGGTAGCCGAACCCGGGGGCGAACCCGCAGAACGCCACCGTCCACGGGGTCCCGGTGTGCGCGGCCACCACCTCCCGCTCCGACAGCCCGGTCAGCGCGGCCACGCCGGCCAGGTCGGCGCCGTCGTACACGACCGGGATCTCCACCTCGCCCGCCCGCGCCGGCCGTCCGGCGGCGGGCCGGGCGGCGTGGACCGCCGACTCGGCCGCGCCCAGCCCGGCGGGCGAGTCGCAGCGGATCAGCAGGGTGCGCGCCGCCGGGAGGACGTCGGTGACGCCCGGCACGGGCTCGGCGGTCAGCGCCTCGTACAGCGCGACGACCTCCTCCAGCCGGCCGAGCTCCACCAGGAGCGCGGTGTCCCCGCAGCGGCGCACCCTCCTCACCGGGCCTGCCCCGCGAGCGGCGGCCGCCCGGTGCCGTGCTCGTGCGGGGCCGCGCCGGGTCGCCGGCGCGGCGCGGGGGTGTCCCCCGGCGCGCGCCGGATCGCGGGCCCGGCGGCGGGGGTAATGGCGGCGTGGGTCATGGCGAACCTCGCTGACAGCGATGTGTCGATACGTTCAACGTAAGTATTGTTGAACGATGAGACAAGCCTTGGGACGCCAGCTTTTCGGGACGGACGGCCCGAGGCTCTATCGTGAGGGGATGCTGACGGTCGGCGTGGATCTCGCGGCGGAGGCCGCGCGGACCGCGGTGGCATGGCTCGACTGGCAGGCAGGCCGCGCCCGGCTCGACAGGGTTGTGGTCCGGGCGGACGACGACCTGGTCGTCGAGGCGGTCCTGGGCGCCGGCAAGGCCGGGCTCGACTGCCCGCTCGGCTGGCCCGACAGGTTCGTCGACTTCGTCAGCGCCCACCGGGCCGGGCACGTCCGGGTGCCGGAGGGGCTGGCGGGGCGGGTCTGGCGTCGGGACCTGGCGCTCCGGGTCACCGACCAGGTGGTGCACGAGCAGACCGGGCTGACGCCGCTGAGCGTGTCCGCCGATCGGATCGGGCACGCCACCATGCGCTGCGCCGGGTTGCTCGCCGAGCTGGCGCGGCGGGGCCGGACGGTCGACCGGCGGGGCGGCGGGGCCGTGGTGGAGGTCTACCCGGCGGCCTGCCTGAAGCGGTGGGAGCTCCCGTACTGGGGGTACAAGCGCGCCGCCGACCTGGCCGCGCTCGGCCGGCTCGTCGACCGGCTGCTGGAGGCGGCGCCGTGGCTGGACCTGGGCGGCTACGAGCAGGTGTGCCGTGCCTCGGACGACGCCACCGACGCCGTCGTCTGCGCCCTCGCCGCCCGCGCGGCGGCCCTCGGTCTGGTCACCGTGCCGACGGCGGACCAGGCCGGCGCGGCGGGCACCGAGGGCTGGATCGCCCTGCCGACCACGCCCCTGGACCGGCTCGTCACAGCCGGGTGAGGAACCAGTCGCACGCCAGGCGGGCGACCTCCTCCAGGGCGCCCTTCTCCTCGAACAGGTGGGACGCGCCCGGCACGATCTCCATGCGGGCCTCACCGGCCAGCAGCCGCAGCGCCTGCCGGTTCAGCTCGATGACCACCGTGTCGTTGCCGCCGACGACGAGCAGCGTGGGCTGGCGCACCTCGGGCAGGACGGCGCAGGCCAGGTCGGGCCGCCCGCCCCGCGACACGACCGCCCGCACCTCGGAGGGGCGGCGGGCGGCGGTCACCAGCGCGGCGGCCGCCCCGGTGCTCGCGCCGAACAGCCCGATGGCCGGCCTGCCGTCCGGGGCGTCGCCGCCGGGCGTGCCCGCCGGGAGCCAGTCGACGCCCCCCGCCCAGTCGACCAGCTCGGTCATCCGGTCGGAGAGCAGGCCGATGTCGAACCGCAGCTCGCGGCTCACCGTGTCGATCCGTTCCTCGGCCGGGGTGAGCAGGTCGGCCAGCACGGTCGCCAGGCCGGCCGCCTGTAGACAGGCGGCGACGTAGCGGTTGCGCGGGCTGTGGCGGCCGCTGCCGCTGCCGTGCGCGAACATCACCACGCCCCTCGGCCGAGCGGGCGTGGCGACATCCGCGTCCAGGACCGCGTCGGCCACGGGAACGCGCAGACTCTCCTCGACGACTGTCATGACCGTCCCGTCGGGCGCGCGTGGTCGGTCGCGAGGATGCCCGCACCCTCGCGACCTGCCGATACACCCAGCGTACGCCTTCACCTTCCGGCGTCTCCTACAGCGCCAGCAGGGCGCTGACGGGCATCCGGCCGTCGGACAACGGCCGGATGGCGATGCGCAGCAGGGCGAGCGCGTTGTCGTCGCCCGCGATGCGGTTGGCGCTCAGCACGCCGCACGCCTCGCAGTGGTGGATGATCAGCCACTCGCCGTCGCCGCGCACGGTGACACTGAGCGCCACCATGCGCCCCCGGCAGCCCGCCCGCCGGTCACCCGGCACCCGGTGGTCGACGTGCAGGCTGGTCAGGCAGTGCGGGCAGTGGTTGCGGTGGGCCGTGCCAGGTGCGTCGACCGGCACGTCGAGCCGGCAGCCGACGCACCGGAACGCCTCACGGGGCTCGCCCCGCCGCGGGTCCTTGCGCCGTTGCGGCCGGGCCGCGACCGGTTTGCGGCGCGGCATCACAGGTCTCCGAACGCTTCCAGCGGGAACGGCGGCTGGGCCAGCGGACGCACCGCCATCCGCATGAGGATGAGCTGGTTGTCGTCACCGGCGATCGGGTTGGAGGTGAGCTCGCCGCAGCGGGCGCACCGGTGGATTACCATCCAGGCGCCGCTGCGCAGCACCGCGATGGAGATCGGGTTCATCCGCGACCGGCACTCCGACGGCCCGCCCTCGACCCGGTCGAGGACGTGCAGGGAGTGCAGGCAGCTCGGGCAGTGGTTGCGCCGGCCGCCGTCGGGAGCGGTGACGGTGACGGTGAGTCCGCAGCGGACGCAGGTGAAGGTAGCAGTGATGGTACGGGTCTTGTCGTTGGTGGACACCCTGGGTTACTCCTTGCCGGGATTGTGCTTGTGAACAGCAAGGAAGCCCGAGCGGACCTCGCGCGATCATGCGTGACCGGGCAGGCCTGGCACGGTGGGCGCCCCGGGTCCGTCAGAGACGACGGCGGTGGGACGAGTCCACGGTGGGGCGAGGCGCGCCGGGCGCGGGGCGGGTCATAAACCACCACTCTCCTGGGGGCGCACAGCCACCCATGGGATAGACGACAGGACAACCGCGAGCGTAACAACGTGCCGCTCGCGGTCGCCAACAGTTTTCGGTCGCGGTCGCGGTCGCGGTCGTGACGCGGGTCGCGGTCGTGACGCGGGTCGGTCATTCGGTGAGGGCGGTGCTCCTGACACGGTCGTCGTGCGGGCGGTGGTGCCGGATGCGGGCACCCACCCGCCTGAGCCTGATCCCGTCCCGGCGGTGGGCCGGTTCCAGCACGATCGAGCGCGCTCCCCGCGGCACGTGCCGCAGGTCGTGCGTGATGAGGATCGTGGTCCGCCCAGCCATCAGCCGTCGCAACGGCTCCATGACGCGCCCGGCCGTCACCTCGTCCAGCCCGGTCATCGGCTCGTCGAGCACCAGCACCGGCGCGTCGCGCACCAGCGCTCTGGCGATGGCGATGCGCTGCCGCTGCCCGCCCGACAGGAGCCTGCCTCGCTGCCCGACCGGCGTCTCGTACCCCCGGGGCAGCGTGCTGACGAAGTCGTGCACCCCGGCCAGCTCCGCGGCGCGGATCACCTGGTCGAGCGTGGCCCCCGGACGGCCGTAGGCGATGTTCTCCCGCACCGTGCCGGAGAACAGCATGCTCTCCTGGTGCAGGACGGTGACGTTGTCGCGGAGCGAGGCCCGCGTCAGGTCACGGATGTCCACGCCGTCGAGCAGGATCCGCCCCGAGTCCGGTTCGTAGAACCTCAGCAGCAGCTTGGCCAGGGTCGACTTGCCCGCCCCGCTCGGTCCGGTGCAGACGATGAGCTGCCCCGGCTCGGCGGTGAAGGACACCTGCTGGAGCGTCGGCCGCCGGCGGCCCGGGTAGGTGAAGTCGACGTCCTCGAACTCGACATGCCCGCGGCTGCGCGAGACGAGGGTGATGGCGGTGCGGCGGTCGGTGACGGCCGGCCGCGACCGCAGGACCTCCATGACCCGGTCGGAGCCTGCCGCGGCCTCCGACACCGACAGCGCGATCTCGCCCAGCCCCTGCACGGCCGGGTAGAGCAGCGCCAGGTACGCGGCGAAGGCCAGCAGGCCGCCCAGTGTCAGGCGCCCGGCGGCGATCTCCCACGCGCCGAAGCCGAGGATGACGATCATGCTGACGGTCTCGATGACCTGCACGATCGGGCCGTACAGGCCGGACAGGCGGGCCTGCGACATGTTGGCGCGCAGCCAGCCGCGCCCCTCCACGTGCAGCCGCCTGGACTCGGTGGCCTGGCGGTTGTACGCCTGCACCAGCGACTGGTTGGCCAGGCTCTCCTCGATGACGCTGTTCATCGCGCCGTTGCTGAGCCGCTCGCTGGCGGCGGCGGTCCTGAACCGGCCCGCGAACACCTTCGACACCACGAGGAAGCAGGGGATCAGCGCCATCGTGATCAGCGCGAGGTCCCACCGGACGAAGAAGGCCGCCCCGGCGAAGAAGATGACGCTGGCCACGGTGGTGAACACCTTGACCAGCCCCGATCCCACCAACTGCTCGATCGACTCGATGTCGTCGGTGAGCCGGGCCATCAGGTCGCCCAGCCTGCGGTTCTCGAAGTAGTCCGGTGACAGCGTCTGGACGTGGGCGTAGATCCTGTCGCGCAGCTTGAGCAGGAACCGTTCGGCCGCGAGGGCGGTGACGTACGCACCGCCGAACGCGCTCGCGCCGGCGAGCGCCGCGAGGCCCAGCCAGGCCGCCGCGGGCCGCCAGAAGGCCCCCAGGTCCCGTGTCACGAGCACCTCGTCGGTGATGTGCCCGAACAGGGCGATCGCGGCGACCTCGCTGAGGGCGGCCGCGATCGCGAACACCCCGCCGACCGCGAACAGCCAGCGCAGCCCCCGCGTGTCCGGCCAGAACTCCCGGAAGGTACGGCGGATGGACACGGCCGGCGCGAGCGCCGCCCGGTCCGCCCGGTCCCTGGCAGAGAGCGAGAGCCGGCGGGTAGCCCGCCGGCTCTCACTTGGGGCTTCTACCACCACCAGCCCCGGCGGCGCCATCCGCCGCCCCATCCGCAGCCGCCACCGCCCCACCAGCGGCGGCGACAGCCTCCCCATCCGCCGCATCCGCAACGGCGTCGTCCGCAGCCGCCCCAGCCGGCCTTGAATCCGTTGAGCGTCATCGCGCTCTCCCCCCCGTGATCGGGATTTTCATTTCAAAACGGGACGTTAGCACCCACATCCACATAAATCACTACTAATCCCGGTCATTAAATGAGACTTGACCGGACACGCCGCCGAAAGCCCTGGTTGCGCACTTGCGGTAAATGACCAGCAAATATTCGTGTACGCGTTCTTACTCCTACGTTGGTTTAACCTTCAACACGCGGTTCGACCAGCGAGGATGCCTGCCACACAGCAGCGCCGGCGGCCCCGATCCGGCATTTCGCGCAAATGCCGACTCATGCCCGCCGAGGCTCTGACCAGCGGCGGCGAACGGCCGATGAAGTGAACTCCGGAGTAACGTCGCCGGGGCCGTCCCGTCCATCCGCAGCGATTGCGCTCTCACCCGACCGGGCGACGGACTCCCTCTTGAGAGGGAGCCGACAGATCGCCCGGCTCGGCGATCCCTCCGGACCAGGGCGAACGCCAGGATTGCGGCACGACCTCAGCCCCCCCTGAAGGAGCCACCGCAGATGAACGTCCGCACCGCCTTCGTCGCCGCCCCGCTGCTGATCCTGGCCTACGGGCTGATCAGGATCGCCGACGGTTTCGACGGCGAACGGGGTCCGGGTCTCGCCTGGACCACCGGCCATCTCGCCTTCCTCGCCGCCCTGGTGCTCTTCGTCCCGATATTTCGTGAGATGAGGCGGATGCTGGGCGGCACCCCCTTGGCCACCGCCGGCCTCGTGATCGGCGTCGCGGGCCTGGCCTGCGCGGGCACCCAGTTCGTGATCGACATCGTCGTGGGCTTCATGGCCGCCGACCACGCCGGGATGGGCGTGCTGTTCGACCAGGTGAAGGCCGTACCGGGCGTCCAGCTCGCCGTCTACGACGCCGGGCCCTTCCTCTTCTACGCCGCCCAGCTCATGCTCGTCACCCACCTCGCCGCGCGCCGCCTGGTCAAGGCGTGGACGCCCCTGCTCGTGCTGCTCGACCTCGCGCTGCCGATCATCGACCGCGACTTCATCCCCGTGGGCGCGCTGCTGCTGCTGGTCTCGTTCCTGCCGCTGGCCCGCCGTTCCGCGCCCGCGCCCAGGCACATCCCCGTCCATGCGTGAGACCGGGCGTCCGGCTGCCGCCCGGTTCACGGAAAGATGGGACGCCGTGCCCCATCCGACACTGGTCGACATGGCCCTCCGCCGCTTGCGAGCGCTCCCCACCCTGCTGGTGGACGGGGCGCTCGCCGCCGTCATCCTGGTCGTCCAGATGTGGCCGCTGCTGACGGCCGACGACCGCACCGGCCTCCCGTGGGACTGGTGGGGCTACGTGGTCGTCGTCGCTGCGTCGGCGCCGCTGGTGTGGCGGCGCCGCGCACCCGCCGTCGTGCTCGTCGCCAGCCTCTGCGCCGGCTCCCTGTACGACCTCGCCGACCACGTGGCGCGCCAGCCCATCTGGTACGGCGCCCTCGTCGCGTTCTACACGGTCGCCTCCCGCTCGGTCCGCTGGCTGCGGCTGACCATGCTGGTCTTCACCCTCACCGGCGGCCTCGCGACGGTCGGCTCGTCCGAGACCGCCCTGCGCGGAGTCGTGCTGTTCGTCGCCGCGTACGCCATCGGCCGGGCCGCCGCCACCTCCCGCGCGCACGCGGCCGCCCTGGAGGAACGCGCCGAACAACTGGAGAGGGAGCGTCAGATGGAGGCCGAACGCGCGGCCGAGCGGGAGCGGGCCAGGATCGCCCGCGACATGCACGACATCCTCGCCCACGCGGTCAGCCTCATGGTCGTCCAGGCCGAAGCCGGGCCCGTGGTGGTCAGGAGCGACCCGGCCCGGGCCGAGGCGGCCTTCGACGCGATCGCGGCCACCGGACGTGACGCGATGGGGCAGCTCAGGCGGATGCTCGGCCTGCTCAAGGAGGACGAGGCGCCGCGCGCGCCGCAGCCGACCGTGGACGACCTGCCCGCGCTGGCGCGACAGGTCTCGGGCGCCGGGCTCGAGGTGGGCTTCAGCTCCTCCGGCACCCCCCGGGCACTCGCCCCGGACAGCGCCGTCGCCGCGTACCGCATCACGCAGGAGGCGCTCACCAACACCGTCAAGCACGCCGGGGCCCGCCACGCGGACATCCGGCTGACCTGGGAGGACGGCGGCCTCCTGATCGACATCACCGACGACGGCCGGGGCTCGGGCCACGGGCTGCCCTCCGGCGGGCACGGCCTCATCGGCATCCGCGAGCGCGCCGCCGCCTGCGGCGGCACCGCCACGGCCGGGCCGCGCCCGGACGGCCCGGGGTTCCAGGTGTCGGCACGGCTGCCGGTGGCGGGGCCGTGCCCGTGAGCAGGAGCGTGAACATGAGGGACAGGAAGGGGAGGGTGTGGCTGTGAGCGTGCGCATCGTGGTGGCGGACGACCAGGAACTGGTCCGGGGCGGGTTCGCGATGATCCTGGACGCCCAGCCCGACATCGACGTGGTCGCCGAGGCGGACGACGGCGTCGCGGCTGTGGCGGCCGTCCGCGAGCACGAGCCCGACGTGCTGCTGCTGGACATCCGCATGCCCAGGATGGACGGCATCGAGGCGGCCAGGATCGTGTGCGCCGAGACGGGCTGCCGGGTGCTCATGCTGACCACGTTCGACCACGACGACTACGTCTACGACGCGCTGCGGGCGGGCGCCAGCGGGTTCCTGCTCAAGGACGTGCGCCGCGACGACCTGGTGAACGCCGTCCGCGTGGTGGCGGCCGGCGAGGCGCTGCTGGCGCCGACGGTGACCCGCAGGCTCATCTCGCAGTTCGCCGCGGGTCCGGCGGCCCGGCCCCGGCAGACCCGCGCCGAGGCGCTGGAGGTGCTGACCGCCCGGGAACGCGAGACGTTGCAGCTCATCGCCCGCGGACTGTCCAACGCGGAGATCGCCGAGGCCATGGTGGTGAGCGAGCACACGGTGAAGACGCACGTCAGCAACCTGCTGGCCAAGCTGGGGCTGCGCGACCGGGTGCAGGCCGTGATCGCCGCGTACGAGGCGGGGCTGGCCGTGCCGGGTGCGTAGGCCCGAGAGCGTCGGGCAGGCGGGCCCTCATGACCACGGCGATCGAGGAGTGCGACGCCGAGCGCGGCGGCGGCTCCCGGCGGGCCACGACCCGCTGAGAGCCGCCTGAGGCGGGCGGTTCGCGGCACGAATGGCACGATGGGTGGATCGGGCACGACTCCAGGTGATCCAATGAGCCGTGCCGTCACCATCCGAGGAGGCCCGTTGACCGACAACCTCGACCTCGCCGCGAGTGCCCAGGAGCTGGCGGACGCCGCACCCGCGGGATCGCTCGACCGCGCCGCGGCGGCGTCCGTGGCCATCACCCTGGCCACGACCCGCGACACGGCCCAGGCCAGGCAGACGCTCGACGGGCTGGCTCCCGACGACGTGCGGCGGGCGGCGCTGCGGCTCTTCGACCGCCTGCAGGACTCCTGACGCCAGACCGTAGCCCTCGTCGCGGAGCGCGGCGAGGGTGACCGCGTCCTAGGCGGTGGGCCGCTCCTGGCCCGGGGCGCGCAGGTGAGTCACCAGCCGTTCCACCTGCTCGGCGTAGTGGGCGCCGAACTCGGGTGAGGCCGGATCGAGGCCCATGGCCGCCCGGACGAGCTGCGGGAAGGAGACGCCCGCCGAGGCCACGGCGAACAGCATCACCAGCAGCGCGGCCGGGTCGACGTCGGCGGGGATCTCACCGGCCTCCTGCCTGGCCCGCAACCGCTCGACGTTGCTTCGCATGTCCTCCTCCAGCGCCGGGTCCGGCCGCCCGTCGTCGGCTAGGCCCTGCCAGATCATGACCTTGCCGAAGTCGCGGTGGGCCGTGGTGGCCCGGACGTAGTCGGCGACGAGCCGTCCGAGCGGGGCGTCCTGGTCGGCGAAGGCGCTCTCCTGGCTCTGCCAGCGTCCGGTCAGCGCCTCGTACAGGCCCTCCTTGCCGCCGAAGTAGTAGGAGATCAGCTGCTTGTTGACGCCGGCGCCGGCGGCGATCTCGCTCACCCGCGCCCCGGCGAAGCCCTTCGCCGCGAACTCGCGCAGCGCCGCGTCCAGGATGCGCGCCTTCGTGCGCTCGGGGTCGCGCTGCTTCTCCTCTGGTGCTCGCCTCATGCCGCCCCACACTATCAACCATCCGGATGGTTGACAGAATCATCCGTCTGGATGATAGTTGCCTCATGACCTACGACATCGCGATCATCGGCGGCGGTATCGGCGGACTCTGTCTCGCCCAGGGGTTGCGCAGGGCGGGCCGCACCGTCACCGTCTACGAGCGTGACCGCACGCCAGCCGACCGGCTTCAGGGCTACCGCGTGCACATCGACCCGCAGGGCGCCCGTGCGCTGCACGACTGCCTGCCGCCCCGCCTGTGGCGGGCGTTCCTCGACACGACCGGCAGGGGCGGCCAGGACTTCGGCTTCCTCACCGAACGGCTGGAGCTGCTCACCCTGCTCGAAACGCGTCCCGCGGCCGATCCGGCCGACGACCACCATTCGGTCAGCCGCATCACGCTCCGGCAGGTGCTGCTGTCCGGTCTTGAGGACACCGTGCGGTTCGGCAGCACGTTCGAGCGCTACGAGCGGCGGCCGGACGGGCGGACCGAGCTGTTCTTCGCCGACGGCTCCAGCGCCACGGCCGACGTCGTGGTCGCCGCCGACGGCGGCAACTCCCGGGTGCGCCGGCAGTACCTGCCGCACGCCGAGCGCGTCGACACCGGCATCACCACCGTGGCCGGCAAGTTCCCGCTGACCGCCGAGACGAGGAGGCTCGTCTCTCCGCGCCTCACGGCCGGCCCGAACAGCGTCATCCCGCCGGCCGGCATGGGCATGTTCTGCGCTCCCCACGACGTGGACGGCCGCACCCCCGTGGCCGGCATCGGGGTGACGGAGCAGGCGGGCGCGCTCATGGACAACACCGCCGGCTACGTCCTGTGGGCGGTCGGCGCCGCGGAGGGCCGCTTCCCCAGCGACGTCTCCGACATGACGGGCGAACAGCTCAAGGCCACGGTGGCGCGGATGATCGGGTCATGGCATCCCGACCTGCGCGAGCTGGTCGCCAGGAGTGACCCCGAGTCGGTCTCGCTGCTGCCGATCCGCACCTCGGTCCCGATCGAGCCATGGCAGCCCACCGCCGTCACCCTGATCGGCGACGCCATCCACAGCATGACGCCGATGCGCGGCATCGGCGCCAACATCGCGCTGCGCGACGCCCGCCTGCTCAGCGGGGCGCTCACCAGCGGTCTCGACCCGATCACCGCCATCTCCCGGTACGAGGCCGAGATGCGGCGGTACGGCTTCGCCGCCGTGCGCGACTCGCTGCAGGCGGCCCACCAGTTCGTCGGCGGCAACCGGTTGGCCAGGACCGGATTCAAGACGTTCCTGCGCGCCACGCGGCGCTTCCCCTCGCTCAAGGCCAGGGCCTTCGCCTAGCCCCCGCGGGCGCTCCGGCTGACGTCGTGGGGTGAAAGATCGCCCGGACGGGCTCACGGACGCGCCTCCCAGCGGGCCGATCGCCGGTAGGCGACCAGCAGCACGACCGCGACCAGCGGCTGCAGGACGTCGGTGGGGATGGTCCAGACGTTGTTCGGGGCGGTGTTGCCGTGCGCCACCCACTGCATCACGTGCCCGATGGCGTCGCCCCAGTAGAGGACGGCCGTCGCGATGACGGCGGCGGTCATGAACGACCCGCGGTTCCAGATGCTGAGGAAGCCGATGAGGCCGACCGCGATGTCCGCCCAGCCCACCTCCCACTGGAACGGGCTGTGCGCGAACCCGATGCTGTCCGCCACCTCCGGCGCGTACGGGCCGATGTGCGACAGCCCGCCGATGATGGACAGCATCCCGCCCCCGGCCACGAACCACAGCAGCGCCAGCTCCACCACGCGGCGGCGGGTGCGTCGCTCGGGCGCGCGGTCGACGAGCGGGTGCAGCAGCGCCCCGGCCACCAGCACCAGGAAGGTGACCACGAAGAAGCCCATGGCCGCACCCTAGGAACGGTTCGCCCGATCACGGCGGACCCCCGCCGGTGTGTCCCCCGGCGGGTCAGGGGCGCAGCTCGTGGAACAGGGCGAGCCGGTCGTGGTGGTAGGCGAGGGCGTCGTCGTCGTGGGTGTCGCCCCTGCTCACGGCCTTGCGGAAGTACGCGCACTCGCGGCGGATCTTGTGCCGGACGAGCTGGGCCGTCGTCTCGTCGTCCAGCTCACCGGCCGTCCCGCCGGCCTCGTGGTAGGCGGCCGCGAACTCCTTGGCCGGGCCGGGTTCGTAGTCGGCCCATTCGGCCGCGGCGGCCGCCAGCTCCACCTCCGGGGCGCCCGTGA
Organism: Nonomuraea muscovyensis; assembly: GCF_014207745.1. NCBI lineage: Bacteria > Bacillati > Actinomycetota > Actinomycetes > Streptosporangiales > Streptosporangiaceae > Nonomuraea > Nonomuraea muscovyensis. Next base: position 1,912,263 of record NZ_JACHJB010000001.1, read on the forward strand.
ACACCTCGTCCCAGTCGAGCACCGCGACAGGTGTGCCGTGCCGGAACAGGACGTTGCCGGTGTGGTAGTCGCCGTGCAGCGGGTGGCGCCTCGGGTGGGCGACGTGGAAGGCCGCCAGCCAGCGGTCCAGCTCCGGGTCGGCGAGTTCGGGGGCGTCGGCGGGCGGCTCGCCGTACAGGCCGGTCTCCTGGAACGCGGGCCGCGGGCGAACCGGCGGACGCAGGCCGGCCAGCGCGCGGTGCAGACGGGCGAGCAGCCGGGCACCTCCCACCAGCTCGGCGGCGGTGGGTTCATCGGCCGCCGAGCCCGCCACGTACGGCCACACCGACACCGACCGGTCGCCCACCCGGACGAGCGTCGCACCGGCGGGGGTGGGCAGCGGCGCCACGGCCTCCGGCACCGCGCGGGCGGCGTGGGCGGCGATGGCGTGGCACCACTCGGCCTGCGCCGGGTCGTGCCCCGCCGGGCCGATCCTGACCACGTACTCGCCCAGCCGGTAGGCGGCCGACTCCTCGCCCCCGCGCAGCCGTTCCGCCCGGCCTGAAAGGCCCCACACCTCGGTCACGACCCGCACCGCCGCCTCGGTGAGCGGCTCCTCCTCCTCGATCACCTCTGCAGGGTAGCGACCCGTCCGCGGCCCATTGCCGTGGCGTGCTACCGCGGGCGGGGAGAATGCGCCAGGGTTGGGGGGAAACCGCACCGCAACGAGAGGAGACCAGTGGCAGAGCCCGTCACGCTGGAGGCCCGAGGCAGCGACTTCGCCCGGCTGGCCAGGAAGATCAACGACGCCGGTCTGCTGAACCGGCGCCCCGTCTACTACGCGGTTCGGCTGAGCCTGGTCCTGGCGGCCTACGCCGGCTGCTGGGCGCTCTTCTGGTGGGTCGGCGACTCGTGGCTCCAGGTCCTCGTGGCCGTGCCACTGGCCGTGATCTTCGCCCAGATCGGGTTCCTGGCCCATGACCTCGGCCACCGGCAGGTCTTCCGCACCCGCCGGCCGAGCGACGTGGTAGGACTCCTGATCGGCAACCTCGGTGTGGGCCTCGGCTGGGGCTGGTGGAACACCAAGCACAACCGCCACCACGCCAACCCCAACCACGAGGACCACGACCCCGACGTGTCCCCCGCGGTGATCGTCTGGTCCACCGAGCAGGCCGCGCGCAGCCAGGGCCTGCCCAGGTTCGTCGCCAGGTGGCAGGCGTTCCTGTTCTTCCCGCTGCTCACGCTGGAGGCCTGGCACCTGCACATCGCCAGCTTCCGGGCGCTCGCCGACCCGACGACGAAGCGCCGTCCCGTGGAGGGGGCGCTGCTGGTGGCGCACTTCGCGCTCTACCTCGGTGCGATCTTCGCCGTGCTGTCACCCGGCAAGGCCCTGGTGTTCCTGCTGGTGCACCAGGGCCTGTTCGGCGTCTACCTGGGGTCCACGTTCGCGCCCAACCACAAGGGCATGCCGATCCTGACCAAGGACGACAAGCTCGACTTCCTGCGCAAGCAGGTGCTGACCTCGCGCAACGTGCGGGGCGGGCTGTTCACCGACGTCCTGCTCGGCCAGCTCAACTACCAGATCGAGCACCACCTGTTCCCGAACATGCCGGCGCCCAACCTGCGGCACGCCCAGCCGATCGTCCAGCAGTACTGCGAGGAGATCGGGGTCAGCTACCTGGAGACAGGACTGATCGACTCGTACGGCCAGGCGCTGCGGCACCTGCACGAGGTGGGTGCGGCGCTGCGGACCTGACGGGCGGCGGCGCTCAGCTCTGGGTGAGCCGCCGCCGCAACTCGTCGCGGCGGCGTTCCAGCTCGTTGATCAACTGCTCCTGCTCGTCGGCCATCGCGATCATCGCGCCGATCTCGATCGGGTCGGTGGCGCCGATGTCACCGATCTGCTCGCGGACCTCCTTGTTCTGGGCCCGCAACCTGGCCAGATCCTCTTCGACCTGTCGCAGTTCGTCGTCTGTGCTCATGCCCGGCCTCTACCCACGAGGGGCCGGGCCGCACCAGGGGCCGGGCACAATGGGCGCATGCGCAGGTTGCCGGCCACCACGGTCGTCTCGTTCGCGATGGTCGTCATCGTGCTGGCCGGCACGGTCGTCGCCTCGCTGCTGGAGCAGGACCGGACGCCCAACGTCCTCGACGTCGTCCTGCCACTGGTGGCGGCGGGCGGCGCGCTGCTCCGCGAGCGCTATCCCCTGGCGGCGCTGATCACCGTGGTGGCGGCGGTCGACGTCTACTACCGGTTCGCGGGATACGACGGACCGCTGATCGTCCTGTCGTTCCTCGCCCTCTACACCGCCGCCGACAAGGGCCACCTGGTCGCCGCCATCGCGACCGGCGGCGTCTCGGTGCTGGCCATGGCCATCGGCGAGACCGGCGGGGTCCGGCACGTGGACGACAGCATGTTCCTGGCCATCACCGGCTGGGTCGTGGCCTGCATCGCGTTCGGCGGCGTCACCCGCAACCGCCGCGCCTACCTCCAGGAGGCCGAACGCCGCGCGCACGACGCCGAGCACACCAAGGAGGAGGAGGCCAGGCGGCGGGCGAGCGAGGAACGGCTGCGCATCGCCCGGGAGCTGCACGACGTGATCGGGCACAACATCTCGATGATCAACGTCCAGGCCGCCGCCGCGCTGCACGGCCTGCAGAGACGGCCCGAGAAGGCCGAGGCGGCCCTGCGCACCATCAAGGACACGAGCAAGGAGACGCTGCGCGAGCTGCGCACCACGCTCGGCGTGCTGCGGCAGGTGGACGAGGACGCGCCGACCGCGCCCACCGACAGCCTGGCCCGGATCGACGCGCTGGTGGCCGCGAGCGGCCTGCGGGTGACGACCGAGTTGTCCGGCTCGCTCGACGAGGTGCCGGTGGAGGTCGATCTGGCGGCGGCCCGCATCATCCGCGAGGCGCTGACGAACGTCTCGCGGCACTCCGGCACCGCCGAGGCTACGCTGAGCGTCAGCAGTAAGTCCGGACATATCGTGATCCAGGTGGAGGATGACGGCCCCGGAGCGACCTACGCCGAAGGCAGCGGCTACGGGGTGCGCGGCATGCGCGAGCGGGCCGCCGCGCTCGGCGGCACGCTGGAGGCGGGTCCCCGCCCCGAGGGCGGCTTCCGCGTCGTGGCCGACCTCCCCCTGCGCCCCCCGGCAGACCCCAAGTGATCGGAGTCCGATGATCCGCGTACTGCTCGCCGACGACCAGACCCTCGTCCGTGCCGGGTTCCGGTCCATCCTGAGCGACGAGGACGACATCGAGGTGGTGGCCGAGGCCGCCAACGGCGAGCAGGCCGTGGCCAGGGCCCGCGAGCTGCGCCCCGACGTGGTGCTCATGGACATCCGCATGCCCGAGCTGGACGGCCTGGAGGCGACCCGCCGGATCGTCGCCGACCCCCGGCTCGACGGCGTCAGGGTGATCATCCTGACCACGTTCGACCTCGACGACTACGTGTACGGCGCGCTGCGCTCCGGCGCCGGCGGCTTCCTCGTCAAGGACACCGAGCCGGCCGAGCTGATCCACGCCGTCAGGGTCGTGGCCAGGGGCGACGCGCTGATCGCGCCGTCGATCACCCGCCGGCTGATCGCGGAGTTCGCCGGCCGGGTCAAGCGGCCGGAGCCGGGCCCAGAGCTCAACTCCCTGACCGAGCGCGAGCGGGAGGTCATGGCGCTCGTCGCGAGCGGCCTGTCCAACGACGAGATCGCCGCGCGGCTGGTGCTCAGCCCGGCCACGGCCAAGACGCACGTCAGCCGCATCATGACCAAGCTCGGCGCCCGCGACCGGGCGCAGCTCGTGGTGTTCGCCTACGAGGCCGGCATGATCACCCCGGGCTGGCTCACCTCCTGATACACCCGGGGTTGTACGCGGGGCGGCCCTGGTACGCCGGAGGTGTACGCCAGGTACCCGCCCCGGGCTGACGCGGCCCGGCGAGCCGTACCCGGATGCTCTCTGGCATGGAAACCGTGGACCTCGCCCGCCTGCAGTTCGCGCTCACCGCAGGGGCGCACTTCCTGTTCGTCGCGCTGACCCTGGGACTCGCGACGCTGGTGGCCGTCATCCAGACCTGGGCGACGATCACCGGCAGCCCCGTGCACGAGCGGATGACGAGGTTCTGGGGCCAGCTCTACATCATCAACTACGCCATGGGCATCGTCACCGGGCTCGTGATGGAGTTCCAGCTCGGGCTGTCGTGGAGCGGGCTGACCGAGTACGCGGGCAATCTGTTCGGCGCCGCGCTGGCGATGGAGACGCTGGTGGCGTTCTTCGTCGAGTCCACCTTCCTCGGCCTGTGGATCTTCGGCTGGAACAAGCTGAACCGGTGGGCGCACCTGGCGCTGATCTGGGTGGTCGTGCTGACGGCCTACGCGTCGGCGTTCTGGATCCTCATCTCCAACGGCTTCCTGCAGAACCCCGTCGGGTACGCGCTGGAGGGCGACCGGCTGCGGATGACCGACTTCGGCGCGCTGGTGGCCAACCCCACCGCCCAGGTCGCCATCTTCCACGTGCTCGGCGGCGCGATGGTCGTGGGCGGGATCTTCATGGCCGGGGTGAGCGCCTACCACCTGCGCAGGCGCACCGCCGAGCAGGACTTCTTCCGCAAGTCGCTGCGCGTCGGGATCGCGGTGGCGCTGCCCGCGACGCTGTTCACGGCGACGTTCGGCGGCCTCGGCTTCCAGACGCTGCAGCCCGCCAAGTCGGCCGCGTGGACGAACGACGCCGAGGGGCTGGCCGCGGCCCAGGCGGAGATGGTCGCCGCGCACGGACCCGGCGACTACCTGCCGCCGGTCGAGTGGGTGCAGGCCGGCGGGATGACCATGATGCTGGCCTTCGCGGTGCTGTTCTTCTTCTCCGGGGCGAGCTTCCTGCTCATGCTGTTCCGGCCGCTGGTGCAGGGGTTCCGGCTGTGGCACCGGCTGCTGACCGCGATGATCCCGCTGCCGTTCGTCGCCATGATCGCCGGGTGGATCTTCCGCGAGATGGGCCGCCAGCCCTGGGCCGTGTACGGCCTGCTGACGACGGCCGAGGCAATGTCGCCGGTCTCCGCCGGCCAGGTGCGGTTCTCGCTGGCCGCGTTCGTGACGGTGTTCGCCGTGCTCATCGTGATCAACTACTGGCTGCTGGCCAGGACCGCCCGCCGCGGCCCCGACGCCGTGGCGCTGGGCGACCGCCCGCTCGACGCCCCCTCCCCCGCCCTGACCTTCTGAGGAGCCCGTCATGGAGATCTTCATCCTGGCCTTCTTCGCGATCGGCTACCTCGTGCTGGCCGGGGCCGACATCGGGGTCGGCATGCTGCTGCCGTACCTCGGCCGCTCCGGGGGCGAGCGGCGCGAGGTCATCGCCGCCATCGCGCCGTTCTTCCTCGGCAACGAGGTGTGGCTGGTCGCCACCGCCGGGGTGCTCGCAGGGATGTTCCCCGAGCTGGAGTCCGAGCTGCTGCACGGCAACTACGCGCTGGTCGTCTGCCTGCTGGTGGCGTGGGTGGTGCGCGACATGGGGCTGTGGCTGCGCGGACGCCTGCCGGGCGCCCGCTGGCGGCTGTGCTGGGACGGCGCCGTCGTCGCCGGGAGCTGGGGGCTCGCGCTGAGCTGGGGCGCCCTGCTGAGCCACGTGCTGCTCGGCCTCGGCGGGCCGGCCGCCGTGCTGCCCGCGCTGGTGCCGGCCGCGCTGTTCGCCGTGCACGGGCTGGCCTTCGCCACGCTGCGGCTGCGCGGCGAGCTGCGCCGGCGGGCGGCCGTGCTGTCCGGCGGCGCCGGCGAGGGCCGCACCTATGCCCTCACGGCCGGCGCGCTCGTGGTGATCGGCGTGCTGGCCGGGGCGCGGCTGCCGCTCACGGCGGGGTCCACGGCGTCGTTCCTGGCGCCGGTGATCCTCGCGCTGATCCCGCTGCTGGTCGCCTCCCAGGCGTGGGTGTGGTGGACGTTCCGGCACCGCGTGACCGGCCCGTCGTACCTGTGAGGCCGGCACGGGAATGCCGGGCGGCCGCGCGCGTGCTGTGACCGGCATGACGGTACGTGAGCTACGGCTGGTCGTGACGGCCGAGGACTACGAGCAAGCGCTGGCCTTCTACCGCGACACCCTAGGCCTGCCCCAGCGGGCCGCGTTCGCCTCCGAGGGCGGCCGGGTGACGATCCTGGAGGCGGGCCGGGCCACCCTGGAGATCACCGACCCGCCCCACGCGGCCTTCATCGACGAGGTCGAGGTGGGCCGCAGAGTGGCGGGCCACATCCGGGTGGCCTTCGAGGTGGACGACTCCACGGAGGCGACGGCCCGGCTGGCCGGGGCCGGGGCGACGGTGGTGGCCGAGCCGACGCGCACCCCGTGGAACTCGCTCAACTCCCGCCTGGAGGGCCCGGCCGGGCTCCAGCTCACCCTCTTCGAGGAACTGGGCGACTGAGGCCCTACCGGGAGTGCTCCCACTTGGCCGAGGCGTCCTCCGGGGGCACCTCCGGCGCAGAGGCGCGCAGCCAGCGGCAGCCGTGCGGGCCCAGCGGCAGGGTCACCTTCCCGCCGTCCGGCACCTGGACCGAGCCGTCCTCCAGCAGGTCGGTGAGCAGGCAGCCGTCGAGGCCGTCGAGCTTCAGCTCGGCGTCCCGGGCGGTGTCCGACAGGTTGTGCAGGATCACCACGGTGGCGCCGTCGGCGTCGCAGCGGTGCGCGAACACGGCCGGGTGCCCCGGGTCGAGCACCTCGTAGGAGCCCCACGCCAGCTCGGGGCACTCCCGGTAGCGCTCGATCAGCAACTGGAACCACCGCAGCAGCGAGCCGGTGTCGCGCTTCTGGTCGGCCACGTTCACCCGGTCCGGGGCGAACGCGCCGTCCGGCATGGCCCGCTCGGGCTCGCCCCTGCCGAACCCGCCCTCGGGCGACCACTGCATCGGCACGCGGACGGCCATCCGGCCCTCGGCCTTGAGGTTCTCGCCGAGGCCGATCTCCTCGCCGTAGAACAGGACCGGCGTCCCCGGCAGGGAGAACAGCAGGCTGTAGGCCATCTTGATCCGCCGCAGGTCGCCGCCGAGCATCGGCGGCAGCCGCCGGCGCAGTCCCCGGCCGAACACCTGCATGTCCTCGTCCGGGCCGAACGCCTGGAAGACCTCCTGACGCTCCTCCTCGGTGAGCTTGTCCAGGGTCAGCTCGTCGTGGTTGCGCAGGAACGAGGCCCACTGGCAGTCCTTCGGCGGCTGGGGCCGCTCCCTGAGCGCCGAGGCGAGCGGTTCGGCCTCGCCCCGGGCCAGCGACAGCCAGGCGCGTTGCATGCCGATGAAGTCGAAGCACATGGTGACCTGGTCGCCGAGGCCCTCGCCGAAGTAGGTCACGAGCTCCTCGTACGGCACGTTGACCTCGCCGAGCAGCACCGAGTCGCCCTTGCGCCGCGTCATGAACGCCCGCAGGTCGGCCAGGAAGTCGTGCGGGTCGGCCAGCTTCGGATCGACGTTCTCGATGAGGAACGGCACCGCGTCCACCCGGAACCCCGACAGCCCCAGCTCCATCCAGAACCCGAGCACCCGGGTGATCTCGTCGCGCACGGCCGGGTTGGCCACGTTCAGGTCCGGCTGGTGGCGGTAGAAGCTGTGCAGGTAGTACTGCCCGGTCTTCTCGTCGAGCTCCCAGACGCTGTCCTCCTTGTCGGGGAAGACGATCTGGCTCTTGTCGTCCGGCTCCGGCACGTCCGACCAGACATACCAGTCGCGCAGCGGCGACTCCTTGCTGGACCGCGCCTCCTTGAACCACGGATGCCGGTCGGAGGTGTGGTTGACGACCAGGTCGGCGATGACGCGCAGCCCGCGGTCGTGCGCGGTCCGCATGAACTCCACGAAGTCCCCGAGCGTCCCCAGCCGGGGGTCGACGCTGTAGAAGTCGGTGGCGTCGTAGCCGTCGTCCTTGCCCGGGCTCGGATAGAACGGCATCAGCCACAGGCAGGTCACACCCAGCCCGGCCAGGTAGTCGATCTCCTGTGTCAGGCCGCGGAAGTCACCGATCCCGTCGCCGTTGCCGTCCTTGAACGTCTCCACGTCCAGGCAGTAGATGACCGCGTTCTTCCACCACAGGTCCGAGGTGTAGGTGAGTCGCATCGCGGCCTGCTACCCAGCGGACGCGGCCGCATGCCGCCCGGGGGGCTACAGCAGCGTGCCTCCCGTCACCTCGATGCCGGCCAGCGCCTGGTCCACGCGGGCCAGCGTGGCCGGGTCCAGCGTGATGCCGGCGGCGGCCGCGTTCTCCCTGATGTGGGCGGGGGTCCGGCTGCCGGGGATGGCGACCACGTGCTCGTCCTGGTGCAGCAGCCAGGCGAGCGCGAGCTGCGCGGGCGTGATCTCCAGCTCGCCGGCCAGCGCCCGGATCGGGGCGTAGCGGTCGTTGTTGCGGGCCAGGTTCTCGGTGGAGAAGCGGGGGGCGTGGTGCCGGAAGTCGCCGGCGCCGAGCCCCTGCACGGTGCCGGTGAGGAAGCCGTTGCCGAGCGGGCTCCAGGCCACGACGCCGATGCCCAGCTCGCGGGTGGTCGCGAGCAGCTCCGGCTCGATCGGCCGCCACATCGACCACTCGTTCTGCACGGCGGCCACCGGGTGCACCGCGTGCGCCGCCCGCACCTGGGCGGCGGTCACGTTGGACAGCCCGATGTGCTTGACCAGCCCGTCCTTCACCAGCTCCGCCATCGCCCCGACCGTCTCCTCGATCGGCACCCCCGGGTCCGGGTAGTGCGCGTAGTAGAGGTCGATCGCGTCCACGCCCAGGTTGCGCAGGCTTCGCTCGGCGTAGCGGCGGACCAGCCTCGGCTCGGCGTTGACCCGCAGCTCGCCGAACGCGTACCCCACCGGCTGCGACCTGCCGGCCTCCCCCTCGAACAGGGCCAGCCCGAACTTGGTGGCCACCACGACCTCGTCGCGGCGTCCCTTGATCAACCGGCCGACGAGGCGCTCGTTGTCCCCGTCGGCGCCGTAGGCGTCACTGGTGTCCACGTGGACCGCCCCGGCGTCCAGCGCGGCCGTCAGCGCCGCCTCGGCGCGGGCGTCGTCGACCTCGCCGTAGACGCCGGACAGCACCATGGCGCCGAAGCCGAGGGCCGGCACCCGCAGGGCGCCGAGGTCGCGTGCAGTCATGTCCGTCTTCATGCCGTCGATCGTGCCGTCCGGCCGTGCCCGGCGTCCAAGACTTCCGTTGATAACCCTCGGTTATGGGAGGGCGGGATATATGTCCGGCGTTCGGGGCATTCATCATCGCGCTGTGACAGAACACCACTAAGGTCTGACCGACACGGACACCCGCGGGAGGGCGATCATGAGTGACCACGCCATCACCTTCGACCTGATCGACGCCGACAAGGACGGCCGCATCTCGGCCGTGGAGCTGGTCCGGCTGATGGAGGCCCTCGGGCAGCCGATCACGCTGGAGCGCGCCCAGGCCGGGGTCGCCAGGCTCGACCAGGACGGCGACGGGCTGATCGACCTGGAGGAGTTCGGCTCCTTCTTCCACGACTGAGTCATACGATCCCCCATGCCCACCTTCTCCGCGCCCGACGGGACCGTCCTCGCCCACCACGTGTACGGCACGGGCAGGCCGCTGGTCTGCCTGCCGGGCGGCCCGATGCAGGACTCCGCCTACCTGGGCGAGCTCGGCGGCCTGCCGGCCCACCGCCGGCTGGTCATGGTCGATCCCCGGGGCACCGGCGGGTCCGCGGCCCCTCGGGATCCCGCCTCCTACCGCTGCGACCGGCTCGTGGACGACGTCGAGGCCCTGCGCGAGCACCTCGGCCTGGACCGGCTGGACCTGCTCGCGCACTCCGCCGGCGCCAACGTCGCGACGCTGTACGCGGCCCGGTACCCCACCCGCGTCGCCCGGCTCGCCCTGGTCACCCCGAGCACGCGGGCCGTCGGCCTCGACGCCACCGGAGCGGCCCGGCTGGACGTCGCCCGCCTCCGCGCGGAGGCGGGCGAACCGTGGTTCGCGACCGCCTTCGCGGCCCTGGAGGAGATCGTGGCCGGCAACGCCACCGACGAGCGCTGGAAGGCCATCGACCCCCTCTTCTACGGCCGGTGGGACGCGGCGGCCCAGGCCCACCAGGCCGCCCAGCAGGGCCGCCGGAACGACGAGGCGGCGGCGGTGTTCGGTGCCGAGGGCGCCTTCGACCCGGACGCGACCCGCGCGGCACTGGCCGCCCTCCACGCGCCGGTCCTGCTGCTGGCCGGAGAGGTGGACCCGAACTCGGTGCCGGTCGTCATGGCCGAGTTCGCCGCGCTGTTCCCGAACGCCGAACTCGTCGTCCAGCCGGGAGCGGGCCACTTCCCGTGGCTCGACGACCCGGCCGCGTTCACGGCGGCGCTCGCGGCGTTCCTCGGCTGAGGACCGGGCGGTCGGACGCGTGGTCCTTCGTGCCGAGCCGCGCCCGCGCCCGGCGGACCGCGTCGCCGATCACCACAGGCCGGTCCGGTGACGGGGACGCCCGCCCCGGTGTGCCGGGACGGGCGTCGGCGAGGTCGGGAAGAGCGTCAGGAGGTGTGGACGTACACCTGGCCGAAGACCTCCGACAGGGCCTTCAGGTCCGTGGCGGCGTCGACCTCGGGATGGGCCGGGTCGTAGACGGTGGCCAGGCGGGGGCGGACCTCGTTCAGCTTCTTGAGCTGGTCCCACGTGGCGTTGGCCGCCCACTTCTCGCCGTACATCCGGCTGACCTGCCCCTGGGCGTTCTGCCAGCGGCTCCACAGGGTGACGGTCTCGGCGGCGTCGTTCTGCAGCGGCGTGGCGACCCGCTCGGTGATGGCCTTGGTGGCCTGCTCGGCGGTGAGCTGGGGGGATCCGGCGGCGGTGAAGCCGGCGTCCTCGGCGGCGAGGTGGGCGTAGGCGTCCCAGGCGCGGGCCTTGACCTGCGTCCACTGGTTGCGCTGCGCCGTGGCGGCGTCGATCTTCCAGGTGGCGTACGTGCCGGCCAGGTGGCCGCTGTCGAGGGCGAGCTGGTCGATGAGACCCTTGGCGAGCCAGGCGCCGATGCGGTCGGGGTCGAGCAGCGGGTACTTCGCGCTCACCGCGGTCTTGCACGCCTCCTCGGCCCCGCAGCCGAACACCGGCACGACCGTGTGCGCCGCGAGCTTGCGGCCCGGGAGGAGCTTGCGCAGCTCGGTCGTCGCCTCGGTGACGAACTTGTCCATCTCGTCGGCGTTCTGGAACGTCTGGCCGACGCCGATCTGCCGGGTGAACCTGACGCCCACGACGCCCTCCTGCGCGGCGACCGCGGCGATCTTCCTGGCCGCCTCGGGCAGCTTGCCGGCCTTCCAGTCGTCGGACAGCTCGGTGTCCACCCAGACGCGCATGCCGGCGGCGACGGCGGTCTTGACGGTCTGCCCGGCGGCCGTCTTCTCCGCCTCGGAGACCTGCGCCGCGGTGAGGCCGTGCGGGTCGACGTAGCACTCCTCGCCCGCCGCGCACTCCGGCGTGCCGCCGTCCTCGGCGCCCTCGACATCGGGCTCGCCGACGTCGTGCAGCTCGCCGTCACCGTCGCCGGGGCCGGGGGCGGCGGGGGTGCACTCGTTCCCGTCCTCGGCACAGTCGATGAGGATCGGCGGGATCGGGACGGCCGCCTCCAGGTTCTCGCCGTCGTTCTGCAGCCAGAAGTTGGCGATGGCCAGCGCCTCCTCGGGCGTGGCCAGCCAGCGGCAGCTCACGTACGACGGGGTGCCGGCGGGCAGCTCGTCGTTGCAGCTCCGTGGATCGTCCTGGGCCGAGGCAGGGGCGGCGATGCCGAGCAGGGAGAGGGCCACGCCTAGGACGAAGATCTTCCGCAGTCGCATCGGGCGCCTAACTTCGAGGGGGTGATCGTCTGGCATTTAGCACGATATCGGGATGATCAACGGCATTCAATGAGATCAATGCCTTTGGTAAGACTGTTCTGACCTGGAGTGGCCGTCCCAGTCACCGCCGGATATTCACGCGACAATCGCGCGCCCTGACCGGCAGAATGAGCCCGTTTGGGCTGGATAGGGGGCTGCCAGGTGCACGGTTTTCTTCGCGATCTCGGGCTGTTGCGGGACCGGCGGTTCACGCTGCTGCTGGCGGCGCGGACGATCTCGGTCCTCGGCACCGCGTTCGCACCGGTGGCGCTCGCGTTCGGCATCCTCGACCTGCCCGGCGCCGACGCCACCACGCTGTCGGTCGTGCTCACCGCCGAGGCGCTGCCGATGGTGCTGTTCATGCTGGTGGGCGGGGTGATCGCCGACCGGTTGCCACGGCACCGGGTGATGATGGTGAGCGAGCTGGTCAACGCGCTGGCGTTCGCCGCCCTGGGCGTGATGCTGCTCAGCGGCTGGACTCCGCTGCCGGTCATGGCCGCGGCCGCGGCCGTCAGCGGGCTGGCCACGGCGGTGATGTATCCGGCGCTGACCGGGATCATCCCCGAGGTGGTGCCTGCCGACCGGCTGCAGACCGGCAACGCGCTGCTCGGCCTCGGAGCCAACACCTCACGGGTGCTCGGGGCGGTGCTGGGCGGAGCCACCGTGACGCTGGTGGGCGGCGGGTGGGCGCTGGCCGCCAGCGCCGTGCTGTTCGCGATCGGCGGGGTGCTGATCGCGGCGCTGCGGATGACGCGGGCGGAGCGTCCGGCCGGCGAACGCCACTCGGTGCTGGGAGACCTGCGCGACGGCTGGCGCGAGTTCTCCTCCCGGCAGTGGATCTGGGTGGTGGTCGCGCAGTTCTCCATCATGGTGATGGCCATCCAGGCCGGCCACGGGGTGCTCGGGCCGCTGATCGCGAAGGAGAGTCTGGGCGGGGCGCCGGCCTGGTCGGCGTTCCTGGCGGGTGAGGCGGTGGGCACGATCGCCGGGGTCGCCGTGTCGCTGCGCGTGCGGCCCAGACGCCCGATCCTCGTCGGGGTCCTGCTCTGCCTGCCGTCCGCGCTGCCGTATGTGCTGCTGGGCCTGGCGGCGCCGCTGTGGGCGATCGTGGCGGCGGCGTTCGTGCTGGGCGTCTGCTTCGACGTCTTCGGCGTGCTGTGGCAGACGACGATGCAGCGTGAGGTGCCGGCGGAGTCGCTGTCGCGGGTCAGCTCGTACGACGCGCTGGGGTCGCTGATGTTCGGGCCGATCGGCCTCATGCTGGCCGGGCCGGTGGCGCACTGGGCGGGCACCCGGACGGCGCTGCTCGCCTGCGGCGCCCTGGTGGTGCTGTCCACGCTGGCGGCGCTGCTGTCGCCGGGGGTGCGCAACCTGCGCGCCCCCGCGTCCACCGCCGCCGCCGAACCCGTGTCAGGCTGACGCGCCCCGGACGGCCCGGCGCTCGCGGAAGTAGGCGTTGGCCCGCGGCTGGAACATCAGCGTCACGGCGCCGAGCACCGCCAGCAGGTGCAGCGACCGGCTGCCCATGAACACCCAGTCCACGACCCCGGCCTCGGCCAGCGCCGCCCCGAGCGAGCCGCCGTCGAGCAGCCAACGGGCGGGCTCGACGACCAGCGACAGCGTGCCGAACACGCCCAGGGTCACGCCGAGGGTCCAGCGCGCCCAGTTCGCGCCCGCCCGCATCCGCAGCGCGAGGAGCACGGCCGCCGTGAAGACGGCCAGGCGGAACGCGATGCCGGGCAGCAGCTCGCCGAGGGCGGCGCCGTCCGCCAGCGCCCCGGCGACCATCAGCGTGGCCTCGAACGCGCCGGCAGCCACGGCGAACAGCCACAGCATCGCGGCGGTGCGCACGACGGGCGGCGGGTCGGCCGGGGCGGCGGTCGCGGGGGTGGACGAGGGGGCGTGCGTGATCATGGCGGGCTCCAGGAGAGTCGGTCGGCTATGGCAGAAGTCTGCGCCGCCCGGCCCGCCGGATCATGCCCGTCGCCCCCCGAATCCGCGGTATGGCAGGCCCTACCGGACCTCTCCGCTCGTCCGCAGCCCGCGCGAGGGCAGCCGCTCGTGCAGTCCGAAGCGCGCCTCCGGCTCGTGGTCGCCGCCCAGGACGCCCGCCACGTACGCGGCCAGCGCGGGGGCGTGCTTGAAGCCGTGCCCGGAGTCGCCGCCGAGCAGCCACACCCCCGGGGACGCCTCAGCGATGATCCATTCGGCGTCTGGGGTGAGGGCGTACTGGCAGACCTGGCTGAACAGCACCGGCGCGGTCGCCAGCGACGGGAACCTGCGCCGCAGGTAGCCCCTGATCCGCTCCACGCTCCCGGCGTCCACGACCCGCTCGCCGTGCTCCGGCTCGTACGGCCCGCCCTCGGCGTCGGAGGTGGCCTTCGCGCCGACCCCGTCCACGTCGCCGTGCCCGTAGGCGGAGGCCCCGTAGTCGACCCAGGCGGGCATGCCCGGCGTGGTCCAGGCCGGGGGGACCGCGAAGTGCAGCGTGTCCTGCTTGGTCACGGTCAGCGGCAGGTCGAACAGCTCGGGCAGCCACGCGCCACACGCCCACACCACCCGGTCGGCCCGCAGCACCTCGCCGCCGAGGTCCACGGCGCACCCGTAGGGCGTGTCGGCCCCCGGCACCGGCACGGCGCGGGCCCGCATCAGCCGGACCCCGGCCGCCGCCGCGAGCCGGGCGGTCACCTGGGTGGCCCGCCGGGCGCGGATCACTCCCGCGTGCGGCTCCCAGAGCAGGAAGCTGAGGTCGTCGCCCCGGAACTCGGGGAAGAACCGGGCGCCGTCGGCCGGGTCCAGCACCTCGCACGGGATGTCCAGATTTTTCAGGACCCGGGCACTGGTGCTCTCCCAGCCGTCCGGCGTTCCGGCGAACCACATCATGCCCGCCTCGTGATACAGCTCCTCGCCGGCCCGCTCGCCCAGCCGCCGCCAGCCCTCGCGCGCCTGCCACGCCATCCGGGCGTACCAGTCGTCGCCGCCGTGCGAGCAGCGCAGCAGCCGGGTCTCCCCCGCGCTCGCCTGCCGCACGTGTCCGGGCTGGTGCTGCTCGACCAGCGTGACCTTCCAGCCGGTTTCGGCCAGCCGCAACGCCAGCGACGAGCCCCAAATACCCGCTCCGACCACTATGACCGATTTCATGGGACCACCGTGGCCGTAACGCCCGCCCCGCCGCAAGAGTCAGGCGATGAACAGCGTCACGACCACGCCCGAGCAGTTGCCCGCCACGCAGATGCGCACCGGCACCCGGGACACGCCCGCGGCGGTGGGAATGCCGCCGACCTGGCCGTCGGGGCCGATGGAGACGCCGCGGGGCAGCGTGCGGGCGTTCGTCACGGTGAACGTGGGCGGCACGCCGGACGGGCCGCCCTCGACGCCGATGTGGCCGTCGAGCCGCATCCCCACCCGGCCGGGGAAGGTGAGCTGGCGGGGCCGCCAGCTCACGTAGTCGTAGACCAGCAGGGTGACGGGCTGCTCGACGCACTTGGCGCCGTCGCACAGCCGGACCGGCTCGGTGAAGGAGCCGGGAATGCGCGGTTTGCCGCGCAGGTTGCCCTGCGCGTCGAGCTCGACGCCGGGCGCCAGGCGGGTGGGCTTGATGACGACGTCGTCCTCGTACGGCAGGAGCCGGTCCTTCACCTCGATGCCCACGGTGACGTAGAAGGTGTCGACCACCACGTGCGCGGGCGGCGGCTCCGGATCGGCGGGCATGCGCATGGCCGCGGCCCGCACCGGCTCCCGCGGGCGCGTCTCGCCGGCCACGCGCATGCCCGCCTCGCCCGCCACGTGGACGCCCGCCTCGCGGGCCTGCCCGGAGATGTGCTCGCGGACAGGGGACAGCACGGGAATCATGGTGCACACGACCAGCGCGGCGATCAGGAGTGTCGGCATCCATACCCCTCGGTCGACCTCCCAGCTACCTACCCGCATCACCGCGGAGGGTCACCTCCGGCTCACCCATAGATAATCGGTGCATGGCCGCCGAATCCGCCCAGACGCTGGAGCGCGGGCTCCGCCTGCTGAGACTGCTCGCCGACGGCAAGGGCGGGCGCACCCCGACCGAGCTGAGCAGCGAGCTGTCGCTGAGCCGGCCCGTGATCTACCGGTTGCTCACCACGCTGACGAGCGAGGGGTTCGCCCGGCGTGACGCCGAGGGGCGGGTGCATCTCGGGTTCGGGGTGCTGGTGCTGGCGCAGGCCGTACAACCGCTGCTGCGGGCGGCGGCGCTGCCCGCGCTGCGGCGGCTGGCCGAGCAGGTGGGCGCGACCGCGCACCTGACCGTGGCGGAGGGCGACGACGGGCTGGCCGTGGCGGTGGTCGAGCCGTCCTGGACGCATCTGCACGTCGCCTACCGGGAGGGCGCACGCCATCCCCTGGCCAAAGGCGCGGCGGGGCGGGCGATCCTGGCGCTGCGCGAGGGGCGGACGGACTATCTCGTCACAGAGGGGCAGTTGCAGGAGGGAGCCCGGGGCATCGCCGCTCCGGTGACCGGGCTGCCGTGGCTGGAGGCGTCGGTGGGGGTGGTGACGTTCGGACCGCTGGACGAGGCGGCGGGACCGCGTGTGGTGGAGGCGGCGGCGGAGCTGGCCGCCGCCCTGGGTTGACAGGGAATCCCCCGTATACGACGGTATTCACAGATAAAGGACATAAGCGTCCGATAATCGGACACTGCTGGGGAGGCCG
This sequence comes from Nonomuraea muscovyensis, assembly GCF_014207745.1. NCBI lineage: Bacteria > Bacillati > Actinomycetota > Actinomycetes > Streptosporangiales > Streptosporangiaceae > Nonomuraea > Nonomuraea muscovyensis. The sequence goes on from NZ_JACHJB010000001.1 coordinate 1,928,744, forward strand.
GATGCCGTACTACCGCGTCGTGGGCGAGGTGCCCCGCAAGCGCCACGTCCAGTTCAGGCGGCCCGACGGCGGACTGTACGCCGAGGAGCTGATGGGCGAGGAGGGCTTCTCGTCCGACTCGTCCCTGCTGTACCACCGACACCTCCCGACCGCGATCGTCAAGGCCGAGGCGGTCACCCCGGCCGCCGAGACACGCCTGGAACCCAACGTGCCGCTCTCCCCGCGGCACTTCCGCACCCAGGACCTGCACAGCGCCGGCGACCTGGTGAACGGCCGGATGCCGCTGGCCGGCAACGGCGACGTCCGGTTGTCGTACGCCACCAGCGACCGGCCCAGCGAGCTCTACCGCAACTCGATGGGCGACGAGTGCGTGTACGTCCAGAGCGGGCGGGCCAGGTTCGAGTCCACGTACGGGGTGATCGAGGCCGGCCCCGGCGACTACGTCGTCATCCCCACCGGCACCATCCACCGCTGGGTGCCCGACGGGCCGGTCAACGTGCTGACCATCGAGGCCGCCGGGCACATCAGGCCGCCCAAGCGCTACCTGTCGCAGTACGGCCAGTTCCTGGAGCACGCCCCCTACTGCGAGCGCGACCTGCGCGCCCCCGCCGAGCCGTTCACCGTCGAGGGCGAGGAGGTGCCGGTGCTGGTGCGCACCCGGGGCGGGCTGACCAGGCTCGTCTACCGCAACCACCCGTTCGACGTGGTCGGCTGGGACGGCTGCCTGTATCCGTACGCCTTCAACATCGAGGACTTCGAGCCGATCGTGAAGAAGACGCACGCGCCGCCGCCCGTCCACCAGACGTTCGAGGGGCCCGGGTTCGTCGTCTGCTCGTTCTGCCCGCGCCCGCTGGACTTCCACCCCGACTCGGTCCCGATCCCCTACAACCACCACAACGTCGACTCCGACGAGTTCATGTTCTACGTGGGCGGCGACTACACCGCGCGCAAGGGCTCCGGTATCGACGTCGGCTCGGTCTCGCTGCACCCGGCCGGGTTCACCCACGGGCCGCAGCCCGGCGCGGTCGAGGCGGTCATCGACGCGGTCGGCCGCGGCGTCACCACCACCAGCGAGATGGCCGTGATGGTCGACACCTTCCGCCCGCTCGACCTCGGGCCGGCCGCACTGGCCTGCGAGGACTCCGGCTACGCCTGGACCTGGTCACGATGAGCCCGATCCTTTTCACCGCCCTGGTGGACGACGCGGGCCTGTTCCCGCCGACGTCCCTGCACATGGACGAGGCGCTGGCCAGGCACCGGCGCGACGAGGAGCGCGGGAGCGCGGTGCTGGCCCAGCGCTTCCTGTGCCCCGCCAGCCGCCTCGACGGGCTGCGCCGCGAGGACTACGTGCCCCGGCGCATCGGCCTCATCGTGGACACGCCCGAGGTGCCGCCCTTCGACGACCTGCCGGTGGACCTGGTCGAGATCCGGCCGGCGGACGACACGCCCGTCGCGGTCGTCGCCAGGCGCGTGGCCGCGCGGCTGCCCCACGGGGTCCGCCTGTTCGTGGAGGTGCCGGCGCGTGCGGTCTCCGGCGACGTGCCGGAGGGCGTCGGGCTCAAGGTGCGCTGCGGCGGCCTGACCGGCGACGCGTTCCCGCCGGTCGAGCACCTGGCGGCGTTCATCCGGTCGTGCGCCGACCGGGAGCTGCCGTTCAAGGCCACCGCCGGGCTGCACCACGCCGTACGCCACTTCGACCCGTCGCTGGGCGTCGACCGGCACGGGTTCCTCAACCTCGTGCTGGCCGTCTGCGAGGCCGTGGAGCAGCGCGACCCGGCGCCCGTGCTGCGCACCACCGACGCCGACCGCCTGGTGCGGCACGCGCGCTCCGTGCCCGCCGACACCGCCAAGCACGCCCGCGAGCTGCTGGTGAGCTACGGCTCGTGCAGCACCGCCACGCCGCTGGCCGACCTGAAGCAGCTCGGACTCATCGAGGAGGACGCGTGAGCTGGGGAGTCGACAACCTGCCCTACGGGGTGTTCTCCCGGCAGGGGCAGGCGCCCCGGGTGGGGGTGCGCCACGGCGACCGGGTGCTCGACCTGGCCGCCGCGCTGCACGACGAGGTGTTCGCCGCCCCCTCGCTCAACCCGTTCATGGCCCGCGGGCGCACCGCCTGGCACGACACCAGGGCGCTGCTGCAGGAGAAGCTGACCACCGACCTGTCGGTGGTCGAGGCCCACCTCGTCCCGCTGGACCAGGTGACGATGCACCTGCCGTTCGAGGTGGCCGACTACGTCGACTTCTACTGCTCGCTCGACCACGCCTCCAACATCGGCAGGATGTTCCGGCCCGACTCCGAGCCGCTGCTGCCCAACTGGCGGCACCTCCCGGTGGGCTACCACGGCCGGGCGGGCACGGTCGTGGTGTCAGGCACGCCGGTCAGGCGGCCGCGCGGCCAGGTCCGGGCGGGCGTGTTCGGGCCGAGCGGCAAGCTGGACATCGAGGCGGAGCTGGGGTTCGTGGTGGGCGTGCCGACCGAGCTGGGCGCCCCGGCCGGCGCGTTCGAGGACCACGTGTTCGGGGTGACGCTGGTCAACGACTGGAGCGCGCGCGACATCCAGGCCTGGGAGTACGTGCCGCTCGGGCCGTTCCTCGGCAAGTCGTTCGCCACGTCCGTCTCGCCGTGGGTGACCCCGCTTGAGGCGCTGCCCCGGATCCCCGGCCGGCCGCAGGAGCCCGAGCCCCTCGACTACCTGCGCCGGCAGGGCGACTGGGGGCTGGACATCGAGCTGGAGGTGCGGATCAACGACGAGGTCGTCTCCCGCCCGCCGTACGCGACCATGTACTGGACACCGGACCAGATGCTCGCCCACATGACGGCGAACGGCGCCTCGTTGCGCGTCGGCGACCTGTTCGCCAGCGGCACGGTCTCCGGGCCGCGGCGCGAGGAGCGCGGCTCCCTCATCGAGATCACCTGGAACGGCACCGAACCGATCAAGCTGTCGAGCGGCGAGACCAGGACGTTCCTGGAGGACGGCGACACCGTGACCATCCGCGCGACGGCCGGCGACATCACTCTGGGCGAGGTGTCCGGCACCATCGTGTAGATCACCGCGTGTGCTCGCGTCGTGACTCACCGATACCCTGGACTCCCCTTCCCGGAGAGCAGGAGTGAGATGCGGCGCGCCACGGTGATCGTTCACTGTGCCCTTGTAGTCACCGTTCTGAGCGTGTTCGGCACGGCCGGCTGCGGGTCGGTGACCGCGCGGGCGCCGGCTCCCGCGCCGCCGTCCGTGCGGGTCTGGCCGTCCTTCGACGGCAGGAACGCCCGCACCGACCGCGGGATGGTGGTCCGGGCGCGGGGCGGCACGCTCGACGCCGTGCTCGCGTACGCCGGGGGGCAGCCGGTGCCTGGCCACCTCGACGCGACCCGCACCATCTGGCGCTCCGACTGGGCGCTGAAGCCCGGCACGGAGCACACGGTGACGGCCACCGCCACCCGTCCCGGCGCCCCCTCGACGGTGGCCATGGGCCGCTTCCGCACCCGCACGCCGCAGCGCACGTTCCGGGTCGCCTCGGCCGTCCCGCTGCCCGGGGAGACCGTGGGGGTCGGCATGCCGATCATCCTCACGTTCGACGCGCCGGTGCGCGACAGGGCGGCCGTCGAGCGGGCCCTGGAGGTGCGGGCCGAGCGGCCCGTCGAGGGCGCGTGGCGGTGGGTCGGCGACACCCAGGCGGTCTACCGCCCCCGCGAGTTCTGGCCCGCCAGGCAGCGGGTCACCGTCGTCGCCCACCTGGCCGGCGTCCGCGCCGGCCCCGGCGTGTACGGCGCCGCCGACCGCTCGCTCACCTTCACCGTCGGCCGCGCCCAGACCAGCACCGTCGACACCCGCACCCACCAGATGACGGTCCGGCGCGACGGCCGGGTCGCGCAGCGCATGGCCATCAGCGCCGGCATGGCCACCACCCGCGAATACACCACGACCAGCGGCGTCCACCTGACCATGGACAAGGGCAACCCGGTGCGCATGGTCTCGCCCGGCCGCAGCAAGGGCGACCCCGGATACTACGACCTGCTGATCGACCACGCGGTCCGCATCTCCAACAGCGGCGAGTACGTCCACGCCAAGGACAACGTGTGGGCCCAGGGCCGCGTCAACGTCAGCCACGGCTGCATCAACTCCCGGCCCGACCAGGCCGCCTGGTTCTACGCCGGTTCGCTGCGCGGCGACCCGGTGACGATCACCGGCACCGACCGCGAGCTCGAATGGGACAACGGCTGGGGCTACTGGCAGCTCCCGTGGGAGGAGTGGGTGAAGGGCAGCGCTCTGCACGCGCCGGACGCCGCACAGCGGCCCGCGCCGGCCACGCCCGCGCAGCCTCTGCCACAGCGCTGAATCCGCGGCTACGGTGAGGTAAAAGGGGAACTAATCGCATACCCGGGCCCGTTATACCAAGAGGAGGGCCGGAGCATGGATGAATGGGTCATCTGGGTGATCCTCGCGCTCGTCCTCGGCGTCGCGGAGATCTTCACCCTCACCGCATCTCTCGGGATGCTCGGCGTGGCCGCGCTCCTGACGGCGGCGGGCGCCGCCATCGGACTGCCGGTCCCCCTCCAGTTGCTCGTGTTCGCCCTGTCGTCGACCGCGGGCCTGTTCGTGGTCCGGCCGCTCGCCCTGCGGCACATCCGCCAGCCGCAGCTCAGCCGCTTCGGCGTCGAGGCTCTGGTGGGCAAGCCTGCGTACGTGCTGTCGGAGGTCACCGGGCGCGACGGCAGGATCCGCATCGGGGGCGAGGAGTGGTCGGCCCGTGCCTATGACGAGACCCTGGTGATCCCGGAAGGGGCGACCGTCGACGTCATCGAGATCGAAGGGGCCACAGCCCTCGTCTACCCCAGGGAGTGATCATGGATCCGCTGTTGCTGGTCGGGCTGTTCGTCATCCTCTTCGCGGTGTTCACCGTGCTCAAGGCCGTACGCATCGTGCCGCAGGCCCGGGCGCGCAACGTCGAGCGGCTGGGCCGCTACCACCGGACGCTCAAGCCGGGCCTGAACTTCGTCATCCCCTACGTCGACCGCGTCTACCCCATGATCGACCTGCGTGAGCAGGTCGTCTCCTTCCGCCCGCAGCCGGTCATCACCGAGGACAACCTGGTCGTCGAGATCGACACGGTGCTCTACTTCCAGGTGACCGACCCCCGCGCCGCGGCCTACGAGATCGCCAACTACATCCAGGCCATCGAGCAGCTCACCGTCACCACCATGCGTAACGTGATCGGCTCGATGGACCTGGAGAAGACACTCACCTCGCGCGACACCATCAACAGCCAGCTGCGCGGCGTCCTCGACGAGGCCACCGGCAAGTGGGGCATCCGCGTCAACCGCGTCGAGGTCAAGGCCATCGACCCGCCCAAGACCATCAAGGACGCGATGGAGAAGCAGATGCGGGCCGAGCGCGACAAGCGGGCCGCCATCCTCAACGCCGAAGGTCAGCGCCAGTCGCAGATCCTCACGGCCGAGGGCGACAAGCAGAGCCGCATCCTGCGGGCCGAGGGCCAGCGCTCCGCCGCCATCCTGGAGGCCGAGGGCCAGTCGCGGGCGATCGACCAGGTCTTCCAGGCCGTCCACCGCAACGACCCCGACCCCAAGCTGCTGGCCTACCAGTACCTCCAGGTGCTGCCGCAGCTCGCCCAGGGCTCCGGCAACACGTTCTGGGTGATCCCGAGCGAGGTCACCTCGGCCCTGCAGGGCGTCTCCAAGGCGTTCACGGAGGCCCTGCCGCAGTCGCCGGCCACCCGCGACGAGGTCCCGCACAGCGCGGAGATGGACGCGGAGATCGCCAGGGCCTCGGAGGCCGCGGCCGAGGCGGTGGCGGACGCCCAGGAGGCCGAGAGCCCCAACGGCCCCCGCCAGCTCACCCAGGCCGCCCCCGACCCGTTCCCCACCCTGGCCGAGGAGCAGGACAGGTCACGTCAGGAACACTGACCGGGTGCCGGCCGGTCAGGCGACTTCGAGCAGGCGACGCACCTGTGTCTCCCGGTGCGTCGCCCTGGCCCGGCAGGCCAGCTTGACGGCCGCGTCGGCCAGCGCGATGTCGCGGTTGACCTCGGGGATGTCGTCCCCCATCGCGGTCCGCAGCCAGGTGGAGATCTCGCCCCACGAGTAGACGCTGATGTTGTCGGCCTCGACGAGCGGCGGCGGGAACCCGCCGGGGCCTCGCTGACCGCTCGCCAACTGCCGCAGGCTCGCCTGTGTCCGCCCCCCGTGCCGCCGCGCCGCGTCGCCCAGCGTCACCGCGTCGTCGTGATCCACGCTGATGGCCCACAGGCCGTCCACACTCCGGATCTCGACGAGCACGGACATGATGGCCTCAAGCAGGCTGCCCGCTTCGCGGTCGCACATGAGAAAGGTGCTGCCGTCCGGTCCGCCCGCCACCGCACAGTCATCCAGCCCCGCCTCGTAGAGAAGATCGGCCTCCTGGTCTGTGGGCGCCCGATTCAGCGTGACGCGGAAATCCCACGTGCTCATGACTCCTCCTCGCTCTTGCCGCACCGAGCGTGACCGATCGCCCACGCCACGACGGCCTTCGCATGGTTGCCCGCGTTGCGGGGCGTGGACCACACTTTGAAGGGCGTGGCACCGCATATGCATCGCACCCAGCCCCACCGGTGCCCATTGTGGCTTTCGACCACTGTCAACGTCGGGATCTCGCGCACCCTCCTGAAGGCCGCGTTGATCTCGTTGTGCTGGTGTCTTCCTCGACCGACCATGTTCTAATCCTGCAACAGTGTTGCACAGGTAGAACGCCATATCCAGCACTGGAGCCCCAACTACATGGCAGCGCCCACGCTCGGGCCGGCCGCCGGCCGTTTCATGACCGTCCGCCTGCCCCCGCCCTCCGCCGGCCGGACACTGCTCGACCTGGCCAGGATCGGCTGACCGGCTCTCACTCCACCTGGCCGCGGTCGAAGTAGGCGGCCAGGTCGGCGTCGAGGGGCGGGACGTCGAACGGCATGCCGCCGTCGCGCAACGACATCGTGGCCATGTAGCCGGCCGCCACGCTCATCCGGGCGGCCACCGGCGAGGTGTCGGTCGCCCCGCCCTCCCGGACGAACCTGAGCCACTCGGTGACGATGGCCGTGTCCGCGCCGCCGTGGCCGCCCTGCGCGTCGGGCACCCGGTAGGTGACGTCGGCGTCGGGGCGGTAGTCGGTGGGGCCGGTGTTCCACACCTTGACGGTGTCGCCGGGGCGGTCGCCGAAGTTCTCCAGCCGCCCCTCGGTGCCGATCACCGTGTAGTTGCGCACGTAGTCGGGCGTGAAGTGGCACTGCTGGTAGGCGGCGATGACGCCGTTGTCGAGGCGCATGTTCATCACCGACACGTCCTCGACGTCCACGACGTGGTGCAGGCCGGTGCGGCGGGCGGGCGGCCAGTCGAACTCGCGCAGCCACCCCTCGGGCCGCGGCGTGCCGGGCTCGCGGCGTGGCAGGTCGCCGTAGAGCATCAGGTCGCCGAAGGCGTTGACGCGGCTGGTGTAGCCACCGGCCAGCCAGTGGATCACGTCGAGGTCGTGCGCGGCCTTCTGCAGGAGCAGACCGGTGGTGCGGGCGCGGTCGGCGTGCCAGTCCTTGTAGTAGTAGTCGCCGCCGTAGGAGACGAAGTGGCGCACCCAGACGGTCTTCGGCTCGCCGATGTCGCCCCGCTGGACGATGTCGCGCATCAGCCGGACCACGCCCATGTGCCGCATGTTGTGGCCGACGTACAGCCTGGTCCCGGTACGGCGGGCCGCGCGCAGCACGCGGTCGCAGCCCTCGACGCTGATGGCGAGGGGCTTTTCCAGGTAGACGGCCTTGCCGGCCTCCAGGAAGTCGATGGCGACGCTCTCGTGCGTGTCGTCGGGCGTCAGCACGAGGACGGCGTCGAGGTCGTCGCGTTCCACCAGGCGGCGGTGGTCGTCGGTGAGGAACTCCGCCTCGAACCGCCCGGCCTGCGCCTTGAGCGCCGCCGGGTCGCTGTCGCACAGCGCGGTCACCACGGCGCCCCGCCCGGGGCGGTGCGCCGCCAGCGCGAGGTTGGCGCGGAGGCCGAGGCCGACGACTCCGATCCGCAGGTCTTCCACGTTCGTCCTTTCTCGGATGGTACGGACCCTACTTCGAGCCGGTGAAGGCGATGCCCTCGATGAGTTGCCGCTGCATGACGAGGAAGAGCACCACGACGGGCGCGCTGGCCATCAGCGAGCCGGCCATGAGCACCGGATAGTCGGTCATGTGCTCGCCCTGCAGGGCCGACAGACCGGCCGACAGCGGCATGCTCTCGGGGTCGGTGTTGACGATGAGCGGCCACATCAGGTCGTTCCACGACCACAGCACGGTGAGCACGCCGAGCGCCATCAGGCCCGGCCTGGCCAGCGGCAGCATCACGCTCCAGAAGATCCGCAGCGGGTTGGCGCCGTCCAGCCGGGCGGCCTCCTCGACCTCGGCGGGCAGCGTCATGAAGAACTGCCGCATCATGAACGTGCCGAACGCGCTGAACATGCCGGGCGCGATCAGCCCCGGCAGGGTGTTGAGCCAGCCGAGGCTCTGCACGATCTGGTACTGCGGGATGAGGAAGAGCTGGCCCGGCACCATGAGCACCGACAGCAGCGCGATGAAGAGCACGTCCCGGCCGGGGAAGCGCAGCCGGGCGAAGGCGTAGGCCGCGAGCGAGCAGAACAGGAGCTGGGCCAGCGTCCGCCCGGCGGTCATCACCACGGTGTTGCCGAACTGCTGGAGGAACGGCGTCTCGTCGAGGACCTTCGCGAAGTTGGACCACTCGAACGACGGGATCCACACCGGCGGTGTCCTGGTGGCCTCGGTGAAGGTCTTCAGCGAGGTGAGCACCTGCCAGAAGAACGGCATCACCATCGCGGCCGCACCGACGGCGAGGACCAGGTGGACGGGCCAGAGCCGGCCGTTACGCATAGTGCACCCACCTCTTCTGGACCCGGAACTGGACGACGGTCAGCACCAGGGTGATGGCCATGAGCACGACGGCCATGGCCGCCGCGTACCCCTTGGCGCCCTCCTCGAAGGCGCGGGAGAAGAACAGCGAGACGATGGTCTGCGTCTCCTCCCGGGCCGGGTTGCCCCGGCGCAGCATCAGGTAGACCAGGTCGAACATCTGCAGGCCGTTGATCACGCTGAGCACGGACACGAAGAACACGCTGGGCGACAGCAGGGGCAGCGTGACCCGGAAGAACTGCCTGACCCGCCCGGCCCCGTCGATCGAGGCCGCCTCGTACAGGTGGCGCGGGATGGCCTGCAGGCCCGCCATGAAGATGACCGCGTTGTAGCCGACCTGCGTCCAGACGCCCACGGCGACGAGCGCGTACAGGGCGGTGGACGGGTTCGCGATCCACGAGGTGCCCTCGACGCCGACGAGCGAGAGCAGGTAGTTGACCAGCCCGTAGTCGCCGTTGTAGAGCCAGGTCCAGATCATCGCGACGGCGGCCGGCATGGTGACGACGGGCAGGAAGTACAGGGTCCGGTAGAGCGAGACCAGCTTCAGCCCCCGGGTGCCGAGCAGCGCGGCCACGGCGATGGACAGCGGGATGCCGAGCAGGCTCAGCCCGCCGTAGACGAAGGTGTTGCGCAGCGCCCTGAGGTTGGCGGGGTCGGTGAGGACCTGCTCGTAGTTGCGCAGGCCGATCCAGGTGGCGTCGCCGAACAGCGTCCACTCGGTGAAGCTGTAGTAGACGGACTGCGCGACCGGCCACAGGTAGAACAGGCCGAGGCCGAGCACGAGCGGCGCGATCATCGCGTAGCCCCAGACCCAGTCGCGGTCGCGCAGCCTGCGACGGGTGGCGGGGCGGGCGGCCGCCTCGGCGGCGACCGCCCTTCCGAGGGTGCTCACTTCTCCTGCGACAGGGCCGCGTTCATGGTGGCCGCGAACTCGCGGGCGATCGCCTCCACGTCCTGCCCGTCGGAGAACGCCTTGGTGATCGCGTCGGTCTCGGGCCGCGCCCAGGCGGCGGTGTTCTTCGAGACGGGGTACGGCCGGGCGTCGGGAAGCTGGTCGATGAACGCCTGGAGGTTCAGCTTGGGCATCGACTTGACCCAGGAGTCCTGCAGGCCCTCGTAGGCCGGGATGACGGCCCCCGACTCGGCCTGGATGCGGTTGGCCTGCTCGGAGCCGAGGAACTTGAGGAACTCCCACGCCTGCTCGGGGTGCTCGGTCTTGGCGTAGATGACGTTGGCCAGTCCGTGGATGACGGTGGCCTTGCCCTTGGGGCCGGCGGGCAGCGGGGCGACGTCGGCGTTCAGGCCCTCGGTCTTGTTGTACTGGGCGGCGTCGTACGAGCCGTCGTACCACATGGCGAGCTTGCCGCTCTTGAACATCTCGATGGGGTCGTTGTCGGTCATCTGCTGGACCGTGGGCGACAGCTTCCGGTCGAGGAGGTCCTTCCAGAACTTCAGGCCCTCGATGGTGGCCGGGTCGTCGTAGCCGGACTTCTTCTTGTCCTCGGAGATGACGTGGCCGCCGGCTTGGAAGATCGTGTTGTAGTACAGCTCCTGCGACCAGGCCATCGCGCCGATGCCGTGGACGCCCTTGGCCGGGTCGGTCAACCGCTTGGCCGCGTCGCGCACGTCGTCCCAGGTCCAGGAGGCGTCGGGGTACTTCACCCCGGCGGCGTCGAAGAGGTCCTTGTTGTACCAGAGGCCGATGGTGTCGAAGTCCTTGGGGATGCCGTACTGCTTGCCGTCGAGGGTGTAGAGGTCGACCAGCGACTTCGGGTACTTCCCGAGGTCCAGCTTGTCCTTGGCGATCCGGTCGGAGAGCGGCAGCAGCGCGCCCTGGGAGGCGTAGAGGCCGATGCGCGGGCCGTTCATCCAGAAGACGTCGGGGGCGGTGCCACCGGCGGCGGCGGTCTGCAGCTTGGTCCAGTACTCCTTGTTCGGGGTGAACTGGAGCTTGACCTCGATGTCCGGGTGCGCCTTGGTGAACTCCTCGGTGATCTTGCGCATGGCCGCGCCCTGGTTCTCCTCGTCCCAGTACGCGTACGTCAGCGTCACCTTGCCGCCGGCGTCCGCCCCGTCAGACGAGGAGCATCCCGCGAGTCCCGCCACGAGCGCACCGGCGCACACCAGCGCCCACACCTTGCCTGTCATGTCGTCCCCATCTGTCGGGTTTGTGCGAGTGACTGGAAGGTAGCGCTCATTTATGAAAACAACTAGAGATAATCGAGCACGATCATGCAGAAGATGCACGCACGCGACACGACCGTGATGGCTCCGTGACAGAATTAGCTAAGAGATCTACGAAAAGAGCTGGCTGTCGGCCCGGTCGAGGGCCCACCGGGCGGCGCCGAGCGCGACGCAGTCGTTGCCCAGGCCGGAGGCGACCACCTTCGGCGGGTAGAGGCACACCTCGTCGAAGTACGCCTGGATCGGGGCGACCAGCAGGTCACCCGCCCGCGCCAGGCTGCCGCCCACCACCACCAGCTCGGGGTCGAGCGGGTTGACCAGGGTCAGCAGGCCCTCGCCCAGGTGGCGGGCGAACGCCGTGACCGCCGCCAGCGCCCGCGCGTCGCCGCCGCGCGCCCGTTCGACGGCGAACCTGGCGGCCTGCTGGTGCGAGCGCAGCTCACCCGGTTCGGCCGCCATCGCGTAGTCGGTGACGTGCTTGAAGGCCTGCCAGTGGTCGCGGGCCTGCCGCCCGATCTCGCCGGCGGCCGCGTGGGCGCCCCGGACCGGCCGGCCGCCGATCAGCAGGGCCAGCCCGAGCCGGCGGCCGGTGAAGAGGTAGACCACGTCGTCGTGGCCTTTCGCCGCGCCGCGCCAGTGCTCGGCGCGCAGCGCCAGGCGCATGTCGTTCTCCACCAGCACGGGCGGCGCGAGCCGCCGGTCCAGCTCGCCCTGCAGGTCGAGGCCGGTCCAGCCGGGCAGGATGACGCTCTTGACCACCCGGCCGGCGCCGTCGACCACGCCGGTCGTGCCCACCCCCACGGCGGCCAGGCCGGCGACGTCCACCCCCGCCTGCGCGGCGACCGTGGCGACCAGGCGGGCGACGGCGTCGAGCCGGTCGCCGACCGGTGTCTCCGCGTGGGCCGGCACCCGGTGGGCGGCGACGATCGTCCCGTTGAGGTCGGCCACCATGGCACGCAGGTTGGACGCGCCGATGCCCACGCCCACCACGTGCCCGGCCGAGGCCCGGAACCTGAACCGCTTGGCGGGCCTGCCGCGCTGCCGGTCGCCGGGGTCCTCGCCGCACTCCTCGGCCCAGCCCTCCGCCAGCAGGTCCTCGACGATCACCTCGGCCGTCGGCCTGGAGACGCGGGCGGCCCTGGCCAGCTCGCTCAGCGTGGCCACCCCGGCCTCCCGCAGGATGCGCAGGACGGCGGCGGAGTTGAGCCTGCGCAGGAGGGAGGCGTCGCCGCTCTGCTGTCGCACCGAAACCTCCAGGGAGACCGTCAGGTCCTGTCATCCTACTTAACGAAACCCTGTTGCTTAATCGCAGGAGGCCGCCGCGCCCGGGATGCGGCGTGAAGCCGAGCTGTGGGGGCACTTAAGAATCCCTCGATGGACATGCCCCAGGGGGACCGGGCACAGTGCGTTAGGTTCGACATGGGGGGAGATGAGGCCATGAAAGCGCTGGTCAAGGAGAGGGCCGAGGCCGGCCTCTGGCTGGTCGACGTGCCGGAGCCCACGCCGGGGCCGGGCGAGGTGCTGATCAGGGTCCTGCGTACCGGCATCTGCGGCACCGACCTCCATATCCGGAAATTTGATGACTGGGCGCGGCACACCCTGAAGCTTCCCCTCATCGTCGGGCACGAGTTCAGCGGCGAGGTCGTCGAGGTCGCCCCCGGCGTGGAGAACGTCGCCGTCGGCGACCTGGTGAGCGGCGAGGGTCACATCGTCTGCGGCACCTGCCGCAACTGCATGGCCGGCCGCCGCCACCTGTGCCGCAACACCGTCGGCCTCGGCGTGCACCGCGACGGGGCGTTCGCCGAGTACATCACGCTGCCCGCCTCGAACGTCTGGGTGCACCGCACCCCCGTCGACCCCGACGTGGCCGCGATCTTCGACCCGTTCGGCAACGCCGTGCACACCGCGCTGTCGTTCCCCCTCGTCGGCGAGGACGTGCTGATCACCGGAGCCGGCCCGATCGGCCTGATGGCGGCGGCGGTGGCCACCCACGTGGGCGCGCGCAACGTCGTGATCACCGACGTCAGCGACGAACGGCTCGACCTCGCCGCCAAGCTGGGCGTCACGCTGGCGCTCAACGTGCGGCGCGGCTCCGTCGCCGACGGCATGCGGCGGCTCGGCATGCGCGAGGGCTTCGACGTCGGCCTGGAGATGTCGGGCAACCCGCAGGCGATGCGCGACATGATCGCCAACATGACCCACGGCGGGAAGATCGCCATGCTCGGCCTGCCCGCCGAGGAGTTCGCGATCGACTGGGCCACGGTCGTCACCTCGATGATCACCATCAAGGGCATCTACGGCCGCGAGATGTTCGAGACCTGGTACAACATGTCGGTCCTGCTGGAGAAGGGGCTCGACCTGTCCCCGGTGATCACCGACCGGTTCGCCTACCACGACTTCGACGCCGCCTTCGACACGGCGGCGAGCGGCCGCACCGGCAAGGTCATCCTGGACTGGAGCGGAGGAGCTCGGCCGGAGAGAGCGAGGAACGAGCCAACGAAGGCCGAAGCGGCCGCGACCATGAACACGAGCGGAGGAGCTCGGCCGGAAAGAGCGAGGAACGAGCCAACGAAGGCCGAAGCGGCCGCGACCATGAACACGGGCGGAGGAGCTCGGCCGGAAAGAGCGAGGAACGAGCCGACGAAGGCCGAAGCGGCCGCGACCATGAACAGGAGCGCTTGATGTTCACGAACGTGCGCGAGCAACTGCGTACGACGCTCGACGAGATCACCGAAGCCGGGCTGCTCAAGCCCGAGCGGGTGATCACCACCCCCCAGAGCTCCAACGTGAGCGTGGCCGGGCGCGAGGTGCTGAACTTCTGCGCCAACAACTACCTCGGCCTGGCCGACCACCCGGCCGTCGTCGAGGCGGCCAAGGAGGCGCTCGACCGGTGGGGGTTCGGCATGGCCTCGGTCCGGTTCATCTGCGGCACCCAGCAGGTGCACAAGGATCTGGAGACGCGCCTGTCGGAGTTCCTCGGCATGGAGGACACCGTCCTGTACAGCTCGTGCTTCGACGCGAACGGCGGCGTGTTCGAGACGCTGCTCGACGCGCAGGACGCGGTGATCTCCGACGCGCTCAACCACGCGAGCATCATCGACGGCATCCGGCTGTCCAAGGCGCGGCGCCTGCGCTACGCCAACCGCGACATGGCCGAGCTGGAGGCCCGGCTCAAGGAGGCCGGTGACGCGCGGCGCAGGCTGATCGTCACCGACGGCGTGTTCTCCATGGACGGCTACCTCGCGCCGCTGCCGGAGATCTGCGACCTGGCCGACCGCTACGACGCGATGGTCATGGTGGACGACTCCCACGCCGTCGGCTTCGTCGGGCCCACCGGGCGGGGCACTCCCGAGCTGCACGGCGTGACCGACCGGATCGACATCATCACCGGCACCCTCGGCAAGGCGCTCGGCGGCGCCAGCGGCGGCTACGTCTCCGGCCGCAAGGAGATCTGCGAGCTGCTGCGCCAGCGCTCGCGGCCCTACCTGTTCTCCAACTCCCTGGCCCCCGTGATCGCCGCGGCCTCGCTGCGCATCCTCGACCTGCTGGAGACCTCCGGCGAGGCGCGCGAGCAGCTCCGGTCCAACACGGCCCGCTTCCGCGGCGAGATGGCGCGGGCCGGGTTCGACATCCTGCCGGGCGACCACCCGATCGTGCCCGTCATGATCGGCGACGCGGCGGAGGCGGCGGCCATGGCGGACCGGCTGCTGGACCTCGGCATCTACGTGATCGGGTTCTCCTTCCCGGTGGTGCCGCACGGGCAGGCCCGGATCCGGGTGCAGCTCTCGGCGGCCCACTCGGCCGAGGACGTGGACCGCGCGGTGGCGGCGTTCGTCCAGGCACGCGGCTGACCCGCGCCGCCGGAACCCGCGGATATCCTCGCTGCGTGATAGACACGCGGCGCCTGCGCACGCTGCGGGCGGTGGCCGACCACGGCACGGTCACCGCCGCGGCCGCCGCCCTGCACCTGACCCCGTCCGCCGTCTCGCAGCAGCTCGTCGCGCTCGAACACGAGGTGGGCCACCGGCTGTTCACCCGCGACGGGCGGGGCGTCCGGCTCACCGCTGTGGGCAAGATCATGCTCCGGCACGCCAACGAGGTGCTCGCCCAGCTCGAACGCGCCGAGGCCGAGGTGGCCGCGTACGCGACGGGCTCGGCCGGCGAGGTGACCGTGGCGTGCTTCGCGACGGCGATCAGCGCGGTGCTGTCCCCCGCGATCGCCGTGCTCCGCGAGAAGGCGCCCGGCCTGCAGGTGCGGGTCCGCGACGCCGAGGGGGACCAGGGTCTGGCCATGCTGCTGGACGGCGAGGCCGACCTGACGGTCGCGGTCGAGTACCGCGGCGCCCCCGACGTCACCGACCGGCGCCTTGCCCTGCTCCCCCTGTACGCCGAGCCGTTCGACCTGGTGCTCCCCCACGACCACCCGCTCGCCACCACCGGCGACGACCGCGCGGTGGCGCTCGCGGACCTGGGCGGCGAGACGTGGATCGGCCCCTACCCGGGCAACCCGGTGCACGACGTGATCGCCTTCGCCTGCGAGCAGGCGGGCTTCACCCCGCGCTTCGCGCACTGCTCGGACGACTTCCGCGCGGTGGTCGCTCTGGTGGCGGCGGGCGCGGGAGTGGCGCTGGTGCCACGGCTGGCGCTGCGCGACATGGCCCTGTCCGGCGTCGTCGTCCGGCCCGCGCCCGGCCCGGAACGGCGGGTCTTCGCCGCCGTGCGCCGCGGCGCCGACTCCCACCCCCTCCTCGTCCCGCTGCTCGACACCCTGCACACCGTCGCGGCGGACCTCGGCGAGGGGTGACGGCCCCGCCCCGCGGCAGGCCGCCACCCGTGACCGTCAGCCGATGGCGTACGCGCGTGAAGTCCTCTTGTCGGACGCTCACCGCAGGAGCCGGCCGAGGACGGCGGAGGCGAGTGCCGCGTCGAGCGCTCCGACACCGGTGAGGTCGGCGACCGTGATCGCCGTGTCCAGCCGGTCGAGGGGCGCTTTGAGCAGCAGTCCGGCCGCGATGTCGCTGTCCTGGGCGGCGGCCCCGGCGCGGACGGCGTGGCCGAAGTCACCGTGGTCGAGGCACTGGGCGTGGTCGTCGGTCGCGATGAGCTGTGCGCGGTGAAAGAGCGCCGGAGGCAGCTCGTTCTTGTGCGGCATGTCCGTGCCGATGCCGGTCACGTGCGCGCCCTCGCGAACCTGGGCGGCATCCAGGACGGGGACCGTTGCCGGAGTCGTGGTGATGATCATGTCGGCGGCGGCCGCCTCCTGTGCCGATGCGGGCCGGGCGCGCAGGCCGCGGGCGTCGAGCTCATCGCACAGGGCGTTGGCTCTGTGCGGGTTGCGGCCGTGGACCAGCACCGTACCGACCGGGCGGAGCTTGGCCAGCCAGGATGTCTGGAGGCGGGCTTGTTCGCCGGTGCCGAAGACGGCCAGTGTGACGGCGCCGGGCCTGGCCATGGCATCGGTGATCAGCGCGCCTGCGGCAGCGGTGCGCCAGGCGGTCAGCAGACCGCGATCATCGAGGAGCGCGCGCACCTGTCCGGTGCGGGCGCTGACGACGCAGACGAGACCGTGGTTGGACGGAAGGCCGAGGCCGGGGTTGCCGTAGAAGCCGGTCGCGATCTTGACGGTGAAGTCGGTGGAGCCGGTGATCCAGCCGGCTTTGACGTGGCAGTCCCCGTCGGCTTCGGGGAATTCCATGTGCAGCGGCGGCGGCACGCTGGTGCGGCCTTCGGCGTGGGCGATCAGCGCGTCACGGACGGTGTCGAGGACCAGTCGCGAGGTGGCCGCCTGCTTGATGGCGGCCGTGTCGAGAACGGGGAAAGTCATCGGCGTGCCCGCATCCACTCGGCGAAGGCTGCCAGGCCTTCCTGTGGGTTGTGGCGGCCGATGCCGATGCGGAACCGGTCGGCGGGGGTGGCGGTGAGTTCGGAGCGGTAGATGCTCGCCGGCAGCAGCAGGACGCCGGCTTCCGCCACCAGGCGGGCGCAGAATTCCTCCACCCCGTCGGCGCCGAGGTAACGGGGGTAGGCGACGCATCCGCCGTCCGGCGCCCGCCATGCGAAGTCGTCTGCGAACTCGGCGAAGAACGCCTCGAACGCCGGCAGGTTGGACCTGATCAGGGCCCGGTTGCGGTCCAGGATCGTCCCACGGGCCTTCAGCGCGATGCGGGCCAGGACCTCGCTGGGCGCGGAGTTGCAGATGGTGGTGTAGTGCTTGGCCCGCTCCAGGCGTGAGCGCAGCGCGCGGTCGCGGCAGGTGATCCAGCCGATGCGCAGCCCGGGCAGGCCCAGGGACTTCGAGGTCACGTTCAAGGACAGCGCGCGCTCGGACAGGTCGGCGGCTTGCGGCAAGGTGCGGGCCGGGTCGCGCTCGAGGCCGCGGTAGACCTCGTCGCTGAACAGATGGATGCCGCGTTCGTCGCACAGGCGGGCCAGCGCGGTGAGGTCAGCGGCGTCGATGACCTTGCCAGTGGGGTTGTTGGGGAAGTTCACCGAGACGACCCGGGTGTTCGGCCGGATCGCCGCCGCCACCTCGTCGAGGTCCAGGGCCCAGTCCCGATCTGCGTCGAGGGCCACGCCGGCGACCTCGCACAGCGCCAGCGGCACGGTCTCGGCGGCCTGGTAGTTCGGGGTCACCACCACCGCGTGGTCACCCGCGTCGAGCAGCACGTTCATCGCCAGGTAGAGGGCTTCCTCGGCGCCCGCGAAGCAGATGACGTCGTCTGCGTCAGCGTGCTCGTACGTCTGGGCGATCACCTCGCGCAGGGCCGGGTCGCCGAAGGTCTCGGTGTAGCCCAGGGACAGGTTCTCGAAGGCGTCGCGGTCCTTGTCGTCGGCCAGCCCGAGCAGCTCGCCGAGTGTCATGGTCTGGACGTCGGAGGCGGTCAGGTGGTGGCGGGCAGTGAACTCCCAGCGGGAGAAGTACGTCTCCAGGCGGAAGTCGGGTAGCCGGGTCATGGTTGTCAGTCCTTTGCGCTTGGCTCTCTGAGCTCGGCCAGCAGGCCATAGACGGTGGACCGGGACACTCGCAGCGCCCCGGCGACGACCGGGACGGCGCGGCGCACCGCGAAGACCCGGGCCTCATCCAGCCGACCGAGGATGGCCAGGCGGTCCGGGCGGGTCATGCGCTCGAGGGGGCGACCCGTCTCGCGGACGTAGCCACCGATCACCTGCTGGATCCGCTCGGACCAGTCCTGCTCGAACAACGGCTCGGGGCGCCGCACGGCCGGTGCGCCGAAGGCGGACAAGACCGCCGCGGCCTGTTCCAGCGGCGTGCGGTCGAGATTGATGCACAGCACCGCCGACGGCCGCTCCTGCGCGTCCCGCAGGACCGCGCTGACCGAGGACAGACGACGGCCGTCGGCGAGCAGTTTCTCGTACGGCCCGTACACGTCCTGCGCCGACGGGTCGAGCTCGTCCAGTTCGCCGAGCAGCGAAGGATCCCCCCGGCCGCGAGAGGCCATGGGGTTCCAGATCTCCAGGACCCGGTCGGTCACCGGATCATGCAGGACGACCTCGGCGTACGGACCGAGCAACAGCGCGACGGCCTGGCACACCGGCGCCCATTTCCGCACACGAGGGTCCCGCCCCTCTTCCACCATCCCCATGTTTGGACTATATGTCCCGATTGGACAAAAGGTCCACCATCCGGTCATCTGCGCCGAGTCGGCCGAAAGTGCGGTCGCGGACAGCGAGACCCGACTTGTGGTCGATGTCCCGCACCGGGCCGCATCTGCAGGATGAGGCCCCATGCCCTATGAAGATCACGCTCCGGGACCGAACGCCGGAGCCCCCGGTGTCCCCTTCGCCCGCGCAGCGGCGAAGGCATGGGAGGCTCCGCGATGACCTCCCCCGGCCGGCCGCGTATCGCCGCGCTCGACGTTCTGCGCGGGTTCACGCTGTGCGAGATCCTGCTCGCCAACATCCAGCTGATAGCCGACGACAGCACCGCCGTCGTGACGCAGCCCATGGGCGACTGGGACCCCTGGCTCGGGCTCCCGGTCTTCTCCCTGCTGTTCGGCATCGGGTTCTCGCTGCTGCTGGACTCCGCCACGGACCGCGTCCCCCGCCCACGGCTGATCCTGCTGCGCCGGCTTCTGGCGCTGCTCGCGATCGGCCTCGTGCACATGCTGCTGTGGCCGGGCGAGGTCCTGACCCGCTACGCCATCGTCGGCTTGCTGGTGCTGCTGCCCTCGACCTGGCTGCCGCGGTGGGCCGTGGCCGGCCTCTCCGCCGCGCTCGTGACGGTCGCGGTGATCAGCGGAGGTGGGCCCCTGCTGATCGCCGGGCTGTTCCTGCTGGGCTCGGCACTGGTCCGCTACGGGGTGATCGAGCAGATCGAGCGGTCCACCCGAGGGCCGGTCCTGCTGGGACTGGTCTTCGCGGCGGGACTGGCCTCCGCCCTGTGGGTACAGGCCGGCATGCGGGCCGTGGGGGCCACGACGTACCTGTCTTCCACGTCCACCCTGGCCGATCTGCTGCTCGCCGGTGTGTACGTGTGCGTCCTGCTGGTCCTGCTCAGAACGCCGCTGCGACCCGCGCTGCAGTTCGTCTTCGCGCCACTGGGCCGGATGGCACTGACCAATTACCTGACCGCCACGCTTCTCGTGCTGGCGGCCAGCCACCTCCTCGGCCTGCCGATCGGCCGATCCCTGACGACGGCGTACTGGACCGCGGGAGCCATTCTCACGGCCCAGTGGCTGTTCTCCACCCTCTGGCTGCGCCGCTACCGCCAGGGTCCCCTCGAATGGCTCTGGCGCTGGGCCACCTGGGCCCACCGCTCAGCCCTGCGCATCCCCACGAGCTGAGCCCAATCTCCACCGGCCGAGACCTGAGGCGGCCGGTGCTCCGGGGCCGTGGCACCACGTGTGGTCAGCTGACGGCCGGCGGCCCCGGTGGCCGGGGCCGCCGGCGGGTCAGGCGCGCCCGCCGTCCTTGACGGACAGGATCGAGGCGGTCTGGAACTTCTTGTGGCCCTTGCCGTCGGCCTTGACCACGGCCCACCACCGTGCCATCGCCCCGGCCGCCGTCGCAGGGATCTTCGTCCACGCTTCGTCCGAAGCCGGGGCCTGGACATTGGACGCTTCACGCCGGGGAGCCGGGCACCCCCACGTCGCCGCATCGGATAATCGCAGAGGCGCCGGGCCGGGGGGAGGCGCCACAGGTGGTCGGGCGGACGGAAGGTGAACGCGACGTGGAGGCCGACAAGAGGGGGAAGCGGCGGGGGCGGCAGCCGATCGGGCCCGATCCGGAGGCGGGCGCGGTGGGCGCGTTCGCCGCGCGGCTGCTCCGGCTGAAGCAGGAGGCGGGCGACCCGTCGTACGCGGAGATGGCCTCGCGGCTCGGCGCGGCCGCCTCGAAGTCGTCCCTGGCCAGCGCGGCGCGCGGGCAGAGGTTACCGACCTGGGAGACGACGTGGGAGTTCGTCCGGGTGCTCGCGGTCGACCGGCTGGGGCGCGACCCGGGGGAGACCGAGCGCGAGTGGCGGGACCTGTGGGAGCGCGCCAGGGTCGAGCCGGTGGACGAGCCCGTGAACGAGCCCGTGGACGAGCCGGCCGAGGTCGAGGGCGCACCGAGGACCGCGCGGCGCGGCCAGGTCCTCGTCTACGTCATGTCCTCGGTGGCGGTCGTCACGGCCGGCCTCACCGTGCTCCATCTCGCCCTGCGGGAGGACCGGCGCGAAACCCCGCCCGCGCCCGCGCCCACGGCGAGCGTCATCCCGAGAGACGATTCCGAGTTTCTCGGCGACGTCACCTATCCGGACGGCTCGAAAGTCCGGACGAATTCCACGTTCACCAAGACCTGGCGGGTGCGCAACACCGGAACCATTCCGTGGGAAGGCCGGCTGCTGGCCCGCGTGAACGCCGATCCATGCAAATCACCCGAGACGGTCGCCATTCCGCCGACCGCGCCCGGCCACACGGTGGATCTCTCGGTCCGGGTACGCGCTCCCGGCAAACCCGGGAAGTGCCGTATCTACTACAAGATGACCGACGCGCAGGGCAGGGTGCTGTTCCCGCTCAAGCGCCCGGTGTTTCTGGACGTTCGGGTCGTCGGCTCCTGACCTGCGGGTTCATTTGTCCAACAAGGTCTTGGACGTCCTGTGGACGGACATCCCCTGTCGGGGCGCCGGGCCCGCTGCCACGATGGCGAAGTCCCGGCGCACGCCGTTTCCTGCCACGGCGTGCGCCGATTCTCCAACGAAAGGGAATGCACAGTGACCAAGGTGACCCGCTCACTGGCGATCGCGGCCGGCACGGTTTCCGTGCTGATGACGATCGGCGGCGGCATGGCGCAGGCCGCCGTTTCGACGGCGTCCACCCAGACCGCCGCGAGGGTCGTCTGCAACGCCCCGGGGACCGGCAACACCACCGTCTGGGGGAAGTGCTGGAACAACGGCAACAAGACCGGAAAAGCGCGCCTGGTGTACTGGTGCAAGAACATGATCGGCAACGGTTCCAAGCAGCACAGCACCGGCTGGAAGAGCGTCAAGCCCGGCAAGACGGTGAAGTTCGTGGGCGAGTGCACGTTCAAGGCCCGCAACCCCGCCTTCCACATCGGCTGACCTCGGACGGTGCGCCCCCATCCCTCCGCACGCGACTGACGCCGGCGTGACCGCCGGCCCCTCCCCCACATGCACCATCCCTGCCCGGACGGGGGCGCCGGGCAGGGATGGTGCATGTGCTGTTTCCCGGCCTGCGCGAAACGCGATGAAACACCCCGCCGTTGCCGGACATCTGCTCAGGTGTGGCCAACCACCTGAAAGAAGATGACATGAGGCCCCCTGGGCCGGAACGGCGTTTCGAGGAGCTCTACCTGGCGCACTACCCGGCCGTCGCCGCCTACGTCAGGCGGCGGACCGACTCCCCGGACGACACCGCCGACGTGATCGCCGAGACGTTCACGACGGCCTGGCGCCGCCTGGCCGACATCCCCTCCGGCGACCAGGCCCGGTTGTGGCTCTACGGGGTCGCCCGGCGCACCCTCGCCAACCACTTCCGCTCCGAGGAGCGCCGCTCCGCGCTGGCCGTACGGCTGCGTGAGGAGCTGACCACCTCGGCGCGGCCGGTCGCCGACCGCGAGCGGGACGCCGCCCACCAGGCGTTCAGGCGGCTCTCGCCGGACGACAGGGAGCTCCTGTCGCTGGTCGGCTGGGAAGGGCTGACCACTCCCGAGATCGCCCAGGTGCTCGGCTGCTCGCGCGGCGCGGTGCGGCTGCGCCTGCACCGGGCCCGCAAGCGGCTCGCCCGGGAACTGGCCGCCAGCCACCTCGACCTCACCACGTACGGCATGCGCGCCGTGGCTCTCGCGGAGGGAAACTCATGAACACCGACATCGACCGCGTCGTCGCCCACCTCGCCCCCGACCCGGGTCCCGGCATGACCGAGGGGGCCCACGCGCTGATGCGCGAGATCATCACGACCGAGCCCGGCCCCGAGGCCCGGCCCGCGCGCAGGAGAGGGCCGGTGCTGCGCCTGGCGCTGCCGGGCGTCGCCCTGGCCACGGCCGCGTTCGTGGCGCTGAGCCGGCTGCTGCCGACGGGGCTCGGCTTCGGCCCCGGCCCTGCCGCGGCGCTCGACATCAGGCAGGAGGACGGCTACTACGTCGTCGAGGTCCAGGACCTGTACGCCGATCCGGACCGCTACCAGGAGCAGCTCCAGGCGGCGGGCCTGGACGTGACGCTCCGGGTCATCCCCTCGACTCCGTCGTTCGTGGGCACCATCATCCCCACCTCGCCCTCCGAGGAGCGGGAGCTCGACGAGATCAAGACCATCGACCAGCCAGGCGACTGCGACAGGCTGGGCGGGTGCCCGATCGGGATGAAGATCCCCGTGGACTTCGAGGGACCGGCCCAGATCACCCTCGGGCGCGAGGCCAGGTCCGGGGAGCAGTACGAGATCGTCGCCTCGTTCGACGTCCTCGGCGAGCCCATGCACTGCGTGCCGTACCGCGGCAAGACCGTGGCCGAGGTGCGGGAGCTGCTGGCGCAGCGCGGGCTGACCGTCCAGAAGTTCAACGTCACGAACCCCGACATCGACGAGGAGGCCGTTATGAGGGCATCGGTGCCGGACTCCTGGCACGTCAACGGGGGCTACCTGCGTGAGCCCGGCAAGGCGACCCTCGCGGTGAGCGAGGAGCCGGAGGAGTCCGACGGCGGCGGCCTCCGCGACTGCCGCACCCCCCAGGGCTCCTGAGCCGGCCGTCGGCGGGCCTCACTGCCGGCTGAGCACCTCGATCAGGCTGGTGAGGCTGTCCTGGCCGTGTCCCGCCGCGATGCCGCGGCGGAAGACGGCCAGGGCCGCCGCCGGGAGGGAGGCGTCCACGCCGGACGCCTCCACGGTGTGCACGACGTGCTCCAGGCTGGCCGCGCCCATGGTGAGGGTGTCCACGTCGCCCTGGTGGGCGCCCGCGTCGATCCGCGGGGCGTAGAACTCCAGGAAATAGCGGAAGTCCATGGTCTTGACGGCGTGGGGCAGGAACTGTTCGGCCGGGATGCCGTTGGCCCGGGCGACCGCCTGGGCGTGCACGTAGCCCAGCAGGCCGGTCCAGAACATGTCCATCCCGATCTGGTAGTACAGCGCGGCCAGGCCCGGGTCCTCGCCGAGGTGGTCGATGCCGGTCAGCACCTCGAGCGCCGGCCGGTGCGCCTCGATCGCCACTGCGGGGCCGCTGTAGTACGTCATCGCCTCCGGCGTGCCGATGCCCGGCGGCGGCACCTGCACGCCGCCGGTGATCTGCACCGCCCCGCGCTCGGCCAGCCACGCGGCGGCCTCGCGGGCCCGGCCGGGCGTGTCGGAGGTCAGGTTCGCCACCGTACGGCCGGCCAGGGCCGTGGCGGGGGCCTGCTCCAGGATGGCGAACACGGCGTCGTAGTCGGTCAGGCTCATCACGACCAGGTCGTTGGCCGTCAGGGCGGCCTCGACGCTCGCCGCCCGCTTCGCACCGCGGGCGACCACCTGGTCGGCCCGGCCCGGCGTGCGGTTCCACACGGTCAGGTCGTAGCCGCCGTCCAGGTACGCGCCGGCCATCGCCTGTCCCATGGGGCCCAGGCCGATCAGGGTCACGGACTTCGGGTTCATCGCTGTCTCCTCGGACTAGAACGAACGCTCTATCTAGTGGATGGACGCTAGCACATCACTAGAACGAACGCTCTATCCAGTAGGCTGGGCGCATGACGGCCAAGCACGAGATCGGCACCCGCGAGCGGATCGTCCAGGCGACGTCCCGCCTGATGCAGCGGCGGGGATACGGCGCGACCGGCCTCAAGGAGATCTCCCGGGAGGCTCAGGCCACTCTCGGCTCTGTCTACCACTTCTTCCCGGGCGGCAAGCAGGAGCTGGCCGTCGCGGCGATCCGCCACGGCGAGCAGGAGTTCGCCGAGCTGCTGCGCGAGACACTCGACCGGGAGGACGACCCCGGTGCGGCGATCGTGGCGTGCAGCCGGGAGCTGGCCACCGGGCTGCGCGAGTCCGGCTGGCTCGACGGTTGCCCGATCACCACCACGGCGCTGGAGAGCGCCGGGGTCGCCCCCGACATCCAGCGGGCCGCCGCGGAGGCGTTCGCGAGCTGGCGCGCCCTGGTCCGCGACAGGCTCATCCGGGCCGGCTTCGCCGATGACGTCGCCGACGAGCTGGCTCACACCGTCGTCAACACGCTGGAGGGCGCGGAGATGTCGGCCCAGGTGTCCCAGAGCGAGGCGCCCCTGGAGATCGCCGGCAGGCACCTGGCCCGCCTCATCGACTCCTACCGCTGAGCGTCAGGCGCGGGCCCGCTCCACGGCGGCGCGGAACCGGGCGTACCTGTCGAGTTCGGCCTCCACGGGCTGGAGCACGTACGCGGCGCCGACCTCGCCGATGGCCGCGCGCAGGGCCCTGGCCGTCCGGCGGGCGCGGCGGCGGCCGCCCACCCAGGCCGCCAGACGGGCGAGCAGGGCGACCACCACCCCGGCCAGCGCCCCGCCCACGAGGAGCACGGTCGGCCACGGCACCTCCCCCAGGGTGGGCACCGGCGGCTCCGGCAGTTGCAGGTAGTCCAGCCCGAACAGCGCCCCCAGCCAGACCGCCCCGGCCACCATGGCCGCGAAGATCAGCCACTGGAGCCCGCCGACGGCCTTCCACCAGCGGGGCCGTCTGGTGGCCCGGGACGAGGTGACGCCGACGGTCCGGTCCACGGTGTCGGCCAGCTCCCGCGACCGGGCGCGGGCCGCCTGCCGCACCGCCGCCGCCCACGGGCCGGGCAGCCCGCTCGCCGCCGCGTCGCCGACGTCCCTGATCGCCGTGTCCACCTGCGCCTGCTGGACGGCCGACGCGGCCGGTACGGAGGTGCGGCCCACGACCTGCCCGTCGTCGCCGGAGGTCACGGGCCCGCCTCGTACGCCGCCCGCGGGAAGGGGCGCGGCGCCGATGCGCAGCCTGCGCAGCGGGTCGGGCCTGAGGCGGCGGACCCACCGGGTGACCGGCCAGCCGGTGGCGACCACGGCCCGGTGCCGGTGTCCCTTGGCCACGGCCTCCAGCACGAGCGGCACGCCGGCGGCCTGCTCCAGCGCCACCGTGAGCCGCCGCCCCAACCGCGCCGCGACGTCACCCGCACCGGCCTCGGGCAACTCGGCCGCCCGCACGGCCTCCCGCCCCGCCTCCAGCACCGGGGTTTCCGCGCCTTGCGCACGCGACGCGCGGGACGGGTTCCTGGCCGCCGCCGAGGCACCGGCGCCGAGGTGGCCGTGGTCACCCGCCATACCCGCAAGGCCCCCCGAGCGGGTGGAGGCGGTGGCGAGCAGGTCGGCGGCCGTGGTGACGTCCGCCGAGAGGCGGGCGCTCCACGAGCGGCGGTCCGAGACGCGGCCCGCCAGCAGGGACCGCACATCGTCCAGGCCGGTCCCGGTGCGGGCGGACGTGGCGAGGACGGGGACGTCGTGCAGGCCGTCCTCGCCGAGGAGGC
This sequence comes from Nonomuraea muscovyensis, assembly GCF_014207745.1. Lineage (NCBI taxonomy): Bacteria > Bacillati > Actinomycetota > Actinomycetes > Streptosporangiales > Streptosporangiaceae > Nonomuraea > Nonomuraea muscovyensis. The sequence continues at coordinate 1,954,799 of NZ_JACHJB010000001.1, forward strand.
GGCGCAGGTCGCGCAGGCAGCGGTCGACGGCGGCGGGCGGCAGGCGGTCGACCTGGTTGAGCACCACGACCATGACGTCGCGGTGGGCGGCCAGCGGGCGCAGGTAACGCTCGTGCAGGGCCGCATCGGCGTACTTCTGCGGGTCCAGCACCCACACCAGCAGGTCCACCAGCTCCACGAGCCGGTCCACTTCCAGCCGGTGGGCGAGCTGGATCGAGTCGTGGTCAGGGAGGTCCAGCAGGATAAGTCCGGAAAAATCAGGACTGGCATCGGCCGCCGGGTGCCGCCCGAAGACGTCCAACCAGTCAAGCAGCGGCCCCGCGCCCCGGCCTGTGCCGTCGTCCGTGTCCGCGCTGCCCTTGTTCGCGCCGTCCTTGTCAGTGTCGAAGTCAGTGCCGTCCTTGTCAGTGCCGTCCTTGTCAGGGCCGTCCTTGTCAGGGCCGTCCCAGACCACGGCCTGGGCCGCCGACGTCGTGGGCCGGGTGACGCCCACCGCCGCCACGTCCGCTCCGGCCAGCGCGTTGAACAGCGACGACTTGCCGCTCCCCGTGGCCCCCGCGAGCGCCGCCACCGTGTGCTCGACCGAGAGGCTGCGCCGCGCCCCGGCCCGTTCGGCCACCGCCCGAGCACCGGCCACCGCCTCGCCGGGCAGCCGCCCCTCCGCCAGCGTGGCCGCCTCCGCAAGGGCCTCGAGCCGCGAGTCCAGCGACGGCCCCTCCTTGCGGCGCAGCAGCTTCACGACCCCTCCGTGGCCGGGCCGGCCGGCAGTTCCCTGCGGTGCTCGCGCACCGAGTACGCCGCCGCCAGCAGCTCGTCGGCCGTGCCCGGCGGCGGCTCGATCGCCTCCAGCAGTGTCATGTACCGCCCCGCCTCCTCCTCCATCAACCCCCGCACCCGCTCCCGCAGATCCTCCCGGGCCCGGACGGTCAGCGCCCGCACCGCCTGGTCGCCGAAGATGGCCTCCAGCAGCTTCTGCGACAGCACGCTGGTCCCGCCGGCGATGCCCACCTCGATCCCGGTCAGCCCGCCGGTCGAGGCGAAGACGGCCAGCATGAGCAGCAGCCCCGCCCCGTTCACCCCGAAGGACGCCACCCGCGCCGTGGTACGCCGCTCCCCGCCTTCCTGGCGTACCAGGTCGAGGACGAACTCCTGCCAGGCGCGCACCGCCGACTCGGCCCGCTTGGCGAGGTCGGGCGAGGCCCGGCCGAGCCGGGCGGCGTCCACGGCGCCGAGGCCGTCGAGCAGCCCGGGACCGCCGGGCGCGGCCGACCAGCCGTTGAGGCAGCGTTCGGCGGCGGCGTCGGCCGCGCCCCTGATCAGGGTCTCGACCCCGCTCTCCAGCGCGTCGCGCAGCTCGGCGGCGGGCACCCGCCCGGTGAAGAACCCGACGAGCCGGTCGCGCAGCCATCCCACTCTGCTCTCCAGCGACCGCATCAGGTCACCGGTGCCGATGAAGTCCTGCCAGCGGGCCAGCACCTCGCCCCGCAGCAGCGACCCGTCGCGCATGCCCTCGTCGAAGTCGGCCAGCGCCCCGGCGTAGGCGCGGTCGACGATGGAGCGCAGCCCGTCGAACCCGGCCCGCTGCCGTTCCACCGCCGCCGCCAGCTCGGGCACCCGGCCGGCCAGGCTGTCGAGCGCGCCGGACAGCGTCTGCCGCACCACGCGCGCCCGTTCGGCGGCGTCGGCGGCGAGCCCGGACAGCCACCGGGTGATCGGCTCGACCATGGGGGCCGGCAGGCGCGCCTTCTCGGACGGCAGCGCGGCCTCCGGCACCGTGAACAGCCGGGTCCCGTCGAGCCGGTTGGCGACGAGCAGGCGTTCGAGGTCGCGGGTGACCGGTTCGAGGGCCTCGGCCGGCACCCGGTCGAGCACCACGGCCAGCGCGGTGCTCCGCTCGCGGGCCGAGCGCAGGAAGCTCCACGGCACCTCGTCGGCGTACCGGGCGGCGGTGGTGACGAACAGCCACAGGTCGGCGGCGGCGAGGAGCTGCGCGGCCAGCTCCCGGTTGGCGGTGACCACCGAGTCGATGTCGGGCGCGTCGAGCAGCGCGAGCCCGGGGCCGAGCGCTGCGGACGTCACCACGCGCAGCGCGGCCGCGGAGCCGCCGCTCGTCCGGGACAGGCCGGGCAGCACGTTGGGCCCCATGAACCAGTCGAGGTCGGCCGGGCTGGCCACGAGCGTGGGCACCAGCGTGGTGGGCCGCAGCACCCCCGGCTCGGTCACGTCGGCGCCGACCAGCGAGTTGACCAGCGTGGACTTGCCCGCGCCGGTGGAGCCGCCCACCACGGCGAGCAGCGGGGCGTCGATCGCCCGCAGCCGTGGCAGGAGGTAGTCGTCGAGCTGCCCGGCGATCTCCCGGTGCATGCGACGGTCGTCGTCCACCGCCCCGATGGCGAGCGGGAACAGCTCGCCGTCGAGCCGGCGGCGCAACCCCTCCAACGCCTCCAGCAGGTCCATGCCATCTAGTTAGCCCGCAGGCGGCTCCCTAAGCACATATCCGACACTCCGTAGGGTGTGAATCAGTCGCGGCTCGCTCGCGTCGACCTTGCGCCGCAGGTAGGAGACGTACGACTCGACGACGCCGGCGTCTCCGCCGAAGTCGTAGTTCCACACGTGGTCGAGGATCTGCGCCTTGGACAGCACCCGGCCGGCGTTGGCCATGAAGTAGTGCAGCAGCTTGTACTCGGTGGGCGACAGCCGCACCGGCCTGGCGGCCCGCCACACCTCGCCCGTGTCCTCGTCGAGCTCCAGGTCGGCCACCCGCAACCGGCTGGCCGGCGCGCCCTCCCCGCGGGTACGGCGCAGCACCGCGCGGATCCTGGCCTGCACCTCTTCGAGGCTGAACGGCTTGGTCACATAGTCGTCGCCCACGCCCAGCCCGTGGATCTTGTCCTCGGTGGCGTCGCGGGCGGTCAGGAACAGCACGGGAGCGGTGATCCGCCTGGCCACCTCGAACCCGTCGAGGTCGGGCAGCATCACGTCCAGCACCACCAGGTCGGGCGAGGCCCGCTCGGCCACCTCGACGGCTTCGTGCCCGTCGGCGGCGGTGAGCACCTCGAACCCGGAGAAGCGCAGGCTGGCGGACAGCAGGTCCCGGATGCTGGGCTCGTCGTCCACCACCATGATCAACGCCTCGGGTTTAGTCACCTACATAGCGTGACCCAGGCACCTGAGGACTAGCTGAAGGCTCACTCCAAAGCGAGTGGGAGTTCGACCCGGAACGTGCATCCCGCGCCCGGTTCGGTGTCCAGGCTCACGGTGCCGTCGTGGGCCCGCACCAGAGCCTGCACGATCGCCAGGCCGAGGCCGCTGCCCCGGTCGTCGCCGGAGCGGCGGCGCGAGCGGGCCGAGTCGGCCCGGTAGAACCGCTCGAACACCTTCTCGGCCTGTTCGGGCGTGAGGCCAGGACCCTTGTCGGCCACCTCCAGGAACACCGTGTGGGGGCCGGCTCCGACACGGACCGTGACCGGGGTGCCCTTGTCGGTGTGGATGAGGGCGTTGCTCATCAGGTTGGCGATGACCTGGCGCAGCCGCACCTCGTCGCCGGAGACGATCAGCGCGGCGCCGCCGACGACGTCGAGGTTGACGACCCGCTCGGGGTCGAGGATGCGCGCGTCGTGCACGGCCTCGGCGGCCAGCGCCAGCATGTCCACGGGCCGCATCGTCAGCGGGCGCTGCTGGTCCACCCGGGCGAGCAGCAGCAGGTCGTCCACGAGCAGGCTCATCCGCCCGGCGGCCTTCTCCACGCGCTGCATCAGCTCGGCGGGGTCGGCGCCGGGGTTCTGCCTGGCGTACTCGGCGAAGCCGCGGATGGAGGTCAGCGGCGTGCGCAGTTCGTGGGAGGCGTCGCCGACGAACTGCCGCATCCGGTCCTCGGACCGCCGGGCCGCCGCCTCGGAGGCCGAGCGGGCCACGAACGCGGTCTCGATCTGGGCGAGCATCCCGTTGAGCGACCTGGCCAGCCGCCCCACCTCGGTACGGGGGTCGCCGTCGGGCACCCGGCGGCTCAGCTCGCCCCGGGCGATGGCCTCGGCGGTCCGCTCGATCTGGGCGAGCGGGCGCAGGCTGCGCCGGACGCTGGTGACGCCCACGACGGCCAGGATGAGCAGGATGCCGCTGCCGCCGAGCATCTCGATGAGGGCGAGCCGGCGGGTGATCTCACTCACCTCGGTCAGGTCGGCGGCGACGACGAACGCGGCGTGCGGGCTGGTGGCGTGCAGCACCCGCCACTCGCCGGTGCCGTTGGCGGCCGGCGCGGTGTAGATGTCCGGCTGCGGCGTGGTGGACAGCACCGGCTTGGACTTGAGGTCGACGTCGCGGTCCACCTGCAGCGGGGTGAGCCGCCCGCCGGGCGCGTCCTGCACGAGCACGATCGTGTCGGACTCGATGAGGATCTGCTTGTCGCCGGGCTTGCGGCCCTTCTGGCGGCGCTGGAAGTCGTACTCCAGCTTCTTGTGCATGCGTACGGCGACCAGCCTGACCTGGGTGTCCACCCGGTCCATGAGGTAGCCGTGCAGGACCGAGACGCTCACCAGGCCGATGAAGGTCAGCCCCAGCGCGAGCAGCGCCAGCATGGCGGCGATCAGCTTGATCCTGAGCGGCAACCCGGACATCAGGCACCCGGCGGCAGGCGGAGCACGTATCCCACCCCGCGCAGGGTGTGGATGAGACGCGGGCTGCGGTTGTCGATCTTGCGGCGGAGCACCGACACGTACGACTCGACGATGCCGACCTCGCCTCGGAAGTCGTAGTCCCAGACGTGGTGCAGGATCTGCGGCTTGGACAGCACCCGGCCGGCGTTGGCCATGAAGTAGCGCAGCAGCTTGAACTCGGTCGGCGACAGCGACACCGCCCGGCCGCCGCGCCACACCTCGTGGCTCTCCTCGTCCAGCTCGATGTCGGCGAACGTCAGCCGGGGCGGCGGCGCGGGAGCCTCGCCGCCGGTGCGGCGGAGCACCGCGTGGATACGGGCGACCACCTCCTCCAGGCTGAACGGCTTGGTCACGTAGTCGTCGCCGCCGATCGTGAGCCCGCGGATCTTGTCCTCGGTCTCGTCGCGGGCGGTCAGGAAGACCACGGGCGTGTGGGTCCCCCCGCCGCGCAGCCGCCGGACGATCTCGAAGCCGTCGAGGTCGGGCAGCATCACGTCGAGCACGATGAGGTCGGGCCGGTGCCGCTGCACGGCGGCGACGGCGTCCAGGCCGCTCTTGGCCGTGGTCACGTCGAACCCCGCGAACCTGAGGCTCGCGGCGAGGAGTTCGAGGATGTTCGGGTCGTCCTCGACGATCAACAGGCGCGGTTCCATCCCCCCAAGGATGCCCTCATCGGACGGATGCCGGAACAAGACTGGCGATATGCCGCGCAATGGCCAGGCTGGATGTGGCGGCCGGGGAGGGGGCGTTGCGCACGAGCACCACCCTGCCGTGCACGTCCACGGCGAAGTCGTCGAGCAGGCCGCCGTCCCTGCCGACCGCCTGCGCGCGCACGCCGCCCGCGGCCCGGTGCAGGTCGGCGGCGGTGAGCTCGGGGACGTAGCGCTGAGCCGCGTGGAGGAAGGCGCCCTTGGCCAGCGAGCCGCGGACCTCACGCAGGCCGGTGCGCCAGTGCCGGCGGGCCATGCGCAGGGTGCCCGGCCAGCCGAGAATCTGCCGGAAGTTTCTGACGTCCCGCCATCCGTAGCCCTCGTAGGCGAGCGCCAGCACGGCGTTCGGGCCGACGAGGACCTCCCCGCCGATGTGCCGGGTCAGGTGGACGCCGAGGAACGGGTAGCGCGGGTCGGGCACCGGGTAGATCAGGCCGCGCACCAGTTCCCTGGCGGCGCCGGACAGCGCGTAGTACTCGCCGCGGAACGGCACGATCCTGACGTCCCCCGGCCGCCCGGCCATCGCGGCGACCGCGTCGGTGCCGAGCCCGGCGCAGACCACCAGCCGGTCGAAGGCGAGGCGCCGGCCGGCCGCCAGCACCTCCACGCCTCCGGCGGTCTCCCGCACCGCCCGCACCGGGTGCGCCAGCCGTACCGACCCGCCCAGCTCGGCCACGTCGAGCGCGAGCCGCCGGGCGACGGCGGCGAAGTCGGTGATCGCGGTGTGCGGCGAATGGACGGCCGCCACACCGACGGCGTGCGGCTCGACCTCGCGCAGCCCGAGCGCGTCCAGCTCGACGATCCCCGGCACGCCGTTGGCGCGGGCGCGCTCGGCCAGCGCGCGCAGCAGCGGCCGCTCCGCGCGGGTGCTCGCCACGACGAGCTTGCCGACCTCCTCGTACGGCAGGGCGTGCCGCGCGCAGTAGTCCTTCAGCAGCGCCACGCCCTCGCGGCACAGCCGCGCCTTCAGCGAGCCGGGCGGGTAGTAGATGCCCGCGTGCACGACACCGCTGTTGTGCCCGGTCTGGTGGGCCGCGACCTGGTGCTCCTTGTCGAGCACGGTCACCTCGGCGCCCCTGGCGCCGGCCAGCTCGCGAGCCACGGCGAGACCGACGATCCCCGCCCCGACGACTCCGATCTTCTCCGTCACAGCGCCAGTCTGCCGACTTCGCGCCGGGTTTCGGGGCGTAGCCGCCGCAATGTAGCCGAAACCGTGTCTTTGACCGGGCGTGCCGCGTGCACACGGACCTGGCCGGATGGCGGCGAATCGAACGTGAGTACGATGGCCGCATGTACGTCCCGCCGGAGTGGCCCGCCGAGGTACGGCCGCCCAGCGTTCCCGACTGGGAGACCTCGGCCGTGGCCTGGCTGCTCGACGCCGTGCCGCCCGACTATCGCGCGTACGAGGTGCTCAGGCGGCATCCGATCGCGCTGGCCCGGATGGCCCGCCACCACGTCCACTCGGCCGTGGAGGCCGCCCGCGCCGGCTATCGGGGCGCGGCCGTCGAGCTCAAGGGCCACCTGCCGCCACACGCCATCGAGGCCGTGCTCGACGCCTACCGCCAGGAGGGCCCGCGCCTGGTGCGCCTGTCACGCTCGATCGAGGTGGTGGAGCGCGCCCTGCGCGGCGACATGTTCACCGCGACCATGCGCCGCCGCCCGTGACGCCTCACCTGGTGCGCCTGGCGATGCCCCCGATCACGGCGGTGGCCAGCAGCCCGGCCAGCACCAGGATCATGACGTCGCGCGCGCTCAGCCCGCCTCGCTCCCGCTCGTCCCGCTCGCCTGCGGCCTTCTTCGCGTCGGCGGACCGGTCGGACGGGCCCTCCTGCCGCGACGACCGTTCCGACGGGCGCTCCGACGCGCGTTCCGACGGCCGGTCGGTGGAGCGGTCGGCGGGCGCGCGCGCCTGGAGCGCGCGGTCCGGGAGGGGCACGCGGTAGAGCGGGCTGGCCGGGCCCTCGCTGCCCACCAGCAACGCGCGCCCGTCGGAGGCGAACGCGATCGTCTCGGCCTGTTTCAGCTCCGGCATCGTCACCTTGGCGATGGTCTCGCCGGACGGTTTGAAGAGGGTGGCGGAGAAGTAGGTGCGGATGACGTACGACGAGCCGTCGGGGGCGTAGGCGGCGTCGGTGGCCATGAGCGGCGCGGCGGCGACCTTGCGCAGGACGTTCACCCGGTCGGTGCGCAGCGTCTTGGGAGCGACGTACACCGAGCCGGCGAACTCCTTCGAGACCACGTACAGCCGGCCCGTCCGGGGGTGCGCCATGATGCCCTCGGCGTTGCGCCCGCCGTCCTCGTAGCGGAACCGGTAGCGCACCGCCGTGACCGTGGCGTCGCGCAGCGTCGGCGGCTCCATGACCTTGTAGATCGAGATGTCGGGCCAGGCGCCGTCGAGGTTGTCGCCGATGTCGGCGAACCAGAGCACGCCGCGCCCGGTCGTGAGGTCCCTGCGGGCGGCCATGGCCTCCCAGTCGCGGGCCTCGGCGCCCCGCACGCGGAAGGTCGCCCTGGTGCGGCCGTCCGCGCCGACCGCGTAGAACTTCGGCTCCGCCGAGGAGTCGTTGTGGGTGTAGTAGACGCCCGGATGGGTGGGCGACACGGCCAGGCCGCTGGACTCGGTGATCTCCCGGTCCCGGAACGTGAAGAGTTTCTCGCCGGTGTCGTCGGCGGAGGCGGCCAGAGCCCGGACGCCCTGAGCGGCCTGAACCTGAACGGCCTGAACGTCCTGAGCGGCCTGCGCCTGAACGGTCTGAGCCGCCTGAGCCTGGGCGGCCTGAGCGGCCGGGACGGCTGCGACGGCACACGTCACGGCGCACGTCACGCAGGCCACGGCGAGCGTTCGCTGCAGAAGATCCCCCACGCCGCCATCATGCCCCAACCGGCACCCGGCCGACCCTCGCGCTGTGCCGGTGGAAGCCCGTGCCCTGGAGCACGACCAGTCCCGCGTTGGCGACGGCCACGGCCACCCACAGCCCCGCGATCCCCCACCCGGCGGCCACGGGCACGGCGGCGAGGACGAGCAGCCCGTACCCGGCGGCGAAGTAGCGCAGGCTCGCCGCCGACCGCTTGAGCCCGGTCAGCCCGATGCCCTGGACGGCCTGCGTCCCGTCGGCGGCCGAGGCGAGCAGCATCAGCGGCAGCAGCGCGACGACCCGCTCGCGCACCCCGGCGTCGTCGGTGAACAGCGACGGCACGGCGTCGCCGGAGAGCAGCAGCGCCAGCGCGGCGACGCCGGTGCCGGCCAGGGCGAGCAGCGCGGCGGCCCGGTTGGCCCGCCGCGCCTCGGCCGGGGTGCCCGCGCGCGCCACCTCGGGCAGCGCCGCCTGCGCCACGGAGACCGACGCCACCAGGATGAGTCCGGTGAGCGTGCCGAGAACGGCGTGGGCGGCGGCGTCGCGGGTGTTCGTCGTGCCGGCCGCGAACGTGATGACGCCCAGCCCGCCGAACTTGATCAGCACTGTGGCCGCCAGCGGGAGGCTCACCCGGGCCAGCCGGGCGATCTCGGCCACCCGCGGCCGGCCCTGTCCCACCCGGACGCCGAGCACGCGGCGCAGGGCCAGGTTCGACACGGTCACGGCCGCCAGGCCCGACAGCAGCCAGGCGATCCCCACCCCGGTCAGGCCCAGCGGCGGCACCAGCGCGACCGCGCAGCCGATGATCACCGCCGTGCCCGCCAGGCTGGACCAGAGCACCGGCCGGCCGCGCCCGAACGCGACGAGCACCGTGGTGGCGCCGCCTCCGGAGGCGTGCACGAGCAGGGAGAGGGCCAGCAGGTAGGGCAGCGGGCCCAGCTCGGCCACGACCTCGCCGGGCACGCCGGCCGCGCCCGCCAGCGCGGGCACGGCGAGCACGGCGAGAGCGCCGGCCGTACCGACGAGGAAGGTGAGCCAGCGCGCGTCGCGCAGGACGGGCACGGCGGCGGCCGGGTCGTCGCGGTGGGGTGCGACGAACGGCGAGAGCCCGCGCAACGCGCCCACGACGGCGGCGGTGGCGGGGGTGAGCACGGCGGTCATGACCGCGAAGGCCGCGAGGGTGACGGTGTCGTGCCGGCCGAGCACCGCGGTCACCACCAGGGTCCCGACCATGCCCGTGACCATGGAGAGGAACAGGGGCACCGCCGCGCGCAGGATGCCCTTGATCACCCGGGTCACCCTACTAGCCTGGAGTGCACTCCAGGTGCTTAGCCTGAAGAGCATGGACTACGTGAACCTCGGACGCAGCGGGCTCAAGGTGAGCCCGCTCTGCCTCGGCACGATGAACTTCGGCCCCGTGACCAGCGAGGAAGACTCCTTCGCGATCATGGACCGGGCTCACGAGTTGGGCTTGAACTTCTTCGACACAGCAAACGTCTACGGCTGGAAGCAGGGCGAGGGGATCACCGAGAAGATCCTCGGCAACTGGTTCGCCAAGGGTGGCGGTCGCAGGGAGAAGACCGTCATCGCGACCAAGCTCTACGGGTCGATGGGCGACTGGCCCAACGACAACCTGCTGTCCGCGCTGAACATCCGCCGCGCCTGCGACGCCTCGCTCAAGCGGATGCAGACCGACTACATCGACATCTACCAGGCCCACCACGTCGACCGGAACACCCCGTTCGACGAGTTCTGGGAGGCCATGGAGGTGCTGCGCCAGCAGGGCAAGATCCTGTACGTCGGCTCGTCCAACTTCGCGGGCTGGCACGTCGCCAAGGCCCAGGAGACCGCGGCCCGGCGCGGCACGTTCGGCCTGGTCAGCGAGCAGTCGCACTACAACCTGCTGACCCGGGCGGTGGAGCTGGAGGTGCTGCCCGCCTGCGAGGACTACGGCCTCGGCGTCATCCCGTGGAGCCCGCTGGCCGGTGGCCTGCTCGGCGGCGTGCTGCGCAAGACCGACAAGGGCCGCTCCGCGACCGAGAACATGGTCAAGGAGCTCGACAAGCACCGCGACAAGATCGAGCAGTTCGAGAAGTTCTGCGACGAGCTGGGCGAGGAGCCGGCGTACGTGGCGCTGGCGTGGCTGCTCACGCGGCCGGCGGTCACCGCGCCGATCATCGGCCCGCGCACGATCGAGCAGCTCGACGGCACCATGCGGACCCTGGAGATCAGGCTGGACGAGCAGGCGCTGGCCCGGCTCGACGAGATCTTCCCGGGGCACCGGACGGCGCCGGAGGACTACGCCTGGTAGTCGCCCGCCGGGTCAGCTCAGCAACGCGCCGACGACCACGATGAGCAGGAGCAGGCCGAGGACGACGGGCAGCAGCCAGGAGCGAGGACGGTCCACGTGCTGGAGCCTAATCGGGCCGGGAGGGTGCCAGCACCCATTCGGCCAGTGACTCGTACCTCACGTGGGCGCCCTGGTGGCTGCGGACGAGCCGGACGGACTCCGCCCGCCACGGCGAGCCGCTGAACCACTCCAGCGACTCGACCAGCGGGCGGAGGTCCGTCTCCGCCTTGGCCCTGGCCAGGGTGAGGTGCGGGTGGAATCGCTTGTCGTCGGTCTGCGCGGCGCCGGCCCGGCGGGCTCCCGCCCGGACCGAGTCGGCCAGCCGGGTCATCGGGTCGCCGGACAGCCCGGCCCAGAAGACGCGGGCCCGCCGCAGCGACGAGAACGCCCCGAACCCGGTGAAGGCCAGGTCCAGGGCCGCGTGCCGGCGCACGGCCCGCGCCAGGCGCGTCTCCAGCTCGGGCAGGGCGCTCTCGGGCACCTCGCCGAAGAACCCCAGCGTGATGTGCCAGGTGGCGCGCTCGGGCCAGCGCAGGCCGGGCACCTGCCCGACGTGCGGCGCGATCGCGCGCTCGATCTCGTCGAGCACCCCCGCAGGCGGCACGACGGCCGCGAAGAGCCTCATGCCATCCGATTCTGCAACCCGCCGGGTCAGGCCGCGAGCGCCATCGGCCCGCGCACGCGCGCCCCGATCAACCGGGTCAGCAGCACGGCCAGCCCGACGCCCACCAGCACGAGCATGCCGGAGAGCATCACACCGGCTCGCGGCCCGCCCAGCTCGGACAGCCACCCGACCAGCGGCGCGCCGATCGGGGCGCCGCCGGTGAACACCAGCATGTAGATGCCCATCACCCGGCCCCGCATCTCGGGCGAGGTGGCGAGCTGGACGCCGGCGTTCGCGGCCGTGTTGACCGTGATGAGCGCGACCCCGGTCGGGATCAACAGCAGCAGGTAGGCCGGGTAGAACGGGGCCAGCCCCGTCGCCACCTGGAACAGCCCGAACCCGATCGCGCCGGCCATGAGCAGCCTGCGAGACGGCCGGGCCCGCCGGGCGGCGAGCAGGGCCCCGCCGAGCGCGCCCACGGCGAACATGCTGGACGCCAGGCCGAACGAGGACGCCCCCGCGTGGAAGACCTCGCGGGCCATGAGCGCGATCGACATCGAGAACGACTGCGCGAACATCGAGACGAACCCGATCAGCAGCACCGGCATGAGCAGTTCCTCGCGCTCCAGCACGTAGCGCAGCCCCTCGCGGAGCTGGCCCTTGGCGCGCGGCACCGGGTCGGACAGATGGAGCTCCGACTTGCGCATGAAGACCAGGCTGGAGATGACGCCGGCGAACGTGAGCGCGTTGATCAGGAACAGCGGCCCGGTGCCCCCGAGCACGTAGATCAGCACACCGGCGATGGCCGGGCCGACCACGCGGGCCAGGTTGAAGATCGAGCTGTTGAGCGCGATCGCGTTGGACAGGTCCTGCCGGCCGACCATCTCGACCACGAACGCCTGCCGGGTCGGCACCTCGACGCAGGAGATCAGGCCGAGGACGAACGCCATCACGTACACGTGCCAGACCTGCGCGGCGCCGGTCATCGTCAGCACGCCGATCGTCAGCGCGAGCCCGGCCATCAGCGACTGGGCGGCTATGAGGATGGGGCGCTTGGGGTAGCGGTCGGCGAGCACGCCGCCGAACATCCCGAAGAACAGCATGGGGAGGAACTGCAGCGCGGTCGCCATGCCGAGGGCCGCCGCGCTGCCACCGGTGAGCTCCAGCACCAGCCAGTCCTGGGCTGTGCGCTGTAGCCAGGTGCCGACGTTGGAGACGGCACCGCCGGCCGCGAACATGCGGTAGTTGCGAATCTTGAGCGACCGGAACATCCCGGTCCTGGGTTGTTCGGGCTCTATATCCTGCTGAGCTTCTCCAGTATGGGCGCCGCCTGCCTGAGGATGGCCCGCTCCTCTGGTGTCAGCTCCTTCAGCCGCTGCGTCAGCCACGCTTCCTTGCGGCGTCGCTCCTCCTTCAGCAGCTTCTGGGCGGCCTCGGTCACGGTCACGGTCACCTGGCGCCGGTCGGTCGAGTGCGGGGTGCGCGACACCAGGCCGCGCTCCTCGAGCGCCGCGATCACGCGCGTCATCGAGGGCGGCTGCACCTTCTCGAGCTCGGCCAACTCGCCGGGGGTTATCCCGGAGTGCCGTTCCACCGCGGCGAGCGTCGCGAACTGCGTGGGAGTCAGCGAGTGGGCCGCCGCCTGTCGTCGTAGGCGCCTGGTCAACCGCGCCAGCGACACGCGCAGGGCGGATGCCAGGCCTGCGTCGCTGCGCAGGCTTGTCTGTGGGGTGTTGGTTAGCATGAGTCATTACCTTTGCTAACTATACGGCATGGCAAGATATTTCCCCGATCCTTCGTCGTCTCACCTTGTGATACACCGAGGCCGCCCCCCGCGCGAGAGGGCGGCCTCGACCGGTGTCAGAGCCCGAGCAGCGCCTTGATCGGGCCGAGCGCGAAGTAGAGCACGAAGAGCAGCGTGACCACCCACAGCAGCGGGTGGATCTCCCGCGCCTTGCCCCGCACGATCTTGATGAACACGTAGCTGATGAAGCCGGCGCCGACGCCGTTCGAGATCGAGTACGTGAACGGCATGACCACGATGGTGAGGAACGCCGGGATGGCGATCTCGTAGTCGGTGAAGTCGATCTCGCGCACCGAGGTCATCATGAGGAAGCCCACCACGACCAGGGCCGGCGCCGCGGCCTCGTGCGGCACGATCACGACCAGCGGCGCGAAGAAGATGGCGCCCAGGAACAGCAGACCGGTCACCACGCTGGCCAGGCCGGTGCGCGCGCCCTCGCCGACGCCGGCCGCCGACTCGATGTAGGTGGTGTTGGACGACACCGAGCCCGCGCCGCCGACGGCCGCGCCGAGCGAGTCGACGAGCAGGATCTCCTTCGTGCGCGGCAGCGTCCCGTCCTCCCGGAGCAGCCCGGCCTGGCGGCCGACGCCGACCATGGTGCCCATGGTGTCGAAGAAGTCGGTGATGAGCAGGGTGAACACGAAGAGCACGGCGAGCAGCACCGACACCTGGCTGAACGCGCCGAACGGGTCGAACTCGGTGAAGAGCGTCAAGGGGTTGTGGAAGCCGATGATCTCACTCGGCTTGGGCACGGTGGGCTGGTTGAGCTGCCAGCCGCCGGGGTTCTCGGCGGAGAACCTGCCGACCCGTGCGACGAGCTCGACGATCACCGCCAGCACGGTCGTGCTCACGATGCCGATGAGGATGGCGCCCTTGACCCTGCGCGCCACCAGCCCTGCCGTGACGAGCAGGCCCACCAGGAAGACGAAGATCGGCCAGGAGGTGAGGCTGCCGCCGATGCCCATCTCCAGGGCCGGACCACCGGTCGCACGACGGACGAAGCCCGCGTCGACGAAGCCGATCAGCGCGATGAACAAGCCGATGCCCACGCTGATCGCGGTCTTCAACTCGGTGGGGATCGCGTGGAAGACCGCCACCCGGAAGCCGGTCAGCACCAGGACGCCGATGATGACGCCTTCGAGGAACACCAGCCCCATGGCGGCTTCCCAGGTCATCACGGGGGCGATGCTGAAGGCCACGAACGCGTTGATGCCGAGCCCGGCCGCCATCGCGAAGGGCACCCGGGCGACCGTCCCCATGAGGATGGTCATGACGCCGGCCACGAAGGCCGTGCCCGCCGCCACGAGCGCCACGTTCGGCCCCGCCGTGCCGTCGCCGATGTACTGCTTCTGGACGTCCTGGGCCGTGGCGATGATGATCGGATTCAGCACGACGATGTAGGCCATCGTGAAGAACGTGGCGAGCCCGCCCCGTATCTCACGGGAGAAGGTGGACTCACGTGCGCTGATGCCGAAGAAATGATCGAGTCTGCTCTTCAAGTCACTCACGCGCGAAGCGTAGACGGGACCTTACGGTACGCCAAAAGTGCTGGTGACCGTATCGAGACCTGATTGGAAGCTAGGGTGGACGTGTGAAGCAGGAGTGGCACCCCGATCCCGAGCCGATCGAGACCAACGACACGGCCACCGTCGCCGTCGGCATCGGCCTGTGGGTGCTCGCGCTCGTCGCCCTGCTGATCTTCCGTCCCGCTCCGGAGCACTCGTGGTGGATCTGGACGTGCGTCGCCGGCGTGGTCCTCGGCCTGATGGGACTGGCGTACGTGCGCAGGCGCGAATCCCAGCGGGAGGTTCCCGGCGACAGGTGACATTCGTCATCCCCGACTCATCCCGGAAGTCAGCGACAAGAGCTGTTAGACGCCACTACCTGCGTAAAACCGGCTTCGGCATGCTGATGGGCATGAAGAAGACCCTGCTCACCTTCGTCCTGTGCGCGACCGCTCTCGCCGGATGCGGCAGCGCGGAAGACCCCGCCAAGCCCGCCGCCGACCCCGCCGCGAAGAGCACCGACCGGTCGCCCGGCCGGCCGGCCGAGGACACGGGCACGGTCGCCTGGAGCACGTGCACGGGCCTGACCGGCCCCGACGGCAAGCCCGCCGCGCCTGACCCGTCCGTCGAGTGCGGCACCATCAAGGTGCCGCTCGACTACGCCAAGCCCGACGGCGAGCAGATCGGCCTGGCGCTGATCCGCGTCAAGGCCACCACCGACGACAGGCTCGGCTCCCTGGTGTTCAACTTCGGCGGGCCGGGCGGCTCCGGGGTCGACACCCTGGCCCTGGCCGCCAAGGCGTTCGCCGGGCTGGGCACCCGCTACGACCTCGTCAGCTTCGACCCGCGCGGCGTCGACCGCAGCGCCGGCGTCAGGTGCGGCGGCGAGGTCGAACGCCTCCTCGCCGCCGGCTCCGACGCCGACGGCGAGAAGCTGACCAAGCAGTTCACCGCCGCCTGCGAGAAGGACTCCGGCAAGATCCTGCCGTACGTCGGCACCGTCAACGCCGCCAAGGACCTCGAACGGCTGCGCGCCGCGCTCGGCGACGACCAGCTCAACTACTTCGGCCTCTCGTACGGCACGCACCTCGGCGCCGTCTACGCCACCCACTTCCCGAAGAACGTCGGCAGGTTCGTCCTCGACAGCGCCTACGACCCGACGGTGACGTTCGAGGAGCGGGCCGTCACCCAGGCGACCGGCTTCGCCACCTCCTTCGAGGCGTTCGCCAAGGACTGCGTCGCGCAGGGCTGCGACCTCGGCAGGACCACCGCCGAGGTGAAGGCGAACGTCGAGGCGCTGGTGGAGGGGCTGAAGACCAAGCCGCTCAAGGTCGGCTCGCGCACCCTCACCCACGGTCTCGGCCAGCTCGCCGTCATCACCCCGTTGTACGCCAAGGCCACCTGGCCGATGCTGGAGCAGGCCGCCGCGTCCGCGATGAAGGGCGACGGCGCCACGCTGCTGGCGCTGGCCGACTCCTACACCGGCCGCAAGCCCGACGGCACGTACTCGACCATGCTCACCAGCCTGCAGGCGATCAACTGCGTCGACAGCGCCGAGCGCCCCGGCCGCGCCGAGACCGCCGCGATCAACAAGAAGGTCGAGAAGGTCTTCCCCGTCCTCGCCAGCGAGACCCCGGTCATGGCCTGCTCGTACTGGCCGGCGAAGGGCGACGACGAGGCCAAGCGGATCGACGCCACCGGCTCGGCCCCGATCGTCGTCATCGGCGGCAAGGGCGACCCGGCCACGCCGTACCAGT
This sequence comes from Nonomuraea muscovyensis, assembly GCF_014207745.1. Taxonomy (NCBI): domain Bacteria; kingdom Bacillati; phylum Actinomycetota; class Actinomycetes; order Streptosporangiales; family Streptosporangiaceae; genus Nonomuraea; species Nonomuraea muscovyensis. Next base: position 1,971,036 of record NZ_JACHJB010000001.1, read on the forward strand.
GGGCGGTCAGCCTGAACAAGCTGCTCAAGACCGGTGTCCTGATCACCTACGAGGGCGAGGGCCACGGCGCCTACCTCAGCGGCAGCTCGTGCATCATGCGCCTGGTCGACACGTACGTCCTGAGCGGCAAGGTCCCGGCCGCGAACACCTCCTGCCCCGCCGCCTGACCGCACCCCTCCGACCGCCGCCCCGCCTGAGCACGGCCCGTCCGGCCAGGCCCCGCCTGATCACAGGCTGCCTGATGAGGCCCCGCCTGATCACGGCCCGCCTGAGCACCCCCCGGCGCCGCCACCTCCGAGGTGACGGCGCCGTCCGGCGTCCCGGCGGCGGGAAGCGTGCGCACGGGACCTGGGGACAGGCCGCGAAACAGCGGCCTCAGGACAGGTCGGCCTCGGCGAGCAGGAGGGGGACGGCGGCAGGGTCGCGCAGCAGGGCCGCCACGGCGAGCCGGTCGTTCCACTGCCCGGTGGCCCAGGCCAGCCCGCGCGCCAGGCCATCCATCCCGGTGCAGTGCACGGCGCCCTCGAAGAACCGCCACGTGCACGCCACCCCGTCCACCAGCAGCTTCTCGTGCTCGACGTAGGTCTCGGGGGCCGTCGGGAGCAGGGAGCGGACCTCGGGCGGCACCGGCCGGACGGCGCCCTCGGAGGTGACCTCGCCGGTGGCCAGCTCGCCGGCGAGCGGCAGGTCGAGCAGCTCCGACAGCGCCTCGGCCAGGTCGTAGGGGGCGAGCACCAGCGGCCGGTCGGCGACGAGCTGCAACAGGTCGGGCGCCTCCACCACGACGGCGTCGTCGGCCGGGGCCACCACGATGTCGCCGTGCAGCACCGCGCGCACCCGGGAGGGCGGCGCCACCCGCTCCGGCTCGACGCCCGCCAGCGCCATCCACAGGGCGCGCAACTGGGCCCGGTCGACCTCGACGGACTCGTCGGCCATCAGGTCGAGCAGCTCCTCGGGACCGCCGTGGGAGGCCAGCAGCTCGGCCAGCGTGGTGCGCACACCCAGCATGGCCAGCGCGCCCTCATCGAGCCCGGCGGGCGCGTCGGCGTAGAGGCCCTGCAGCAGCGGATCGGCGCCGGGCAGCCGCAGCTCGCGCGGCCGGCGGCCGTCGAGCACGGGGTGCCCGGCCAGCCACCACGCGGTGTAGGACGGCACCTCGACGCCGCCGACGCGCAGCGGGTGCAGCGCGGCCCGCAACGGCGGCCTGGTGAGCAGCGCCAGCGCGGCCGGCCAGTCGGCGACCAGCTCCAGGTCGCGCACGGCCGCGAACTCCGCCACGACGGGCGGCACGTCGAGGTCGGGCAGCAGGTCGATGACGTGGTCGAGCCACTCGTCCTCGCCGTCGAGGTCGTGGTCGCAGTCGTCGTGGTCGAGCAGCACGTCGGAGTCGTGGGCCACGGCGAACCCGTCGAGCACGCCCACCGCCGCCAGCACCCGCGAGCCGTAGGTCTCCACCAGGTCGGCGGCCACCACGCCGAGGTGGCTGTCGGGCTCGACCAGCTTGGCCAGCGCGCCCTCCCCCAGCATGAGCTCGCCCGCCGGGTAGAGCTCGCCGTCGGCGCCGCGCAGCGCCAGCGCGGCCAGCCCCGGCGCCTCGCCGGGAGCGAGGCCGGCGGCCTCGACCAGCGACAGCACGGCCCGCGCGACAGGCTCCGGATCGGGGCTGTCGAGCGACTGGGTGACCGCCTCCTTGGTGAGCGGGTCGTCGAGGATGGTGCGCGGGGTCGCCTCGGCCGCCCCGAGCCGCAGCAGGGCCGGGTGGGCGGCGTCGGGGTGGACGATGCGCAGCCCGAGCGGCGTCAGGTCGAGCCCGCCGTGCCCGTCGAGCCGCAGGATGAGCGTGCCGCGCGGGCCCCGGACCAGGCGGCCGTCGGCCAGCGGCACCGGCAGCGCGCCGAGCGACTCGGGGTCGTCGGCGGGCAGCACCTCGTACAGCGAGCGCCACCACGACGGCTCGCGGCCCTCGACCGCCTCCCCCGACAGCAGGTCGACGACCTCGGCCAGCTCGACCCGGCGCACGCCCAGCGAGACCATCGCCGGGTGCCGGGCGGGCCAGCCGGTGGGCAGCAGGCCGGGCACGAAGTGGGCGACCGCGGCCAGCAGCTCGGCCGAGCCGGCCACCACGGCCGCCTCGCGGCCCGTGACCACCCAGCCGTCGCCCTGCGGCTCCCTGGCCGGATGCTCGACGCGCCACTCGGCGTCGGGCTCGTAGACCTCGGCGTCGGCGAACGACGGCGTCTGCACGGCCGGCGCCGGCGCCGACAGCGCGGGCAGCAGCGGCGTGTCGGGCAACCGCAGCAGGATGGCGCGGCGGATGCGGGCGTCGAGCTCGCCCTTGCCCATGAGCGCGGGCACCAGGTCGAGCAGCCTGGGGGTGCGCGGCAGCTCGCGCAGCAGCCTGACGTAGGCGTCGGCGACCTTGTCGACGAGGAAGTCGCTCAGCGGGCCCTTGGCCACGTGCCGCCGGTCGGTGGCCATCGGGAAGGAGGCGATGAGCAGGGCGGGCAGGTCGAGCGGCTCGTCGCTGGGCGTCGGCGCGTGCACCACCGGCGGCACCGTCGCGGGCAGCGGCCCCGGCTCGCCGGTGCCGGTGTGGGGGACGGCCCAGCGGACCGACCAGTAGGGCCGGGTGCGCTCCTCGGTCGGCCGGTCGGCGAAGAGCGCCGCCACCTCCTCGGGCGTGAACTCGCCCGAGTCCGACACCACGTGCCAGCCGTCGGCCACCACCGTGCGGACCTCGCCGTCGAGGTCGATCTCGATGGCCGTCAGCGCGGGCATGCCCAGCGGCAGCGCCGGGCTGGTCTCCGCCAGCATCCGGCGCACCGCCGCAACCGCCGCTTCGTCGCGCAGCGGCAGCCGGACCAACGTGTCGAACCCGTCGGGCACGTCCATCGGGTCGGCCGCGAACGGCAGACGCAGCAGCGGCACGTGGCCGGACCGGGAGTCCAGCTCGCCGGCGAGCTCCGGCACCGTGGACACCAGCGCGGCCGTCTCCTCGCGCGACCAGCGCACCGCCCGCGCGCCGCGCGAGCCGACGGCCGGCGCGTCGCAGACCGACACGACCGCGGCGAACCCGACACCGAACCGGCCGGCCGCACCCGCCTCGCCGCGTTTGCCGGAGACGCGGAGCGTCGACAGGCTCTCCACGCCGGTGGCGTCGAGGGGGGCGCCCGTGTTGGCGGCTGTCAGCACGTCGCCGCGCAGGGTCAGCCGGAGCACCCCGGGCACGCCGGCGCGCAGGGCCGCGTCGGCGGCGTTCTGGGCGAGCTCGACGATCAGCCGGTCACGGTAGCCGCCGAGGGCGAAGTCCTCCTCGGCGTTGGCGTCCTCGCGGAAACGGGCGGGCGAGGCCGTCCACGCGGCGAGCACGGCGGCCCGCATCCGGTCGGTGCCAAAGGTGTCGGTCATCGATCACGATCCTGGTTGAGGGTAGGGGGGCCACCGTAGGTTAGCGGCCCGCGCCGACACTCCCCGACCCATTGGCGGATCAGGAGTGGCCGAGCTCCTCGTCGGCCCGCTCGTCCACCGAGCCCGTCTCCTCCTCCATCAGGTCGAACCCCAGGTCGTCGAGGATCGGGGTGGCCTGCTCGACGGGGGGCGGCATGACGGCGGCCTCGGAGTGCGCGCCGCAGCCGTGGTCGGCGGCGACCACCTTGCCGTCGTCGGGCGCGTACTCATTGGCGCAGACCCCGAACGCCTGCCTCAGCCCACCCGACAGCAGCAAGTAGAAGCCGCAGGTGGAGCACTGCGCGGGAGCGGCGTGTGCGATCGGAGTGTGCGGCCCGTGCTCGCCCGAGTGCCAGCGACTGGCAGCCCGGTCCCTGCCGATGGCCGAGAGCACACGTGCCCGGCCCAGGCCGTACTCGAAAACCATCTGGCGGTCCGCGTCGTCGCCGGTGTCGGTGAAACCGGGCGCGAGCCGGTCGTCGTCCTCGTGGGTCGGCAGCAGGTCGCCGACGCCGAGGTCGCCCGGACGCAGCCGCTCGCTCCACGGCAGCCACTCGGGCGCCAGCAGCGCCCCGGGGCCCGGCAGCAGGACCGCCTCGCTGACCGTGACCTTCTTGGCCCGGGAGGCGCGGGTCACGGTGATCGCCCACCGCCAGCCACGGTAGGCCCGGTCGAGACAGGCGAAGAAGTGGGTGACGATCCGGTCGCCCTCGGACTCGTGGCCCAGGTGCTCTCCGGGCGCGCCGGGCCGCGCGAGCTCCTCGGCGGCGGCGCGCGCCAGATCGACCGCGGCGACACAGGCCTGGTCGGGGGCGGAGACGCGGGTCCTGGTCCGGCTCATCGGCCCGCCTCCGGCGAAAGGTGCTGTTCGCTCACACTTCATTCTCACCCATGGCCGGACCCGAAGGTGCCGACAGCGGCGGATCCACCTCCCCCGAAATCGGACGGAACACCCACACGATCACGAGTCTGGCGCGCGCGCCCGCCGACACGAGGGTGCCGAGGGTCGCCGTCGGCGGCGGGCGATCGGGTAAGACTGGTAGGCGTGGACGGTGGCTGGGACAAGGCGCGCGAGGTCTCGCGGCGCGTCGGGCGGGGCATCGCCGACGCGGGCCGCGCCGGCGCACGGGCCGGCCGGGCCACCGCCGGCGGCACCAGGCGGGCGGGCGTGGCCACGGCTCGCGGCGCCCGGCAGGCCGGGCTGGCGACGGCCAGGGGCGCCCGTTCGGTCGGCCGGGCCACCCGCCGCCTCACCCACGCGGGCGGCGCCGGCCGCACCGGGCTGGGCCGCCTGATCGAGCTGACCGCCGGGCACAGCGTGGGCGACACGCTGGTCACGGTGGCCCTCGCCAGCACGGTGTTCTTCGGGGTGCCCGTCGGCGAGGCGCGTGGCCCGGTGGCGCTCTACCTGGTCATCACGATGCTGCCGTTCGCGCTGCTGGCGCCGTTCGTCGGGCCGATCCTCGACCGCTTCAGGTCGGGCCGCCGCTACGTGATGGCGGGCACGCTGTTCGGCCGCGGGCTGCTGTGCTTCGCGATGGCGGCCGCGGTGGGGCCGGGCGACCTGGTGACGTTGTTCGGCGGGGCGCTGGGCGTGCTGGTGCTGTCGAAGGCGTACAACGTGTCACGCGCGGCGATCATGCCGAGCGTGCTGCCCGCCGACATCACGCTGGTGTCGGCCAACGCCCGCGTCGCGCTGTTCTCGCTGGTGTCGGCGGGCGTGGTGGTGCCGGTGGGCGCGGGCCTGGCGGCCTGGCTCGGCAGCGCCCCCGTGCTGCGCATCGCGATGGTGGTGTTCCTGCTGGTCGGGGTGTTCGCCGTCCGGCTGCCGCGACACGTCGACGCGCCCGACCTGGAGGAGGACGGCGATGAGGGCCGCGCGCCCCGGTGGCGGACCTTGCTGCAGGTCGGGCCGGCGGTGGCCGAGGCGGTGTGGGCCAACGTCGCGATCCGCCTGTTCTCCGGCTTCCTGCTGTTCTTCCTGCTCTTCCTGGTGCAGGACGGCCAGGTGCCGTGGCTGGCCGGGCCCGCGCCGCTGTTCGACGTGCCGCGGACGATCGCGCTGCTCGCCGCGGCGGCCGGGCTGGGGGGCCTGGTCGGCGCGGTCGTCGCCAACCGGGCGCGCGACCACTCGCCGCAGGTGATCGTGCTGCTCACGCTGGCCCTCACCAGCGTGACGACGATCGTGACCGCGGTGTTCTTCGGCCTGTGGACGGCCTTCGCCATCTCCGTCGTCACGGCGTTCGCGCAGGAGCTCGGCAAGCTCGCGCTCGACGCGATCGTGCAGCGGGAGATCGGCGAGGAGGTGCGCTCGTCGACGTTCGGCGTGGTGGAGGCGCTGCTCCAGCTCGCGTGGGTGTTCGGCGGGCTGGTCGGGCTCGTGCTGTCGCTGACCGAGAGCGGCGTGGCCGGGCTGGTCACGCTCGCCGTGGCGCTGACGGCCGCCCTGGGCTGGCTGGTGATCCGCCGCCGTGCCCGCCTGCGCGCCGTCCGCGAGCGGATCGACGCGACCGTACGGGCGGAGCGCCCGGAGCCCCGCGACACCCTCGACCCGACCAAGCCCCTCACCAACCCGAACACCTAACGCCGGACCGGACGCGGGGCGGGTGAGGGCGCGGCGTCAGGCGTCGAGGTCGTCGGCGACGGCCCGCAGCACCTGGGCGATCTTCTTGGCGTGGGCCGCGTCAGGGTGCTTGCCCCGCTGGTAGGAGGTGGACACCCCGTCGAGGAGCTTGATCAGGTCCTCGACGATGACGACCATCTCGTCGGGCTTCTTCCGCTTGCCCTTGGGCTTCGTCTTGGCCAGCGTCGGGGGCTGCTCCAGGATCCGGACGGAGAGGGCCTGCTGACCGCGCCGGCCCTCCGCCACGCCGAACTCGACCTTCTGGCCGGGCTTCAGTGGCCCGGCGCCGGCGGGCAGCGCGGAGGAATGCACGAATACCTCACCGCCGTCGTCACGGGTGAGGAAGCCGAAACCCTTGTCGGCGTCGTACCACTTGACCTTGCCACTCGGCACAGGAGGGACCTCGTTCGGAGCAGTCGTCAGGGAATGAATGCGATGTAAAGGTTATGCCCCCAAGCGCTCGGGGGCGACCGGGTAAACGGCGGGATCACCCGCGTCGGCCGGAGGGCCACCAGCCGGAATACCAGGCGGCGAACTCGGTCAGATCGCCCAGCGCCACATCGGTTCCGTGATCACGCAGCTCCTCCACCGTGTAGGGGCCGGTCGCGACCGTCACGCTGACGGCGCCGCCCGCCCGCGCCGCCTCGATGTCGGCGACATGGTCACCAACATAGGCCGCGGCGCCGAAGCGCGCGAGTGCCGATCCCTTGGCCGCACCGAAGAGCGAGCCGACGACCTCGTCCACCTCGAACCCGAGCAGTTCGACCGTGCTGGCCGCGTCGCGCACGTTCTTGCCGGTCACGACGATGACCCGGCCGCCGGCGGCGCGCACGGCCCGGACGGCCTCCGCCGCCCCGGCCATCGCGGTGGTGGCCGGTAAGGCCAGCCGCGGGTACAGCTCCCTGAACAGCGCGGCGGCGGCGGGCACCTCCTCCGGCGGCAGCCAGTTGGCCAGCTCGTGCTCCAGCGGCGGCCCGAGCCGGGCGATGACCGCGGTGCTGTCGATCGGCACCCCGAGGCGCCCCGACACCTCGTCGAAGACGGCCGCGATGCCCGTCCGCGTGTCAGCCAAGGTCAAGTCAAGATCGAAACCCACCGATATCCCCACAGAGTGCAGCATGCCAAACGGGCGCCGGGGCCGCCCAACGCCCCCTCGGAGCGCCGCACCGTGACGACTACGCTCCTCACGGAGGTGTCGTCAGGACATGACCAGATCGTCAGAGGCCCACGGCCCGTCGGCCACACCCGGCACACGCGCGCCCGCGAGCACCCGGGAGCGGATCATCCGCGAGGCCCTGCGGCTGTTCGCCGAGCGGGGCTACTCCGCCACGTCGGTGGCCGAGATCGAGGCCGCCTCGGGGCTGTCGCCCGGCGCGGGCGGCCTGTATCGCCACTTCAGGTCGAAGTACGAACTGCTGGCCGCGGCGATCAACGAGCACGCCGCACGCACGCGCACGCAGGTGGCCGAGAGCCTGGCCGTGCTGGGCGACATGGAGGACTCCGTCGATGTGGAGGCGCGGCTGTCGCGCCTGTGCCGGGCCGGGCTGGCCAAGGTGGGCGAGGAGTCGGAGCTCACCCGGGTGTTCTTCCGCGACCTCAGCCAGTTCCCCGAGCTGGTGGCGGTGGTGCGCGAGGGGCTGCTGCAGCCCATGTTCGACGCCTTCACGACGTGGTTCCGGACCCAGCCCGAGTACACCGGCGCCGATGCCGACTGGAACGGCGTCGCCGCGGTGCTCGGCGGGGCGGTGGTCCAGTACCGGCTGTTCCAGGAGACCGTGGGCGACAGCCCGGGCCACGTGGACAAGGACCGGTTCGTCGCGGCATGGGTGCGGCTGGCCGCCGGCCTGCTGCCCAGCCGCGCGCCGGTGAGCTGACCCGCCGCCGGCGCGCGGGCTCCGCTGCGCCGATCAGGCGGGACATACCATGGCATCGATGGAGTTCACGGAGTGGATCAGGGGGCGTACCGACGACCAGTTGCGGGCGCTCGTCTCCGCGCGCCCCGAGCTGATCACTCCGGTGCCCGCCCACCTTGAGGGCCTCGCGTCGCGGGCGGGCAGCCCGTCGGCGATCGGCAGGGCGCTCGACCGGCTCGACCGTTTCACGCTGGCGGTCGTGGAGACGCTCGCCGTGCTCGACGGCCCCGTGCAGGCGGCGGCGCTGCGCGAGGTGGTGGGCCGCGCGCTCGCGGGCGGCGAGCCGGAGCCGGCGCTGTCGGCCGCGCTCGACCGGCTGCGCGACCTGGCCCTCGTCTACGGCCCCGACGATGGGCCCGACGACGGGCTCGACCTGGCCCCCGGCGTGCGCAAGGTGCTCGACGACCCGGCGGGCCTCGGGCCGGCGGCCGTGGAGGTGTTCCGCCACCACCCGCCCGAGCAGCTCGACGAGATGGCCGACGACGTCGCCCCCGGCACGCCGGGCACCGGCAGGGAACGCCTGGCCGCCGCGCTCGCCGACCCGGCCGGGCTCCTCGGAGAGGTCTCCGACGAGGCCAGGGCGGCCCTCGACCAGCTCGCCTGGGGCCCGCCGACGGGCCGGGTGCCCAACGCCCGGCGCGAGGTGCGCAAAGGTTCCGCCCGTTCCCCCATCGAGCAGCTCCTGGCGCGCGGCCTGCTGGCGGCGACGGGCGAGGAGAGCGTGACGCTGCCCCGCGAGGTGGGGCTGCACCTGCGCGGCGGCCGGGTGCACCGCGACCTGCTGGCCGTGCCCCCCGCGCTGGAGGGCACGACCCGCGACCAGAAGCAGGCCGACCGGACGGCCGCCGGGCAGGCGTTCACGTTCGTCAGGTCGGTCGAGGAGCTGTGCGAACGGTGGAGCATCAACCCGCCGGGCGTGCTGCGCACCGGCGGGCTCGGCGTGCGCGACATGAAGCGCACCGCGACCGACCTCGACCTGCCCGAATGGGCGGCGGCGCTGGTCGTGGAGGTGGCGCACGCGGCGGGGCTGGTCGCGGCGGGCGGCAGCGTGGACGGCGAGTGGCTGCCGACGAGCGGCTACGACCTGTGGCGGGTCCGCTCGACGGCCGACCGGTGGGTGGTGCTGGCGCAGACCTGGCTGCACATGGACCGGGTTCCCGGGCTGGTGGGCGAGCGCGACGCCCCTGATCAACAGCGCGACCGGCCGCTCAACGCCCTGCACCCCGACCTGCGCAGGTCGTCGGCCGCTCCGGTGCGCTCGGCCGCGCTCGGCGTGCTCGCCGCCGCACCCGGCCTCGCGCCCTCCGCCGGCTCGGTGCTCGAACGGCTGGCCTGGGAGCAGCCGCGCCGGCGCGGGCCACTGCGCGAGCAGCTCACCGAGTTCGCGCTGCGCGAGGCGGAGCAGGTGGGCATGACCGGGCTCGGGGCGCTGTCCGGGCACGGTCGAGCGCTGCTGTCCGGCGACGACGCGGCCGGTGCGCTGGCGCCGCTGCTGCCGGAGCCGGTCGACCACGTGCTGCTCCAGGCCGACCTGACCGCCGTCGCGCCGGGGCCGCTGACCAGCGAGCTCAACCGGTGGATGACGCTGGCCGCCGACGTCGAGTCGAAGGGCGGGGCGACCGTCTACCGGTTCAGCGACGAGTCGATCCGGCGGGCGCTCGACGCCGGGCAGGGCGCCGAAGAGCTGCTGGCCGCCCTCGCCCGCCACTCGGCCACGCCGGTGCCGCAGGCGTTGTCCTACCTGGTCGCCGACGTGGCGCGGCGCCACGGGCGGATCCGGGTGGGCACGGCCAGCGCCTACGTCCGCTGCGACGACCCGGCCCTGCTCGACCAGATCACCGCCGACCGCCGCTCGGCCGCGCTGCGGCTGCGCAGGCTCGCCCCGACGGTGATCGCCTCGCGCACGTCACGCGCGGCGCTGGTCGACTCGCTGCGGGCGATGGGCTACGCGCCGGTGGCGGAGTCGCTCGACGGCGACGTGATCATCTCGCAGCTCGACGGCAGGCGCACCGAGGGCATGCCCGCGGCCCGCCCGGCGCCGCCGGTCAACGGCCTCGACCCCGAGGTGGCGGTGGCGACCGTGCGGGCGCTGCGGGCCGGCGACGCCGCGCATCTGGCGCGCCGCGAGCCCGTCGACGCCCCGGCGGGCGCGGTCCCGCGCGGCCCGGCGACGACGACGATCTCGGCCCTGCAGGAGGCGATCAGGCAGGGCGAACGGGTGTGGATCGGCTACCTCGACTCGCAGGGCAACGCCACCTCCCGCATCCTGGAGCCCGCCCGGATGGAGGGCGGCTACCTCACCGCCTACGACGAGACGCGGGCGGCCGTGCACCGTTTCGCCCTGCACCGCATCACGGGAGTGGCCGGGCTGTCTTGACGCGCGGTCAAGATCGCGCGAGGTTGGGACCGTGAGCGAGCTGACGCTGGGCCGGCTGGCCGAGGAGTCGTGGGACAGGTTCGGCGACTACGACTCGATGTTCTACGAGGGGGTCTGGCATCGCAGCCACGCGCTCGCCGAGCGGGCGCGGCGGACCTGCGGCGGGTTCGTCGAGGCGGGGATCCGGCCCGGCGACCGGGTCGTGGTGATGATGGCCACCTCGCCCGAGGTGCCGATGGTCTACCAGGCGCTCTGGGCGGCCGGCGCGGTGGTGACGCCCGTGGTGTTCCTGGTGGGGGCGGAGGAGCTGCGGCACATCGTGACCGACAGCGGCGCCGTCGCGATCGTGACCTCGCCGGAGCTGCTGCCCACCGTCGAGGCGACCGGCCTGGCCGTGCGCACGTTCGTGGACACCGCCGAGCTGGAGCGGGCCGGCGAGCACGGCCCGGTGCCGCGCGACCCCACGGACCTGGCCGCGCTCATGTACACGGGCGGCACCACCGGCCGGGCCAAGGGCGTCATGCTCAGCCATCGCGGGCTCTGGCAGGTGGGCAGGGCGTCCTTCGAGCTGTCCCACCAGGAGGGGCTCGACCGGGCCATCGTCCCGGTGCCGCTGTCGCACGCGTACGGGCTGATCGTCTCGGTGGCCGGGATGCACGCGACGGAGCCGCAGCAGGCGGTGCTAATGCGCTGGTTCGACCCCAAGGCGTTCCTGTCGCTGGCCGCCGGGCAGCGGGTGCACTACGGCACGGTGGTGCCCGCGATGCTGCAGATGCTGCTGGCCGAGCCGCTGGAGGAGCATCCGCTGCCGGACCTGGCGTTCCTGACCTGCGGGGCGGCGCCGCTCGGGCGGGAGACACTGGAGGAGTTCGAGCGGCGGGTGCCCGGCACGCAGATCCTGGAGGGCTACGGCCTGACCGAGACCAGCGCGGTCACCTCGTTCAACCCGCCGGGCCGGCGGCGCGTCGGCAGCGTCGGGCTGCCGCTGCCCGGCTACGAGATCACGATCCGCGACTCCTCCGGCGAGGAGGTGGAGTGCGGCGACGTGGGCGAGATCTGCGTGCGGGGCGAGGCGCTGATGCTCGGCTACTGGGGCGAGCACGAGCCCGACGCGGAGGGCACCACGCTGGCGGGCGGCGAGCTGCGCACGGGCGACATCGGGTGCGTGGACGACGACGGCTACCTCTACGTCGTGGACCGGAAGAAGGACCTGATCATCCGGGGCGGCTTCAACGTGTTCCCGCGTGACGTCGAGGACGTGCTCAACCGGCATCCGGACGTCGTGATGTCGGGCGTCGTGGGCCGCCCGGACCCGCGGGTCGGCGAGGAGGTCGTGGCGTTCGTCCAGCTCAGGCCGGGTGCGACAGTGACGGCCGACGCGCTGGTCGGCTGGGCCCGGGAGCGGGTCGGGCGGGTGAGGTATCCGCGCGAGGTGACGTTCGTCGACGCGATCCCGGTCACCAGCGTGCTCAAGCTCGACCGCAAGGCGCTGCGGGCCAGACTCCGGTGACCTGTCGGGGTACGGGGCTTACGCGCATCGGGTGAGGCCATGGTCGTTCCGTGATAGATGTTGGGGATATGAGCCACGAGGACCCGCCCGGCGGCTACCCCTACCAGCCCTACGGCGCGCCCTACGGGGAGCAGCCACCGCCTCACCACGGCTACGGGCAGGATCATGGGTACGGTCCGCGCCCGTCCGGGCAGGGCCCGCAGGCCTCGGCCATCGTCGCCCTGGTGCTCAACCTGCTCGCGGTCGTCTCGTGCTGCAACCTGCTGGCCGTTCCCGGCTCGATCCTGGCCGGCCTGGCCATGGGCCGGGCGGGCACCGAGCCCGACAAGGCCCGCCGGCTGCTGGTGTGGAGCTGGGTGCTGTTCGGGACGGGCTTCGTGCTGACGATCGCCCTGTTCGTCTTCCTGGGCCTGATCGGCGCCTTCGACGATTGACGCGAGCTGATTGCCTGTTCGGGGACTGTTCCTGGCACCGGATGTGTTGGATAGGGGTCAGCCGTAGGAAGGAAAGTCCGTGAACGACGGCCCGCTCATCGTCCAGTCGGACAAGACCCTGCTTCTCGAAGTCGACCATGCCAGGGCCGACGAGTGCCGCAAGGCGATCGCGCCGTTCGCGGAGCTCGAGCGCGCCCCCGAGCACGTGCACACCTACCGCGTCACGCCGCTCGCGCTGTGGAACGCCCGCGCGGCGGGCCACGACGCCGAGCAGGTCGTCGACGCGTTGATCGGCTTCAGCCGCTATCCGGTGCCCCACGCGCTGCTCGTCGACATCGCCGAGACCATGGCCAGGTACGGCCGGCTCAGGTTGGAGAAGCACCCGGTCAGCGGCCTGGTCCTGACCTCCACCGACCGGGCCGTGCTGGAGGAGGTGCTGCGCTCCAAGAAGATCCAGCCGATGCTGGGCGAGCGCCTGGGCGCCGACTCGGTGATCGTGCACCCGAGCGACCGGGGCAACGTCAAGCAGGCGCTGCTCAAGCTCGGCTGGCCGGCCGAGGACCTGGCCGGCTACGTGGACGGCGAGCACCACCCGATCGAGCTGGCGCAGGAGGGCTGGTCGCTGCGGCCCTACCAGAAGGAGGCCGCCGACGCGTTCTGGCACGGCGGCTCCGGCGTGGTCGTGCTGCCCTGTGGCGCCGGCAAGACGATCGTCGGGGCGGCCGCGATGGCGCACGCCCAGGCCACCACGCTGATCCTGGTCACCAACACCGTCAGCGCCCACCAGTGGAAGCAGGAGCTGATCAAGCGGACCTCGCTCACCGAGGACGAGATCGGCGAGTACTCCGGCTCCAAGAAGGAGATCCGCCCCGTCACCATCGCCACCTACCAGGTGATGACGACCAGGCGCAAGGGCGTCTACAGCCATCTGGAGCTGTTCGACGCGCGCGACTGGGGGCTCGTCGTCTACGACGAGGTGCACCTGCTGCCCGCGCCGATCTTCCGGATGACGGCCGACCTGCAGGCGCGCAGGCGGGTCGGGCTCACGGCGACGCTGGTGCGCGAGGACGGCCGCGAGGGCGACGTGTTCTCGCTGATCGGTCCCAAGCGGTACGACGCGCCGTGGAAGGAGATGGAGCACCAGGGCTGGATCGCGCCGGCCGACTGCGTCGAGGTCCGGGTCACGCTCACCGACGAGGAGCGGCTCGCGTACGCGATGGCCGAGTCGGAGGAGCGCTACCGGTTCTGCTCCACGACGCCGTCCAAGACGCGCGTCACCGAGGCGTTGGTGCGCCGCCACCTGGGCGAGCAGGTGCTGGTCATCGGCCAGTACATCGACCAGCTCGACGAGCTGGGCGAGCACCTCAACGCGCCCGTCATCAAGGGCGAGACGCGGATCAAGGAGCGCGAGCGGCTCTACCAGGCCTTCCGCGACAAGGAGATCCAGGTGCTGGTCGTCTCCAAGGTGGCCAACTTCTCCATCGACCTGCCGGAGGCGTCGGTGGCCATCCAGGTGTCGGGCACGTTCGGCTCGCGCCAGGAGGAGGCCCAGCGGCTGGGCCGGGTGCTGCGGCCCAAGTCCGACGGCGGGGGCGCGCGCTTCTACACCGTGGTCAGCAGGGACACGGTGGACCAGGAATTCGCGGCGCACCGGCAGCGGTTCCTGGCCGAGCAGGGCTACGCGTACCAGATCATCGACGCGGACGACGTGCTCGACGGGGTGTGAGACAGGGTGTGAGCCGGGGCCTGCCGGACCCCGGGGCCCGGCCGCCCCGCTCCGAGCGGCCGGGCCCTGACGCCTGTCACGTCCAGGAGACTCCGCGGGCCGTCGACAATCGAACCACCCCCCTCACATCAGTGATTCCGCCGCCGCAACCGAAACCGCCTGCGACATACCCCCATGATCCGGCAATCCCACCTGCTATGCCCAAATTTCGCAGTTTTGTCAGGGATCTCCAAGGTTGGTCATTTTGCCAGAAGGCCGCCGACGAAGAGCACCCCCACGGCCACCACCCAGGCGGCCACGGCCGCCCCCATGACCCAGGCGAACACCCCCAGGTCCCGCCTGGCCCGCGGCACCAGCCACCCCCCGGCCGTGCAGCACGCCGCAAGCACCGCGAACAGCCCCGACACCGTCGAGACCGCGCCCAGCCGCCGCGAGCAGTCGGACGGCGCCTCCCCACCCGCGCAGAACGCCTCCAGCCCCCATCCGGCGAACACCGACAGCCCCCACAACGCGGCCAGCAGGAAGCTCGCGATCGTGGGGATGATCGGCGAGAAGCCCAGGCGGACACGTCCCACGGCCTTTCCCTACCCGGGGTAAATCCGGTGGAAGCCTGCCAGGGGCCCCACTAAACTGGCCGATTCGCTACCGGTTACCACCTCGTTCACTCCGCAGGGAGGCGCTTTCGCATGCCCGCACACCAGCTGGCACCCGACATACCCACCGACGTCCTCGCCGCCGAGCAGGCCCACCTGGCCGAGTCGCGCGCCGCGCTCCGGGCCATGCGCGCCCACGCCCAGTCGTTGTCCGCCGACGCCGCCGGCGACTGGGTCTCCCAGCAGATCCTCCAGTCGCTGCTCGACCAGCGGGTGGCCGCGCTGGCCGACCACCCCGACACGCCGCTGTTCTTCGGCCGCCTCGACCGCGCCGCAGGCGACGACCTGCCGGGCGTCATCTACGTCGGCCGCCGCCACGTGCACGACGGCAACAGCCGTCCCCTCGTCGTCGACTGGCGCGCCCCCGTGTCGCGGGCCTTCTACCAGGCCAGTCCGGCCGACCCGATGGACGTCGTACGGCGGCGCCGCTTCGGCTACCACGGCGGCGCGCTGACCGCGTTCGAGGACGAACCGCTCGCCGAGGGCGGCGAGATCGGGCCGTCCCGGATCCTCACCGAGGAGATCGAACGCCCCCGCACCGGCCCGATGCGCGACATCGTGGCCACGATCCAGCCTGACCAGGACGAGATCGTCCGCTCGACGGTGGGCCAGACCGTGTGCGTCCAGGGGGCTCCCGGCACCGGCAAGACCGCCGTCGGGCTGCACCGGGCCGCCTACCTGCTGTTCACCCACCGCGAGCGGCTGGCCCGCTCCGGCGTGATGATCGTCGGTCCCAACCGCGCGTTCCTGTCCTACATCTCCTCCGTGCTCCCCGCGCTCGGCGAGGTGAAGGTCGACCAGACGACGGTCGCCGGCCTGCTCGGCGAGCACGCCGCGCCCGAGGACCCGGCGGTGTCGACGGTCAAGGGCGACGCCCGGCTGGCCAAGGTGCTGGAACGGGCTCTTTGGCTGCACATCGTCAAGCCCGAGGAGGGGCTGGTCTACTCCAGGGGCGCCCACCGCTTCCGGGTGGCCGACTACGAGGTGCGCGAGATCGTCGCCTCCCTGCGCGGCACCACCCGCTACGGCCCCGGCCGGGCGGCACTGGCCCAGCGGCTGGCGCACCAGGTGCTGGTCCGGATGGAGCAGCGCGGCGACTCGCCCGACGACCGGGTGCAGGACTCCGTGGCCCGCTCCAAGCCGGTCAAGCAGCTCGTCGACTCTGTCTGGCCGAAGCTCGTGCCCGAGCAGGTGCTCTTCCGGCTGCTGTCCGACGCCGACTTCCTCGCCCGCGCGGCCAAGACGGACCTGTCCCCCGACGAGCAGCGGCTGCTGCTGTGGCCCAAACCGTACCGGGGGTGGAAGTCCGCGAAGTGGTCGGCGGCCGACGCGGCGCTCCTCGACGAGCTGGCCGACCTCATCGAGCGTCGGCCGTCGCTCGGCCACCTCGTCGTGGACGAGGCGCAGGACCTGTCGGAGATGCAGCTACGGGCGCTCGGCCGCCGCTGCCGCAACGGCTCCGCCACCGTGCTCGGCGACCTCGCCCAGGGCACCACGCCGTGGTCGGCCCGCTCGTGGCGGACCGTGCTGGAGCACCTGGGCCAGGACGGCGAGGTCACGGAGCTGACGCTGGGCTTCCGCGTGCCGCGCGAGGTGCTCGACTACGCCGCCCGCCTGCTGCCGTCGATCGCCCCCGACCTGGCCGCGCCCCGCTCCCTGCGCCCCGGCGCCGGCTCCCTGTCGGTACGCCAGGGCGGCGAGGTGACCACGGCCGTGCGCGAGGCGCTGGACCGTGAGGGATCCATCGGCCTGATCGTCCCGGACGCCATGGTGGCCGAGGTGTCCGGCGCGCTCGACGGCATCGCCCACGCCGTCCTCGGCCCCGACTCGGCCGAGGAGCACCGGCTGCTGGTCGTCCCGGCGAGCCTGGCCAAGGGTCTGGAGTACGACCACGTGATCGTGGTGGAGCCCGCCGACATCGTCGAGGCCGAGCCGCGCGGGCTGGCCCGGCTGTACGTGGTGCTGACCCGTGCGGTCACCACCCTCACGGTGCTGCACCACAAGCCGCTGCCGGCCCAGCTCACCGCCTGACGCCCAGCTCACCGCCTGACGCCGCGTTCAGCCCTCGGCGGCCGCGCCGATCGAGCGCAGGACCACGTCGGGCACCACGAGGTCCGCCCGGTCCTGGGTGGTGGCGACCAGATCGGCGTTGCGCTGGTCGGTCCCCATCACCCAGGCCACGGCCGCGTCGTGGTCCTTGCCGAACCTCTCGTGCCGGGCGATGAGGCGGCGCAGCCGCTCGCCGGAGTCGAGGGCGCAGAACCAGACCTCGTCCAGGCCGGCCCGCACCCGCTTCCAGTCGCCCTGGTCGAGCAGCAGGTAGTTGCCCTCCGTGACGACGAGCCGGGCGGCCCGGAACACCGGGATGCTGCCCGCGATCGGCTGTTCCAGGTCGCGCTCGAAGGCCGGGGCGTAGACCACCTCGTCCTCGTCCTCGCGCAGCCGGCGCAGCAGGGCCGCGTACCCCGCCGCGTCGAACGTGTCGGGCGCCCCCTTGCGGGCGCGCCGCCCGAGCCGGTCGAGCTCGACGTCGGCGAGGTGGAAGCCGTCCATCGGCACGTGGGCCACCCAGTCGGCGGCGTGCCCGGGCGGCGGCGCCTGCCGCAGCGCCGCGACCAGGTGCTCGGCCAGCGTGGACTTGCCCGCCCCGGGGCTCCCGGTGATGCCGAGCACGGCCCGCCCGCGGCCGGTGGCCAGGTGGCGGGCGCGGGCGGCCAGGTCGTCCAGGGTCATCGGGCGCGGCCCACCCGCAGGTGGCCGTCGATGAAGGCGCGGGCGTGGCGGGCCAGGTCCTCGCCGTCGGACCACAGGTTGCGCCAGATGGCCAGGTCGTTGGACAGGCCGCGCATCACGACCGCCGAGGAGAACGACTCGAACGTGATCGGCCCCGTGTAGCCGATGTCGCCCAGCGTGTGGAAGAACGCGGTGAAGTCGAGGTGCCCCGATCCGAGGTAGCCACGGTGGTTCTCGCCGACATAGACGTACCCTAGCCGGTCGCCGACCTCGTGCACCGGCCGGACGCGATCGTCCTCCTCGATCGAGGATGCCGGGCGCGGGCCCCTGGCCGCACGCGCGAGCCCACGGCGGGAACGTTGACCGTGAGCGTCGAGACCATCTCGCGGGCGCGGTCCCGCATCGCGCGCCGGTCCAGGAGGGCGACGGGGCCCGGCCTGCGGACGAGCTCGCGGTTGAGGAACAGGTTCTGCCACACGGTGAGGTCCTCGACGAGCGCGAGGTTCTGGTGGACGGTCTCGATGCCCGCCTCGCGGGCCTTCTCGGGCGAGTGGAACGCCCGCTCCTCGCCGTCGAAGAAGATCTGCCCGCGGTCCGGCCGGTGGATGCCGGAGACGCAGCGCACGAGGGTGGACCTGCCCGCCCCCGGCCCCGCCCCGGCACCCCCGTTCAGGGCACACCCGCTCCCGGCGCCCGCCCACAGCGGCCCCGCCCATGGCGCCCCCGCTGTCGGCGCCCCAGTTCTGGCGCGCCCGAATCTGGCTGCGCCCGTCCCGTCGTGGAGAACCGCCCGTACGGGGTCGGCGCTTCTAGGATGGCGGGAAAGACCACGCAAGGCCGCCAACGAAGGAGCAACGTCGTGCCCGCACCGCTGCCGCACGAACATCTGCCGTCGGTCCCCGCGCTCACCGTCGAGAGCGACGACATCATGGACGGGGAGAGGCTGGGAGACCTGCACGTCTTCAACGACTGGGGCATGACCGGCCAGAACCTCTCGCCCGCCCTGCGCTGGTCCGGCGCCCCGGAGGGCACCCGCGGCTACGCCGTCACCTGCTTCGACCCCGACGCGCCGACGGGCAGCGGATTCTGGCACTGGGTGCTGTTCGGCATCCCGGCCTCGGTCACCGAGCTGCCCACGGGCGCCGGCACCGCGCCGGAGTTCAAGGGGCTGCCGGAGGGCGCGGCCCACGCCCGCAACGACTACGGCGTCAAGGCCTACGGCGGCGCCGCTCCCCCGCCCGGCGACCCGCACCGCTACGTCTTCACGGTCCACGCCCTGGGCGTCGACGAGCTGGGCGTCGACACCGACGCCAGCCCGGCGGTGGTCGGCTTCAACATCACCGCCAACACCCTGGCCCGCGGCCACATCATCCCCCACTTCGGCGTCTGACCCCGCTCCACGGCCCGGCCCGCTCCCCGCCTCCCGGCGAGCGGGCCGCCCGCCGCGGCCCGCTTCCACCCGGCACCGCCAGGTGACCCGCCGCACGGTCCGCCTTCACGACCCAGTCCGCCTTCACGGCACAGCACCGCCGAACCCCACCCGCCGCACGGCCCAGTCCGCCTTCACGACCGCGAGCAGGCAGCCACACAACGAATCGGGCGACCCGGTGGTGCCGGGTCGCCCGATGGGTGCTGCAGGGTGCCTGGAAGGCGTCAGAAGTCCATGTCGCCGCCGCCGGGCATGGCGGGAGCGGCAGGGGTCTTCTCGGGCTTCTCGGCGATGACGGCCTCGGTGGTGAGGAAGAGCGCCGCGATGGAGGCGGCGTTCTGCAGCGCGGAGCGCGTCACCTTGGCCGGGTCGATGATGCCCGCCTCGAACATGTTGACGTAGTCGCCCGTGGCGGCGTTGAGGCCCTCGCCCGGAGTGAGGTTGCGGACCTTCTCCACCACGACGCCGCCCTCAAGGCCGGCGTTGACGGCGATCTGCTTCAGCGGCTCCTCCAGAGCCTTGCGCACGATCGCGGCACCGGTGGCCTCGTCGCCCGACAGCTCCAGCTTGTCGAACGCCTTGGCGCCGGCCTGCAGCAGCGCCACGCCACCGCCGGGGACGATGCCCTCCTCGACGGCCGCCTTGGCGTTGCGCACGGCGTCCTCGATGCGGTGCTTGCGCTCCTTGAGCTCGACCTCGGTCGCGGCGCCGGCCTTGATGACGGCGACACCACCGGCGAGCTTGGCCAGGCGCTCCTGGAGCTTCTCGCGGTCGTAGTCGGAGTCGGTGCGCTCGATCTCGGCGCGGATCTCGTTGACCCGGCCGGCGATGGCGTCGGGGTCGCCCGCGCCGTCGACGATCGTGGTCTCGTCCTTGGTGACGACGACCTTGCGGGCGCGGCCGAGCTGGTCGAGCGTGGTGCTCTCCAGCTTGAGGCCGAGCTCCTCGGCGATGACCTGGCCACCGGCGAGGATGGCGATGTCGCCGAGCATGGCCTTGCGACGGTCACCGAAGCCCGGGGCCTTGACGGCCACGGAGCGGAACAGGCCGCGGATCTTGTTGACGACCAGGGTCGCCAGGGCCTCGCCCTCGATGTCCTCGGCGATGATCAGGAGCGGCTTGCCGGACTGCACGACCTTGTCGAGCAGCGGCAGCAGGTCCTTGTTGGCCGAGATCTTGGAGTTGACGATCAGGATGTACGGGTCCTCGAGCACGGCCTCCATGCGGTCCGAGTCGGTGACGAAGTACATCGACGTCATGCCCTTGTCGAAGCGCATGCCCTCGGTGAGCTCGAGCTCCAGACCGAAGGTGTTGCTCTCCTCGACGGTGATGACGCCTTCCTTGCCGACCTTGTCCATCGCCTCGGCGATGAGCGAGCCGATCTCGGGGTCGGCGGCGGAGATGGAGGCGGTGGAGGCGATCTGCTCCTTGGTCTCCACGTCCTTGGCCAGCTTGGACAGCTCCTCGCTGACGCGCTCGACCGCGGCCTCGATGCCCTTCTTCAGGGCCATCGGGTTGGCGCCGGCGGCAACGTTGCGCAGCCCCTCGCGCACCAGCGCCTGGGCGAGCACGGTGGCGGTGGTGGTGCCGTCACCCGCGACGTCGTCCGTCTTCTTGGCGACTTCCTTGACCAGCTCGGCCCCGATCTTCTCCCACGGGTCCTCGAGCTCGATCTCCTTGGCGATGGACACACCGTCGTTGGTGATCGTGGGAGCGCCCCACTTCTTCTCCAGCACGACGTTGCGGCCCTTCGGCCCCAGGGTCACCTTGACGGCGTCGGCGAGCTGGTTCATACCGCGCTCGAGACCGCGCCGGGCGTCCTCGTCAAACGCAATCATCTTGGCTGCCATAAGGCTAGACCTCCCAGATACAGGGTGGCTTGGTAGTGGACCGAGCCGACGCCCGCGACGGCATGTGGGCCCGCGTCTCCGTTGGCGAACCCCATCGTCTCGATCCCCGTTGCTGGCACTCACGAACAGAGAGTGCCAACGAATTGTTTAGCACTCTACCCCGCCGAGTGCAAGCCAACTCCGCCCCTGCCCAGCTCAGACCAAGGGTTGTCCAGGACAGAACGGGACGATTACCCGAGAGGTCCCCGTGCGGCGGGCCTGCGAGAGGCCCGCCGCATCTCCGGTGGAGGGGGGAACGACAGGCCGCGCCGGACTGCGCTGCCGTACGGCCTGCCGATGCGCGCCAGTGAGGTGGATCAGACCGTGCGGACGGATTCCGCCTGCGGCCCCTTCTGGCCCTGTGTGATCTCGAACTCGACGCGCTGGCCCTGCTCCAGAGAGCGATAGCCGTCCATCATGATGGCCGAGTAATGAACGAATACATCCTTACCACCGTCTACCGCGATGAAGCCGTAGCCCTTGTCCGCGTTGAACCACTTGACGGTGCCCTGCGCCACTTCCGACTCCTCTTACTGGTCTCGCGGATCCCGCCCATTCCTCCGCGAGACCCGCAATCGTCACGACTTATGGTGAAATCAGGCGGACGATCGCCTCGACCATACCTGTGGCACGGCGTTTGGCAACAGTGTCAAAGAACGAACTGCGCAATTCATCCCAGTGGGCTCGTTCAAGTTTGAAATTCCCCAAAAAGCGGAAGGCGCCCACAAGGGGCGCCTTCTGGTGCTGCGTTGTGGCCGCGGCCTGCGATCCGGACGACCGCTTCAGCCGTCCGCGAACGGGATCGCGCCTCCCGCACCGGGATCGCGACCCGCACGCCGGCCGGGGCGCGAGTCCCGCATGCACGGGCCGGACGTCGGCCGGCCGGCTACGAACCGGCGAGCGGTCAGCCGCCCGCGACGGCCGGGATGATGGAGATCTGGACACCGTCGGGCGCCGGAGTGTCCAGCCCTTCGGCGAAACGGACGTCCTCTTCACCCACGTAAACGTTGACAAAACGGCGAATCTTGCCCGATTCATCCAAAATTCGCGCGCCGATCCCCGGGTAGTCGGAGTCGAGCTTCGCGAGAACGTCACGAAGAGTCGCGCCTTCGCCACTCACTTCCGCGTTTCCGCCGGTGTAGGTGCGCAGGATGGTCGGAATCCGTACCGAAACACTCATCTTTACCTCGCCTTTCCTGGTTGTCAGACAGCCGCGCGGAACGCGTCGAGAGAGGGCCGGATCACGGCCGTGGGCGCCGCGTCGCCGGACACCGCGTCGAGCGTCTTGAGCCCGTCGCCGGTGTTGAGCACCACGGTCTCCGCCTCGGGGTCGAGCCGCCCGCTCTCGACGAGCTTCTTCAGCACGCCGACGGTGACCCCGCCGGCCGTCTCGGCGAAGACACCCTCGGTCGAGGCGAGCAGCTTGATCGCGGCGACGATCTCGGCGTCGGTGACGTCCTCGACCGCCCCGCCGGTGCGGCGGGCGATGTCAAGCACGTACGGCCCGTCGGCGGGGTTGCCGATGGCCAGGGACTTGGCGATGGTGTCGGGCTTGACCGGCTGGACCACGTCGTGGCCCGCCTTGAAGGCGGCCGACACCGGCGAGCAGCCCTGCGCCTGCGCGCCGAAGACCTTGTACGGCCGGTCCTCGACCAGCCCCAGCGCGATCAGCTCCTTGAAGCCCTTGTCGATCTTCGTGAGCTGGGAACCGGAGGCGATCGGGATGACGATCTGCTCGGGCAGCCGCCAGCCGAGCTGCTCGGCGATCTCGTAGGCGAGCGTCTTGGAGCCCTCGGCGTAGTAGGGCCGCAGGTTGACGTTGACGAAGCCCCACTTGTCGCCCAGCGGGTCGCCGATCAGCTCCGAGCAGAACCGGTTGACCTCGTCGTAGGTGCCCTCGATGCCGATCAGCCTGCCGCCGAACACCCGCGCCATGGCGATCTTGGCCTGCTCCAGGTCGGCGGGGATGAACACGCACGCGTCCAGCCCCGCCCGCGCCGCGGCGGCCGTCACCGCACCGGCGAGGTTGCCCGTGGAGGAGCAGGACAGCGTGTGGAAGCCGAAGTTGCGGGCCGCCTCGACGGCGATGGCGACGACCCGGTCCTTGAAGGAGTGGGTCGGGTTGCCCGAGTCGTCCTTGACGTACAGGGACCTGATGCCCAGCGCCTTGCCGAGGTTGCCCGCCTTGACCAGCTTGGTCCAGCCCGGGTTCATGTTGGGCTTGGTGGCGACGTCGGCGGGGACGGGGAGCAGGGAGCGGTAGCGCCAGATGTTGGCCGGGCCCGACTCGATCTCCGCGCGGGTGACGTCGCCGAAGGAGTAGGCCGCCTCGAGCGGCCCGAAACACTCCAGACAGGCGAAGCTGGGGCCGAGGTCGTAGCGGGTGCCGCACTCGCGGCAGGACAGGGCGGTGGCAGGACCGAAGTCAAGCGACATGAAGCGAGGCCTTCCCTCATCTTCGCCCGCGGCCACCTTGACCGCAGACCGGAATTGGCACCTTGTCCCGGTCGGCCTCGCCAGGTCGCGAGTCTCAAGCCGGGAGGGTTGCCGGGGCTTCGCAGGGCCGGTCCCTCCACCCCTCTGGATGAGCAATATTCAGTTGTCGGATCGAACTCTACCCGGCGATGCCGGCCGGCTGACCAATCGTCTCACCATTCGAGACAGACGGTCTCACCGATAGTCCTCGCCGAGCGCCGCCTGGACGTACTTGCGCGCCTGGTGGATGCGCGACTTGGCGGTGCCGAGCGGGATGCCGAGCTGCTCGGCCACCTCGCTGTAGTCGAGCTGGACGATGTCGCGCAGCACCAGCGCCTGGGCCAGGTCGGGCTTGTCGGCCTCCAGCGCCTCCATGGCGTCGAGCAGGTCGAGCCGCGACCCGGCGATGACGCTGACCCGGCGCACGTCGGGCTTCTGCATGGGCAGCTCGTCGGAGCTCTGCTCGGCCGCCCGGCGCTTCAGCGACCGGTAGGTGGTGCGCGCGCAGTTGGCGGTCACGATGTGCAGCCACGTGCTGAACCTGGCGCGCCCCTCGAAGCGGCCGATGTTGCGGGCCACGGCGAGCAGGGTGTCCTGCGAGGCCTCCTCGGCGTCCTGCCGGTAGGGCAGGATCCGGCCGCAGTGCCGCATGACGTCGGGCTCGATCCGCCGCAGCAGCTCGCCGAGCGCGCGATGATCTCCGGCTGCGGCGGAACGTGCCAGTTCCTCGGTTAGCTCATCAAGCGCCATAGCTGGGATCCTATGGTTGGAGGGAGCGTAAATGAACAGCGTCCTGGTTGCGTCCAACAGAGGTCCCGTCTCCTTCACCGTCTCCGACGACGGTGTCCTCACCATGAAGCGCGGCGGCGGCGGCCTGGTCTCGGGGCTGTCCGGGGTGGGCAAGGACCTCGGCGTGCTGTGGGTGTGCGCCGCGCTGTCCGACGACGACCGCAGCGCGGTCCGCCAGGCGCCCGGCGGGCGGCTCGACCACGCCGGCTACGACACCGGCGCGCTGCGGATGCTCGACATCCCGGCGGCCACGTTCCACCGCGCCTACAACGCCGTCGCCAACTCGACCCTCTGGTTCGTCAACCACCTGCTCTACGACATCCCCAACACGCCGAGCTTCGGCTCGCGGTTCCAGCGCGAATGGGAGTCCTACCGCGACTACAACGGCGCGTTCGCTCTGGCGCTGGCCGAGGAGGCCGCCCACGAGGCGCGGGTGATGGTGCAGGACTACCACCTGACGCTGACCCCGGCGATGCTCCGGGCCGAGCGGCCCGACCTGCGCATCGCCCACTTCAGCCACACCCCCTGGGCCCCGCCCGAATACTTCTCGCTGCTGCCCGACGAGGTGGCCCGCGAGGTGCTGGAGGGCATCCTGGCCGCCGACCACGCGGGGTTCCTCACCGCGCGCTGGGCCCAGGCGTTCATGGACTGCTGCCGGGCGCTGCTGGGCGCCGACGTCGACGGCGCGGCACGGACGGTGACGCACGAGGGCCGCACCACCCGCGTCGGCGTGCACGCGCTGGGCGTGGACGGCGAGGCGCTGCGCCGGCGGGCCGGCGAGCCGGACGTCGAGTCGCACATGTCGGCGCTGCGCGAGCAGGTCGGCGACCGCCGGCTGATCGTCCGCATCGACCGCACCGAGCTGTCCAAGAACATCGTGCGCGGCCTGCTGTCCTACCGGGAGTTCCTGGCGGCGCACCCCGAATGGCACGGGCGGGTCGTGCACCTGGCCTTCGCCTACCCGAGCCGGCACGACCTGCCCGAATACCGCGAGTACACCGCGTCGGTGCAGCGCTGCGCCCAGGAGATCGAGCACGAGTACGCCACCGAGGACTGGGACCCGCTGATCCTCAACGTCGACGACGACTATCCCCGCTCGCTGGCCGCCTACCGGCTGGCCGACGTGCTGCTGGTCAACCCGATCCGCGATGGCATGAACCTCGTGGCCAAGGAGGGCCCGGTCCTGTCGCCGCGGGCCGCGCTGGTGCTGTCGCGCGAGGCCGGGGCGGCGGCCGAGCTGGGCGAGCACGCGCTCCTGGTCAACCCCTACGACGTCTGCGGCACCGCCGACGCGCTGCACCGGGCGCTGGTGATGCCCGACGACGAGCGCGCGCGCCGCCGGGAGCTGCTGGCCGCCGCGGCCACGGCCCTGCCTCCGCAGCGGTGGCTCGCGGAGCAGCTCGACGCCCTCAACTACGATCTGGGGTGATATTTCGCCATTCGCCATAGGGGTCGCCCGGATGTCCAGCACTGTGGAGCGCATCCGGCTCACCCGCGACCGGGCCACCTGGCTCGTCTACCTCCAGCTCGGCGTCTTCGCCACCTACCTGTACGGACTGAGCGCCGCCCTCCCCCTCCTCCGCCAGGACCTCGGCCTGTCCAACGCCGTCACCGGGCTGCACGGCACCGCCATGGCCGTCGGCACCGTGCTGGCCGGTCTCACCCTGCCCGCCCTGGCCCGCCGGCACGGCCGGCGCGCCGCCACCTGGGCCGGCCTGGCCGGCATGAACGCCGGCGTGCTGCTCGTCATGGTCCCCGCGCTGCCCGCCACCCTGCTGGGCTTCGCCCTGGCCGGCTGCTTCGGCTCGCTGGCGCTGTACGCCTCGATGGCGGCGCTGAGCGACCACCACGGCTCGGCGGGCCCCGCGGCGATCAGCGAAGCCAACGGGGTGGGCGTGGTGTTCGGCCTGGCGGCCTCGCTCGCGCTGAGCGTGGCGGCCCAGACGGTCCTCGGCTGGCGGGCGGCACTGCTGCTCACCCCGGTGCTGACCGTGGCGCTGGTGCTGGCCATGGGCCGGGTCTGGGTCCCCGTGACCGGCCGCGCCACGGCCCCCGCCGCTTCCGGGACGGCGACCCCGCGCCCCGGCTGGCGGTTCCACGTGGCCGGCGGGGTGCTGTTCTGCTGCGTGGCGCTGGAGTTCTGCTTCAACCTGTGGGCCGCCTCGCTCGTCAGCGTCAACACCGGGCTGAGCGCCGAGGCCGCCGCCACCGGCCTGACGGCGTTCACGGCGGGCCTGGCGGCCGGCAGGTTCGCCGGCGGGTGGCTGGCCCTCCGGCTGCCACCCGACCGGTTGTTCCTCGGGGCGCTGCTGCTGAGCGGAGCCGGCTGGCTGGTCTTCTGGCCGGCCACCCACCCGGTGCTCGCCTACGCCGGGCTGGCGCTGGCCGGGCTCGGCGTCTCCTTGCACTTCCCGCTGGCCCTGGCCGAGCTGATCGCCACCTCCGCCGGGCACCCCCACCGGGCCTCCGCGGCCGCTCCCATCTGCGCGGGAGCGGCCGTCGGGGTGGGACCGCTGGTACTGGGCGCGCTGGCCGACGGTTTCGGCACCCGCCAGGCGTTCCTCGTGGTGCCGGTGGCCATCGCCCTGGCCGTCGGCGGGGTGCTCACCGCCAGGTCGCGCGCTTGAGCACGCCCGACAGGCCGGGCGTGTCCCACTGGTCGACCACGAGCACCTTGGTCTGCGGCAGGAACCACTCCCGCTGGACGTACCTCGACTTCACCTTGCCGGTGGAGTAGGAGACGCAGGTGGCCTTCCACTCGCGGTAGTGGGCCTTGTGGCCGGGGCCGACCTGGCGCAGGCCCTTGACCGAGGCCCCGCCGAGGACCTGGCCCCACTTGCGGTTGTGCGGGCAGAGCTGCACGTCGGTGGCCGGGTAGTAGGGGTGCTCGGCGGTGTAGGGGTTGAACAGCTCCTGGCCGTGCTTGATGGCCTTGGGGCCGAGCACCCAGAAGCTGTCGCACTCGGGCTGCCCCCAGCCGCCCTTGGGCGAGACGCATCTGCCGGTGATGACCCGGATGTGGTCCCCCCTGCCGTACACCTTCCAGGAGGTCGGCAGGTGCAGGGTGAGACCGCCACGCAGGTGCAGCGGCTTGGTGGCGGCGGTGGGGGCGACGGTGGAGGCGGCGGCCGCGGCGGCGGGGACGGCGGGCACCAGGGCGGCCGTCGCGGCGAGGGCCGCGGCGGCGAAGGCTGTCTTCGGCATGCCGCGACCGTAGCGCCGGCCGGTTGCAGCGCGTTTAGGGACGGCTGACAGCCGAGGCCAGCTCCGAGAGCAGGGCGACGACGCCCTCCGGGCCGTCCACCACGATGTCGGCGCGTTCGGCGAGCAGCGTCACCTCGGCCGAGCCGCTGCACACGGTGACACCGGGCAGCCCGGAGTTCGCGACCGCGTCGAACGCCGCCAGGTCGCCGAGGTCGTCGCCGACGAACATCACCGACCTCGCGGCCCGTTCGGCCAGGAACAGGCCGAGCGCATGGCCCTTGTCCATGCCGGGCGGCCGGAGCTCCAGCACCATCCGGCCCGGCTCCAGCACCAGGTCGTGCTCGGCGGCCAGCTCGGCCAGCGGCTCGCGCAGCGCGGCCAGCGCGGCCTCGGGGTCGGCCGCTCGCCGGGTGTGCACGGCGACGGCCCGGCCCTTGTCCTCGACCGTGACGTCATGCAGGCCGAGCGAGGCGAGCAGCAGCGGCAGCTCGGCCTCGGCCCGGGGCACGCCGGCGGGGGGCGGCGGGGCGGAGATCCGGCCGCCCTCCCACCGTTCGAACCCGTAGTGGCCCAGCACCACCAGGCCGGGCACGTCGGCGAGGCCGGGCCCCAGCCGCACGGCGGTGGCGGCCGGGCGGCCGGTCACGACGGCCACCGCCGCCACGTGCGCGCCCAGCTCGGCCAGCACACCGGGCGCCTCGGGGTGGATCCTGGCGGAGGCGGGATCGGGCACGATCGGCGCCAGTGTGCCGTCGAAGTCGAGCCCGATCACGGCTCCGCCGGGATCCTTCAGGAT
Organism: Nonomuraea muscovyensis; assembly: GCF_014207745.1. Classification (NCBI taxonomy): domain Bacteria; kingdom Bacillati; phylum Actinomycetota; class Actinomycetes; order Streptosporangiales; family Streptosporangiaceae; genus Nonomuraea; species Nonomuraea muscovyensis. The sequence goes on from NZ_JACHJB010000001.1 coordinate 1,999,034, forward strand.
GGCTTCCATTCCAGGGATGTTCTTCACGCGGCTGCACTACCCCACCGGTCAGGGGCGCATGCCCAGGCGGCGCGCGGCCCGGTCGCGCTGGCGGGTGGCACGCAGCCTGCGCAGCCGCTTGACCAGCATGGGGTCGTGCTCCAGCGCCTCGGGCCGGTCGATGAGTTCGCCGAGGAGCTGGTAGTAGCGGGTGGCGGAGAAGCCGAAGGTCTCCTTGATGGCGTGCTCCTTCGCGCCCGCGTGCCGCCACCAGTGGCGTTCGAAGGCGAGGAGCTCGAGGTCGCGTTCCGTGAGGGGCCGGGGCGATGGTTCATCGGGAGCATCGGGAGCATCGGCAGCACTGTCACCACTGTCACCGCTGATCGGTGCAGTGTCCATGGTTCCTCCTCGAAGGCCGCGCGCGACGATCACGACACGCGCGTGCGGCCCGTCGCCATCGTAATGTGCGGAGTGCGGCTGTTCACGGCGGATTGGGAGACGTACAGTCACTAAGTGTGACCTCAGTCATCACGCTTCTCACCGACTACGGGCTCGAGGACGGCTACGTGGCCGCCTGCCACGGGGTGATAGCCGGGATCGCGCCCGACGTCCGGGTGATCGACGTGTGCCACGCCGTCCCGTCAGGCGATGTCCGGCGGGGCGCCGCGATCCTCGCGCAGACCATCCCGTACCTGCCCAAGGGCGTGCACGTGGGCGCGGTGGACCCCGGCACGAGTGGGGCGAGGCGGGCGGTCGCGATCGAGGCGGGCGGGCGGGTGTTCATCGGGCCGGACAACGGCCTGCTGTCGTGGGCCGTGCACGCGGCCGGCGGTGCCGAGGCGGCGTACGAGATCAGCAACGAGGACTACTTCCTGCGACCCGTGTCGCCCACCTTCCACGGGCGCGACGTCTACGCTCCCGTCGCCGGGCGGTTGTGCGTCGGGCTCACCCCGGCCGACCTCGGTCCCGAGCGGCCGCCGTCGCGGCTGGTGTCGCTGCCGGAGCCGACGTCGCTGATGCGGGAGGACGCGGTGGAGGGGGAGGTCGTCTCGGTCGACCGCCACGGCAACACGCAGACGTCCATCACCGCGCGCGACCTGGAGGCGCTGGGCGTGCGGTTCGGCGACACGCTGGGGGTGTGGCTGGGCAGACGGCAGCTCTCGATGCCCTACCGGGAGACGTACGCCGCCGTGCCGCCGGGTGAGCTGGTGGCGTTCACCGACTCGGTGGGGCTGGTGGCGCTCGCGGTCAACTCGGGTGACGCGGCCCAACGGCTGGGCCTCCCCCCAGGCGCGCATATCCGGATTTGTCCGTCGCGCTAAGACGAACTCCACATAAGCCAATTACAGCTCGTATCGGACTGTTTACTGAAGCGTCGGACTACGGGCGTGAACGGCTGTCACAATCTCCGGCATCGGGTGGTCCCCTCCTGCCCCAGAGGTCGACATGTGTCAGATGTCCGTCGTGCTGCTCGCCCTCATGTCCACGGTCTCGCCGACCGTGCCGACCGTGCCCGCCGCCGCCGAGCGATGGCACGCCTCGCCGGCGCCGAGGCTCTTCCCCGCGGCCGTGCCCGGCACCAGCCCGTCCGGCGCCCGGGTGACCTACCTGCTGGCCGGCGCCCCCCGCGAGACGCCCTGCCGGCAGGCGTTCCGCCCTGCCGCCCTGCGCCTGCTGCGCGGGTGCGTGACCGTGCTGCGCGCCACGTACGCCGACAGCACGCAGACCTACGTCGTCACGGCCGCGGTCACCGTCCTGGCCGGCCCCGCCACGGCCGGGGTGACCGCCGGCATCCCGCCCGGCACGACCGTCGCGGTACGCGCGAAACGCACGCGGGCTCTCGTGCGGCCCCTGGCCGTCGCCGGCGGCCCCGCCGAGCGGTTCGGCTGGCGGCAGTGCTTCACCGGATTCGCCGTGGCCTCCGGTGACGGCCGCGTCGTGGCGACGTCGGCCGGGTACGCGGACGGCCGGCCGTACCGGCGGGGGTGGCCCGTCGTGCCCCGCCTCGCGCTCGGCGCGAGGCAGCTCGCCGAGGCGCTGCACCGGAACCTGGCGCGGTGATCGGCGTCAGGACGGGCCTGCTCGCCCTCTGCCTCACCGCGCCCCTGCTCCTGGCCGCGTCCCCGGCCCTGCCACCGGTCCCGCCCTCTGCCCCGCCACCTGCCCCGCCACCTGCCCCGCCACCGGGCGCGTCCCCCGCCGGGCCGGTCGGCACGGCGCACCGGCGCCCGGCGGACGCCGGGACGCGCGGTCCCGCCGCCCGCCCCGGCGCGCTCGACGGGCAGTGGCAGCTCTCCGCACTGCGGGTGCCCGAGGCATGGCGGCTCAGCACCGGCGAGGGCGTGCTGGTCGCCGTCCTCGACACCGGCGTGAACGGCCGCCACCCGGACCTCACCGGCACCGTCGTCCGCGGCCCCGACCTGACCGGCGTGGACCACGAGCCCGGCCGGTGGGGGCACCACGGCACCGCGATGGCCAGCCTCATCGCCGGCCACGGCCACGGCACCCCCGAACGCGCCTGGCAGCGCGGGCGGGTGGAGAGCACGAGCACCGGCGACCCGCGCGCCGCCGTGGCGGGCCCGGTGGGCGTGGTCGGCGTGGCCCCGTCGGCACGGGTCCTGTCGGTCCGGGTGACGCTGGAGAACGGCGACCCGCTGCGCACCGAAGGCCACCCGGGCAACCCCGGCGCGCTGGCCGCCGGCATCCGCTACGCCGCCGACCGCGGCGCCGACGTCATCAGCATGTCGCTGAGCGGCGGCGACGGCTCCTGGGAGGGCTCGGCGGCCGAGGAGGAGGCCGTGCAGTACGCGATCTCCCGCGGCGCCGTGCTGGTGGCCTCCTCGGGCAACGACGGCGAGACGACGAACCGCCGCAACTTCCCCGCCGCCTACCCCGGCGTGATCGCGGTGGGGGCGGTGGACCGGCGGCTGAGCGTTGCCCCGTTCTCCAACCGGCAGGACTACGTCTCGGTGGTCGCGCCGGGCACCGGGATCGTCACCGCCGACGGCCGCGAGTCCTACGTGGTGGGCGACGGCACCAGTTCCGCCTCGGCCCTGGTGGCGGGCATCGCCGCGCTGGTCAGGGGGCTGCGGCCGGATCTGTCGCCGTACCAGGTCCGCACCGCGATCGAGCGGGGCGCCTGGCGGCGGCCCGGCGGGGGGCACAGCCGCTCCTACGGTCACGGGATCGCCGACGCCCTGCGGGCGCTGCGGGAGGCCGAGCGCATGGCGGGCCCCGCGCGGGTGCTCCCCCCGCCGGCCGGCGGCTCCGGCCGGGAGCCGGCCGAGCGGCCGCTGTCGCGGCTGCCGGTGATCGCGGCCCTGCTGGTGCTCTCGGTCGTGATGGCGGCCCGGGTGCTCACGCGGAAGAGCCATTTTCCCTAGCAAGCGCTTGTGTAATACTGCTGGCTATGACACGGGCGATCGAGGGCTGGTTCACCGTCGAGGCGGACGGCACCCATCTGATCGGCACCAGGTGTGCCTCCTGCGGCACGATCGCGTTCCCGCCACGGGCCGGGTTCTGCCCCAACCCCGCCTGCCCCGGCGAGTCCATGGAGGAGACCAGGCTGTCGAGACGGGGCCGGATCTGGTCCTACACGGTCGCGCGGTACCCGCCGCCCGCGCCGTTCGTCGTCGCCGAGCCGTACACGCCGGTCACGCTGGCCGCCGTGGAGCTGGAGCGCGAGGGCATCGTGGTGCTCGGCCAGGTCAAGGACCTCGCGCCCGAGGAGTTGGAGGTCGGCATGGAGGTCGAGCTGACCTGCGGGCCGCTCGCCGACGGGCCGCTGGTGTGGATGTGGGGCCGGGCGTCGTGAGCGTCGTGGTGCTGGGCACGGGCATGCATCCGTGGGGCAAGTGGGGCCGGCCGTTCGCCGAGTACGGCGTGGCGGCGGCCCGCGAGGCGCTGCGCGACGCGGGTGTGGACTGGCGCGACGTCGGGTTCGCCGTGGGCGCCGCCACGATCAGGAACGGCTATCCCGGCTTCGTGGCCGGCGCCACCTACGCGCGGGCGCTGGGCTGGTCCGGGGCGCGGATCGCGTCCTGCTACGCCGCCTGCGCCTCGGGCGCCCAGGCGATCGACATCGCCCGCACCAGGATCCTCGCCGGCCTGTGCGACGTGGCGCTGGTGGTGGGCGCGGACGCCACGCCGAAGGGCTTCTTCACACCGGTCGGCGGCGACCGCCCCGACGATCCCGACTGGCTGCGCTTCCGGCTGCTGGGCGCCACCAACCCGGCCTACTTCGGCCTGTACGCGCGCCGCCGGATGGCACTGTACGGCTCCACGCCGGAGGACTTCGCCGCCGTCAAGGTCAAGAACGCGCTGGCCGGTTCGCTGAACCCGCTGGCCCGCTACCGCAAGCCCGTCACCGCCGAGGAGGTGCTGGCCTCCCCCATGGTGGCCGACCCGCTGCGGCTCATGGACATCTGCGCCACCTCCGACGGCGGGGCCGCGCTCGTGCTGGCCTCCGCGGCGTACGCCCGCAGGCGCGGCGTCTCCGGCGCGGTCCGCCTGGCCGCCGTGTCCACGGTGACCCCGGTCTTCCCGAGCACCGTGCTGGAGCTGCCGGAGTTCGCCACCGACTCGTCCGTGGCCGTGCCGCCTCCGGAGCGGCCGTTCCGGGCCGCCCTCGCGCACGCCGCCTACGAGGAGGCGGGGATCGGGCCCCGCGAGGTGTCGTTCGCCGAGGTCTACGACCTGTCCACGGCCCTGGAGCTCGACTGGGTGGAGGACGTCGGGCTCTGCCCGCCGGGCGAGGCCGGCAAGCTGCTGCGCTCGGGCGACACGGCGCTGGGCGGGCGGGTGCCGGTCAACCCCTCCGGCGGGCTCGCCTCGTTCGGGGAGGCCATCCCCGCCCAGGCGATCGCCCAGGTGTGCGAGCTGACCCGGCAGTTGCGCGGCCGGGCGGGCGCGCGCCAGGTGGAGGGGGCGCGGGTGGGCCTGGCCGTCAACCAGGGCCTGTTCGGCCACGGCTCGGCCGTCGTCGCCACCCGCTGAACCTGCCGGACAACAGGACGAGGCCCCCGCGACCAGCACGGGGACCTCGCTCCTCACCGTTCAGCCGGCGTGCGCGACGCCGCTAGCCGACGTGCACGACGTCGTGCGTCTCGGCGAAGTGGCACGCGCTCTCGTGCTGGGTGCCGGGCCGGATCTGCAGCAGCGGCTCCTCCTCCGCACAGATCTCCTGAGCCTTCCAGCAGCGGGTGCGGAAGCGGCATCCCGACGGCGGGTTGGCCGGCGAGGGCGGGTCGCCCTGCAGGATGATCCGCTCACGCTGCTCGCGGCCCTCGGGGTCGGGGACCGGCACGGCCGACAGCAGCGCCTGCGTGTACGGGTGAGCCGGCTTGTCGTAGATCTCCACGTCCTTGCCGATCTCGACGAACTTGCCGAGATACATCACACCGACCCGGTCGGAGATGTGGCGCACCACCGACAGGTCGTGGGCGATGAAGATGTACGCCAGGTTGAACTCGTTCTGCAGCCGCTCCAGCAGGTTGATGACCTGCGCCTGGATCGACACGTCCAGCGCGGACACCGGCTCGTCGCAGACGATGACCTCCGGCTGGAGCGCCAGGCCGCGGGCGATGCCGATGCGCTGCCGCTGGCCGCCGGAGAACTGGTGCGGGTAGCGGTTGATGTGGTCGGGGTTGAGGCCCACGACCTCCAGCAGCTCCTGCACCCGGCGGCTGCGGTCGCCCTTGGGCGCCACCTCGGTGTGGATGTCGAACGGCTCGCCGACGATGTCGCCGACGGTCATCCGGGGGTTCAGCGAGGTGTACGGGTCCTGCATCACCATCTGGATGTTGCGGCGCATCCGCTTGAGCTCGCCGCCCCTGGCCCGGGCCATGTCGCGCCCGTTGATCATGACCGAGCCCGACGTGGGCCGCTCCAGAGCCATGAGCAGCTTGGCCAGCGTCGACTTGCCGCACCCCGACTCGCCCACGATGCCCAGCGTCTCGCCCTTGTCGAGGGTGAACGAGACGCCGTCGACGGCCTTGATGGCGCCGATCTGCTTCTTGAACAGGATGCCCTGGGTCAGGGGGAAGTGCTTGACCAGATCGCGGACCTCGAGGATGCGCTCACCCTTGGTCGCCATCGAGGACCTCCCTCCAGTAGTGACACGCGCTGTTGCGCCTGCCGTTGATCTCGTAGAGCGGGGGGCTGTCGGTCACGCAGTTGTCCTGCCGGTACGGGCAGCGCGGGTGGAAGGCGCAGCCGGTCGGCATGTCGAGCAGGTTGGGCGGCAGGCCCTTGATGGCGTACAGCTCCTGGCCCTTGAGGTCGACCCGGGGGATCGACTCCAGCAGGCCCTTCGTGTACGGGTGGGCCGGGTTGCGGTAGATGTCGTGCACGGGCGCGTTCTCGACGATGCGCCCGCCGTACATGACCGCGATCTTGTCGGCGACGTCGGCGACCACGCCGAGGTCGTGCGTGATCAGGATCATGCCCATGTTGCTCTCGCGCTGCAGCTCCGCGAGCAGCTCCATGATCTGGGCCTGCACTGTCACGTCCAGCGCGGTCGTCGGCTCGTCCGCGATCAGCACCTCGGGGTCCAGCGCGATCGACATGGCGATCATGATGCGCTGCCGCATGCCCCCGGAGAACTGGTGCGGATAGTCGTTGACGCGCTGCTTGGCGGCCGGGATGCGGACCCGGTCCATCAGCTCGACGGCCTTGGCGAGCGCGTCGCGCTTGGACATGCCCCGGTGCACCCGGAACATCTCGCTGATCTGCCAGCCCACGGTGAACACCGGGTTCAGCGCGGACAGCGCGTCCTGGAAGATCATCGCGATGCGCTGGCCGCGCACCTGCGTGCGAGCCTCGTCCGACAGCTTGAGCAGGTCGGTGCCGCGGAAGCGGATCTCGCCCTTGGGGATGCGCGCCGGCGGCACGTCGAGAATGCCCATGATCGCCTGGGCGGTCACGGACTTGCCCGAACCCGACTCGCCCAGGACCGCGAGGGTCTCCCCCTGGCCGAGCGAGTAGCTCACCCCGTTGACGGCCCGGACGGTGCCGGCCCGCGTGGCGAACTCCACGTGCAGGTCGTCCACCGCCAGCAACGGCTCGTCGCCCAGCCCTCCCTCGGCGGGCAACGTGTCCAGCGATGTCTTCTTCATGGATCCCCCCTCCTACCTGAGCTTCGGGTCGAGCGCGTCGCGCACGGCGTCGCCCATCATGATGAACGCCAGCACGGTGATGCTCAGGAACACCGCCGGGAACACCAGCGGCAGCGGAGCCTCCAGGAACCTGCTCCGGGCGTCGGCGATCATCAGACCCCACGAGATGTCCGGGGGCTGCACGCCGACCCCGAGGAAGGACAGCGCGGCCTCGGCCGCGATGAACCCGCCCAGGTTGATGGTGGCGACCACGATGACCGGAGCCAGCGCGTTCGGCAGCAGGTGCCGGAACATGATCCGGCTCTGGCTCGCGCCGAGCGCCCGCGCCGCGACGACGAAGTCCTGACTTCGCGCCGTGATCACCGCGGCTCTCATGATGCGGAACGTCATCGGCCACGACAGCACCGCCAGCGCCATCACGACGATCCAGATGCCCATGTCCTGGCCACGGAAGGTGGCCGTGATGAGCAGCGCGCCCAGGATCATGGGGATGGCGAAGAACACCTCGGTGACCCGGGACGACACCGTGTCGACCACGCCGCCGCGGGTGCCCGCGATGAGGCCGAGCAGGCCGCCCACGATCGCCGTGATGATGGTGGTGGTGACGCCGATCAGGATCGAGTTCTTCGCGCCGTAGATGGTCCGGGCGTACACGTCGCAGCCCTGGTTGTCGCGCCCGAAGATGTGACCCGTACTCGGTCCCTGACGGGCGGTGGCGAGCTCGCACGTCCGGGCGTCCAGCGGGTTGATGGACGTGAACAGCGACGGCCAGAACGCCATGACCATCAGGATCGCGATGAGCACCACCGACACGATGAACATCGGCCGGCGCCGGAGGTCGTGCCAGGCGTCGCTCCACAGACTCGCCGGCTTGCCCTCCTTCTGCTTGCGGCGCTTGCCGGGCGAGGGTGCCGTCGCCACCTGGTCGGTGGTGACCGTCTGTGTCTCGGGCTGCACAGGTCCGACCTGTGGGGTGTCTCTACTCATAGCGGATCCTCGGGTCGAGCACTGCGTACATCAGGTCGACGACCAGGTTGGCCAGGATGTACACCAACACCAGGACTGTCACGATGCCTACGACGATGGGTTGCTCGCGCAGGTAGACGCCGTTGTAGAGCTGCAGGCCGATCCCCGGCAGGTTGAAGATCGTCTCGGTGATCACCGCGCCGCCCATCAGGTTGCCGAGGTCGGCGCCCAGATAGGTGACCATGGGGATCAGCGCGTTGCGCAGCCCGTGGCGGCCGATGACCCGGCGTCGCGACAGGCCCTTGGCGGTCGCCGTGCGGATGTAGTCGGATCTCAGCGTCTCCACCAGACTCGTCCGCGTGAGCCGGGTGAGGTACGCGATCGACACGCCCGCCAGCACGAACCCCGGGAGCAGGTACGACTTGAGTCCCTGCGTGGCGCCCGAGATCGGGAAGAACTCGGTGCCCGTGACGTGCTTGAGCCACACACCCAGCCACAGCTGCAGCACGAAGCCGCTGACCAGCGTGGGGATGGAGATGAGCAGCAGTGTCGAGGCGAGGATCGCCGTGTCGGTCGCCCGCCCGCGGCGCAGCGCGGCCCACAGGCCGAGCAGGACGCCGATGATGGCCTCGAGGGTGAGCGCCACGAGGGCGAGGTTGAGCGTCACCTGCAGCTTGCCGGCGAGCAGCTGGGTGACCGGGACTCCGGCGAAGGTCTGGCCGAAGTCCCCTTCGAGGACGATGCCCTTGATGTAGTGCCAGTACTGCACCAGCAGGGGATCGTTCAGGTGATATTGCTCGCGAATGATCGCGACGATGTTGGGGTCCTGCCTCTTGTCACCCGCCAGCGCCGCGACGGGGTCGCCGGGAAGCGCGAAGACGATGGCGAAGATGAAGAAGGTGGCGCCCAACAGCACTGGCAGCGCCTGGATCAGGCGCCGGAGGATGTAACGGCCCATTCAAGTCTCCCGTACATGCCAGAAGGCAGTGGCGCGGGCCGAAGGGGTGTTGCGGACCGCGCGACTGCCTTCCTAACGGCTCTCGAGGGGCGGGTGCACCTGCGCGCGCCCACCCCCGGGAACAACGTCAGGCCTTCTCGACGTCAACCCACTCAACCTGGTTGAGCAGGTTGATCTTGACGTTCTTGACCTTGGTGGAGTATCCGGAGTTGTTCCGGTAGAAGTACACCGGGATGTAGGGGAGGTCCTTGATCAGGATGTCGTCGGCCTGCTGGTAGAACTTCAGGCCCTCTTCGGCGGTCGGCGCCTGGTCGCCCTTGGCGACGGTCTTGTCGAACTCGGGGTTGGTGTAACCCGCGTAGTTGGAGCCCGTCTTGATGGCGCCGGTCGAGAAGATCGGCGTCAGGTAGTTCTCGGCGGACGGGTAGTCGATCGCCCAGCCCATCCGGAACATGCCCTTGTACTTCTTGGCGTCCAGGTCGTCCAGGATGCTGGCGAACTTCTCGAACGGCTTGACCGTCACCTCGACGCCGAGGTTGGCGCGGAGGTTGTTGGCGACGGCCTCGATCCACTCCTTGTGGCCGCCGTCGGCGTTGTAGCCGAGCTCCAGCATCTTGGGGCCGTTGGCCGCGGCGTACTGCTCCTTGGCCTTGCCGGGGTTGTAGGAGCAGGCGGCGCAGGCGCCCTGGCGGTAGCCCGCGATGGCCGGGTTGATGAAGTCGTCGGCCGGGGCGCGGGTGCCCGAGAAGACGGTCTCGGCGATCGTCTTGCGGTCGATGGCCATCGAGATGGCCTCCCGCATCTTGATGTCCTTGTACTCGTCGTTGTACTGCAGCGGGAAGCCGATGTAGCCGATGCCGGCGTCCGGCTGGTCCTGGTAGCGCTCGCCCAGCGCGGTCTTGGCGCTGGCGATCGCCGACGCGGGCAGCGAGTCGTGGATGTCGATGTTGTCGCCCTGGAGATCGTTGTAGGCGGTCTCCGAGCTGTTGTAGAGCTTGAACTGGAGCTTGGTCCAGCCGTTCGGCTTCTTGCCGGGGTACTTGTCGTACACCGTCAGGTCGATGCTCTGGTCGGTGCCCTTCTTGTAGGGCTTGTCGAGCTTGAACATGCCCTGGCCGATCGGCTGCTCGCCGTACGCGTCGGTCACCTTGCCGTCGGCGCCGAAGGCGGCCTTGGGCAGGGGGTAGAACGCGGTGTAGCCCAGCATCGTCTTGAACTGCGAGAACGGCGCCGTCAGGGTAACCTGGAGGGTCGTGTCGTCGACCGCCTTGAGACCCTTCATCTCCTTGGTGGAGGGCGTCTTGCCCTCACCCGGGTTGAGGTCGGCGTAGCCGTCGATCCGGCCGAAGAAGTAGCCGGCGCCCTGGGCGTTCTCCTGGTTGGCGGCGAAGTTCCAGGCGTCGACGTAGTTCTGGGCGATCATCGGCTCACCGTTGTGCCAGGTATAACCCGACTTGAGCTTGATCGTCCAGACCTTGTTGTCGTCGCTGGTGATCGACTCGGCGGCAGCCTCGACGGCTTCCTTGTTCTCGTTGTAGTTGACCAGCGGCTCGAAGACGGCGGCGAGGGCCTCGGCGCCCTCGGACTCCGTGGTGTTCGAGGGGACCAGCAGGTTCTGGGGCTCACCGAGCTCCATGCGGACCGGCGTGTCGGCACTTGTTCCGGAGTTGCCGGTCTCAGTGCCACTGCCGCCGCCACACGCGGCAACCGCGACGGCCAGCAGCGCGGTACTGGCGACGATCTGTGCGCCCTTAGTAACACGCATGGTAAGAAGATTCCTCCCTCTACAAGTGGGCGTTAGCGCTGAGCTGCGATGAACGTGAGCAGCCTGACGGGGAATCTGGTAATCCCCCGGGTTTGGCTGACATGGTCAAACCAGCCGACGCCCTGCCAGTCGATCGCGACTATCCCTCACTACGTGCCACCAGCGAGTCTCTGGCGCGTTGCAGTTCGGTCACACAAGCGACTATCCAGCTTCACCGACATATGCCATAGAAGGCCCAACGCTCCCCAAATCGGCCAGACGGCACACCAGCGGACGTGGACAGTCGAGCAAAAATACCTCTTACCGAACCGTGCTCACGCCCTTGCCCGCCGCGCACCGGGGGTCTGGGTTACGGTTGTTCGAGTCTTGGCAACGCCTTGGGAACCAAGCGCTCCAGGACACCGTCCAACTGACTGCCACACGACCCCGTGACAGGCATCCCAACGACCCGGATCCAATAGAGTCCTAGCCATGAGTCAGCCGGAATCCGCTGTGGCGGACGCCCAGGCGGGCGGCCGGAGCGGGCAGGAGCCGCTGGCCAAGCTCGCCGCGAGATATGGGCTTCGCCGTGCCATCGCACGGCCGAGATTCCCCGTCTACGTGCGCCAGCTCTGGGAGCGACGGCACTTCATCCTGACCTACGCGACCTCGCGGAACGTCTCGAAATACTCCAACTCGGCCCTCGGCCAGCTCTGGCAGGTCCTGACCCCGCTGCTCAACGCCGGCATCTACTTCGTGATGTTCGGCATCATCCTCGGGGGCAGGGGCAACATCGCGAACTACCCCGCGTTCCTGCTGACCGGGATGTTCGTCTTCACCTACACCCAGCGCACCGTCACAGCCGGGGCCAAGTCGATCTCCGGCAACCTGTCGCTGATCCGCGCGCTGCACTTCCCGCGCGCCTCGCTGCCGCTCGCCTACGCCATCCAGGAGCTGCAGCAGCTCGCCATCTCCATGGGCGTGCTGCTGGTGATCGTGCTCATCACCCAGGAGCCGATCACCTGGTTCTGGCTGATGATCCCCATCGTGCTGCTGCTGCAGACGATGTTCAACGTCGGTGCCGGGCTCATCATCGCCCGGCTCGGCGCCTCCATGCGCGACCTCAACCAGCTCCTGCCCTTCATCACCCGCACCTGGCTCTACGCCTCGGGCGTCTTCTTCTCGATCCAGGAGAAGGTCGTGGGCAGCGCCGAGCTGCCCCAGTGGATCGCCGACGTGATGTACTACGCCAACCCCGCGGCCTCCTACATCGAGGTCATGCGCGACATCCTCATCACCAAGGTCGATCACGTCCCGCCGCAGTCCGTGTGGATATCTTGCGTATTCTGGGCAGTGTTCACACTCGGCTTCGGCTTCTGGTACTTCTGGCGTGCCGAGGAGAGGTACGGGCGTGGCTGAACTGACCGAGGAGCTGTCACTGGTGAAGGGCGAGGAGCCCGCCGTCCCCGCCAAGGCCGGCACGAACGGCAAGGCCGACAAAGCCGGTAAGGACGGGAAGGCAGACCCCGAGCCGGCCACGAACGGCGGCAAGGCCCCGCTCGACGTTCCCACGGGCACCCCCACCGTCATCGTCGACGACCTCCACATCGTCTACCGCGTCTACGGCGCGGCCACCGACGCCGAGAAGGGCAACGCGGTCAACGCCCTGACGCGCATGCTGAAGCGCCAGGGCCGCCCGCAGATGAAGGAGGTCCACGCCGTCAAGGGCGTCTCCTTCGTGGCCTACCACGGCGACGCCATCGGCATCGTGGGCCGCAACGGCTCGGGCAAGTCCACGCTGCTGCGCGCCATCGCCGGCCTGCTGCCGCCGCACGCCGGCGCCGTCTACACCGACGGCCAGCCGTCGCTGCTGGGCGTCAACGCCGCGCTCATGCGCGACCTGACCGGCGAGCGCAACATCGTGCTCGGCTGCTATGCCATGGGCATGACCCCCGCCGAGGTCAGGGAGAAGTTCCAGGAGATCGTCGACTTCTCCGGCATCGACGAGTTCGTCCAGCTCCCGATGTCCACCTACTCCTCCGGCATGGGCGCCCGGCTGCGCTTCGCCATCTCCTCCGCCAAGACCCACGACGTGCTCCTCATCGACGAGGCCCTGGCCACCGGCGACCGCGAGTTCCGCAAGAAGAGCGAGAAGCGCATCCGCCAGATCCGCGAGGAGGCCGGCACGGTCTTCCTCGTCGCCCACGACCTCCGGGTCATCGAGGAGACCTGCAACCGGGTCATCTGGCTGCACAAGGGCAAGATCAAGATGGACGGCGACCCCAAAGAGGTCCTCGCCGCCTACAACAAGGGCTGACCTCCCCTTTCTCCTCCGCGCGACCTCAGCGACACGAGTGGCGAGCGCCTGACAGGGTGACGCGTGTTCGGATATGATTCGAACGTTGTTTCGATCCACTGAGGATTGATGGAGTGGAGGCGCGATGCGAGAGCTTTCGGCCGCGATCGACCACCTGGCCATCGAGGACGTGTCAGAGATTCCCCGGACCGAGCTGACGGCCCAGCTCATCGAGCTCCACTGGCAGATGGCCAGGCTGCAGGCCCAGATCGGCCGCCGCACCGGTGTCCGCCTCCTCTGACGCTCCCCACCCCCGAGCCCACTGCCGCCCCCGCACCGGGAGACAAGGCGGAACCCCCGCGACACACCACAGCGTCAGGCACCACCCACAGCCGCGAGCACACGTGCCGGACGCTCGCCCACAGCCAACCCCGATGTGCCGTCCTCAACCCGGGGACATGGGAGGCCCCTCATCCCATGTCCCGCAGACCCGCGGGTGCCTGCCCGCGGACATGCGAATGCCGTCGGTCCCCACTGGGGACCGACGGCAGGCTGCACCCCGCGCCGCGCCGCCGCCCTGCGGTGGCGGCGCGACGCGCGAGCGCGACCCGGGTGGCGGCCCGGGCCCGGGTGTCGGTGACCGGTTCGGGCGCGTCCGCCCGTACCGGTCACCGGACCGCTCGCGTCCGCGAGGGCCTCTCACCCACGTGACCCGCCCGCCGGGCACCCGGGCACCGTGGGCGCCCGCGAGCCGGTCACGTCTGTTCTGTTCGGCGGTGCCGCGATGGCGTGGCGCACCGCCGGATGCGGTGCCGGCACCACCGGCTGCGATCCGGCGCCCTCCCGCGGGCCGCCTCGGACCGCGGCGACAGGCAGTCGAGGCGTCGGCACCTTGTGACGCCCTCTCCCATCACCACGACCCCTCGGCCGCCCGCGGCGGACGCCGCGATCACGTCTGGAGGCCGGTCCTCGGCAGACCGGAGTCGCGCAGCCCGGCACCAGGCAGCCCCACACCGGGGAGACCGGCACCGGGCAACCTCGCGCCCGGCAACCCGGCATTCGCCAGCCCGGCGCGCGGCAGACCCGCGTTCGGGAGGCCGCCGCCCGGCAGGACGGCGCGGGAGACGCCGATGCTCGGAATACCGGTGCCCGGCAGGACGGTGCCGGGGAGGACGACGCGGGAGGCGCCGGCACCCGGTCGGTCGAGGCCGGACGCGAGGTGGCGACGGACCCGGCGCAGCTCATCGGTCTCGCGGAGGACGGTCTGGCCGCCCCCTCTCGGAGCGTTGACCGCGTGCGGCACACCGGGGACCCGCGGCGGCCGCGAAGCACCAGGCACCGCGCCGGCGGCACCCTTGACCTCCGGCACCGCACCCCGGACGTCCCGCACCGCAGGCACCGCACCCCGGGCATCCCGCACCGCAGACACCGCACGCCCGGCATCGCGCCTGACCGGGAGGCCCGAAACGCCGCTCACCGCGGCCGCTCCGCGAGGCTCCGCGAGCTTCGCCCCAGCGGCGGGACCTCCCGCCTTGGCGGGCTTCACCCCGGTGGTCCAGGTACGGAGCTTGGGTGCCGCGCTCTCGGCCTTGGCGGTCTTCGTGCCGGAGGTCCGGATGGCGGTGTTCGGGCGTCCGGAGGTGCGGTCGGTACGGCCCCTCACGGAGCCCGGCGTCACGGGCGTCCCGGCGGTGGTCCGCACCCCCTCCCCGGCAGACGGCCGACGGGGCCGCCGGACCGCGCCGGTCTCGGCACCGGAAGCGGCAGGACGAGCCGTCGTAGCAGTCCCGGTGCCGGAAGCGGCAGGACGAGCCGTCGTAGCAGCTCCTGGCCTGGTTCCGGCGGGTCGAGTCCCGGCGGGACCCCGCGTCCCCGCCGTGCCCGTGCCCGCGGCACCCGTTCCGGCCACGCCGGTCGTACCGGGGAGCGCTGCGGGAGCGGCAGGGACGACCGGCAGGCCGGGCGCGGGCGCACCCGGCAGGACCGGGCCGGACTCGGGCGCGCCGACCACGAGCGGGCCGGCCGCCGGCGCGCCGGGAACGCTCACGGGACCGCCCTGCACCGACGTGCCGGGACCACTCCCCGGCCCGCCCGGCGCACCGGCGACACCGGCCACGGCGGGGGCCGCACCGGACGCGCCGGGGGCGCCCGCGGCGTCTCCCGCGACACCACCGGCCGGGACGCCCGCCACTCCCCGGTCCGCGGCGCCCGGAAGGTCGCCGGGTGCGGCGCCGAGCGGAGTCCCGTCGGCCCGGCCGAGGAGCCCGCCGCCGCCGCCCGGCTCGTCACCGGGGACGACGGCGAAGCGTTGCTCCATGGCCTGGGCCGGAGCGGCCGCAAGGGCCACCGCCAACCCGAATGACGCAGCGGCCACGGCCGCCTTGACTACACGATCCATGATTGCCTTCCCGGCTCGTGATCCGACCGCTCCGAAACCAATCGGAAAAGCGAATCGGATGACCCCCGAATACCAAGCCGGACGCGTTATGGGCACCACACGCGACGCGCCGGCCCGGCTGAGCTACCGGCGAAGTTCTATCACCCCGTCCGGGACGCTCGCAGGCCACGCCGATCCAGCGTGACGAAGGTTTGACGGCCCGGCCGAGGGATGGAGCAGAGGGCTCGGCCGGCCGACAAGTCGGGAAATAGCAGGAGGCGATTTCGGATATTCCGGTGGCGTTCCCACGTGACTGCGCAGCGCCCGGACAGCCCGCGTGCAGGAGCCGGGAAAAGCGAATGCCACGGGCCGGGGGCACAGATTTTCCGGTCGCGGGATACGCGCTTGAACCGCTCAGGGGAGCAGCAGCGACTCCTCGGCCTGGAAGGGGAACCGGTCAGCGAAGGCCGGGCGCAGATCGGTCAGCCACACCGCCTCCGGGTCGTACTTGGCGAAGAACGGCCGGCCCACCAGTGAGGGGTCGCGCGCCTGGATGAGATGCAGCATGAAGACGCGCTCACCGGCGATCTCGGTGACGCCGTCGACGCAGACCTTGCCGGGCGTGGCCGACATGGAGGGCCCGCGGACCGTACGGCAGAGCCCGGACACCGAGGCGTAGGCGTCGCGGAAGAGCTCGTACGCCCGGGCGAGCGGGACCGCGAAGTAGTCCTGCGGCCCGGTGTCGCGCTCGACGAACATGTAGTAGGGGATCATCCCCATCCGCAGTTGCCGGCGCCACATGCCCGACCACACTCCGGTGTCGTCGTTGATGGACCTGATCAGCGGCGCCTGGGTCCTGATCGTGGCCCCGCTGTCGAGGATGCGCCTGACCGCCGACTCGACCAGCGGGGACTCCAGCTCGCGCGGATGGGTGAAGTGGGCCATGAAGGCGAGGTTCTTGCCGGCGGCCACCACCTGCGAGAACAGCTCCAGCGTGGAGTCGGCGTCCGGGTCGGTGGTGAAGCGCTGCGGCCAGTAGGCCAGCGCCTTGGTGCCGATCCGGATGGACTCGAGCTGCTCCAGTTCCAGGAGCGGCTCGATGTAGCGTCTGATCACCGGCTCACCCATGATCATGGCGTCGCCGCCGGTGATCAGGACGCTGGTGACCTCGGGGTGCCGGCGGACGTAGTCGACCATCTGGCCGATGTCGTCGGAGGCGAACTTCAGGTCGGCGTCGCCGACGAACTGTGCCCAGCGGAAGCAGTAGGTGCAGTAGGCGTGGCAGGTCTGCCCCTGCTTGGGGAAGATGAGGACCGTCTCCGGATATTTGTGCTGCAGGCCCGGCACCGGCTCGTCGCCGATGCGGGGCACGTTGAGCTCCTTCTGCCCCGCGGGGTGGGGGTTGAGCTGCGCGCGCACGCGGTTGGCCTCGGCCTGGATCTCCGCGTTGGGAGCCTCGGCCTTCAGCAGGTCGGCCAGCCGGGCGACGTCGGATTCGGGCAGCATGTCCGCCTGAGGGAAGACGAGGCGGTACATGGGGTCGTCGGGCGCCGCCGACCAGTCTATGAGTTCGTCGACCACGTAGGCGTTGGTCCGAAAGGGCAGCACGGTGGCGACGGCGCGTACCTTCAGCCGTTCGTCGTCACCGAGGCCGGCCCGCTGCAGGAGCTCGTCGAGATGCTTGGACGTGTACGCCCGGAAGCGTCGCGTGCCTGCCTGGTTCAAGATCACTAGGCCTTTCCCATCTTTTTTGTTCGATCGCCGGTAAACCTCACGGCCGTGTCGCGCGTCTAGGGTTCTTATATCGGGACGCGGCCCGCGGGGGCTACGGTTCCGTGGGGCTCCAAGTTTTTCCTGAGGATTCTTGGCTCTCGCGACATATCGCGTCTTTACGTAGACTGACACATGTGACCGACGACACTCCCCTGCGCGCCTCCGACGCCGACCGCGACCGGGTGGCCGCCGTGCTCGGCGAGGCGCTCGCCTCCGGACGACTCACCAGCGTCGAGCACGCCGACCGCCTCGACGCCGCCTACACGGCCAGGACGGTCGGCGAGCTCGTCCCCCTCACCAGAGACCTCCCCGACGTGACCGTCTCGCACGTCCCCGCCGCGGTCGAGCGGCAGACGATCGACTCGACGTTCAGCAAGGTGATCAGGAAGGGCCGCTGGGTCGCCTCGCGGCACACACGGCTGTCGGCCAGGTTCGGCGCGCTGATCGTCGACCTGTCCCAGGCCGTGCTGCCCGGCCGCGAGATCACCATCGAGGCCGACGCCCGCTTCGCCAAGCTGATCGTGCGCGTCCCCGACGACGCCCGGGTGATCGACGAGGGCGGCTCCATGTTCGGCAAACGCGACGTGACGGGCGGCTCCGAGGGCGACGGGCCGCTCATCCGCATCGTCGGCAGGTCGATGTTCGCCAAGGTGGTCGTCTCCCGCGGTGTCTCCGACTGGAACCTGGCGTAGGGCCATCTCGGGCACCGGTTAGCCTTGGCATGCATCCCGCCTGCGATGCGGACACACCCGCGCCCGCGTTCCGGCCACTCGATGATGGAGGCGGCAGCGGGCTCGCACACCGTACGAGGTGACCAGTGTCCGACAGCAAGCCGATCGCGCTCGACGCCATGGGCGGCGACCACGCACCGCACGAGATCGTGGCGGGCGCGGTGCACGCCGTCCGCGAGCGCGGGCTGCCGGTCGTGCTCGTCGGCTCCCCCCGCGTGCTGTACGAGGCGCTCGCCGACCACGACGCCACCAGGGAGATCCCGATCGTCCGGGCCGAGGAGGCCCTGGCCATGGACGAGGGCGCGCTGGCCAGCCTGCGCCGCCCCCGCTCCAGCATCGCGATCGCCGATCATCTGGTCCGGCGGGGCGACGCGTGCGCCGTGGTGTCGGCCGGCTCGACGGCCGGCATCGTGGCCACCGGCAGGCTCCGGCTCAAGGCCCAGCAGGGTGTGCTCCGCCCCGCCATCGCCGTCGCCCTGCCCACCCTGCCGCATCCCACGCTGCTTCTCGACGCGGGCGCGAACGCCGAGGTCAAGCCGGAGATGCTGGTGCAGTTCGCGCACCTGGGCTCCGCCTACGCCGAGCTGGCCTTCGACATCTCCAAGCCCCGGGTCGGCCTGCTCACGATCGGCAGCGAGCCCGAGAAGGGCACCAAGCTCATCAAAAGGGCGCACGAACTGCTGCACGCCTCCGCCGGCATCGACTTCACCGGCAACGTCGAGGGCTACGACCTGCTGAACGGCGTCGCGGACGTGATCGTCACCGACGGCTTCACCGGCAACGTGGCGCTGAAGACCATGGAAGGCGCCGTCCGCTACGCCTTCCAGCAGCTCAAGGAGACGATGTCCGACACCGCGGCGGCCCGGCTGGGCGCGTTCCTGCAGCGCTCGCGCATCCGCGACCTGCACCGCCGGCTCGACGCCGAGGCCCACGGCGGCGCGGTGCTGCTCGGCCTCAACGGCACCGTCGTGATCGCCCACGGCTCCTCGCGCGCCCAGGGCATCAGCGCGGCCTGCCAGCTCGCCGCCGACCTGGCCGCCGGCGGCATCGTGACCAGGATCGGCGAGCGGATCGCCACGACCCAGCGCGCGAACAAGCGACGATAACCCCCACCGTGTGGCAGTCTTGGGCGGTCCACACAAACGGGGGGATGGGTGGAAGGGCTCACCTCGGCACAGGCTGCCCAGGCGCGGAAGAACGTCGTACCACGCCGCTCCAGCAGGTCGTTCGGCGCGATCGTCAGGGCCAACGTCCTCACGCTCTTCAACCTGGTCATCGGCGTCCTCTGGGCGCTCATCCTGATCTTCGGGCACTGGCAGGACAGCATGTTCGGCCTGGTGATCGTGGCGAACGCGCTGATCGGCATCGTCCAGGAATGGCGCGCCAAGCGCACGCTCGACCGGCTGGCCGTCATCAACGAGGCACCGGTCACGGTCCGCCGCGACGGCCGCGACCAGGAGCTCCTGCCGCACGAGGTGGCGCTCGGCGACCTCGTCCTGCTCGGCCCCGGCGACCGGCTGCTGGTGGACGGCGAGGTCGTCCACTCCGACGGGCTGGAGATCGACGAGTCGCTGCTCACCGGCGAGGCCGACCCGGTCCACAAGCGGCCGGGCGACCAGGCGCTCTCGGGCAGTTTCGCCGTCGCCGGCTCCGGCGCGTTCGTCGCCACCCGGGTCGGCACCGACGCCTACGCCGTCCGGCTCGCCGAGGAGGCCAGCAAGTTCCACCTCGCGCGCTCGGAACTGCGCGACGGCGTACGCAACTTCATCAAGTACATCACCTGGCTGGTCCTGCCGATCGGCGCGCTGCTGACCTACAGCCAGCTGCGCAACTCGGCCGACTTCGGCACCGCCATCACCGGCGCGGTCGCCGGCATCGTCACCATGATCCCCGAGGGCCTGGTGCTGATGACCTCGATCGCCTTCGCCGTCGGCGTCGTCCGGCTGGGCCGGCGCAGGTGCCTGGTCCAGGAACTGCCCGCGATCGAGGGCCTGGCCCGGGTGGACGTGCTCTGCCTGGACAAGACGGGCACGCTGACCGCCGGCGGCATGGACCTCGACCGGGTGCTGCCGTTAGGGGACGACCGGCCGGTGCGCGAGGCGCTCGCCGCCCTGGCCAACGTCGACCACCGGCCCAACGCCACCGCCCAGGCCATCCAGGTCCGCTACCCCTCGACGCCCGACGGGTGGCTGGCCACCGAGACCGTGCCGTTCTCCTCGGCGCGCAAGTGGAGCGGCGCCGACTTCGGTCCGCACGGGGCCTGGGTGCTCGGCGCTCCCGACGTGCTGCTCGACGAGGACCACGACGGATACCGGCGGGCCGCGAAGCTGGCGGCCACCGGGGCCCGGGTGCTCGCCCTCTGCCGTACCGGCGGCCTGGCCGCGGTCACGGACGGCGGCGGACCCGGCGCGACGGGCGGGCCGGGCGCGGAGATCGAGTGTGTGGCACTCGTCACCCTCAAGCAGCGCATCAGGCCCGACGCCCACGAGACCCTGGAGTACTTCGCCCGGCAGGGCGTCACCGTCAAGGTCATCTCCGGCGACAACCCCGAGGCGGTCTCCGCCATCGCCACCGGCCTCGGAATCCCCGACGGCCACCGGGCGATCGACGCCAGGACCCTGCCGGAGGACGACCCGGACAAGCTCGCCGAGATCCTCGACACCAACGCCGTCTTCGGCCGGGTCACCCCGCGCCAGAAGCGCCAGTTCGTCGCCGCCCTCCAGGCGCGCGGCCACACCGTGGCGATGACCGGCGACGGCGTAAACGACGTGCTCGCGCTCAAGGACGCCGACCTGGGCATCGCGATGGGCGCGGGCAGCCCCGCCACCAAGGCGGTCGCCCAGGTGGTCCTGCTCGACAACAAGTTCGCGACGCTGCCGCACGTCGTCGGCGAGGGCCGCCGCGTGCTGGCCAACATCGAGCGGGTCTCCAACCTCTTCCTCACCAAGACCTTCTACGCGATCGTGCTGTCGCTGCTCACCGGAGTGCTCGGGATGATGTTCCCGTTCGCGCCGCGGCACTCGACGCTGGTCAACGCCCTCACCATCGGGGTGCCGGCGCTCTTCCTGGCGCTCGCGCCGACCCTGGAGCGGGCGCGGCCCGGCTTCGTGCCGCGCGTGCTCCGCTTCGCCGTACCGGCCGGGGTCGTGTGCGCGGCGGCGGTGATGCTGTCGTTCTGGGCGGCGCACAGCGACACCTCCACCCTGAACCAGGACCGCACGGCCGCGGTGATCGCACTGTTCCTCACCACGTGGTGGGTGCTCGTGCTCATCGCCAGGCCGCTCAACTGGTGGCGGGTCGTGCTGGTCGCCTCCATGGCCGCGCTGTTCGCGGTGGCGCTGGCGCTGCCGTTCGTCCGCGAGTTGTTCGCCCTCGAACCCGCCGGCACGGCCAGCGATCTGACCGCCGTCGGCATCTCCGCGGTCGCCGCGATAACGATCAGCGTCGCGGTCAGGCTCGCCGGTACCCTTAGAGCATGACCGACCCGCAGATTGTGCTCACCGAGCGCGTGCAGCAGGCCCTGGCCGCCGCGTTCGGTGCCGAGCACGCCGACGCAGACCCGCTGATCCGGCCCTCCCAGTTCGCCGACTTCCAGGCGAACGTCGCGATGAGCCTGGCCAAGCGTCTGCGACGGTCGCCGCGGGAGGTCGCCCAGGCACTCGCCGCCGAGCTGTCCGACTTCCCCGGCACGGTCGAGGTCAGCGGCCCCGGCTTCCTCAACATCACGCTCGACGACTCGTGGATCGCCGCCGAGGCCACGAGCATGCTGCGCGACCCGCGCGCCGGCGTCGGGACGGTCACCCCGCCGCAGACCGTCGTGATCGACTACTCCGCGCCCAACGCGGCCAAGGAGATGCACGTCGGCCACCTGCGCACGACGATCGTCGGCGACGCGCTGGCCCGCGTCCACGAGCACGTGGGCAACACCGTCATCCGGCAGAACCACCTCGGCGACTGGGGCACGCCGTTCGGCATGCTCATCGAGCACCTGCTCGACATCGGCGAGGAGGCCGCGGTCGAGCAGCTCGAGGCCGGCATGGGCACCGAGTTCTACCAGGCGGCGCGCGCCAAGTTCGACGGCGACGACGACTTCAAGGCACGCTCCCGCACCCGGGTGACCACGCTCCAGTCAGGCGACGCCGACACGCTGCGGCTGTGGCACGTCTTCATGGACGCGACCGTCCGCTACTTCAACAAGGTCTACGGCATGCTCGGCGTCACCCTCACCGACGCCGACCTCGCCGGCGAGAGCATGTACAACCCGATGCTCGCCAAGACCTGCGACGACCTGGAGGCCGCCGGGGTCGCGGTGCTGAGCGAGGGCGCGCTGTGCCTCTTCCCGCCCGGCTTCACCGGCTCCGACGACAAGCCGCTGCCGCTCATCATCCGCAAGAGTGACGGCGGCTACGGCTACGCCTCCACCGACATGGCGGCGATCCGCTACCGGGTGCACGACCTCAAGGCCGACCGCCTCCTCTACGTCGTCGGCGCCGACCAGGCGCTCCACTTCCGCATGGTGTTCGCCGCCGCCCAGCAGGCCGGCTGGCTGCCCGACACCGTCTCGGCCGAGCACGTCCAGATCGGCATGATGCTCGGCAAGGACGGCCGCCGGTTCAAGACCCGGTCCGGCGAGTCGGTCAAGCTGATGGCCCTGCTGCAGGAGGCCGTCGACCGGGCCGGGGCCGCCATCGCCGAACGCGGTTACGACGAGGCGACCCGGGCCGAGATCGCGCAGGACGTGGGCATGGGCGCGGTCAAGTACGCCGACCTGTCGGTCAGCCACGACAGCGAGTACGTCTTCGACTTCGACCGCATGCTGAAGTTCACCGGCAACACCGGGCCGTACATGCAGTACGCCACCGCCCGGATCCGGTCGATCTTCCGCAAGGCCGGCATCACGCCTGCCGACGCCGACGGCGCCGTCGTGCCGGCCCAGCCGTCCGAGCGGGCGCTGGCCCTGCACCTGCTGCGCTTCGGCGTGCTCGTCGAGCACGTCGCGACCGCCTCCGAGCCGCACACGCTGTGCGCCTTCCTGTTCGAGACCGCGAGCCTGTTCAGCACCTTCTACGAGGAGTGCCCGGTCATCAAGGAAGGCGTCGACGCCGAGACGAAGCAGCAGCGGCTGGCGCTGTGCGCGCTGACCCTGCGCGTGCTGGAGACCGGCCTCGACCTGCTCGGGATGCCCGTTCCCGAACGCATGTGACCCTCGGCGGTGACCCGCACCGGCCACCGCGCCGTACCTCTTGTCGTGGGCGCGCCTCCACCTGGTTGGCGCGCCCCCCGGTTAGGCTTTACGCGGTCATGAACCGAGGCCGTACATGGGGGAGTTCTCTGCCTTGAGCACGGATCTGACTGCGGACCCCCAGGCAGCGGCAGAGCTGCACCGCTATGCCGAGGCCCTGCTGGCACACCTGGCCGCCAACGGCGCCGCCCCTCCGTCCCCGCCCGGCTTCCGCGACATCCCGGGCTACTGGCTCTCCCCTGCCGTTCACGCGCTGGTCGCGATCCTGGCCGGCGACGACCCCCTCGAACCCCTCAGCCGGGCCGCCGGCCGCGACCAGCAGCAGACCGCGCTCTTCCTCTGCCTGGCGCTGGCCGTCGCCGGCCACGGCAGCCGCATCCACGCCTCCTGGCTCGGCACCGCCTTCGGCGAGCTCTCCCTCGACCAGCCCGTCACCCACGGCCAGCGCGCGCTCTGGCTGGCCGCCGCCCGCGGCGCCTACGGCCCGGCCGGCAAGATCTTCGTTCTGCGCAGGCTCGACACGCTCGCCGTACCTGACCATGCCGACCACCCGGAGTGGGTGCAGGCCCTCGCGCCCGGCGAGCCGACCGTGGTCGTGCCTGCCTCGCTCGTCGACTTCCCGGAGATGGCCGAACTACCCGAGCTGGCCAAGCCCGCCCAGGCGGCGGCCCGCCTGGCGCGGCTGCGCGCCCGCTGCCTGGAGATCACCTCCACCCGGCAGGCCGACCAGAGTTCCGCCGCCCCGCTCACCAACAGCACCGCGAGCCCCGCCACGGCCTGGCACGAGGACGAGCCGATCGCCGTGCTCCGCTCACTGATCGGCCTGGGCGGCCCAGCCGGCCCGCTGGCCTCGCTCACCTCACACCTGCTCGACGACCTGCGCCCCACCGCCGACCCGCACCTGGCGGCCATCGCGCTGCACGTGGCCGCGCCGATCCTGCGCGGCGTGGCCGAGGAACTGGAGGCCGACAGCCGCCTGGAGCCGCCCGCCACACTGACCGTGACACTGCTCGGCCACCCCATCGAACTCCACCCCGAAGGCCCCGACGAGGCCTCACTCGCCGAGGCCGAGGCCGCCATCGTCGCGGAGGGCACCCTGCCACGCCCCACCCCGTGGGCCGTCATCCTCCTGATCGTGGCCGGTGTCGGCTGCCTGGCGGGAGCCGTGGCGGCTGGGTGGCTGCTCGCCGGGGTGGGGGTGGCCCTGCTGGGGGTCGCGGGCTGGCAACTCTGGCGGCGCCGCGACGCGATCGCCTCGGACGCGCGCTTCGTGGCCGCGCGCGTGGCCGAACTCCGCGAACTCGCCGACGGCGCCGTCTGGGCCCTGCACGCGTACGCCCGCGAATCCGACACCCGGGCCAAGCAGGCCGCCGACGACGCGGCGGAACTCACCCGCCTCATCCGCCGCGGCCCCCGCGCCGCATGACACCCGAACCGGCCTCACCACTCACCGCGGATCCGACCAGCAACCACGTCCGCCACCTCACCCAACCGGAGTCGCTCCCCACATCGCACGACCAGAGCGTCCACCGCACCGCACGGCTAGCAGGCTGGCGGTGAAGCCTGCCGTCGGCGCCTGGTTCGACCCGCCGCCCGAGCGGCAGGACCTCTCGCGACCCGCGCCACACAGCCGGGATCAAGACCCCGTCACCGGCGCACGCGCAGAAGTCCATGACCCGTCACTGTTGACCCCCGGGGGTGATCGCAGGTCACGAACCCGTGGGCCCGCACCCGCTTGGCGTCTCCCAGGCCGCGAGCGGCACAGTCATCCTCGCGTGACCAGAGTCGGCGACGTTCCTCAGACCAGCGCCGTGAGGCGCTGGGAGGTGCCATGCCCGGGGACGACCGCCCCTCATGCAGCCGCCCACCGGTTAGGCGCCCCCGCGCACGACCGGTGAGCGTGACCGCGAGGCCGGCCCCGACTGGCCCCTCGGTCCACGACCGGTAAGGCCGCACCCTCGTCCGGAGGGTACGACCGAAACGGCCGCGCTCGTCCGGCCGAGGAGGTGGACCGGTCCGCCGCAGCTCATACGGCATGGCTCGCCTGGATCGGCCCGTCGCAAGCATGCGACGGACCAGAGCTCTCGACCGGCTCCTCGGCCTCGCGCGCGGCCTAGGTGGTCTCGATCTCTACGTGGGCCGGCGCGAGCAGGAAGACGCGGTCGGCGATGCGCTCGATCCGCCCTTCGCACCCGTACGCCAGACCTGCCGCGAAGTCGACCATCCTGGTCGCCTCCGGCATCGGCATGCCCGTCACATCCATGATCACCGTCTGGCCGTCACGGAAGTGCTGCCCGATCATCGGCGCGTCGTTGTACTTGAGCGGCTGCACCATCACGATCCGTGACGAGTCAACGGTCGCCCGCCACCTCCTCGCGGCCCGCTCCGACGCCGGCATGTACTCTTCTTCGTACTGCTCGTCGTCGTAGTGGTCGTCGTAATGATCGATCCCGCCCAGGCCAAGGTAGCCCGCCACCTTGCGCACTGCCCCCATCGGCTTGTCCTTTCCTCAGGAACTCACCGTAATCGGCACGTCCCTACACATTGGACGGTAACCGACGATTCCGTGTTCGCCATGCGACACGCCCACGACTAATTCCATTTTGTACGGCTTGCAGTCTGCTTTCATCTGGATAACTGTCTCCCCAGATAGCATCGAGTCATGCGCGTGTTCACTGTAGACGCCTTCACCGACAGTCCGTTCAAGGGTAATCCGGCCGGCGTCTGCCTGCTGGAGTCTCCGGCACCCGACTCATGGATGCAGGCGGTGGCCACCGAGATGGGCCTGTCGGAGACCGCGTTCCTGCTCGGCGAAACGCTGCGCTGGTTCACTCCGGCGGTCGAGGTCTCGCTCTGTGGCCACGCGACGCTGGCCACCGCCCACGTTCTCTATTCGACGGGCGCGGCGACCGGTCAGCTCGATTTCCTGACCGCCAGCGGAACGCTCAGGGTGAATCGAGCCGCCGACGGCATGATCACTATGGATTTTCCGGCCAAGGAAGTGACACCCACCACAGTTCCACCCGGACTGGAAAAAGCGCTCGGCGCCACCCCCGTGAGCGTGGGCCGAAGCACCCTCGACCTGCTGGTGGAGCTGCGGTCGGAGGACGAGGTGCGCTCCCTCAGCCCGGACATCCAGGCACTGGGCGCGGTCGACGCGCGGGGCGTCATCGTGACGGCCGCGGCCACGACGGAGGGCCACGACTTCGTCTCCCGCTTCTTCGCCCCGAACGTCGGCGTCCCCGAGGATCCGGTGACAGGCTCGGCGCACTGCGCCCTGGCCCCTTACTGGTCCCAGCGCCTCGGCCGCACCGAACTGGTGGGTGCGCAACTGTCCGCCAGGGGCGGCCTGGTCCGCGTCACTGCCGCCGGCGACCGGGTCCACCTGGCGGGCCACGCGGTGACGGTCCTCTCCGGCGAGCTGTACATCTAGCGGTGCCCGATCGCAGACGGGCCCGCCGCGCAGGATCGGGAGCACCACTGAGACGGCGACCCCACGAGCGCCGAGGGCAAACGAGAGCACGGCCTCCGCGAGAGCCCGGACCCCACCACCTGACAGCGTCCGCCCCACACCACCACCCCGCTGCAACGGCACGGGCTCCGCGAGAGCCAGGGTGCGTGACGGGATCGGGCACTGTCCAGCTGCGGCTCCTCCTGCTGCCTTTGGCCCGCCACAGTTCTGCTTACGCGCGCTCAGACAGAGGGTGTAGCCGCCCGGCTGGCGTGGGTCCCGCCGCCGGGCCCCGCGACCGCTCCGACCCCCGCCCAGCGCCGCAGGAAGACAGGGGCGGCGAACGGTCGGCGGCGGCGAGGCTACCAGGGTGCCGACGACACCGTCCTCGCCTCCCTCAAGCGAAACCCGCACCGACCGTGCCGCCTGTCCTGCGACCAGAAGTCCGTCAACCACGCTCATGCCGGGCCGCCGCCATCGGCGAAGGCGCCGTCGCCCCCATCACGGCCAGGAAGCGCTGGCTGCCCCTGTGACCGGGCCGGTGCAGTCGTGTGATCACCCTGGTGATCGGGTCCCGGCTCCGAACGTGACGTGATCTGCGGCCGAACCCGCATCAGGTTCTGCATGGGATGGGGACGTGGCTTGGGGCAGAACCTCAGCGGGCCTCGCTCGAGGGTGCTGCTAGCGTGTGCTCGTGCCGAAGACAGACAAGGTGCGCCGTCGCTGAGAGCGGCGGCGCAAAACCTCAGTTCTCGCCGTCGCTCCTGACCCTGGGCCAGGAGCGCCTATGTGGCGCTCGGATTTCCCTTGCTCCGGAGCGCATCCATGTTCGCCTTGTCTCGTCGCCAACGTCGGCGTGTCCTTGTCGCTGACCTCATCTCGACCGCGGTGTTCCCGCTCGCAATCACCGGCGCGACAGCAATCGTCCCCGATGTGACCGCGCAACTGCCCGGTGCGGGCGCCCTGGGTCCGTGGATCGTCCTCGCCTACAACGGGCTCTTCGCTGCAGCCCTACTGCTGGCGGGGGCGACAGCGGACCGCACCGCCCGGACCCGGTTCTTCGCCATCGGCAACATCGTTGTCGCAGTCACCGGGGTCTTGTCCGCCCTCGCTCCAGACCTGATGTCTCTGGTAGCCCTCCGCGTGGTCGCCGGCGTCGGGGCGGCCATGTGCGCCGCCGGTGGATCATCGATGATCTTGGCTGTGTACCCGCCGGACGAACGGCGTCGGGTGTACGGCTACGCGGGCGCCGTGCTGGGCAGCAGTCTGGCACTGGGCCCGGTCGTTGCCCAGACCCTCATGGCCATCGGAGGCTGGCCCCTGGTCTTCGTCGCGCCGGCGGCTGTTGCCGGCCTCGCGGCCTTGGCCACGCTCGGGCTTCCGGGTCTTCGCAGTCCCGAGGTGCCCGACAACTTCGACCTTGCCGGCGCTGTCCTCTTCGGGGTGACCATCGCCGCCGCGGTGACCGCACTCGGGCTGGGCCTTGGGGTCGGAGTCCCGTGGTGGGGGCCGGGAGTACTCGTCCTCGTCGCGGCAGCCGGCGCCACGGGGCTCGTCCGCGTGGAACGGCGTGCATCTGATCCCGCGATCCCCGTGGACCTGTTGCGGATCCCCGCCTATCGCGCGTACGCCGTGGCGACGGGTGCCTTCATGGGGATGCTCGTGGTGGGGTTGGCCGCGCTCCCGCAGCTTGGCTCTGCCCAGAGCATGGGTCCAGGCGAGGCAGCGGTCATGCTCAGCCTGCTGACCGTGCCGTCAACGGTCCTACCGCTTCTTGCCGCGCGGCTCGCGCGCCGACGGGCACGGCCGCTGGTGACAACCGCCCTGTTCGCCTGCGCCGTCACCGCGCTCATCCTGCAAGTCACCGACCAACCTGCCGCTCTTCTCGGCGCGGCCGGGGTCATCGGGCTGTGTCTTGGGCTGACCGAAGGCGTCCCAGACGGACAAGCACTCAAGTACGTGCCCTCCCAGCGCGGAGGGGCGGGCGCCGCGCTGTTCAGCACGACGCGGATGAGCTTGGAAACGCTCACCCTGGCGGCTGCCACCGGGGTGATGGCGGCTCTAGGTCCCTCATCCGGAATGGCGGTCGCTGGAGCCGTGTGCCTCGCCGCCGGCGTCATCGTCCATCAAGCCGTCCCCCTTCGCGACGCATAGTCCCGGGCTGCACTCTCCTGCCGCCGACATGGCACGCGTGGCCGCTGGCACGCTCGTCACCGTCCGTGTCGGCGGTCCGGCGCTTACTACTGCAACGGCACTCATATGGTGGTGTGGCCGCGTCTTCGACAGCAGGAGCGGTGGGCTTGGGCTTGTCGCCGACGGTGCCAACATGACCAGGCGGGGACATGAGACGCTGAGTGGCGCGGCTGCGGGAGTAGACCGATCAGCAGGCGCCGGGTCTCGTGGGTCTTCGCATGTGACCCGGCTGCGCTGTCCCGTGAACACCTTGCGTGATCGGACTCCGGCTCCGGAGCGTGACGGTGGTCGGCGGTTCACCCGCGTCGTCGGTCGTTCCCGAACCCCGGTCCAAAGAGTCTTTTCCATCTTGATCAACGGCCGTCTTCTGCGTTCAGAAGGACGAGGCCGGCCTGCACGATCACGATCGCCCGGCGACCGCCGAGCAACGCAGCCGACCGGCCGTCTTGAGCGGGTTGAAGGATCCGTCGACGGCACGCCAAAGCGCCGCCGGAGCACAGGACCAGCCCGGCTCCCCCCCGCATGGAGCTGTCCATCAGCCTAGTGGTGCCCGGGAGCACGGCGCCGGCGGGCCGGTCAGACGTCGAGGAGCTCGACGGTCACGCTCGCCACGTCACCCGCGCCGAGCCCTTCGGCCTCGCGCACAGTCCGCTTGATCGGCAGCGCGTAGCAACCGCGCCGCTTGTCCGGGAAGATGGAGGTCTTCCAGCTGCTCCCGCCGATCGTGACCCGCACCCGCAACGAACCGAACCCACGCCGCGATCCGCCGGTCATGTCCTGAATCGCCTCGGACTCCTCGACGGGCAGGCTGACGAAGGTCCAGCTGTCAGCCCGTCGAGCATCCCAGATCCACAGCTCGGCATCGAAGACGACCATCACGGGCACAGCATGGCACGCGGGTCCGACATACCTTCGGCATACTGCCGCGTCCAAGAATGGTGATCACGACCTACGGGAGGGACACCATGAAGATCCTGCGCAACGTGGCTGTAGTCGCCGCCCTGGGCCTGGCCACGTCGATCACGGCGACGCCTGCCATGGCATCCGCCGACCAGTACCTCATCGCACGCTGCAAGAGCGGCAACTTCGGCATCGAGATCAGCGCGCGCTACCGGACGACCGGGACACAGCACCTGTTCAACCAGCTGTCCTGGCGAATCACCGGCAATGTCGGCAGCAAGAACACCGTCCGCTTCTACTTCATGCAGGACGCTCAGCCGGACTTCGTGTTCAAAGCCTTCAACTACACGGGCGGCAAGACGGGCTCGCGGAACATCTGGGTGACCAGGCCGAAGCCGCACAAGGTGTTCGTGAGGTTCGGTGCGCGGTTCGACACGAGCGCCTCCTCCGACCCGGGCTGCGCATACCAGACCCGGGGCATCTAGCGTGATGGGCCGGTCACCCCGAGAGTGTGACTGGCCCGGGGTGACCCTGTTCGACGGCGTCGGGCACACGGCATCGCCGTCAGCCCTGGCTGTCAGGTGGACAGCGGGACGTCAATTGCTCGCGCCCTCTTACGGGAGTCTCCGGGCATACGAAAAAGGGGCCCCACCCGAAGGTGAGACCCCCTAATCAAAAATTGTCCGGCGGTGACCTACTCTCCCACACCCTCCCGAGTGCAGTACCATCGGCGCTGAGAAGCTTAACTTCCGGGTTCGGAATGTAACCGGGTGTTTCCTTCCCGCCATAACCGCCGTAACCCCACGAGACCACACAAACACAACTGTTTGCTGTCTCAGAATTGCCTAGTGGACGCAAGCAAAAACCTTGTGGTCAAGTCCTCGGCCTATTAGTACCGGTCAGCTCCACACGTTACCGTGCTTCCACCTCCGGCCTATCAACCCGGTCGTCTACCGGGAGCCTTACCCACTCACGTGGTGGGAGACCTCATCTCAAGGCGAGCTTCCCGCTTAGATGCTTTCAGCGGTTATCCCTTCCGAACGTAGCCAACCAGCCGTGCACCTGGCGGTACAACTGGCACACCAGAGGTTCGTCCGTCCCGGTCCTCTCGTACTAGGGACAGCCCCTTTCAAGTCTCCTGCGCGCGCAGCGGATAGGGACCGAACTGTCTCGCGACGTTCTAAACCCAGCTCGCGTACCGCTTTAATGGGCGAACAGCCCAACCCTTGGGACCTACTCCAGCCCCAGGATGCGACGAGCCGACATCGAGGTGCCAAACCATCCCGTCGATATGGACTCTTGGGGAAGATCAGCCTGTTATCCCCGGGGTACCTTTTAGCCGTTGAGCGACACCGCTTCCACACGCCGATGCCGGATCACTAGTCCCAGCTTTCGCTCCTGCTCGACCCGTCAGTCTCACAGTCAAGCTCCCTTGTGCACTTACACTCAACACCTGATTACCAACCAGGCTGAGGGAACCTTTGGGCGCCTCCGTTACCCTTTAGGAGGCAACCGCCCCAGTTAAACTACCCACCAGACACTGTCCCCGATCCGGATCACGGACCAGAGTTAGACGTTCAAAACGACCAGAGTGGTATTTCACCAATGACTCCACCCGAACTAGCGTCCGAGCTTCCCAGTCTCCCACCTATCCTACACAAGACGCTCCAAACGCCAATGTCAAGCTGTAGTGAAGGTCCCGGGGTCTTTCCGTCCTGCTGCGCGTAACGAGCATCTTTACTCGTAATGCAATTTCGCCGGGTCTGCGGTTGAGACAGCGGGGAAGTCGTTACGCCATTCGTGCAGGTCGGAACTTACCCGACAAGGAATTTCGCTACCTTAGGATGGTTATAGTTACCACCGCCGTTTACCGGCGCTTAAGTTCTCACCTTCGCCAACCGAAGTCAGCTAAGCGGTCCCCTTAACGTTCCGGCACCGGGCAGGCGTCAGTCCGTATACATCGTCTTACGACTTCGCACGGACCTGTGTTTTTAGTAAACAGTCGCTTCCCCCTGGCCACTGCGACCCCCACCAGCTCCAAGCGCAAGGCCTATCACCAGCAGAGGTCCCCCTTCTCCCGAAGTTACGGGGGCAATTTGCCGAGTTCCTTAACCACAGTTCACCCGATCGCCTTAGTATTCTCTACCTGACCACCTGAGTCGGTTTAGGGTACGGGCCGCCACAACACTCGCTAGAGGCTTTTCTCGGCAGCATAGGATCATCCACTTCGCCACAATCGGCTCGGCATCACATCTCAGGATATCCACGAGGCGGATTTGCCTACCTCGCTCCCTACATGCTTACCCCAGGACAACCATCGCCTGGGCTGGACTACCTTCCTGCGTCACCCCATCGCTTACCTACTACCCGATCGGATCGAGCGTTCAGCCTAACACCGCTTCCGAAGAAGCAGCTGACTTAAGGACTCTTAGCATCACGAGGTTCAATATGGGCGCGTTGAAGCGGGTACGGGAATATCAACCCGTTGTCCATCGACTACGCCTGTCGGCCTCGCCTTAGGTCCCGACTTACCCTGGGCGGATTAGCCTGCCCCAGGAACCCTTGGTCATCCGGCGCGAGGGTTTCTCACCCTCGATTCGCTACTCATGCCTGCATTCTCACTCGCACACCCTCCACCACTCGATCACTCGGCGGCTTCACCGGATGCACGACGCTCCCCTACCCACCAACAGATCCAAAAACCTGTCAGTGCCACGACTTCGGCGGTGTACTTGAGCCCCGCTACATTGTCGGCGCGGAATCACTTGACCAGTGAGCTATTACGCACTCTTTCAAGGGTGGCTGCTTCTAAGCCAACCTCCTGGTTGTCTCTGCGACTCCACATCCTTTCCCACTTAGCACACGCTTAGGGGCCTTAGTCGGTGATCTGGGCTGTTTCCCTCTCGACTACGAAGCTTATCCCCCGCAGTCTCACTGCCACGCTCTCACTTACCGGCATTCGGAGTTTGGCTGACGTCAGTAACCTTGTCGGGCCC
Organism: Nonomuraea muscovyensis; assembly: GCF_014207745.1. NCBI lineage: Bacteria > Bacillati > Actinomycetota > Actinomycetes > Streptosporangiales > Streptosporangiaceae > Nonomuraea > Nonomuraea muscovyensis. The sequence goes on from NZ_JACHJB010000001.1 coordinate 2,031,755, forward strand.
ATCGGCCATCCAGTGCTCTACCTCCGGCAAGAAACACGCAACGCTGCACCTAAATGCATTTCGGGGAGAACCAGCTATCACGGAGTTTGATTGGCCTTTCACCCCTACACACAGGTCATCCCCCAGGTTTTCAACCCTGGTGGGTTCGGTCCTCCACCCAGTCTTACCTGAGCTTCAACCTGCCCATGCGTAGATCACTCCGCTTCGGGTCTACAGCATGCGACTCAAACGCCCTATTCAGACTCGCTTTCGCTACGGCTCCCCCACACGGGTTAACCTCGCCACACACCATAACTCGCAGGCTCATTCTTCAAAAGGCACGCAGTCACATCACAGCCGCTCCGAAGAACGACTACGCTCCTACGGCTTGTAGGCACACGGTTTCAGGTACTATTTCACGACCCCTCACCGGGGCACTTTTCACCTTTCCCTCACGGTACTCGTGCACTATCGGTCATCAGGGAGTATTTAGGCTTACCAGGTGGTCCTGGCAGATTCACACAGGATTCCTCGAGCCCCGTGCTACTCGGGAACACCCCAAAGAGTCCATCCGATTTCGCCTACCCGGCTCTCACGGTCTACGGCGCCCCTTCCCAGAGGCTTCAACTATCAGACAGATTTATCACTCTTCACAGTCCCGGCAGAGACTGAAAGGAGGTCCCACAACCCCGAACATGCAACGCCTGCCGGCTATCACACACGCCCGGTTTAGCCTCATCCGCTTTCGCTCACCACTACTCACGGAATCACTGTTGTTTTCTCTTCCTACGGGTACTGAGATGTTTCACTTCCCCGCGTTACCACCAACCGCCCTATACATTCAGGCGGAGGCAACACCACATGACTGGTGCTAGGTTTCCCCATTCGGACATCCCCGGATCAACGTCTGGTTGGCGACTCCCCGAGGCTTAACGCAGCCTCCCACGTCCTTCATCGGCTCCTGATGCCAAGGCATCCACCGTGTGCCCTAAAAAACTTGGCCACAAAGATGCTCGCGTCCACTATGCAAATCTCAAACAACAACCAGCGACCAACCCACCCCACCACCAACACCCAGCAAACACTGGACTGGTATGACAGGAGGCCGGCCCTGACTGAGGACCAACAAACCACGAGCCCGCCGAAGCAGGCCCGTCGCATGTCCGTTCCCTCAGGACCCAACAGTGTGTTCAGACCCAGACCCAACCCCCGAAACCCCGTTCCCACTCCCCCGAAGGGGCGGTACTAACGGCCCGGCAACCCGGTCCAGCTGACTAGCCAGTGCTCCACTAATGAGCCGCCACGCATCGGACATTCGCCGATGACCGTGACATTGGACCCTGCTCTCACGAACAGGACCGATGCTCCTTAGAAAGGAGGTGATCCAGCCGCACCTTCCGGTACGGCTACCTTGTTACGACTTCGTCCCAATCGCCAGCCCCACCTTCGACCGCTCCCCCCAGCAAGCTGGTTGGGCCACGGGCTTCGGGTGTTGCCGACTTTCGTGACGTGACGGGCGGTGTGTACAAGGCCCGGGAACGTATTCACCGCAGCGTTGCTGATCTGCGATTACTAGCGACTCCGACTTCATGGGGTCGAGTTGCAGACCCCAATCCGAACTGAGACCGGCTTTTAGGGATTCGCTCCGCCTCACGGCTTAGCAGCCCTCTGTACCGGCCATTGTAGCATGTTTGCAGCCCAAGACATAAGGGGCATGATGACTTGACGTCATCCCCACCTTCCTCCGAGTTGACCCCGGCAGTCTCCCATGAGTCCCCGGCCGCCCGAAGGCGCCGCTGGCAACATGGAACAAGGGTTGCGCTCGTTGCGGGACTTAACCCAACATCTCACGACACGAGCTGACGACAGCCATGCACCACCTGTCACCCAGTCCGAAGAGGGCTCCATCTCTGAAGCTTTCCGGGTGATGTCAAACCTTGGTAAGGTTCTTCGCGTTGCGTCGAATTAAGCAACATGCTCCGCCGCTTGTGCGGGCCCCCGTCAATTCCTTTGAGTTTTAGCCTTGCGGCCGTACTCCCCAGGCGGGGCGCTTAATGCGTTAGCTCCGGCACGGAGATCGTGGAAGATCCCCACACCTAGCGCCCAACGTTTACAGCGTGGACTACCAGGGTATCTAATCCTGTTCGCTCCCCACGCTTTCGCTCCTCAGCGTCAGGTAAGGCCCAGCAAGCCGCCTTCGCCACCGGTGTTCCTCCTGATATCTGCGCATTTCACCGCTACACCAGGAATTCCACTTGCCCCTACCTACCTCTAGCCGGCCCGTATCCACCGCAGACCCGCAGTTAAGCTGCGGGCTTTCACGGCAGACGCGACCAGCCACCTACGAGCTCTTTACGCCCAATAATTCCGGACAACGCTTGCGCCCTACGTATTACCGCGGCTGCTGGCACGTAGTTAGCCGGCGCTTCTTCTGCAGGTACACGTCAACTTCGTCCCTGCTGAAAGAGGTTTACAACCCGAAGGCCGTCATCCCCCACGCGGCGTCGCTGCGTCAGGCTTTCGCCCATTGCGCAATATTCCCCACTGCTGCCTCCCGTAGGAGTCTGGGCCGTGTCTCAGTCCCAGTGTGGCCGGTCGCCCTCTCAGGCCGGCTACCCGTCGTCGCCTTGGTAGGCCACTACCCCACCAACAAGCTGATAGGCCGCGAGTCCATCCCCAACCGAAAAGACTTTCCACCAGCATCTCATGCGAGAGCCGGTCGTATCCGGTATTAGACCCAGTTTCCCGGGCTTATCCCAGAGTCAGGGGCAGGTTACTCACGTGTTACTCACCCGTTCGCCGCTCGAGTACCCCGAAGGGCCTTTCCGCTCGACTTGCATGTGTTAAGCACGCCGCCAGCGTTCGTCCTGAGCCAGGATCAAACTCTCCAAAAAAGGTCTGATCTAGCTATAAAAGGAATCCGTCACCGAAATGACGGGGTTGTGCATCATGCACTGGCTTTTAACACACTGTTGAGTTCTCAAGAAACGGACGCGTACTTCCTTACTCGAACCCTTCCAGGTCCTCGCTCGGAGGCGTTCATTTCGTTTTCCGTGCTCTTATTCTTTCAGCCCTTCCGATTCGTGTCAAATTGACTCGATCCGGTCCGGAAGAAAGAAATCGGAGACGTCTTTCAAGTTACCAGCCTCCAGACGGTTCAGCGAACCGATCTTGGCGGCGCCTCCGAGCACAGCACAGCCACATCAGCTTGGGAGAGATGGGTTGCGCCGCACTGCGTCGGCTCCACAAGATTAGCAGCGCTCCCGACTGCTCGAGACCCGTTCGCCCATCGCGAGGCCACAGTCGGATCACGACCGCCCCTAATCCACCGCCATAGACTCCACACGTGAGCAGCATCAAGCCGCCAGTGGCGAAGAAGGTCCCGGCCGAGCGCACACACCACGGCGACACCGTGGTCGACGAATACGCCTGGCTCACCGACAAGGAAGATCCCGACACGATCGCCTACCTGGAGGCGGAGAACACGTTCCTCAAACAGCAGACCGCGCATCTCGCCGATCTGCAGGAGCAGGTCTTCCAGGAGATCAAGGGCCGCACCCAGGAGACCGACCTGTCGGTGCCGAGCCGCAAGGGCGCGTGGTGGTACTTCGCCCGCACCGAGGAGGGCAAGCAGTACGCCGTCTCCTGCCGCGTGCCGGCCGACGGCGACACCCCGCCGAAGATCGAGCCCGGCGGCCGCCTCGACGGTGAGCAGGTCATCCTCGACGGCAACGAGCTGGCCGGCGACAGCGCGTTCTTCTCCGTCGGCGTCAGCGCGATCTCCCCCGACGGCAGGATGCTCGCCTACTCCACCGACTACAAGGGCGACGAGCGCTTCACCCTGCGCTTCAAGAACCTGGAGACCGGCGAGCTGCTCGACGACCGGATCGAGGGCATCTTCTACGGCGGCGCCTGGTCCGCCGACGGCTCGGCGTTCTTCTACACGCGCGTCGACGACGCCTGGCGCCCTTGCCAGGTCCACCGCCACCTCCTCGGCACCCAGGACGACGTGCTCGTGTACGAGGAGTCCGACGAACGCTACTGGGTGGGCATCGGCCTCACCCGCAGCGAGCGCTACCTCGTCCTGGGCGCGGGCAGCAAGATCACCAGTGAGATCCGCATCCTCGACGCTAACGACCCGACCGGCGAGTTCAGGGTCGTGCGCCCGAGGAAGGTCGGGGTCGAGTACGGCGTCGAGGACGCGGGCGACTTCTTCTACGTGCTGCACAACGAGAACGCCGAGAACTTCGAGCTGGCCACCGCCCCGCTCGACGACCCGGGCACGTGGACGCCGCTCATCGCGCACCGCGACGACACCAGGCTCCTGGAGATCGACGCGTTCGCCGGCCACGCCGTCGTGCACTTCCGGCGCGAGGGGCTGACCGGCATCCGCATCCTCCCGTACGCGCGGTCCGGGGCGGACGGCTGGCGCGAACGGGTGGAGACCGCCTGCGCCGCCGACTCGTACGAGATCGAGTTCCCCGAGCCGCTCTACGACGTCAGCCCGGCGGGCAACCCCGAGTTCGCCACCAAGCGGCTCAGGCTCAGCTACACCAGCATGATCACGCCGCCGAGCGTCTACGACTACGACCTGGCGACCCGCGAGCTGATCCTGCTCAAGCAGCGTCCGGTGCTCGGCGGCTACGATCCGGGCGACTACGAGCAGTTCCGCGAGTGGGCCACCGCCGAGGACGGCACGCGGGTGCCGATCTCCCTGGTCAAGCGCAAGGACACCGCCATGCCCGCGCCGACCGTCCTGTACGGCTACGGCAGCTACGAGACCTCGATCGACCCGGGGTTCTCGGTGCCGCGACTGTCGCTGCTCGACCGCGGATTCGTCTTCGCCGTGGCGCACGTCAGGGGCGGCGGCGAGATGGGCCGGCGGTGGTACGAGGAGGGCAAGCTCACCCGCAAGCGCAACACCTTCACCGACTTCGTGGCCGCGGCCAGGCACCTGAAGCAGGCCGGCTGGAGCGAGCGGATCGTCGCCAGGGGCGGTTCGGCGGGTGGGCTGCTGATGGGCGCGGTCACCAACCTGGCGCCGGAGGAGTTCGCGGGCGTCGTGGCGGAGGTGCCGTTCGTCGACGCGCTCAACACGATCCTCGACCCGTCGCTGCCGCTGACCGTGATCGAGTGGGACGAGTGGGGCGACCCGCTGCACAACGCCGACGTGTACGCGTACATGAAGGGCTACTCGCCGTACGAGAACGTCGACGGCCGGGCGTACCCGCCGATCCTGGCGATCACCAGCCTGAACGACACGCGCGTGCTCTACCACGAGCCCGCCAAGTGGATCGCCCGGCTGCGGGCGACGGCGGAGGGCGGCCCGTTCCTGCTCAAGACCGAGATGGGGGCCGGGCACGGCGGCCGCAGCGGGCGCTACGACGCCTGGCGCGAGGAGGCCTTCGCGCTGTCGTGGATCATCGAGAGGGGAAGCAAGGCATGACCTACCAGCCCGACGGCGGCCGCTACGAGCGCCAGCCGTACAACCGGAGCGGGCGCAGCGGCCTGCGGCTGCCGGCCGTGTCGCTGGGGCTGTGGCACAACTTCGGCGACAGCCGGCCGCTGGACAACTCCCGCGCCATCCTGCGCCGGGCGTTCGACCTGGGTGTCACGCACTTCGACCTGGCCAACAACTACGGCGTGCCGTACGGCTCGGCCGAGCGCAACCTCGGCCGGATCTTCCGCGAGGACTTCGCCCCCTACCGCGACGAGCTGGTCATCTCCACCAAGGCCGGCTACGACATGTGGCCCGGCCCGTACGGCGAGTGGGGGTCGCGCAAGTACCTCCTGGCCAGCCTCGACCAGTCGCTGGAGCGGATGGGGCTCGACTACGTCGACATCTTCTACAGCCACCGGTTCGACCCGGACACGCCGCTGGAGGAGACGATGGGCGCCCTCGACCGGGCGGTGCGGTCGGGCAAGGCGCTGTACGCGGGCGTCTCCAACTACCCGCCCGAGCAGACGGCCCAGGCGGCGCGGATCATGCGCGAGCTGGGCACGCCGCTGCTCATCCACCAGCCGTCCTACTCGATGATCAACCGGTGGATCGAGGGCGGGCTGCTCGACACCCTGGAGGAGGCGGGCATGGGCTGCATCGTCTTCTCCCCGCTCGCGCAGGGGTTGCTGACCGACCGCTACCTCGACGGCGTGCCCGCCGACTCGCGGGCGGCGACGAGCAGGTTCCTGAACTCCGACCAGATCGACCGCGAGCTGGCCCGCGACCTCGACGAGGTGGCCAGGGGCCGGGGTCAGACGCTGGCGCAGATGGCGCTGCTGTGGACGCTGCGCGACCCGCGGGTGACGAGCGTGCTGATCGGCGCGAGCAGCGTCAGGCAGCTGGAGGACAACGTGGCCTGCGTGGACGGGCCGGCGTTCACCGAGGACGAGCTGGCGGCGATCGACAAGATCACGGAGCGTCGCGGCGGGTGACGGCTACAAAGCCTCGTGGCGCTGCAGGTAGGTGAACGCGGCCCAGCCGGGCAGCACCGGCAGCCAGAAAGTGAGCAGCCGGTAGAGCAGCACGGCCGACGCGGCCACCTCGGGCGTCAGCCCGGCGACGGTGAGCCCCAGCGTGAGCGACGCCTCGACCGCGCCCAGCCCGCCCGGGGTGGGCGCGGCCGAGCCGATGGCGTTGGCCGTCAGGTAGACGACGGCGACGGTGGTGAAGCCCATCGCGCCGCCGAAGGCTCCCACGCAGGCGTCGAGGCAGACGATGAACGCCAGGGTGATCATCAGGGTCCCGACGCAGGACTCGATCATCTTGGCGGGCGACTGGAGCACGTCGAGCAGCCGCGGCAGCACGTTGGAGAACAGCCGCCGCATCCGGTCGGTGACCAGCCGGCGCAGCCGCGGCACGCCGAGCAGCGCGACGACCAGCACGGCGACGGCCAGCAGCGCCACCCCGAGGCCGCGCGACGGCGTGAAGGACGTGGCGGTGTTGGTGCCGGTGATGTAGGCGAACAGCAGCAGCAGCGCGATGTGGAAGACCAGCATGACGAGCTGCGAGGCGCCCACGCTGGCCATCGCCGACGCGGGGTGGATGCCGCGTTTTTGCAGGTAGCGGGTGTTGATGGCGACGCCGCCGACCGCGGCGGGCGCCACGAGCTTGACGAACGAGGCCGCGAACTGCGCGAGCACGGTCCGCCACAGCGGCAGCGGCTCGGGCACGAAGCCGCGCAGCATCAGCGCGGCGGCCACGAAGCTGACGAACGAGGCGACCAGCGCGAGCCCCGACCACGCCCAGTTGGCCGTGGTGACGACCTGCACGACGTTGACCCGGCTGAGCTGCGACAGCAGGAAGTAGGCGGCCAGCGCGCTGGCGATGATCGTGACGAGGGTGCGCGGCCGGAACCTCTCCAGCCGGATCTCCTCGACCTTGCCCTGCGGCTTGAGCGCGACGATCTGGTCGCGCAGCGCGGCGAGCAGGCCCTTGTCCTTTGCCAGCGCGGAGCGAGTCTCGCGGGTGAGCGCGATGCGCTGCAGCAGGGGCAGCGCGGCGGCCAGCGCGTCGGGCCCCATGACGGCGGCCGCGGTGCGCACCGAGCGTTCGGCGCCGACCCGCAGGGCGAGGTAGGTGAGGAGCTGGGCGACGTCGAGCCTGAGCAGCAGGTCGCCGGCGGCGATCTCACCGCTGCGGGCGTCGGTCAGCACGACCCGGCCGGCCGCGTCGAGGTGGACGCCCTCGCCGGTGAGCCGCCGGTGCGCGAGACGCTGGATCTGCAGCAGCGAGATCTGCTCCCAGATCTGGGCGAGCGTGTCGTCGGTGATCTCGGCGTCGGGCACCTCGTCGAGCGGGCGGGTGTCGAGGTGCTCGTAGGCGAGCAGCGCGGCCTCGGTGCCGATCTCGCTGGTGCCGAGCAGCCGGGGGGTGCTCGCTCCGGCCGCCTGGGCGGCGTAGGCCATGAGGGCCTCACGTTCGAGCTCGGCCCGCAGTGACCTGATGGCGCGGCGCCGGGTCTCGGAGTTGAGGCGGAAGCGCCGCCAGAGCCGGTACGGCAGGCCGGCCACCTGGCGGTCGCGGTCGAGGACGGTGACGTCGAGGCTGGTGCCGTCCTTGAGCCCGATGGCGTAGCGGCGGCTGCCCTGGTGGTCGTCGTCGATGCGGCGGGCCGAGACGGGCGAGAACGACAGCTTGCGCAGGGCGGTGAGCACCGCGTTGCCCGGGGGCCGGGTGTTGGGGCTGCCGACGCCGTACAGGGTGCCGTAGCCGATGGCCATGCCGATCAGCACGGTGACCATGGCGCCGACGAGGGTGATCTGGTAGCCGGTGAAGAAGGCCAGGACGTAGAGCCCGATCACGCCCCACATCAGGGCGCGCCAGGTGGGGCGCCGGGAGATGCGGACGGCGGTGGAGTAGGCGATGACGGAGGTCAGCAGCGTGTTGATCGGCTCGATGTCGCGGTTGCCCGTCAGCAGCAGGCGCAGGTCCTCGGGGGCGGCCGTGACGGTCCACTGCCCGAGGAGGAAGGCCAGGACCATGCCGAGGATGGCGGCCACCAGGCCCTCGGCGACCCGCAGCCCGTCACGGTGGAAGACGCGCTCCACGGCGAAGGCGGCGGGCACGACGAGCAGCGCGGCGCCGCCCAGGAACGTCGCGACGCGGCTCAGCAGCTCGGGCAGCCGGGTCGCGCCCTCGGTGACGTCCTTCTCCAGGCCGTTGAGCGTCTGCTTGGCCACCAGGGCCAGCACGAGCACGCCGGCGAGCGCGAGCAGGGTGGCCAGGAAGCGCAGCAGGTCGGAGGGGCGGCGCAGGCGCTGGGGCAGCAGCGGCTCCACGACGTAGACCTCGTGATCGGCGCGCGCTTCCGCCACGGTCGGATCCCTCTCCGTGAGGTCCCCCGTGTCGTCACGTTCCCTGATTTCGGCCACCGACAGCGATTCTGCACCTTTCCGGCCGGACCGTACGATCTTTGGCCTCCTGTGCCTGCTCCGGCCGCCGCGTCGCGACGCAGGTTACACGGTGGGGCTTCTGCCCTTCACCTTCGTTTTCTACCGTGTGCCGAGCCTCCACGTGACGCAGCGACGTGACGAATTTCCGGGGGCCCGGGGGGCGGAACATAGGCTGTGCCTCATGTCGGGTGAACTGAGCGTTTTGGGAGCCTGCCCGCTGGACTGCCCTGATGGCTGCTCGTGGGTCGTGACGGTCGAGGACGGCAGGGCCGTGAAGCTGCGTGGCAACCCGGACCATCCGTACACCAGGGGCGCGCTCTGCGTGAAGGTCAACCGCTACCTGGAGCACACCCGGGCGGCGGATCGCATCCTCCATCCGCTGCGCCGTACCGGTCCGAAAGGGTCGGGGCGGTTCGAGCGGATCAGTTGGGAGGAGGCGCTCGACGAGATCTCGGCGCGGCTGCGGAACATCGTCGAGGAGCACGGCGGTGCGGCGATCTGGCCGTACCAGGGCACCGGTTCGCTGGGCTACCTCCAGGGCTGCGAGGGCGTGGCGGGCCGGCGTTTCTGGAACGTGCTGGGCGCGTCGAAGCACTGGCTGAACATCTGCTCGGCGGCGGGCAGCACCGGGCTGAGCCTGACCAACGGCACCCCCGGCGGCATGGACCCGGAGAACTTCGCGCTGTCCCGGCTGATCCTGCTGTGGGGCACGAACACGCTGACCAGCGGCCACCACCTGTGGAAATTCGTGCAGGACGCCAAGGCGAACGGCGCCCACGTGGTGGCCATCGACCCGATCCGCACGCGGACGGCCGACCAGGCCGACCAGCATCTGGCGATCCGGCCGGGCACGGACGCGGCGCTCGCGCTGGGCCTGCTCAACGTGGTGCTGGCGGAGGGGGCGCAGGACGAGGAGTTCCTGGCGGCGCACACGCAGGGCTGGGAGAGCTTCCGCGAGGAGATCCTGCGGTTTCCGGTGGAGCGGGTCGCCGAGATCACCGGCATCCCGGCGGCGGACGTCCACAGCCTGGGGATGCGGCTGGCGCACACCCGCCCTACGGCGATCCGCGCCACGATGGGCATCCAGCGGCACGAAGGCGGCGGCACCGCGATGCGGACGATCGCCGCGATCCCCGGCGTGACGGGCGACTGGCGCCACCCCGGCGGGGGTGTGGCCTACTCCACCAGCGGCCACGTCCATGTGAACATCGACACCCGTGACGACCTGCTGGCCGAGCCGGTGCGCACGCTGACCATGACGAGGCTCGCCTCCGAGCTGGACTCGGTGCGGTGCCTGTGGGTGTACGGCGCCAACCCGGTCGGCTCGACCTCGGACACGGGCGCGATCAGGCGCGAGCTGGCCCGCGAGGACCTGTTCACGGTGGTGATGGAGCACTTCCCCACGGACACGGTGGACTACGCCGACATCGTGCTGCCGGCCACCATGCAGACCGAGCACGCCGACCTGCACGCCGGGTACGGCCACCTGTACCTGCAGTGGAACGAGCCGGCCGTGGAGCCGCCCGGCGAGTGCCTGTCCACCACGGAGACGTTCCGCCGGCTGGCCCGGCACATGGGCCTCACCGAGCCGTCGCTGTACGACTCGGACCTGGAGCTGGCGGAGCAGTTGCTGACGAGCGGTCACCCGTCGCTGGAGGGCGTCACGCTGGACCGGCTGCGCAAGGAGGGCTGGATGCGGCTGAATTACCCGCGGCCGTTCGCCCCGTTCGCCGAGGGCTTCCCGACGCCGTCGGGCCGGTTGCGCTTCCCGCCGCCGGGCAGGGCGTACGTGGCGCCGCGGTCCGTGCGGGAGGCCGGTCGTTCGCCGTACCCGCTGACGCTGATCACGCCGGCGTCGCACGTGTTCCTCAACACCACGTTCGGCAACAACCCGGAGCTGCGGCGGCGGGCCAAGGAGCCGGTGGTGCTGGTGAACCCGGCCGACGCCGCCGAGCGGGGGCTGGTGAGCGGGCAGCGGGTGCGGGTGCACAACGCCGGTGGGGAGTTCCTGGCCGACGTCGAGGTGAGCGACCGGGTGGCGCGCGGGGTGGTGGCCTCGCCGAAGGGGCGCTGGCCCAAGCTGAGCCCCGGCGGCGCGAACCCCAACGCGGTCGTCGAGGAGCGCGACGCCGACCTGGGCCGGGGTGCCGTCTACCATGACAACCTGGTCGAGCTCAGCCCTTGTGCCGGTTCATGAACGTCAGGATGCGGTCGAGCGCCTCGGCGGCGTGAGGGGTCCGGAACAGCCCCGAGGCGTGGGTGCTCTCCCCCTTGACGATCATGAGTTCGTTGGCGGGGGCCTTGGTGGCGGCGTCGTGGGCGGGTTGGAGGTCCTCGGCGCCGCCGTAGCCGTCGTGCTCGGTGCCGATCTGCAGCAGCGGGACGGTGATCCGCGCCGCGTCCTGCGGGTCGATCGCGCCTGAGAGGGCGACGATGCCGGCCGTCCTGCCGCCGAGCTTCCTGGCCGCCAGGGGGGCGGTGGTGGCGGCGATGGAGCCGCCCACGAAGAACAGCCGTTTGACGCCCTTCTCCTTGGCGAGCCGTCTGGCCATGGCGACGGTCACGTCCTCCGGCGGCTTGCTGCTGTCGCGGGCGTACAGGAGCACGCGGTAGCCGGCCGCGACCAGGCGGTCGGAGAGCGGGCGCCAGGTGCACACGTTGCCGTTGCGCTCGTAGGTGATCACCACTCCCACCTCGCCGCTGCCCGTGATGACGCCGGGCAGGTCGTTCTCGCCGTGGGTGAAGATCTTGCCGTCCTGCTCGGTGAAGCAGCCGCTGACGTTGGGGCCGGTGATCTTCGGCGTGGGCGTGGGGCTCGGGGTCGGGGTCGGGGTGGTGGTGGGGGTGGTCGCAGGGGCTGCGACGCTCCCCGCGGACGGGCTGACCGTGCCCCCGCAGGCGGTCAGCACGACCACGAGTCCGACCGTTCCGGCGATCTTGCGCATGCCGCCACTATGTCATAACTGACATAGTGGCGAAAGACTATCCTGGGCCGCGATGACCTCGACGCTTGGATTCGCGATCCTCGCCGTGCTGGCGCGCGGGGAACGCACGGGATACGACATCGCCGCCGCCATGCGACGGCCCATCGCCTACTTCTGGACGGCCGGGCACAGCCAGATCCACGCCGAACTGCAGAAGCTGCTGGCCGCCGAGCTCGTCGGCTACGAGGCCAGGCAGGGACCGGGCCCGCAGGGCAAGAAGGTCTACCACGTGACACCCGAGGGCTCACTGGCCCTGCGGGCGTGGGTGACCGAGCCGCCGCGCGAGCGTCCGGAGCGCGACGAGCTGGTGCTGAAGACGTACGCGTCGTGGCTGGCGGACCCGGACCTGATCAGGCAGATGTTCACCGACCAGCTCGCGGTGCACGAGGCGCGGCTGGCCGAGTACGAGCGCGAGGGCGAGCTGATCGGTGAGCCCCCGGGATTCGGCGACCCCCGGTTCGGCAACTACGCGGCGCTGCGGTGCGGGCTCGGCTACGAGCGGCACCGCGCGGAGTGGTGCAGGTGGATGATCTCTCAGCTCAGCGCGCGCTTGAACCCTTCGTGGGAGTTGGCGAAGCCGAGCGAGTCGTAGAAGCGGTGCGCGTCGACGCGCGACTTGTCGGAGGTGAGCTGGACCATCGCGCAGCCGCGGGCACGGGCCCGGTCGACGGCCCACTGGATCATCCGGCGGCCGAGACCCTGGCCACGGGTGGAGGCGGCGACCCTGACGGCCTCGATCTGGCAGCGTTCGGCGCCGAGCCTCGACAGGCCGGCCAGGTAGGTGAGCTGCATGGTGCCGACGACCTTGCCGTCGTCCTCGGCGACGATCAGCTCGTCGTGGGGGTCGGCGTCGATGCGGGCGAACGCCGTCAGGTAGCGCTCGTCGCCGGGGTCGCCCTCACGCAGGGCGCCGAGCGGGTCGTCGGCCAGCATGGCGACGATCGCGGGCACGTCCTCGGCCGTGGCCTGGCGGAAGATGACGGTGTCTGCCATGCCCCGCATCATGCCAGAAACCGGCTTGACTGCTTTGATGGTGTCGCGATTGGGTGGCGACCATGATTGAGATCCATGCCGTGACCATCGACGCCGCCGACCCGTACGAGCTGGCGAGCTGGTGGAGCAGGGCCACCGGCCTGCCGCTGGGCGACGACGACCACCCGGGTGACGACGAGGTGATGCTGCGCACCAAGCATGATCCGTTCGTGCTGTTCATCCGCGTCCCGGAGGGCAAGACGGCCAAGAACCGCGTCCACCTCGACGTCAACGGCACCGAGGGGCGCACCCGCGACCAGGAGGTGGAGCGGCTCCTGGAGCTGGGGGCGACCGTGTTCGACGACCGCCGCCGGGCCGACGGCACCGGGTGGGTGGTCATGCACGACCCGGAGGGCAACGAGTTCTGCGTCTGCCGCAGCCAGGCCGAGCGCGAGGGCACTTCCTGACGCTCAGGAACGGGCGCGGCCCTTCATGGTGACGGTCAGGATGCCGGCGATGAGGTAGACCAGCGCGCCGTGCCAGACCGAGTGGAAGGCCGAACCGATCACGCCCTCCCCGTCGAGGACGAGCTGCACGGGATAGTCCAGCACGGCGGCGATGCCGGCCGGGAGCAGCGCGAACTTCCAGGGGTGCCGCAGCGCCCACAGGCGGGCCTGCCGGGTGACCCGGTCGCCCTCGTTCGGCTTGGACACCGCGCCGATGGCGGCGATCAGCGCGAACAGGCTGATGCCGAGCCCGAGGGCCCACACCAGGTCGGCGGTGCCCGGCAGGATCACGCCCATGCCGTAGCTGGCCGCGGCCACCACGCCACCACCGACGGCGGCGGCCTTCCACGGGGCGCCGCGCAGCGCGGCGCCGGACAGCGAGACTTCGTCGCGTCGGCTGATTTCGTTCATGGATCCAGACTGCCTCTCGGAGCACCCTGGCCACATCGGGGGTTTCCCCTGAAAAGTCCCCTACGTGGGGTCACTCCCACCAGAGGGTGACCCAGCGGTCGCGGGGCAGGGGCCACATCCCGAGCTCGAGCGCTGTCTCGCCGACCTCCTCGGCCTGGGCCGGGTCGAGGCAGAGGCGGCGGCACGCGCCGGCCGCCAGCTCCTCCAGGGAGGCGAACCTGTCCAGCGGCGCCTCCCTCTCCTCCACCCGCACGTCGTAGCCGAGGGCCGCGGCGAGGGCGACGCAGTCCTCGGCGACGGGCCGCACCGGGCGGTCGACGCCGTGGAAGTGCTGCCACAGCGGGGTCATCCAGCTCATGGGGTGGCGGTGGGTCAGCTCGATCACCACCCGGCCCTCGGTGCGCTCGTCGAGGGCGCCCAGGAAGGCGGCCAGGTCGGGGACGTTGTAGACGACGTGGCCGGCGACGGCCGCGTCGGCCCGGGGCACCTGCCCGGCCACGTCCGGCCAGCGACCCTCCACGGCCGTGCAGGCGACGCCCAGCTTGTCGGCCCGCACGCCCAGCTCGGCCAGCATGCCCGGCGAGGGGTCGACGGCGTACAGCTCGCCGATGCGCTCGTGCAGGGGAAGTGACGAGGCTCCGGTGCCCGCGCCGACGTCGAGCAGCCTGCCGCCGTCGGGCAGCGCCTCGGCCAGCCGGGTCATCGTGGGCCCGTCCTCCGGCTCGGCCAGCGCCCTGTCGGTGCGCATGGCGAAGCGAGCCGGCGAGTGACCCCAGGGGTCGGCCGGCGCCTTGGCCATGATCTCGTCCGGAATGGCCCAGGATTCCAGGCGCTCTCGCCAGCGGCGGGCGAGTTCTTCGGCATCCATGGAGATGAGCATGCCACGCATATCGGTGGTTACCCGCGGGTAGCATTCCTAGTAAGGTTACTAGCGAGTAGATAACGACCTCGGGTCAAGGAGATCAGCACCCATGGGCCACTACAAGAGCAACCTGCGTGACCTGGAGTTCAACCTCTTCGAGGTGTTCGGACGGCGAGAGGTCCTCGGCACGGGGCCGTACGCGGACGTGGACGAGGACGTCGCCCGCGGACTGCTTGAAGAGGTCAACAGGCTGGCCACCGGAGTCCTTGCCGAGTCGTTCGAGGAGGGCGACCGCCACCCGCCCGTCTTCGACCCGGAGACGCACACGGTGACCCTGCCCGCCGGGTTCAAGAAGTCGTACCAGGCGCTGGTGGACGGCGGCTGGACGCACCTCGACCTGCCCACCGAGCTGGGCGGCCCCGGCATCCCGCGCAGCCTGGCCTGGGCCACGGCCGAGATGATCCTGGGCGCCAACCCGGCCGCCTACATGTACGGGGCCGGGCCGAACTTCGCCTACACCCTGTGGCTGCTCGGCACCCCCGAGCAGAGGCGCTTCGCCGAGCTGGCCATGGAGCGCAACTGGGGCGCCACCATGGTGCTCACCGAGCCCGACGCCGGCTCCGACGTCGGCGCCGGCCGTGCCAAGGCCGTCCGGCAGCCCGACGGCACCTGGCACATCGAGGGCGTCAAGCGCTTCATCACCAGCGCCGAGCACGACATGACCGAGAACATCTTCCACCTCGTGCTGGCCCGCCCCGAGGGCCACGGCCCCGGCACCAAGGGCCTGTCGATGTTCCTGGTGCCCAAGTACCACGTGAACCTGGAGACCGGCGAGCTGGGCGAGCGCAACGGCGCCTACGTGACCAACGTCGAGAAGAAGATGGGCCTCAAGGTCTCCACGACCTGCGAGCTGACCTTCGGCGACAGGCACCCCGCGGTCGGCACGCTGGTGGGCGAGGTGCACGAGGGCATCAAGCAGATGTTCATGGTCATCGAGCACGCCCGGATGATGGTCGGCACCAAGGCCATCGCCACGCTCTCCACCGGCTACCTGAACGCCCTGGAGTACGCCAAGTCCCGCAAGCAGGGCGCCGACCTGACCCGGATGGCCGACAAGTCCGCGCCGCGCGTCACCGTCACCCACCACCCCGACGTGCGCCGCGAGCTCATGCTGCAGAAGGCGTACGCCGAGGGCATGCGGGCGCTCGTCCTGTACACGGCGACGTTCCAGGACGCCGTCCAGATGAACCCGGACGACCGGCACGCGCACGCGATGAACGACCTGCTGCTGCCCGTGGTCAAGGGCGTCGGCTCCGAGCGGTCGTACGAGCTGCTGGCCCGCTCGCTGCAGACGCTGGGCGGCTCGGGCTACCTGCAGGAGTACCCGATCGAGCAGTACATCCGCGACGCGAAGATCGACTCCCTGTACGAGGGCACCACCGCGATCCAGGGCCTGGACCTTTTCTTCCGCAAGATCCTGCGCAACCAGGGCGCCGCGATCGGCTCGCTGCTGGCCGAGGTGAACGCCTTCGCCGAGTCCGAGGCGGGCAACGGCCGGCTCAAGGAGGAGCGCAAGCTGCTCACCGAGGCCGCCGCCGACGTCAAGGCCATGGGCGACACCATGGCCGGCTGGGCGCTCGGCTCGCTGGAGAAGCCGGAGGAGGTCTACAAGGTCGGCCTGAACACCACCAGGTTCCTGCTCGCCCTGGGCGACCTGGTGATCGGCTGGCTGCTGCTGCGCCAGGCCGAGATCGCCCTGACCCGGCTGGCCGACCGCGAGGACCCGTTCTACCGGGGCAAGGTCGCCGCCGCCTCGTTCTTCGCGACGACCGTGCTGCCCCGGCTGGCCGCCGAGCGCCGCGTGCTCACCGGCACCGGCCTGGACCTGATGGAGCTGCCGGAGGAGGCGTTCTAGCCTCCCGCCGGCCTCCCACCGTGCCGGTGAACGCCCGCTCCGCGAGCCCGGGGCGGGCGTTCACCTCTTTCCGGTGGCCGCGGGTGTGATCGCCTGTACCCGGGTATGACCGTGGGCGTACCTGGTCTTTCCCCACGGAGGTCGGCATGGGTGTCGGGGTCAGCATCTTCTTCCTCACGCTCGGCGCCATCCTGAGGTTCGCCATCGAGCCCGACGTGTTCGGTGACGCCGTCCACATGGACGTCATCGGACTGATCTTCATGATCGTCGGGGGTGCGGGGATCGTGCTCAGCCTCGTCCTGGCCCCGCGGCGCGGCCACACCTCCGAGGACCGGCTGATGCGCCGCGAGAACCGGCCGCCGGAAATCTGACGGAAGGGTCTCCCGCCCGCGGGCAATCACAGGTGTCCGCGTTCCCCGGCAAGGGAGACCCTTGCATGACCATGTCCCTCGACGGGGCGGTGGCCGATCCCGAGCGGTTCGCCACCGTCTTCGACGCCCACTACGAGGAGATACGCCGCTACGCCGGCCGCCGCCTCGACCTCGACATCGCCGAGGACCTCGCCGCCGAGACCTTCCTCGTCGCCTTCCGCCGCCGCCACACCTTCGACGCCGCCAGGGGCGGCGTCCGGCCGTGGCTGTACGGCATCGCCACCAACCTCATCGGCCGCCACCGCCGCGCCGAGGTACGCCGCTACCGCGCCCTGGCCCGCTCCGGGCCGCCACCGGACGCCGACGGCCACGACCAGCGGGTCGTGGACCGGGTCGCCGCCGGGGTCACCGTGCAGCGGCTCTCGGCCGCGTTGGCCGGCCTGTCGCGCGGCGAGCGCGACGTGGTGCTGCTCGTCGCGTACGGCGAGCTGACCTACGACGAGGTGGCCGCGGCGCTCGGCGTCGCCTACGGCACCGTCGCCTCCCGGCTGAGCCGGGCAAGGACCAAGCTCCGTGACGCTCTGGGGGTGGAGTTGTGATGAAGGAGTTCCAGCTGATCGACGAGGTGATGCCGGACGTCCCTCCCGCCGACCAGGCGCGGACGCTGGCCGTGCGCGCCCGGCTGCTCGGCGGGGCCCGGCGGCGGCGGACACCCCGCCTGTCGTGGCTGCTCGCGGGCGCGGCCGTGGTGTCCGTCCTGGTAGCCGGTTTCCTGGCGATCCCCCGGCTGGGCGACGGCACCGTCCACACGGCGAAGGCGCCCGACGCGGCCACCGTGCTCGACGCCGCGCTCGACCGGCTGGCCGTCCGACCGCCCGGTGGCGGGGCGCGGTGGCGGCGCGAGAGCCTGGAGGTGCACCTGAGCCGGCCGAAGGACGCCTACACCGTCGAGCGACGGATCAAGGACGTCGTCTGGCGCGACGGGCGGACCGTGCGGACGGAGCGGACGGACCTGTCGGCCGAGCCCCTCACCGCAGCCGACAGGCGGGCGTGGCAGGCCGCGGGTTCGCCGCCGCTCTGCGTGGCCGAGGACCCGTGCCGGTTCGGCAAGGCCAGGGTCGAGACCTTGCCTGCCGACGGACTGGCCTACCCGGTGGGTCCGGCGGCGCGGTTGCCCGCCGATCCCGAGGCGCTCAGGGCGCACCTGCTGAAGGTCTACCCGCAGGGTGCTCCGGAGAGCCGGGAGAGCTTCCTGTGGAACCTCGCCACGTATCTCCTCAAGGACACCGAGATCACCCCCGCCACGAGGGCCGCCGTCTACCGCATGCTGGCGGCCTTCCCCGGGGTGACCGTGGCGGACGGTGTCACCGACGTCGAGGGCCGGGTGGGCGTGGCGCTGGTGCAGCCGCCTCGCGAGAACCACATGCAGGAGCTGATCCTGCTCGACCGGGAGAGCGGCGAGCTGCTGGGCTTTCAGGAGGTGCTGCTGAAGCCCAGCCCGAACCACGCCGACATCCGGCCCGGCACGCCGTACCGGTGGGAGCTGATCAGGTCGCTCGGCTGGACCGACGAGGCGCCTACAGGCTGAGCTGGGCGGCGGCGCGGGACGCCACGATGGGCTTGATGCGCTCGGCGATCACCGCCTGGTGCAGCGGGTGATCGCGGTAGGTCTCGAAGTCGGCCACGCTGTCGAAGTCGGCCACCACCGCGAAGTCGTGGTTGCCCGGGTTGATGCCCGCGTCGGGACCGACCGTGTAGGAGCGGATCTGCGGGATGGCGTCCGGCAGCTTGCGCAGCTCGGGCGCCACCGCCGCCTTCTGCTCGTCGGTGGCGTCCTCGGTCCAGGTGAACAACACGACATGGCGAATCATGCGGCCACCCTACCGGCGCGCCGCTCCCCGGACGGGGGCCCGGGGAGCGGCGGCGCGGCGGCGCGGTCAGCTCCAGGCGAGCATGCGCAGCGGGTCCGCCAGCATGTCGGCCACGTCACGCAGGAACAGCGAGCCGAGCTCGCCGTCCACGATCCGGTGGTCGAACGAGAGCGACAGCGTCGTCACCTTGCGGACGGCCAGCTCGCCGTCCACCACCCACGGCATGTCCCTGACCTGGCCGAAGGCGAGGATGGCCGCCTCGCCCGGGTTGATGATCGGGGTGCCGGCGTCGACGCCGAACACGCCCACGTTCGTGATCGTGAACGTGCCTCCCGCCATCTCGGCCGGCTGCGTGCGTCCGGCCCTGGCGGTCTCGGCGAGCTGCCCGATTCGCCTGGCCAGCTCGGGGAGCGGCAGCTCGTGGGCGCCCTTGATGTTGGGCACCACGAGCCCGCGCGGGGTGGCGGCGGCGATCCCGAGGTTCACGTAGTGCTTGACCACGATCTCCTGGGCCGCCTCGTCCCACGAGGAGTTGACCATCGGGTGCCGCCGGGCGGCGACCAGCACGGCCTTGGCCACCAGGAGCAGCGGCGACACCTTGACCTCGGCGAAGTCGGGCAGCGTGCGCAGCCGCCTGACGGCCTCCATGGTCTCGGTGACGTCCACCTGGAGGAACTCGGTGACGTGCGGTGCGGTGAACGCGCTGGCCACCATGGCCTGCGCGGTCATCTTGCGCACGCCCTTGACGGGGACGCGCTCCTCCCGCCACTGCCCGGCCGCGGCCTGCAGCCCCGCCTCGGCCACGACCCGCTGCCCCGCCGCCTGGGGCGCCAGGGCGGCGGCGTGGACGTCGTCGCGGGTGATCGAGCCCTGGGGGCCCGTGCCGGTCAGCGTGGCGAGGTCCACGCCGAGGTCCTTGGCCAGCTTGCGCACGGGCGGCTTGGCGAGCACCGCCACCCGCGCGGGGGTCACCGCCGCGCCGGGCGGGGTGTCGACCTCCACCCGTGCCGGGTTGGCCACCGGCGTGGCCGGGATCGGCTGCGGCGCCCCGGCCTGGGCGCCGGGACGTCCCGCGTGGCCGGGCTTGCGGGCGCGGCGCTTGGTGGCTCCGGTCTTGACGCCGTAGCCGACCAGGACCGCCTGGCGCTCCTCGCGGGGCGCCGGGCTGCCGTGCACGCCCGGCTCCACCGCGCCCTCGGCCGGCGGGCTCGGGACCATGTCGTCGGCCAGGGCCGCGCCCCGCCCCGCAGCGCCGTCCGAGCCTTCCGCCCCGGACACGGCCGCGGGAGCCGCGCCCCCGGACGGGGCGCCGCCTTCCTCGGCCGTGTCGACGGCGATGATCGGCACGCCCACGTCGACGGTCTCGCCCTCGCCGGCCATCAGCCCGGTGACCACGCCGTCCCAGGGGATGGGCAGCTCGACGATGGACTTGGCCGTCTCGATCTCGACCACGATCTGGTTGACCTTGACCGGATCGCCTTCCTTGACGTGCCAGCGGACGATCTCGGCCTCGGTCAGCCCTTCGCCGACGTCGGGGAGCTTGAATTCACGTCGCATGAAACCGACTCCCCTTTCAGTAGCCGAAGGCGCGGTCGACGGCGTCGAGCACCCGGTCCAGGTCAGGCAGGTAGTACTCCTCCAGCTTCGACGGGGGGTACGGGGTGGAGAAACCGCCGACCCGCAGCACCGGCGACTCCAGGTGGTAGAAGCACTGCTCGGTGATCCGCGCGGCCAATTCGGCGCCGAAGCCGCTGTTGACCGGCGCCTCGTGCACCACCACGACGCGGCCCGTGCGGCGGACCGAGTCCATGACGAGCGGCGCGTCGAGCGGGTTGAGCGAGCGCAGGTCGATGACCTCCAGGGAGCGCCCGTCGTCCTCGGCGGCCTTCGCGGCCTCCAGGCAGGTCTTGACCATGGGGCCGTAGGCGAGCAGCGTGACGTCGGTGCCCGGCCGCACCACCCTGCCCTTGTCGAGGGGGGTCCACCAGTCGGTGGAGCCGGTGTCGATGTCGGCCTTCTCCCAGTAGCGGCGCTTCGGCTCGAAGAAGATCACCGGGTCGTCGCTCCGGATCGCCTGCTGGATCATCACGTAGGCGTCGGCCGGGTTGGAACAGGCCACCACGCGCAGGCCGGCGGTGTGGGTGAAGTAGGCCTCGGGCGACTCGCTGTGGTGCTCGACCGCGCCGATGCCGCCGCCGCAGGGGATGCGCACGACCACGGGGAGCTTGATCGCGCCCAGCGAGCGCATCGGCATCTTGGCGAGCTGGGTGATGATCTGGTCGGCGGCCGGGAAGACGAAGCCGTCGAACTGGATCTCGCACACCGGCCGGTAGCCGCGCAGCGCCAGGCCGATCGCGGTGCCGATGATGCCGGACTCGGCCAGGGGGGTGTCGATGACCCGGTCCTCGCCGAAGTCCTTCTGCAGGCCGTCGGTGACGCGGAAGACGCCGCCGAGCTTGCCGACGTCCTCGCCCATGATGAGGACCTTGGGGTCGTCCTCCATGGCCTTGCGCATGCCCTCGTTCAGGGCCTTGGACAGGCTCAAAACCGTCATGACGCCTCCTTCGTCTGCGTCATGACAGTCATGCTGTGCTCATTGGCTCCTTCGCCTCGCTCAGTCACGGAAGCCCTCCAGGTACGCGGCGAACTGGGCGCGCTCTTCGTCGATCAGGGGGTGCGGCTCGGCGTAGACGTGGTCGAACATGTCGAGCGGCTGGGGGTCGGGCATGGCCAGGCAGCGCCTTCGCAGGTCGGCGCCGAGCTGGTCGGCCTCGGCCTCGACGGACTCGATGAACGCCTGGTCGGCCAGCTCGTTCTTGAACAGGTAGGACTTGACCCGCTCGATGGGGTCCTTGAGCTTCCACGCCTCCAGCTCGCTGGCGACCCGGTAGCGGGTCGGGTCGTCGGTGGTGGTGTGGGCGCCCATCCGGTAGGTGAACGCCTCGATCAGGGTCGGGCCCTGGCCCTCGCGGGCGTTCTTGAGGGCCTGCCTGGTGACCGCGAGGCAGGCGAAGACGTCGTTGCCGTCGACCCTGACGCCGGGGAAGCCGAAGCCGGAGGCGCGGCGGTAGAGCGGGATGCGGGTCTGCTTCTCGAGCGGCTCGGAGATCGCCCACTGGTTGTTCTGGCAGAAGAACACGATCGGCGCGTTGAACACGCTGGCCCAGATGAACGACTCGTTGACGTCGCCCTGGGAGGTGGCGCCGTCGCCGAAGTAGGCGATCGCGGCGGCGCTCGCGTCGTCGCGCTGGATGCCCATGGCGTAGCCGACCGCGTGCAGGGTCTGGCTGCCGATGACGATCGTGTAGAGGTGGAAGTTGTGCTCCCGGGGGTCCCAGCCGCCGTGGTTGACACCGCGGAACAGGCCGAGGAGCTTGACCGGGTCCACGTCACGGCACCACGCCACGCCGTGCTCGCGGTAGGTGGGGAAGGCCATGTCGGCGTCGGTCAGCGCGCGGCCGGAGCCGATCTGCGCCGCCTCCTGGCCGAGGAGCGACGCCCAGATGCCGAGCTCGCCCTGCCGCTGCAGGGCCACGGCCTCCAGGTCGATGCGCCTGACGAGGACCAGGTCACGGTAGAGGGACCTGACCTCCTCCGGCTTGAGGTCGATGTCGTAGTCGGGGTGCTCGACCCGCTCTCCCTCGGGGGTGAGCAACTGGACGAGCTCTGGGGGTGCTTCGGCACCACGAGAGGCGTCGACGGTCACGTGCCACTCCTGTGCGGTCAGGGCCGGTGCGGATGGGGTTGCCATCGCATGCCGGCCTTTTGGGCGTCGGACCATGTGATGGTGGTTCGTACGCGTTTGGGGACATCGTGGCAGACGTCACAGCCCTCCGCGCAAGCCCCATGTCCACCCCGTTCCCGTTGTGCCGACCGCCACACGCACCGGTAGGCTGGCATTCCCAACCCCGCCCCGACCTGGTCCGATCCAGGCTGCATCCAGGAGGAACCCCGTGGCGCGCGTCATCGTGGACGTCATGCTGAAGCCCGAGATTCTCGATCCGCAGGGCCAGGCGATCGCCCGCGCGCTGCCCCGGCTGGGCTTCTCCGGGGTCACCGCGGTGCGTCAGGGCAAGCGCTTCGAGATCGAACTCGACGGTCCCGCCGACGAGGCGGCCATTTCGGACGTCCGAAAGATGGCCGAGACGCTGCTGGCCAACACGGTGATCGAGGACTACACCGTCCGGGTTGAGGGCTAGATCGCCGCTTTCGGCCCCCAAGATTCCGCTACGTGGCTTAACACCGGGTTCCGGCGCGTCCTAACCCCACGAGCGTGCCAACACTAAATAACAACAACGTGATTTTGCGGTTAGCCCCGATTTCACGGGGAAACCTACTCCAGGTGACATTCCGGAGCCCGGAGGAGTCCGGTGGATATTGAGTTCTCGTTGGCACTGCCCCGGGACGCCATCGGCATACCGATGGTCAGGCGAGTGCTCGGCGATGCGATGCGGTCGCTCAACGTGAGCGAGACCTGCATCTCCGACATGCTGCTCGCCGTCTCCGAGGCGTGCTCCAACGCGGTGCGGCACGGGGGGCCCGCCAACCGCTACGAGGTGTCGGCGTCGATCGGTTACGGCCGCTGCGACGTGCGCGTGGCCGACAGCGGCGGCGGGCTGCCGTCGATGCCGCTGCACTTCCCGCCCCCCGACACCGAGAACGGCCGCGGCCTGCTGATCATGCGGTCGGTGGTCGACGAGATCTCCTTCGGCATCACCCCGGGTCGTGGCACCACGGTCCACCTGCGCAAGCAGCTCGCCTGGGACGACGAGGCCGACGCCCGCCCCCGCCAGCTCGCCGCAGTCTGACCTCCCGGCGGTGTGCATCCGGCCGCACCCGATAACCTGGGAGGACCGCCCCCGTCCACCCCGAGGCGACGGTGGCGTGCGCATCCTCGAAGGGGACGACTGTCATGAGCGCTGCCCGTGTGGGCATTGTCACGTTTCCAGGCACACTCGACGACCAGGACGCCGCCAGAGCCGTGCACCTCGTGGGCGCCCAGGCGGTCCCGCTGTGGCACGCCGACCACGACCTCAAGAAGGTCGACGCGGTGTTCCTGCCTGGCGGTTTCTCCTACGGCGACTACCTCCGCTGCGGCGCCATCTCGCGGTTCGCGCCGCTGATGGAGGAGCTCATCCCGGCCGCCCGCGCGGGCCTGCCCGTGCTGGGCACCTGCAACGGGTTCCAGATCCTGTGCGAGGCGCACCTGCTGCCGGGCGCGCTGACCCGCAACGCCTCCCTCCACTACGTCTGCCGTGACCAGCGGGTCCGCATCGAGCAGACCGACACGGCCTGGACCTCGTCGTTCGCGACCGGCCAGGAGATCGTGCTGCCGATCAAGCACGGCGAGGGCCGCTACGTGGCCTCCGCCGAGACGCTGGCCGAGCTGGAGGCCGACGGCCGCGTGGTGGTGCGCTACGTCGGTGGCAACCCCAACGGCTCCATGAACGACATCGCGGGCATCCGCAACGAGGCGGGCAACGTGGTCGGCCTCATGCCGCACCCCGAGCACGCCGTCGAGGAGCTGGTCGGCGCCCCGAGCACCGACGGCCTCGGCTTCTTCACCTCCATCCTCAAGAAGCTGGTGAACGCATGAGCACCGACTCCGTCAAGCGGGCCGAAAGCACTCCCGACGAGCCGATGCCCTTCGCCGAGCTGGGGATGAAGCAGGACGAGTACGACCGGGTCAAGGAGATCCTCGGCCGCCGTCCCACCGGTTCCGAGCTGGCCATCTACAGCGTCATGTGGTCCGAGCACTGCTCGTACAAGTCGTCCAAGGTGCACCTGCGGCAGTTCGCCACCAAGGCGCCCGAGTCCGAGGCACTGCTCGTCGGCATGGGCGAGAACGCCGGCGTGGTCGACATCGGCGACGGCTGGGCCGCCACGTTCAAGATCGAGTCGCACAACCACCCGTCCTACGTCGAGCCGCACCAGGGCGCGGCCACGGGCGTGGGCGGCATCGTGCGCGACATCATGTCGATGGGCGCCCGCCCGATCGCGGTGATGGACTCGCTGCGGTTCGGCGCGGCCGACGCCGTGGACACCCGGCGGGTGCTGCCGGGCGTGGTCGAGGGCATCAGCCACTACGGCAACTGCCTGGGCCTGCCCAACATCGGCGGCGAGGTCGTCTTCGACCCCTGCTACATCGGCAACCCGCTGGTCAACGCGCTCTGCGTGGGCTTGCTGCGCAAGGACCAGATCAAGCTGGCCACGGCGCCCGGCCCCGGCAACAAGGTGGTGCTGTTCGGCGCCTCGACCGGCCCCGACGGCATCGGCGGCGCGTCGGTGCTGGCCAGCGCGACGTTCGAGGACGAGTCGCACGCCAAGCGGCCCGCCGTGCAGGTGGGCGACCCGTTCATGGAGAAGCTGCTCATCGAGTGCTGCCTGGAGCTGTACACGGCCGACGTGGTCGTCGGCATCCAGGACCTCGGCGCGGCCGGCGTCTCCTGCGCCACCACCGAGCTGGCCGCCAAGGGCACCGGCGGCATGCACGTGGACCTCAACCTGGTGCCGCTCCGCGACCCGTCGCTCAGGCCTGAGGAGATCCTCATGAGCGAGTCGCAGGAGCGCATGATGGCGGTCGTCCGCCCCGACGACATCCCGGCGTTCATGGCGATCTGCCAGAAGTGGGACGTCCCGGCCACCGTCATCGGCGAGGTGACCGACACCGGGCGCCTGGTGATGACGTGGGACGACGAGGTGATCGTCGACATCCCGCCGGGCACCGCCGCCGACGACGGCCCCGTCTACGAGCGCCCCTTCCACGAGCCCGCCGGGCAGGCCGCGCTCAACGCCGACGCCCCCGACCGGCTGGAGCGCCCCGACGACCTGCGGGCCGCCCTGCTGCGGCTGCTCGGCTCGCCCAACCTGGCCTCCCGCGAGTGGGTGACCTCCCAGTACGACCGCTACGTCCGCTCCAACACGGTGCTGGCGCAGCCGGCCGACGCCGGGATGCTGCGTGTGCACGAGGCGATGGACGGCGCCGAGCCGACGACCCGCGGCATCGCGCTGGCCACCGACGGCAACGGCCGCTACGCCAAGCTCGACCCGTACGCGGGGGCGCAGCTCGCGCTGGCCGAGGCCTACCGCAACGTCGCCGTGACCGGCGCGCAGCCGCTGGCCGTGACCAACTGCCTCAACTTCGGCTCCCCCGAGGACCCGGAGGTCATGTGGCAGTTCGCCGAGGCGGTGCGCGGCCTGGCCGATGCCTGCCGGATCCTCGGCGTGCCGGTCACCGGCGGCAACGTGTCCTTCTACAACCAGACCGGCTCCACCGCCATCAACCCCACCCCGGTCGTGGGCGTGCTCGGCGTGATCGACGACGTGGCCAAGCGCGTCGGCTCGGGCTTCACCGCCGAGGGGCTGCGGGTGGCGCTGCTCGGCGAGACCCGGGAGGAGTTCGGCGGCTCGGAGTGGGCGCACGTCGCCCACGGCCACCTCGGCGGCCTGCCGCCCGTGGCCGACCTGGCGGCCGAGCAGGCCCTGGCGGCCGTCATGGTGGAGGCGGCCCGGCGCGGGCTCGTCGAGGGCTCCCACGACCTGTCCGACGGCGGCCTGGGGGTCGCGCTGGCCGAGGCGTGCCTGGCCCGCGGCGTCGGCGCCACGGTGACGCTCACCGGCGACCCGTTCACCGCGCTGTTCAGCGAGTCGGCGGCCAGGGCGCTGGTGGCGGTCCGGCCGGAGGCGTTCGAGGAGTTCGCCGCGCTGTGCGCCCGGCACGACGTCCCCTGCTACGGGCTCGGCACGACGGGCGGCTCGTCGCTCGTCGTGGAGGGAGTGCTGGACGTGCCGGTCGCCGACCTGCGCGACAAGCACGCGGCCACGTTGCCGGCCCTGTTCGGCTGACGGATTCTCGCGAAAGGGCCGGCACGGGGGTTTCCGCGCCGGCCTTTCCCGCGCCGGCCCATTCCCGTGTCGGCCCTTTCGCGCGCCGGTCCATTCGCGCGCCGGTCCTTTCCCGTGCCGGTCCTTTCCCGTGAGGCTCGACCGGCCGGCGTCACGTGACGTGTCAAAACATCGGCAGTGCGTAAAAGGACGCGGTGTGCCGTCTCGCCGGCCGTGGATAATCGGGACCGTGCCGACGGAAAGTCCCTACCTCCCTCCCGCCACGCAGCCGGTCCGGGGAGTCGTCTGGGCCATCCACCTTGTGCTGCCCATGCTGGGGCTCTGGCTGCTGCTGGCCGAGCCCGACCTGAACATCGAGTGGCACCACAACCCCAGCCACTTCTGGATGATCCTCGCCGTGGCCGGCGTCAACGTGGCGCTCGGCATGCTGATCAGCGAGGCGTCGCGCCGCAGGCAGGACGCCCGCCTGTTCCTGGTGTCGATGGTGTTCCTGGCCAGCGCCGGCTTCTTCTTCATGCACGGGCTGGCCACGCCGACCATCATCCTGCCCACCGGTTCGCTGGGGTTCGACCTCGGCCAGCAGGTCGGGCTGACGATCGCGGCGGGGTTCGCGTTCGCCTCGGCGCTCCCCCTGGGCGAGCGGGCGGCGCGGACCGTGCTGTCCGCCCAGCACGTGATCCGGGGCGTCCTCGTCGGATTCATGATCATCTGGGGGCTCGCCTCCCTGATCGACGGGCTCACCCCGCTCAGCTCGCCACCGCTGGGCGGCTACCACACCTGGGTGGCCTGGGCGGCGGTGCCCGGCCTGGCCCTGTACGTCGCGGCGACGATGATGACGTTCCGGCTGCACCGCAACCGGCCGTCGGCCATGCTGGTCAGCCTGCTCACGGCGTACGCGCTGCTCGCCGAGACCATGGTCGCCGGGATGTCGCAGCTCAACTGGCACCTGACGTGGTGGCTGTGGCACGTGCTGCTCACGTTCGCCTTCGGGTTCGTCGCCTACAGCGCCTACCTGCAGTTCAGGCGTGAGGGATCGAGCGCGGGCCTGTTCGACTCGGTGGCGCTGTCGGCGACCGTGGCCCGCATCCGGCAGCAGTACGACGAGGCGCTGGAGGAGCTGGTCGAGCACGTACGGCGGGGCGAGCCGATGGCGGCGACCCGGCTGTCGGGCAAGTTCCGGCTCAACGAGGGCCAGGCGGCGGTCCTCGACCGGGCCGGCCAGGCGCTGGCGAACGAGCGGGAGCTGTCCGAACGCCTGGGCGCCCTGGTCGCCGTGAGCGCCCACACCCGGGTCGGCCTGCCGGAGACCGAGCTGCTGGCCGGCGCGCTGGAGCGGGTGCGCCAGGCGTTCGGCGACGTGCGGATCGGCCTGGTGTCCGAGGGCCGCACCCACATCGGCTCGCGCACGTACACCTTCGACGGCGACGAGCCCGTCCGGCGCGGTGAGCTGCTGGCCTTCCCGCTGACCGTGAAGGGCCGGCCGGCCGGGGCGCTGGAGGTGCCGGTCGGCCGCACCCCGCAGGACGAGGCGCTGGCCGCCACCCTGGCCGGGCAGCTCTCCCTCTCGCTCGAGAACGCCCGCCTCTACCAGGAGCTCGACACCCTCTTCCGGCAGTACATGTCACCTGACGTGGCCCAGGCCCTGCTCGCCGACCCCTCGCAGGCGGCGCTCGGCGGGCAGCTCAAGGAGCTGACCGCGCTCTTCGCCGACCTGAAGGGCTTCACGTCGTTCTCCGAGCAGGTGACGCCCGGCGAGATCGTCGAGATGCTCAACCGCTACCACACGGCCGCCGTGCCCTGCATCCTCGACAACGGCGGCACGATCGTGCAGTTCGTCGGCGACGCGCTGCTGGCCCTGTTCAACGCCCCGGCGACGCAGAGCGACCACGCCGCGGCCGCCTGCCGGGCGGCGCTGGCCATGCAGCGGGCCGCCGCCGAGATCGCCGAGGAGGCGGCGTGGCAGCGGGCGGGCGACGTGGCGTGGCCGACGTTCCGGGTCGGGGTCAACACCGGGCCCGCGCTCGTGGGCAACATCGGCAGCCCGCAGCTTCGCGGCTTCAACGCGATGGGCGACTGCGTGAACGTGGCCGCCAGGCTCCAGGCGCTGGCCGAGCCCGGCACCGTCGTGATCGGCGAGACGACGCTCAAGCAGCTCGGCCGCGGCGCCAAGGCCACCCCCCTGGGCAGGCTGGCCCTCAAGGGCAAGGAGGAGAAGGTCGCCGCGTACGTCCTGACAGAGCTGCCGCAACCGCTTCGGGAGCTGCCGTAACACGGTTGCGTCGGTTTGTGACGTGAAAGGCGGCGGGCCGGGCCGCCATAATCAGGCGCATGAACCCTGAGGCCGGCGAGTTCCTCTCCATGCTCACCTCCGACGAGGTCGACGCCCTGCGCGCCGCGGGCCGGCCGCGCCGGTGGGAGCGCGGCGCCACCGTGATGTCGGAGGGCGACACCTCCGACTGGGTCCTCGTGCTGACCGAGGGCCGGGTCAAGGTCTCCTCGCACACGAGCAGCGGCACCGAGGTGGTGCTGGCCGTACGCGGTCCGGGCGGCCTGATCGGCGAGATGTCGTCCATCGACGGCTCGCCCCGGTCGGCGACCGTGACCGCGCTGGAGCCCATCGCGGGCGTGGTGATCCGCGACTTCGCCGCGTTCCTGCAGGCGCACGGGCGGGTGGCGGTGCTGCTCCTGCGGCTGGTCACGGAGCGGCTGCGCGACTCCGACCGCAAGCGCATCGAGTACGGCGCGTACGACACCACCGGCCGGGTCGCGACGCGGCTGCTGGAGCTGGCCGACCGCTACGGCGAGCAGACCAACGGCGGGGTGCGCGTGGCCCTGCCGCTCTCCCAGGACGAGCTGGCCGGCTGGACCGGCGCCTCGCGCGAGGCGGTGAGCAAGGCGCTGCGGAGCCTGCGCGACCGCGGCCTCATCGAGACCGGAAGGCGCCGCGTGGTGATCCACGACGTGGAGGGGTTGCGCAAGCGGGCCCGCTGACCGTCGTGCCCTCCCCCGAACACGGGCCCGCCCACCGGGCCCGGCTGCGCTACGCCTGGCGCGTGTGCTCGGTCACCAGCCTGGGGCTGGTGCTCATCGGCATCGCCGGCAGCACGCTCAACGTGGCGCTGCCGGCGGTCGTGCGCCACTTCTCGGCCGACCCGTTCCAGTCGGGCTGGATCCTGCTGTCGTTCCTGCTGGTGAACACCGCGTGCCTGGTGCTATTCGGCCGCGTCGCCGACCTGGTCGGGCGGCGGGAGGTCTACCTGGCGGGCTTCGCGCTGTTCACGGTGGCGTCGCTGCTGGCCGGGCTGTCGCCGGACGTGTGGTTCCTGGTGGCGATGCGGGTCGTGCAGGCGGTCGGGGCGGCGATGATCCTGGCCAACGGCACGGTCATCATCACCGACGCGTTCCCGCCCGAGCGGCTCAGCCAGGGGATGGGCGTCTACATCGGCACGCTGTCCGTGGCGCAGCTCGCCGGACCGACGCTGGGCGGCCTGATCGCCGAGACGGCCGGCTGGCAGTGGATCTTCTGGGTGAACGTGCCCGCCGGCGTGGTGGCGCTGGCGTGGGGCACCGTGACGCTGCGGAGGGTGCCGCCGGGCCCGAAGCAGCCGGTGGACGCGCTGGGCAACGCACTGGTGTTCGCGGCGCTGTCGGCGCTGCTGCTGGCGCTGTCCGAGGCGGGCTCGCGCGGTCCGTCGAGCCCGGTGGCGGTGGCCGGGGCGGTCGTCTTCGCGGCGCTGGTGCCGGCCGTGGTGCTGGTGGAGCGCCGGGCCTCGCACCCGGTGCTGGACGCGCGGCTGTTCGGCGGGCGGATGCTGGCCTTCGCCAACCTGGCGTCGTTCTGCAACGCGCTGGCGCGGGCGTCGCTCGTCCTGGTCGTGGCGCTGTACTTCCAGGCGGCACGGGGCGTGGACGCGTTCACGGCCGGGCTGAGCGTGCTGCCGGTGCCGGTGGGCATGGCCGTGGCCTCGCCGGTCGCGGGAGCGCTGGGGCGGCGGGTGCCGGCGTACGCGCTGTCGGTGGGCGGCTCGCTGCTGAGCACGGCCGGGCTGGGCGTCCTGCTGCTGTCCGCCGGGGCCGGCACGCCGTACTGGGTGGTGGGCGTGGGGCTCTTCGTGGCCGGCTGCGGCAGCGGCGCGTTCCTCACCGGCAACACCACGCAGGTCATGCAGGGGCTGCCCGCCGGAGGGCTGGGCGTGGTGAACGGGTTCCGGCTGATGGTGATGAACGTGGGCGTCGTGCTCAGCGTGGGCCTGTCGCTGAGCGTCCTGGCCGGCTCGGTCGGGCCGGAGCTGGGTGCCCAGGTGTACGCGGGGACGCTGTCCACGCTGTCGCCAGTGGCCGTGGAGCAGCTCATGGACGGCTTCCGGCGGACGTACGCGGTGCTGTGCGCGGTGGCGCTCACCGGGGCCGTCCTCGCCGCCCTGGCCCGGTCGGACCGCTGACGTGTTACAGCTACGTCATGGGAACTCTCAACGTTCGTACCGATGAGGCGATGGAGACCGCGCTGCGCGCCTTGGCGGGAGAGACGCGAAGCCGTTCCGAGGCCGTCCGCCACGCCCTGCTGCGCACGTACGAGGCAATGCTGATCGAGCAGGCCGCAGCCGACGCCGAGCGCTTGCGGAACGACTCTGATGACCAGGCCGAGATGCTGGCGATCCAGCGGTACGTGGGTGTAGCGGAGTGATATTGGCTCGGCGGCTTCAAGGGCGCGCTCGAAGCGCACGAGGCCGCTGACCTCGATCGGGCACTGATGCTGAAGCTGGGCCTCATCTGAAGGCGCCGGCGAGGCGGGACTCGACGTCGCGGTAGCGGCTGACCGGGACGAGGTGGACGCCGTCGAAGGCGCCGGAGTCGCGGATGGCCAGCACCTGCTCGCACGCCGCCGCCACGCCCGCCATGCGGTCGGCCGCCACCCGGGCGACCAGGTCGTCCGGGATGTCGATGGCGGGGATCGCGGCGGCCATCCGGCGCGCGTGCGTCTCGCTGGCCAGCACCATGACGCCCGCATAGACCGGCACCTCGACCTGGTTGGCCTCGCGCCAGCGCAGCAGGGCCTCCAGCGAGAAGCTGACCTGGACGAACAGGAAGTCGGCCGCCCGCTTCCAGGCGGGCAGGGGCCGCAGGCCCGCCGCCGCGCCGATCCGGACGCCCGGCGAGAACTCTCTGGTCTCCTCGATCATCGACCGCACGGTCAGGTCACCGGCGCGGTTGCCGCTCGCCGGTTTGTCGCCGTGGACGAACAGGAACTCCTCCACGCCGTAGGCGGCGGCCGTCAGCAGGTCGCGGCGCAGGCCGAGGAGGTTGCGGTCGCGGGAGTTGAGGCAGGCGATGCTGCGCCCGCCCATGGCCTGCACCTCGTGCGCCACGGCCACGCTCGACACGGTCGCGCGCCCGATGTGGTTGTCGGGGATGAGGAACGAGTGCGCGATCGTGCTCAGGGTGCCGATCTGGTGGCGGACGCGCTTCAGGTCGGGCCTGGTCGGCGGTTCGATCTCGCACACGAGCTGGAACGTCATGATCAGGACCCTAGCTCCTGGCCGAGGGCCTCTATGCCGCCGAGGACCAGGTCGACGCCGAAGGAGTCGTAGAGGGCGGGTCTGCGCCGCCCACCATGGGACCGCTCATCGCGACGAGGTTGGGGTAGCGGTCGGCGGGCAGCGACTCCAGGTCGAGCCGCTTGCGCCGGACGATCTCAGCGATCTCCGCCGGGTCGTGGCCGGCGGTGAAGTGCACGGGCGCGGCGGTGACGTGCTGCCGTGGTACCTGGCGTACGGGCTGGGCGCCGGGCTGCTGGTGCCGCTCACCGCCGCGATGCTGAGCGGGATGCCAGCGGGCCGGTCGGGGGTCGCCTCCGGCGTGCTGAACGTCTCCCGGGAGGTGTTCGGGCTGCTCGGCATCACGGTCCTCGGCGCGCTGCTGACCTCGCGGCCGGCGCCTCAGGCCGCCGGGACGACCGTCGGCTCGGCGAACTGAGTGGTGTAGAGCTCCTCGTAGCGACCGCCCGCGGCGAGCAGCTCGGCGTGCGTGCCCCGCTCCACCACGCGGCCGTCCTCGATCACCAGGATGAGGTCGGCGGCCCGGATCGTGGACAGCCGGTGGGCGATCACCACGGCGGTGCGGCCCTCCAGCGCCTCGCCCAGCGCCTCCTGCACGGCCGCCTCGGAGGTGGAGTCGAGCGCGGCCGTGGCCTCGTCCAGGATGACCACCTGGGGCCTGGCCAGCAGCAGGCGGGCGATCGTCAGCCGCTGGCGCTCGCCGCCGGACAGCCGGTAGCCGCGCTCCCCCACCACCGTGTCGAGCCCGTCGGGCAGCGACTCGATCAGCGTGGCGAGGCGGGCCCTGCGCAGCGCGTCCCAGAGCTCCTCCTCGCTCGCCTCGGGCCGGGCGAACAGGAGGTTGGCCCGGATCGTCTCGTGGAAGAGGTGCCCGTCCTGGGTGACCATGCCGAGCGTCTCGCGGATCGAGTCGGCGGTCAGGTCGCGCACGTCCACCCCGCCGATCCGCACGGCCCCCGCGTCCACGTCGTACAGCCGGGGCAGGAGCTGCGCGATCGTGGACTTGCCCGCCCCGGAGGAGCCGACCAGGGCGACCATCTGCCCGGGCTCGGCCCGGAACGACACCCCGTGCAGCACGGTCTCGCCGCCGCGGGTGTCGAGGGCGGCCACCTCCTCCAGCGAGGCGAGCGACACCTTGTCGGCCGACGGGTAGGCGAAGCGCACGTCGTCGAACTCGACCGCGGCCGGCCCGTCCGGCACCCGTACCGCGTCCGGCTTGTCCTGGATGAGCGGCTTGAGGTCGAGCACCTCGAAGACCCGCTCGAAGCTGACGAGCGCGCTCATCACGTCCACCCGGGCGCTGGCCAGCGCGGTCAGCGGCGAGTAGAGGCGGGTGAGCAGCAGCGCCAGCGCCACCACCGAGCCGGGTTCGAGCTGGTCGCGCAGCGCGTAGAAGCCGCCGAGGCCGTAGACGAGCGCGAGTGCCAGCGCCGACACCAGCGTCAGCGCGGTGACGAAGGCCGACTGCGCCATCGCCGTGCGCACGCCGATATCGCGCACCCGGCGCGCCCGCGCCGCGAACTCGGCCGACTCGTGCGCGGGCCGGCCGAACAGCTTCACCAGCGTCGCCCCGGGCGCGGAGAACCGTTCGGTCATCTGGGTGCCCATCGCCGCGTTGTGGTCGGCGGCCTCGCGCCGCAGCCGGGCGATGCGGACGCCCATGCGCCGCGCCGGCAGCACGAACACCGGCAGCAGCAACAGCGCCAGCAGCGTGATCTGCCACGAGATGCCGATCATCACGGTGAGCGCCAGCACCAGCGTCACGACGTTGCCGGCCACGCCGGACAGGGTGTCGGTGAACGCCCGCTGCGCGCCGATCACGTCGTTGTTCAGCCTGCTGACCAGCGCGCCCGTACGCGTGCGGGTGAAGAAGGCGACCGGCATGCGCTGCACGTGGTCGAACACCGCCGTGCGCAGGTCGAGGATCAGCCCCTCGCCCAGGCCGGCCGACAGCCACCGGGTGAGCAGCCCCAGCCCGGCCTCGGCGACCGCCAGGCCGGCGATCACGGCGGCCAGCCCGACGACCACACCGAGCTCCTCGCCCTTGCCGATGGCGTCCAGCACCCGGCCCGCCAGCAGCGGCGGCGCCACGGCTAGGGCCGCCATCACCACGCTCAGCAGCAGGAACAACGTGATCCGGCGGCGGTGCGGCCGGGCGAAACTCCAGACACGGCGGAGCGTCGCCCTGGACACAGGACGACGCTCGCGCTGGTTGTTCATCGAATACAGCTGGTGCCAGGCGGTCACTTCCATGCTCATGGCATGGAGCCTAGAACCTCAACTTATGTCGAGGTCAACTCCCGATCTTCCGCCCCTCAGAGTGCCACACGACCGCCACGGACGGGCGGGGCTGGCCCTCGCCGCCCTCAGGCCAGCGGCTCGCCGGGCTGTCGGGGGTGGCGCCGTCCACCTCGCCAGGGTGCTGCACCGCGACGAAGACGCTGCGCTGGTCCTCGGTCACCAGGGGACCACAGGTCTCGGCCCCGACGGGCACCGAGAGGAACTGGCGCAGGTGGCCGCGGTCCTTGCCGCGCACCGGCATCGCGAACAGGCCGTCGTTGGAGCCGAGCGCGTTGCCGTCCGTGGAGATCCACAGGTTGCCGTCGCGGTCGAAGGCCAGGTTGTCCGGGCAGGAGATGGGCGAGACCTTCGTCTTGTCGTAGCCGGCGAAGTAGGTGGCGGCGTCGTTCGGGTCGCCGCAGACCAGCGGCAGCGACCAGGCGAACGTCCGCTCCGTCGGGTCGCCGCGGTGCTCGACCAGCTCAAGGACGTGGCCGTGCTTGTTGGAGGCGCGCGGGTTGGCCTCGTCCACCTGAGCCGCGGTGCGGTTGGAGTTGTTGGTGAGCGCGATGTAGACGCCGCCGGTGACCGGGTTGCGCTCCACGTCCTCCGGGCGGTCCATCTTGGTCGCGCCGACCTTGTCCGCCGCCGCGCGGGTGTAGACCAGGACCTCGGCGGCGGTCATGCCGTCCACGTGCGACCTGTTGCCGCTGACCAGCGGGATCCACTCGCCCGAGCCGTCGAACGCGCCGTCGGAGGGCAGCTTGCCCGAGCCGTCCAGCTCGGCCGCCGGGCTGTCGCCGGTGAACTTCGCCACGTACAGGGTGCCCTCGTCCAGCAGCCTGCGGTTGTGCCGGTCGTTGCCCGGCCGATAGCGGTCCTTCGAGACGAACTTGTAGACGTACTCGAACCGCGAGTCGTCGCCCATGTAGACCACCAGGCGGCCGTCACGGGCCACCGTCGTGGTGGCGGCCTCGTGCTTGAAGCGGCCGAGCGCCGTGCGCTTGACCGGCGTCGAGTCGGGGTCGAACGGGTCGATCTCCACGATCCACCCGAACCGGTTGACCTCGTTCGGGTGCTTGGCCAGGTCGAACCGCTCCTCCACCCGGTCGAACCGGCGGCTGCTCGACGAGGCGCCGGACGGGACCGTGTAGCGGGCGATGTACGGCCGCTGCGCCGCGGGCACCTTGTCGCCGTTGACGAAGTACTGGTCGAAGTTCTCCTCGGCCGTCAGCACCGTGCCCCACGGCGTGGTGCCGCCCGCGCAGTTGTTCAGCATGCCGACCGGCGCGGCGCCCGACGGGTCGGCGGCCGTCTTCAGCAGGTCGTCGCCCGCGGCCGGGCCGGAGAACTTCATCGGCGTGTGCACGGTGATGCGCCGGTTGTAGCGCCGGCGGCCGCTGGTGACCAGCTTCCACTGGCCGGTGCCCTTGACCCGCTGCACCTCGACGACCGAGCCGCCGTGGGCGGCCAGCGCGATCTTGATCTGCTCCTCGGTCGCCGTGGCGCCGCCCCGGTAGCCGCGGAACATCAGGGCCTCGGTGGTGTACTCGTGGTTCACCCAGAGCAGGCCGCGGTCACGGCCCATCGGGAACAGCGTCACGTAGTCGCAGTTGTAGCCGAACTGCTTGGCCTGCGCCTCGGCGCTCTGGTTGTCGAAGTCGAACTCCGGCGCGCCCGGCAGCACGGGGTCGCCCCAGCGCACCACCACGGAGCTGGTGTAGCCGCCGGGCACGCGCAGCGCGTCGTCGGTGTTCGGCGGGACGGGCGCGAAGCTCAGCCCCGAACGGCCGCCGCCCCGCAGCGCCGCGTCCTCGGGCCCGGCCGGGTCCGCAAGCGCCGGAACGGCCCCGGCACCGCCCGCCACGCCGGCGCCCGCCACCAGGGCGCCCAGCGCGCCGGCGCGCAGCACGCCCCGGCGGGACATGGCCTGGGCGACGACGTCGCCGAAGTAGGTGTTACCGCTGTCGTTGCCGGCCTCGTGCGCGCAGGCATTGCCGCAGCGGAACTGGCAGGTCATCGCCGATCGACCTGATTTGTGCGTGGTGAGCAGCGGAAGAAGCCGGTTCTGCACGGGGGACTCCAAAGGTGGTGCGCGGTGTTTCGGCCGAGACGCTACGAGGACCGGGGGAACCTCCGGTGAACGACGGACTCCGGCACGGTGAACCCTTGCCCCGGAGGAGAATGGACGGGTGCCACCACGCAGACCCGACCCCGAGAAGCTGAGGGCCGCGCTGGACGCCCAGCTCGTCGCCCTGGACGAGCCCCCCTTCGACGGCCCCGCCGCGGCTCTGGCCGGTGCCCTCGTGGCCGCCGTGCTGGCCGCCTACGACCGCGGCCGCGCCCCCGAGCGCGACGCCGCCCGGCAGGCCGTGCGCCACCTGCTCGACCGGCTGACGGCCGCGGCGCCCGGCCGGACGGTCGAGGTGCGCGTGCCGCCGTACGCGGCCGTCCAGGCCGTCGAGGGGCCGCGCCACACGCGCGGCACCCCGCCCAACGTCGTGGAGATGGACCCCCGCACCTGGATCGAGCTGGCCGTGGGCCGCCTCACCTGGGCGGAGGCCGTGGTCAGGGGCTCGGTCTCGGCGAGCGGCGCCCGCGCCGACCTGTCCGGCCACCTGCCTCTCGGCTAGCCCCCGACCTCCCTAGCCCGGGGGCCGCATCCAGGGGAAGCGCCGCTGGAAGCACTGGTCGGCCAGGTCGGCGGGCAGCCCGCCGCACTCCTGGACCACGTTCCAGAACCACACGGCCACGATGGCGAACAGCACCAGGGCCAGGACGCTGATCACGATGCCGGCGACCGCCCGGCCCTTGCCCACGCCCTTGCTGAGTGCGACGGCGCCGAACACGATCGACAGGATCGCCGTCAGCAGGCCGGTGAAGCAGACGAAGACGAGGAACGGGCTGGCCACGCCCAGCACCAGCGACGCGGTCGCCAGGCCGTTGCCCGGCTTGGCCTGCGGGCCCGGCTGGTACGGGGTGGCGGGCGGGTAGCCGGTGCCGTACGCGCCGCCCGGGGCGTACGGGCCGCTGCCGCCGTACGGGCCGCCGGGGACGTACGGCGTGGGACCGCCTCCGGGCGGGCCGCCGTACGGGCTGGAGGGCGTGGTGCCGGGCACCGGCCCGCTGTCGGGCGCGACCGCCCCGTACGGCTGCTCGTACGGCTGCTCGTGCTGCTCGTGCGGCTGCTCGTAGCGGGACGGCGTCGTGGCGGCCGAGGCCGGGCCGCCCGGCTGCGGCGGGGCGGTCTCCTCCCACCCCGGATACGGCGGGGTGCCGCCCGGCGCGGGAGGCGGCTGCTCCCCCTCCGGGGCCCGCTCCCCCTCCTGCGGCGCCGGGCGATCGGGGCGCTCGAAGACGGCCGTGCTCTCGGCGTCGGCGCTGTCGGGCACGGACGGCCCGCCGGAGCCCAGATAGTCGTCGGACTCGTCCTCCCGCCAGTCGCGGTGCGGGTCCCCAGGTGTGGTCACGTCTGCGTCTCCCCGACTGGGATCAGATGCCGGATACCTCACCCTTACGCGGAACACTCCAGCCCAACCGCACGACACGGCAAAGGCCCGTCCATCCTTGGGTCACCATGCGGCCAAGCCGCCGACCTCGCAGGTCGTGTGACCCGTACCCGGGTGTGCGAGCAGCCGAGCGCCCGACCTAGACTGAAGTACGTGCTGAAGGGCGACGGCCGGCTCGGCCATGACCTGGACCCCGACGATCGAGCGCCACGCGACGCATGCGGCGTCTTCGGCGTCTGGGCTCCCGGCGAGGAAGTTTCCAAACTCACCTACTACGGGCTGTACGCGTTGCAGCACCGCGGCCAGGAGTCCGCGGGCATCGCGGTCAGCGAGGGCAGCCGCATCCTCGTCTACAAGGACATGGGCCTGGTGGCCCAGGTCTTCGACGAGTCGGTGCTCGGCACCCTCCGCGGGCACCTGGCGATCGGCCACTGCCGCTACTCCACCACCGGCTCCAGCGTGTGGGAGAACGCTCAGCCCACGCTGAGCTCCACCGACGTGGGCGGGCTCGCGCTGGCCCACAACGGCAACCTCATCAACACCCCCGAGCTGGCCGAGCGGCTGGCCCCGGGGGCCACCCGGGCCACCACCGACACCGAGGTGCTGACCTCGCTGCTCGCCCAGGACCGCAGCCGTTCCGTCGAGGACGCGGCGGCGGAGCTGCTGCCGCAGGTCAAGGGCGCCTACTCGCTGGTGTTCATGGACGAGACGACGCTGTACGCGGCACGCGATCCGCAGGGCATCCGCCCGCTGGTGCTGGGCCGGCTGGAGCGCGGCTGGGTCGTCGCCTCCGAGACCGCCGCGCTCGACATCGTCGGCGCCACGTTCGTCCGCGAGATCGAGCCCGGCGAGTTGCTCACCATCAACGAGGACGGCGTCCGGTCGCGCAGGTTCGCGCTGGCCGAGCCCAAGGGCTGCCTGTTCGAGTACGTCTACCTCGCCCGCCCCGACACCACCATCGCCGGGCGCGGCGTCCAGGTCACCCGCGTCGAGGTGGGCCGGGTGCTGGCCCGCGAGCACCCCGTCGAGGCCGACCTGGTCATCCCCACGCCCGAGTCGGGCACCCCCGCCGCCGTCGGCTACGCCGAGGAGAGCGGCATCCCCTACGGCCAGGGCCTGGTGAAGAACTCCTACGTCGGCCGGACCTTCATCCAGCCCTCGCAGACCATCCGCCAGCTCGGCATCCGGCTCAAGCTCAACCCGCTGCGCGAGGTCGTGCAGGGCAAGCGCCTGGTCGTCGTGGACGACTCGATCGTGCGCGGCAACACCCAGCGCGCGATCGTCAAGATGCTGCGCGAGGCCGGGGCGCGCGAGGTGCACGTGCGCATCTCCTCCCCGCCCGTCGCCTGGCCGTGCTTCTACGGCATCGACTTCGCCACCCGGGCCGAGCTCATCGCGGGCTCGCTCTCGGTCGAGGAGATCCGCGCCTCGCTGGGCGCCGACAGCCTCGGCTACATCTCGCTCGACGGGCTCACGAAGGCCACGACCATCCCCGCCTCGCGGCTGTGCATGGCGTGCTTCGACGGCTCCTACCCCATCCCGATCGACCAGGACAACGTCGGCAAGTACGTGTTGGAGAGCAAGGCGTGACGAGCTACGAGGCCGCCGGTGTCGACATCGAGGCCGGCGAGCGCGCCGTCGCGCTCATGAAGGACAAGGTGGCCCGCTCCCGCAGGCCCGAGGTGGTCGACGACGCCAGCGGGTTCGCCGGGCTGTTCGACGCCTCGGCGCTGCTGCGCTTCCAGCGGCCGCTGCTGGCCACCTCCACCGACGGCGTCGGCACCAAGGTCATGCTCGCCCAGCAGTACGGCAAGCACGACACGATCGGCATCGACCTGGTCGGCATGGTGCTCGACGACCTGGTGGTCTGCGGGGCCGAGCCGCTGTTCATGACCGACTACATCGCCTGCGGCAAGGTGGTGCCCGAGCGCGTCGCCGAGATCGTCGGCGGCATCGCCGAGGGCTGTCGCCTGGCGGGCGCGGCGCTGGTGGGCGGCGAGACCGCCGAGCACCCGGGTGC
The DNA here is from genome assembly GCF_014207745.1 of Nonomuraea muscovyensis. Classification (NCBI taxonomy): domain Bacteria; kingdom Bacillati; phylum Actinomycetota; class Actinomycetes; order Streptosporangiales; family Streptosporangiaceae; genus Nonomuraea; species Nonomuraea muscovyensis. Next base: position 2,071,727 of record NZ_JACHJB010000001.1, read on the forward strand.
GATGGGGCCCGACGAGTACGACCTGGCCGGTGCCGGCACCGGCGTCGTCGAGGCGTCGGCCATGCTCGGGCCGTCCCGCGTGCGGGCCGGCGACGTGGTGCTGGGGCTGGCCTCGTCCGGGGTGCACTCCAACGGCTACTCGCTGGTGCGCCACGTGCTGCGCGAGGCCGGGCTGTCGCTCGACGCCGACCTGCCCGAGCTCGACCGGCCGCTCGGCGCGGAGTTGCTGGAGCCGACCAGGATCTACTCGCTCGACTGCCTGGCCCTGGCGCGCGAGGTCGAGGTGCACGCCTACGCGCACATCACCGGCGGCGGCGTCGAGGCCAACCTGTCACGCTCGCTGCCCGGCGACCTCGACGCCCTGCTCGACCGGTCGTCGTGGACGCCGCCGGCCGTCTTCGAGGTGCTGGCGGGCCACGGAGGCATCGGGCGGCGTGACATGGACCGCACGTTCAACCTCGGGGTGGGCATGGCGGCCGTCGTCGCCCCTTCGGCCGCCGACCCGGCGGTGCGCTTCCTGGCGGAGCGGGGGCTGCCGGCCTGGGTGCTCGGCGAGGTCGTCCCGGGCTCCGGCGAGGCCCGCTACCGCTGACCGCCGTCTGTGGTGTCGCCCACACCCTTCAGGGGTGTGGGCGACACGGCCCGGACGGAACTCCCGGGCGTGGCGCGCACCCGGCGTGGCGGGTGGCGGGCACGACGAAAGCCCCACGGGCTGGTCGCCCGTGGGGCCCGACGCGATGGACGTGCAACGCGCACCCGGTGTGCGGGTCACGCCAGGTGAGCGCTGCGTCAACCAGGAGAGATGCTAGCGACGTCCGGACGAACGCTCGTCGTCGTCGCCGTAGTCGTCGGCGTAATCGGCATAGCGATCAGCCAGCTCATCGTTGAGGTCGTCGGCGTCGTCATTGCGGCCGGGGTCTCCGACCCCGAGTTCGTCGCGAAGACGGTCAAGATCCGTGCCACCGCTGTTGTACTTCAGCTGGCGAGCAACCTTGACCTGCTTGGCCTTTGCTCGGCCGCGCCCCATTGGCTCGACCCCCTCGTGTGGGGTCGTCCCCGACCCCTCGTCGCTAACGCACCACACGCTGACCCCGCCTGACTACGGGCGTCAGCCTATCGTTCGCCTATTACCGTACCTGTTTTGTGCCCAGCTCGGTACGTCGTATGGGCGTGGGGCGTCAGTGGCTCAGCCAAATGGCCCTAATCCGCCCGACTTCCGACATTCTGCGCTCGGCTAGCCTATCGGCTGCGACAGCCGGGGGTACGCCCTCGTCCGAGGCGATCTCGAAAATCTTCAGCGTGGTGTCGTAGATCCCGGCCGCCTTGGCCCTGGCACGATCCATGTCGAAGCCCCGGATCTCGTCGGCCACCTGGATGACGCCACCCGAGTTGACCACGTAGTCGGGGGCGTAGAGGATGTCACGCTCGGCGAGCTGCTTCTCCACGCCCGGATGCGCGAGCTGGTTGTTGGCCGCGCCGCAGACGACCTTGGCCCGCAGCCGGGCCACCGTGGCGTCGTCGAGCGCGCCGCCCAGCGCGCAGGGCGCGAAGACGTCGATGTCGGCGGAGGTCAGCGCCTCGGCGTCGGCCACCACCTCGACCTCGGGCCGCCGCTGCCGCACGCGCTCGATCGCCTGCTCGCTGACGTCGCAGATCACCACCTCGGCGCCGTCCTCGCGCAGCAGCTCCACCAGGCGGTGGCCCACCTTGCCGACGCCCTCGACGCCGACCCGCCTGCCGAGCAGCGACGGCGTGCCCCAGACGCGCTCGGCCGAGGCCCGCATGCCCTGGAAGACGCCGAAGGCCGTCAGGATGGAGGAGTCGCCGGCGCCGCCCTGGGCGAGCGTGCGGCCGGTGACGAAACGTGACTCGCGGGCCACGACGTCCATGTCCTCGCTGTAGGTGCCGACGTCGCAGGCCGTGATGTAGCGCCCGCCGAGCGACTCGATGAACCTGCCGTAGGCGCGCAGGAGCGCCTCGCTCTTGTCGCGGGACGGGTCGCCGATGATGACGGCCTTGCCGCCGCCGTGGTCGAGCCCCGCCAGCGCGTTCTTGTAGGCCATGCCGCGCGAGAGGTTGAGCACGTCGGCCAGGGCCGCCTGCTCGCTCGCGTACGGGTAGAACCGGGTGCCCCCGAGCGCTGGGCCGAGTGCGGTGTTGTGGATGGCGATGATGGCACGCAGGCCGCTGTGCGCGTCGGCGCAGAAGACGACCTGCTCGTGCGCGTCCTTGTGAGACGGGTCGAAGACGTCGGTCACGGTAGTGACTCCCTGTCCGGTCCACCGCACCTTCGCGGCGGAGATCCCTTCCAGGGTAGTGGGCACGACGGTGCGCGCCGATGGTCTTCATGACACGATGCCTCCGTGCTGCCCTATGCCGCGTACCTCCGCGTCTACGAGCCGTTGACCGCCTTCCCCGAGTCCCAGCAGAAGGTCTGGGCCGACTACGCCGACTCGCGCGACCGGCCGCGCCGCGCCAACGCGCTCGGTCACGAGCACGGCGAGTCGGTGCGGCGCCTGCTCGGCACGCCTCCTCAGCCGGTGCCCGCTCAAGAGAGCCCCAACGCCTATCTACGGCGCGTCGAGGACCGCCTCTACGTCTGTCCCTGGCAGACGCGCCTGCGCTCCTGGCTGGCCTTCTCACGGCTGCGTGGCAGCACTCCCGCGAAGCTGCTGGATCACATGGTCCCCAAGGCGATCGCCGAGCAGACCGCCGACGACTTCGACCGCTACAAACGAGGCGGGGGCTCCTCCGCCCTGCGCACCCACATCCGCACCACGGCCTGGCACATGCCGCCGTCGTGGTTCGTGCCGTTCGACGGCAACGAGCGCTGGCTGGTGCTCGGCTCGGCGGCCCCCGGACAGGACGTGACCACGGCCACGGGCCGCAACCTCATCTACGTGACGTCCATGGCGCAGGCCAGGAGGCGGGCGGCGCGGGCCCTGCAGGTGCTGCGGCGGCACCTGGGCGAGGTGGGGGCCAACCTCGACGTGGAGGACGTGGCCCGCTGGCTGGAGGAGTTCCACCCGCACTCGCTGGTCGAGCTCGACTACGGCGGCCTGGTGCACCTCATGGACGACGACGCGCTGCAGGCGGATCAGTCGGTCGCGGAGCTGTCGGCGGCCCTCACGGGCTTGGACACGGGTCAAGAAGAGCTTGCCTTCGCCATGTACCAGCGTGTCGTCCTGCGCTGGAAGTCAATGCAACTCCTGGAATCTGCCAACTGAGCCCCAATGCAACCGTCTGACCTGCATGAGTAGGTCATGAGTAGCGGCTGCTCGCTTCTGCGAACTGAGCAGTTTGCCGTTTTCACTGCGATACCACGAAACGTGTCGCTAGAATCACCGAGCGTGACATCGCCATGGGGGCGGGCAGTTGGGTCAAAGAAGGGCTCGCCAATCGCTCAGCGTGGCGGTATGGTCACTTCGGGTGATGCCGCATATGGCCAGGAAAAGCCGCACGTTCGGGGCCATAGGGGGACATCCGTGACACGCGCAAAGGCAGTCACAGGATCGCTGAGCCGGTCCACACGGAGGAGAGGCCGCACAAATGTCAGCTCGTACACCCGAGGCCGAGCCACTGCTCACGCCCGCCGAGGTCGCGACCATGTTCAGGGTCGACCCCAAGACCGTCACGCGGTGGGCCAAGGCGGGCAAGTTGACGTCGATTCGCACCCTGGGGGGACACCGGCGTTACCGGGAGACCGAGGTTCGGGCTCTGCTGGCGGGGATTCCGCAGCAGCGCTCGGAGTAGTGCCGGGGTTCGTCACGGACCTCAGGGGGGTTGAACGGTGGGCCAGGCCGGCGGCATGGTCCACCTCTGTGACGACGACCGTCGCATCCGGAAGCTGGCGCCGCCCGCCCGGCGCCATCCTTCCGATCCCCTAAGCCGGCCGCTCCCCCAGCACCTCCAGGAGCCGGCCGACGTCACCGTCATAGCGAGCGGCCGCGCCCAGGAGCGCGACCAACTGGTCGACGAGCATCCTCTCCAGCGTCGGCCGCTCGATGTCACGGTGTTCGAGCCAGTCGAGGCCCGCGGTCTCGACCGAGGCGATCCACGAGCGCAGGGTCGCGCGCAGCACCGGACTCGGCCGCTCCACGCCCAGTTGCTTCTGGATGCGGCGCGACAGACGCTGGCGCACCCCGTCGACGATCTCGCCCACCTCGCCCGCCCGGTTGGCGGGCCCGCCGCGCAACAGAGCCGCGAACCCCGCCGCGTGCTCCTCCACGAAGTCGAAGTAGCGGGTGAGCCCCGAGGCCAGCTCGTCCAGCGGGCCACCGCCGAGCTGCGGGCGCAACCGCGACTCGAGCTGGTCGGCCGCGCCCCGCAGGGCTGCCACGTAGAGCTCCTGCTTGCCACCGAAATAGTGGTAGACCAGCGCCCGTGAGGCGCCCGCGGCCGTGGCGACGTCGTCGATCGAGACGTCCTCGGCGTCGCGTCTGCTGAACAGTTCGAGGGCCGCCGCCATGAGCTCCTCGCGGCGGCGATCGACAGTGAGCCTGCGCCGTGCCGGCCGTGCCGTCTCGGCTGGCTTCCCGGGTGTCACACCTGCACAGTAACCGAGCGTCCGGGCTCCCGGCGGCCATGTGACCCCGCGGTCAATATCAGGCTTACCTAACGCAGGCCGTACCCTGCGGCGAACTCGATCGTTTGGTGAGACAAGGTGCCCATCTACGCATCGCGGGGGAGACCCATGTCAGGACCACCCGTCAAGTCTTCAACCATCACCGACCTCCGGGAGATACCACGGCCCCGGCCAACGATCCGCAACGTCGCCGAACGAGCCGGCGTCTCCAAATCGCTGGTGTCACTCGTGCTGCGCGGCTCGCCGCACGTGAGCGAGCACCGGCGCCAGGCCGTCCTCCAGGCCGCCCGCGAGCTCGGCTACCGGCCGAACGCGGTCGCGCGCAGCCTGGTCGAGGGTCGTACGCATCTCGTCGGCGCGCTCGTGGCCGACCTGCACAACCCGTTCTACGCCGAGTTCCTGGACGGCCTGCAGGAGAGCCTGCACGGCGACGGCCTGCGCATGCTCATCGGCAACAGCCAGTGGGATCCGGCGTTCGAGGACGAGGCCGTGGCCGCGTTCCTGGAGCTCCGGGTGGACGGCCTGGTCCTGTTAGGGATCGCGCCGACCAGCGAGACACTGGTCGAGGCGACCTCCTACACGCCGACGGTCGTCGTCGGGGAACGTGACATCGAACTCGACGGCGTCGACATCGTCGTGGACGACGACCGGCACGGCGCCCGGCTGGCCATCGACCACCTGGTGTCTCTGGGACACCGCAGGATCGCCCACATCGAGGGTGCCCGGCCGTCCCGGTGCGAGGGCTACCTCGTGGCCATGCGCAGGCACGCGCTCGCGCCGTACATCATGGTCGAGGCCGCCGAGGCGACCGAGGAGGGCGGCCGGACGGCGGCGCTGGCGCTGCTGACCCGCGACCCCCGTCCGACGGCGATCTTCGCCGGCAACGACGTGGTGGCGGCCGGCGTGCTCTCCGCTGCCGAGGAGCTGGGGCTCCGGGTGCCGGAGGACCTGTCGGTCGCCGGCTACGACAACACCCACCTCGCGGCCTCACGCCACATCTCGCTCACCTCCGTGGACCAGTCGCGCCGCTCCATGGGGCGGTCGGCGGCGGCCCTGCTCAGCGACCGGATCGGCGATCCCGCGAAGGCCGCCCGGCTGCGCGAGGTGACCCCCGAGCTGATCGTACGGCGGAGCACCGGCCCCGCCGCGTGAGACCGCGGCGCGCTCGGGACGGGGCACCAGGCGCGCCCAAGAGCGGCTCAAGCCTCGGTCAACCCGCACAGCCGTCCCCGCCCCGGGAGGTTTACTCGTCAGGGTCATGTCACGAGCTGATCCAGGGGGACAGTCATGCGTGATCCAGAACTGGTGTCCTGCGCCCAGCGCGCGGCGGCCGAACTCGAACGCGCCTGGGCCCAGTGGCGCTCGGGCCGGGGCCGCGCGGCCGACGCCGGGGCCGAGTCCGTGGCCAGCTACGTCGCCCATTCCCTCGACCACCCGTGGGGCCGCCCCCGCGTCGTGCTCGGCCTCGACGCCGAGGACGCGCGGGAGCTGGCCGCCTTGCTCCAGCGGCAGGAGGTCGGCGAACACGTCTGGTGACCGCCCGCCTTGACGTACGGTGGAGGTCATGCGTGCTCTCCCAGCCACCGTTCTCGCCGCGTGCGGCCTGATCGTCTCCGCCTGCGGCGGTGCAGCCGGCAGCGCGACCGGCGGCACCGCCAGTGGCACCGTCACGGCAAGTCAGGCCGCCCAGCAGCCGCAGGCGGGCGCCGCCGCCGCGGCGACGCCGGGAGCGAGCGCCGAGGCCAGGCCCGCGCCGGCGCGGGCCAAGGGCGTCGCCGCGCCGCTGTCCGGCAAGGTCGTCGTCATCGACCCCGGTCACAACGGCGCCAACTACCGCAACCCGAAGGCCGTCAACCGCAAGGTCAACGTGCTGACCCAGTGGAAGCCGTGCGACACGACGGGCACCTCCACCGACTCCGGCTACTCCGAGGCGGCCTTCACCTGGGACGTGTCCACCCGGCTCGCCAAGATCCTCAAGAGCCGGGGTGCCACGGTCAAGCTGACGAGGCACGACAACAACGGTGTGGGCCCGTGCATCACCGAGCGGGCCGCCATCGGCAACAAGGCCAAGGCCGACGCCGCGATCTCGGTGCACGCCGACGGGTCCGCCCCGGCCAACCACGGCTTCCACGTGATCATGCCCAAGAAGATCGGCGGCCCGGTCGACCCGGTCGTCGGCGACTCGCGCGAGCTGGGGCTGGCCGTGCGCTCGGCGTTCGAAAAGGGCACCGGCCTGCCCTACTCGAACTACATCGGCAGCAAGGCGCTCAGCTTCCGCAACGACCTGGGCGGGCTCAACCTCTCGACCGTGCCGAAGATCTTCATCGAGGCCGGCAACATGCGCAACGCCGCAGAGGCGGCCAAGTTCCGGGACCCGGCGTTCCGGCAGCGGATCGCACTGGCGCTGGCGAACGGGATGCAGCACTATCTGCAGGCATGATCCCTCGTCCGCGCATCTTCAGTCACCTGTCCGGCTCCTACGAGCTGGCCTCCGGTGCCGTCGTCTCCGGTCCGGCCGACCTGGCCGACGCCGTACGGGCCGCGCTCCCCGGTCTCGACCTGCGGCCGGGCGACTCCGGAGCGATCGACCTGCGGCTCGACCCGGCGCTCGGGCCCGAGGCGTACAAGCTGGTGGTGGGGTCGCGCGGGGTGGAGATCACGGCGGGTGACCGGGCCGGGGCGTTCTACGCCGGCCAGTCGCTGCACCAACTGCTGCCCGACGCGTCCTACCGCTTCTCGACGGGGGGCGCGTGGAACGTGCCGGGGGTACGGGTGGAGGACGCGCCGCGCTACTCCTGGCGCGGGCTGCACGTGGACGTGGCCCGGCACTTCTTCCCCAAGCGGGAGCTCCTGCGGCTGATCAACCTGATGGCGATGCACAAGCTCAACCGGCTCCACCTGCACCTGGCCGACGACCAGGGGTGGCGGGTGGAGAGCAGGGCCTATCCCCTGCTGCACGAGGTCGCCTCGCACCGGCCGCGCACCGCCGTCCACTTCTACGGCGAGCCCGAGGCGTACGACGACGTGCCACACGGCGGCCACTACACGCTGGACGACCTGGCCGAGCTGGGCGCCTACGCGCGTGCCCGCGAGGTCGTGATCGTGCCGGAGATCGACGTGCCGGGCCACGCCTGCGCCATCCTGGCCGCCTACCCGGAGCTCGGGCCCACGGGCGAGCGGCACGAGGTGCTCGACCGCTGGGGCATCTCCCCCGCGATCCTGTCGCCGCTGCCGCCCACGGTCGAGTTCCTGACCGTGGTCTTCGACGAGATCATCGGCGCGCTGGGCAAGGTGCCCTTCTTCCACATCGGCGGTGACGAGGTCGTGCTCGACCACTGGGCCGCCTCCCCCGAGATCGACGCCTACCGCGCGTCGCTCGGGCTGGACTCGACCGGGCCGTTGCACGCATGGTTCCTGCGGCGGCTGGCCGACGCGCTGGCGGAGCGGGGCGCGCGGGCCGTGGTGTGGGACGAGGCGTTCGTCAGCGGCGAGCTGCGGCCGGACACGGTGGTGATGCCGTGGCGCGGCATGGAGGTGGGCCGCCGGGCCGCCGCGGCCGGCCACGACGTGGTGGCCACGCCGGTGTTCCCGCTGTACTTCGACTACGCCGAGGCGGCGACGGCCGACGAGCCGATGGCGATCGGCGAGACGATCACGGTCGCGGACGTGGCGGCCTTCGACCCGGCTCCGGAGAGCTGGCCGGAGGAGTCGCGGGCGCGGGTGCTGGGGGCGCAGGCGCAGCTGTGGACCGAGCGCATCCCCGACGGCCGGACGCTCGACTACCGCACCTGGCCGCGGGCGTGCGCGCTGGCGGAGGTCACGTGGTCGGGCCGCGCCGGCGACGACTTCGCCGGGCGGCTCGGGGCGCACCTGGGGCGGCTCGACGCGCTGGGCGTCGAGTATCGGCCGCTCGACGGGCCCCGGCCGTGGCAGCGCCGCCGGCCGCACCGGCCGGGTGTCATCCGGGTGCCCGACGTCATGGAGCGCCTCGACCGCCTCACCCACGACGCCGAGTCGACCCGTCCCAGCGTGTGACCCGCCGGGCGCGTCAGGAGATGGGCGGGCGGTTGTGGAGGATGCGCTGGAAGAGCCGGTGGTCGCGCCACTTTCCGTTGATGGCGAGGTAGCGCGGCGCGATGCCGAACGGCTCGAAACCGGCCTTGCGCAGCACCCGCTGGGAGGCGGCGTTGTCGAGCAGCGTGCCCGCCTCGATGCGGTGCAGGCCCAGCCGCCCGCCGGCCTCCCGGCACACCTCCAGCGCCGCCCGGGTGGCCAGGCCCCGGCCGGCGTAGCCCGCGTCCACCCAGTAGCCGAGGTTGCCGCTCTGGAAGGGCCCGTACACGATGTTGGACAGGTTGAAGGCGCCGACGACCAGGTCGCCGTCGGCCAGCACCCACGGCATCAGCCGCCCTTCGGCGTGCAGTTCGAGCTGGAGCCGCACCCGCTCGCTCTGGCCGGCGAGGGTGAAGAACCCCTTGGGGCGGCGCGGCTCCCAGCGGTGCAGGTGTTCGTGGTTGCGCGCGTAGGCGTCGGTGAGCGCCTGCGCGTCGCCCTCGGTGACGAGGCGCATGACGACGCCGTCGCCGAGCGCGACCGTCACCGTGCGTCCCGGGTGTCGGGGGCCGTACGGCCGATGACCTCGGTGATGGAGGAGAACCCGTGGCGGCGGACGCGCCGGGAGAGCTGCCGGTGGATGCGGGAGGCCCACAGCGGCCCGCCGTAGACCCAGCCGGTGTAGCCCTGCACGAGGGTGGCGCCCGCGAGCAGCCGCTCCCACACGTCGTCCACGTCCTCGACGCCGCCCACCGAGACGAGCGCCAGCCGGTCGCCCACCCGCGCGCGCAGCCGGCGCAGCACCTCCAGCGAGCGGCTCTTGAGCGGCCGGCCGGACAGGCCGCCGGTCTCGCCCTCGTGCCGGATCGTGGTGTTGGTCGCGATGATGCCGTCGAGTCCCAGCTCCAGGGCGAGATCGGCGACGGCGTCCACGTCCTCGTCGGCCAGGTCGGGAGCGATCTTGACCAGGAGAGGGGTGCGGCGGGGCGTGCCGTCGGCGACGTCCTTGACGGCCGCCAGCAGCGGCCGCAGCTTGGAGACGGCCTGCAGGTCGCGCAGACCGGGCGTGTTGGGCGAGCTGACGTTCACGACCAGGTAGTCGGCCAGCGGCGCGAGCTCCTTGGCGCCGGCCACGTAGTCGGCGACGGCCTCCTGCTCGGGCACCACCTTGGTCTTGCCGATGTTGACCCCGACCACGACGGGCACGCCGCGCGTGCGGCGCAGGCGGCGGGCGGCCGCGGCGGCCCCGGCGTTGTTGAAGCCCATCCGGTTGATGACCGCCCGCTGCCGGACCAGCCTGAACAGCCGGGGCCGGGGGTTGCCCGGCTGCCCGTGCGCGGTGATGGTGCCGACCTCGACGTGGCCGAACCCGACCGCCGCCACGCCCTCGGCGCAGGCGGCGTCCTTGTCGAACCCGGCGGCCAGCCCCAGCGGCCCGGGGAAGTGCACCCCGAACGCGGTCAGGCGCAGGGCCGGGTCGTGCGGCGCGAACGCCCTGTGCAGCAGCCGCTTGAGCAGCGGCAGGGCCGACAGCAGGGCGAAGGCCCGGACGGTGAGATGGTGCACGGCCTCGGCGTCGAAACGCTGCAAGACCTGCGTGAACACGAGGCGATACATCACGTGTCAGGCTACCAAGCCGGCGTCGTGGGCGATGATCGCGGCCTGGACGCGGTTGCGCACGTCCAGCCGCGTGAGGATGGCGCTGACGTACGCCTTCACCGTGCCCTCCACGAGGTGTAGCTCTCGGGCGATCTCCGCGTTGGACATCCCGGCGCCGACCAGGGCGAGGACCTCGCGTTCGCGGTCGGTGAGCACCTGGACGCGCTCGCGTGCCAGGCTGCCCTTCGACATGCGGCCGCCGGCGAGCTGGGTGATGACGCGCTGGGCGACCTTGGGCGACAGGTACGCGGCGCCGCCCGCGACGGCGTGGATCCCGGCGATCAGCTCGCGCGGGTCTCCCGACTTGAGCAGGAACCCGCCGGCGCCCACGTCGATGGCCCGGGCGATGTAGTCGTCCTCGCCGAACGTGGTGAGCATGACCACGGCCGTGCCCGGCGCGACCCGCCGGATCTCCGCCGCCGCGCCGAGCCCGTCGAGCCTGGGCATGCGGATGTCGAGCAGCGCCACGTCCGGGTGGTGGCTGATGGCCAGATCGACCGCCTCGCGCCCGTCGCCCGCCTCGGCCACCACGTCGAGCGACGGGTCGGAGGCGAGGATGGCCCGGATGCCGGCGCGGATCATGGCCTCGTCGTCGGCCAGGAGTATGCGGATCACGGCCTCTATAGTGGCCCATATGGCTCAGGTGAAGGTGTACGGACGCCGCGACGTCTGGGCGGGGCGGCAGCGCGAGGTGTCGGACCTGCTGCACGGCTGCCTGGTGGAGGCGTGGGGGCTGCCCGAGGACAAGCGGTTCCACCGGTTCCTGCTGCTGGACACGGACGACCTCATCTGTCCCCAGCGGAGTGACGGCTACCTGATCATCGAGGTGGTCTGCTTCACCGGCCGGAGCGACGAGGCCAAGCGCGCGCTCATCCGGGCGGTCTACGACCGGCTGCCGTTCCCGCCGGAGGACATCGAGATCACGATCGTCGAGATGCCCCGGGTCAACTGGGGCATCCGCGGCGTGCCGGCCGACGAGCTGGCCCTGCCGTACACGGTGGAGGTCTAGCGCCGAGTCCTTACGGCTCGCGAACGTGATGGCGCCGTCCCTTCTGGCGCGCCGGGCCGGTGGTTAGCGTCGGCAGGATGAAGGTGATGGTCACCGGCTCGGCCGGTTTCATCGGGAGTCACGTCGCCGAGGCCGTCGAGGAGGCGGGGCACGAGGTCGTCCCGTTCGACCTGCGTGCCGGCGCCGACGTGCGGGACGAGGCCGCTCTGGACCGGTCGCTGCCGGGCGTCGACCTGGTCGTGCACCAGGCGGCGAAGGTGGGGCTCGGCGTGGACGTGTCCGACCTCCCGGCGTACGCGGCGGTCAACGTGTACGGCACCGCCGTCCTGCTCGCGGCGATGGCCCGGCACGGCGTGGGCCGGCTGGTCCTGGCCTCCTCGATGGTGGTCTACGGCGAGGGCGCCTACGACTGCGCCGGGCACGGCCGGGTGCGGCCCGGCCCGCGCGCCCGCGAGGACCTTGACCATGGGCTGTTCGACCCGGTCTGCCCGCTGTGCGGCGCGCGGGTGCGCCACGCGGTGATCGGGGAGGACGCACCGCCGGACCCGCGCAACGCGTACGCGACCACCAAGCTCGCCCAGGAGCATCTGGCCGCGAACTGGGCCAGGGAGACGGGCGGGACGGCGGTGGCGCTGCGATACCACAACGTCTACGGGCCGCGGATGCCACGGGACACGCCCTATGCCGGGGTGGCGGCGATCTTCCGATCGGCGCTGGCGGCCGGGCGGGCGCCGCGGGTGTTCGAGGACGGCGGCCAGGTGCGCGACTTCGTGCACGTCCGGGACGTGGCCCGGGCCAACCTGGCGGCGGCCGGCGCGACCCCGCCGCCGGGCCGGCTGACCATCTACAACATCGCCAGCGGCACGCCGCACACCGTCGGGGAGATGGCCGCCGCCCTCGCCGCCGCGCGCGGCGGGCCGGAGCCCGTGGTCACGGGTGAGTACCGGCTGGGGGACGTCCGGCACATCGTCGCCGCGCCCGGCCGGGCCCGCGCCGAGCTGGGCTTCCAGGCCGCCGTCGGCTTCGAGGCGGGCATGACGGAGTTCGCCGCCGCTCCGCTGGGGGCCACGTGAGCGTCGAGGTGATCCTGCCCTGCCTGGACGAGCGGGCGGCGCTGCCGTGGGTGCTCGGGCGCATGCCGCCCGGCTACCGGCCGATCGTGGTGGACAACGGGTCCACCGACGGCTCGGCCGCGCTCGCCGCCGAACTGGGAGCCGAGGTGGTCGCCGAGCCGCGCCGGGGGTTCGGCGCCGCGTGCCACGCCGGGCTGCTGACCGCGACCGCGGACGTCGTGTGCTTCATGGACGCCGACGCCTCCCTCGACCCGCGCCTGCTGCCGGAGGTCGTCGCCCCCGTGCTGGCGGGGCGGGCCGACCTGGTGCTCGGCCGGCGGGTGCTCCAGCCGGGCGCGTCATGGCCGCCCCACGCCCGGCTCGGCAACGCCGTGCTGACCAGGAGCCTGCGCCGCCGCGCCGGCGTCCCGCTGCGCGACCTCGGCCCCATGCGGGCCTGCTCGCGGGCCGACCTGGTCGCGCTCGGCCTGACCGACCGCCGGTTCGGCTACCCGCTGGAGATGGTGCTGCGCGCGGCGCGGGCCGGCTGGCGGATCACCGAGGTGGACGTGGCCTACCTGCGCCGGCACGGGCGGTCCAAGGTCACCGGCACGGTGCGCGGCACGCTGCGGGCCGTCGCCGACATGCGCGGGGTCATGCGGCACCTGGCGCGGTGACCTCCCCGTCGGGGACGCGGCGCCCGGGAAGGCGGACCGCCCAGCAGGCCACCACCGCCAGCGCCGCCGCCGCGTAGGCGGCGGTGGCCGGGCCGGAGAGGTAGGCGACCGCTCCCGCCGCCGCCACACCGAGCCACTCCCACCTCCCGTCCATGGCGGCCAGCGCGACCACGAGCAGCGCGTACCAGGAGTATCCCGGGGTGAACAGCAGCAGCAGGGAGCCCGTGACCAGCAGGGCGCCGCTCCAGGGCCGGCCCGGGTCGCCGCGGCGCAGCACGTGCAGGACGACCAGGGCCAGCAGGAGGATCGCGGCGAACGGGGCCCACGCGTCGGGCAGGAACAGCCGCAGGAGCCCGTACCGGTCGCGCGCCGAGGGATCCTCGTACCCCTCCTCGGCGACGTACCCGAACAGGTAGCCCACGACGGATTCCCGCGAGGCCAGCAGGTAGGGCAGGTAGGCCAGCGCGACGACCAGCGCGGCGGGCCCCACGACGGCGAGCACGCGCCGCCCGCGCACCCCGTCCTTCAGCACGCCCGAGAGCGCGCCGGGCAACGCGATCGCCGGCAGCAGCTTGGCCGCCGCCGCCGCGCCGAGCAGCGCCCCCCGTCCGCGATCGGTGCGGCAGGCCAGCGCCAGAACCACCAGCAGCACGCCCAGCACGTCGACGTGCGCGTTGTTCACCGCCTCGACCGGCACGGCCGGGCACCAGGCCCAGGCCGCGGCCGCCCGGACGCCCGCCCACCGGCACAGGGCGAGCAGGACCGCGACCGACAGCAGCGCGCCCGCGAGCTGGAGCGGCTTGTGCCGCGAGCCACCGGGTGACAGCCAGTGCACCAGCAGGAAGTAGTCCTCGGCGAGCGGCGGATAGATCGTGTGCACGGCGGGCCGGTTGATCCGGGTGCACCCGCCCTCCGGCAGGCGTGACAGGCCGGGCGTCGCGCAGTCGGCGGGGAAGAGCCAGTCGTCCCGCAAGGGGGCGAGGGCCGGGTCGGCGGGCGGGTGGTCGTAGGGCGAGACGCCGGTCGCCTGCACGCGGCCGTCCCACGCGTAGCGGTAGGAGTCGGTGCTCGTGGCGGGCGGGGCGACCAGGCCGGTGGCGGTCACGGCGACGCCTCCGGCGACGACGAGGACGGCCAGCTCCCGTCGCGGCAGCCGGCGGGTCAGCCACAGCGCGGCGGCGAACAGCGCCCAGCCGGCCAGGTACCAGCCCAGCAGGCCGGGCGGGCCCAGCGACATCCTGACGAGGACGGCGACCAGGACAAGGAGGATCGCTCCGGCGGGCACCGTGGTCCTGCTCATGTACCGGAGCCTGCCACCGGCCGCCCGTCCCGTGACCCCTGCGGCGCGTCCCGTCCGCACTCCGTAAGAACTGGACGGGTCCGTAACGACCTCGTAAGACCCGGGCGGGGCCGGCGGCCCTACGGTCGGACCATGGAGATCGCCCTGGAGACGGCATGACGCAGATCGTGACCATCGCCAAGGAACCGGTGGCCGGCCGGGTCAAGACCCGGCTGACGCCGCCGTTCAGCCCGGCCGAGGCCGCGTTCCTGGCCGAGGCGGCGATCGTGGACACGCTGCGGGCCGTCGTCGCCACCCCCGCCGCCCAGCGGGTGCTCGCGCTGGACGGGCTGCCGGGGCGCTGGCTGCCCGCGGGCCTCGTGGTGATCCCCCAACGCGGCCGCGGGCTGGACGAGCGACTGGCCGCCGCCTTCGCCGACGCCCACCGGCTCCGCCCCGGGCCGGTGGTGCTCATCGGCATGGACACCCCTCAGGTGACCCCGGGCCTGCTGCTGCGTGCCGTCGAGGCCCTCGACGGCGACGACGCCGTGTACGGCCCGGCGGCCGACGGCGGCTTCTGGCTGCTCGGGCTGCGCCGGCCCGACCCCGCCCTGCTGCTGGGCGTACCGATGTCCCAGCCGCACACCGGACGCGAGCAGCTCCGTCGGCTCGCGCGAGCCGGCCTGAGCGTGCGGCGCCTGCCCGTGCTGACGGACGTGGACACCGCGGCCGACGCCCGCCGGGTGGCCGCCGAGGCGCCGGGCTCCCGCTTCGCCGCGGCGCTGCGTCAGGTGACGCGGATCCCGGCGCAGGCCGCCCTGCGATGATCGGAGAGCTCTACGCCGACGCCCTGGCCGGCACGCCCGTGGAGATCGAGTACGTCGACGGGTCCCGAGCCGTCCTGGAGGCCGCCCGCTGGACGCGGCCCATCGACGGCGACGAGACCATGCTGCGCCGGTGCGCCGGCCCCACCCTGGACATCGGCTCGGGGCCGGGGCGGCTCACCGTCGCGCTGAACCGCCGGGGCGTTCCGGCGCTGGGCATCGACATCACCCCGCACGCGGTGCGGCTGACCCGCGCGGCGGGCGGCTTCGCGCTGCTGCGCAGCGTCTTCGACGAGGTTCCGGGAAGCGGGCGGTGGGGGACGGCGCTGCTCGCCGACGGCAACATCGGCATCGGCGGCCACCCGGGCGCCCTGCTGCGCAGGGTCAGGGAGCTGGTGCGGCCGGGCGGGGAGGTGGTCGCCGAGGTGGAGGGGCCGGGGGTGGCCAGCCGGGTGGACCGGGTACGGCTGCGCCGCGCCGGGACGGTGGGCGACTGGTTCGCGTGGGCGGTGGTGTCGGCCGACGACATCGCGCGGGTCGCCCGGCCGGCCGGTTTCGCCGTGGCCGACCGCTGGCAGGAGGGACGCCGCTGGTTCGCCGTCCTGAGCTGAAGCCGGGCCGATCCGGGACGGTTCGGGACGGTCCGGGCCTCGCAGGTCAGCCCAGATTGCCGATGGCGACGACGCCCGCGCCGATCGCCAGCGCCAGCGGGACGGCCCACCACCTGGGCGCCGGCCCGTCGCGCAGGACCCTGACCCCGAACGGCACGAGCGCGACGCACAGGCCCGCGGTCGCCAGGACCGACAGGGGGCCGGTCCCCTTGAGCACCCCGATCGGCAGCGCGGCGGCGAGCCCGAGCGCCACGGCGGGCACCGGCCCCAGGGCGCGGGCCCGCCAGAGCCCGGCGGCGAGCACGATCCACCCCGCGAACGTCGCGAGGTTCAGCGACTGGAAGACGTGGAAGGCCCCGTAGGAGCCGGACACGGCCGCCTGGGCCGGTGCGAGCCCCTGCACGTCGACGAGCTGGAACGCCAGGTGTGAGACGCCCGCGTGGAACGCCCGGGCGAACAGGCCGAACAGCACCATCACCCCGCCCCACAGCACGAGCCGCGAGCCGGGCGCCCGGCCCACCAGGGCGAGCACGCCCGGCCACAGCAGGACACAGCCGGCGGCGAAGCAGCCGTACGAGGCGCTCATCAGGGCGGGCTCGGCGGCGAAGGCGGCGAGCTGGGCCGGGAAGAAGCCGTCGTGGCCGGCACGCAGCAGGACTCCGGCGAGCATCAGGACGGGCGCGAGCGTCAGGCTGAGCCCTCCGGCCCACCGTCCGGGGAAGTCGGTCATGCTGCGATCCAACCAATCCCGGCCGCCCGGGACACTGGGGCGGGGGCGAGGGTCCGGGGTAGAGCTGGGTGGACGGTATGGTCCGACTCATGAGCACTCACTATGACGTCGTCGTTCTCGGTGCGGGGCCGGGAGGCTACACGGCAGCGGTCCGTTCGGCCCAGCTCGGTCTGCGCACCGCGGTCGTCGAGGAGAAGTACTGGGGTGGCGTCTGCCTGAACGTGGGCTGCATCCCGTCCAAGGCGCTGCTGCGCAACGCCGAGCTGGCCCACATCTTCCACAAGGAGGCCAAGACCTTCGGCATCAGCGGCGAGGTCTCCTTCGACTACGGCGCCGCCTTCACGCGCAGCCGTAAGGTGGCGGACGGCCGGGTCAAGGGCGTGCACTACCTGATGAAGAAGAACGCCATCACGGAGTACGACGGCCGGGGCGCCTTCCTCGACGCCAACACGCTCCAGGTCAACGGCGAGACCATCACCTTCGACCACTGCATCATCGCCACGGGCGCCACCACCAGGCTGATCCCGGGCACGTCGCTGTCGGAGCGGGTGGTGACGTACGAGGAGCAGATCATGACGGATCAGCTCCCGGGCAGCATCATCATCGCGGGCGCGGGCGCGATCGGCGTGGAGTTCGCGTACGTCCTGCACAACTACGGCGTCAAGGTGACCATCGTCGAGTTCCTGGACCGCGTGGTGCCGCTGGAGGACGCGGAGGTGTCGGCGGAGCTGGCCAAGCGCTACAAGCGGCTCGGCATCGACATCATGACCTCGACCCGGGTCGACGCCATCGACGACACCGGTTCGTCGGTCAAGGTGACCGTCACCCGTGACGGGCAGCAGCAGGTGCTCGAGGCCGACAAGGTGCTGCAGGCGATCGGCTTCCAGCCGCGGGTCGACGGCTACGGTCTGGAGAAGACCGGCGTGGCCCTCACCGACCGGGGCGCCATCGCGGTCGACGGCCGGTGCCGGACGAACGTGCCGCACATCTTCGCCATCGGCGACGTCACCGCCAAGCTCATGCTGGCCCACGCCGCCGAGTCCATGGGTGTCATCGCGGCCGAGACCATCGGCGACGCCGAGACCATGGAGCTCGACTACGTGATGATCCCGCGGGCGACCTACTGCCAGCCGCAGGTGGCGAGCTTCGGCTACACCGAGGCGCAGGCCCGCGACCTGGGCTACGACGTGAAGGTGGCCAAGTTCCCGTTCACGGCGAACGGCAAGGCGCACGGCCTGGGTGACCCCAACGGTTTCGTCAAGATCGTGAGCGACGCGAAGTACGGCGAGCTGCTCGGCGCCCACCTGATCGGCCCCGAGGTGACGGAGCTGCTGCCCGAGCTGACGCTGGCCCAGCAGTGGGACCTGACCGTGCACGAGGTGGCGCGCAACGTCCACGCGCACCCCACGCTCGGCGAGGCGGTCAAGGAGGCGATCCACGGCCTGGCCGGCCACATGATCAACATGTGAGGACCGCCACGGAGGATCGGTACGGCGACGCCGTACCGATCGCCGGCCCTGCCAAGGTAGGTCGCTGCTCCTCAGGAGGTCATCGGCACCTCAGGAGGTCGCCGGCACCTCAGGAGAGAAGGAGCCCCACGCCGGACAGCACGAGAGCGACGGTGCAGGCGAGGGAGCGCAGGTGGTTCCACCGGAGCCAGCGCGGAAAGTAGCCGGCCCAGTCCACCTCGCCCGCTTCGAGCGCGTTGTTGAGCGGCACGTTCACCGCCGCCGTCGACAGGAACGTGCCCAGGAAATAGACCACCGCCGCGGCGACGAAGGCGACCCCGGCGGCCGTGTCGCCGTCGCCCATGAGCATCAGCACGCCGGTGGCCAGCGACACGATCGGCGCCAGCATGAAGGACGACAGGAACCACGGGTTCAGGATCTTGATGTTGATGCCGCGCATGGCGGCGGTCGCCTGGGCGGGGCCGGCGGCGTCGAGGCCCCAGATGACCGCCACGGAGAAGCCGAGGAACAGTCCCGCCATGAGCCCGTTGAGGAGCATGGCGAGGATCGAGAGAACGGGGAGCATGCCCTGATGATCCCAGTCGTCCGCCGGGGGCGCACTACCTGAGAGGTCATCGCGGCGACGGCGGTGGCGGCGGCAGGATGCCGGGATGGTCTGCGACAACGTGATCATCGCCATGGTGGCGGTCTTCTTCGCCGGGATGGGGATCTACGGCCTGGTGGCGCCGGGTGCGCTGCTGGCCCCGTTCGGCACGCGGGTGGTCTCTGCCGACGGCCGCAACGAGGTGCGGGCGGTCTACGGCGGGTTCGGGCTCGCCACGGCCCTGGCGCTGGTCCTGGCCGCGCTGGACGTGGGCACGCTGCGTGACGGCGTGCTGGTCGCGGTGGCGCTCGCGCTGGCGGGCATGGCGGTGGGCCGAGTCGTCTCCATGCTGCTGGAGCGCCCGGCGCGGTTCTACCCGACCGTGCTCTATCTGATCGTCGAGGCTGGTCTCGCCGCGGCCCTGCTGGCCGTGCGCTGAACCACCGGTTGGCGAGGCGTGGGGGCCGGATACCACCCCGGCCCCGCCACCGCCCGGCTTAGAAGCTCCGCGAAGAGTCGTCTGCGCCGGTCCGACAATACCCTCTGCTCCAGCTTGATCGCTCACAGTAATCAAAAAGTGATTCCAGAGAACTTCTCGGATTCCGTCTGGCGTCAATGATGCGCTCTGCCCTGATCAAGGCAGTAGAGTGCCGACATTGACAGTCCGTAGTCGGTCAATTACCAACCGTCGCAAATGCGGGCACAGTCGATATAGCTCCGCGAAGCAGTCAAAGGGGGGACAACCTCCCCTCGTCCCGAAAGGGGGACAGAATGCCGTCCCTGGCCCTTCTGAGCGCCGTATGCGTCATCGTCGCCATTCTCTGGCTCACCTACTACGCGATCAGGCGACTGTCCGACGTCGCCCCGACGGCCATCGCGGCCGTGATCACCGCTCTGGCGGCGCTGCTGACCGCCGCCGCCGACCTGTTCGGACTCCTGCCCATCTGACCCGTGACCGCCTCGCCTCCCTCCGCCCCATGGTGGAGGGAGGCCCGTGAACGGCGCCAGGCCCGTACGTCACGAGGGAAGCCACGAGGGCCACCACGGGAGGACGCAGCCGCCCGGCGTGCCTTCGGTCGCCAGGTCGTACAGCGTCATCGCCGCCGGACCGGTCAGGGCGGCCGCGACCATGATCGCCGGCAGGACGAGGCCCGGCCAGCTCCGCCCGGCGAGCCAGGGCAGCCTGGCCACCAGGGGGAACGACAGTGCGAACAGCGCCGACAGCCCCGAGACGACCGGGAAGGCCACGATCCGGCTCACGACCCACACCGTCCCGGCGAACTGCTCACCCGCACTCAGGTCGCCCAGGCAGTGCGCCCTCGCCCGGGCCACCAGGAGGATCTCGAAGCAGGTCCCGGCCGTCGCGCTTACGAGGGCGATGACCGCGGCAAGCCCGCGGCCGAACACCCAGGGGGCCTCGCACGCTCGTGGCGTTCGTCGCTCGGTCATGGCGCCATCGAAGCAGACCGATATGGGAGCACCGCGCAGCCCGTGTGAGGACATGGTGCAGTCGGAGGAGACCGGACCGCCGCGGACATGCGCGCCGCTTCACCGCGACGGCCGGCCCTGCCGGATGGTCACCTCGGGTCCGCGGGTTCGCGGTCGCGGCGGAGTTCGGCCTCCATACCGTCCAGGAGGGCGCGAAGACCGTACTCGAAGGTGTGCTCGGGCGCGGCGTTGTACTCCGCCGACGGCGCGTCCAGGCGGGTGCGCAGGCGCGGGAACCCCAGGGCGATGTCGTGCGCCTTGGCCATGGCGTCCTGGATCAGCTCGTCGGCGTTCTTGCCGGTACGGCTCAGCCGCTTGGACAGCGAGTCCAGCGCCGACATGCCGAGAACGTTGCCGAGGACGTAGGTGAAGACGGCGGCCGACGCCCTGTCGGCCGCCGCGCCGCGGAAGCCGGCCGCCTCGAAGACGGCCAGGCTGTGGTCGTCGTGGCGGGCCTTGCCGGGACCGTAGAAGAGGTAGGAGCCGATGGCCTGCACGAGCCACGGGTGCCTGCCGAGCATGGCGTGCAGGCTGCCGGCCATGGTCGTGGCCGCCGTCCGCCAGTCCACGGCGTCGACGTCGGGCAGCTCGACCTCGTTCCAGACGTGGTCGCCCGCGAGCAGGACGAGGTCGTCCTTGTTCTTGACGTGCCAGTAGACGGCCGTCGCGACCGTGCCGAGCCGCTTGCCGAGGCTGCGCATGTTCAGGCCGTCCAGACCCTCCTCGTCGAGCAGTTCGACGGCGGTCCGGACGATCTGGTCCCGGGTCAGGGTGTCGCGTGGCATGGCCTCCACGATAGGGCAGCCAGGCGTTCTTGCACAAAGTTCAAGAACGGGCTTGCACTTAGTTCAAGACGTGGCTTACGTTGCTCTTGCACTTAGTTCAAGCATGTGCCCGGCCCTCGCCGAGGCCCTCCAGGTGGAGACCTTCCATGAACGTCGTCGTCGCCGTGACGCAGACCCTCGTCGCGCTCGCCTTCGTCAGCATCCCGCTGGTCCGGTCCCGCCACGGCTCCACCGCCATGGCCCGGGCGCAGGCGGAGCCGGCCCGGCAGGGCGTGCCGACCGACGTCCTCGCCGAGAACGGGATGAGCCCGCCTGACCCGCTACCACCAGGAACCCGCCATGCCACTTCCCGTCGCACTCGCCGCGACCCTGCAACTCCTGCTCGCCGCGACCTTCCTCGTCATCCCCGTCACCGTCTGGTTCACCGGCGGCGCGGCCCAGCGCGCCGCGGAGGAGGAGGTCGCCCGCCAGGGGCACGAACCCGAGATCCTCACGCGCCACGGCATCCGCTTCGCCGAGCGGACGTGGGAGTTCGCGCTCGCGCTCGCCATCGCCGCGGTCCTGATCGCGCTCGCCGCGCTCAACCTGGCCGGGAACGGCAGCGGCCGGCTGCTGTCGTGGATCGTCGAGCCGATCGTGCTCCTCGGCGTCGGCTTCGTCACCACCAGCCAGGTCTTCGCCACGAGGTACACCGAGGCGGCCCTCAGCAAGTCCGACGACGCCGCCGCGCGGGCCGTGGACGCCCGCCGCGTGATCGCCGCCGCGAGCTCCGGGTTCCCCGCCTGGCTGCGCCCCCTCGTCCTGGCGCGCTTCGCCCTCACGACCCTGGGCTCGATCCTCGTGATCGTCCTCCTGGCCGCTCCGGCCGCGGGCGCGTACTTCACCTGACCCCCGGGCTAGTGACCGCCGCCCGACAGGTTCAGGCCGATGACACCGCAGACGATGAGGGCGACCGACACGATCCGCACCGGCGACGCCTCCTCACCCAGCAACGCCATCCCGAGCACCGCCGTGCCCACCGCCCCGATGCCGGTCCAGACGGCGTACGCCGTACCGACGTCCAGGCTTTTCAGCGCGTACGCGAGCAACCCGAAGCTGAGCAGGGCGAACGCCACGAAACCCACGCTGGGCAGCGGCCGGGTGAACCCGTCGCTGAGCTTGAGCGAGTAGGCCATGGCGACCTCGAACAGACCGGCGACGATGACCACGAACCAGGCCATGACGGCTCCTCTCGATCAGGGAGCGTCGTCTTGGCGGACCGGGTACGGCGCGTCTCGTCCGGACGGGCCCGGAAGCGGGCCCGTGTCCGGGACAACGGCCTCCGCTCCGGGACGATTCCCTGCCTGCTCCTCCTTCCCCGGCCGGCGGCGCGCGTGAACGGCTCGAACAGCCGGTGCACCTGGTCCGGCGGCACCCGCGGGCCCGTGTAGCCGACCGTGACGCCGGCCTCCCGCCGGGCGGCCGGCGGGTGCGGTCAGCCGTCGAGGCCCGGGACGTCGAGCCGGTTCAGGCGTCGGGGGTCGGCCAGCACGTCGATGGTGAGGATCCGCCCGTCGGTGACGGTGAAGGCCATGACGGACACCGGCCGCTCCTTCGGCACGACGACGACCCCGGCGGCGCCGTTGACCAGCGCCGGCCGGACGAACGGGGAAAGCCGGCCGAACGTGATCGCCTGGCCGGCCACCTCACGCGCGCCCGTGACGACGACCGTGTGGTGGGCCCCGACGCCGCCGTCGGACCGCAGCACCACATCGGGGTGCAGCACGGCGACGAGCCCCTCGAAGTCGCCGTCACGGGCGGCGGCGAAGAACGCGTCCACCACGCCGCGCTGGCGGGCCAGGTCGGGGTCGGGAACCGGGGCCTGGTCCCGCACGCGGCGACGGGCGCGGCTGGCGAGCTGCCGCGCCGCGGCCGGCGTCCGCTCGATCATCGGGGCGATCTCCTCGAACGGCACGGCGAACATGTCGTGCAGCACGAACGCGAGCCGCTCGGCCGGCGACAGCGTCTCCAGCACCACCAGCATCGCCAGCCCGACCGAGTCGGAGAGCACCGCCTCGTGCTCGGGGTCGGTCCCGGACTCGCGGCTGATGATCGGGTCGGGCATGTGCACCGTGAACGGTTCCTCCCGCCGGTGGTCACGCGAGCGCAGCACGTTCAGGCACACGCGGGCCACCACCGTGGTCAGCCACGCGCCCAGGTTCTCCACGCCACTGGTGTCGGCACGGTCGAGCCGCAACCAGGCCTCCTGAACGGCGTCGTCGGCCTCGCTGACCGAGCCGAGCATCCGGTAGGCGACCGCCCGCAGGTGGGTCCGGTGCTCCTCGAAACGCCCCGTCAGCCATTCGCGTTCGTCCACCGCGTCACTTTCCTTCCTCGTGGCGTCACAGCAGTAGACCCTACGAAGACCGGCGAGGTGACCGAGGGGCCCACCGCCGGCAGGCCGGCCGGCCCGACGGCTCGCCGCCCACCGGCGCGTCAGCCACGATCGGCCCCCGGCACGCTCCCAGAGGCAACCGTTCGGCCCGCGCGCTCGAAGAGAAGGTCATGGAGAACCCGGCGGGGCTCGCAGCACGTCGAGTTCGTCGTTCATGGCGTCGAGAAAGGCGGCCACGGTGCGCAACTCCTCCGGGCTGAACCGCCGCAGGGCGTTGTCCGTGCTCCGGCCGAGCGGCCGGAAGAAGGCCGCCGCGACGTCCTTCGCCGGGTCGAGGTAGTGCAGGTGGACCACGCGCCGGTCCTGCACGTCGCGAACCCGGCGGATGTGCCCGGCCCGCTCCAGCCGGTCGAGGCAGGCGGTGACGGCCCCCGACGTGAGGTTCAGCTCCTCCCGCAGCCGGCTGGGAGTGATCGGCGACACAGCGTCGAAGATCTTGATGAGGGCCTGGACGTCGGTGGTGTGCAACCCGTGCTCGTGGGCGAACTCGTGGGCGATGCGGTTGAACTCGGCGGTCATCCGGCGCAGTCGCACCCCGAAGGACTGGAGGTCGACGCCCCTCTCACCATCGCCGTCCATGCCGCCATGCTACATTAACTCAACGATTGAGTATCTTGATGAGTGAGTTATCTCGAAGGATGGTCTGATGGCACGGCAACCGAACCGCTGGCTGATTCCGGCGCTGCTGGTGCTCGTCTGGCTGGCCGTCGGCGGAGGGCTGGGGCCGTTCGCCGGCAGGCTGACAGAGGTGTCCACCAACGACCAGGCCGCGTTCCTGCCGCAGAGTGCGGAGTCCACGCGCGTGCTGGACGTGCAGGAGAGGTTCCGCGAGGGCGAGACGCAGCCACTCATCGTGGTCTGGACGGCGGGCGGAAAGGACGTCACCCCCGAGCAGACCACCGCGGCGACCCGCGCGCTCGCCTCGCTGCGCGGCACGGCGGGCGTCGTCGGGACGCCCACGCCCGCCGTCGGCTCGGACGACGGCCGGGCGCTCCGGGGCGTGGTCCAGCTCAGCCCCGACCTCGAAGGCCCGCTCGGCGACACTCTGGACCGGATCGGCTCGGCGGTGGCGGTCGACGGCCTGCGGGCCCAGCTCGCGGGGCCGGCGGCCACCCGCGCCGACCTGTCCGACGCCTTCGCCGGGATCGACGGCCTGCTGCTCGGCGTGGCGCTGGTCACCGTGCTGATCATCCTGCTGGCGGTGTACCGGAGCGTGCTGCTGCCTCTCGTCATCATCATCGGCGCGGTCCTCGCGCTGGGGCTGGCCTGCGCTGTGGTGTACCTCCTGGCCGACCGTGGCGTCGTCCGGGTCGACGGACAGGTGCAGGGCATCCTGTTCATCCTGGTCATCGGCGCGGCCACCGACTACGCGCTGCTGCTGACCGCCCGCTTCCAGCAGGAACTGGCCGCGACCGGCGACCGCTTCGCCGCCGGCCGCGTCGCGCTGCGGCGCTCGTTCGAGCCGATCGTCGCCAGTGCCGCCACCGTGGCCCTGGGCCTGCTCGCGCTGCTGCTCAGCAGCCTGACCAACAACCGCGCGCTCGGCCCGGTGGGCGCCATCGGCATCGCGTGCGCCGCCCTCAGCGCGCTCACCTTCCTGCCCGCCGTTCTGGTCCTGCTGGGCCGCGCCGCCCTGTGGCCGGCGAAGCCGCGACCGGCCGACGCCGCGGCGCGCGGGATCTGGGGCCGCGTGGCCGCCCTGGTGGACCGCCGTCCCCGGCGGCTCTGGATCGCGACCGTCCTGCCTCTCGCCGGACTCGCCCTCTTCGCGCCGCAGCTGAACGCCCGAGGCGTCCCGCTGGACGAGACCTTCGTGAACGACGCCCCTTCGGTGGCGGCGCAGGCGACGCTGAGCGAGCACTTCCCCGGCGGCTCGGGGCAACCCGCGGTCATCGTCGTCCCCGCCGAACGCGCCGCGGCCGTGGCGCGGACGGCCGGCGACGTCGAGGGCGTGTCCACCGCCGAGGCGGTGACCCGAAGCGGACGACCGGGCGACACCCCCAAGATCGTCGACGGTCTCGTGCTGGTCGAGGCGACGCTGGACGACGCGCCGGACGGCGACGCCGCCCAGGACACGGTCAAGCGCCTGCGCGCCGCGCTCGCGTCCGAGGACGGTGTCATGATCGGCGGGTACAGCGCGCAGCGCTACGACACGACCGAGACCGCGAAGGACGACACCCTGCTCATCGTCCCGGTCGTCCTGGCGATCATCCTGCTCATCCTGATCGTCCTGCTGCGCTCGCTGATGACGCCCGTGCTCCTGGTCGTCACCGTCGCCCTGAACTTCCTGGCCACCCTCGGCGTCTCCACACTGGTCTTCACGCACGTGTTCGGGTTCACCGGCAGCGACGCGTCCGTGCCGCTGTACGGCTTCGTCTTCCTGGTCGCGCTGGGGGTGGACTACAACATCTTCCTCATGTCCAGGGTGCGCGAGGAGACCGCGCACCACGGGCCACGGGAGGGCGTGCTGCGCGGGCTGGTCACCACCGGCGGGGTGATCACCTCGGCGGGCGTCGTACTCGCCGCCACCTTCGCCGCGCTGGTGGTGATCCCGCTGGCCTTCCTCGCGCAGGTGGCCTTCATCGTCGCCTTCGGTGTCCTGCTCGACACCCTGGTGGTGCGGTCCCTGCTGGTCCCGGCTCTGGTACGGGATCTGGACGCGCGCGCGTGGTGGCCCAGTCGCCTAGGCCGGGCCGGGGTACGGCAGGAGTCCAGGGACCTGACCGGAGCCTCCAGATGAGCCCGGTGTCCGGCAGGATGATCACATGACACTGGAGAACGGCAGGCGATGGAACCACAACATCCACTACCACTCCCGTATCCTGCGCGCGGTCCCTGACGGCGCCCAGCGCGCCCTCGACGTCGGCTGCGGCGAGGGCATGCTCGCCCGCGAGCTCCGGCGGACCGTGCCGCACGTCACCGGCATCGACCTCGACGCGCCCAGCATCGACCAAGCCCTCAAGTATCCGGACGACGTCGACTACGTCCTCGGCGATTTCCTCACCCACCCCTTCGAGCCCGCCTCGTTCGACGTCATCGCCTCGGTGGCCACCCTGCACCACATGGACGCCGCCGCCGGGTTGGCCCGCATGCGCGACCTGCTGCGCCCCGGCGGCGTCCTGGCCATCGTCGGCCTGGCCCGTAGCGCCATGCCCGACGACCTGCCGCGTGACCTGGCCGGCGTCGTCGTCGGTACCTTCCATCGCGTGGCGAAGGGCCACTGGAAGCATCCGTCGCCCACGGTGTGGCCGCCGCCGGTGACGTACCCGCAGATGCGAACGTTGGCCGCCGAGATGCTGCCCGGCTCCCGGTATCGCCGTCACCTCCTGTTGCGTTACAGCATCATCTGGCGCAAGCCGCAGGGCTGAGCAGCCGACGTCCTCGCCCACGAACCCGCACCCGCGGAGAACCGCCGGCACCACGGACGGCCCATCGGGCACCTGCTCGCCGGCCCCGGCTGGTACGCGCCGCCGCGGTAGGGTCGGGCAGAACTCTCGGGGAGTTCCCCTCACCCGATGGCAGGCTGGTCGAGTACACCGCGCTCACCCGGGACAGAACCCCCGGAAGCTATCTCGCGGCCACAGTGACCCGCCGGCGAACCACCCAACCGCGACCCGGCCCCCACGGGGCCAGATCCAGGATCTACCGGCTCACGATGGACGAGAAGGCAGCCGTCGACGTCCAGGGCTCCGTCTCGGAGGAGATGAACGGGGTCGTTCGCAGCATCGCCGGGTCGCCGGCGGGCGAGATCGCCTACGCGCGGACGACCGCCGACAAGAAGGGCACCTTCCGCTCTTTCGCCGGAGTCCTCAGCACCGCCGGCGAATGGCCGGCCGAGGATCCGTACCGCCTGTACTGGAGCGACGAGAACACCCTCGTCTTCATGACCCTCCCGCCACCGGCACCCGCCAGGATCTCGCCCTCCCCCCAAAAGGTCGTCTGGCAGGGCAGCGACGAACTGATCGAAGAGATCACCTGGTAGCACCGTCGGCAGCGGGGGCTCCGCTGAGCATCCTGTCCGGCTCGGACGATCCGTTCGGCGCGATCACGTCTGAGGCTGGGCCTCCGTCACCCGGTCGCGCACCACCGCAGCGCCCAGCAAGCGGTCGTGCAGAACCCGGCCTTCCCCATCGAGGAGCATCCACAACCCGTCCACCAGGACGAACCACAGCCCGACGCCGGGGACGAGGGCGACCAGGGGGAAGGCCAACGTGCGAAGAGCCGCCTTCCCCGCCCCCAGTCGTCCACCCGTCCGCGCGTCGATGACGCGAATGCCCAGCAGGCGCTTGCCGAGAGTCCGCCCCCACACGGCGTGCTGCACCCAGCAGTACACGTACAGGCCGATCACGACGGCCAGGTCCGCGGGCCGCACACTGCCCCGGAACAGGTATGTGTCAGCCCGCTCCAGAAGTCCGGCCCCCATGGCGATCTTGAAGTTCATGCCGATCAGGGGCCATGCCGGCCCTCCGACGGCACCGAGGACCACACCGATGATCAGGTAGTCGACCAGGGCCGCCGCCGGCCGCCGCCACACCGTCCCGGCCGGTGACCCGTCCGGCTCGCCGGCGGCGACGGACCGCATCTCGCGCGACGCGGCGAGCACCAGCGCCGCGGCCGCCAGGAGGAACAGCTGAGTGATCCCCCAGCCACCGGCCACCCCCTTGAACCAGTCGGCGCTGAGCAGGGGGATCGCCTCACGGCAGATCCCTCGATCGCCGTACAGCGAGGCGAGAGGTTCGACCACCGCGATCAGGACGAGGACTCCTGCCACCCGCCGGCCTGTCACCCCGGGATCCCTGCGGCCGAGGCAGGCGACCAGACCGAGGAGGACCACAAAGGCCGCAACCCCCCACTCCGTCGTGAGCTCCTCGACGGCTTCGAGATCGCGGCGCAGCGGGGCAAGCGGCGACAGCGTCGATCCACTGCCGAACTGACACACGTACCCGTAGACCTCGCCGGACTCCCCATGGGTCTGGACGAGTTCCTCGGCTACGCGGCGCTCTCGCCACAGTTCCCACGTCGGGAAGGCTGCGACGGCCACAGCCGCCACCCATGCCGCCGGTGCTGACCGCGAGAACCGGGAGGACAGCGGCAAGATGCTCCTTTCGCCCTGGGGAGCGACACCCTACCGATGCTCCGACGGAGCAGTAGAGACGCGACCGCCCGCCCGGTGTCTTCCCAGGGAGCCCCGCGATCACAGATCCGGTTCGTCTGCGGATCCCCCACGAGACCTGAGGAAATGCCGTGCGGGGAACCGGGCGGCATTCATCGGTCTTCCGGCAGGCGCCGAAGCACGAGACGGAGTGTCACATCAACACGACACCAACGTCGCGCTCCGCGAGGATCGTCTGGATGATGTCGAAACAGGGTTGAGCGTCGTCGTTCACCTGCTCCAAGGTTCGTGTCAGGGACCGCCGCGCGATGTGGGACTCGTTCCAGATCAGCGTGAACGGCGCCCTCGCTCCGAAGCGACCCCCCAGACAGTCGTCCAGCGCGTCGAGATTCCAGCCGAAGTAGCCGCCCGGCCCGTTGATGGCCTCGCCCATCGCAAGGTAGAAGGCGGCCTCATCGGTGACATGGGTTCCATCGAGGTGGTAGACGCTTCCCGGCGGGTGATCGACTCGTCCTGCCCGCCAGAAGCTGCTGCGGCCGACGATGGTCAACCATTCCCGCCTGTCCTGCGGACCGTACGCGGCCCACTGGTTCGGCCGGTCAGGCCGGGCTGTGCGCCAACGTTCCCAGACGTGCCTCGCGCCGGCCGGCGGACTGTCGAACCCCCACAGAGCGACGATGTCCACCCGCTCAGGATCGAGTCTGGAGGGTCGCCAGTCGACGATCCGACTCACCCAGAAGTCCGCGAGCGGCTCTCCTGCCGCGTCCAGCATCCGAAGCCCTTCGAGGCCCACGGGGTTTCGCCGGCAACAGCGCTCGGAACCCTCCAGATAGGCGCGCAACCGCTGAGCGGGAAGGCATCCCAGGATCTCGATCGTCACGGGCTGCTCGCTCTCAGCGGGCTCGACGAAGAAGCCCTCGGCATCGAGGCAGGCACCGAGAACCTGATCATCCTCATTGATCAGAAGGAACTTCGGTTGAACGGTGTCCATGCGCTCCATCCTCACCCCTGCGACGGCCGCACCGTCGGTGTCGCGATCACCACGTCCACAGACGCCCGGCCAGATGCGCGCTACCAGGCGGGAACCTCGCGCTCCTGGCGACGACTCAGCGGCCGGCGGCAAGGTGTTGCATCGCGTAGGAGCGCCAGGGCCGCCACTGGTCGGCTTTCTCGGCGGGGATGCCCGGGAGGAGCACGTCGGGGTCGCGGACGGCTCGCATCCGGATCAGTGCTGCCGCTTTCTTCGGTGATGCCCGGAAGGTCGTGGACCTGCTTGGTCACGTGCTCGTGGTCGGCGTCCAGGTCGAGGTCGAACGCCTCGATGCGCGGGATCGTGTGGGTGACCCGGCCCACCGGTATGGCCGGCGGCTGGCGCGGCTGCGGCCGGCGGCCCCAGGTGCCGGTCGATGGCCTCCTGGCCGGCGTCCAGGTCCAAGAGGCGGCGGCGCCTGCTCACGGCGGCGGTCAGGTCGCGTAGGTCGTCGAGCCGCAGCTCGCAGCCCACGTACTTGGCGCCAGGCATCTCACTCAGGGCAACGACCCCGGTCCCATGCGGAAGGACGAGGGAGCGGCGGTGGATTCCTTCCGCGTACTTCTCGGCGCCGAGGGTGGCTTCCGCGCCCAGGCTGCCGAGCATCGCCGCCACGTCCATGGGCGGCCGATAGGGCAGGCGAAGGCTGATGGCGCCCGGCACGGCCGGTCCGGCCTGGCGACGCAGTTGGGACGGTGTGATGCCGTGGAGCGGGCGCGCATCGTGTCGTTGAACTGGCGCACGCTGCCGAACCCTCCGTCAGGCAGGAGGAAAAACGTTCCGCGGTCGCCGCTGGTGCCGTCCGCGCCAGGCCGTGTTGGATGGTGACCGTGCAGGTGAAGATCATCGTCCAGCGGGTACGGCTGGGGGCCGAGGAGTTCCGGGTGATCCGCCCGGCCAAACCCCTGACCAATGGGGGGCTCTACGACGACGGCAATCAGTACAACATGTATGTGAACCGGATGGACGGCCGGCGAATCGGCACGCTGTGGCTGCTCGCCGCACGATCCCCACGGTCACTGGTGTACCTGCCGATGCGCGTAGGCCCGCCCGCCCCGGGGATCAATCCCGACTGGGACAAGGAGGAGAGGTACCCAGACCGGCCGCTTGACCTCGTGCTGGTCCACCACTCGTTACAGGTCCCGCCGTCACGCTGGAAACAGATGCGGGAGCGGATCACCACGGGGAGCCCAACCCATGAGGTGCGGACCGCGAGCGTGCCGGACACCGACCTGCCCGCCGACGAGGAGATCGACTACCGGGCCCTGAACTACCAGGAGAACAGGGACGTGTTCCACCAGCGCGTCCACGCCGAGACACTGTTTCTGACCGGCAGTGCTGCGGCGTTCCGGGAGCCGGCCCGCCACTTCTTCGCCGTGGCGAAGGAGGGGCCGTCCGCTGCCGTGACCTCGCTGTACATCTCAGGCGCCTGCCACTATCACGTCTGCCGGCTGTTCTACTGGCCGCATCTGGATCCGGGCGGTGGACAGGACATCCACGTGGAGTACTGCCCGCCCTGGACGAAGTGACGAAGCCTGCTGTGGGATCAGGCGAGATCTCCGGCGTGCCCCGAACGATGATCGTCTGGGCGTCTGCGGCGGCGACAGCCACCACTCCAACCCTGTGGAAACGCATAGCCGGCATCGCGGCCGCAGCGGCTCTTCTGCCCTTCATACTGCTCGACATCGTGACGTACACCAGCCTGGAGAGAGACGCCTCCGGACTGCTTTTCGCCGGTTCGGTGCGCCGGCGCCTGCTTCTCGCGGCCATATCCTCGTCGCATCGACCGCTTGGCACCCCCGGTGACGGCTCTCCTGGGCCGGCACCGTCCACCTGGCGCGGAGCATGATCCGCGGACGGTTGAAAGGCATGATCTCCAGACGGACGAGGGATCTCACCGTCCGGCATCTACGCCCGGAGCACTCCATGACGAGTGAGAACGTGATCGTCCACAGGTGTTCGCGACCTTCCGTCAGCCCAGCTCACACATCACCGTGACGGGGTTGTCCATCCACGAGCGTCCATGATCGTCCAAGGCCGTCGTTGGCATCCGCGTTAGCAAGATCGTGTGCATGCATCACGGGCCTACGCTGGGACGCATGCCCGCACACGAACTACCGGACCCGGCTTTGCCCGAACTGTCCACCCTGTGGCGATCCCACTGGCCGGACTGCCCGCCCATCGGTCACGAGCTGCGTTTCTACCCGGATTGTCGGGTGCGCTTCCACAGCTTGCCGGGCTCCAGGCGCTACGCGGAGACGGAGGCCGAGTATCGGACGATACTTCACCGCCACAACACCGTCCTGACCGAGATGTTCGGCGGCCAGGAGGTCTACGTCACCACGGTCACCTACGTCATGGACGAAGGCTTCACCGACCTGACGCCTTTCGACGCGCACGCCCTCAACTCCGGCTCGCGTCCATGGACCAGGGTACGTGAGGACGACGAACTCGAACCCGGCTGCACCATGCATGTGCACGTCGGCCGTCAGCAGTGGAACCCGGGCATCGTGGACCCCCTGCTGCGAGCGGTCGCCGACGACCTGTGCCACGGCGTCATCATCATGGACACGGGCCTACGCCGCGCCTATCACCCCTACGACGGCGGCGCCGACGTCATCATGGCCAACACTGACGAACGCGACCAGCTCAAGGCCGCCCACACCGACTGGCTCCCAAGCGACCGACATGGGCGTGAGTGAGTCCGCCCCCACTCCTACGACAGTTCAAGCACGGGCTTGAGGCTTTCCCTGATCTTTCAACCACGCCGTCCACTGGCTCTTCTTCGGCTTCGGGAGGTGCGCCGCCGATCGCCTGGCCAGCACGGCATATCGCACGTCCTCGCAGCGATGCTCACGCCGTACGGCCAGGCAAACCAGACGCGCGAGTTGATCGACCACCTCGGCCGGCAGATACGGCAAGGCCATGGTCAGGCCATGCAGGGCACCACCCTTCACCCCCCCAACTCCTGGCGGCGGCCGTCCACTCCTCTGGATAACGGGACTCCCACTCCAGGTTGAGCAGGAGGTACTTGAGCCCACCCCCCTGGGCGTAGGCCTCGACGGGGACGTACTCCAAGAACGCTTCAGGGAGTCTTCTGTCCTGCTCGGCACCCCATCGGGACAGCGCCTCGGCACCTGCCGGTCCCTCGTCCTGCCATACCTCGTTGCGGTGGCCGTGGCCCCGACGCAGCACCTGACGAAACACGCTCTGCGACCGCCCTTTTCAGCGCGCGGCGACAACCGCACGCGGGTCGACGACGCGGTGCGCGGTGGCTCCACCATCGCCCGCGCTGACCTCGCCGACGCCGTGCTCCGTGGCCTGCCCGACTCAGGAACCCGCAGCCACACCGTCGACGTGGCCCACTGATCAGCGTGGACGGCTGAGGGCTGCCTCGGCCAGATCCGTCCACTTCTCGGCCGAGGAGTGGGGCACGACCACCCAGTCCTTGACCACCCGGCCCTGCCCCGAGGGGTCGAACAGAGACGCCCCGGGCAGCTTGAGCGCGGCCGTGTGCTCGGGGGTATCCCTGACCAGCCGGAACACCATCGCACCGTCGCGCTGCAGGCTCGCGAACACCTTCCCCACCTGATCCTTGAGCGCGGGACTCCCCATCATCCTGGAGATCCGTACACCCAGCTCGGCCAGCTCGGCGCCGACCTGCTTGAAATCCTCTTCTGCGCTCATCGTCAGTTGGTCCCAAACTCCATGGCCGCGTGGTCGAGCAGCTCGTCGTGGTCGGGGCTCTTCCCGCGTGACGCGATCGCCTCGGCCCCGCCTTCCGGCAGCACGGCGATCAGGCTAGTTGTCCAGACGGCACCGATCAAGGCCGGATGGGGGTGGCGACCATGCCGAGTCCCGCCGCCGATCCTCGACTATGCGCGATAGATCACCATCAGCGCCGACCAGGGCAAACGTGAAGATCAGAAGCTAGTAGACAAGCTAGGGACACTGCACCAAACGAAAGCCTCTGACAAGGGGACAGTGATGGGACTCTCAGCCATCGCCGAGCGAGCCCACAACGCCAGCTACGGCCTCTTGCTGGTGACTTGGAATCTGATGGCGAAATACCCGAATGATCACCCTGAGGCGAACCAGTCAAGGTGAGCCGGAAGCTGATGGAGGCGATCCGATCCGAGCTCGACGATCTGAAGTGCGTCCTTCTTCCTGAGCACTTCGATGCCGTGCGCTCAACGGACTTCGCCTACGTACTCACCCAGAACGGACGTGCGAACGCGCTTCGCCACTACCCCATCATGCCTCCCAGCCCTGCAGAGGAATGGTGCTCGGAGCTTTGCTCGGAACGAACCAGCGACCGCCGCTGTCGTCAGGACAACAAGAACGCCCGTAGCGATCTTCGCTTCGGGACATCTTGGCTGGTCAGATGAGGTGGTCAGGGGCGGGGTCGAACCGCCGACCTTCCGCTTTCCAGGCGGGACACCGCCCAGCTCGGCTGATCGAAGCCATGGTCAGGCGCATGTGGATGGTGGCGCAGATGTGCTGGCGCATGGAGACGTTGCTGTCAGCGCTGCTGTCACCTCAGCCAAGGCCACCCGACGCCGGCCACAGCCGGTGAGTGGCAGACATCTCCCGCAAGAGGGGTAGCGCAGGCAGCGCAAAGCCCCGACGTGCCCTCGAAAACGGGGCGAAATGCTGGGGTTTGTCGACTGGGCGGGTCCTACTTCTCGTAGTGGTATCGACAGGCGGCGATCATGACGGTGTCGTCATTGACGCGGTAGACGAGCCGGTGTTCTGAGGTAATGCGCCGGGACCAGTAGCCGGACCATTCGTACTTAAGCGGCTCTGGTTTGCCGATGCCTTCGTTCTCGTTGCGGCCTATGTCGGCGATCAGCTGGTTAATCCGTTTGAGGATACGTCGATCTTCGCGCTGCCAGAAACAGTAGTCCTCCCAGGCAAGTTCGTCGAAAAGGATCTTCATGAATTGGTGTTCTCGTCGGCCAGTTCGCGGACGGCGCCGCCTCCGGCCTCCAGACGGGCGACCGCCTCCGACAGTCGCCTGCGGTTGACAGGAGAGGCCATCAGGTAGAGCGTCTCGCGCATCGATTCGTATTCGTGCTGCGACACCAAGACGACGCCTTCTCCGCCGGGGCGGGTGATGAGGACTTCTTCCTGGTCGTCGATGACGGCGTCGAGGGTGGCGGCGTAGTTGGCCCGCGATTCGGACATGGTCATCACCTTCATGCCATGAGTGTACAGGATGATGTACATCAAAGGTCCGGATAGGGCCCGGGAGTAAACCGCAACGCCGCCGACCTCCGCGAGATGCGCTTCCACCACCTCCACCACACCTGCGCGACGCTCCTGCTCAACCTCGGCGTCCCGCCCCAGGTCGTTCGGGACATCGTCGGCCACAGCGACATCGAGGTGATCATGACGATCTACGCTCACGCCTCCCTCGACGACAAGCGCACCGCCCTGCGCAAGCTGGGCGATGCCCTCGGATAGCCAACCGCTTTCACAGCTGGGTCGGCACGCTCGGTAGAAGCCACCAACGGTGCCTCACGTATGGCTACGGTGATGAACGTCGCCGTCAGGGTTGCCCGTCGGCATTCAGCGAGGAACTACCTGAGCGCGCACGCCAGGGAGATCGTCGAATGCAGCAGACGCATCCATCGTCAGCACCGTTCTCGCGGTGGCCGCGGCCGTAGCTGCGATCAGCAGATCGTACGCGCCTCGCGACTTGCCCTCTCGTCGGACATGCGCCATAAGGCGGGCGTGGACTCTGGCGACGTCCGTCGTGTACTCCTCGACAGGGATCAACGCGAGAACTTGATCCACAAAGGCCTGCCGATCGGGCCGTCGTGCCGCATCGGCCAGTTCCACGCCGACTAGCAACTCGGCCACAGTGATCGCCGAGATCGCCACATCATCGGCGTCTCCTATCACCGCGTCCACGGATGCCCTGCCTCGCTCGGCGGCAATGAGCACACCGGTGTCAAGGATCAGGCGTCGGGCCACGTGCCCCTCATCTCGTTGTCGATCGCCTCGCGGGCCGCCGCTACGTCGGCTTCGAAATCGGCGTCCAACGTCCTCGCTCTGCTTGCCAGAAACGCCTTGACCATACGTCCCGGCGCTGTCGGTGCGGGGCCGATCACAGCGATCTGCTTCCCACCACGAGTTACCACGATCGTTTCCCCATGCTCGACCTCATCAAGAACCGTCGCAAAGCTTCGAGACGCTTCAGTGGCAGTCATCACCTTCATAAAATCAGATTATCTGATCCACGAAGGTCGGGCCGGCGGAACCGATGACCCCTTGCGTCAAGCGCGCCTTGCAGCCATCCCTCCAAGAGCCGATCTTTCGCATGGCTACCAGAACGGGCGCCCCTGGGAGGGGGTTCCGGCCTACTCGGCTCGCCCTGTCAGGTGCATCATGGGCCTGACGCTTCCTGGTTCATGCTTGTCGCTCCCTGTAGGCGACCATCCGTCGACGTTGCCGTCAGCAGACACAAAAACGCCCCGGAGCGATCTTCGCTTCGGGGCATCTTGGCTGGTCATGTGAGGTGGTCAGGGGCGGGGTCGAACCGCCGACCTTCCGCTTTTCAGGCGGACGCTCGTACCAACTGAGCTACCTGACCTTGAGCGGTCCTGACGGGACTTGAACCCGCGACCTCCACCTTGACAGGGTGGCGAGCACTCCAAACTGCTCTACAGGACCTTGCTTTTTCTTGCCTTGCGACTCGTTTAGCTTACCAGTCTTTCGGAGGTCTTCGACCAGCCGTTTTCCGGTAGCGCCAAGCGCGTCGCGGTGCCCCCAACGGGATTCGAACCCGTGCCGCCGCCTTGAAAGGGCGGTGTCCTAGGCCGCTAGACGATGGGGGCTTAGGATTCCCTGTCGCCTTCCGTCGGAGACCTCTGAAGCATAGGGGACGATCGCCCCTGATGCCAAAGTGGCGGGCCGGCGGCCGGCGTCGGGGTGCCACTCACGGTTCCCGTTGGCGACGGGGCGCTCGTTGGCTCAGGGGAAATCATACGTCCCGGCTCGTCCTCCATGTGACGCTGGACGTACACCGATTGCTCCCCCAGCCCGCCCAGCGTGATGTCGTCCCAGGCCTGCAGGCGCTTGGTCTCCCGGTCGAAGTAGAGGACGGAGGCCTGGACGGGGGTGGGCGCGGCGTGTTCGAGGGCGCGCAGGCCGGCGCCGCCCGTCGAGCCCTGGACCATGACACGGGTGCCGGTGGGCAGGACGGCCGTGGAGCGCTTGTGGGCGTGTCCGGCGAGGACCAGCGGGGTGGCGCCGGAGAAGCCGCGGGCGATGATGTCGTCGTGGACGGCGACCAGGTCGGCCCCGGCCAGGCCGGGGATCCGGGCACGGCCGTACTGCCGCAGGTTGGCCGGGTCCGCGTCGGCCGCCACCGACTTGTCCGGGGTGAAGCGGGGGTCGCCGAGGCCGTAGATCTTCAGGCCCGCGACCGTGCGGCTCTGGTCGTCCAGCACGACGGCGTTCTTCTGCCCGGCCACGGCCTTCTGCGTGGTCATCGAGTCGTGGTTGCCGCGCACGAACACGTACGGCACGCCGAGGCGGCCGATCTCCTCGACGAACTTGTTCTCGGCCTTGGTGCCGTGGTCGGAGATGTCGCCGGTGTCGACGATCAGGTCGACGGCGAACTGGTCCTTCAGGGAGCGGATGACGTTCCAGCCGATGGGGTTGATGTGGATGTCCGACACGTGGAGCACCCGGATGGAGCGCGGGTCGGCGTCGTACACGGGCAGCGTCGAGACCGTGTCGTACAGCTTGGAGACGTTCGACACGAGCTTGGTGAGCTGGGAGCGGTACGACTCGAACTTCGTCACGATCGACTCGGCGCTGCCGACCAGGGACGGCGCGGCGGCCACCAGACCGGAGTAGCGCGGCTCCACCAGCGAGCCGGGCCGGAACGTGAACGCCGCCAGCGCGCCCGTGGCGGCGAGCCCGACGGCGGCGGCCAGGAGGCCCGCCAGGGCGACGCGCGGGCGCCGGTACACCATGAGGACGGCCAGCAGCGCCCCTGCGCCGGCACACAGCAGCGAGCGGATGACCAGCGCGCGAACACCGTCGAGCAGGTCGCGCTCGACGATCTCGGGGAGGCGGTCGGCCAGTCGCGGGTCCTCGAGGAGGGATTTGGCGCGTTCCTGGTCGATGTTCTCCAGCGTGATGCGCAGGCGTAGCGGCGCGTCGTGCGTGCGGAAGGTCAGCGTCCCCAACGGGCTGGCGTCGACGACGGTCTCGCCGCCCCAGGCGGGACGGAGGGACATCCCGGTCTCCACGGGCCCGATCTGGGCCCTGACGGTGCCGCTGAGAAAGATTCCCAGCCAGGCCCCGACGGCGGCGACGACAAGCACGGCCAGCACTTTCGACGCTCGTGACCGGAGGACTGCGTTCAAGCTGCGGGCGAACTTCATACGGGCTTACCTGACCAGCGAGGCAGAATGGCAACTGTGATCGACGTATCGCGGGAGAGGTTCGAGGAGCTCGTGGCCGAGGCGCTCGACACGATCCCACGCGAGCTGACCCGGGCGATGAGCAATGTCGTCGTCACCGTGGTGGACGACCCGCCCGAGCCCGACCTGCTGGGCCTCTACACAGGTGTCCCCCTAACCGAGCGCGGCGACTGGTACTCAGGAGTTCTGCCCGACCGGATCGAGATCTACCGTCATTCGATCTGTGGAGTGTGCGACACAGAGGATGACGTGGTCGACGAGGTGCGCATCACGGTCGTGCACGAGGTCGGCCACCACTTCGGCATCGACGACAAGAGGCTGCACGAACTCGGCTGGTGATCCTCCGCGCGGCCGGCTCAGGCCCGTTGGCCGCTTCCGCTTGCGGCACGGCCCGTGATCAGGCACCTTAGGTGACATACTGAACACGCTCAGTCAGGCACAGCGGAGTCCAATGGGGGCCATGCGGACGCGACGGCTGCCGGGGCGGCATCGCCGTGCTGGAGACCATCACGCCACCTACGGCGAGGTCATCGCCATCAGCGAGTTCCGTGCGCTCTGGTACGGCCAGGGCCTGTCGCTGCTGGGCGACCAGCTCGCCCAGGTGGCGCTCGCGGTGCTCGTCTACGACCGCACCGGTTCGGCGCTCGCGACCGCCGCCGTCTACGCGCTGACCTACCTGCCGTCCATCGTGGGCGGGCCGCTGCTGGCCGGCCTGGCCGACCGGTTCGCGCGCCGGGGCGTGATGCTGGCCTGCGACCTGATCCGGGCCGGGCTGGTCGCCCTGATGGCGCTCCCGGGCCTGCCGTTCTGGCTGCTGTGCGGGCTGGTGTTCCTGGTGGTGCTGCTCAGCGCGCCGTTCTCGGCGGCCCGCGCGGCGTTGCTGCCCGAGGTGCTGGAGGGCGACCGGTATGTGGTCGGCTCCGCGCTGCAGAACATGACCAACCAGGCCGTGCAGATGCTGGGGTTCGCCGCGGGCGGAGCGATGATCGCCACCATGGGGCCCTACCGGGCGCTGGCGCTCGACGCGGCGACGTTCCTCGGCTCCGCGCTGATCCTCGTCACAGGTGTACGGCGGCGCCCGGCGGCGAGCTGCGACGGGCCCAGGCCGTCCATGTGGACGATGACCAGGGCGGGCGCGCGACTGGTGTTCGGCGACCGGAAGCTGCGCACGCTGGTGCTGTTCGCGTGGTTGTGCGGGTTCTACATCCTCCCGGAGGGGCTGGCCGCGCCGTACGCCGCGCAGCTGTACACCGGCACGTTGCCGGTGCCGGTGATCACCGGGTTGCTGATGGCGGCGATGCCGCTGGGGACGGTGGTGGGGGCGTTCGTGTTCGGCAGGTTCGTCTCGCCGGCGCGACGGCTGCGGATGATGGGGTGGCTGGCCATGCTGAGCTGCCTGCCGCTCGTGGTGACCGCGCTGCGGCCGCCGCTCGCCGTGGTGCTGGCGGCGTGGGTCCTGTCGGGCATCGGGGGCGCCTACCAGCTCGCGGCGAACGCCGCGTTCGTCCAGCGGGTGCCCGCCGAACGGCGGGGGCAGGCGTTCGGCCTGGTGCAGTCGGGGTTGATGGCCGTACAGGGTGCCGGGATCCTGCTGGGCGGGCTGGCCGCGGAGAGACTCGGCCCCGAGCCGGTGATCGCGCTCGCCGGCGTCATGGGCGTGACGTGCGCCGCCGTGCTGGCCTTGATCTGGACCGAGTCCCGCCGTGACGAGGCCGCCCGTGCCGGTGCCCCGGCGCCCACCTGATCACTGCTGGGGCTTCGGCCGGTCGTCCCAGGTGTCGGTGGTGCCCTGCCAGGTGTCGGTGGAGGTGGAGGAGGACTTGGCCTGCTGCTTGCTGATCAGGTCCTGGACGATCGAGGTCTGGCTGCCCTCGTCGGGCATGAGCAGCCAGCCGATCGCGTACACGCCGACCCCCATCCCCCCGAACAGCGTCGCGATCGCCAGCCCGATGCGGATCAGGTTGGCGTCGATGCCGAGGTAGTTGCCGACACCCGAGCAGACACCGGCGATGATCCGGCCGTCGCGGGTCCTGCGGAGCTGCTTGATGTTCTTTTCGTCCATGCCTCAAGACTGCCCCCGCGCAGGGCGTTCGCACATCGGGATTCCCCCTGGTAGAACCCTGGTAGCCCCTTACGCGAAGAGAGGACACGTGATGGACGACCTGCTGCGCGTCGACGACCGGCTCAGCGGTGACCAGAGGTTGATCCGCGACACGGTGGCGTCCTTCGTCGCCGACCGCGTCCTGCCGCACGTGGCCGACTGGTTCGAGGAGGGCACCTTCCCTGCGCGCGAGCTCGCGCCCGAGTTGGGCTCGCTCGGCCTGCTCGGCATGCACCTGGAGGGCTACGGCTGCGCCGGCACCGACGCCGTCTCCTACGGCGTGGCCTGCCGCGAGCTGGAGGCCGGCGACTCCGGCCTGCGGTCGTTCGTGTCGGTGCAGGGCTCGCTCGCGATGTTCCCCATCTGGCGGTACGGCTCCGACGAGCAGAAGGAGGAGTGGCTGCCCCGGATGGCGGCCGGCGAGGCGATCGGCTGCTTCGGCCTGACCGAGCCCGACCACGGCTCCGACCCGGCCGGCATGCGCACCTACGCCAAGCGCGACGGCTCCGACTGGGTGCTCAACGGCTCCAAGATGTGGATCACGAACGGCTCCGTCGCCGACGTGGCCGTGGTGTGGGCGCAGACCGACGAGGGCGTCCGCGGGTTCGTGGTGCCCACCGACACGCCCGGTTTCTCCGCCCCTGAGATCCACAAGAAGCTGTCCCTGAGAGCGTCGATCACCTCGTCGCTGTACTTCGACGACGTCCGCCTGCCCGCCTCCGCCGTCCTGCCCGGCGTCACGGGCCTGAAGGGCCCGCTGTCGTGCCTCACGGAGGCCCGTTTCGGCATTCTGTGGGGCGTCGTGGGCGCCGCCCGGTCGTGCCTGGAGGCCGCGGTGGAGTACGCCAAGACGCGCGTGCAGTTCGGCAAGCCGATCGGCGCCTTCCAGCTCACCCAGGAGAAGCTGGCCTGGATGTACGTCGGGATGACGCAGGCGTCCCTGACCGCGTTCCACCTGGGCGAGCTGAAGGACGCGGGGCGGCTGGAGCCGCGCCAGGTCAGCTTCGGCAAGCTGGCCAACGTCCGCGCGGCCCTCGACATCGCCCGCCAGGCCCGGTCGGTGCTGGGCGGCAACGGGATCACCCTGGAGTACCCGGTGATCCGCCACATGAACAACCTGGAGTCCGTGCTCACGTACGAGGGCACGCAGGAGATCCACACGCTGGTCCTGGGCGAGGCGCTCACGGGGATCGCGGCGTATCGGTGAGCTCGCGGGCTTCTCGCCGGAAACCGGCGAGAAGCCCCATCCGTTACTGTGATGAGGGCCGTTACGACGTCGCGTACCAGGCGGTAGTCTCTGTACCCTTGCTGTGCATGGGGCGTTAGCTCAATTGGCAGAGCTGCGGACTTTTAATCCGTAGGTTCCGGGTTCGAGCCCCGGGCGCCCTACCAGCTAAAACACCCCCAGAGCGATCCTCCTCCGAGGGTGTTTGCTAACGGATCTGCTAACAGGCCGACTTGATGGCCTCCGCGAAGACGTCTGCGGCACGAGTCTCGGCCGCGCGGATCACGTGGGCGTACACCCGCAGAGTGATCGCCGGGTCGGCGTGGCCGAGTCGGGCGGCCACAACGTGCACAGGGACGCCGGCGAGCAGCAAGGTCGTGGCGTGGATGTGTCGCAGGTCGTGAAGGCGGGCGTAGGGCAAGGGCTCCTTGGGTTTGGGGCCATTCTTGGGGTCGTTGTAAGCCTTGACGAGGTCCCTGATGAGCTGGGTGACGGTGTCGGGGTAAATGGGGGCGCCCCAGCCGTTCGCGAAGACGTAGCCGTCCCTCTGGCCTCGCCACTCGTCGCCGACGAGGAGTTGGTCGGCAGCCTGGCTCTTGCGGTGCTCGCGCAGCACGGTCACGGTCTCCTCGTCGAGGGTGACGAGGCGGGTCCGCCCGCTCTTGGTGGTGCCCTCGATGCGTTCGCCGTCGACCATCCCGGCCGAGCCGGCGATGGTGACGGTCCTGCCGTCGAGGTCGA
Source organism: Nonomuraea muscovyensis (assembly GCF_014207745.1). NCBI lineage: Bacteria > Bacillati > Actinomycetota > Actinomycetes > Streptosporangiales > Streptosporangiaceae > Nonomuraea > Nonomuraea muscovyensis. The sequence goes on from NZ_JACHJB010000001.1 coordinate 2,113,616, forward strand.
TGTCCGGCCAGCGGAGGTTGAGCAGTTCGCCGCGACGGGCGCCGGTGTAGGCGGCCAGGTGGAAGAAGGCGTAGAGCCGGTGCGGTCGCGCCAACGCGAGGAAGGCGCGGAGTTGGGCCGGCGTCCAGACAGTTCCGGGTTCGGCGTACTGGTACTTCGGGCGCTTCGCCCGTTCGACCGGGTTGGAGGCGATGAGCTGGTCCACGTCGACCGCGTCTCCAAAGGCCTTGCGAAGAACGGCATGCACATAGATCACTGACCGTGCGGAGAGACCTTTCCCGTCCTTGCCTCCGGACCCGAGTAGGTCTCGGTACAGCTTCGTGATCGTGGAAGGCCGTACGGCCTGCAAGCGCATCCGGCCGATGTTCGGCTTGATGTACAGCCGGATGATCATCCGGTAGTCCTTGAGGGTGCGCGGCTTGATCTGCATGGCGTGGGCCTCGATCCAGTCATCGAGGTACTCCCCCACCGTGATCGCGTTCCGGTCGACGTACTCCCCTCGTCGGGCGGTGACACGTGCCTCGTCGCGAGCCGCTTTGGCCTCGTCTTCGGTGGCGTAGCCCCCGACCCATTTAGGCTTGCTCAGCCCGGTTTCAGGGTCTTTCACGCGGATGACGTAGTACCAGGTGTTCCCGCGTTTGATGATGCCGTCACGCAGCTTGGGCTTCTTGTCCTGCTTCTTGTTGGGCTTTGATTCCAGAGTGGTGGCGCGGGACTTGGTCATGCTGCGGCCTCCCGGTGAGCGAGAGCGGCGATGAAGGCTTCAAGGTCCGACACCCGGATGCGGCGGCTGCGGCCGATCTGGACATAGGCCAGTGCGCCCGACGCCATGAGCTGATAGAGCTTCGCCCTTGAGACGGCGAGAGCTTCGGCGGCTTCGGGGACGGTCAGGAGGAGCCGGGTCATAGCCGACGCTCCGGTGCCGGCGTGCCGGTAAGTGCGGCAACGAGGAGCAGATCTCCGGTGGAGTGGCCCTTGCCTGCGTACTGCCATTCGCTGATCACGAGGACGGTGTCCTCGTCGAAGAGGGGTAGGCGGCCGGTGGTGATGTCGTGGTTGCGGGCGTGGGCTTCTCTGGCGGCTCGGAGGTCGCCGAGGGTGGGGCCGTAGTGGCGGGAGCGGGTGGAGAAGTGGCCGCGGAAGCCGAGCATGTGGGCCCATTGGGTGAGGCGGAGGTCGGCCAGGTCTTCGATGGCGCCCAGGCGGAGGCATTCGGTGATGAGGCGTTTGGCGTGGTCGCGGAGGTTGTAGGCGTCGAGGTTGTCGAGGGGGTTGATGCGGCGGTCGAGGGTGCCGACGCATTCGGCGGCTTTGGTGGCGTACTTGGCGATGTAGCCGGCGACGGCTTGGTCGGTGAGGTCGCCGGTCAAGGTGATGGGGCGGATGTCGAGTTGGGCGCCCCACTTGAACAGGCGGGCGGGATCTTCGTCGTAGGCGGGGGCCGGGGCGCTGACGACGTGGGCGGCGTGCTGTACGGCCTGCGTCAGAGCATCGGCCGTTGCCCAGGCCGGTGGCGGTGCCGTCGGCCCGCCGGGGCCGTCGAGGCGGATGACGGCGTGGAAGTGAACGACGCCGCGCCGCTGGTATTCGGCGACTTTGGCGAAGGAGACGGTGAGGTGGTGGCGGAGGTCTTTGAGGGCCAGGCCGCCGAGTTTGGCGAGGTGGCGGCGTAGAGAGTCGGCGAAGCGCTTCCACAGCAGCGGGGCAAGGGCGTTGAACAGCACTGAGCCGGTGTAGTCATAGCAGTCGGGGCAGAGCGGTTCGCCGAGGCGCGGGTCATCGGTGCCGTGTTTGGTGGTGCAGGACATGACGCGGCCGTGCGGGCAGGTGTCGGCGTCGCGGCGGGCGTGGCAGGGCAGGACCTTGCCGCTCTGCTCACGCCGGGCGTGCACCGCGCCGAAGGACGGGGCCGTGAGGGTGACGAACAGTGTCGGGTGCGTGGTCACCGTCTCTGGGACGCCCTTGCCACCGGCGAGGCCTGCGCGGATGAGGTGGTAGGTGTCGGCGCGGTAGGTCTCGGCGCAGGCGGGGCAGCGGGAGGCGCGGCGGGTCTTGCAGGGCAGGCGCAGGACGCCGTCGGGTTCGTTGCGGGTGGTGTAGCGGTGCAGGAGTTGGCCGGTGGCGCGGTCGTAGTGGTCGACTTTGCCGCGTAGGTGGATGGGTTGGCGGCAGCCGCCGGTGCGGTGGACCTGGGCGGCCCAGCGGTCGTAGTCGGGGCTGTTGAGCCGGGCGATCATGCTGGCGGTGGCGTGCGGGTGCGCGTGGGCGTGGGTTGCGGGCAAGATGGAGTCCTCCTTTCACTCGTTCGGGTGAGGGGATGGCCCCCGACCTGGCGTTCGTCTTGGCGGATGTGCGGCCAGGCCGGGGGCGCTGCACTTATGGGGCGCCGTGGTTGTCGATGCCGGTGCCGTCGCAGTCGAGGCAGCGGGCGTCTTCGGTGAGGCCGGTTCCGTTGCAGGTGCAGCAGCGGTAGCGGATCACCGGGAGCGGCTCATCCATGGTGGTCAGGTTTTCTCGCGTGGGTGTGTGGTGAGGTAGATGCGCCAGTGGCGGGGCTTGGTCCGGTCGGGGTAGGCGCGTGAGACGCCGGAGACGGTGAAGTTCAGGCGGAGCCGGTAGAGGGCGTCGATGAGTTCGGCGCGGGTGCCGTCGAGGCGGATACGCATGGTCGGTTCCTCCGTTCGTGGGTTAGGTGGCGGGTGTGGGGTTGGGCTGGATGCAGCCGCGGTAGCTGTCGTCGGCGTCGTGGCGGGCGCGGGCGGCGGCGGTGATGGCCACGGCCCGGTACTGGATGGGGCCGAAGCTGATCGTGGTGACGTAGTGGCCGTACGGGGTCTGCGCTTGGACGGGTGAGCCGAGGAGGTTGGCGATCTGCTCGATCTCGGCGCGCTGGTCGGCGTCGGTGCCGTGGTCGGCGAAGTGGTAGACCGGCACGCACCCCGTGATGGGGATGTCGGGGTGGGCGTCGAGGAAGTCGGCGAGGTCGTGCAGGCCGGTGATGATGGCGGTTCGGTCGTAGGTCATGTTCGGGTCTCCCTTCCTGAGGTTCAGGCGGTGTGCACGGTGCGGAGCAGGTCGGCGGCGAGTTGGCTGGAGATGCCGAGGCGGGTGCGGAGGGCGTCGCGGGTGATGGGTGTGCCGTGCCGGGTGTGGTGTTCGTCGGCGATGCGGCGGGCGTAGTCGACCAGCGCCGGGGCCGGGCCGTCGCGGTGGGCGGGCTGGTCTTCGTCAGCGTTCTGGCTGACCGAGACGTTGGCTGAGGCCGGCACGAGCTCCGTCGACGGCGCAGGCTCCGGGGACGGTTCGGGATGCGTACCGGTGGCGCGGCGTTCGAGCATCGAGACGGCGATGAGGAACGCGCCAGCCGGGGTGGCTGCGGTGATCCATCCCCAGACGGTCGGGTCGGCTTGCTCAAGGTTGGCGGCCAGCGAGAGGGCGATGCCACCGGTGAGAACGAGGATGGGCCAGGAGACGGGGCCGCGTCGCTGGCGGCCGGTCTTCTTGTCGCGTTGGCGTTCGCGGGCGGCCATAACGCAGGTGAGGTCGATGCAGACGGCGATGGCCCAGGACATCCAGCCGGTCTGGCCATGTTCGGTGGCGGTGTCGCGGATGTGGGTGAACGATCCGGCGCCGGCGATGGCGGCCAGGACGAGGATGGGGCCGGTGTCGAGGAGCCAGCTGGTGATGCGTCGCATCGTTCCTCCCTTCGTGGTTTCAGGCGTCGAGCAGTTCGGACGAGTCGTGCTGACTCAGGTGGGCGGTGACCTCTCCCCAGGAGGGGGCGAGGTGGGCGTGTGTGTGGGCGGCGTGTTCGGCGGCCTGCTCGGTGACGTAGAAGGAGCGGGCCCGGTACCACTGGCCGTCCTGGCCGGCGACGATGGCGACGCCGGGTGTCTCGGCAGCGATGGCACGGGCGGAGGCGAGTGCAGCCGGGTCGAGGTCGCCGAGGGTCATGGTGGCGGTCTCGGGATCGTTGACGCGGTGGCAGATCCGTCCTGAGCACTGCGCGCGTAGGGCGGTGACGCCGGGGCCGAGGTCGGAGCCGATGCGCTGGCCGCAGCAGAAGAGGTAGATGCCGAACGCCCGGCCGAGCTGGGCGACTCGCAGCAGCGCCGTAGAGGTCTTGGCGATCTCGTCCTTCTCCGACTTGTCGGCCATCAGGTACAGCTCGGCGAGCTCGTCGACCAGGACCACGACGGGAACCGGGCGCAGGGCGGGCGGTAGCTGCCAGACGTTGCGGGCGGCGGCTTGGCGGCAGACGCCCATCCGGTCGAGCATCAGCGCGACCACGTCGTCCAACAGGCGGCTGGCTTCGTCGCGGCAGGTGGCCAACGCGGACAGACGAGGCGCGTACGGGGTGAACTCCACTCCGCCCTTCAAGTCGATCCCCACCAAGGCCACAGGCTGGGGCGCGAGGCCGACGATGAGGGCGTTGGCGAGATTGGACTTGCCGGACTGTGTTGCTCCGGCGTTGAGCCAGTGCGGCACGGTTCGGAAGTCGATCACCCAGGGCTTGCCGGTCTCCAACCGTCCGACGGTGACCTTGAGCAGGTCGGTCGAGGGCGGGAGCTGGTCGACGGTGACCAGCGGGTCGCGCATGGTCGCGGCCAGGACGACCCGCCCGGGACCGGGTGAGGAGACGCGGATCGCGTGGACGCCCCAGGAGTGGGCGAGACGTTCGGCGGCGTCGGCGTAGTCGCCGGGCGTCTGCCCTTCGAGGGTGTGGATGGTGACGCGCCAGCCGTGCCGGGTGGGCAGCGGCAGCCACATCAGCGGTTTGGTGTCGACGGCGACCCGCTGGAAGCGCCGCTTGACCTTGACGATGCCGGTGGAGGCGACCAGGCCGGGGACGGTGGTGAACCACCAGCGCTGCCGCTTCTTGGTCAGCCCGCACCCGAGCGCCACCCGCCGCCAGGACGCGCGGACCGAGATGGCGGTGAGCGGGTAGCCGAGGAGCAGCCAGAACGACGGGTAGTGGATGCGGCGCCAGGCCCACAGCCCCACCCCGAGAAGGGGGAGGACTGCGAGCCAGGCCGGCAGGTCAGACACCGGCGGCCTCCCGAGCTGGGAGCAGCGCCGAGGCGCGGTAGGAGATGCCCCACCGGCCGGACATCTCCCACACGTAGCCGACCAGGCCGACGGCGTTGACCGGGTCGCCGGCGGTGATGGGCGGCTCTCCGGTGATGCCGATCTTGACGAGTTCGATCCGGCCGAACTCGTCCTCGACGGAGACGGTGACCTCGTAGACGGTGTTGCCGTTCTTGTCGGTCTTGATCTCGCCGGTGTCCCGGTTGAGGACGCGCGGCCGGGGTGCCTTGACGCAGGTGATGGTGAGCTTGCCGGTGTCGACCGGGATCGGGATGGTGCGCATACGGTGTGACCTCCTGTTCGTCGTAGCCAACATAGTCAACCTAGTTGGCTCAGTTGTCAATGTTGGCGTGGCTGGCTTGGTGTGGTGAGATGGACGCGATGGTCAAACACACCGGGCGGCCCGGCTACCTGCAGATCGCCGACGATCTCCGCGCCCAGATCCGCGGCGGCGCCCTCGCGCCCGGCACACCGCTGCCGTCCACCGCCCAGCTCGCCAGCCAGTACGACGCCTCGCTGAGCGTGGTGAAGATGGCCGTCGGCATCCTGCGCAACGAGGGCTTGGTGATCGGCCAGCAGGGCAAGGGCGTCTTCGTCCGAGACGAGACCGACACCCCGCCCGTCGGCGACGGAGACTTGGTCGGCGAGGTCGCCGAGCTGCGCACCGCCGTACAAGACCTGTCGGCGCGGCTGGCGAAGGTCGAGGAGCAGCTCTCTACGTCCACTGCACGCCGTTCCTCACGTGGCAGCCGGTGACCTTGCGCGCCAGCGACGCCGACATCCCGTCCGCCTGACGGCGCAGGGTCATGGCCTTGTCCTCGCGCCGTATGCCGGCCAGGACCATCACGTAACCGACGAGCAGCGTCACGCCGAGCACTCCGGCGGCGATCAGGGGGAGCCAGCTCACGTCCAACTCACCCCCGCCGCGGCGACGGTACGGGGACCGCGCGGGGGGCGGCGGGACTCGGCCCGCCGCCGCTGCCGCCGGTTCCGGGCCCGCTGGTTGCGGACCCAGCGCTCACGCGCCAGGCACTTGGAGCACCGCACCCGACCGTCGGCCAGCGCGTTGCCGCACTCGCACGAGGGCGTCTCGTCCAGGAAGCTGATCATGTTCATTGGGGCATCTCCTCCTTCGGTTGGGGGCCGTTGTGGCGTTGTGCAACCGAGGATGCGACGCAGAGTCAGGACGAGATCACTACACGACGGGACATGTTCAGGACGTCCGGCCTACGATGGCCAGGTCCCCGGACGTCCCACTGGGCAGGTGTGATGGGCAACGAACGGCTACGCGCGGCGCTGCTCCAGAAAGGCGTGTCCGTCGCCGAGCTGGCGGAAGCGATCCAGGTCGACCCCAAGACCGCCGAACGCTGGATCACCCAGGGCCGCCAGCCATACCGAAGACACCGATTTGCCACAGCTTCGTACCTGGGTGTGGACGAGACGTACCTGTGGCCCGACGCGCTCACCCGCGAACACGTCGCCGCCGCCTCGCACAGCGAGGTCATCGCCATCTATCCGCACCGCTGGACCGTGACCCGGGACGTCTGGGGACGACTGTTCTCCGAGGCGTCCGAGGAGATCGACGTGCTCGTCTACAGCGGCCTGTTCCTCGCCGACGATGCCGGGATGGTGCGGTTGTTCGGTGAGAAGGCCCGCTCGGGGGTACGGGTGCGCATCCTGCTCGGCGATCCCGACAGCGCTGAGGTAGCCCAGCGAGGCGCGGACGAGGGCGTCGGCGACGGCATGGCCGCGCAGATCCGCAGCGCCCTGGTCCTCTACCGTCCGATCACGGGCATGGAGAACGTCGAGATCAGGCTGCACGACACGATCCTGTACAACTCGATCTACCGCGCCGACGACGAGTACCTGATCAACACCCACGTGTACGGCACCCGCGCCGGCAACGCCCCCGTCCTGCACCTACGCCGGGTGGCCGGAGGCGACATGGTCGCCACCTACGCAGACAGCTTCGAACGAGTGTGGGCTAGAGCCACCCCGGTAGGGTCCTGAACCATGGCCAAGCGCATCGACTTCCACCACGACCCCGACGCGCCCAAGGCCAACAGCCTGGTCCCGTCCGTCAACGTCGTCGTCACCAACGAGGCCGGCGACCTGCTCATGATCCACCGCACCGACAACGACAACTGGGCCGTGCCCGGCGGAGCCATCGACCTCGGCGAATCCCTCCCGCAGGCCGGCATCCGGGAGACGCTGGAGGAGACCGGCATCACCTGCGAGATCACCGGCCTGTCCGGCACCTACACCGACCCCGGCCACGTGATCCTTTACACCAGCAACGGCGAGGTCCGGCAGGAGTTCTCGATCGTCCTCGCCGCCCGTCCTACCTCCGGAGCGCCCACTCCGAGCACGGAGTCCCGCGAGGTCAGATGGGTGCCGCGCGACGAGGTCCTGTCCCTGCCCATGGCCGCGTCGATGCGCATGCGGATCGAGCACTACCTGTCCGGGGCCGATCTTCCGTACATTGGCTGATCTTGGCCGAGGCGACGGGAGCGACCTTGGAAGCTTGGCTTGACCCGACCGGGATCACCACGAAACGCCTCCACATACGGGCGACCACTCGCGATGATCTGCCCGCGATGGAACGCACGTGGCTCGACCCAGAGATTCGCCGCTACCTGGGTGGCCCTGTGTCCACGGAGACGTTGGAACTTCGCCGCCAGATGCAGCCGAGACGCGGCATGTTCACGGTGACCCTCGATGAGGGGACGGTCGTCGGCTTCTGCCACTACGGCCGTACCGACCGAGGTGACCTCGAACTGTCCTACAGCTTCCTACCCGAGCACTGGGGATACGGCTACGCACGTGAAGCATGTACCGCCGTGCTCAACTGGGGCTTCGCCAACGTCCCCGGCACCGAGCGGATCGTCGCCATCACTCAGGCGGCGAACCTACGCTCCGTCCGACTGCTCCAGGCATTGGGCATGGCGAAGATAGATGAGTTCATTCAGTTCGACGCGCCTCAGGTGATGTACGCAGCGTTCCGCTGAGCGCAGCCTCCACCGCCCGGACGGACGACACAATGCACGACGTCGCCGCCGTGATCGACCGGCTCACCACATGGTCACGCCCATACCGGGCGTGGATCTCCGCCAGCCGATCTCGCACGTCCAGGTGCCGGCCGTCCGGACCGGTGGTCATGTCGCAGTACGTCAGCGCCCGAGCCAGGTCAGGCCGCTCGGCTTCGAACTCGGCCGCCAGGGTGGCGAGCAGCTCCCGCTCACGCGCCTCGTTCTCCGCGCACGAGTGGTACGCCACCAGCCGGCACAGCCGATCCCCGGCCCCGGCCACGTCCCGTAGATAGCGGGCACCGTCGAGCTGATGCATGCCGGTGTCCACCAGGTCGGGGGCGTACCCGATGTCATGCAGCAACGCGGCGGCGATCAACGTGTCCGTATCCGCACCGAGGACTGGAGCCAGGCTCTCGGCCCGCTCGGCGACCCCCTGAGTGTGCGCCCACCGCCGGGGCAACGCCGTCGCCAGCAGGTCCTTGGCCAGCCCGTACGCCCAGTCGACATCTCCCACGTGCCTCACGATAGACATCCGGGACCTACCCGCATCTAGTCGACACAGGCAGACGTCCCAGGACGTCTCACTCGCCAGGCCGCCGTTGACCGTCCGACTGGACGAACCGGCCCCGGCCATGCTCAGCCACTACCAGGCCCTCGCTCTCCAACACGGCCAGAGCCTGCCGCACCGTGTTCCGCGACGCCGTGAAGCGCCGCCGCAGCACCATCTCACTCGGCAGGGCGGCACCCGAGGCGAACTCCCCACGCTCGATCTGCCCACGCAGCTCAGCAGCGATCGCCTGATACCGGTACGGCGCCGCAGGCCCCGCCCCGCACACCACCCGCCCCTTGGACGGAACCGTGACCAGCAGCCCTTCGCCTTCCAGGATCGCCAGCCCCCGCCGGACCGTGTTGCGCGCCACCCCGAAGGCACGGCCCAACGCCGCCTCACTCGGCAGCGCACTCCCCGGCGGGAACTCACCCACGACGATCCGCTCCCGAAGCAGGTCGGCGATCTGCGTGTAGACGCGCCCGCCGGTCAGCCACCGCCCACAGGAGGCCGGATCAACCGCGGTAGGCATCGAGCATCTTGTTCAGATCGATGCTGAGCTCGCCCTGCTCACCGTCGCGCCACCCTTCACGGGCGGCCCGCTCGATCCGGTCGACCGCCGCCGGCATCTGCAGGAAGGACACCCGCTCGTCGCCCTGGTCCCCCCAGTAGAACCAGCAGAACGGCAGCTGCACGAACACCCGCCGCATCCTGCACCGGCTGTCGGTGACGTCCAGGGCCGGCCGCCCGTCCTGATCCACCACCAGCACCACCGTGACATCCCGCTCGGCCAACTCTCTGCCCAGCGCGGTCAGCAGCCGCTCGGCGTAGGCACGCTGCTGCTCCTTGACGGTCTTGCTCGTCGGCATCGTCGTCCTCCCTGACGCGCTCCTGGTTCGGTGTACGCGTCGAGGTTCGCCCGAAGGGCACGGGCAGGAACACCACAAGTTAGGGACGTCTAGGGACGTCTGATGTTAACGTCGCAGTACACGACCGTTCCGCAACCCCAGCAGGCGGTACCCATGAACAACAACCTGCGCTACGCCATGGCAGCAGCACGCCTCACCGCGACCGACGTCGCCGCCGCCTTAACCGTCGACCCCAAGACCGTCGCCCGCTGGCTCAACGGTCGCATCCCCTACCCCCGCCACCGCTGGGCCCTCGCCGACCTCCTACGCGCCAACGAGGCCGACCTATGGCCCGAAACCGCTCAACGACACGCTGCGTTCACCGCCGGAGTCGAAGCCATCTACCCGCATCGCTGGGCCGTCCCGCCGAGGGTGTGGGCCGGCCTCTTCCAGAGCGCGACAGCCGAGATCGACATCCTCGCCTACAGCGCCCTCTTTCTTGCCGAAGACCGCGGCATCCTCAACCTCCTCACCACCCGCGCCGAAGCCGGCGTCCGAATCCGCATCCTCCTCGGCCACCCCGACAGCCCCGAAGTCGCCAACCGCGGAGCAGACGAGGGCATCGGCCCCGCAGTGATGGCCGCATGCATCAAGAACGCCCTCACGCTCTACCGCCCCCTGATAAACGTCCAGGGCATCGAGATCCGCTTGCACCGCACCGTGCTCTACAACTCCATCTACCGCGCCGACAACGAACTTCTAGTCAACACCCACGCCTACGCCACAGCAGCGGCCGACGCCCCGGTCATGCACCTACGTCTCACGGACGCCCCCGGTCCAGCCGACGCCTACACGGCCAGCTTCGACCGCGTATGGGAGGCCGGAGAACCACACCAGCAAGATCGATAAAGCAGCACACGGGCAAGCGCGCTCATGATCAGAAAGCAACTTCTCTGCACGTCATCAAGGCGCGAGCCGCCTGCGGCGTCCCGCGCGCCGGGCGGTCGCTGGCCGCGCTGCGGCTCTTCGGCCGGTCGCGGCCACCGCCGCCCGCCCGCTGTCCCCATCATTGACCAGGTCAAATGCAGATCATCACGGTGCACGGCTTTGGCAGTGTGGTACTCGTGCCTCAGTCGGGCCCGGGACGCCATCCGACCTCACGCCGACCGCCAACACACTCGACCCGAAGACTGGCTACAGTACGTAAGCGCTGCGCGACGACAAAGCAAGGACATCCGGGCCCCTGGAATCCCCCCGACTCCGGCGCGACAGCTGGGCCGCAATCCCGACTTGTCCACGATTTCCGACCTCAGCTGAACCGTTCAGCCGCGACGCTAAGATCGTGAAACTTCGAGGCTAGATGCCGGCTCTTTCCACAGACCCAATGACAAATATGTCGCCATTTGGAGCGTGAGTGAGGCAGTCGATGTCACCGTCTACCCTGTATCCGTACGGTACGCGTTTGCCCCATTTCTCATACCCGCCCACCAGCTCTACCGAAGCTCCCTGAAGAACGTTGCCGATTTCCGGGACAGTAACACCGCGTTTGCCGTTGATCCGTGCTGGGGTAGTGCCCTTCGGCCAGACTAGCCCAACAGGTGTCGAGCCAGCCCTCATCAGCTCCAAGCACCGTTTCGCAGAGTTAAAGCTCAGCTCACCTTTTGTAGCGACGAGAAAGTTAATCGTTGAGGTGCGGACGACGATCTTGGGATCCTCGCCAATCGTACGTACGTGGTCAACCCCATCTTCTGTGGGTTCGGATGCTTGGTCGCCTCGACTTGCTGTGGCCGGTACACCACCGTCTGCGGGTTCGGATGGTTGCTCAGTTGCGGGTGGGGATGGTTGGTCAGTTCGACTTGCTGTGGCCGCTACGCCACCATCCGGCGGAGAGCAGGCTGCAAGCGGGATAAGCAGAGCCAAGATGGCTGTGCCGAAGGGTCGGGGACGATTGCGCAACTGTCTCATGGACGCATCCAACCATCAGGAGGCGGGGCTGAGGACCTTCTTCGCAAGTCTGAGCATCGAGGTAAGAACGAGGCAGCCTCCTGCTGTTGAGCGCCGCGAGCTGAACGGCTTCAACAACAGGAGGAGACAGAGTGCTGAAGTTGCCCCCGGTTCAGTAGACGCATCATTGCTTGCGACTGCGCGGCAGTATCGTTCTCGGCGCTGGTCAGGCCATCATCGGGATCGCCCTAGCGTACCCAGACGCAAATCGACTGCGCGGACGGCTGGACTTCCTTGGCCAGTTTCTCCGGCGATCGTCCCGCGTGCACGAGCCCCACCGTCTGCCGGCGAAACTCCGGCGGATAGCTGTTTGGCGCTGCAGACTCCTTCTTCCGGGAACCACGGTTCCCAGAGATCAGGTGTCCACCAAGCCAGGTCAACTCCAGGCGTTCAGCAGGTAGGACAGGTCCATACCTTCCATGTGGTACCGAAACCGTCCGCGGATGAGTAGCCTTTGACCGATGCCAAGACCGTTTCGCCGCTGCCTGTGAGTATTCCGCTCGATACGCCGATCGCTGTCGACCCCCAATAGCCAGGGCCTCCGCTGTCACCCTTTCGCATGAGGTAGTCTGTTACGATCCCGCGAGGGCCAGCAGTGCCTGTCGCGAAGAACCTAGTGATTTTTCCGCATTGTGCGGGTCGATCAGCTCCGGCGGTTGTTCTCCCGAACGAGCAGATGGGCTGATTTATTTCCGGGGTATTGAGGACGTCCCGAGCGTACCGAGGGAGATTGAGGTCGTAGTAGAAGGTCCGGGTGTATGTAAGACTGCCACCTCCATAGCGAGCCAGATCATATGGGTCGCCGTTACCCTTTCGTCCTAGCGTAGTCCCATTGGTGTGGTAGTTCGGATGATTCCTATACCAGAAATAGAGCGGATCTGAGCAGTGCCGAGCGGTTACCGCGTTCTTTTCTCCAGAATCGGAGATCGCATTGAAGGCGGCTGTGCATTGTATCGTTCCGGGAGAGCTTTCCTCCAGGAATCCTCCACCTCTCAGGTAGTCGTCGATGGCCTCGAAACCTAGTGAGCTGACAATGTTAAGACGCACATTGATCTTGCTGTTGGACGAAGGTTCCGGATGGAGGGCGGACTGCAGCGTTGCTGCGTCTGTGGCGAGCCCCTTCTTGAGCTCAGCTGTAAGAGTGACAGCCCCGGTCTCGAAGTCTGTTGTGGCATGCGCCTGGGCCACTTCTGAGTGGGCCGTAAGTGCGTCGTAACGCGACTTGGCGATCTCATCGAGCTCAGTTTCGGAATATCCCTTGTTGCCGACGAGCACGACTTCTACGGGAAGCTGCTTGGCGAGGCTGACAGCTTCCGCCGGGACCTGGCCTTTGAAGGCGATGAGAGCGCCGCGACCGTCGTCGGCGATCTTGAGCCCTGCAAGGTCGTCAGGAAATTGAGACCGGAGCGAGGAGGCGAAAGGGTTGATACGCGGAGTCCAGGCGTAGCGATCGATCGATTCCTCGAAGCTGATCTTCTCCGCTGCAGCGAGGTTATTGAGGTCGATGAGTTCAGCAAAGGGGATTCCATCGACGTCGATGGTGGGGTCGGGAACGGGCCCGTCAGGCATGTCACGTTGAGCGGACGAGTTTTTGGCGATGACCTCCGCTGCATATTTGTCGAGAGCCTGCTTGAGCGTGATTCCCTTACTCTGCGCCTCCTTCGACAGCCTCTCCAGCGTTGGTCGTTTTAGGGTGGGCTGGTTCTCTGCCGCGAGCGTGATGATCTCCTCACTCGTGGTGGGGTCCGGATTAGGAGTGGCGGCAGAGGCAGAGGGAATGGCGATGCTAGCTAAAGGGATCGCTACTGCCATGAGAAGGGGGGTGGCATGGCGGCCGAACTGCTGCAAGGATCCTCCCGATTATCGCCGCTTCGCACTGTGTATGGCCCTACAAATGCAGATGTTGCACTTGAGATCCTCCGCAAGGAATAGGTTAAGATCAACCCTTGAGATTCCAAGACAACTAGCTTATGATCCACAACTCGATCCACCGGAACGAATTGTGGCGCGGTAATTACGTACAGATAACTGTGTTGTAGTCAGGCGCCTACTTTGAGCGCTTGTTGTCCTGAGTGGCGGCGGTCACCAGCGGATTGAAGGTCTAGCCTCGATCTTTCGTGATCTTCGTTTGGTCGGGTAGGCGGTTCGGCTGAGGGTTGCTTTCACGCTGTGGTCAGCGTGAAAGCCCCGGTTGTCGCGCCGGGTGGGCGGGGTTCCACGGGTCCGCGGGTTTCCTTTCTGGTTCGTTGGGACGGTTTGGCGCTGGTCAGGTCGGTGCCGGCAGGGCTTGGAGCCGGGCCAGGGCGGTGAGCAGTGTGTCGGCCCAGGGCCATCGCGCGGCGAGGCGTAGGCGCAGACGTCTGCCACCGCGCACCAGGCGTCCAGCGACGGCGAACAGGCGTAGCCGCAGGCGTTTGGGTTCGTAGCGGCGGGCGTCGGTGTCGTGCAGGGCGAGCATTTGCATCCAGGACATGACTTCGCAGGCCAGGGCGACGATCTCGCACCAGATCTGGTTCTGGGTGAAGTCGTGCAGGGGCAGGTTGGTCAGGCCGGTGTCCTTGGCGGCTCGGATGCGGTCTTCGCATCTGGCGCGGCGGCGGTGGCGTAGCTCGAGGTCGGCGAGTTGGCCGCGGCGGGTGTTGGTGACGAAGCAGGTGAAGCGGTGTCCGTCGATGTCGGTGAAGCGTAGTTGCGCGCCGGGGTGCGGGCGTTCTTTGCGGGCGATGACGCGCATGCCTTTGGGCCAGGAGCCGAGGTCGAGCAGGCCGGTGAGTTCGGCCACCCAGGCGCCGGGCCGGACCTGGCCGTCGGCGTCGTAGGCAGGGGTCCATGCGCTCTTCGGCAGGCGCCCGATCGCGGCTTGGATGTCGTCGGTGAGGGTGAAGCCGATCGAGTACGACATCCACCGGCCGGGACGGGTCAGCCAGGCGAGGAAGTCGTGCGTGCCGCCGCCGGAGTCGGCGCGGATCAGTACCTGGCGGCGGCGCTGGCGGGGCAGTTGGGCCAGGGCGAGCCGGGTGGCCTCGATGTGGTCGACGGCGGTGTTGGAGCCGGCGTTTCCCGGCCGCAGCAGCAGTGCCAGCGGCTCGCCGGACCCGCCGTGGCCGTGGTCGGCGAAGACCGTCATCGGGTGGAAGCCGAACGTCTTCTTCCAGGTGGGAGCGGCCTGTTGTTTGTCGGAGTGGGCGGTGACGATGGTGGCGTCGAGGTCGATGGGGATCAGCTCGCCGTCGGCTCCCGGCGCGTGACGGCCGGCCAGCTGCCAGGCACGCTCACGTGCGTCGGCGCGGCTGGCGCGGATCGCCTTCAACGCCCGGGCCGGGTCGGCGGCCAGCCGATCGACCAGGCGGGAGACGGTAGGGTCAGAGGCCACGTGCCCGAACAGGTCGGGCTGGGAGCGCAGCAGATGTCGGCCAGGCAGTCACCGCCCAGGGCCAGGGTGATGGCGAGGTCGGCGAGGATCTTGCCGGGATCGTGTACGGCCCGGGCCGGCCGCCAGCGTTGCAGCTGGGTGGATAACGCCTGGTCCAGGCCGGTGACGCGCAGCGTGCGGAGCAGCAGGAGGGCGCCCGCCTGGGAGAGAAGCCCTGAACCGTCGGCGGACACCGCGATCTTGCGCTGGGACGCGATAGTCTTCACTCGGAAAGTGCCTTCTGATCTGGTGTGGACAGGACCTTAGACAAGCCCCATCCTCCCAGCTCAAAGGCACTTTTCTCATGTAAACGATCAGCCTGGCTCAAATTCCCCGTGAAAGCCCGAGGCTAACAGCTGCTCGCTTGGTGGCTAATAGGGGCTAACAGAATGATCTCTGTTGTGCTTTGATCTCTCGCTGTAGTGGTGGCGAGAGGAGCGGGGATGGCGCGGCTGAAGCCCTGGGAGGTCAGCGACGAGTTATGGCAGACCATCGAGCCGTTGCTACCCAAACGTGAGCGTCGGTTCCGGCACCCGGGACGCAAGCGGCTGGATGATCGGCTGGCGTTGCAGGGCATCTTGTTCGTGCTGCACACCGGAATCGCGTGGGAGCACCTGCCGCAGGAACTGGGCTACGGCTCCGGCATGACCTGCTGGCGGCGCCTGGCCGAGTGGAACGCCGCCGGCGTCTGGCAGCGCCTGCACGAAGTACTCCTGGATCGGCTGCGAGCCGCCGATGCCCTCGACTTCTCCCGCGCTGTGGTGGACTCTTCCCACATCAGAGCCCTAAAAGGGGGGCGCAGACCGGCCCGTCCCCGGTCGATCGCGGACGGGCCGGCAGCAAGCACCACCTGATCACCGACGCCACCGGCATCCCCCTCGCCATCATCTTGACCGGCGGCAACCGCGGGCGACGTCACCCAGCTCATGCCGCTGCTGCACGCCATCCCCAAGGTGCGCGGCAAGCGCGGCCGCCCACGCCAGCGCCCCGACGCCGTGCTGGCTGATCGAGGCTACGACCACGACAAGTACCGGCGTCTGGTCCGCGGACTACAGATCCGCCCGTTGATCGCCCGACGCGGCACCGAACACGGCTCCGGCCTGGGCAAACAACGCTGGGTGGTGGAGCAGACCTTCGCACTCCTGCACGCCTTCCGCCGCCTACGCATCCGGTGGGAGATCCGCGCAGACATCCACGAAGCCTTCCTCAGCCTGGCCTGTGCACTCATCTGCTGGCGCCGTCTCACCTCATTGCGTTAGGCGCTCTAACTGCGGCGTCCAAGGTCGAGCAACTGGAACGTCTCGTCCACCCACATCCTCTCCAGAGCGTTGCTTGTGATCTGCCGCAAGGAGATGAAGGAAGACATCGGTGCGCTGCTCGATCGGCTGCTCCTGGACATCAGGTCCGATGTGTATCCGGCCAGAGCCTTGAACGCGAGATAGGGCGGATCCTCCGAGCTGGCCCACTGGTGCGCCACTACCTCCAGGGTGCCTGGCGCATAGATCCGGGACTGTAGGGGGACCTTGCGCCGGATCGATTTGCGCAGGCTTTGGAAAGCCTGCCGGAAGCAGCTGAGAAGGGTGCATTCCTGCTGCGACAGGGAGCGTTCGGAGGCCAGTCGTACGAGAAGTGATTCCACCTTGCCCTCTGCTTCGGCCGCTCGTCTTAGCATCTCTGTCTGGAAAGGATCATCCTGTCTGAGGCTGTCCGGAGCGCCGTCCCAGGATTTCCAGATCGCACAGAACTGCCCGTATGCCTCGTAGAAAGCGCCGAGCGCCAGGAGATCCAGCTCGCGGCGCTTCTTGCGTTCGTCCCACCGTGCTGTCAGCCGAAGACCTACCAGCCATCCGAGTGACAGGGTGATTAGTGCTACGACCAGATTTGGTACGGCTTTCAGCATCTCTGTCCACATGCCTGATCCCACGCTACCTCCGAGTCTCGTTGGTAGATCGGTGGTGTCACAGAAATCGTGTCAGTCATCACCTGCCGACGTGATGACTGCTGCGAAGACGTCTGCCGCGGCTGTCTCCGCGGAGCGGATCACGTGGGCGTAGACACGGAGGATGATCGCCGGGTCGGCGTGACCGAGGCGGGCGGCGACGACGTGTACGGGGACGCCGGCCAGGAGCAGCAAGCTCGCGTGTACGTGGCGCAGGTCGTGCAGGCGGCGGATTGGTGGCGGCCTGGGTGTGGGCCTCGATGAGTGCTGCCGTCCCGAGTCCCCGCTCCGCGCATCCGGTTGGAAGGTGGCCATCGTCATCAACGGAACGGTGGACAACCACCTCGGCAAGATTCAGCGGACCGAACTGGCCGAGGCCGTCGACGCCTACGCCCTCTCCGGGCTCGAAGGTATCCGCAAGCCGGACGTCGGCTTGTTCGAGATCGCCGCCAAGCGGTGCGGCGTGAACCTCGCCGAAGGCGGATGGATGGTCGGTGTCCACCTGGTTGCCGACATCAGCGGGGGACGGGCCGCCGGCCTCCGAGCGACGCTACAGCGCAGAGCATGAGGAAGTCCTTTGCAGCAACACCGCCTTCTCCGCCTAGAAAGAGGCCTGCCGACCTGGGCGACACCGTTCTTCATCATGAGGCGATAGCGAGTGTCGCCATCCTGCTCGGGATGACATGCATCGATGTGGCAGTGCCCTCTTTCGACATTGCACTGTGTAGCGAAACATTGCTCACCGCGATGTACCGGTATGGGCCTACTGCAGTGGATACTCCGCAAGAACCCGTTCAAGCACTCAACTCCACCCCACCTACCGACCACACCCGACCAACAGATCTGGCTTCCCGGCTCCACGGAGATCCAGATCGTCGGCGAGACCTTCCATACGGACGCCATCCACGCCGCTCAATCGGTTACCCCTTTAGATGGTGCGCTCATCGCAGTCCTCGTCCCCCAACCGGGAAGATCGCCCAACTCCACCAGGACAGCCGTCTACCTCCAAGACAGACACGTGGGCCATCTCTCCCGGGACGTGGCGGCACGAGTGGCACCGGCGATTCGATCCTTCAGCACGGCACATGGAGGCCGATTCGTCTCCTGCCCGGCGTGGATCCGCACTCATTCAATCGGACCTCAGGTCGTGTTGACGATCGACACCGATCCGCTCGGGTTGCCCGCAGAGGCATTCGAGACCATGCCCGAACTCGCCGCCACCCTCATCAGACTGCTGCCACGGCTCGACCAGCCCTCGCCCGAACTCACTGGCATGGACGCCGAGGCACGTCGCAAGCTCAGCGCGTGGCGGAGTTCAGAGCCCAATCTCCGCGCCATCATCAACCGGCTCGCGAACGCCCACGACCCGATGGTCGCTCAGGCATGTCTGCTTCTCGCCCAGAGCATCCGCTACCAGGCCGGCCGTCGAGACGAGACGCTCGCCGCCTATATCGACGCCCTCAACTACGACAGGACCAACGCGACGGTCTGGGAGGAGTTGACAGAGTACGCTGCCGCCG
This sequence comes from Nonomuraea muscovyensis, assembly GCF_014207745.1. Classification (NCBI taxonomy): domain Bacteria; kingdom Bacillati; phylum Actinomycetota; class Actinomycetes; order Streptosporangiales; family Streptosporangiaceae; genus Nonomuraea; species Nonomuraea muscovyensis. The sequence continues at coordinate 2,132,003 of NZ_JACHJB010000001.1, forward strand.
CCCCGCACATACCCATGCTGGTCGACGTGTTCGCCAAGAGTCCGACCGTCGTACGCCCTGCCCTGCTTCCGCTACTGGTCGCTATCTCCGACGGGCATGACCGCATGGGTAACCTCAACCTGGTCAAGGGGCCAGCGCTGCGTGCGGCACTCCTCAAACGTGCTGAAAATCAAGCCGACCAGGCGAGTATCGCCTACCTCGCGGCCGATGCCGGGCACCGAGCGGAGATGAGCGGTGACCTGACTGCAGCCGCCGCAGCATGGCGGACGGCTGTCACCGCCGGTAGCACGGATGCGAAAGTCGCTGACCGGTTCACCATCTGGCTGGTTAAGCAGGGCGAGTACGCAGAAGCCGCTCACGTTCTCCGGCAGGCGTTGACGGCACCACCTGCGGCAGTCACCGTCCGACAACGTCTAGAGAAACGACTCACCCGCTGTGAGAAGCCCTCGCCTGAGAAAGCAGCAGATCGAACGACAGGTCTGGATGCTGCTATCGCAGCACCCAACCCACCTTGGTGAAGCCGATCATCCGTCGTATCGTCGTGGCGTGACTCCGCAACCGCGACGCGAGATTCCCGCCGCTGTTCAGGCCGCGCTCTGGGCACTTAGCAACGGCCATTGTTACGCTCCCGGATGTCCCTTCCCCGTCGTCTACGAGGTACGGCCGGGCGTCTTCAAGAAGAACGCCCAAATCGCCCACATCCACGCCGTCAAACCGAACGCCCCTCGCTATCGACCATGCACTACTGACGAAGAACGGCAGCAACGAGACGCGTTCACCAACCTCATCCTCGTCTGCCTCGCCCACCACGCCGCCATCGACGACAAGAAGGATGGCGAACGCCTCTACCCGCCTGAGACCCTGCGCGAATGGAAGCGCAAGCACGAAGGCAAACACGGGCCAGCCCTCGCCCGACTGGCTCCGATGAGCGATGAGCAGCTCGGCAATCTTCTCGGCACGTATTTTACGGCCCCGATCACCCGGCTTGAGGCAATCGCTGACCAGCTCGAACAAACGGGCGAGCTCACCGCGGACTCCCTTGAGGAACTGCGCCGGATTATCGCGGTTCTGCAAGAGAACCCACTGGGACCAGACGCGCGGACCGCCAGTAGTCTGGCGTATGCCGCCGATCTGCTGTCCATGCAGAATCTTTCGAGCGCGGCTTCGTCGCTCTCATATGCCGCCGATGTGCTCTCCGTGACGGATGTCTCGCGTGCGGCGTCATCGTTAAGGGGTGCCGCCGATGTGCTGTCCAGCATCCTCCGGGATCTGGACAGGAAGATCAGCCAGCTCCATGGATTGATGTGAACCTTCGACCTCTGCCGCCTCCGGCTACAGGCACTTGAGGGCGAGCTCCACCAATAGCGGGCCTGGACTCGCATCCAGCGGTGCCGGACTGTCGGATGCCACAGGCTCGCGCATGTGGTGATCACAGGTGCGGTGTTACGAAGCCACCTGGACGGAACTCTTCCATGGTTCGCACCCCGGCATGGTGACACAAGGAACCTGAGCAAGGCGGAACCGGTACAGCAGCGCCGTACAGCAACACCGCGTTACACGATCGCATCCCACCGGCCCGCATCTACCATCCGACCGGGGCGGAAGTTTGCCGACGGCTGCGTCCACGGGAGTGGTGTAAGAGTTTGTCCTGGTGACAGGCGCGGCGTCGTGAAATGAAGACGGCCATCGCGTGATCCTTCGAGTGCTTGACCGGCGATAACTACGGAGCTGATCCAACAACTCTGGTTTTGTTGTGCCATAGTTCTTTGAACAGGCTTGCGATCTAGTCAACTCCGAGATTTTTCCTCATGGATGCTCTTAGTGTTGAAAGGCTCAAGGAGGCGGCATTGAGGATTTGATCCGCCTTCTCTAGGCGAGAGTGTGCGTCTTTCTTGATATCTCTATCGACGCAAGCCAGTGTTTGATAGGCGTCAAAGAGCAGCGACGCAGAGTCTCTTGCAATGCTCAATATATCTTCGGGAGCTACCATCTGAGCTTCAGCGAGAGCTGCTCGAGATGCCTCACGAATTTCCTCCAGTCGCGCCAATTCTCCTTCTCTTGGTGATCTAGAGGCGAGCGTTCGTCGATGGTTTTGTAACGTACTGTAGTAGTTTCGTAGAGCATAGTTGACCGCTACGAAGCATGACCTGCGAAGCTTCTCGGCTTCCTGTTCTGCGGCAATTTCGTAATTCGCAACTCGCTGGCGTTCTGCACTCTGTATTTCGAGCATCTTCAAGCGGGTTGCATTGCGTTGTGTCAGTAGAGCTGATGCCAGAGTGCCCAAAATTCCGACGATGGCGATGAGTAGCGCCGTGACATCCATGTCCCGGTGCTGCCCTCAGTCTGTCCGCTATAAACGTCGTCAGAGTCATCGCTACTGTTCTCTTCTGGTGGTCCAACGGCTGGCCGGTGAGCCTTGGTCTGCTCGTTATTCAGCCCACCATTATGGCTCGACCTTATATTGACTTAAGGTGCGAGACAAAGTCGCTGTTTCCTAATGCTGATGGTCCGTCCCGTAGCGATCCGGAATTTTGGGATCGACCGCGTCCCGTCGCTGCGATGAATGTATTCTTGGTCCTCGGGTCCGTGGGAGCGACATGGTCTTCGTGCGCAGGTATCTTTACGGAAACCGCATTCAGGCATCCGGTCATGTGCTGGTGAGCCTCCTGCGCCAGCTGGCCCACGTTTATGCCGCCGCATCCTCAGTCAACGCCACTTGCCGCCGAGAGACCAACGGTCGAGTAACTGCAGTGTCCTTTCGCGTAGGCGCTCTCCGGCAGTTGCCTTTGGATCTTGTTGAGTGCGGTGTTTGACACCTGCGCAGTAGAAACGGTCCGCCTGGAAACGATTGTCATGCAGCGGCGGGCTTGTACTCCTTGGGACTGGCCGTCCTCCGGTACGGGCCTCCTTGCCACCGGATGACGAGGTTGGCCCGCTGGTCGGGGCGCTGCGTAAAGCAGAGGGATACGGCAACACTGCCTTACGATGTGATCACCGTCATCGACTTCTATCTGCTTCGTGAGCCGAGGGAAGAGATTTCTATCTCGTCCCTCGCTCCCGTTTGCAAGCAGGAAGTCAGGAGCTCGAATCTTCTAAGATCCACCAGCGGGAACATCCCCTACGTGGAAAGCTTGCCCGCTCGGAACTCCCGCGGCCCGTGGAGCTTCGCTCGGCCCAGCGGCTCCGGCCCCGTCCTCTTTGAGGCGGGGCCGTTTCGGTGCATCTGGAGCTATTCGACGGTCCTATTGAGCGCGTCCTCATACGCCTTGGCGTCGGAGGGAGCCATGTCCTTATCCACGCGTACCACAACGTTCCCCTTAACGTACGTGTACTCAGCCAGCATCGGAGTCTTCCCGAGCCCCTGTATGTACTCGACGCGGGCCTTGGCGCTGCTGGCGTCCTCGAACACCTCCACGCTGCCCGCCTTATCGGCCTTGACCCTGCTATCGGTGAACTCAGCCTTGCTGAGGTAGCCGTTGGGGCGGCCAAGCAACTTGTTCGGATCGGTGTTCTCGTCGTAGACGGTGCCGAGCTTGGCGGGCACACCGTTGGCGCCGAGGTCGCCGATGATGGCAGCGGCGTCCTTCTCTGTCGTACTCCCGCCGCAGGCGGTGAGGAGGAGGCCGACCAGTGCAAGCGCGGCGGCGGTGTGGGGGTGTCGTCGTAACCAGATCACGAGGTCATGCATACACTCTGGATCGGTCCAGCGCGGCGGTGTTGATGTGATTGGTAGCTTCGCCACCGGGTGCGGTTCTGCTGCTGTACAGCACGGAAGTACAGCAACGCAGCCTCACTACGCCGTCCGACTCCAGTTACTCTCAACCGCCTGATTCGACCAAAGGTGCCTCGACCAGGAGGCTGCCCTTCCCTACGAATCAGAAGGTGGCTCGGCGGCCGAGGCCGCGACGATCGCGGACTTCGGTACCCGTCGTACGGGCTGGGGCGATCGCCGGCAAGGCCCTCCTGCGTCGGGCCTTGCCACCGGGTGACCACGGTTGAGGTGACAGCAGCGCTGACAGCAACGTCCCCACACGCCGACGCATCCGCGCCACCATCCACATGCGCCTTACCACGGCCTCCATCACCCGAGCAGGGTGATTGCTCCGCCTAAAAAGCGGAAGGTCGGCAGTTCCGGCGGCCCACGAGGGTGTCGCACCAGGCGGCTGCTCGCTCATCAGATCTTGCTAACAACGGTGCTAACAACGGCACTGGACATTGGTGTACGTCCACGGAAGGCGATCAAGCCGAGGAGGACACTGAGCAGGGACGTGTGACAGCGATGGACGCTCGTGGACCACTTCCGGCCCACTTTTAATCCGTAGGTTCCGGGTTCGAGCCCCGGGCGCCCTACCTCACTGAACTGGGCGGACTCCCCTCTTGATGATCGGGAAATCCGCCCAGGGTTGCAAAATGGGTTGCAATCAGGTCTCCCAGAGCGCACGACCCATGCGCGCCGCCGCCTCCGCGGCGAGCGTTTCCGTGATGTGGGTATAGCGACCAGGCCCGCGCGAACGGCGGAGGAGGGCGCGGATCATGGACCAGACGATCGAGCCCTTGCCGGCCCCGGTGGCGCCCGCGACCAGGACGTGAGTACCGTGCACCTTGAGCAGCCACGGCCGCCCGTTCTCCTGCTTGCCGATCTCGACCGGCCCCACAGTGGGTGCCTCTGGGATCGGGAGCGCTGGCAAGGGGGTGGCCAGGGGTCGCGTCAGGGGAAGGTGAGCGTGAGCTGACCGGCTCTGGCGACGGTGACGCGGCATGAGGTGGCGCCGAAGCCGTGGGCGAGGTGGTCGGTGCGGTCGGTCTAGCCCTTGAGGGCTTGGCCGTCGAGCATGCGGACGGCGATGGTGTCGGTCCAGGAAGGCGTCACCGTCATCACGTTGCCGGACCTCGCCGACACCGCCCGAGCTGTCAACGCTCACCTGTTTGGCACTTCGGGCTCATAGTGTCTGAGCGACTTGCCGAATTGCTCTCTTAAGGATCAAGCGGCGGCGCGCCGCGCCGCCGTACAGCGGCCCGTCGCTTGCCCGCCGCCCGGGCATGCGGCCTGGGGCCGGTACCGGGCGGCAGCAGCACGGGCCGCCACGCCGACCGCCATCCCAGCCGCACCGAGCGAACTCGCCGACCCCAGCGCCACGCCGCCGCGCGAGTACAGCCCTACGGTCCACGTGGGCGCTGGCCTTCGTTATTGGTCGGGGGCGATCGACGATCCGGTGCTTCGTTCCTCAGCACCGGCTCATCGGGTAATGGTCGTCTGCCCGTACTTCGGCGCCCATCCCCATGCATGCGCTGGCGCGATCAAGGCAGTTCACCGACTGGCGCGACGGTATGCGTCCCATCGCCGGTGCACCGCCAAACGGCCATCCGATGTTCGTATCCGGCGTGCAGGCCACGACCGTGCGTGGCGCAGACAGGCCAGACTTTCAAGATCATTCCCATGAACGTTTCTTGGACAGCATCGGCGACTTCCCCGAGCGCACCTTGAGCGCTACAGCCCGCGATGGCGTCGATGCCGTTGCCGTGATAACCACCCTGGAACTCCACCCAGGCGCGACCCCTGCTGTCCCAGTCGTGGGTGACCAAGCGAAGCGTACTGGTGATCCCTCCGGCGCGAACGTCGCGCTTCACGACCTCTAGCGCATGCTCCAGCGTCGCCCACAGACGGGGTTCGAGGGCGAAGCTCGGCTCGAAGTTGGCGTCGCGGAGAAGGCTCTCGCCCAGGCGGGTCAGGTCAGCCGCGGTCAGATGGGCAGCGGGGCGTTCGAGGATCTCCTGCGTTGCCGGAGTGCTTTCGCCCCATTCCTCCAGCAAGGACGCCAGTTCGAGGACGGGTTCGGCGTCGAGGCCGCCGTCACGCAATGCCGTGTAGATACGGCCCAACAACTCGTCTTCAACCTGTTTGGCTCGCTCTTCGGAGTGCACGCTGCAGTGTTGCCTACCGCATGAGCCCAGGCAAGCGAGATCTCCCGCGCGGCATCGACGCCGGCAGACACAGACCACCGCGATCAAGGAGGAGCCACCCGTTGTACATCAGGTTCCAAAGCCCCACGCCGAACGCGCGAGGCGTCCATCCGGGAGTGTTCGGCCTCGTCAACGTCCTCGCGAAGCATGGACGGCTCTCGCCGGAGGAGGAACGGTTCAGGGTCGAGCGCCACGCCTGGTTCCACGCGAACCTGATCGATCCCACCAATGTGGACCCCCAGGTCTACGACCGTGCGCTGAACCCTGGGGCAACAGCCTGGTTCAAGCCATCAGGCGGCCATCTCGTCGAACGGCTGTCCGGCTACCTGGAGATCCTCGCCACCCATCGTGTGGAGTGCGTGCGCGTCGAGATGGCCGACCCCGGCAGAGTGATCTACGACGATCCCTATCAGATCGTCGTGGTGCCCTACGAAACCGGGTAGGCGTCTTCCAACTGGTGACGGTCGGCCGGCAGCAGCACCTCAACCACGGCCAGAGGGCGTCCCGAGGCGTCACGGACCGCTCCGAAGACGGCCAGAAGCGGCGTGTTCTTGGGCATGCCGAGCTGCTTGGCCTCCTGGATGGAGGGCGTGCGTGCGGTGATCTGCTCCACGATGTGATCGATGCCGGCCATGGCCGCAACCATGATCGAGTTCATTTCCCGCTCCCTTCGGCCCGGCCGTTTCCGAGGCAGTCGAGACACTGCGCCGCTCCCCCCTTGGTCACTCGTCTCCATCGCTGTTGCCGATGAGGAGTGCGCGGCACGAGTCGCGCAGCTTGATTCCGCGTCCCCGGTGTGCGGGGCAGGGCGTGGTCTCGCCGTTCTCGTCTGGCCGGGTCACCGTCGCCATCGCCTCGTTCCATCCGGCGTTCCCTGTGTCGAGAGGCCGCTTCACGTACCTTGTTGGTTGAGGGCAAGTCCACCGTCAAAGGAGATGCGCAGGACCCCCGCACGGCCCCCTCTACTCCCCCTCTTGAGCCCCCAGCCGGGAGGAAGGCCCGTAGATGCCCGAGAACATCCTTAACGTTCGACTTCGTGCCTGGCGCAACGAGAATCGGCTCACCCGTGCGGAAATGGCTGACCGAGTCAACAGCACACAAATCGGTATTGCGGAGCGCCTGACGTGTGACGAGGAGCGCATTCGACGCTGGGAGGCCGGGGAAGTCCGCTGGCCCCGCTCGCCGTACCGGCTGGCGCTCACCCAGCTGACGGGATTGCAGCCGGAGGCGTTGGGGTTCTCACAGACCAGGCAGACGGGCAGCCGACTGATTGAGGCGTCGGCCATCCCCCCGATGGACGCACTGCGGGCCGAAGCCGAGCTGTACGGAACCATGGAACTCGCCCAGCAGCTCCAGGCCTCCGATGTTGGAACCGGAACCCTGGAAGCACTCGCCGAGGCCGTCGATCTCCTCTGCCGCGCCTATCCGGTGGTGCCGGCCGCCACGCTGCGCGACCGCACGCAGAAGCGCCTCGCGCAGGTCAACCGGCTGCTTGCCGGGCGCCTCACCCTCGACCAACACCGTGAGCTGCTGGTCATCACAGGGTGGCTCACCGCCCTGCTCGGCTGCGTGCACTACGACCTGGGCGAGCGCGAGGAAGCTGAGACCGCCCGCCGAGCCGCCTTCGAGATGGGCCGCCAGGTCGGGCACGGCGAACTCATGGGATGGTCGCACGAGATGTCAGCCTGGTTCGCCCTCGTCGAGGGGCGATATGAAGACGTCGTCACCGCCGCCCGCATGGGCCAGGCCGTCGCCGGCCAGACCAGCGCCATGGTCCAGCTCACCTTGCAGGAAGCTCGCGGCCTGGCCCGCATCGGCGACCGCCGCGAGGCAGATCGTGCACTGACACGCGGCGCCGAAGCCCTCGGCCGCCTGCCCATACCCGACAACCCGGATCACCACTTCGTGTTCGACCACGCCAAGTGGGTCTTCTACGCCGCCACCTGCTACACCTGGCTCGCCGACGACGACCGCGCCGAAGAACATGCCAGCGAGACGATCCAGATGCACACCCGACCTGACGGCACGTCCAACGCGCCCATGCGAGTCGCCGAGGCCCACATAGACCTCGGCATCGTCCACGCCCGACGCGGCGACCTCGACACCGCAGTCGAGAACGGCATGGCCGCCTTCGACATCGACCGCCGATCCCTCACCGACCTCGTCAACCGCGCCGCGGACCTGGACCGCGTACTACGCCAGCGATACCGCCGCGAAGCACTTGCCGAAGAGTTCCACGAACGATTCGTGACAGCCCGCAGAGCCCTCACCAGCCGCCGTCCAGAACTGCTCGACTGATCGACTCCCGGCGACAGTGGTGCGTTGCCGAATTGCTCTGTTCGTATCAAGGCGGCGGCGCGGCGCGCCACCGCACTCCCGGCCCTCCGCCCGCCGTCCGGGCGTGCGGCCTGGGGGCCGGTCCCGGACAGCGGCGGGACACCGGGCCGGGCGCCGCGTGCCAGCCCCGCCATACCAATCGAACGCCCCGACCGGGGTTGCCGCGCCGCCGCACGGATGAAGCCCTACGATCGCCACTGCATGGCTGGACGCCGTACGTGCTTGGGGGCCGATCGACGATCCAGGGTTCGTTCCTCACCCTGGCTCACCTGAAACGTGGGCAATGCCCCGTGGAGTGGGCTTTGAGGTTGAGTCTCGGTGTCTACTTGTCGCTGTCGATCGTGGCGATGCCGCCGGTGTCGCTGGTTGGTTTGAGTTGGGTCGTGGACTCTTCGGACAGGTAGCGGTGCTCGCGTGACTGCCGCTCGTTGTGCATGTCGGCCGCTGGGTCAGCGGTGTCGCCGGTACTGCAGATATACGATCCCGTTGCTGGAGGCGGTGCTGGAGATCAGGTCGAGCTGGTGGGACTTGGGGACGCCGTCGAACAGCCGGGTGCCCTCGCCTGCAACGTAGGGGAACATGCTGAGCTGGAGCTCGTCGATCAGGTCGAGCCGCATGAGCGACCGCCAGAGGCTGACGCCGCCCCAGACTACGATGTGGCCGTCGCCGCCCAGCCTGAGCTTGTCGATCTCGTCTGTCGTGTCACCAGCGGCGATAGTGGTGTTGGCCCAGTCGGCCGTCTTCAGGGTCCGGGAGAAGACGACCTTGCGCCCGGCGTTCAGGATGTCGGCGAACGGGTGGTCGGTGGACGTTGTCATGGCCCCGGCGATGCTCTCGTAGGCGGTGCGGCCCATGAGGTGCGCATACGCGCTCTGGAGAAAGTCGAGGTGCGCCGGGTCGTCGGGCTCACGGTTTTCGGGCAGGTCGAAGCAGAACTTCCAATACTCGGTGCCTTCGTCGGCGAGAAGGCCGTCGAGGGAGTAGTTGAACACCGTCGCTATCAGCTTCCGCATGATCAGAACTCCGTGGTCTCAGGTCGTCTGGGGACCGTGCTTGCTGGGGGAACGTGCGTGTCCCGGGCCGCAGCGCTCGCGTGGCCGCCGCGTCTGTGGCCTGTCGCTAATGCTGTAGACGACGCTGCCGCCCGAAAGTCATCGGTGCCCGGTCTCCTGGGCGGTTGCGCGCTCAGGTACCGGGGTGTCTACCAGCGCCGCCGGGTGGAAGAGCTGCATTCCAAGATCCGGAGTCTGCGCGGAACGGCCAGTCTCGGGGAGGATGCGACAGCACCCGAAGCGCCAGGTCAGCGCGCCGCGAAGGACAGAAAACTCCTGATCCGTAGGTTCCGGGATCGAGCCCCGGGTGCCCTACCACTCCCCACCCCATCTGAACTGCGATTTCTCAAAACCTTGGCCCTCTTCTGAGAGGCGAAACGGCCGAGTTCATGCTCGTCACATGCTCTTCGGCACATCGACGGCGGGGCGGAACGCGCGCCGTCCTGCCCCATGAGATCGAGATCCGCCGCGGCGCCGTCGGAGTCCTCGTCGGGGTGCTGGGGAGAGGAGAAGCGGGCAGGCACGTCGTACCCCGCCATCACCCGCCGGAACCGGCGGCGATCCACGTCGGCCAGGTGACGGATCAGACCGAGCAGCGAGAGCGTGGCGGGCTCCACCGACAGCCGGGCCAGCCCGCCCTCCAGGCCCGCGCACTTCAACCCCAGCGTCGCACGGTGCGAGCCGAGAACGTTGAGGAGCATGCACCGCTCGTCGCCGGTGGCGGGATGGCTGAGGCGACGCTCATGTTCGCCCGCGAAGGACTCGGCTCTTCTGCTACGACCAGAGTCGATCAAGATCTGGGTTCGCGCACCACGCGGGGAGCGGCAGCTGCCCGCTTGGTGCCTGATTCCACCTGGCTAGAGATCCCCCTGACGGGGGAAGAACGCCGGTGGCGCCTCCGACACAATGGCAGTTCGACTGAGGAGCCACGTACAGATGCCAGCACAGGGAACGCCTTCGTCCAAGGGCCAGGAGATCCAGCGGACATTCGACAGGATCACTGACTACTACGATCTGATGAATCGCCTCATGACCCTGGGACGGCATTCCGCCTGGTGTCGTGAGGTCGCGGCGGGCGCGAAAGTCCCGCCGGGTGGGAGCATGCTCGACATCGCCACCGGAACCGGCGTCATCGCTCTTGCCGCACTCGAGAGATATCCGAACTCGGCCGTCCACGCCGTCGATTTCTCGGAGCGGATGCTGGCGGCGGCGGCCGGCAAGCCGGGGGCCTCCGCCATCACGTGGCAGCAGGCGGACGCCAATGACCTGCCTTTCGGCGACGCTTCCTTCGACGCGGTCACGCACGGCTATCTCCTGCGGAACGTGGAGAATGTCGAGCGCGTGCTCGAAGAGCAGTACCGCGTGCTCAAACCCGGAGGCCGGGTCGTCATTCTGGAGACGTGCCCGCCGCGAGGGCCGCTCCGCTACCCGGTGGAGCTGGGGGTGCGGATCGTGATTCCCCTTCTCGGCCAGGTGGTCGCACGCGATCGGCAGTCGTATGCGTATCTGCAGGAATCGACGCTCGGCTTCATGACTCCGCAGGAGGTCTCCGCGATCCTCCGCCGGGTCGGCTTCAGCTCCATATCGTGGAAGAAGAGGTTCTTCGGCACCCACATGATCATCTCGGCCGGAAAGCGGTAAGCCCTTCGCGCGCCCGGCAGAACGGGAGCGATGCTGAAAAGCTGTGGATCAGCGGGAGAGGGTAGTAAGCGCCACGAGTGCCCCGCGGGAACGCGAGGGACTCGCAGGATCATTCTCGACGCCGGCGGCTGTTCGTGGGCTCTTCAACGCCGGTGCCGGCAAGGCCGAGCTCGTAGGCGAGGACGGCAGCCTGGGTGCGGTCGCGAGCGCCGAGCTTGTCCAGGAGATTGCCGACGTGCGTCTTGACCGTCTCCCTGGTGACGTACAGCGCCGAGGCGATCTCCGCGTTGTTCTGCCCGAGTGCGATGTGCCGCAGGACGTCCAGCTCGCGCGGGGTCAGCTCGACCGGCACGCGCTGCCGGGCGGTGCCGACATGCGGCGAGGCGATGCGGCGCAGCGCGTCGGGGAAGAGCACCGCGTCGCGCCCGTGCACCAGCCGGACGGCCTCCACCAGATCGCCGGCGGGCGAGCGTTTGAGCACGTAGCCGGCGGCGCCTGCGCGCAGGGCACCCCAGACGAGCTGGTCGCTCTCGAACGTGGTGACCATGATGACGCGCGTCTTCGGGGAGCGGCGGGCGAGCTCCCGGGTCGCGGCCAGACCGTCCATGCCGGGCATGCGGATGTCCATCAGCACGACGTCCGCGCCGGTGCCGGCTTCGACCGCCGCACGGCCGTCGGCGGCCTCGGCGATCACCTCGATGTCGTCGTGGAGGGAGAGCATGGTCGCCCAACCCGAGCGGATCAGCTTCTCGTCGTCGGCCAGGACGACCCGGATCACAGCGGTCCGGATCACAGCGGCAGGTTCGCCCGGACGCGCCACGTTCCGCCCACCTCCTCCCAGGTGCACGTCCCGCCTGCGAGCCGGGCCCGCATGCGCATGCCGGTCAGGCCGCGCCCCGGCTCCCCGGGCCCGCCCAGGGTTGCGTTGTTCATGGTCAGGGTCAGATCGGCGCCGACGGCGACGCCGAGCGTGACCGGGCCGTGCCCGTGGCGCAGGGCGTTGGTGAGCGCCTCCCTGGCGATCGCGAAGGCGGCCCGCGACGTTGCGGGCGGGACCTTGCCGAGGTGGTCGACACTGACCCGGACGTCGAGACCGCGGGTGAGCGTGCCGAGCGCCTCCAGGGTGGGCGTCTCTCCCGCCGCGCCGTCGTCGAGCACGCTGAGCAGCACGTCGAGCTCCTGCTGAGCGTCGCGAGCGGTGGTCGTCAGGTGCCCGAGCGACTGCGCGGCGAGCGCGGGGGCGGCGCGCTGCAGCGCCGCCTCGGCCGCCATGGCCTGCACCAGGACGACGCTGAGGGCGTGGCCGACGGAGTCGTGCAGTTCCAGGGCGAGTGACTGGCGGCGGCCGAGCTCGTCGATCAGGCGGGACGGCTCGGAGCGCAGCAGCCGGCGTGCGACCCAGCGTTGGCCGAAGCCGGTGGCGACCATCGCGGCCAGCACGACGGCGGCGAGCAGCAGCACCTCGGCCACCTCGCCGGGCGCCGCGCGCCATGCCCGCGGGAGCAGCCCGGGAGACAGCGCCAGCACGGCCGCGCTGAGCGTCGCGCCGACGTACAAGTGCAGGCTGGTCAGGGCCACCAGGTAGAGACGGTCGCCCCGCTCGGGCACCTCGACGTCGAGCAGGTCCGACAGCGCGGTCACCTCCAGGCGCCGCATCAGCGGCATCATCGCGAGCAGCACCGAGGCGGGCAGGCACGCCGCCCACAGCACCAGCAGGCGTCCCGGCGTCAGCTCCGCCAGGATCAGCAAGCCGAGCCCCGCAGCGACCGGAGCCAGCAGCGCGGCGCCCAGTAGCTGGTAGACCCCGGCCCGCAGGGCATGGGCGAGATGGCGCTTCACGAGGCCCGACGTTAGCCGACGTCTCGAGGGGTGCACTCCCCCGCCGGGGGGAGGTGGCACGGCCCGGTCGTTCCTAGCGTGATCGTCATGACGAGAACCGATCACCCACGCGGCGCTGCGCCCTCGCTTCCCGTGATCGCTGGAACAGCAGGGTCGCCGGTGACCAGCGGGCGGCTGCGTACAGTGTGGAGAGCCGCCCACGCCCCGGTGGCCGGGGTTCCCCGCTGGGCACGGCTTGCCGCGTACACCGTGCCGTTCACCGTGCTGCCATCCAGCCTCTGGCGGCTGCCTGCCGTGTTCGATGAAGGGATCGGGCTGGGCGAGCGGGCGTACATCGTCTTCCTGTCGATCCTGTCGGAGCTGGTGGCGTTCACCGCCGTCGGGTTGGTCGCCGCGTGGGGAGAGCGGTTCCCTCGCTGGATCCCTGGGCTGCGTGGTCGCAGAGTACCGACGCCGGCCGCCGTCATTCCCGCGACACTCGGCGCCGTGATCTTGACGGTCCTGTGGACCGCCGCCTTCGTGACCGAGTTCGCCGGAGTCACCCTCCGCGGCGAGCCGACTCCCGCGGACTTCCCCACCCAAGCAGGCGGCTGGGAGGCCGCGATCTTCTACATCTGCTACCTTCCGCTCCTGCTGTGGGGACCCCTGCTCGCCGCCGTCACCTACGCCTACCACCGGCGCCGGACCCAGTGAGCCCCCGTCGGCGCACCACCGTGCCCCCCAAACCCTGGCGCATCACGTGAACACATCCGTTTGCGTTCACTGAACGAGGTGGGGAGAGGTGCGTGGGGATACTCGTTCGTTCGTCCGCCAGGCGACCGCCAAGCCGAGATCGACGCCGTACCCCTGCCGCTGACGCCCTCGGCTCGTGAAGATCCGGAACATACGAGGAACAATCTCGGCCTGTCATGCCCGGCAATACGTGAAGCCTCGACTTCTAAAGCGTGTCCTCCTCGTCAGCGGGCGGAAGCAGGCCGCATGCATGCTCGATGTCTCCGCTTGCGATCATGTCTCGGATGGCCGCGATCATCGACGCGAAGCCGGGCTCGCGGATGATGACGAGGTCCGTCCAGTAGAAGTATCGGCCGTTGAGGGATTCGCCTGTCTCCTGCCAGCGATCCATGATCCCACTGACAACGTCAAGTGTCATGAAGGTCGCGTACCGACGGGTACCATCCGCCAGTGTGATGGTCGCGTCGGCCTGATCAGCCGTCTCGGGGGCGTACCCCTCCCATGCGGGGATCATCATCTTGAAGTCCTGGTCGCTGACGCGATAGAAAGGCCCGTCAATCTCGATCATGCAGCCCACTCTGCCAGGACCGCCGCGGGCTGCGACAACCCTCAAGTCGCCCCGTGATCGCTGAAGTCAGCGAGCCTCCACGGGTTGCAGGGCAATACGAGGCCGGTCAAACCGTTCGGGGTGGACCGCCCACACACTCGATGGAGTGCATTTCGTCGATGCGCTCGGGCCCCTGCGTTCTGGTGATGAGTTGGTCGATCGGCTGGCCTTCACGATGCACGAGGCGACTCTCGGGGAGCTCGTGAAAGGTCTCACGTCACTCGGTGGGCCGGCCCTCGAGGACCTCGGCCTGTATCGCGGCGGCCGTCGGCGTTGACGCCGGTGGCCACGGGCATGTGGACGTTGGTGATCCGCCCGAGCAGATACGAGGTGGCGATCACGCTGATCCGCGTCTGCTCGGCCCGGCGGCGCCGCCGATCAGCGCGCCGTCGACCAGCGCGGCAGTCGGACCGGCCGGCTTGCGAGTGGTCGGCGTTGATCAGGCTTCTGTCAGGAAGGCCAGTGCGTCGGCGGCGAAGCGCTTGTCGGTGAATGTGCCGCTGTGGCTGCGGCCCGGGTAGACGACGAGTTGGGCGCCGGGGATGCCGTCGACTGTCTGCCGAGCCAGTTCCAGGGGGTAGACGAGGTCCTTGTCGCCCTGGATCAGCAGCGTCGCCGCCCCGATGTCGGGCAGCCGGCCGCGCAGGTCGAAGCCGTCCTCGGCGTTGAGCACGATGACGGCGTCGGTGTGGTCCTTCTGGCCGGTGTCCGACAGCCACAGTAGGACTTTGAGCAGTTTCTGCCCTGTCTTCGATTCGGTGACGATCTCAGCCAGCGCGGGGCTCGGCCGCCTGCCCTGACGTGCGCGGTCGATGTAGGCGCGTTGGGCTCGCCTGCCGACGGGGCCGAGAGTGCACGCCGTGCCCGAAAGGACCAGGCGGCCGACCAGATCGGGATGGTCGGCGGCGAGCTGGAGGGCGATGGAGCCGCCGGTGGAGATGGCCAGGATGTTCACCGGGCCTTCGAAGGTGGTCCTGATCGCTTGAGCGTAGACGGCGGCGAGGTCGGTCATCGTCGTGGCCGGGGGCAGCCCGGGTGGCCGGTTGACGACGTAGACGGTGAAGTTCGTGGTGAACGGCCGGATCATCCGCATCGTGGACCAGCGCGCCAGGCCGGTGGGGTTGGCCGCTTGTGGAGTGAAGAGCAGGACGACCAAGGGCGGTCCTTCGCCGGCTGACAGGTAGGGCAGCCCGTTCAGCATGAGGTGATCCCGTCTGTGACCGCGTCGATCAGGCGGTCCATCACGGCAGGGTAGAGTTCGGCGCCCAGGTGGTCGGCGTGCAGCGGGGTCAGCAGGACCGCGCGCAGCACGCCGAGCAGGACCTCGGGGTCGCCTTCCACGCGGGTGTCGAGGAACGTGAGCAGGTCGGCCATCGGGCCGCCCTGTGCGGCGGCCATACGCTCGGGGGTGAGCTTGGCTGCGACCGCTGCCATCTCCTGGGGATGGGACATCAGCCGCCGGTAGAGCAGGTTGGTGTCGAGTTCGGCGATCGTGGCGCGCAGGAAGCGCCGCAGCGCGTCGCGGGTGTCGGTGCCGAGATTGAGGCCTTCGTCGATCACCCGCCGCCGCACCTGCTCGCTCTGCCGCAGCATCGCCTCGAAGTACAGGTCTTCCTTCGAGGCGAAGAAGGCGTAGAGCGAGCTCTTGGCGATGCCCGCAGGAGCCGTCAGCTCCTCCAGGGACGTCTTGCGCAGCCCTTGGGTGGAGAAGAGGAGGGTGGCGGCGTTGAGCAACTGCTCGGTGATCCGCGACCGCTCTTCATCGGAGAACGCCGGCGGCATATTGTCTCCATATGAACGGATTGTTTTTTCGTTCACAGAGCATACGGTCGGCAGGTCGGTCGACGCAAAACACTCACCACGGCGTGGCGGTGCGGATCGCGTGGTGCCACCGGCTCGAAGCTTGGGGTGCTTGTCCTTGAAGTCGCCGTTCTTCTTGGTCAGGGCCAGGACCTCGGGACTCGGCGACTTCGGTTGGGTGGGGGATCCCCAGCTCGTCGACGCGCTCCCGCCGGGCTTCACATGGAACGACGATCATCAGGTGTGTGTCGACGAGGCCGAACGCGAAGGTGATCGCGAGCGCGAGACGCGGGCGATGGCCGAGTACGGCACCGCCCTGCTCCAGGACGGGCGCTTTGCCGAAGCCGCAGAAGTGTTGCAGGCAGCCGTGGCCCGTGGCGCCCGGCCGCACGTCGAACTGGCGCTCGCCCTGACCGCCTGCGGGACGGTGCCGCCGCGGTTCGGCGGCGCGGACGTGGGCGAGCTGAAGGAACGCGCCCCATCGCTCGTCGGGGGCGCCGCAGACCCGCACACCGAGGGGTGCCTCTGGATGGCGACGGGCAACTTGCTGAGGGTCGCCGGGGACCAGGACGCGATCCCCACGCTGGAGAAGACCCTGGCGATCTTCCGCGCGCGCTCGGCTCCGCGGCTGCACGGCCGAGTCCAGGGCTTGACGGACTCGGTGCCGGTTGTCGGAGGCCGCTCACCGCTGGACGACTCGTCCAGCACAATTCCACCAGCGACATGATCAGCTCACGGCCGGGCCCGGGTGCGCAGGTCCCACTTGCGGACCTTGCCGGAACCGGTGCGCGGGAGGTCGTCGACGAGGTCGACGTAGCGGGGGATCTTGTACTTGGCCAGCCGGTCGAGAAGGAAGTCGCGCAGTTCGCCCCCGGTGACGTGCGTGTCAGGGCGGGGGACGACGAAGGCATGGCCGACCTCGCCCCACCTCTCGTCCGGCACGCCGACGACGGCGGCCTCGGCCACGGCCGGGTGCTCGGCGAGCGCGCCTTCCACCTCGGCCGGGTAGACGTTCTCGCCGCCGGAGATGTACATGTCCTTCGCCCTGTCCACGATGTAGAGGTAGCCGTCCTCGTCGCGGGTGGCGATGTCGCCGGAGCGGAACCAGCCGTCCTCGTGGATGGCGGCCCGGGTGGCCTGCGGGTTGTTCCAGTATCCGGGGGTGACGTTCGGGCCCTGGATCAGCACCTCGCCCGGCTCGCCCGGAGCGGTGTCGGTGAGGTCGGGGCGGACGACGCGGACGTCGGCGAAGAAGACGGGAACGCCGGCCGAGCCGGCCTTGCGGGTGCTCTGGGCTGGTTCGAGGAAGGTGGCGCCCGGCGCGGTCTCGGTGAGCCCGTAACCCTGGCAGAACACCAGGCCACGGTCCTGGTACGTGCGGATGAGCGAGGGCGGGACTGGCGCGCCTCCAGCCATCAGGCTCCGCAGTGACGACAGGTCGGCGCTCTGCCAGCGGGGCGAGCCGGCGAAGGCGGCGAACATCGTGGTGACGCCGAACATCCACGTGACCCTGTGCTTCTCGATCAGGTCGTAGCAGCGCTCGACGTCCCAGGAAGGCATGACGACCGAGCAGCCACCCTTCAGGAACGTCGGCAACAGCGTCTGGTTGAGCGCGGCGACGTGGAAGAGCGGGGCGCTGACCAGCGTCACCTCGTCGCTGCGCAGATCCACGCCGACGAGCAGGTTGTAGCAGTTCCAGACCAGGTTGCCGTGGGTGAGCATGGCGCCCTTGGGGCGTCCGGTGGTGCCGGAGGTGTAGAGGATCAGCGCCACGTCGTCGAGGGTCACCGGCACGTCGATCGGGGTGTCCGGACCCCGGGCGAGCCACTCGTCGTACAGGTCGTGGGACACGACGGCGGTCAGCGACGGGATGTCCGTTAGCGCGCGGACCGATTCGGCGCACTCCGGTGCGTGGATCAGCACGCTCGCGCCGGAGTCGGCGAGCATGTAGGCGATCTCGGGGGCGGCCAGCCGGGAGTTGAGCGGGACGAAGACGGCGCCGAGCTTGTGGGTGGCGAACATGGTCTCGGCGAAGGCCACGTGGTTGGGGCCGAGGTAGGCGACCCGGTCGCCGGCCGTCACTCCGGCCCGCCGCAGCCGGCCGGCGAGTCTGGTCGTGCGCTCGTGGATCTCGGCGTAGCTGAGGGTCCGGTCGCGGAAGACGAACGCCGGGCGGCTCGGGGTCATCTGGGCACGGCGGGCGGGCCAGCCGCCCAGTCCAGCGTTGCGCATGACGATCTCCTGTCAGGCTCTCGGTGTACGGCCGGCGGCGCTCGGGACCGCCCCGGATCCCAGGTCGGCGCGACTGGTTTCGCCCAGCGCCAGCGTGCACAGCACGGTCAGCAGGCAGCAAGCGGCGATGGTCGCGGAGATGGCGCCGGTGCCGCCGCCCCCGCTCGCGGCCTGGATCTGGGCGAACAGCAGCGGGCCGAGACCGGCGCCGAGACCGGCGATCTGATAGCCGAGGGAGGCGCCGGTGTAGCGGCTGCGGG
This sequence comes from Nonomuraea muscovyensis, assembly GCF_014207745.1. Lineage (NCBI taxonomy): Bacteria > Bacillati > Actinomycetota > Actinomycetes > Streptosporangiales > Streptosporangiaceae > Nonomuraea > Nonomuraea muscovyensis. Next base: position 2,150,464 of record NZ_JACHJB010000001.1, read on the forward strand.
TGGAGAACAGCTCGGCGTACAGGGCGGCCAGCGGGCCGTACATCATCGGGTGGATGATCGACTGGCCGAGGACGAGGGCGAGGGTGAGCAGGCCCACGCTGCCGCTGTCGGTGAGCGGGAAGATGGAGAAGGCGTACACGGCGGCGGCCAGCGCGCCCGCCAGCACGATCGGCCGGCGGCCCACCCGGTCCGACAGGGCCGACCAGCCCAGGATGCCGGCGACCGCGATCCCGGAGGAGAGCGTCAGGCCGTTGAGCACCTGCTGCCGGGCGAAGCCGGCCTGCACGCCGTACGAGATGAGGAAGGTCGTGAGCGTGCCCTGCAGGACGAACGGCGACAGGCCCACGCCGATGCCCAGCAGGAGCGTCTTGGGGTGATGGCGCAGCACGTCCATCAGCGGCGCGGAACGGGGCACGGGGGATCGGGTGGCGGTGGCGAAGACGGGGGTCTCCTCGACCCGCGCGCGGACGAACAGGCCGATCGCCAGCAGGACCAGGCTGATCAGGAACGGGACACGCCAGCCCCAGCTCAGGAACGCCTGCTCCGTCATGAGGGCGGCGCTGCCGTTGAGCGCCGCCGTCGACAGCAGCATGCCGAACGGGGCCCCGGCGTTGGTGAAGCTGGCCCACAGGCCGCGCCGTCCTGTGGCGTGTTCGGCGGACATGAGGACGGCGCCGCCCCACTCGCCGCCGACCGCGATGCCCTGGACGACGCGGAGGACGACGAGCGCGATGGGGGCGAGGCTGCCGACCTGCTCGTAGGTCGGCAGCAGGCCGATGAGAAAGCTGGCCGCCCCCATCAGGACCATGGTCAGCACCAGCATGCGCTTACGGCCGAGCCGGTCGCCGAAGTGGCCGAAGATGATGCCACCGAGCGGTCTGGCGAGGTAGCCGGTGGCGAAGGTGCCGAGGCTGGCCACGGTCGCGGCGAGCGGGCTGAGGTCGGTGAAGAAGATCTTGCCGAACACCAGGGCCGAGGCCGTGGCGTAGAGCAGGAAGTCGTAGTACTCGATGACGCTGCCGAGGAAGCTGGAGGTGACGGCGCGGCGAAGCTGGACGGAGGTGGCCGAGGCGGGAGCCGACGAGGTGAACATGGGCGGTTCCGATCGTGGCGGTGGGGGGTCTCCGGCGTGCTGACGGGGGTCAGGCGTAGTGGCGGTAGAGGGCGCGGGCGACGCAGGCGGGCTTGGCCGAGCCGTCGATCTCGACGGTGAAGTCCATGGCCATCTGGACCCCGTTCCCCGGCACGTCGTCGACCGAGACGACCCTGGCGGCCAGGCGGATCTTGCCGCCGACCTTGACGGGGCCGGGGAAGCGGACCTTGTCGAGGCCGTAGTTGACGCTCATCGTGACGCCGCGGACATCGAGCAGCTCGGTGAACAGCGGGATGAGCAGCGACAGGGTGAGGTAGCCGTGGGCGATGGTGCCGCCGAACGGGCCGTCCGCGGCCTTCTCGGCGTCGGTGTGGATCCACTGGTGGTCGTCGGTGGCGTCGGCGAACGTGTTCACCCGGTGCTGGGTGATCTCCAGCCAGCCGCTGTGGCCGAGGTCGCGGCCCGCCAGCCCCTTCAGCTCGGCCAGGCCGTTCGCGATGGTCGTCATCGATCAGTCTCCTTGGGGGTGAGGCCGAGCAGGCGGGCGGCGTTGTCTTTGAGGATCTTCGGACGGACCTCCGGCTTGATGTCGAGCCGGTCGAAGTCCGCCAGCCAGCGGTCCGGAGTGATCACCGGGTAGTCGGAGCCGAACAGGACCTTCTCCTTGAGCAGGGTGTTGGAGTAGCGCACCAGCGACGGCGGAAAGTACTTCGGCGACCAGCCGGACAGGTCGATGTGCACGGTCGGCTTGTGGGTGGCGACGGCCAGGGCCTCGTCCTGCCAGGGGAACGACGGGTGCGCCAGGATGATCTTCAGGTGGGGGAAGTCCACGGCCACGTCGTCGACCAGCATCGGGTTGGAGTGCTTGAGCCTGATCCCGCCGCCGCCTGGCACCCCGGCGCCGATGCCGGTCTGGCCGGTGTGGAAGAGCGCGACCGCGCCGAGCTCCTCGATCACCTCGTAGAGCGGGTAGGCCATGCGGTCGTTGGGCGCGCAGTCCTGGATGCTGGGGTGGAACTTGAAACCGCGCACGCCGTACTCCTCGACCAGGCGGCGGGCCTCGCGCACGCCCGCGCGGCCCTTCCACGGGTCCACGCTGGAGAAGGGGATGAGCACGTCGGGGTGCTCGGCGCAGCCGGCGGCGACCTCCTCGTTGGCGATGCGCCGGTGGCCGGTGGCGTGCTCGGCGTCGACCGTGAAGACCACCGCGGCCATCTTCCGCTCGCGGTAGTAGGCGGCCATCTCGTCGATCGTCGGCTGCCCGTGGGCCTGGCTCTTGAAGTACGCCTCGGAGGCGCCGAGCAGCTCGGGGCTGAGCGAACCGTGGCCGTCCCTGGCGATCTCCACGTGAGCGTGGACGTCGATCGCGACCAGATCATCGACGTTCACGGCACCGGCGCCTTCGGCGCGGGGATGCCGTAGGTCTCCGGCTCGGCGCCCACGCTCGCGTGCCACGCCTCCGCGATGGCGTCGGCGCTCCAGCCGCCCTCGGCGTAGGCGACGGCCCTCTCGGCGGGGTGCGACCAGAGCGCGAGCTTGTCCCCGCCGATGCCGATGGCCTGCCCGGTGACCTTGACGGAGGCGTCGGAAACCAGGTAGACGATCAGGCCGGCGACGTCCTCGACCGTGCCCAGGCCCTCGTCCCTGCGCAGCCAGCCCGGCAGCGGGGCGCCGGTGCGCTCGGCCTCTTCGAGGACGGGCGCGAAGGCGGGGATGGTCCTGGTCATCTCGGTGGCGGCCACCGGCACGACGGCGTTGACCGTGATGCCGGCGCGGGCCAGCTCCATCGCCCAGGTGCGGGTCATCGCCACGATGCCCGCCTTGGCCGCGGCGTAGTTGGTCTGGCCGAAGTTGCCGCGCTGTCCGGCGGGAGAGGAGACGAGGATCAGCCGCCCGCCGGTCGCCTGCTCGCGCATGCGCACCACCGCAGCCCTGGCGCAGGTGAACGTGCCGCGTAGGTGCACCCCGACCACGGTGTCGAAGTCCTCGTCGGACATCTTCCACAGCACCCGGTCGCGCAGCACCCCCGCGTTGGTGATCATCACATCCAGCCGTCCGAAGCGCGTCACCGCCGTGTCGACCAGATGCTCGGCGACCTCGGCGCCACCCACCGCCCCGGCCGCCGCGACGGCCCGGCCGCCGCGGGCGCTGATCGCGTCGGCCACCCGCGCCGCCGTCGCGGCGTCCACGTCGTTGACGACGACGGCGGCGCCCGCCGCGGCCAGCGCCTCGGCATACGCGCGGCCCAGGCCACGGCCCGCGCCTGTCACCACGGCCACTTTTGCCGAGAGATCCATCTCCATCACCCCATCGAGGAAGAAGTTGGGCAATATTGCGACTCTCGTCGTAGTTTTGCCCAACAAGCGGGATCCGTCTACCCTTCGTTCGTGACTTTCGGCGAAGGTGAAGGCGAAGGAGATGACGCGCTGACCTATCCCGCCACGCGTCCCCAGTCGTTGATGTTCAGCTTCCTCGGCATCTACGTGCTGGAGCGTGACGTCGCCGTCTACTCCGGCAGCGTCATCGACGTCTTCGCCCGCCTGGGCGTGACCGAGGAGGCGGTGCGCTCGACGCTCACCCGCATGACCAAGCGGGGCCTGCTGACCCGGCACCGCCAGGGCCGCAAGACCTACTTCGGGCTGACTCCGCACGCCGCCGACGTCCTGGAGGACGGCAGGCAGCGTGTCTGGGAGACCGGCGCCGTCAACCGCGACTGGGACGGCACCTGGACCCTGGTGGCCTTCTCCATGCCCGACAGCCGCCGAAGCACCCGCCACGACCTGCGGTCCCAGCTCATCTGGGCCGGCTTCGGACTCCTGCAGAACGGGCTGTGGATCGCCCCCGGCGTCAAGGACGTGACCGCCATCGTCACGGAGTTGGGCCTGGACGACCACGTCACCGTGCTGGCCGCCCGCGCGCTCAAGCCGACCGAATCAGCCGACCTCGTCCACGCCGCCTTCGACACTCAGCAGATCGCCGCGCGCTATCACGCCTTCCTCGACCGCTGGGACACCGCCGGCCCGCAGGCGGCGCTGTCCGACGACCTGGCCCGCCAACTGCTGCTCCACACCGACTGGCTCCACCTCGTGCGACAGGACCCGCACCTGCCCGCCGAGCACCTGCCGGAGGACTGGCCGGCCATCAGGGCCGAGCACGTCTTCCATACCCTGGCCCACGCCTACGAGGGGCCGGCCCGCGACCTGGCGGCCAGGATCCTGGACCTTTCCTGACCTTCTGCCCAACGTGATGGCGTCGCGGTTGCCGGCGACCGCCGCGCCGGCTCAACCTCGGGCGAGCCGCCAGGAGAGGAACCCCTCGGGGGCGTCAGCAAGGACGAAACCCGCCCCGACCAGCTCCTCTTCGATCGTCTCCCGCACCGGACGGTAGGCGTGGCCGACGAACTCCTCCTCGCTGATCACCTTGTCGCCCTCGCTGATCCGGTAGAGGTAGCGGGCCTTGCAGACCTCCCCGCTCGACTCGACGATCTCCGACAGGGCCGTGTACGTGTGACGGCCCACCTGACGCGAGCCGTCCTCCTGGAGAGGACGCGGCGCGGGGGCACCACCATCGCGCCAGGTGAAGACCAGGAGGCCGCCAGGTTCCAGCTGACCTGCCAGCACCGGCCAGAGCCGCTTGCGATAGTCAGGCTCCAGGGCGTACATCACGTTGATCATCACCATGGCCTCGACCGGCTCGTCCAGATCAACGCTCAGCGCGTCACAGGGAAGCACGGTGACGCGCTTCAGCAGCTCCGCGCGCTCGCTCAGCCGGGACAACAACACCCCGCGCATACCGGTCGAGGGCTCCAGCGCGAAGATCTCGGCCGGTGTCCACTGGGCCAGCGACGTGGTGATCAGACCGGTTCCGGCACCGATCTCCAGGATGCTCCGCCGCACTCCGGCGACGAGCGGGGGCAGCTTCTCACGGACCCTCGGTACATGCCCGTCTTGCTGGAGCAGGTCGTAGAAGGGGAGAGAGATGAAGTCGGTCACGCCGGGCGACACTATCCCAGGGGCAGGAACCACCTCAGGACATCTTCGACATCTGACGGGCGGCGGCCGGGTGGCCTGGCTGATGTCCGCGACGCGCAGGCACCGATCTCCGGGCGGGGTGAGACCTTGCGCGCGAGGTTCGCGCCGTTCCCGGCGAGACGGAGGCGCGGACGGTGACCGCCGACGGCTCGACGGATGGGCCACGCGGGCCGGGATCCCGGGACAGGCACGACCTTCTCCGAGGTCGTGCCTGTCTCCGGGCGTAGGGACGTCGCTCAGACGTCCTGACACCACATCCAGCCGTGGTCCGAGACCCAGCAGCGGTACCAGCCGTCGTTCGGCATCGCCTGGGCGGCGGTGCCGATGAGGGACAGGGAAACTGCGGCGAGCACCGTGACCGCGGCGACGCGGCGGCCGGCACGCGCGAAGGCGCCGATCTTCTTCTCGTTCGTCATGGGAAGGATTCCATCGTGCCCCGCTTGGGATCCCCTTGGAACTGACTGGGGATGTCCGTACGCGGCCGCGTCGGCGTGCCGTCGCAGGCTGGTCGGCGTGCCGTCGCAGGCTGTACGAGAAGGAGGGCTCATGGATCTGCCGTCAGACGCCGCGGGGCTGCACGAGGTCGTCGCGGGGGTGTACGCCTGGATACAGCCGGACGGCACCTGGTGGGTGAACAACGCGGGGGCCGTCACGGGCCGGGACGGGACGGTGATCGTCGATACCTGCGCGACCGAGCGGCGTACGCGCCGGTTCCTGGGGGCGGTGGCGGCGGCGACCGGCGGCGCGCCGGTGCGGATGGCGGTCAACACCCACCAGCACGGGGACCACGCGTACGGCAACAGCCTGCTGCCCGAGGAGACGGTGATCTTCGGGCACATCGCGATGCGCGAGGCGCTCCTGGCCGATCCCATCATCGACGGCTGCCCGCCGATGTGGGCGCCGGTGCCCGACTGGGGGAAGGTGTCGCGGCGTCCTCCGTCGGTGGTGTTCGAGACCGAGCTGACCGTGTTCGCCGGGGAGCGTCGCGTCGAGCTCCGGCATCCCGGTCATACCGCGCACACCCCCGGAGACGTGGTGGTGTGGCTGCCGGAGGAGCGGGTGCTGTTCGCCGGTGACCTGGTGTTCAACGGGCTCACGCCCCTGGTGCTGATGGGGTCGCTGGAGGGGGCGTTGCGGTCGCTGGACTGGGTGGCGGGCTTCGAGCCGGAGCACGTCGTACCGGGACACGGGCCGCGCGCGGACGCGGGCGACCTGCCGGGGGTGCTGGCCGCTCACGAGCGTTACTACCGGTTCGTGCTCGACGTCGCCCGCCAGGGGCTGGCCAACGGTCTGCCGCCGCTGGCGGCCGCGCAGGAGGCGGACCTGGGCGAGTTCGCCGCGTGGGCGGACGCCGAACGCCTGGTGCTCAACCTGCACCGGGCCTACGCGGACGCCGCGGGCGCCGAGGTGGACCTCGTCACCGCCCTCGTGGACGCCATGACCTGGAACGGCGGGCCGCTGCCGACCTCCGTCTGACCCGATCCGGCGTTCTCGCCGCGACCGTGGGCGCGGCGCCGCGCGTCCCGCCGGGGAACGGGCACGCGCGGGGTTCGCCTTCCACTCCCGACGCTTCGCGGGTCCCGCTGATCAGCCGCGGCGGGCGGCGACCGCGCGGCGGACGTCCTCGGTGATCAGGTCGGCGTTGATCGCCGCTCCGGCCTTCACGCCCGCCGCGGCCGACCCGATGACCTGCTCCAGCGGGTTGGCCACGTTCCCGGCCACCCACACCCCGGGTACGGAGGTCGCCCCGGTGGGGTCGGCCGGGACGTAGTCGCCGATGACATGGCCGTCCCGCTCCAGCTCGGCCACCTCCAGCTCCAGCCCGGCCGGTATCCCGGCACGCGCGGTCAACCGCCCGGTGACCGCGACCGCCCGGCAGTCCGCCACCCGGCCGTCGGCCAGTTCCAGCCCGGTGAGCCGGTCATCGCTCACCCGGACGCCCGTCACCCGCCCCTCGACCACGGTGACGTCACGGGCGGCGAGCTGCTCGTGCTCGTCGTCGGTGAACTTCGGCGCGGTGTGCGCGAAGAGCGTCACGTCGTCGCTCCACTGCCGCCACATCAGCGCCTGGTGGACCCCCAGCGGCCCGGTGGCGAGGACGCCGATCGCCTGGTCGCGCACCTCCCAGCCGTGGCAGTACGGGCAGTGCAGCACGTCGCGTCCCCACCGCTCGGCCAGGCCGGGCACGTCGGGCAGCTCGTCCACCAGGCCGGTCGTGACCAGCAGCCGGTCGGCGCGCACCGCGGAACCGTCGCCGAGGACGACGCGGAAGTCACCGCCGGCGGCCAGGCGCTCGGCGCTCACCACCTCGCCGGTCACGATCTCACCGCCGTACCCGGCGACCTCGGCCCGGCCGGTGGCCAGCAGCCTGGCGGGCGGGGTGCCCTCGTGGCCGAGGTAGACGTGGACGCCGTCCGCGGGAGCGTTGCGCGGGCTGCCCGCGTCGATCACCAGCACCGAGCGGCGCGCCCGGCTCAGCGTCAGCGCCCCGCTCAGGCCGGCGGCCCCGCCTCCGACGACCACGACCTCGTACTTCTCGTTCATCACGCCCTCCTTCACCTGTGGGATGCTCACTATCGGCCGCGTGCCGACGTACTGACAAATCTGTTTGCCGGAACGGCAAAGCGAGCTGCCGCCTTCGGGCGGAGGAGGCGTGTGGACGAGAGCGTGTCGCTGGGCCGGCTCGCCCGGCGGCTGGAGGAGGTCGTCGGCGAGCTGCGCGGGATCCCCGTCGAGGTGGAGCGGCTGGAGGACAACGAGCTCGTCCGGCAGCAGATCGCACAGGTTTCCCGCACCGCCGCCGAGTTGCGCGCCATGCACCCGGTGGGCACTCCGGAGCGGGGCCGTCAGGAACAGCAGAGCAGGCGGGCCGTGCTCGACGCCCTGCGGCGCGGCATGACGATGCGGACGATCATCCACGCGAGCGTGCTGGACGAGCCGCGCTACGCGGCCCGGATCAGGGAGCTGCACGCCTCCGGCGACCTGCACCGGGTCATCGACGAGCCGATCCAGCAGATTCTCGTCTTCGACCGTACGGTGGCGTTCGTCCGGATCACCCCGGTCCCCTACGCACCGGGGGCCCTGGTGATCAGGCAGCAGAGCCTGATCACCGCCCTCATCGATCTGTTCGAGCAGACCTGGGCCCGGGCCAGGGAGATCACCGAGCCGACGCACCGGCTGAGCCCCCGCGAGCGCGAGGTGCTCGCGCTGATCGCCGAAGGGCGCTCCAACAGCGCCATCGCCCGCGCTCTGTCGATCACCGAGGCGGCCGTCGGCAAGCACGTGGCCAACGTGTTCGCCAAGCTGGAGCTGCCCGCGACGCAGGACGACAACCGGCGGGTGCTGGCGGTGCTCGCCTACCTGCGCGGCGCGGCACGGTAGGGCCAGACCCACCTCGTCCTCGCCCCAGCACCCATGCGGGCGAAACCCGGCACGCCGTTCAATGGCGTCATGCAACGTATGACTGGATTACTGGTGGGTGCGGTCTTCGGCGCGGTCTTCGTCGTCGTCAACGCGCAGAGCCCCCTGGACACCGTGACCGTGACCGTCCTGCGAGTGGTCGCCTGCCTGGCGGCCGCGGGCGTCGTCGCCATGTGGTTCGCCACCGCCCGCAGGGAGCGGCCCGCCGCGGGAGCCCGGCGGAACATGTTCGGCCGCGGATATCTGATCATCGTCGCGGCCGAGGTGATCCTGCTCTTCGGCGGGATCCGGCTGCTCGCCGCCTGGGACCGTCCCGAGCAGACGAACGTGGCCTGGGTGGCGTTCGTGGTCGGCGTGCACTTCATCGCGCTGGCGCCCGTCTGGAAGGAGTGGGGCATCGCCGTACCCGGCGTGGTCCTCACCCTGCTCGGCGCCGCCGGTCTCGTGCTGGCCGCGACGGCCGCCGTCGCCTGGGTGCCGCTCGTCAGCGGCGTGCTGTCGGGGGTGGTCCTCCTGGCCGGCTCCGTCACCTTCGGCTGGCGCGGCCTGGCGGCCCGGCCGGGCGCCTCGTCGAGGGGCGTGGTCGTCTAGTCTCGCCCCATGGAACGCAGATCCCCGTCGATCACCCATGTCTCCTGGGGGCGCCTGGTGGTCGAGGGCGTCGGTGAGGGCAAGGACTTCAAGCTCTACCCCGGCGGCGGACGCGCCTGGGACTGGAACGAGACCGGGACCCGGCACACACCCGGCATCCAGCCCGCCGACGTGCTCGAACTCCTCGACCACGGCAGCCAGGTGATCGTTCTGTCCCTCGGCATGGAGTCGAGGCTGCGAACGTGCCCCGAGACGCTGGACCTCATGGCGGACAGGGGCGTCGAGGTCCACCTGGAGGAGACCACGGCCGCCGTCCGCCGCTACAACGCCCTCGCGGAGACCACCGCCGTGGGCGGCCTGTTCCACTCCACCTGCTGACCCTCGTGCTCGCCGGGGTCGGAGCCGGACCTCCCGCCGGGACGGGCACGTCTCTCCCCCATCCTGCCCGTCCTGGGGTTCTATGATCGGGGCGATGTCGGCTTGAGCTGATGGGGGCGGGTTTGGCGGCTCGTGGGGCCGACCCGGGCCGACCCGGGCCGACCCGGGCGGAGTGGTCAGCGAGAGCATCGGGGGCCGGGTCATCCTGCCTTCTGGTGCCTGGCGCGTTCGGCTACGAGCTTGGCGAACTCGGCCTGCGAGGCGGCGAACTTCAGGGTGCCGCGCGTGGGATCGGTGGCCACGAAGTAGAGCCAGGGGCCGGGGGCCGGGTTCAGGGCCGCGCGGAGGGCCGCTTCACCCGGGTTGGCGATGGGGCCCGGGGGGAGGCCGCGGCGGCGGTAGGTGTTGTACGGGGACCGGGACCTGATGTCCCGAAGGGACGCGGCGGAGCCGTAGGTGCCGAGGCCGTACAGGACCGTGCTGTCCACCTCGAGGCCCATGCCGCTGTCGAGGCGGTTGTGGATGACGCGGGCGACCTTGGGCATGTCGCGTTCGTCGCGCGCCTCGGCCTGGACGATGCTGGCGATGATGACGGCGTCCCGGGGGGCGCTGTGCGCCGCCAGGCCGACCTTCTGGGCGGTCCGGGCGAAGCGGGCGGTCATCGAGGCGATGATCTCGGCTGGGGTGGCGGTGGTGGGGATGTCGTACGTGCCGGGGTGGGCGAAGCCCTCCAGCCTGCCCTTCGCATAGGAGGGCAGGCCGAGGGCCGGGCCGCCCTTGGCGGCCTCGGTGAAGGCGCGAACGGGCCGGCCGGTGGCGTCGGCGAGCATCTTCAGGGTGTCGGAGAGCCGCAGGCCCGGACGAATGGTCACCCTGGTCGTCGCCGGGGCGGGTGGCGCGGCCGTGTGCCGGGCGGCGGGCGCCGGTTCCGACAGGGTTCGGACGGCGACCGTGGAGCCCAGGGCCAGGACGGTGACGGCGGCGGCCGCGACCAGGGCCAGGCCGCGCCGATGGACGGGCCGGCGAACGGGCCGATGGACGGGCCGGAGGAACCGGTCCGGGTGGGGCGGCCCCTCCTCGCCGGCCATGTCGGCGAGGGTCTCGCGCAGCAGGTTCTCGATGTTCATCCGAACTCCCTCACGGCACTCAGCTCGGGAGCGGCCTTCTTCAGCCGGTCCAGCGAGCGGTAGATCTGGCTGCGGACCGAGCCCACCCTGACCCCGAGCAGCCGCGCGATCTCGGTCTCCGACAGGTCCTCGAAGTAGCGGAGCACGAGCATGGTCCGCTGGCGGGGCGTCAGCCGGGCGAGCGCCGCGCGCATCACGAGGCGCAGGTCGGCGGCGTCGGCGTGCCCGTCGCCGGCCTGGTCGGGCGGCAGGCCGGTGGACACCTCGGTGACGCGGGACCGGCGCCGCCACCAGCTCACCTGCTCGTGGTACATGGCGCGGCGGACGTATCCCTCGATGGACGCCGGGTCGCGCAGGTCGCGCCACCTCGCGGCGGTCTTCGCCAGCGCCGACTGCACCAGGTCCTCGGCCGCGTGCCGGTCGCCGGTCAGCAGGTACGCGGTGCGGAACAGCGCGGCCGACCTGTCGATGACGAACTGCCGGAAGTCCGCCTCAAAGCCTGGATCCACCCGTCCTCCTTGCGATGTCACCCACCAAGGACGCGGGTGGCGCGCCGATCTATGCCAGATGCGCGGAAAAGGGGCTCTGGCGGGCGGCACATCCGGCTGGGATGCTCGATGGGAGGGACTCCGGGCGGCGAGGGAGTGGTTCCCGTGCTCTATCTCTTCGGGTTCGAGCGGATCGGTGTGGCCGTGAGCGATCTGTACTTCGTCGATCCACGGCCGGCGGAGGGGCAGGAAGGGGCGGAACGGGGGGTCCGGCTGGAGGTGCGCAGACTGGAGCCCGGCGAGCTGAAAGGGTCGGTCTACTCGGCCCGGCCCATCAACGTCGATCGGCCCCTCTGGCGGGTGGACCTGCTGGAGTCGGTCTCGGGCCAGCCCGGCAGCTTCGACCGTACCCACCACCATCCCCGCGTCAAGGGGTGGGAGCCGGGCGGGCGGGTGTTCGACGAGGGCCTGACGGCGGAGCCGCTGAAGTGGCTGGGCGAACGGCTGGGCGACCTCGACGGGCACCTGGCGGAGGTCGGCGCGGCCGACGCGGCGAGCCTGCGCGAGTGCGTCCCCGAGATCCTCGACACGGTCGGGCGGCTGCTCGCCAGGGTGCGGTCCGGCGAGACGGAGCGGGCGGCCGGCGGCGACTCCCCCACTGGCGTCCGGGCCAGTTGGTTGTAGGTGTGCGCGCGGCGGGGGACGGCCGGGCGTCCCGGGGTAGGTAGCCAGTGGCAGTTCATCGCCCTGGGAAGGGGCCCGGTGTGCGGATGCAGACCTACGACACCGAATCCGTCCGGCCTGACCTGCCGGTTCCGCTGTCACCGCTCGACGGGGTGCCGGAGGTAGTCCGGCGGCGCCTGCTCGGGCTGGGCGGGCCGGGATTCGCGCGCGCGCATCGGGTCGGCCTGGCGTGGGCGGCGCTGACCGCCTGCCTGGCGCTGCTCGGGTTGCTGGTGCCGCCGCCGTGGCGGGCTCCCGTGCTCGGCTGTGCGGCGCTGCTGGGGCTGTACGTGCTGGTCCGGGCGGTCGCGCTGCAGGTGTTCGAGCGGGAGCAGCGAGACTTCGAGCCGCGCTGGCTGGCGGCGCAGAGCGAGGTGCTCCGGGGGCACGCGTTCGAGGTCGTCCGGTTCCGGCTGGTGGCGGCGGACGACGAGGCGGGCGCGCGCCGTACCTACGACCTGACCAGGCCGTCGGACGTCCGCGCCGTGCTGCGGCGGCAGGAGCGCGAGCGGTGGTCGCGGGCGGGGGTGGAGTTCGTCTACCGGGGAGCCGGCGGCGAGGGGCTGGGCGAGGTGGTCAGGGAGCTGTCGGAGGTGGTCTTCCTGCCGGGGCGGGCGGGCCGGGGCGGGCCGTGGATCAGGTTCCCGCAGGCACGGTATCTGCGCCGGCCGGGCGAACGGCCCGCGGAGTGGAGCTATTGGACGTTGTCGGGCCCCGTGGAGGTGGGCGTGAGCGAGCCGTCGTCCGGCGGCACCGCCGGTTCGGCCGCGACCTTCGGCAGCGGCTCGGCCAGGTAGTCGCGCAGCAGCCGGTGCCGGAACTCGTAGTAGCCGCTGACCTGCCGGAGCACCCCCCGCCTGCGCGCGTCCTCCAGGAAGCGCATGAGCCGCAGCGGAGCCAGGCCACGGGCCGCCAGCCACAGCCGGGTGGTGTTGAACCGGCCCCAGGCGCTGGAGCCCAGGGCCATCAGCCCGAGGCCGGCGGCGCTGAGCCCGCAGCCGGCGACCGCGCCCAGGAGCGCGAGGACGGCGGGCGGCAGCTCCATGATCGGCAGTGACGCCAGCTCCGGGCGGTGCCCGTCCTTCAACGCCGCTCCGAGGTAGGCGCCGGTGAGCGCCCCGGGCACCCCGCCGGCCACCCAGGCGGACAGCACCGCCAGCCGGTCGTTGGCCAGCAGGGCGGCGGGGGTCACGGCGTCCAGCGGATCGACCGGCTCGCTGACGTAGCGGGCCATCGCGAAGGTGAGCCCGCTCAGCGCGCCGCCGACGACGACGTAGAACGGGGACGCGTACAGGAACCAGACGATCACCGCGCAGGCGGCGGCGCCCATCGCGCCGAAGCCGAGCAGCCTGAGCAGCGCGTACGCCGTGGCGCCGGGGAGCAGGCGCAACCGCGGGCGGGCCCGTCGCGGCGGGTCCTGCGGGATCAGCTTGACAACGAACGCACCCACCCCACCGGCGGCGAACCCGATCCAGAAGCCCAGCCACGGGCGGCCGAAGACGCTGAAGTGGCCCGCCGCCAGGCCGGAGCAGACCGCGGCGGCGAGGACGACGGCCTGGACCAGGAACACCCAGCCCGGCACCGCCCGGTGCAGCCGCCACCAGGCGAGCCTGCCCGCCTCGTCCACCTGGCCGGCCAGGAACTCCAGGTAGCGTCTGGCCTGGTCGGGCGGGGTGGGCGGCGGCTTCTCGTCGGGCCGGGGGGTGAACGCCTTGCCGATGATGCTGCCCAGCAGGTGCCGCCGGATGCGGTCGGCGGCGTCCGGCCCGGTCGTGGCGAGCAGCTCGGCGGGAAGCGGCTCGCCGCCGCGGGCCACCGCGAGGGAGAGCATGAGCGGCGTGCTCAGCGCCTCGGCCAGCGGACCGTCCGGGTTCTCGCGCAGCCTGGCGGCCATCGGCGCCAGGCGGTCGCGGTTGTCGCCCGGCTCGTAGCCGAGGAGGTAGTCGCGGCTCTCCTCGGCGAGCAGCGGCTGCAGCCGCACGACGAGGGCGCGCCGCAGCACGTGGCCGGCGTTGGCCGTGGCGAACGTCTCCGTGCGGCAGCTCAGCACGAACGACCTGCCCTCGGTCTCCTCGTCGATGCGCCGCAGCGCCGCGGCCGGGTCGGCCACCTCGTCGAGACCGTCCAGGACGGGCAGCACGTGGTGCAGGGCCAGCTCGGCGGCGACCTGCCTGCCGTGCTGCGGGGAGCCGACGAAGGGGTAGGCGCTGAGCAGCTCGCCGGTCATCCACTCGTACAGCGGGACGCCCGGCTGCCACGAGGAGAGCTGGAACAGCACCGGCACGAGGGGCCCGGTGTCGCCGAGTTCGAGGGTGAGGAGCACGCACGCGGACGTCTTGCCGGCGCCCGCCTCGCCCGTCACGACCAGCCGGGTCATCGCCCCGGTGCGCGCGTGGCGGGCGAAGCCGCCGGTGAGCCGGGCCAGGGTGCCGTCGGTCGGCAGGGCGGCCGCCAGCCGGGTCGTCCGGTCGGAGCCGGGAGCCGCCTCCCAGCGCAGCTCGGCCCGGCTGCCCTCGTACAGGCCGCGGTAGCGCTCCTCGTCCTTCCAGTCCTTGGTGACCTTCTCGGCCAGCGCGGGCACGCACGCGCGCACCGCCTCCTCCAGGGACTGCTCGCGCCTGTCACCGCCGCGCAGCAGCGGCACCACGACCGCGATGATCGCCACGAACACGGGGATCACGCCCGTCCACATCTCCTGCGTCTTGAGCGTGCCGTCGCGCGTGCCGATCCAGGCCACGGCCACGGTGGCGGCCAGGGTGAGCGCGAGCAGGAGATAGGTGAGGGCGACGGCCCACCTGCGGAGATTCACGACCGTTCCCCTTCGGTCTGCGCGGACATGGTCGGTACGGCGGGCGGCAAGGCCTCGTCACCCCTGGTGAACACGGTCAGCACGGTGGAGCGGGCGGCCAGCCGCCGGGCCAGCCGGCCGAGGATCGGCAGGCGCCTGCCGACGACGGTCTTCAGCAGCAGAAAGAAGATCATTCCGGAGTACTGCCTGGCCGGGGCCCGGCCGTACCTCGCCGCCAGGGCGGGGCGCAGCGCCCGCATCCGCCGCGCCACGTCGGGCAGCGTGACGATCCCCAGGGAGGGGAGCGTGCTGACGCCGGCGCGGCGGTCGTGCTCCACGTCCATGCAGTCGTCGAGTGACTGGAACGCCTCCCCGAGCGCCATGACCAGCTCGCGTTCGCGCGGGTCCATCAGGGGATGCACCAGGGAGCACAGCGTCAGGTTGGCCAGGGCGCCCTTGCCCCGGGTGATCTTCTCCAGCAGGTCGGGCGTCAGGCCGGGCTCGCGCTGGCGGCGGGACTGGCACTGGTGGCCGTGCAGCTCGTGAAGCGCGGTGAAGGGCGTCGCGGCGGGCAGGGGGTGCAGCCGGTGGGCGATCTGGTGGCACAGCTCGGCGAGCAGCCGTTCGAGGTCGCCGCGCGGGACGAACGGCCGGAGCCCGAACAGCTCGCCCAGGCGGTCGTCGAGCAGCGGGTCGGCGTCGCCGTCGATGAGGTCGTCATAGAGCCTGGTGACGGCCCCGGCCAGGGCGGCCACCTCCACGGGCCGGCCGCGCCGGGTCAGGTGGGCGTAGCTGAGCACCGCGTAGCCGATCTTCAGGCTCATGGCGCGGAGCGCGTCGAGCGCCCGGGCGCGCTCGGCCGGGTCACGCAGTGTCCGGCGCACCATCGGCGTCACGACGTCCTCGAACGCGCCCGCGAGTTCGGCGAGCGCCCGCCTGGCGAAGACGGCGGTCGCGGGTAATCCCGCGGCCAGTCGCACGCAACGCACCAGAGCCATGAAATCGGCGATCCCCTGCCCCATCCCCACTCCCGCCAGCCCGGTATCCGAGCCTGTCATACGAGGGACAGGCGGTAAAGCACGCCTTTTCTGAAGACCGCCCGACAAACCGCCAATTCGGATATTTCACGAATAACGATCATGTAGCAGTACACTGACCGGCATGACCCTCGCCCCGGAGGTCGCCGCGGCACCCCCACCGGCCGCGAGACGCCATCGGCTCTCGGCCTTCGTGCTCGACTACCTGATCTTCTCCTTGCTGTTCGCGCCTGTCTACCTGGAGTGGAGCGAGAAGGAGACAACGGGCGCGCCGATGCTCGAAGACATTCTCCAGCCCTATGCGGGAAATCGCGACGGGTGGATGGAGGTGGCGTCCATCGCCCTTATCGCCACCTACTTCTTCGCCCAGCACGCACTTTGGGGACAGACGGCCGGCAAGCAACTGTGCCGGCTCAAGGTGGTGTCGAGTGCGACCGGAAACCCGCCGGGCCCGCGCGCCTCCGTGATTCGCGCTCTCGTCCATCCCGCGTTGTTCGCGGTGCCGTTTATCGGGCCACCGTTGTTCCTTGTCAATGCGCTCTCGATAATGGTCCACCCGAAACGCAGGTGCCTGCACGACATGATCGCCGGAACCATGGTGGTCGGCCTCGGCGACCCCGCCCGCAGGGGCGGCGGCTTCCTGTTCGCGCTGGGCCTGACCGTCTCCCTGCTCGCCGCCCTCGCGCTCGTCGTCGCGCTGCTGACCAGGTGATCAGGGTCGCGGCCCCCGGTAGACGAGCCCACCGGGCGCAGTGCCGAGCAGTTCGCTGACCGTGACGAAGTGGTAGCCGCGGGCCGACAGCTTCTTCAGCACGCGCGGGATCGCCTTCACCGTCGTGGGGTGGATGTCGTGGAAGAGGATGATGCCGCCGGGCCGCGCCTGCTTGACCGCCACGCGGGCGACCCGCGCGCTGTTGCGGTAGCGCCAGTCCAGGGTGTCCACGCTCCACATGATCATCGGCTGCTTGGCGTGCTTGCGGACGCGGGCGTTCTGGGCGCCGTACGGCGGGCGCATGAGGGTCGGGGCGACGCCGGTGACCGCCTTGATGGCCTTGGCGGTGCGGGCCAGGTCCGAACGGATCGAGGCGGCCCGGAGTGTGGTGAGGTCGCGGTGCGACCAGGTGTGGCCACCGATCTCGTGACCCGCCGCGGCGGCCCGGCGCACCAGGTCGGGGTGGGCGACGACGTTCTGGCCGACGACGAAGAACGTGGCGCGGGCCTTGCGGGCGGCGAGATGGCGCAGCAGGGTCGCGGTGTACGGGCCTGGGCCGTCGTCGAAGGTGAGGGCCACGCACTTGACCCGCCGGCAGTCGGGCGCACCGTGGGCGGGGGTGGGCTCCGGGGTCGGGGTGCCCTGCAGGGCGCGGATCGCGTCGGTCAGGGCGTCGGCCAGGCTCCTGGTCGGGGTGCCCGGCGTGGCCGTGGCTGAGGGCGTGGCCGTCGGCGGGATCGTGGGCGCGGTCGCGGACGGCGTCGCTGCCGGGGGCGCTGTCGGGGTCGCCGCCGGGGTCGTGGGCCGGGTCTGTGCTGGGGTACCCGCCGGGGTCGTGGGCCGGGCCTGTGCCGGGGTGCCGCCCGGCGCCGGCGACGGGGCGCCGGAGACCGTCGCCGGGGTGGGCGCGCCTCCGTGGTCGGCCACCACGACGGGGCGAGGCGGAGCCGCCAGCGCGCCGCCTCCCTGGACGTCCGCCTCGACGGGTAACCCGTCGATCCGCACCGGAGCCGGTGACGCCGGCCCGCCGGCGGCCTCCCGTGCCGCCGCCTCCGCCGCGTACCCTGCCTGGCCGGCGCCGCACGCGGCCGCCAGCAGCCCCACGGTGGCGAGCGCCGCCGCCGCGAGCCGCGCCGTGCCGCGCCGCGCCTGCCGTGACCCCGCCTTGTCGTTCATGCTCTTCCCCTTCGTGCACCGCGCCGGTGCGCTCCCCGCCCAGGACGGAACCTCCCGTGATCGAGGCGATCTCGGTGCGTTCCAGTCGGTTCGACAACCGCCGCGCCCAGATGGTTCGCGGTGATCCGTACGCGGATGAGACCGCCGGGCGGAGGCGGCGCGAGGGAGGCGGAACACGCATGACAGAGTGGTGACAGCGCCGCCTGCGAGGTTGCCTCTCGTACCTGTCGAGAGGGGTGAGGCAGATGACCACGATGAGCGGAGCGCTGACGGTGCCCGCCCACTACCGGGGGCGGGAGGGGACGGCCAACGGCGGCTGGGTCGCCGGCACGGTCGCGAGCCTCCTGCCCATGGGCGCGACCGTCGAGGTGGCCCTGCGCGCGCCGGTACCCGTCGAGCGGACGCTGCGCGTCGAGCGCGCCGCCGGGGCCGACGGCGCTGAGCGGGTGCGCCTGTACGGCGGCGAGGCGGGCGGGGGCGTGCTGGCCGAGGCGTGGGAGATCGGTGAACGGCCGCAACCGCCGCCGTTCGTCCCGGCCGAGGAGGCGGAGGAGGCCGGCCGCGCCTTCCCCGGGCGCGGCGAGCACCCCATGCCGGGCTGCTTCGTGTGCGGCCACCGCGCGCCCGGCGAGGGCCTGCGCGTGCACCCCGGCCCGACGGGGCGTCCCGGCGAGTTCGCGGCGCTCTGGCGGGTGCACCCCGAGCTGGCCGAGTGGTCGGCCACGCTGCCGTTGAGCCACGTGTGGGGCGCGCTCGACTGCCCCACCGGCTGGCCGCACCTCACCGCCGGCGGGTACGCCCTGCTGGGCCGCCTCACCGCCCGCGTCCGCCGGTCGGTCTTCACCGGCGCCCTGTACGTCGTCGTCGCGCGGCAGGAGGCCCGGGACGGGTGCGAGCTGTACGCGAGCGCCGCCCTCTACGAGACCGGCGGCGCGCTGGTCGCCGCCGGCCGTGCCCTGTGGATCGAGGTGGCGCCCCCGGCCGCTGACAGCGGATGGACGGTCTCCGTCACCGGCTGAGCTCGCAGAGGTCCCCCAGGCGGCCTCCGGTCGCCGCCGGCTAGCCGCGTGCCTCGAACACCAGGTTGTAGTCGGTGGCGAGCGCGAGGCGGGCCCTGGTGAAGCCGGCGTCGCGCAGCACCCGCAGGATGCGGCTCTCCCCCGCCTGCGCGCCCAGCGCCGTCCCCGTGTCCTGGGCGAGGGAGTTCGGGACGCAGCACAGCGTGGAGGCCGCGTAGTAGACCATCGAGACCGGGTCTCCGATCCGGTCCTCGAACCTGTCGGCCGCGTACGGCTCGACGACGAGCAGCGTGCCGTCCGCTGCGAGCTGCCCGCGGGCCCGCGCGGCGGCGCCGACCGGGTCACCCATGTCGTGCAGCGCGTCGAAGAAGCAGACGAGGTCCCACGGCCCGGTCCGGCCCTGCCCGGCCTCGCCGACGGTGAAGCGCACCCGGTCCTCCACGCCCGCCTTCACCGCGGCCTGCGCGGCCTGCGTGATCGACCCGGCGTGGGAGTCGAGCCCCTCGAACCGGGAGTTCGGGTACGCCTGTGCCATCAGGACCGTGGAGGAGCCGTGGCCGCAGCCCACGTCGAGCACGCGGGCGCCCGACTCCAGCCGGGCCGTCACGCCGTCGAGGGCGGGCAGCCACTGCTGCGTGAGCGACTGGCGGTAGAGCGGTCCGAAGAACCGCGCCGTGCCCTCGAACAGGCGGACGTCGTGCCGGTGCCAGCCGAAGCCCTCCCCGGTACGGAACGCCTCGGCGATGGCGTCGGCCGCCAGCCACATGGCGGCGTTCGCCTGGACGGCGCCGGCCTGGGCCACCGGCGAGTCGTCGTCGGCCAGCACCGCGGCGTGCTCGGGCGGCAGCGTGTAGCGTCCGCCGGCGTACTCCACGTGCCCGGCGACCGCCTGCCCGGCCAGCCACTCGCGCAGGTAGCGCTCGGCCAGCCCGGTGCGTTCGGCCAGGTCGGCGCTGGTGAGAGGGCCGGCCCCGGCCATCGCCCGCCAGATGCCGAGCTGGTCGCCGAGATGGGTGAGCAGGCTCAGCGCCGCGCCGACCCGCTCCTGCGCGATCTGCGCCGCGAACTCCTCCAGCTTGGTGGTGTCCATGCCGTTGTCTCCTGTCCGTTCTCGTCGGATGCAGGAAGTCTCGGCCGGACGGCTGTCACCGCTGCCTCGCGCCGCTGTCACGCCCGCGCGTCTCCATGACAGCCGGGCGACCGGGAGGCGGCGGGCCGGGCAGGCCGCCCGTGAGCGTGTCCTCGGGGAGGAGCGGCACGTTCGCCTCCCTCACGAGGTAGCGGGGCAGGCGGTCCGACTCGCGCAGCGACCGCTGCACGTACCGGCCCAGCAGCGCCACCGCCGCGAGCGTCAGCGCGGACAGCAGGAGCTGGGCCGAGACGAGGAACGGGGCCCGGCCCGCCAGCGCGAGGACGGCCAGGAGCACGGCGACCACCCCGCCCGCCGCCGCCATCGCGTACGACAGGGTGAGCGGGCGCCAGGAGAAACCGAAGAACAGCTCGAAGGCGTGCCCGGCCAGCCGCACCAGCCGGAGCTTGGAACGGCCCGCCGTGCGCGGCCGGTGGGCGACCGGCGTGACGGCGTAGCGGGCGCCGACGAGGGGCACCGCCGGGATGAACCACGGCAGGCGCAGGTCGGTGATCGTCCGGGCCACGGCGGTGCGGACGAGCCGGAACGTGGAGGCGCCCCGCGGCATGTCGATGCCGAAGACGCGCCGGGCCGCCCAGTGCAGCCCGGCCGAGCCCATCCGGCGGACCAGCGGGTCGCGCCGGCCGCGCCGTTCGCCGAACACCACGTCGTAGCCCTCGGCGGCCGTGGCGAGCAGGGACCAGATCTCCTCGGGCGGCACCTGGAGGTCCGCGTCGCACTGGACCGTCCACGGCCGGCCGGCGTAGCGGAAGCCCGCCGCCATGACCGCGTCGTAGCCGAAGTTGCGGGTGAAGGACAGGTAGCGCACCCGGGGGTCGGTCCCGGCCAGGCGCCGGATGCGGTCGAGCGAGTCGTCGGTGCTGCCGTCGTCGACGAACAGGATCTCCAGCTCGCCGACCTCGTCCAGCGCCCTGACCAGTTCCGCGTGGGCGGTCTCCACCTGGGCACCCTCGTTGTAGCAGGGGACCAGCACGGTCAACCCGGTGTTCACATGTGCCTCCTCAGCACCAGTCCCAGGACCAATCCCTGCGCGCCGAGCGCGTACACGGCGCCGGCGGCGCCGGCGTACGGGATCGCCAGCGCGCCCAGCGCGGCCACCACCGCCAAGGCCAGGACGACCGCCCTGGCGCTGGCACGCAGCCCGGCCTCGCCGGTGTTCTCCAGCACGAAGATCCCGAAGCTCGCCACCGCGTTGGCCGGGAGCAGCGACACCAGCAGGGCGCCCAGCGCGACCGGCGAGCGGGTGCCGGCCAGCCCGGAGAGCAGCACTGCGCCGGCCACGACGAGCCATCCGGCGCTCACCCAGACCGACACCCCGGCCACCCTGCGCACCAGCGCCCGCGTGCCCGCACCCGCCGAACCCAGGTGGAGCACCAGGCGGGGCTGGTAGATGCGCTGCACCGTGTAGATCACCGACGTGGCGAACCCCCAGCCGAGGACCATCACGTACAGGTCGCCGCTCTGGCCCGCGTACGAGGTGATCGACAGTTCGACGAACAGCGTGCCGATCATGGCGTTGGCCATCACGTCGGCCGCGCCCATCAGCGCCACCGTGCCGGCGACGATCCGGCGCAGGGCCGGGCGGACCCGGCCGGGACTGCGTGGCAGGCCGGGCAGCAGGGCCAGGTTCAACGCGGTGACCAGGGTGAGGAGGCCGGCCAGGTAGCCGGCCGGGCGGAGGTGCGTGGCGAACGCCAGCCCCGCCAGGGCGATCATCCCCAGCCCGAGGAGGGCGAAGTGGACGGTGTCGCGGGTGTAACGGCCGAGCGCGCGGTGCAGGGCCACGCCCAGCATGCCGCAGCCCAGGGAGACGTAGTAGGCGACGGACAGCAGGTAGAGGGTGACCGTGGCCTCCGGCGCGGCGGCCAGGGCCGCCGCGGCGGCCACCGTGAAGGGCACGGGGACGTAGGCGACGACGGCGCGCAACAGGGCGGCGACCTGGTCACGGGTCCGGCGGGCGCGCGGGATGAGGGTGAGCGCCGCCTTCTCCGGGCCCGACTGGACCACCATGCTCAGCCACCCCGTGGCGCCCACGGCGGCGGCGTAGGCGTTGAAGTCGGCACGGCTCCAGGCGAGGACCAGGACGGCCGCCGAGCCGTACAGCAGGAGGCGGAAGGTCGCGCGCCCGCTCAGCAGCGTCAGCAGGCGGCGCGCGCCGATGCGGTGGGAGACCGCCGCGTCCACCGCGCTCACGCGCCCTCCCCTGCGGCGCGGGCGAGATCCGCCGCCACAGCGTCGCGCAGGGGGCGGGCACCGGTGCGAAGGTAGGCGAGCAGGGCCTCGTGGACGCCGTCGGCGCCGAACCGTTCCCGCACGCCGGGCACGGACGGCCCCTTGTCGACGCCGAAGAGCGCCGCGAACAGCGTCCTGACCTGTTCGGTGGTGAACGAGGTGGGCGGCGTCAGCAGTTCCTCGACCGCCTCCGGGGCGGGCGGCGGCGCGGGCGGCGCCTCCAGCCAGGTCGTGGACCGGCCCGCCGTGGCAAGCCAGCGGCGCAGGTGAGCGACCCGCTCGGCCACGAACGGGGAGTCCTGGCCGCCCAGCCTGGCCGCCGCGAGCGCGGGGTCGTAGCAGGTGGCGTGCAGAGCGGCGCACACCTTGTTGAACGCCGGCGGCTTGGTGGGCAGCCGGTCGAGGGGGACGTCGCTGACCCGCTCGACGACGGCGCGGGCCTCGGGCGTGGTGGCGGCGCGGGCGACGAGGGCGTCGAAGTCCTTGTACCAGCGGGCGAGGGTGGCCCGGTCGGGGGCGTCGGGCACGGGGTCCCGCACAGGGTCCTGCACGGTGTTCTGCACGGTGTCCTGTCGCACCCAGCGGACCATGCGAGCGGGCATGAACGCCGCCAGCGGGTCGTCGCCGTCCGCCGCCCCGCCCACGGGCTCCGGGCCGGGCGCCGTCGTCCCCGGGTCCGGGTCCGGGTCCGGGGACGGGGACGGGTCCTGCCCCTGGGACGGGGACGGGCCCTGGACCGTGGACGGGCTCGGGGCCGGGCTCGGGGGCTGGGGCGGGCTCGCGCGGAACACCGCGCCGCACGACCGGCAGGAGTAGCGGGTCCGGCCGATCCGCCAGGGGTGCGGGTGGCCGCACTGCACGCAGTTCATGGGGTTCATGGCGGGGTTCATGACAGTGTCCACAGGCTGTCCACAGGCTCAGAGGGGCACGGCGATCGCGGAGGAGGGGACCAGTTCGGCGCCGAGGCCGCTCTTGACCTCCGCCTGGCCCTTGCCGAGGACCAGCCCCGCCTTGCCGGCGGCGATGGCCCACTCGACCATCCGGACGTAGCCGTCGAAGTAGAGGTGCTTGCGCCCGCCGTCCTCCGGCGGCAGGGCGCCCCAGCTCAGGCAGACGGGCCAGTCGGGGTGGTCGAGTATCAGGGAGAGGCCGAGCAGCCGCCGGCCGGCGTCGCGGTAGGCGATCGCGATGACCTCGTCGCCCTCCACCAGGGCTTCGAGGTACGGCAGGGGCAGCGGGGCGAGCGGGAAGAGGCGGCTGCGGTACTTCAGGTCGTTCAGCGCCCGAAGTTCGGCCGCCTCGGCCGCCCCCACCAGCCCGCGAGCCGGCCCGACCTCGACCGACAGGCCGGGGTCGGCGGCGAAGCTCCTGGCCCGCCGCCTGAGCGACTCCCTGCGGGGCCGGTCGAGCAGCGCGTACCACTCGTCCATCCCGGCGAAGGGGGTGGCCAGCTTGGCGAGCGGCGCGGTCGGCAGCGCCACCTTGACCAGGCCGGGCAGCAGCACCGGCTCACCGGGTGACACCTCCCGCCACACCGTGCTCCGCCAGCCGGGCCCGAGCCGCCGGCGGACGCCGCGCGCGTAGCCGCGAAGCAGCTCGCCGCGTTCCGCCGGCTCGACGTCGGCGGTGAACCACCAGCCCTTCTGCGAGCGGTTGCCGGGCGCGTGCACGTCCAGGACGCCGGCCGGGTCCCGCCGGTCGGCGTAGCGGCCCCGGTGCGGCAGGACGCCGCGCAGCGACGCCGACACGGCGCCGACCGCGACGCCGTCCCGGCGCAGCACGGTGAGCACGACCGGCGCCTGGGCGGCCCAGGCGTAGGCGCGGAGCAGGTCGTAGCGCCAGGTCACGCACTGGCCGGCCGCGGTGCGCAGCTCGTCCCAGCCGGCCGGTTCGGGGTCGTGGCGCGGGTCGAGGGTGTCCAGGGTGATGCTCATCCCATCGCCCACCCGGGTACGACGACGAACTTCAGCGGGACGTGCTCCATGCCCATCGACTGTTTGATCTCCCCCCTGCCCCTGCCGAACAGGACGCGCTCGGCCCCCGTCTCGACGGCCCGCCGGACGATGCGGGGGTAGACGTCGAAGTAGAGGTCCTGACGGCCGCCCTCTTCGGGCCGGAGCGCCGCCCAGGCCCCGCTCACGGGCGTGGCCGGGTGCTCGTACACGATGGCGAAGGCCAGCAGCCGCTCCCCCTCGTGGTAGGAGATGACGCGGACGTCGTCGCGGCGCAACAGCTCGCGGAAGTAGGCGGCGGGCAGGGGCGCCCGGGGGTCGAGGCGGGCCGCCAGCCGCTCGGTGTGCCTGCGGTTCAGCTCGGCCAGCTCCGCCGGGTCGAGGTCGCCCCGTGCGGTGCCCTCGCGGACGGTCAGTCCGGGGATCTCGGCGACGTGCTTGACGCTGCGGCGCAGCGACTTGCGGCGGTTCTTGCTGAGCGAGCCGAGCCAGCCCTCCACCGAGCTCCACCGCACCGGCAGGTACATGCTGCCCGGAGAGTCACGCACGACGCCGCCGCGTCGGGCCACCTGAGGCAGCTCCGGTTCGGTCACCATCCGGTAGAGCACCCCGGCCGTCCCCCGGCCGAGGTGCCGCCGCGCCGCCCGCTCGAACTCGCGGAACAGGTCCCGGCGCCGTTCGGGTGTCACGTCGCCGGCGAAGTGCCAGGTGGGGCCGTCGGAGTGGCCGGGCAGGCGGACGTCGAGGAGGAGCGGCTCGCGGCGGGGGCGCGGGACTCGGGCGGACTTCGGCCACCGCAGGCCGAGGTAGACGGCCCCGACCACGCCGGCCAGGCGCGAACCGTCGTGGAAGACGCCCAGCAGCGGGCGCGCCCACGATCCCTGCGACGACGCCGCGATGACGTCGTAGGCCCAGATGGCGCTCAGCCCTTCGTCCTGCCGGAACGCCTCCCAGCCGGAAGGCTGAGGGTCCCGGCAGGGATCCAATAATTCCAGATGCACGTGACGGCCTTCAGGAATCGATTACAACATGGACACGACCGCATAGTCAGCGACGATCATCGCAGACTATGTCTGCTGTGATCATGTCGTACATGTCCGACACCACGGACACGTGCTCAGACACGTGATCAGAACGTGCTCTCACACTCAAGAGGTGTCATGAAGGTTGGAGTCACCGGCGGAAACGGCTTCATCGGCCGCTACGTGTGCGAGGAACTCGTGTCCCGCGGCCACATTCCGCTCGTATTCGATCACCGGGGCAAGGCGGACCGCGACCTGCCCTGGGAGGTGATGCGGGGGGACATCCGCGACGCCACCGCGATGACCGAGCTCGCGGCGCATTCCGATGCGATCATCCACCTGGCGGCCGTGCTCGGCACCCAGGAGACCATCACCAACCCGCGCCCGGCCGCCGAGACCAACCTCATGGGCGGTCTGAACTTCCTGGAGGCCATCGCCCAGTACGACCTCCCCGGCGTCTACATCTGCGTGGGCAACCACTGGATGGACAACAGCTACAGCATCTCCAAGACGGCCGTCGAGCGTTTCGTCCGCATGTTCAACGCCCATCGCGGGACGAGGGTGAACAACGTCCGGGTCGTCAACGCCTACGGCCCCCGCCAGCAGGCGGCGCCGCCGTTCGCGCCGGGCAAGGTCCGGAAGATCACGCCGGCGGTCATCTGCCGCGCGCTGTCCGGCATGCCGGTGGAGCTGTACGGCGGCGGCACGCAGATCTCGGACATGGTGTGGGTCGGCGACGTGGCACGGGGGCTGGTCTCCGCCCTGGAGACGGCCGCCGACGGCAAGGTCCTCAACCACCCCGTCGAGGTGGGGCCGACCGCCTCCTCCACCATCCGCGAGGTCGCCGAACTGGTCATCGACCTGTGCGTGGAGCGCGGCTACCCGCGGGTGCCGATCGCCGACCTGCCGATGCGACCGGGTGAGACGCCGGACACGGCCGTCACGGCGCAGCCCAAGACGCTGCTGTCGGTCGGCATCGAGCCCAGCTCGCTCGTCTCGATCGAGGACGGCATGGCGCGGACCGTGGACTGGTTCATCGAGACCCGCGGCACGCACTGGGACGCCCCGCAGGCGGTGGCCGGCGCGTGAAGCGGCTCGTGGTCCTGGGCGGCTCGGACGGCACGATCAGCTCGTTCCGGGCCGCCCGGCGGCTCGGGCTCGGCACGGTCTGCGTCGACATGCGCGCCGACGCGCCGGGGGTGCGCGAGGCGGACGAGTTCCTGCATCTCAGCACCCGTGACGTGGACGCGGTGACGGCCGCGTTGCGCGACCTCGGCGACGTGGCGGGGCTGATCGCACCGGGCACCGACATCAACCTCCCCTCGCTGGTCGAGGTCGCCGGGCGGCTCGGGCTGCCCTGCGGCCTGTCCGCCGGGGCCCTGCGGGTCTCGACCGACAAGGCGTACTTCCGCGAGGTCTGCGCGCGGCTCGGCCTGGGCGGGCCCGGCCACGTCGGCGGCTCCGCCGACGAGGTCGCCCGCGACGCCGTACGGCTGGACTTCCCCGTCATCGTCAAGCCGGTCGACTCGGGCAGCTCCCGGGGCATCACGGTGTGCGCCACGCCCGCCGAGGTGGCGGCGGCGGCCACGGCGGCGGCGGCCGCCTCCCCCACGGCGACCGTGATCGTCGAGGAGCTGGTGACCGGCCGCGACCTGTGCGGGGAGGCGTTCCTCCAGGACGGCCGGGTGGCCCTGCTCGGGCTGAGCGACCGGGTGGTGGCGGCTCCGCAGGTCGTCGCGGTCGGGCACGACATGGCCCCGCGTGACGAGCGGCTCACCGCGGAGGTCGTCCGGCAGCTCGAACTGGTGTGCGCCGAGGCCGGCTACGCGGACGGGCCGGTCAACCTCGACCTGTTCGTCACCCCGGACGACGCCGTGGTGCTCATCGAGATGGGCACGCGGATCGGCGGCAACGGCATGGGCGAGGCGCTCGGGCTCATGTACGGGGTGGACACGGTGGCGGCCGCCGTCCAGCTCGCCATCGGCGAACGCCCGGACCTCACGCCCCGGTGGTCGCGGCACACCTCCGTCCGCATGCTGCGCTCCGCATCCGCCGGGACGCTCGTGGCGCTCGACGGCCTGCCGGAGGCGCTGGCACTGCCGGGTGTGGCCGACATCGTGGTGACGGCCAGGCCGGGCGAACCGGTCGTGCCGTACACGGAGTGCCGGGCGAAGCTCGGGTACGTGCTGGCGTCGGCCGACACGGCGGGCGACCTGGCGCGGGCGCTGGAGGGCGTCGAGGACCTCGTCCGGGTCAGGGTCGATGCCGGCTGACATCCCGGCCCCGGCCCGGCGGCTCTCGGGCGGGCGGCCCTCGGACGGGCGGCTCTCCGGGCGGCGGTTCGGCGGCGGGCGGTGGGAGCGGCGCTACCGGCGGGTGGTGGACGAGGCCTTCCGGCGGGTGCCGTTCTACCGGGACCAGTGGGTCGCGGCCGGCCGGGCCCTCGACCGGCCCGAACCCACCGCGTCCGCCGACCTGGCCGGGCAACTGCACCGCCTGTGCCCGTTCGCGCGGCCGTTCGACCCGTCCGAGGAGCCGTCGCCGTGGATCGGCGACGCCCGGCTCCTGCGGGACGCGCTCGCCCTCGCGGGCGCGCCCCGCCGGGTCCCCGTGCTGGAGGTGCGGGCCGCCGTGCTGGACCGCCGCACGCTCGGGCGGTTCCCGTGGAGCCTCCCCCGGTACGGGGTGCTGCTCGCGCCCGACGCGAAGGTGGTCGACGCCGGACGGCGCCGGTCGCTGAACGCCGAGGCGCTGCGGCTCGCGGCCCGAGCCGGCCGGGCGGTCCTGGTGGGCGACCGGGCCGCCGTCGAGGCGGTGCTGCCCGACCTCGACGGCGTCGAGGTGGTCACCGTGCCGCGCGTGACCGCCGGTGAGGCGGCCGGAGCAGCCGAGGCGGTCCTCGCCCACGACCCGCACCTCGGGTACTTCGCGGCGAACGACCCCGGATGCGGCGGGCTCCATCTGCTGTGGAGGCACTTCCACGCCCGCGCGGCCGGCCGCGGGCCGGCGCTCACGGCCCTGCGCGGGACCAGGCCCGCGCTGGTGGACGTGGTGCCGCACGGCGCCGAGGGGCTGGCCCCGGACCTGTGCCCGCGGCACGGGACCCCGGTGCTCGTCCCCGGGCACACACTGATCGTCGACACGACACACTGACGGGAATGCCATGGTGACCTCTTCGCCCACGCGTCCATCCGCCTCGTTCTGGCGGGACAACCGGGTGACGCTGCTGGCCGGGGCGCTGGCGGTGGCGCTGGCGGGGCTGGTCCGCTTCGTCATCCCCTACGAGCGCGAGATCACCTCCCTCTGGATGCTGCTGGTGAAGCTGACGCCCCAGCTCACGGCCTGCGTCGCCGTGGCCTGGCTGGACGTCGCGTGGGCGAGACGGCTCCGCCTGCACCTGGTGGCGCTCCCGGCGATCTTCCTCGGGTTCCTGTGCTACTTCGTCCCGAAGACGTTCATGACGGCCCTGGACATGGTGGACGGGACGGCCGCGTTCGAGGACCTCTACCTGCACGTGATCGTGTTCGTCCCCTTCATGATCGTCGGCCTCGCGCTGTCGTACCGGCTCGGCGGCGGCTCGCGCGAGGGGGTGCTGCGGATCGGCGCGGCCATGACCGTCCTGCAGATGTCGGGCCTGGAGGACCTGGTGGCGGTCACCATGAACAGCAGGCTGAACGGCATCCCCGAGGTGTGGGACTGGGCCCACCACATGACCGTGCGGCTCGGCCACGTGGCGACGCGGAACGAGGCCTACGCCTTCATCGCCGCGCACGTGCTGCTCGCCGTGCTGGTGCTCTTCGTGCCCGGGCGGGCCGTCAGGGCGCTCGGCCGGCGGCTGCGGGGGCGGCGGGCCACGTCCTCGTAGCGGCGGCGTGCACTCCCCCTTGATCGGTTTTTCCCATCAAGTACGAGTTGACTCAGGTTCGATCAGGTTCGATCGGTACTATTGGGACGCCGGCGAGGAGGATTATGACGAACACTGATCAGCCGCCCGGGCCGTTGCTGGCCGTCTGGGGCTCCGCGGCCTCGCGAGAGGGGCTGGCCCGCGTCCTGCTCCCGCCCGGCACCGCGCTCCCGGTGCCGCCCGCCGGGGCGGCGGCGTGGGAGCGCGTCCGGGAGTCCGGCGTCCTCCAGGCCGTGCGCGAGCGGGCGGAGGCCGAGCCGGGCACGCCCTGGCCGCAGCCGCTCGCCTCGCAGTACGCACGCTACTTCCGCGACGGCGACCGGACGCAGTACGAGAGCCACGTGTTCGGGCGCCAGGACCGGCTGACCCGCGCCGTGCTCATGGCGGCGCTCACCGGCGAGCAGCGGTGGCTGGACGAGGCGGCCGACGGCGTCGTGCTGCTGTGCGAGCAGAGCTCGTGGTGCTGGCCGGCGCACGAGGACACCTGCCGCCCCCGGGGGACCGTGCTGCCCGACGTGGCCGCCCCCTGCCTCGACCTGGGCGCCGCCGACGTCGCCGGGCAGCTCGCCTGGGCCGACCAGGTGCTCGGCGACCGCTTCGACGAGCGGTTCCCCGGTCTGCGGCAGCGGGTGCGGGCCGAGGTGCGCACCCGGGTGTTCGAGCCGTTCCTCCAGCGCGACGACTGGCACTGGCTGGGCCTCGACGGCGACGTGCACAACTGGTGCCCGTGGATCTGCGGCAACGTCCTCGTCGCCGCGCTCCGCCTCGCCGGCCATGCCGGTGAGCGCGGTGACGAGCGGGCCCGGCTCGTGGAGTGGGCGGTCGCGGGCCTCGACCGCTACCTGGCGTCGCTGCCGGCCGACGGCTCCGTGGACGAGGGCTACGAATACTGGTGGAACGGCGCCTGCCGGGCCCTGGAAGCCCTCGACGTGCTGGAGCACGCCACCGGCAAGGCGCTCGGCGCGGCGGACGTGCCGGTCGTGCGGGAGACCGTCGCCTTCCCGCACCGCATGCAGCTCGGCGGCCCGTGGTACCTGAACCTCGCCGACGCGCGGGCCCGCCCGCCCGCCGACCTGCCGTGGCACGTCCCGTACCGGTGGGGACTGCGGCTCGGCGAGCCCGAGGCCGTCCGGCACGCGCGCTCGCAGCGCCCCGCCCGGCTGCCCGCCGACGTGGAGCTGGGCCGGGCCCTCATGGGGCTGGCGGACGGCGAGTGGCTGGACGCCGAGCCCGCCGAGCCGCCCCTGGTCGCCTCGGTCTGGCTGCCGGGCACGCAGGTCGGCCTCGCCCGCACGGCGGGCGGCACGCGGCGCGGGCTCACGCTCGCGGTCAAGGGCGGGCACAACGACGAGAACCACAACCACAACGACGTCGGCTCCGTCGTCGTCGCCGTGGACGGCGTGCCCGTGCTCGCCGACGCGGGGCGGCCGACGTACACCGCGCAGACGTTCGGCCCCGACCGGTACGCCATCTGGACCATGCGGAGCACCTGGCACAACGTCCCCGAGGTCCGGGGCACACCCCAGGGGCAGGGCCGCGCCTTCGCCGCCCGCGACGTCGAGGTGTCCGACGGGCCGGACCGTTTCGAGGCGCGCCTCGACCTGGCCGCCGCCTATCCCGTGCGGGAGCTGCGGCGCTGGTGGCGGACCGCGACGCTCGACCGGCGCGCGGGGCTGGTGACGATCGGCGACACGTGGGAGTTCGCCGCCGACGGCGAGCCGAGCGTGCTGCACTTCCTGCTGGCCGGCCGGGTGGAGCGGCCCGGCGACGGGCAGGTCGTCGTCCGGCCGCCGGACGGTGCGCGGGCCGCGCTGGTGAGCTGGGACCCGGCCCACGCGACCGCGGCGCTCACCGTCCGCCCGCTGGAGGACCCCATGCTGTCGTCCGTGTGGGGCGAGCGGCTGACCCGGCTGGAGCTGCGCGTGCCCGGCACGGCGCGCGGCGCCTTCGAGGTCCGGGTGGAGGTGGGGACATGACCACGCCGGAGCCGCAGGCCGCGCTGCCGGACGAACGCCGCGCCCACCTGGTGGAGCTGCTGCGCCGCCGGGGCGTCGTCCGCGTGAACGAGCTGGCGGCCGAGCTGGACGTCTCGGCCATCACCATCCGCCGTGACATCGCGCTGCTGTCGTCCCAGGGGCTCATCCGCCGGGTACGCGGCGGCGCCGTCCCGCACGACGGGGCCGTGGCCGACGCGCTGGCCGGCAGGGAGAACGGCGGGGAGGCCGAGGAGGCCGTGTCGCTCCCCAGGTCCGCGCCCGACCGCGCCGCGGGCGAGGGGCGGCAGCTCACGATCGGCATGGTGGTGCCGTCGCTGACGTACTACTGGCCCGACGTGATCCGCGGCGTGCGCGAGGCGGCGGCCGCGGCCGGGGCGCGCGTCGTGCTGCGCGGCGCCACCTACCAGGCCGCCGACGAGCGTCACCAGCTCTCCCGGCTGGTCGAGGCGGTCGGCGTGGA
Organism: Nonomuraea muscovyensis; assembly: GCF_014207745.1. Lineage (NCBI taxonomy): Bacteria > Bacillati > Actinomycetota > Actinomycetes > Streptosporangiales > Streptosporangiaceae > Nonomuraea > Nonomuraea muscovyensis. The sequence continues at coordinate 2,181,764 of NZ_JACHJB010000001.1, forward strand.
CGGCCTGCTGGTGGCGCCGACCATCACCGGCGACGACGGCGAGGAGCTGGTGCGCTGGCTGCAGGGCGTCGGCGTTCCGGTGGTGCTCATCGAGCGCACCGCCACCGTGGGCCCGCACCAGGAGGCGATGGAGTCGGTGGTCAGCGACCACGCCTTCGGCGCCGCGATGGCCGTGCGGCACCTGGCCTCGCTCGGCCACCGCCGCGTCGGGTTGGTCACCACCGTCCAGAGCCCGACGACCCCGCACGTCCGGCGCGGGTGGCGGCAGGCGTGCGAGGAGCTCGGCCTGCGGCTCGACGGCACACCGGACATCACCTCGGTGGACCAGTGGGACCCCGGCTGGCCGGAGGCGCTCGACGGCGTGCTGGACGCGGCCGTCGGCTCCGGGACGACGGCGCTGCTCGTGCACTCCGACCCGGAGGCGATCAGCCTGCTGGAGCGCTGCGAGGAACGCGGCATCCGGGTGCCCGGCGACCTGGCCGTGGTCACCTACGACGACGAGGTGGCCGAGCTGTGCGACCCGCCGCTGACGGCCGTCCGCCCGCCCCGGGCGGCGATCGGGCGGGCGGCGTTCGCGCTGCTGTCGGAGCGACTGGCCGACGAGGACCCCGAACGGCCCACGCACCGGGTCGTCATCGAGCCGCGCCTGATCGTCCGGTCCTCCTCGTCGGCCTAGCGCCTCTCGTGGATCGGCGGCAGTGCACTCACGGCTGACCGGGCGACCCTCCGGCTCTCAGAGTGTTTGCCCTGGAGATGGGAAGGGTGCAGAGCGAGAGGGTGACAGGAGGCAATCGTGACCGTCCTTGCGATCTTTCTTCTCGTCATCGGGACGATCCTGGTCCTCGTGGGGACGATCCTGATCGCCATCGGGGGGATCTTGGTCATCCTGGGGACGATCCTGATCGCCATGGGGGCCTTCTTGCTCATCCGGAAAGCACTGAGGCGCCGCAGCCGGTAGTTCCGCGCGTCGCCTCCCGCTCCGGCTTCGACGAGATCCACGAAGGGGGCGTCAGCCCGGCTCGCCGGGCGCGGCCGGGACGGCCAGGGTGTCCAGGGTGCCGTCCGGCCAGGTGACGCGGGCGAGCGCGGGGCCGTCCCACGACACGGCGGGCGGCTCGGCCGGGGCCTGACCGCCCAGGTGCACGGAGGCGGTGTACCAGGTGCCGGTACGCGCCGGGCCGCCGGTGGCGCACCAGGGGACGAGCGTCCAGGGCGCGAGCGGCGAGCCGTCGGCGACCGGCGTCGTGCCCGACCGGTCGAAACCGGCACCCGCGACCACCCGGGAACACGCGACGGCCGTGGAGTAAGTGGCTGCCACCGTGGCTGCCACCGTGGCGGTGGCCGAGGGGAGGGGCCAACCGCCGACGCGCAGCCGGCCGGCGTCCAGGGGCGCCGCGCCGTCGGGGCCCTCGGGCGCGGAGCCCGGTGACAGGCGGATGAGGCGCACCTCCCAGGCCCCGCGTACGGCCGACACCAGGTCGATCCACGGCCCGAGCCGTACCGCGCCCGAACGCCCGTACCCGTGGTCGGGGCCGCCGGCGCCGGAGGCGACCCAGTGGGCCTGCCACCGCGACGCCCCGGCGAGCGTCCCGGAGGGCAGGCGGTCCAGCAGCAGCGTCTCGAATCCGGTCCGGTGGCTGGGCCGCCCGTCCTCGTCGAGGACGGCCACCGACTGGTCGAACGGGTCGGCGGCGTGCGGGCCGGCCAGCAGCGGCGAGGTCGCCGTCGAGTAGCCGAGCCGGGCGTACAGCGGCGAGTCGGTCAGGTGCGAGCCGGGCCGGGAGTGGTCGGTGCCGTGGTTGACCACGCGGACGATCCCGTCGGCGCGGGTGCCGCTGACCAGCCAGCCGGGCGCGCGGGCCAGGAGGTGGAAGTCATCGCGCTCGACCGGCAGCGGCTCCTCCACGGCCGTCCACACCGGGTGCTCGGCGGGCAACGACAGCCCGTACAGGCCCTTGGCGGCCCAGTACGGCGAGCCGGGTCCCGAGTACGACTGGGCCATCGCCGGCCACGCCCCGTGCCAGCCGAGCGTCAGGATGCCGTCCTCGTCGGGGGCGCCCCGGTCCACGAAGTGGCGGGCGATGCCCGAGGCGGCCCGGCGCAGCAGCCCCGGCGAGCCGGCCCCGGCCCTGGCCCCCACCCAGAACGGGGTGGCGGCGGCGAACCGGTAGATGAGGCTGCGCCCCTGCACCAGGGGCGACCCGTCGGCGCCGACGAGGTGGACGGCGTCGTGCAGGTAGCGTTCGAGCCGGTCGCGGTAGCCGGGCAGGCGGGAGTCGGCGGCCGGGTCCCCGGCGGCCATCTCGGCCCACAGCAGCGGGTAGAACTGCAGCGCCCACCCGGCGTAGTGGTCGTAGGCGCGTTCGGCGCCGTCGGCGTACCAGCCGTCCTGCCGGGCGAAGCCGTCGGTGAGCGCGAGCCCCCGCTCGATGTCACCCCGCGCGTACGGCCCGCCGACGGAGGCGAGGAACTGCTCCACGACGATCTGGAACCACACCCAGTTGATCGGCGGGTAGTCGGACCCGATCGCGGGCGTGAGGTAGTCGACCACCTGCTCCTGGACGAGCGGGGGGAGCCGGTCCCACAGCCACGGCCGGGTCAGGTGCAGCACCAGCGCGATGGAGGCGGCCTCGACCTTGGCCTGACCGTGCTCGTCCAGCCGGACCCAGCGCTCGGGCGAGCGCGGGTCGGTGCCGGCGGCGAGCCCCCGGGCGTACCAGTCCATGAGGCCGAGCGGGTCGCGGCCGCCCTCGCCCGCCACCCGGAACCCGGCCGCCAGGAAGGTGCGGGCGAAGCCCTCCAGCCCGTCGACGTCGGTGCCGTAGCCGCCGGGCGGGCCGGGGAAGGTGATGCGCGCGTGGGAGGGGGAGGCGTGGGGGCGCGCCGACAGGAGGAGGTGGTCGGCGAGCGCGGCCCAGTGCTGCCGCGTCCAGCCGGTGTGGGGTGAGAGCCGCAGGTCGTCGAACTCCCGCAGCGAGCGCATGGGTCCTCCTGGTGATCGCGGTAGGGCGTCCAGGGAGTTAACGCGACCGGTTCGTCACTCGTCAAGAGCCAACGCTCTAGAACGATCAATATCGATCAGATAACGTGATCGATCTGAATTAACCTCGTATTGACGTGATTGAAACGATCGGACATGATCGGCGGAACTGGTAAGCGCTTGCCGCGAAGGGACCCGTGTGAGACGACCATCTGCCCTGCTCGTGATGGACCCCGCGTACTACAGCGTGCAGTTCCAGGAGCCGCAGCTGCGCCGGTTGCACGAGCTCGTCGAGCTCACCGATCCGATCGTCACGAACGATCTCGACACGCCGCACGTGCGCAGCCGGCTGCGTGAGGTCGAGGTGCTGATCACCTCGTGGGGCTGCCCCCAGCTCACGACCGAGCGGCTGGCCGACGCGCCGCTGCTGCGGGCGATCTTCCACTGCGCCGGCACGGTGCGCACGTTCGTCACCGAGGAGGTCTGGCGGCGGGAGATCCTCGTCACCAACGCCGCCGACGCGAACGCCGTCCCGGTGGCCGAGTTCACCCTCGCCGCGGTCATCCTCGCCGGCAAGAAGGCGCCGTTCCTCGCCCAGGACGCCCGCAGGCACCGCGACGACTGGTCGTACGTGTCCCGGCGCGGCGAGCTGACCAACCGCGGGCGCACGATCGGCGTCGTCGGTTTCTCCCGGACGGGCCGCCGCGTCGTCGAGCGGCTGCGCGCGCTGGAGGTGGATATCCTGGTCGCGGACCCGTACGCCGACCCTGACGAGGTGAGCGCGGCGGGCGCCCGCCTGGTCACGCTGACCGACCTGCTGCCGCTGTGCGACGTGCTGACCCTGCACGTGCCTTCGCTGCCGTCCACCCGCCACCTCATCGGGGCGGCGGAGCTGGCCCTGCTGCGCGACGGCGCGACCGTCATCAACACCGCGCGCGGCGCCGTCCTCGACACCGCCGCCCTGGAGCGGGAGTGCGTCCGCGGGCGGCTCGACGCGATCCTCGACGTCACCGACCCCGAACCGCTGCCCGCCACCTCACCCCTGTACGACCTGCCCAACGTCATGATCACCCCCCACGTCGCCGGATCTCTCGGATCGGAGACCCGGCGGATGAGTGAGAGCGCGCTCGACGAGCTCGAACGCTACCTGACCGGCCGGCCGCCCCTCGCGGCCGTGACCGCCGACGAGTTCACGGTGAGCGCCTGAGCCCTGAGACCGGCTCGAAGGAAAGGAAACCGGAGCAATGATCGCTTCCGACACGCCAGGAAGGGCCCCCGTGCGACGCCACCTCGCGAAGGCCATGGCGGCAGCCGCCGCCCTCTCGCTCGCCGTCACCGCGTGCGGCTCCTCCGAGCCGGAGGCCGGCGCCAGTGGCGACGGCGGCGGTTCGACGCTGACCGTCACGGTGTGGAACCTCGCCAAGACGCCCGAGTTCAAGGCGCTGTTCGACGCCTTCGAGCAGGCCAACCCCGGCGTCAAGGTGCAGCCGGTGGACATCCTCGCCGACGACTACGCCGAGAAGGTCACCACGATGCTGGCCGGCGGTGACAAGACCGACGTGATCACGATGAAGAACGTCACGGACTACTCGCGCTACTCCAGCCGCGGGCAGCTCGCGGAGATCACGGACCTGGCCAAGTCGGGCGACACCGCCAACCTGGCCGGCCTGGACGCCTTCAACGTGGCCGAGAAGTACTACGCGCTGCCGTACCGGCAGGACTTCTGGCTGCTCTACTACAACAAGAAGTACTTCGAGCAGGCCGGCGTCAAGGCTCCCGAGGCTCTCACCTGGGACGAGTACGGCAAGATCGCCCAGCAGCTCACGAAGTCCGAGGGCGGCAAGAAGGTCTACGGCACCTACCACCACACCTGGCGGTCGGTGGTGCAGGCCATCGCGGCCGCGCAGACCGGCGGCGACCAGCTCAGCGGCGACTACTCGTTCTTCAACGACCAGTACGCCGTCGCACTCGGCCTGCAGAAGGCCGGCGCGGCCATCGACTTCGGCACCGCGATGGCGCAGAAGTCGGACTACCGGACCATGTTCGAGACCGGCGCCACGGCCATGATGCCCATGGGCACCTGGTACATCTCGGGCATCCTGGAGGCCAAGAAGGCCGGCAAGACCGACGTCGACTGGGCCCTGGCCCCGATGCCGCAGCGTCCCGGCGGCTCCGGCGTGACGACGTTCGGCTCGCCGACCGCCTTCGCGGTGAACAAGCGCAGCGAGAACGCCGACCTGGCCAAGAAGTTCGTGCAGTTCGCCGCGGGCAAGGCCGGCGCCGAGGCGATCAGCAAGGTGGGCGTGGTGCCGGCGCTGCAGAGCCCGGAGATCACCGAGGCGTACTTCAAGAACGAGGGCATGCCGACCGACGAGGTGTCGAAGAAGGCGTTCGCGCCGGACAAGGTGAACCTGGAGATGCCGGTCAGCGAGAACACCTCCGACATCGACACGATCCTCAAGGAGGAGCACGAGCTGATCATGGTCGGTGACAAGGCGCCCGCGGACGGCATCCGCTCCATGAACGAGCGTGTCAAGAGCGAAGTGCTCAACTAGCCGCCTGCGAGGCGGGGACCTGGGCGGACGTCCGGTCCCCGCCTCGGGACACGGGCGGACAGGATGCAAGCGGACAGGGATACGAGCGGACATCGCAGGCAATCCGCTGAAGTCACGAAGGACGGCCATGGCCCACGTATTGACGAAACCGGCGCCGACCGCGCCACCGGCTCCGCCCCGCCGCTCGCGGCGCCGGCGCGACATCCTCGTCGGGTGGAGCTTCATCCTGCCCAACTTCGTCGGCTTCGCCCTCTTCACGCTGGTGCCGATGCTGGCGGCGTTCGCGCTGGCGTTCCTGGAGTGGGACTCCTACAGCGCGCCGGAGTGGGTGGGGCTCGACAACTTCGCGAAGCTGATCGACGACGAGAACTTCCACGTCGCGCTCCGCAACACCCTCTTCTACGCGGCCGGGCACATCCCGCTGACGCTCGTCGCCGCACTCGGCCTGGCGATGGCGCTCAACCGGAAGCTGCGCGGGGTGCCGTTCTTCCGCACCGCGGCGTTCTTCCCGTACATCACCTCGCTGGTCGCCGTCGCCGTGGTGTGGAACATGCTGTTCAACCCGACGGCCGGGCCCGTCAACCAGGTGCTGGAGGCGATCGGCGTCTCCGACCCGCCGCGATGGGTGGCCAGCACCGACTGGGCGATGCCGGCCGTGATCATCACCAGCGTGTGGCGCGACATGGGCTACTACATGGTGCTCTACCTGGCCGGCCTGCAGACCATCCCGAAGGAGTACTACGAGGCGGCCCGGGTGGACGGGGCGAACGCCTGGCAGCGCTTCTGGAGCATCACCGTGCCGTGCCTGCGGCCCACGACGTTCTTCGTGGTCGTCATGCTGACGATCCAGAGCTTCAAGGTCCTCGACCTCATCGTGGTCATGACCGACGGCGGGCCGGGCCGCAGCACGCTGGTGCTGGCGCAGCTCGTCTACCGCGAGGGCATCACCGAGGGGCAGTTCGGCTACTCCTCGGCCATCGCCCTGGTGCTGTTCGTCATCGTGCTCACCGTGACCGTCGTCCAGTTCCGTATCAACGAGCGGAGGAGCGCCTCATGACCGCGCTGCACGATGCTCCCCCGGCCGCCGCCAAGCCGCGCCCGCCGGCCGTGTCCCCGGGGGACGGCCGCCAGGGGGCGGCCGTGGTCCGCAGGACGCTGGCCTACCTGGCGCTCACCGTCGTGGCGGTGCTGGTGCTGGTGCCGTTCGCGTGGATGGTGTCGTCGTCGTTGAAGCGCGACAACGAGGTCTTCACGGTGCCCGTCCAGTGGATCCCCGACGAGCTGCAGTGGTCGAACTTCGTGGAGATCTGGGACCGCATCCCGCTGCTCACCTACCTGGGCAACTCGGCGTTCCTGTCGGTGACGATCACGCTGTTGCAGCTGCTGACCGGCAGCTTCGCCGCCTACGGCTTCTCCAAGGTGCGCTTCCCCGGCCGCGACGTGCTCTTCCTGGTCTACATCGCCACCATCGCGGTGCCGTGGCAGGCCTACATGGTGCCGCAGTACATCATGATGCAGCAGGCCGAGCTGACGAACACCTACTGGTCGATCATCCTGTTGCAGGCGTTCGGCGCGTTCGGCGTGTTCCTCATGCGGCAGTACTACATGTCGATCCCGGACGAGCTGTGCGAGGCGGCGCGGATCGACGGGCTCAGCGAGTACGGGATCTACTGGCGGATCATGCTGCCGCTGTCGAAGCCGGCGCTGGCCAGCCTGGCCCTGCTGACCTTCGTCAACACCTGGAACGACTACATGGGGCCGTTCATCTACCTGACCAGCAACGAGCTGTGGACGGTGCAGCTCGGCCTGCGCTCGTTCGTCGGCCAGTACGACGCCGAGTACGCGATGATCATGACCGGGGCGGTGCTGTCGGTGCTGCCGATCCTGGTGATCTTCCTGCTGGGGCAGCGCTACTTCATCCAGGGCATCGCGACGAGCGGGCTGAAGGGATGAGCGCGCCCGGTGGCGGCGTGCGGGCCCTGCTCAGGCCGGCCGGCCAGGCGACGTACGAGCGGGTCTTCGGCACCGTCTACGTCGCGCTGATGACGAACGTCCTGCTCGCCGTGGCGTGCGCGCCGCTGCTGGTGGCGCTGGCGCTGGTCCGCGACCCGCTGGCCTCGTGGCCGTTCTTCGCCGTGCTGTCGGCGCTGTGCGCGCCCGCGATGGGCGGCGCCTTCCGGTGCTTCGCGGCGCTGGGCGAGGGCTCGGCCGTCGTGCTGCGCCCGTTCTGGGACGGTTACCGCGACACCGCCCGCCGTGCCCTGGCCGTCTGGGCGGCGGCCGGCGTCGCCGTGACCGTGCTGGCCCTGGACGCCGTCGTGGTGGCGCGCACCGCGTGGGGGCCGGCGCTCGCGCCGTTCTTCGTCACGGCCGGGGCGCTGGTGCTGGCGGTGGCCTTCGCCCTGCTGGTGCTGGTGGCCGAGCCGGCGGGCGAGCGGGCCCGGCCGCCGGCTCTCGTGCGGCCGTGTCTGTATCTGGTGGCGCGGCGGTGGTGGCTGACCGCCCCCGTCGTGGGCGTGCTCGCCCTGGCCGTGGCCGCGGTGCTGGTCAAGCCGGTGGTCGGCGTGCTGCTCGCCCTCTCGCCGCTGCTGTATCTGGCGTGGGCGACGACGAGGTTCGTGGTCGCCCCGCTGGCGGCCCCGTCCGGTCAGTAGTAGCCCGTGCTGCCGTCGAGCAGCTCGCGGATGGCGTCCGCGTGGCCCGCGTGCCGCGCGGTCTCCTCGATCATGTGCAGCATCATCCAGCGCAGGTTGCCGGCGGCCGAACGGAAGTCGGGATGCCTGCCCACCTCGTCGAGGGAGTGGGCGGCGACGATCTCGTCGGACACCGCGCACTGCCGCGCGTACTCGTCGAGGAGCTGGGCGAGCGGGACGCCCTCGACCATCATGTCGGCGTCCTCCTCCCCCACGAACTGCGGGCCGGTCGCCGGGCCGCCGAGGAAGAGCACCTCGAACCAGCACTGCTCGGTCCACCGCAGGTGGGAGACGAGGCCCGCCATCGTCATCAGCGGCGAGGCGGGCAGGACCGGCCGGTGCGCGTCGGCGTCGGACAGCCCCTCGCACTTCCAGTGAATGATCGAGCGCTGCATGCCGAGCCAGCCGAGGAGCTGGGTGCGCTCGTCCGCGGTGAAGGGGGGCCTGTCACGTTGAGGGGTCACGGTCGGCGACGCTACCCGAGGGGCGGTGGCGCTCGCATCGTGATTTCCCCCGGCGTCTCACACGATGTTGTGCCGGGCGTGGACCGGGGCGCGCCAGCCCAGCACCGCCTCCGTCATGCGGACCGCCGCCACCGTGCTGGGCACGTCGTGGACCCGGAGGATGCGGGCGCCGCGCAGGATCGCGATCACGTTCGCCGCGATCGTGCCCTCCGTGCGCTCCCCCTGCGGGCGGTCGAGGGTCTCGCCGATGAAGTCCTTGTTGGACAGCGCCGCCAGGGTGGGGTAGCCGAGGGCGGCGATCTCGTCGAGCCTGCGGGTCAGCTCCAGCGAGTGGTAGGTGTTCTTGTTCAGGTCGTGGCCCGGGTCGATGACGATCCGCTCGGCCGGCACGCCGGAGTCCAGCGCGAACCGCACCCGCTCGCGCAGGAACCGCGCCACCTCGGCCACCACGTCGGTGTAGACCGGCCGGGCGACCGCCCTGCCGGGGCCGGCCAGGCTGTGGGTGACGATCACGCCGGCGCCGGTCTCGGCGGCGACCCGCGCGATGTCCGGCTCGCGCAGGCCGTTGGTGTCGTTGATGACGTCCGCGCCGGCCTCGACGGCGGCCCTGGCGACCTCGGCCCGGTGCGTGTCCACGGAGATCACCGCGTCGGTCTTGGCGCGCACCTCGGCGATGACGGGCGCCACCCTGCCGATCTCCTCGGCGACCGTGATGGGCTCCTGGTCGGCGCTGAAGGCGAAGCCGCCGATGTCGACCCAGTCGGCGCCGTCCTCGACGGCCCGGCAGGCCGCGTCGACCGCCCGGGACAGCTCGAACGTCCGCCCCCGGTCGTGGAAGGAGTTGGGCGTCCGGTTGACGATCGCCATGATCGCCACCTGGCGGTCGAAGTCGAACTCCCGCTGCCCGATGCGCCGGACGGGAGAGATGATTTCCGGAAAGAACATCCTGGTGGTCCCGTCGCTCACGGTCTTCGTTTCCCTCTCCGCCACCCTGCCACGATCCCCAGCAGGATCATCGCACCGGACCGTACCTCTCGTCCCGGCCGGGGGGGTAGCACGGGCCGTCGCGGGGAAGTCTCCGCGACATGAGTGACGAGATTCCCGAGTGGCGCGGGCGGCGGCCCGCCGGGCTCGACGACACCACCGTGGACGCGCTGGGCATGCTCTCTTGCTCGCTGGAGAAGGTCGAGCGGGCGCGCGGCCACCTCTATTCCTTCCACCAGCTCACCGGCAGCGCCCACGTGGAGCTGGAGGAGGCGATCGAACGGCTGCGCGCCGCCGGGCACGACCGGCAGGCCGACGCCCTGACCACGGACCTGCTGGGCCGCAACGTGCTGGCCGGCCGGTGGACGTTCCAGGTGGTCGAGGAGTACGACGACGGCTACTACCGGTGCTTCGTCGACCTGGAACGCCAGATCAGGGATGAGCTGGCGCAGGGCCGGCGGCACATCGCCGAGGCGGAGATGAAGGAGCGCCAGCAGCGGTGAACGGCGCCTTTTGCGTCCCGTGCCATACGTAGATTTCCCGATGTGTCGTCTGCCCGGTTTCGCCTACTGTCGGCCGCGTCGAGGCCCTTCACGAAGGCGGGTTCATGCGCGCGTTGACCGTACTCCTGTCCACCGCACTGCTCGCCACCACGATCGCCACCCCCGCCGCGAGCTCCGCCGCCCTCGCCGGCGAGCGCGACGGAGCTCACCGGGCGCCCGAGTCGTTCGACGTCAGGTACGACCGGGCCGTCTTCACCGCGGGCACGCCCGAGGGCGTGACGGCGGGCGACGACCTGGCCTTCGCCTCCCCGCTCGGCGTCACCGCCTACACCGACGCGCTCGGCACCAAAAGCTGGGAGTACGCCCGCTGGACCGGCCCCGAGCGGGCGGTCGGCTTCCCGGCCGGCGAGCTGATCGCCTCGTGGACGGCCGACATCCCGCCGGGAAGCTGGATGCAGGTCGAGGCGCGCGCCCGCAACTCCGCCGGGCTGACCAAGTGGTATGTGCTGGGCCGGTGGGCCTACGGCGACCGCGACATCCGGCGCACCTCCGTGCCCGGCCAGGGCGACGCCGACGCCACCGTGGCCGTCGACACGCTGGTCGCGGCGGCGGACCGGCGGATCGACGCCTACCAGCTCCGCCTCACCCTCTACCGCACGCCCGGCTCCGCGGTGCGGCCGGTCGTGCGCGGCCTCGGCGTGATGGCCTCGGCCGTGCCGGACCGCAAGACCGTCCCGGTCAGCCCGGGCGGCGGCGCGTGGGGCGCCGAGCTGAACGTGCCGCGCCGCTCCCAGAACGTGCACGAGGGCCACTACCCCGAATGGGACGGCGGGGGCCAGGCCTGGTGCAGCCCCACCTCGATGACGATGGTCCTCGGCTACTGGGGCAGGTGGCCGAGCGACGCCGACACCGCCTGGGTCATGCCGTCCGACCCCGACCCCGAGGTCGACTACGCCGCCCGGCACACCTACGACCACGCCTACAAGGGCGCCGGCAACTGGCCGTTCAACACCGCCTACGCGGGCCGCTTCGGCATGGAGGGGTTCATCACCCGCCTGCGCTCGCTGACCGAGCTCGAACGCCTGATCACCGCGGGCGTCCCCGTGATCACCTCGCAGTCGTTCAAGAAGGGCGAGCTGCCGGGCGCCGGCTACGGCACGAACGGTCACATCATGGTCGTCGTCGGCTTCACCGCCGACGGCGACGTCATCGCCAACGACCCGGCCTCCTCCTCCAACGAGGCGGTCCGCCGCGTCTACCCGCGCGCCGACTTCGAGAACGTCTGGCTGCGCGGCTCCAGCAGCGGCGGCATCGCCTACGTCATCCACCCGCCCGGTCACGACCTGCCCGCCCCCACCCCGGGCCTGCCCGCCAACTGGTGAGCCGCGGTCAGGGAATGTCCCTCCGCAGGGGTGCGGCGACCGCGACGACGGCGGCCAGCAGGGCGTAGCCGAGCAGGACCGCGCCGCCCGCCGGTGCCGGGAGCAGGTGCGTGGCCGAGGCGCCGGTCTGCGTGGCCACGGCTTCGGCCAGGAAGGTGAAGCCGGTGAGCGCGGCGGTGGCTCCGCCCGGCAGGAAGGGGTAGAGCGTGTTCACCCCGGGGATGAGGAGCAGCACGGTCTCCACCATGTACGCGTAGAGGCCGACCACCACCAGGGCCGCCACCTGGTTGCGGAGCAGGGCGCCCACCGCGACGCCCAGCAGCGTGTAGACCGCCATGGTCAGCGCGACCCGGCCCAGCAGCTCAGCCACCGTCGAGGCCGGCAGGCCGAGCGCGACGCCCTTGACGGCTGCCGCGCCGAACAGGCCGGCTCCGGCGACCGTGGCCGCGGTCAGGCCGTAGGCGAGTCCGCCGGCGGTGTAGGCCGCCAGTTTGGCCGCCAGCGAGGTCCATCGCCGGGGGGCGAACAACGCCGTGGTGGTCACCGTGCGGTGCCGGTACTCGGCCGCGACGGCGCCCGTGCCGAGCAGCGCGGGCACGAACGTGGTGAAACCGAGCAGGCCGAGCACCACCTGGGTGCCCTCGGCGGTGTGCAGCCCGGGGAGCGGTGGCTCGAAGTTCTCCGGGCCGACGAACGCGAGCAGGCCGACGAGGGCGCCGGTGCCGATCGCGCACAGCAGCCCCCACAGCCACAGCCGGGTGGTGGTCAGGCGCAGCCATTCGGCCGAGATGAGGGCGGTCATCGGGAACCTCCTGTGAGGTGCAGGAACATCTGCTCCAGGGTGGGCCGTTCGAGGGTGATCCCGTGCAGCGGGACGCTCGCCGCCGCCGCGGCGGCGGCGACCTCGGGAAGGGTCAGGCCGTGGATCCGCAGGGCGTCGGGCGCGAGGCGCTCCACGCGCGCCCCGGGCAGCGCGGCGGCCAGCGGGCCGGCCTGCGGGGAACGCACGTGCACCGCCGGGGCGCCGGACAGCTCGCCGACGGCAGCCGTGGCCGCCAGGCGCCCGCCGCTGATCACCACGACCCGGTCGGCGAGCTGCTCGATCTCGGCGAGCACGTGGCTGGAGACGAGGATCGTGCGCCCTTCGGCGGCCAGACCTCGCAGGAAGCGGCGCAGCCAGGCGATGCCCTCGGGGTCGAGGCCGTTGCCCGGCTCGTCGAGCAGCAGCGCCCGCGGGTCGCCGAGCAGCGCCGTGGCCAGGTTGAGCCGCTGGCGCATGCCCGTGGACAGGGCCCGCGTGCCGCGCCCGGCGAACGCCGTCACCCCGGTCAGCTCGGCGACGTGCCGGACCCGGGCCTCGCCGTGGCGGCCCATGCGGGCGTACACGCGCAGGTGGTCGAGGGCCGTGTGGCCGGGGTGGAAGCCCGCGCTGTCGAGGACGGCGCCCACGGTGGACGTCGGGCGGCGCAGGTCGGTGTAGCGGGCGCCGCCGAAGGTGGCGGTGCCGGACGTCGGCGTCACCAGGCCGAGCATCATGCGCATGGTCGTCGTCTTGCCGGCGCCGTTCGGGCCGAGGAAGCCGGTCACGGCGCCGGGGGCGACGTCGAAGCTGAGATCGGTGACGGCGGCCACGTCGCCGAAGGTCTTGGTCAGGCCGCGCACCTCGATGGGCAGGGTCATGCCGGCCTCCTTTTACATGAGTTCTATCTGTTCTATTAGTTGTATATCAGATAGGATTCCCGTGTGCACCTGACCCTCGATCTCGACAGCGAGATTCCGATCTACCTGCAGATCCGGGACCGGATCGTGGAGAGCATCGCCCGCGGGGAGGCCAAGGAAGGAGATCCGCTGCCGTCGACCCGGCAGCTCGCCGCCGACTTCGGCATCAACTTCCACACCGTGAACAAGGCCTACGACCTGCTCCGCAACCAAGGGATCATCCGCATCAACCGCAAGAGCGGCGCCGTCATCCGGCGAGACGCCGCCACGGGGCCGCCCGAGCCGGGCTTCGTGGAGGACTGGGAGGAAAGAATGCGCGTACTGCTGGCGGAGGCCACCGTCCACGGCCTCGACCGTGAGGACGTTGCCCGGAGGTGCGCGGCGATCCTCGCGGGCTTCGCCCCGGGCGAGAAGGCGGCGCTGTGACCCTGCTCCTCGCCGCCGACCTGGCCGCCGTCGTCCTGGTCGCCTGCTCCGCGTTGATGCTGCCGGCGCTGGCCAGGCCCACGCTGCCGTTCGGGGTGCGGGTCAGCGCCGACCGCGCGGCCGACCCCGTGATCGTGGCCGAGCGCCGCGCCTTCGCCCGGCTCACCGTGGCCTCGGCCGTGGGAGCGGCCGTCGTCTCGGTCGCCGCGCTCGCCGTGCTGCGGCATCCGGCCGTCATCGGCGCCACCGTGACGGTCCTGGTCGTGGCCGGTGCGCTGCTCTACCACCGGGCGCACCGCGCGGTGCGCGCGGCCAAGCTGGCCGGTGGGTGGCCGGCCGAGCACCGCCAGGCCGTGACCGTCGATACCACGTTCCGCACCGACCCGGTGCGGGTGCCCTGGCCGTGGGCGCTGCCCGCGCTGGCCGTGCCGCTACTGGGGGCCGGGATCGGAGCCGCGGTGTACGGCGGGCTGCCGGCCACGCTGCCCCGCTTCCTGGGGTTCGGCGTCGATCCGGCACGGCGGGTGCCCACCACCCTCACCAGCGCCTTCGAGCCGGTGATCACCCAGGCGGCGGTCACCCTGGGCGCCTGGGCGATCGCCTTCGTCCTCCTGCGCGCCCGGCCCGACCTCGACGCCGCCAGGCCCAGGGGTTCGGCCCGCCGCTACCGCGCCTACCTGCGCGGGGTCGTCGCGCTGTTGCTGTCGACGGCCGCCTGCCTCGGCCTGGGCCTGCTGATCTCGGCACTGCAGCTCTGGGGAGTCGTCCCGGCCACGACGCCCTGGCGGGTGGCCGCCTACCTGCCGCTCGCCGCCCTGCTCGGCGCGAGCCTGCTCTGGGAGCGCAAGGTCGGGCAGGCCGGGCACCGGCTGCCCGCCCTGCCCGGCGAGGACGACGAGGACTCCGGCGTGGTGCAGCGCGACGACGACAGGCACTGGCACCTGGCGGGGACGGTCTACGCCAACAGGCGCGATCCCGCGTTCCTGCTGCACGGGCGGCTCGGCACCTCCTGGACGGTCAACCTCGGGCACCCGGTGGCCTGGCTGCTCCTCGCCGCCCTGGCCGCCGTCACCCTGCTGGCCGCCTTCGGCGTCGTCGACCTGCCACGGAAGGAAGGCCTCTTCTGACCGGGAGCGGCTACGGCCCCTCCCCCGAAGCCCGCTGGCGCCGGTTGTAGCGGCCGACCTTGGCCCGGTTGCCGCACACGTCCATCCGGCACCAGCGGCGGCTGCCGTTCTTGCTCACGTCGAGGAACCAGAGCACGCACCGCGGATTGCCGCAGCGCCGTACCCGCTCGGGGCGCTCGCGCAGCTCGCGCACCAGGTCGGCGGCGGCCGTCCACGCGGCGTGCCAGGACGGGTCGTCCAGCACCAGCGTCTCGTACGGCCCGTCGTCGCCGACCTGGGGCCGCCGGCCGCCGTGGGAGAGCACGGCGTTGAGCGGCGCGGAGCCGCGCCCTTCGAGCAGGTCGCGCATGGCGGCCCGGGCCCGCGTCAGCCGGTCGCGCACCCGTTCGAGGTCGTCGCCGCCCGGCAGGTCGTGATCGGCCAGCCAGGCCAGCACGCCCTCGGGGGTGTCGAACTGGTCGAGGAGGGTGTCGTGCTCCACCCAGACGGTGTCCACCAGGTCCAGCCCCACGGGCTCACCGCGTAGCGGCCGGATCCTCACACTAACCCTCCAAAGCGATTTGACCGGTTAACACTGGCCATGCTATCACTTAACTACCAAAACGCCTTTAGGGAGTTAACATGACGATCGCATACCGCACCGCGCGGATCGACGGGCTGGACGTCTTCTACCGGGAGGCCGGCGACCCGTCGGCGCCCACGCTGGTCCTCCTGCACGGCTTCCCCACCTCGTCGATCGTCTACCAGGCGCTGATCGCCGAGCTGGCCGACGAGTTCCACCTGATCGCGCCCGACTACCCCGGCTACGGGCACAGCTCGGCGCCCTCCGTGCAGGAGTGGGACTACACCTTCGACCACCTCGCCGACGTGGTCGACCGGCTGCTCGACACGATCGGCGTGACCCGCTACGCCGTCTACGTGCACGACTACGGCGCGCCCGTGGGGTTCCGGCTCGCGGTGCGCCACCCGGAGCGGATCACCGGCATCGTCACCCAGAACGGCAACGCCTACGAGGAGGGCCTGACCCCGTTCTGGGAGCCGATCAAGGCCTACTGGGCCGAGCCGTCCGAGCAGAACGGCGACGCCCTGCGCGCCCTGCTCACCCGTGAGGCGACGCACTGGCAGTACACCCACGGCGTGCCCGACACCACGCTGGTCAACCCGGACCACGAGGCCTTCGACCAGGCGCTGCTCGACCGGCCCGGCAACCAGGAGATCCAGCTCGCGCTGTTCCTGGACTACGGCACCAACCCGCCGCGCTACCGGGAGTGGCAGGACTACCTGCGCTCCCACCAGCCGCCGCTGCTGGCCGCCTGGGGACGCAACGACGAGATCTTCGGCCCTGACGGCGCACGCGCCTTCGCCCGCGACCTCAAGGACGCGCGCATCCACCTGTTCGACGCCGGCCACTTCCCCCTGACGACCGAACTCGCGAGCAGTGCCGCCCTGATTCGCGACTTCCTCCGCTCGCTCGGTTCCGGTGACCGCCGTGAGCCCGGCCACTCTGGGGATCTTCTGGAAGCCGCGACGAACCTGGACACCTGATGGACAGCGTCGCCCCCGGGAAGCTCACCACCGGGCCGCTCGGTCGAGGTCAGGAGGTCGCCGACGTGGTCGCGCTGCTCGCGTCGCCGCGCTCGGGGGCGACGACGGGAGCCGGCTCCGTGGTGGACGCCGGCCGGCTCAAGGAGGTGTAGTCGGGCAGCTCAAAGCGGCCGCCGGCCATCTTCTCCCCCATCTTGGCCATCGAGCTGAGCAGGAAGCGCCGCTTGAACAGCTGGTTGCGCAGCCAGATGCCCTTGCGGGTGCGCGGTGCCAGGAAGGGGCCCGCGTTGTTGCTGTCGGCGGCCTTGATGAACGGGCGGATGGTCTCCTCGTAGCGTTCGAAGGCCGTGCCGTAGCCGGCCTGGCTCAGCTCGCCCGCCAGCACATAGGCGGCGACCAGGGCCAGGCCGGTGCCGACGCCGCCGAGGGTGTTGGCCGCGGCGGCGTCGCCGAGCAGCACGATCCGGCCCTTCGAGAAGCGCTCGAGTGTGACCTGGGCGATGGCGTCGACGTAGACGTCCCTCGCCCGGGCCAGCTTGGCCAGGATCTCGGGTGTCCGCCAGCCCATACCGCGGTAGGCGTCGATCAGGATCTGCTTCTGCTCCGCCACCGAGTAGCGGTCGTAGGTCAGCTCAGGCGAGGCGAAGCAGAAGAAGGCGGGTGCCTTGGGGCCGCCGATGGAGACGAGCCTGCCCGGCTCGTTGTACATCACCGGCTCGTCCACGACACGCTCCATGTCCACCAGCGCGTAGTAGTGGCCCATGTTCTTGACGTAGTCCGCCTCCGGGCCGAAGGCCAGGCGGCGCACGTTGGAGTGGATGCCGTCCGCGCCGACGACCACGTCGAAGGTCTGGGGCGCACCCCTTTCGAACGTCACGTGGACGCCCGAGGCGGTCTCGGTCAGCGAGGTGATCGAGTCGCCGAAGATGTACCGGCACGTGTCACGAGTGCGCCCGTAGAGGATCTCCGCCAGGTCGCCGCGGAGAATCTCCAGGTCGCCACCGGTGAACCAGCCCGGCATGACCGTGATCCGCTTGCCGTACGAGTCGATGACCGTCTGGTCGGTGCCCCCGGTCTGGCGGCGCTCGACCTCCTCCAGGATGCCCATGCGGCGCAGGAGCTCCAGGTGGGTCTCGCCCTTGAAGTCAACGGCCTGGCCGCCGGTGCGGAGGACGGGGGCCTTCTCCACAACGGTCACCGTGGCACCGGAGCGGGCAAGCCAGTGGGCGAGGGCGGGGCCTGCGATGCTGGCACCGGAGATGAGCACCGAAATGTTCGTCATGGCTCTACCCTCGGAAACCCCGCTGACAGATCACCGCCTATCCGCTGACAACCTCCTCGATCGTTGTCAGCGCGTCCTCGCGGCTCATCGCCGCACCCATGCCGAACTGCTCGGCGAACGCCTCGGCGCCGATCGCCGCGGTCGTTTCGGCGGCGACCCTGGCCACGTCGGGGTCGCCTGCGAGGGCGGTCCCGCGAAGCGCGACCGCGATGCCCAGCAGCAGGGCCGCCTGCTTCGCGGGTACGGCTTCCGCCAGTCCCTCCACAGCGGCGGCCAGGTCGGCGACCATGAAGGACTGCTTGGCGACCGACACCGCCTCCCGATGGAGCTCGCCCGCCCGGTCCAGCCGTGCCAGCTCGGTCAGCCTGCGGGCCTGCTGCCCCTCCAGGCCGAACCCTCCGGTCGGCTCCGGCATCATCTCCAGGAGGCGGCGTGCCTCGTCGAGATCCCCTTGGAGCCTGGCCGCCTCGGCCAGCCCCAGAAGCGAGGTGGCGGGCAGGCCCGCCTGTCTGGCGTATTCATCCGCCCTGCGGAAGTCCCGCACGGCGACCTCCGGCTCGCCTTGGCGCAGGCGGGCCTCGGCCCAGCGCCCGAGCACCTGCGCGCACTCCTCCACGGAGCCGAGTTCCTCCAGCATCGCCATCGCTTCCCGCCACAGCTCGCCGGCCCGCTCCCACTGCCCGCGCCAGCTCGCCAGTACGGCGAGGCCATCCAAGGCCTGAGCTGTCCCCCAGCGCTCACCGACCTTCCTGAACTGGTCGAGGACCTCGGACAGCTCCCGCTCGGCCTTGGCCGGATCACCGGAATGCATGGTCAGCAGTGCGTTGCCCAGCCGCTCCAGGGCCTCGCTCCACGGGTCGCCCCCGAGGAAGGGCACGTCGGCCTCGAAGCCCACCGGCCCGACGAGCATCCCCCACAGCGGAGCCAGGAACGGATGGCGCAGGGGCCGGCGTGTCGCCCGCATGATCTCGGTCGCGCGCTCCCAGTGCTCGGGCGCGGCGCGCGGTACGGCGTGCAGCACGCAGGCCATGTACTCCTCCTCCAGCCCTGGCCGAAGCTCCAGCAGCCCGGCGGCCAGCTCGCCCACCCCGCCGCGTCGCCCGCTCAGCCACCAGTACGCCGCCAGCGCCGCGACCATGCGCTGCCCGGTCTCGGGGTCGTGGCGCAGCGCGGCCATCAGGTTGTTGTACTCGTCGGACAGCCGGGCCAGCCAGACGAGCTGCTCGGCCCGCCTCAGATGCGGATCGGCCTGCTGTGCCAGTTCCAGGTAGTAACGCGCATGCTCGGCCCGGATGTCGTCGGTCAGGCCGGAAGCACAGAACAGGCGGATCGTCTCGAACATCCGGTAACGACCACCCTCGGCCACAACCAGCGACTTATCCACCAGGTCCGTAATATCGCCGCAAATCGCTTCCACGGCATCGAGCGAGGCTCCGCCCGCGAAGACCGAGAAGCGCGTGGCCAGCTCCCGCTCCTCAGCGCTCAGCAGGTCCCAGCTCCACTCCACCACCGCGTGCAGGGTCTGGTGCCTGGCGGCAGCCGTACGGTCCCCCCGGGAGAGCAACCGGAACCGGCCGTCGGCGGTCAGCCGGGCGGCGATCTCCTCCACCGGGAAGAACCGCAACCGGGCGGCGGCCAGCTCGATCGCCAGCGGCAGTCCGTCAAGCGTGGCGCAGATGGAACTCACCGCGTCGAGGTTGTCCTCGGTGAGCTCGAAGCCCTGACGCACGGCGGCAGCGCGGTCGGCGAAGAGCCGGATCGCCGAGGCGGTGCCCAGGGGCGCCAACGGGACAATCGTCTCGCCGGTCAGGCCGAGCGGCTCGCGGCTGGTGGCCAGCAGGCTCAGACCGGGGCATTCACCGAGCAGGTGGCGTGCCAGTGCGGCGGCAGCCTCGATGACATGTTCGCAGTTGTCCAGGATGAGCAGGAGTTCGCGATCCGAGAGCGCGGTCACCAGCCGGTCAGCCGGGCTCATCCCCGGCACGCCTCCGTCGCGGACGCCCAGTGCGGCCAGCACCGCCTGGTCCACCTGCTCGGAAACAGGCGACAAATCCGCAAAACATGTCTCACGGGCGGACCGCCTGGCGGCTTCGACGGCGAGCCGGGTCTTGCCCACCCCACCCGGCCCGACCAGGGTGATCAGCCGGGCGTCCCCCAGTGCCTCAAGCTCCCGCTCCCGCCCCACGAAGCTGGTGAGCTGCGCCGCCACCCCGTGCCGCCGAGGTTTCCCGGCCCGGAGGATACCCAGATGGAGCTCCGCCAGCTCTGGCGAAGGGTCGGCACCGAGCTCCTCCACCAGCAACCGCCGGGTCTCGTCGAAGACCCTCAACGCCTCCGCTGGCCGCCCGGCGGCGTGCAGGGCCCGCATCAGCAACCCGACCAGCCGCTCACGCAGCGGATGCCCGGCCACCAGGCGCTGTAACTCGGCCACCGACGTGCCTTCGGGCAGGGCCAGCTCGGCCTCCGCCAGATCTTCCCAGGCCGCCAGCCGGAGCTCCTCCAACCAGGCCAGCTGTGCCTGGCCGAAGGGCAGATCGACCAGCGCGGGCCCACGCCAGAGGTCCACCGCCTCGCGCAGCAGCCCGCGCGCCTCCCGGAATCCGCCCGAGGCCAGCAGCCGCCGCCCCTCACCGGCCAGCTGCCGGAACCGGTGCACATCCACATCCAGCGGGTCGATCGCCAGCCGGTAACCCACCCCGTCGAACTCCACGGGCAGGTGCTTGCGCAACCGCGAGACCTGCGCCTGGATCGCGTTGGCGGCCCCGGCGGGCGGATCCTCGCCGTACTGCCCGTCGATCAGCTGCTCCACGCCGACCACCCGGCCCGCGTTCACCAGCAAGATCGTCAGCAGCGCACGCGGCCGTGGTCCGCCCACCGTGACCTGCTCTCCGGTGTCGGTGCGCACGTCCAGGGGGCCGAGGATGCCAAACCGCATGGCCGACATTCTCGCATTCCTTGTATGACCTACCCTTTTGCGCCCGCGCCGGTCCCGCGCGCCACAGGGCACGTGGATCCGATCGACCCCAGCCGACCCTTTGCGACGCCTGTGCATTACCTGCCACGTAATCGACGGGCCGCACCGCTCGCGCGAGACTCGTCACATGACGCGAGAGATTGTCGAACGACTGCTGGGCCGGATGGCGACGGGCGACCACGACGGGGCGGCGGAGCTGTTCGCCGAGCGGATCGACTGGCAGCTCGACTGGCCCGCCGAGGGGCATCCGGCGGTGCCGTGGATCAGGCCCCGGACGGGGCGGGCCGACGTCGCCGGGCACTTCCGGATGCTGGAGGAGTATCACGTGCCCGAGGCGAACGGCACGTCCGTCACGCGGATCCTGGTCGACGGCGCGGACGCGGTCGTGCTGGGCCACATCGTGCAGACGGTCAAGGCCAACGGCAAGGCCTACACCTCGCCCTTCGCCCTGCACCTGACGGTCGAGGACGGGCTCATCACCCGCTACCACATCTACGAGGACAGCCTGACCGTGGCCGAGGCCCTCTCCGCACGTTGACCGGCGCGTAGACCGGCACGCTGACCGGCGCGTTGACCGGCGCGTTGACCGGCTGGGCGATCGCTGGTGCACTCGACGTCATGAGGAGGATCGCCTCCGTGTCCGCGGCGGCGGCGCTGACGCTGGTCGTCGGCCCGGCCGCCGCCCGGCCGGACGACGAGGTCCGCTACGGCGGCACGCTGACGGACGCCGGGCTGGTCGCCGACGGCGGGCGCCACGGCCGGCACGGCACGGTGCTGACCTCGGGCGGCGGCCGGGTGGTCGCCGTCCCGGCCGGCAGGGGCGAGGGCGGCGGGGCGTTCCTGCGCTTTCCCGCCGGAAGGTGCTCGGCCGCGCCCTGCCCGCAGGCGGTGGTGCGGCCGGCCGAGTCCGGGGCGCTGGTGCCCGGCGACGGCGACGCACGGTTCAGCTTCGGCGCCGACGTGCGGCTGACCGCCGAACCGCCGACGGACGCCGGGATGAACGTGTGGCAGTTCGGGCCGGCCGGGCCGGGCCACGCGCAGTGGAAGCTCCAGGTGGACGGCGGGCGCCCGTCGTGCCGCTGGTCCGACGGCGCCGGCGCGGTGCTGCTGACCGCGGGCACGTACCGGATGCCCGTCGGGCGGTGGCACCGGGTGCGGTGCGCGCGGCTGTCGCGGGCGCTCTTCCAGATCCGGGTGCTCGACCCGGCGACCGGCGAGCCGATCACGCCGCCCGCGCACGCGGCCGCCCCGCTGGGCTCGATCCGGCCCGCCGGCACGGCGCTGATCGGCGGCAAGCGGGTGCACTCCGGTCAGCACGACGGGCAGACCGACCAGTTCCACGGCGACCTGGACGAGGTGTTCTTCACCCGGAGGTAGGTCCGCCCAGGGGAGGGACGCCGGCCGGTCAGCGCGGGGAGTGTGTCCGGTCGTAGGCGGCGCGGGCCGCCAGGACGTGCGGCATGTCGCCTTCGAGCTGCTCGATGAGCTCCAGCAGCTTGACCGCGGTGCGGGTGCCGAGCGGGGTGAGGCTGTAGTCGACGCGCGACGGGAAGCCCTCGCGGGCCTGCCGGTGGACGAAGCCGTCGCGCTCCAGGCCCTGCAGGGTCTGGGTGAGCATCTTGTCGCTCACCCCCTGCACGTGGCGGCGCAGCTCGTTGAAGCGCATCGGCCCCTCGTGCAGGCCGACCAGGACGAGCGGACCCCAGCGCCCGCTGATGCGCTCGAACGTCTCGCGGGAGGCGCAGGCGCGGGCGAAGACGTCGAACTCCAGCTTGGACAGCTCTTCGGGGGCGACGACCGGCTGCGGGTGTGCGTCCATACCCGAGATACTACCCCCAGGGAAGCACTTTCTTTTAGTTTGCACTTTCTCTGAGAAAGTGTCATGGTGGAAGGGCCGCGCCGCTGGGGCGCGCGGCGTCCCGCCACCTCTGCCGAAGGAAGTGCCTGCCATGTACGTCGTCACCGGAGCCACCGGATCGCTCGGCCGCCTCGCCGTCGAGGGCCTGCTGGCGAACGTCCCCGCCGACCGGATCGCCGCCGTCGCCCGCGACGCGCGAAAGGCCGCCGACCTCGCGGCACGCGGCGTCGAGGTGCGCGTCGCCGACTACGACGACCCCGCCTCGCTCAAGGGCGCCTTCGGCGCGGGTGACCGGGTGCTGTTCGTCTCCGGCAGCGAGCCGGGGCGGCGCGTCCCGCAGCACCGCGCGGTCGTGGACGCCGCCCGGGAGGCCGGCGTCGCCCTGCTCGCCTACACCAGCGTGCTCGGCGGGCCCGCCGCCGACTTCGAGCTGGCCCGCGAGCACCAGATCACCGAGCAGGCGATCCTCGACTCGGGCGTACCGTACGTGTTCCTGCGCAACGGCTGGTACCACGAGGTCTACACCGGCAACCTGGGCCAGGCGCTGGAGCACGGCGCCGTCGTGAGCAGCACCGGCGAGGGCCGGATCGCCTCAGCCGCCCGGGCCGACTACGCCGCCGCCGCGGTCGCCGTGCTGACCGGCGAGGGCCACGAGAACACCGCGTACGAGCTGAGCGGCGACGTCGCCTGGAGCTTCGCCGAGTACGCCGCCGAGCTGTCGCGGCAGACCGGCAGGGAGATCGTCCACTCGAACGTGCCCGCCGAGACCTACCGGGAGATCCTGGTCGGCGCCGGTGTGCCCGCGCCGTTCGCCGACGTGCTGGTGGACGTGGACGCCGCCATCTCCCGGGGGCTGCTGGCGACCGTCACGGGCGACCTGTCGCGGCTGATCGGCCGCCCGACCACGCCGATCGCGGACGCCATCGCCGCCGCGCTGAAGTCCTGAGCCGGGGGCCGCTCCGCCCCGGTGGCTAGGCTGGGGCGCATGCGTGTAGTGGTGATCGGCGCCAGTGGCCACATCGGCACCTACCTCGTCCCCCGGCTCGTCGACGCCGGCCATGACGTGGTCGCGGTGAGCCGGGGCAACCGCGAGCCCTACAGCCCGCACCGGGCCTGGCAGCGGGTCACCACCGTGCGGGCCGACCGCGCCGCCGAGGAGGCCGACGGCACGTTCGGCGCGCGGATCGCCGGGCTGGAGGGCGACGCGGTCATCGACCTGATCTGCTTCACCGAGCAGAGCGCGCGCCACCTCGCCACCGCGCTGACCGGCCGGGTCCGCCACTTCCTGCACTGCGGCACGATCTGGGTGCACGGGCCCAGCACCCGGGTGCCGACCACCGAGGACCGGCCGCGCCGGCCGATCGCCGACTACGGCCGCCAGAAGGCCGCCATCGAGGCATACCTGCTGGACCGGGCGCACCGCGACGGGTTCCCTGCCACCGTCATCCACCCCGGCCACATCGTGGGCCCCGGCTGGGCGCCGGTCAACCCGGCGGGCAACATCAACCCGGCCGTGTTCCAGACACTCGCCGACGGCGCCGAGCTGGCCCTGCCCCACCTGGGCATGGAGACCGTGCACCACGTCCACGCCGACGACGTGGCGCGGCTGTTCATGGACGCGCTGGCCGGCCCCACGGCCGCCACGGGCGAGAACATCCACTCCGTCGCCGCCTCCGCGCTGACGCTGCGCGGCTACGCCGAGGCGGTGGCGGGCTGGTTCGGGCAGGAGCCCCGGCTGACCTACCTGCCGTGGGAGCGGTGGCGCGAGACGGTGTCCGAGGAGGACGCCCGGGTGACCTACGACCACATCGCGCACAGCCCCCACTGCAGCATGGACAAGGCGCTGCGCCTGCTCGGCCACCGGCCCCGCCACACCGCTCTCGACGCGGTCGCCGAGGCGGTCGACTGGCTGGTCGAGGCGGGCACGATCACCCGGTAGGCCGCCGCCGGTCGGGGTCAGTGGGCGGCCACGAGCGTTTTGAGCAGCACGATCGCCAGGCCCAGAACGAGGTTGGCCAGGCCCGACAGGACGACCACGCTCGTGGAGGAGCGCGTGCGGACCGCGGCGCCGACCGCCCAGGTCACCTGGCCGGCCACCGCGACGGCCAGTGCGGCCCAGCTCGCCACGGCGTCCGACATGCCGAGCGCCGAGGCGAGCGCCGCCGCGATGGCGGGCGGGAACGCGGCCTGGGCCAGCGGCCACTCCTGCCGGCCCGCCTCGCGCAGCCGCGGCCAGGTCAGCGGTGCTCCCCTGCCGACCACCTGGACGTACAGGTGGGCGATCCAGAACACGACGCCGGTGCTGATCAGCACCACCACCAGGTCCCCCGGCGAGGTGGGCGTGCCGTCCGCCGCGCTGCCGGCGACCACGGAGGCGGCCAGCAGCGAGCCGTACACGGCGCCCACGTACTCCGGATGGTCGCGGGTGGGGGGCGGGACAGACGCGCTCATGGCAGCAGTGTCGTCGCGGGCTCGCCGAGCGGGCGGCGCGGCGTGCGGGAGAATGCGCACTCTTGGGGCATCCGAGGAGACCGGCAATCCGAGCGGCCGCCCGGGATCCAACTCCGTCTCCTGGACCTGCTCGACATCGATCCACGAGACCTCCGCTGAAGATCACTCACATGCGGAAACGGGGCCGGTCAGGTGGGGCGGACTTGAGCGCGAGCCAGAGCCAGCCCGCCGAGGACCGCACCGACCAGCCCAAGCGCCAGGGCCACAGCGCCTCCGAATACTCCGTTGCCGGTGCCGAGACCGCCGTCGGCGACAGCCAGGTTCGCCGCGCCGTTGACCGCGCCGGTCAGGCCACCGACCAGGGCGACGATGGCCCCCTTCCGCTCGCCGTCGCCGATACGGCGGCTGGAGCGCAGCGCCAGCCAGCCGATGACCACGGCGCCCAACGCCACCAGTGCGGCCACACTGGCCCAGATTCGCTCAGGGGTCCCGAGGAAGGTGTCGACTCCCTGGCCCGCGCATTCTGCCGGCGTCGTACAGATCGGCGCGGCAAGCACGAATAGGACGGACATGAGGTGCTCCTCCTCTTCCAACGACTGGACGCCAGAACTATGTCCGCTGAACCCGCCGCCGGTCATCGTGCTGACGGACGCACTACGCCCTACCGCGGACGCCGCAAGAACAGCGGATCTACCGCGCCCGCGGTAGGCGCGGGCCGTGCCGGTTTGCTGATGGGCCGCTCCGGCGTCGTCGGCCCTGGCGCGCGTCAAGAGCCGCAACCCGGCGATCCGCGAACAGGAAAACGGGGCTAGCGGCGGTGACCCTCGCCGAGAGAGGCGAGCACCTGGCGGGCGAGGGTGTCGTCGCGGCCGTGCGGCGAGGTGACCCAGCGGGTCAGGGCGTCCACGTCGCCGTGGGACAGCACCTTCTCCCGCAGCCTGCGGTGCAGCCGGTCGCGCAGCGCCGCGACCCCCGCCGAGCGCGAGGACGGCAGCAGCGGCCCCGGGTAGCGGTCGAGCAGCTCGCCGACCGGCGCGCCGGCCAGGTCGGCGTCCAGGGCGAGGAAGTCGGCCTCGGCCCCGCCGAGCAGCCGGTAGGGGTCGGAGCCCAGGTGGTAGCCGAGGACGCGGCGCAGCCTGGTCATCTCGGCGCGGACCGTGACCGGCTTGCCGCCCGGCCCGTACGCCTCCCGGACGATCGCGTCGGCGGTCAGCCCGGCCGGGTGGGCAGCCAGCAGCACGAGGAGGTCGCTGTGCCGGGCGCTGAGCTCGTGCTCGACCCCGTTGATCCGCAGCAGCGCGCGATCCCGGCCGAGGACCCGCGCCTGGAGGGACTCCTCCGTGCCTGACGGGTCGTCGGTGTACCGCACGGCGAACGGGCCGGCGGGAGCCAGCCGCTCGAACAGCACGTGCCGCCCGTCGGGCAGCCTCGCCGGGCCCTCCCGGGGCGGCCAGGGCCAGCGCCGGGGCAGCCCGCCGTCCGGGGAGGCGTGCAGCACGCGGCCGTCGGCGCTGACCAGCGCGCTCTTGATGCCCTTGTGGCGGATGACGTGGTCGAGGTAGCGCATGCGCATCAGCTCGTCCTGCTGCCTGGTCCGCTCGCCCAGCAGCGCCTCGGCGAGCCGCGCGGCGGCGGTGACGAGCGGCAGCGACAGCGCGTTGGCGTAGCGGGCGGCGCAGGTCACGTCCACCGCGCCGACCGTCTCGCCGGTGACGGGGTTGCGGATGGGCGCGGCCGAGCAGGTGAAACCCGTCGCGACCGACAGGAAGTGCTCGGGCCCGCGGACGAGGAACGGCCGGCCCAGCGCCAGCGCCGTGCCCACGCCGCTGGTGCCCGCGTGGTCCTCGCTCCACAGCGCGCCGGGCACCAGGTTGGCCTGCTCGGCCAGCCGCCGGGTGGAGCGGTCGCCCATGACCCACAGCAGGTGTCCGGACTCGTCGCTGACGAAGACGAGATGGCCGGGCTGGCCGGCGGCGTCACCCAGCGTGCCGAGCAGCGTGGGCCAGACCGAGGCCAGCGGATGGGCGCGCCGCAGCCCGCGTACCCGGTCGCCCGGCAGTTCGACGGGCGGCAGGGACCGGTCGGGGTGGACGCCCTGGAGGCGGGCGCGGTCCCAGGACGCCCGCACCTCGGGGCGAACCCTCGCCACCCGCCGGCCGCTCCCGGTGCTGCCCGGAGCATCCGCCGGGGTGTCAGGGAGCGCGCCGGCGAACGCGTCCTCGCGGGCGCGGCCGAGCCGTCGCGTCAAATCGTCCATGATGTCCTGCCAAGAAAGCTAATGCCGCATGCAACCCCTTTGCAACGCGAACGCAGATCTTGGCCCGACGGTCCCCAACCCCGGATAGTCGTTACGGCTGGACGATTTCCAACCTTTGGGGAGGACAGGATGGCGTATCTGGAATTGCCGGACGGCGTGCCGCTCTACTACGAGGACCGGGGCTCGGGCCCGGCGGTGCTGCTCATCCACGGCTGGACGATGAACAGCACGTTCTGGGGACAGAACGCCGGCCCGTTGAGCGAGACCAACCGGGTCATCACCGTGGACCTGCGCGGGCACGGACTGTCGGGCAAGACGGACGAGGGACACACCCTCGACCAGTACGCCCGCGACGTGCGCGACCTGCTGGTGCACCTCGGTGTCCGGGACGTGTGCATGGTGGGCTGGTCGATGGGCACCGCCGTGATCCTGGCCTACGTGCGGCAGTTCGGCTGCGACCTGATGCGCTCGGCGGCGTTCGTGGACCAGTCGCCGAGGTTCCTGGACGGGGAGGACTGGGACTTCCCGCTGATGGGCGGTTACTCGACGACCGACCTCGCCGTCTTCACGCAGGGCATGCGGTACGCCCGGCCGAGCGTGGTCAAGCCGTTCATCGCCGCGTGCTTCGCCGAGACGCCACCGGCCGAGGTGGTGGACGCGGTCTACGCCGAGACGACGAAGACGGCCACGTCGGCGGCGCTGTCGGTGTGGTACGACATGGCCTACGCCGACCTGCGGCCGGTGCTGCAGTCGCTGTCGGTGCCGACGCTGCTCATGTACGGGACGCGCAGCAAGATCTTCCCCGGCAGACTGGACGACTGGCTGGCCGAGCAGTTGCCGCAGGCGCAGGTGGCCCGGTTCGACAACAGCGGCCACGCTCCCTTCAGCGAGGAGCCGGACCGGTTCAACGAAATCCTCAACGTGTTCCTGCGCTCCTGACCTGCCGGTTTACTGGGAGAAATGTCCGACTTGATGACCTATGCGGCGCAAGCGTCCTTTTATCCGCAGAACGGGATCAGTCACGTGAACCCGACCACTCCTTCCGTCATGACCTGGACCGACCAGGGGAACGACCTCGTGCGGCTCCGCGACCGTCTCGCCCGGCTGGGCGTCCACGCGGAGCTGCGCGACAACAACACGGCGCTCATGGTGCACCGGCCCCACCCGGGGCTGCCCGTGTGGGTGTTCGTCGGCTACGGCGACGCCTACTACTCCTGGGAGAGCGCCAACAAGCGGCACCCGGTGAACGACGCCCAGGGGGCCGCGGACATCCTCGCGGCGTACGTGTCGCGGTAGCCGCGCCCGGCGGGCATCAGGCCAGGGCGCGGACCACGCTCGTGAAGAGCGCCGGCATGCGCTGGGCCGCGGGCACCACCAGGCGGGCCGTGGCGGGACGGTGGGCCGCGAGCAGCAGCGCGCCGGTGAGCAGCCGGTGCGTGCGCGACAGCCGCCGCCAGGCGCGCTCGTAGTCCTGCGGCCGGTCCCGCCGGAGGCAGCCGACCAGGGCCTCGGCGCACCGCACGGCGAGGGAGACCCCCTCGCCGGTGAGCGCGTCGGTGTAGCCCGCGGCGTCGCCGACCAGCAGGATCCGCCCGGCCACCCGCGCCCGCACCCGCCGCCGCAGCGGGCCCGCACCGAGCACGACAGTCACGGGCTCGGTGCGGCCCTCCATCCCGGGCGCGGTGCCGTCGCCCGCGCCCGCCCCTGCCAGGCGGGCGAGCAGCGCGGGGAAGGCCGCCAGGTGCTCGGGGTACGGGCGGCGCCGCGAGGTCAGGATCGCCACGCCGACCAGGTCGTCGGCCACCGGCGTCACGTACGCCTCGCCGCCGTCGCCCGACCAGTGGACCTCGACGAAGTCGGTCCACGGGGCCAGGCGGAAGTGGGCCCGCAGCCCGTACCGGCGCGGCCCCCGGTCGGGCAGGTCGAGGCCCAGCGAGCGGCGCGCCGGCGAGTGCAGGCCGTCCGCCGCGACGAGCCAGCGGGCGCGCAGCCCGGCCGCCACCACCCCGTCGCGGTCCTGGCGGACCTCCCGCACCCGTCCCGCGACCGTCGTGACGCCCAGCTCGGCGGCGCGGCGGGCCAGCGCCGCGTGCAGCACGGTACGCCGCACGCCCCGCCCGTCGGCGTGGCCGAAGGCCGCCCGCGCCTGGTGCCGGCCGTCGAGGTAGTGGATGCCGCGCAGCGGCCGGCCCGCCGGGTGCACGCCCATCGCCGCCAGCGCGGCCACGCCCCCGGGCATCAGCCCCTCGCCGCACGCCTTGTCCACCGGCCCGGTACGCGGCTCGACGACGACCGCCTCCATCCCGGCGAGCGCGGCGTGGATCGCCGTGGCCAGTCCGGCCGGGCCACCGCCGGCCACCAGGACGTCGATCAACCCCCGGCCCGCCCCGGCACGGTCGCGAGCGCCGCGTTCTCGCACCTGATCCGGACCACCATCATCGCCGCGTTCAGCACCGTGAACACGACAGCGGTGATCCAGGCCGTGTGCACCAGCGGCAGCGCCACGCCCTCCACGATGACGGCCACGTAGTTCGGGTGCCGCAGCCATCCGAACCGGTAGGGCCCGCGCGTCACCAGCGGCAGCCCCGGCACGACGATGACCTGGGTGTTCCAGCGGGGGCCGAGCGTGGCGATGCACCACCAGCGCAGCCCCTGCGCGGCGACGACCAGGGCCAGCATCGGCCAGCCGAGCGCCGGCAGGAACGGCCGGTCGGCGAGCCACACCTCCAGGGGCGCGCCGGCGAGCAGGCCGGTGTGCAGGGCCACCATCCACGGGTAGTGGCCCTGGCCGCTGACGACGCCGCCCCGCTCCAGGCTCCAGCGGGCGTTGCGCCGGGAGACGACGAGCTCCGCGAGGCGCTCCAGCGCGACGAGGAGGATGAGCAGCAGGTACCAGGTCATGGCGGTCACCAGCGCAGCAGCACGAGCTCGGAGCAGAACCCCGGGCCCATCGCGATGAGCAGGCCGTGGGCACCCGGTTCGGGTGGGCGGAGCGCGATGGTGTCGGCCAGCACGTTGAGCACCGACGACGACGACAGGTTGCCGTTGGCGGCCAGCGACCGCCACGTCAGGTCCAGCGCGCCGGGCGGCAGGTCCAGTGTCTCGGCCACCGCCTCCAGCACCTTCGGGCCGCCCGGGTGGCACACCCACGCGGCCACGTCGCGCGGGGTCAGCCCATGGTCGGCCAGGAACCCGTGCACGTCGTCGGCGAGGTAGCGGCGTACGACGTCGGGCACGCTGGCGTCGAGCAGCACCCCGAACCCGGTGTCACGCACCTGCCAGCCCATGACGTGCTCCGACCCCGGATACAGGTGCCCGCGCGTGGCGACCACCCGCGGCCCCCCGCCGTTCGCCGGCCCCTCGCCCCCACCGGGCGCGGCGGACCGTTCGCCCCCTCCCGCCGGCCGCTCGCCCCCTCCTGCCGGCCGTTCGCCGCCGACGGCCACCACCGCCGCGGCGCCGTCGCCGAACAGGGCGCTGGCCACCAGGTTGGCGGGTGAGGCGTCGCCGCGCTGCACCGTCAGGGAGCACAGCTCCACCGACAGCAGGACCGCCACGTGGTCCGGCCAGCCGCGCAGGTAGTCGTGCAGCCTGGCCAGCCCCGCGGCGCCCGCGACGCAGCCGAGCCCGAAGACGGGTACCCGCTTGACGTCGGGCCGCAGCCCCAGCCGCCCGGCGATCCGGGCGTCCACGGAGGGCGCGGCGACGCCGGTGACCGAGGTGAACATGATCAGGTCCACCTCGTCCGGCGCGACCCCGGCGGCCCGCAGCGCGGCCCCGACGGTCTCCGTCCCCAGCTCGACCGCGGTGGACACGAACACCTCGTTGGCCGCGCCGAAGCCGTCGAGCTTGTCGTACCGCTCGATCGGCAGGGCGAGGTTGCGGAACTCGACCCGGGCGCTGTGGTGTAAACGCTCGAGCACCCCGCGGTCGGCGCCCTCCGGCAGGCAGATCCGCGCCGCCATGTCGGTCAGCTCGGCCTGCGGGTAGCGGTTGGGGGGAAACGAGGCTCGTACCGCGGCGATACGGGTCATGTGGGCTCCCCCGTCAGGTGCTTGCTCCGACTCTCCGGACGGTTCCCTGACCGGCGCCCGATAAGCCCACGAAGTGCCGCCAATCCCGTCCAGCCTTGGTCAGGCGACGGCCCGGTCCGCGGGGCGGCCGCGCGGGCGGGCCTACGATCGTGGGTGTGGCGGGCGCTGGGGTGAGGCTGCGGCGGGTGGCCGGCGGGCTGGTGCGGGCCTGCCATCCGGGCCCGACCGTGGCCGTCACCGTGCTGGTCACGGCGTTGGCGGTGGCGAGCGGGCGAGACCTCCTGGGCTGCGTGCTGGTGGCCGCCGCCGTGCTCGCCGGGCAGCTGTCGGTGGGCTGGTGCAACGACGCGGTGGACGCGGACCTCGACGAGGCGGCGGGGCGCACCGGCAAGCCGATCGTGGCGGGGGCGGTGCGCGCGGGGACCGTGCGGGGCGCGGCGCTGGCCGCACTGGTCCTGTGCGTGCCGCTGTCCCTGGCCTCGGGGCCGCTCGCCGGGCTCGTGCACCTGGTGGGGGTGGGGGCGGCCTGGGCCTACGACCTCGGCGTCAAGGCGACCGTGCTGTCGTGGGTGCCGTACGCGGTGGGGTTCGGGTCGTTGCCGGCCTTCGTGACGCTGGGCCTGCCGGGGCAGCCGTGGCCGGCCTGGTGGGCGATGCCGGCCGCCGCCCTGCTCAGCTGCGGGGCGCACCTGGCCAACGCGCTGCCGGACATCGCGGACGACGTGGCCGCGGGGGTGCTCGGGTGGCCGCAGCGGCTGGGGGCGGGCCGGGCGCGGGTGCTGGCGCCGGTCCTGCTGCTGGCCGCGTCGGCGCTGCTCGCCCTCGCGCCGTCGGGTGGGGCCGCTGCGCTCGGCCGGCTCGCGCTGGCGGCGGCGGGCGCGATCGCGGGCGCGGGGCTGCTGCTGCACGGCAGGTTCCCGAACGCCCCGTTCGCGGCGGCGATCGGGGTGGCGGCGGTGGACGTCGCCCTCCTCGTGGGCAACGGCGGCGGCCTCACCGGCTCCGCATAGGCGAACCCGTTGATCTTGATCGTGGGGGATCACGCAGGGCCGGGTCGGGTCGTCCTGTCCCGGAACCCGGTGCCCGCTGCGGACAGTTCTCTATGTGGACATGTCATATCGCGCCCGAATACGTGAGGGTGACGCCGCCGCGTTCGCGCAGCTCTTCGACGAGTACGCGCGCGCGGTCTACAGCTATGCCTACCGCGTGCTCGGAGACTGGGCCGCCGCTGAGGACGCGCTGTCCCTGACGTTCCTCGAGGCGTGGCGCCTCAAGTGGAAGATCGACCCCGACGGAGGGTCCCTGCGCCCGTGGCTGCTGGGTATCGCCACCAACGTCGTGCGCAACATGCGGCGGGCCGTACGCCGGCACCGGGACGCGATGGCGCGGATGCCCAGGTCGGAGACGGTGGCCGACTTCGCCGACGAGGTGGCCGGTCGCATCGACGACGCCGAACGGCTGGCCGCGGTCAGGCAGGCGTACGGCCGGCTGCGTCGCCACGAGCAGGAGGTGGTCGCGTTGTGCGTCTGGTCGGGCCTGAACTACGCGGAGGCGGCCGAGGCCCTCGGCGTCCCCGTCGGCACGGTGAAGTCCCGGTTGGCCAGGGCGCGGAAAAGGTTGGAACCGGGGTCCTCGCCACGACAGGTAAAGGGTGACCTAAGCCCGATGAAGGAGGTCCGATGAACGAGGAGTTGGCGAGACTGCTGCCGCCCCCTGCTGAGCGCGATCTTCCTGAGGGCCGTCACCGGCAACTCAAGGAGTTCGTCATGACCGAGATCCGGCCCAGGCGCCGCCGGCTGCCGCGTCCCGCGCTGCTGCTGCCCGCGGTGGGACTGGCCGCCGCGCTGGTGGTGGGCGCGCCGCTCGTCCTCGGGGGCGGCACCCCCGCCTACGCGATCGACAGGAATCCCGACGGGACCATCACCATCACGATCAACCAGGCGAAGAACCCCGAGGCGCTGCAGGAGGACCTGCGGGCGATGGGGTTGAACGCCGTCGTCGACTACATCCCGGCAGGCAAGCGCTGCAGTCCGCAGCCGCGCAGCGAGAACTGGGCGGACGAGGGGATGGTGCGGGGCAAGGTGTTCTTCGGCAAGGAAGCGACTCCGCCGGAAGGTGTCGGATTCAGCATCGACCCGTCGGCGGTGAAGGAGGGGCAGACGGCAGTGCTGGAGTTCAGTGTCCGCGAGGGGTCCGACATGACGGTCGCGGGGATGTGGAGCGGCGTCTCCGACGGGCCTGTCGCCGCATGCGCGCTGGTCGACGACCCGAACGGCACCCTCGGACCCTCCGGAGGGCCAACCGACGTCCTGATGCAGGGGAAGGGCGACGGCTAGGCTCGCGGGACCTGCCGCCGTCCAGGCGTGCGTCTAGGGGCGGCGGGTGAGGGAGTCGCGCAGCCAGCGGCGGGCCACCGCGAGGGCGATCGGCGGCGGCACCGTGCCCGCGCCGAGCCCCACCTCGACGAGCAGGTCGAAGACCTCCTTGCGGTGCGCGGCCGTGCCGATGGCGGCGTCGATGAAGCCCGGCGACTGGGCGAGGCGGGCCAGCACGTCGGTGGTGCGCAGGTGCCGCCCGAGAGCCCCGCGGAGGGAGCGGCGGTAGGCGGGCAGCGGGTCGGCCGCCGCCCGCACGGCCGCCTCCCCGGCGAGGCGGCCGGACAGCAGCGCGTAGTAGATCCCCTCGCCGGTGAGCGGGTTGATGAGGCTGGCGGCGTCGCCGGCGAGCATGACCCGGCCGGCTCCGGGCGCCGGGCGGCCGGTCGACAGGGGCAGGTGGTGCGCGCGCAGATCGCGCGCCGGCCGGTCGGGCAGCAGCTCGGCGAGCCGGCCGTGCAGCACGTCGCGGCCCGGCCGGCCGGCGGCGTGCAGGCGGGGCAGGAGCATCCCGAAGCCGACGTTCGCGGTGCCGTCGCCGATGGGGAACGACCACGCGTAGGCGGGCCAGCCCTCCTTCTGCATGGCGATGAGCTGGGCGTCGTCGTCCGGCGGGACGTCGGCGTAGCCGCGTACGGCGATCGCGGTGTGCCGCGCGGCGGCGGCCGGGAGACCGATGAGGCGGCGCACGGCCGAGTGGGCGCCGTCGGCCGCGACCACGGCGCGGGCGCGGATCGTCCCGTCCACGACGACGTCGCCGCCGTTCGCACGCAGGTCGCGCACCCGGTGGCGGCGCACCTCGACGCCGCGGGCGCGGGCGGCCGCCACCAGGCGCGCGTCGAACACCCTGCGGGGGACGACGTGGTTGGGCCGCGCCGCCGTGGCGGACACGCGGACTCCGCTGGGCGAGACCACCGACAGGTGCGGGGTGGGCCGGTAGTCGTCGATGAGGTCGGGCAGGCCGAGCAGGGCCAGCTCGTCACGGCCGTGGGCCGCGATGCCGTCGCCGCACGCCTTGTCGCGGGGGAAGTCGGCCTTGTCCAGCAGGAGCACCCGGGCGCCTGGCCGGAGCTGGGCCGCGCGCAGCGCCGCCGCCGCTCCCGCCGGGCCGCCGCCGACCACCACGAGATCCCAGACGCCGTCCACGTAGTGACTGTGCCTCCTGGGCCGCCCGCGAAACCGCCCGGCCGGCACGGACGGCCCATGAGCCGCACGTGCGCGGCACGTGAGCTTGGCCCCGGCCTGGGTACAGGGACGGCACAGCCAACCAGCAGGAGGGGCAGATGGGCTCGTCGATCCGCCTGGGCCGCATCGCGGGAGTGCCGGTCGGGCTGAACATCAGCGTCCTGGTCATCGTCGCCATCCTGGTGTTCGGGCTGGCGTTCGGGCGCTTCCCCGCCGTCTTCCCGGGCTGGCCCACGGTGGTCTACCTGCTGGCCGGGCTCGTGACGGCGGTGCTGTTCCTGCTGTCGCTGCTGGCCCACGAGCTGGCGCACGCCGTGATGGCCCAGCGCCACGGCATCGAGGTGGGGCGGATCACGCTGTGGCTGCTCGGCGGCGTGGCGGAGCTGCGCGGCGAGCCCCGCAGCCCCGGCGCCGACCTGAAGATCGCGATCGTGGGGCCGCTGACGAGTCTGGTGTGCGCGGTCGTGTTCGCCGGGGTCGCGCTGCTGGCCGCGGCGGCGGGCGGCACACCGCTGCTGGTGGGCGTGTTCGCCTATCTCGCCGGGGTGAACGTGCTGCTGGCCGTGTTCAACCTGATCCCGGCCGCGCCGCTGGACGGCGGCCGGGTGCTGCGTGCGGCGCTGTGGGCCCGGTGGGGTGACCGGGCGCGCGCCGCCATCGCCGCCGCCCGCGCCGGGCGCGGCTTCGGCTACGCGCTGATCGCGGTCGGGTTCCTGCAGGTGGTCACGGGCCGGGGCTTCGAGGGGCTGTGGCTGGCCCTCATCGGGCTGTTCCTGGTGAACGCCGCCAGCGCCGAGGAGCAGCAGGCCCAGCTCGGCACCGCGCTGCACGGGCTGCGGGTGGGGGACGTCATGTCGGACCGGCTCGTCGTGGCCGACCCGGACGAGAGCGTGTCGACGCTGGTCGAGCAGGTCGTGCTGCGGCACCGGTTGTCCACGTATCCGCTGGTGGACACACACGGCCGGTTCGCGGGGCTGGTGACCCTCAACCGGATCAGGGCCGTACCCACCGAGGCACGGCCGCTGACGCGGCTGCGCGACATCGCCTGCCCGCCCGAGGAGGTGCCGTCGGCCCGGCCCGACGAGCCGCTGACCGAGCTGCTGACCCGGATGGGCGGCGGTGCCGACGGGCGGGCTGTGGTGCTCGACCCCGGCGGACGCCTGGTCGGCCTGCTCACGCCGAGCGACATCAGCCGGATCATCCAGACGGCCGGCCTGCGGGGCAGCGACCCCTACCTCGGCCCGCGCGGCGCCGACGTGGCCGTGCCGTACCACGACCGCGACCACCCGAGCAGGCCGCCAGGCGAGCCGCCGGGTGGGCCCCCGGGTGGGCACCCGGGTGGGCACCGCGACGCCGCCTGAGACCCGCGCCAGGGTCCGCCCCCGAGATCGACGTCAGGGCTGCGACTTCAGCAGCAGCAGCGCTGTGTCGTCAGTGCGGTGGTCGACGCTCTCGGCCTGGTCGATGAGGAGCTGGGCGAGGATGTGCAGCGGCAGATCCGCCGAGCGGGTGAGGTGCTCGGCGAGGCCGGCGATGCCCTCGTCGAGGTCGACACCGGGCGCCTCGATGAGGCCGTCGGTGTAGAGGGCGAGGACGGAGCCCATCGGGAACGCGATCTCCCGGGTCAGGTAGTCGGCGTCGGGTTCGAGGCCGAGCAGCAGGCCGGGCGGCAGGTCGACGCTGCGGGCGACCTCGCCGGGGCGGCGCAGCAGGGGCGGCAGGTGGCCGGCGCTGGCCAGTGTGGCCCGGCGGCGTTTCAGGTCCAGGGTGACGTACAGGCAGCTCGTGAACAGCTCGGGCGCCAGGTCGATGAGGAGCAGGTTGGTGTGGGCGAGCACGTCGCCGGGGCGCGCGCCCGCGGTCGCGTGGGCGCGGATGGCGGTCCGCACCTGGCCCATGAGGGCGGCGGCGGTCATGTCGTGGCCCTGGACGTCGCCGATGACGGCGGCGACCGTGGTGTCGTCGAGGCGGATGAGGTCGTAGAAGTCGCCGCCGATGTCCATGCCACGGGTGGCGGGCAGGTAGTGGGCGGCGACCTGCAGCCCGGGGACGGCGGGCAGTTCGCTGGGCAGCAGGCTGGCCTGCAGGCATTCGGCGAGCTGGTGCTTGACGTCGTAGAGGCGGGCGCGTTCGAGGGCCTGCGCGATGAGGCCGGCGAGCGAGGTGAGCGTGGCCCGCTCGTCGGGGTTGAACATGTGCGGCCGGTCGTAGCCGAACAGGCACGCGCCGAAGGGCCGGCCGGAGGTGATGAGCGGTAGCACGGCCCAGGCGGACATGTCGTCGTAGCGGACGGCGTCGGGGTAGGCCTGCCTGTACTCCTCCCAGTTGCCGTAGAACTCCGGGTCACCGCTCCGGAGGGCGTCGCAGGTGCTCGTGGGCGCGTCGAGCGGGAGGCCGTCGTACCGGTCGACGAATCCCCGGCCGTAGCCGCGTGCGCCGACGACCCGCAGCCGCCCGTTCTCGGCGATCGTGAGGGCGAGGGCCTGGATGTCGCAGACCGACATGACCTGGTCGGCGACGAGGTCGGTCACGTCCTGCACGGTGACCGCCCGGGTGAGGGTGGCCGCGAGGTGGACCATGTTGTACAGGGCGTCCGCCCGCAGCTTTCCGGCCTCGGCCACGTGGTCCTGTTCCTCCCCGGCCGGCGGCGGGGCGGTGAGGTCGGGGGCGATGCGGACGCTGATCCCGGTGGGATCGGAGTGGAACTCGAAGGACAGCCGACGGCCGGACGGGTGCCGGGCGGTGAAGGACGTGGGCCGGTGGCTGAGGACCGCCTGGCGGTAGTGGTCCTCGAAGACCGGATCGCCCATCCACGGCAGCACCTCCCAGGGGCGCATGCACAACAGGTCCGCCGGGTCGACGCCCAGCAGGTCGGCCGCCTGCGGGGTGATGAAGGTGACCCTGCCCTCCATGTCCATGGCGCAGGCTCCCCAGGGGAGCCGGTTGAGGTAGTCGAGCGCGGCCCGCGCGGCGACGGGGTCCACCTGGCCGTCGCCCCGGGGTGACAGGATGCGCGGGCGGGAGCCGGGCAGCAG
Source organism: Nonomuraea muscovyensis (assembly GCF_014207745.1). Classification (NCBI taxonomy): domain Bacteria; kingdom Bacillati; phylum Actinomycetota; class Actinomycetes; order Streptosporangiales; family Streptosporangiaceae; genus Nonomuraea; species Nonomuraea muscovyensis. The sequence goes on from NZ_JACHJB010000001.1 coordinate 2,219,593, forward strand.
GGACTCGCCGCGGTCGGCGGCCCGCCGGATGAGCGCGCCCATCCGGCGGGTGGTCCCTTCCATGACCTCCAGTTCGTGCGGGGTCAGCTCGGCCGGGTGCGGCTCGGGCCACAGCAGCACCAGCGAGCCCCTGTCGACGCCGCCGGCGTGGATGGGCATGGCGGCCAGGGAGAAGTGGTACGGCAGCGACAGCGCCACCCCGGGAAAACGGCGGGCCATGTCCTCGTGGTCGGCCAGCCACACCAGGCGCCGTTCGCGCACGGCGGCCGCCGCGGGGACCGGGTCCTCCAGTCTGATCCTGACCCACTGGTGGGCGATGGGAGCCGGGATCCCGACGGCCGAGCTCATCAGCAGCACGCCTTCGCCGGGCGGCAGCAGGAAGAGGGCCCCCATGTGCGCCTTGGTGACGGCGACGGTCGCGGCCAGCAGTTCGTCCAGCCCGGACGCCAGCGGGCCGGGGCCGGTCGGGGCTGCGGTGGTCTCGGTGGTCTGTTCCTGCATCCTGTGCCGCCTCGCTTCCCGGCGGATTACTACATCCCGAAAATGCCCATATAGGACAATATGCCCGAGTTACCGGCAGAGCACTACGAGCAGGGGTTTATCCGGGCCGGACCGAACGCCGGTTACCCTGCGCTCATGCACACGCAGTCCCCCGCCGCCGGAACCCCGGTGCTCGGGCCTCGCCTGATCCGGGCCGAGCTGTTCGTGGTCTTCGCCGTCTCGCTCGGCGCCAGCGGCCTGGTCGCCCTGGTCCGGCTGATCGGCGCGCTCACCGCGCCGAAGGACCTGAAGGGGCAGCAGGCCGTCCTGGTCGGGTCGATGGCGCCGGGACGGCCGTGGTTCGACCTGACCCTGCAGCTCGTCGGCATCGCCGTCAACGTGGCTCCCGTCGCCCTCGTCGCCTACCTGCTGGTCCGGTCGGCCGAGTCGATGCGCACCATCGGCATGGACCTCCGCGAGCCGGCCCGCGACCTGCGGCGCGGCGCCGCGCTGGCCGCCGTGATCGGCGGGACGGGCCTGGCCTTCTACCTCCTCGTGTACGCCATGGGAGTGAACCTCGCCGTCGTCGCCGGGAACCTGCCGGACGAGTGGTGGCGGGTGCCGGTGCTGCTGCTGGCGGCGGCCCAGAACGGGGTCCTGGAGGAGGTGCTGGTCGCCGGCTACCTGCTGCACCGGCTGGACCAGGCGGGGTGGAGCCCGTGGCGGGCCGTCGCGCTGTCGGCGGTGCTGCGCGGCTCGTACCACCTCTACCAGGGGTTCGGCGGCTTCGTCGGCAACGTGGTGATGGGCGTGGTGTTCGGCCGGCTGTACCAGCGCTGGGGGCGGGCGATGCCGCTCGTCGTGGCGCACACCCTCATCGACGCCGTCGCCTTCGTCGGATACGCGGCCCTGCGCGGCCGGGTGAGCTGGCTGCCCTGACGGCGGCCGGTCCGCGGCGGCGGGCGAGCCCGGACAGGGCGAGCCCCGGCCGCCGGAGGGCGGCCGGGGTTTCGCGGGCCGGGTTACCGGTAGACGCGCGGGTCGGCCTTCAGCCCCCGCGTGAGCCGTACGGTGATGAACTCGTTGTCGTCCGGCCGGCCGGGGGTGCGCCCGGACGAGAACGGGAAGTTGTTGTCGTCGAGCACGCCGAGCGTGCGGTCGTCGAGGATGACCACGTCCTCGATCGTCTGGAACGGGAACCTGAACGTCGCGCCCGAGCCGCCGAGACCGCGCGGGTCGGCGAGGTCGAGCAGGTCGGCCACCAGGGTCTTGTCCAGCGCGCCGTCGCCGTCCCGGTCCCGGGTGTCGGCCAGGTAGATCCGCTTGACCCGCGCGGCGTCGCCCTGCAGGTTGTCGCGCTCGATGACGAGGAAGCGGTGCCGGTCCACCGCGATGGCGTCGCCGATGGCGTGCGCGGGGTCGTCCAGTCGGTACGTCCAGCGCCGCTCGGTGTAGGCCCGCTTGCGCAGGTCGAACTCGTACATCCGCAGCGTACCCGCCGGGTCGCCGGTCACCGTGCCCTCCAGCAGCGGGTAGAGGCGGCGGCCGTCCACCGAGCGGGCCATGCCCTCGAAGCCCTTGCTGCGGCCGAGGTTCGGCGTGGCGCCGGCCAGGTTCGGGTTCTCGGGCGCCCGCACGCCGGGCAGTTCGACAGGCGCGTCCAGCAGCCGCCCCTCGCGGTCGGCGTGCAGGAGGAACGGGCCGAACTCGTCGCCGATCCAGTAGGTGCCGTCCTGGGCGCGCACGATCGACTCGACGTCGAAGTCGGCGCCGGTCAACGTGCGGTCGGCCCGGGTGAGCGGGAACGGCACGAGCCCGCGCGGGTCGGACAGGCCGAACCCGCCGAGCACCGCGACGGTCCGCTTCCCGAAGTCCGGCTTGATCCGGTGCACCCGGAGCAGGAAGTCGGCACTGTTGCCCTTGGCCCCGTAGCCGTTGTCCGACAGGACGTCGAAGGTGCCGTCGTGGCGGCGGACGATACCGCTGAACCCCTGCACGGGCTGGCCCGGGAACGGCGGCGTGACCCCGTTGACCGGGTTCGTGCCCAGGTGCGCGCCGGAGGGCTCGCTGTCCGGCACGTACGTCTCGGCGGGCAGCGCGGCGAAGCCGGTCAGCGTGGCCCTGCCGTAGCCGCCCCGGTCGGGGTCGGCGGCGGGGTCGGCGGCGGCGGGCGCGGCGAGGCCGGCGACCAGCGCCCCGGCGCACGTCAGCAGGGCTGCGGAGCTCAGAAAACCTCTCATGGCGGGGACCCTAGGGGTGCCACGTGACGGGACCGCGAACAGCGGGCCAACGGGCGGCCCCCCGCGCGGGACCGCCCGCCGTGCCCGCCCGTCACCGCGGGACTGAATGAAACAGCAGAGAAGTGCTCCGCCCGTGGTCGCGGGCGGGACGGGAACGGCGTCAGAGACCGTAGCGGCTCTTGAGGTGGCGCCACCAGTCACGGAACATCCACGCGTCGAACTCCGTGATCGAGGACGCGCTGCCCGCCTTCGTCGGAGAGCCTCAGGGAAGCCGCCGCCTTGAGGCGGGATGAAATCAGGCTCCCCGCGGAGCAGGGCGGGGCGAACCGCCCAGCAGACGACCTTGACCAGCACGTTCGCTTACGGTCATCGCGACTCCAGGGTTCGGGGTGGGGTGACGGGCGACCGGCGCCCGGCCGCCGGTGCGGCGACGGCCGGGCGCCGGGTCTCACGGACCGTACGCCTTGACCTCCAGCAGGCCGACGGAGCTGCTTCCTGCGCCGGTGAGCAGCACCCGCAGCCGCGTCGTGCCGGTGGCCGTGAACGTGACGGTGTTGTACTGGTTCTTCGCCAGCCCGTACGCGCTCGCGCCGGGCACGTCGACGTAGGCGCTGCCGTTCCAGTACTGCAGCTTCCAGGACGCCGGCATGTCGATGCCCTGGTCGTCGTCGAAGAAGTACACCTCGGCCCGGTTCAACGTCCGCGCCGACGACCAGGTCAGGTCCACCCACTGCTGGCCGGTCTCCGGCCAGGTGCCCCACCGCGGGTTGACGGTGTCGTTGGACGAGGGCGGGTCGATCCCGTCGTTGACGGCGGCGACGCTCTCCCAGGAGGACGTGTACGACGCGGACGGCGTCGCCGCCGGCGCCACGTTGCCCGGCGGCGGCTGGACGCCGCCCCGGTTGTGCACCTTGATCTCGGTGAGCCCGGTCTTGGCGCCGGAGGCGTTGGTGGCCAGCACCCGCAGCCGCTGCGCCGTCACCGCCCCGAACGTCACCACGTTGTAGTTGGCCCGCGGCGTCGCGGGGCTCTTGACCTGGCTCGGGACGTTCACCCACGAGCTGCCGTTGTGGTACTGGACGTCGTAGGCCGACGGTGCCCGGTAGGTGCCGCCGGCCGGCCGGCTGTCCTTGAAGTACAGGCGCACCTCGTTGAACGTCCTGGCCGAGCCGAGGTTCAGCTCGTACCAGTCCTGGCTGTTGGGCGAGCCGCCGGCGCCCCAGAACGGCTCGTTGATCGGGTAACCGTCGATGGCGCCCGCCAGGTTGCTGCCGGAGCCGGTGTGGGAGGCGGAGGCGGTCGCGCCGGTGGCCAGGTTGGCGAGGTCGGCCGTCAGGTCCACGCCCGCCTTGGCCAGCAGGTCCACCATCCGGGCGCCGGTGTGGGCGACCTGGGTGGGCGCCCGCAGGCCGGGGACGGCCTGGCTGTGGGTGACCGTGCCCCCGGTGGTGACGTTGCCCGTGGCCGCGTCCCAGGTGAACGGCACGAGCGTGGACACCGTGGCGGCCCGGGTGCCGTTGACGAAGATCGAGTAGCCCTGCGGCACGCCGGGGTATCGGGTGACCCCGTCGGCCGGGTCGTCCCAGACGATCGTCAGGTCGGCGTTTCGGTAGCGCAGGTTGTTGACGGCGAAGTGACTCCAGCCGATGTCGATCGGCGACAGCTCCACCTTGGCGTCACCCCGCGGGCGCAGCCCCGCGACGTCCTCGATCACGGTCCAGTTGCTGCTGCCGAGGATGTTGTGGTGGATCCACGAGCGGTAGCTGATCGAGGAGCCGTTCCAGTCGGCCCAGAACTCGTTGGCGTCCGGCCACTGCGTGTTGCCGCCCACGTACTGCGCCCAGGCGTTCCAGTAGAGCAGCTTCTTGTAGTCGGTCGCCGACATCCACTCGTTGGGGTAGTTGCGCAGCACCGACGAGTAGAGCCTGAACTGCACGGTCGAGTTGATGGTGGAGAAGTTGTTCGAGCCCGGCTCCCCGGCCTCGGCCGCGGCCTGCTTGTCGACCTGGTCGGCCGTGTAGAAGGGGAAGATCGGGTAGTGCGCCGGGTCGTCGTACAGGCGCAGGCTCTGCCGGTAGGCGGCGGTGTTGGGCACCGCGCCGACCGCGAACGGGTAGTAGTTGTTGATCTCCTTCCACGGCACCCACTCGTTCGTGGACTTCAGGCGGTGCTCGAAGAGCTGCCGGCCCGGGTTCCACAGCACGCCGGTGATGGCGTTCTGGATCTGGGTGGCGAGCGTGCGCATCTCGTTCGCCTTGGCCGTGTTGCCGATCGCCTCGTACGCCGCGGCGGCGGCCAGCGCGCCGCTGTACTGGTAGGCGGACTCGGCGCGGTCCATCCGGCCGGGCTTCCAGTGGAAGGACACCGCGTCGGCGTCGTTGCCGGTCAGCGCGCCCCAGTCGTACTCGATGAGCTTGTTGCCGTCGGTGTCGTAGTGCGCGAGCTGGCCCTTGACGTCCTGCTCGGCGTAGCGGGCCAGGTTGGCCGCGATGCCGGGCTGGCCGCCGTGGATCTGGTAGCTCTTCCAGGCCGCCTCGCCGATGTACTGGGTGTAGCTGTTGGACCAGTTCTCCGGGTCGCCGGGGTTGTCGAGGAACCGGCCGTTCTTCGACGTCTGGCCGACGCTGAGCCAGTTGCCGTACGCGTACGACGGGTCGCGCAGGTACTTCAGGTCGTCGATGTGCATGGGCTGGGTCAGCGCGATGGCGTTGTTGTAGCCCAGCACGCCCTCGGTCGAGGTGGGGAACTGGAACGTCTGCCCCGGGATGTCGGCGTCGAGGTGGTTGAACCGCATCAGCCACCAGCGGTAGTAGATGTTCTTCTTGATGGCCGGCTCGGGCACGTCGATGTACGGCACGTTCTGCGCCCACCAGCGGTTGTAGGCCCGCACGTGGGTGGCGAACGCCGTGGCGGCCGAGTAGCCCGCGTACGCGTCGTACTCGGTGCGCGACTCGGGGATCTCGTTGGTGACGAAGCCCATGACCACCTTGGCGGTCACGGTCGCCCCGGCGGCGACCGTGACCGATCTGTTCAGGCCGCCGCTGGAGACCGTGAAGCCGTCGCCCGTCAGGCGCGGGTAGAGGGTGGTGAGGTTGTTGAAGGCGTTCACCTGGCCGGTCAGCTCGCTGCCGCTGCCCGAGGTGGCGTACGGCGAGGTCACGCGGAGCTGCAGGGTGGCCGCTGAGCCGCCCGTGTTGGTGATCGACAGGTTGGTCACGGCGACGTTGTTGTGGGTGATGAACTTCGTCTGGTTCACCCGGACGTTGCCACTGGTGTGCACGCTCTTCCAGTGGCTCGGCGCCTGCCAGCGGGAGCTCACCTGCTCGGTGAAGGTGCCTGGGGAGAGGGTGACGGTGTAGGCGTTGTTGCCGCTGATGCTCTCCCAGTACGCCACCTGGCCGCCGAACCCGAGCGTGCCGGGCGTGTGCGTCTTCATGAACAGCGCCCGGCCCCGGCTCATCAGCCAGGTCCCCGCCGGGTCGTTGCCCGGGCGGGCGAGCAGCCGGTCCATCCAGAAGTCGGTGCCGGAGCTCTCGGCGTCGTAGATGGCCTGCATCGTGTCGCCCGTCGTGAACGAGCCGGGCGGCGCGGGGATCGCCGGGCCGGAGAACGACGGGAAGCCGATCGTCTGGTCGGCGTGCGCGGGGCCGCCGGCGGCCAGCAGTCCGGCGAGCAGCAGCAACACGGCGAGGACTCTGCTCATGACAGCGCCATCCATTCCAGGACGCCGGTGGAGAAGCCGGATCTGGAGGTGATGTTCAGCCGGAGCCTCGTCGTGGAGATCGCCGGGAACGTCGTGACGTTGTAGGTGTTCGCGGCGACGCCGCAGGCCGACTGGCCGGGCACGTCCACGTAGCCGCCGCCGTTCCAGTACTGCACCCGGCAGGAGGACGGCAGGTCGATGCCCTGGTCGTCGTCGAACCAGTAGGCGGCCACCTTGTCGACGCTCTGCGCGCTCGGCCACCGGTACTCCAGCCACTCGGTGCCCTGGTGGTTCCAGTTGCCGTAGGCGCCGTGGCCGCGGTCGGCCGAGTTCGCCGGCACGTGCCCGTCGTTGACCGCGGCGAGTGTCTCCCATGGCGACACGTACGAGGTGGAGGCCGTCGCGGTGAGCGCGTGGTTGGTGCCCGCGGGCGGCTGGCCGCCACCGGGGCCGGAGGTCTGCACGACCTTGCGCATGGTGCCGTCGGCGTTCCAGGAGAGCTTGTCGAGCGTCACCGAGCGGCGGAAGTCGCCGCCGCCCGGGGCCGCGGCGTTGTGGTAGACCATGTACCACTGGCCGTTGAACTCGACGATCGCCGGGTGGTTGGTGGTCGAGGACACCTGGTCGAGCACCACGCCGCGCTCGGTCCACGGGCCGAGCGGGTTGTTCGCCGTAGCGTACCTGATGCAGGCGTAGTTCGGCTGGGAGCAGCCGGAGTCGTTGGCGGCGTAGGCCAGGTAGTAGGTGCCGCCGCGCTTGAACATCCAGGGCGCCTCCCAGAAGTTCGTGACGCCCTGCGGGGTGACGACCGGGCCGTCCAGGTTGATCATGTCGGGCTTGAGCTTGGCGGCCCGCACGCCCCAGTAGGAGCCCCAGTAGATGTACGCCTGACCGTCGTCGTCGGTGAAGACCGTCGGGTCGATGTTGAGCGGGGACGAGCCGGGCGTGCTGTCGCTGATCAGCGGACCGCCCTTGGCGTCGCGGAACGGGCCGAGCGGGCTGTCGCCGACCGCCACGCCGATGTCCATCCAGCCGGGGCCGTTGCCGTTGATCGAGGTGTACCAGTAGTACTTGCCGTTGCGGGGCTCGACCTCGCTCGCCCAGGCGTCGGCGCCGGCCCAGGGGAAGTCTGAAATTTTCAGCCGCGCCCCGTGGCCGGTCCAGGTGGTCGCGTCGGTGGAGGAGAACGCGTGCCACTCGCGCATGACGAAGCCAAACCCCCCGGCGGGGGCCTCGTCGCGGCCGGTATAGACGTACAGGGTGTCCCCGACGACCAGGGCGGCGGGGTCCGCGGTGTAGACGGACGTGGTGATGGGGGCGGCGGCCGGGGCGGGCGCCGCGGATGCGACGACCAGCCCCAGCGCGGCCAGCGCGCCGAGGACAGCGGTTCGCAGGCTTCTCATGCAGGGCTCCTGGGGGGTTACGAGCTAGCTCTTGCTTGGTTAGCGCTAACATTTCTGAGCGGCGAATGGGTGATCTTGTGAGAAGGAAGGTGCTCAAAGCTTCGCTTCGCGGCGCCCCGAGTGTTTGCGATATCAAAAGCGCCGTCAAGACCCAAAATGATCGCCCAGCTCACCCCGTCCAAGGATCAGCCTGAGACTCCCCGGCAGGCGGCGGGGGCGGCGGCCACGAGGCCGGAACGGTCGAGCGCCGCACCCCCGCTCGACTCACCGCCACGACACCGGCCGATCCGTTTGCCTGCGAGCCGACGACTGTGCCGGCTCTTCGGTTCCGACTTCCAGGGCGGCCTCGCCCGTGGTGGGTCCCCCTTACGCCGAGAGGGAGGTGCGGCGGTGGTGGAGGCCGATGACGGGCATCTCGTGGAGGCTGCCCGAGTAGAGGTACTGGGTCATCCCGATCAGCAGCCGCCGGACGTCCTCCTGAGGCCGCACCACCAGCCGCAGGAACTGGCTCGTCGTGCCCAGCTTGTTGCCGCACTCGCGGACGTACACGTCGTGCTGGGTGAGCAGGTGGTCGCGCAGCGGCACGCCGTCGTGCCCGGGTGGCAGCCGCACCAGCAGGAAGTTGCCCTGCGACGGGAAGACCGACAGCCCCGGCATGGCGCCGAGCTGCTGGAACATCGCGCGCCGGTCGTTGCCGAGCCGTCTGAGGCTCTCCCGGTACTCAGGCATGAACTGCCTCATCATGAAGACGACGACCTCGGCGAAGGAGTTGAGGTTCCACTTGGGCAGCGCGTCCCGCACCTTGCCGGCCAGCGCCGGGTTGGCGACGAGGTAGCCGAACCTGATGCCGTGCAGCCCGAAGTTCTTGCCCAGGCTGCGCAGCACGATCACGTTCGGCCGGACGGCGGCCTCCGCGGCCACCCCGGGGTACGGCTCGGCGTCCACGAAGTCGCCGAAGGACTCGTCGACGATGACCAGGTCCAGGTCGAGGAACTGGTCGAGCAGCCGCAGGACCTCGTGCTTGGGCAGGTAGCCGCCGTCAGGGTTGTTCGGATTGCAGATCACGGCCACCCGGGAGCCGCGCGAGCGGACGAAGGAGACGAAGTCTCCGACGTCGAGGGCGAAGTTGCGGCTCTCCATCAGCGGGTACATGTCCACCCGCTTTCCGGTCTCCAGGGGCTGGTCGGTCCAGCGGCCGAACGTCGGGATGGGGACGGCCAGGCTCTCGCGCACGAGCAGGTGGTCGATCCAGGTGATCAGCTCGGTGGAGCCGTTGCCCATGGCCACGGTCCCGGGGTGCAGCCCGAGCGTGGAGCACAGCTCCGCGGTGATCGTGCCGGCGTCGCTCGGGTAGAACTTGAGGATCGTCTCCAGGTTCCCGCCGAGGTATTCGAAGATCTCCGGGGTCGGGAAGTACGGGTTGCACGGGATGCAGAAGTCCACCGGCATGCTCGCGCCCGAGGATTCGCGCAGCAGCGAGAAGTACGACGGGCTGTGCGCCTGCGCGCGCAAAAGGCTGAGCTCCACGACACCTCCATGGACACGCTTTCGACGTGGGGAGGTACGCGCGGAGCGGATGACCGGTTCAGCCCGGTTGTCCGTCGAGTGCCGCGAAGCGAGCGAAGCCGTCTGCGGATCGCGGTTCTCAGGCGCTGATGGCGTGCACCACCCTGTTGGCCACCCGCTGCTTGGCGCCCTCCAGGAAGGCCGCCCGGAACGCCCGCTCCCCCAGCGCCTGGAACGCCTGCTCCTCGCAGCGCTCGTGCCACACCGCGTGGTACGACAGCCGCCGGGGCGAGGCGTCGATCGCCTGCCACATGGAGTGGGCCGCCCCCAGCAGCCACGCGGCCCGCCGGTGGTCGTCGCGGGCGCCCGCGGCCCAGGCCAGCACCTCCAGGCACTGTGTGAGGCACCACCGGTCGTTGACCTCCTCGGTGAACGCGGCGGCCGCGCTCACCAGGGCCTCGACCCGGGGCACGTCGCCCTGGTTCCAGGCGGCCAGACCGAGGGAGAGCTGCGCGTACCCTCGGCAGACGACGGCGTGGTGCGTCTCGCACAGCTCCAGCAGTTCCTCACCGAGCACGGCTGAGGTGTCGGGGTCCTCGACCGAGCCGTACGCGGCCAGGTAGTAGAGGGCGAAGACCACGCCGGAGACGTCGCCGGCGGCCCGGTGCCGGGCCAGCGCCTCCTCCAGCAGCGCCATGCCGCGGGCGGGGTCGCCGGTGGTGTACGCGAGGACGCCCGAGGTCCGGATGGCGTACGGCAGGACCTCCTCGTTGCCCGGCCGGCGCGCGAGGACCCGGCACTCCTCCAGCCTGGGCGTCGCGGCCCCCGGGTCGCCCTGGCGCAGGGCGAGCATGGCGTCCACCCACAGCGCGGTGCCGCGGGTGCAGGTCGGGGCGGGCACCCGGTCCAGGAAGCGGCAGAGCCAGTAGCGGCCCTCGGTGAAGGTGCCCGCGATCAGCCAGTAGCCCCACAGCGCCGTCGCGGTCTCCATCCCGATGGAGGCCAGCTCCGGGTCGTCCAGGCCCAGTTCCATCGAGGCCCGCACGTTGGGCTGCTCGCGTTGCAGCGCCCGGTAGCGTTCGAGCTGGTCGGGGACGACCTGGTCGATCCGGTTGCGTTCGGCCACCCCGCGGAAGTGGCGGATGAAGCGGCTCCGCAGCGCCCGGGCCTCGGCGGGCTCCAGCGCCTGGGCGCCGTACGCGCGCAGGCTCTCCAGCATCCGGTATCTGAACCCGTCCGGCCGCCGCTCGCCCGCGAGGATCGACTTGTCCACCAGCCCCGACAGCAGGTCGAACACCTCGCCCGCGTCGATCCCGTCGCCCGCGCACACCTCCTCGGCGGTGTCGAGCTCGGCGCCCCCCGGGAACATCGACAGCCGCGCCCACAGCCGCTGCTCGCCCGGCGAGCACAGCCGGAAGCTCCAGTCCATGGTCTCGCGCAGCGTGCGGTGCCGCGGCAGCGTTACGGAGCCGCCGTCTCCCCCCACGTCCAGGCACGCGTCCAGCTCGCTCAGCAGCCGCTCCGGCGGCAAGGTGCGCAGCCGGGCGGCGGCCAGCTCGATGGCGAGGGGGATGCCCTCCAGGCGCTGGGCGAGCCGGGCCACGCACGCCGCGTTGCCCGCGTCGAGCGTGAAGCCGGGACACACGACCGACGCGCGGTCCACGAACAGCCGCACCGAGTCGTGCCGGGCGATGTCGCGCGGCGGGTGGGCGGGGTCCGGCACGGACAGCGACGGCACGGCCAGGACCTGCTCGCCGTACACGCCGAGCGTCTGCCTGCTGGTCGCGAGGACCCGCAGGTAGGGGGCACGGCGCAGGAGGCGGTCCACGAGCTGGGCGCAGTCGTCCTGCAGGTGCTCGCAGTTGTCGAGGACCAGCAGCATCCGCTTGTCCGACAGGTAGTCCATGAGCAGGGTGGCGGAGTCGCTGTCCTCGTCGCACAGGCCGAGGGCGGCGGCGACGGCCGGCCCGAGCAGCTCGCCGGACTCCAGGGTGGCCAGCTCGACCACCTCCACGCCGTCCTTGTAGGCGCCGCCGACGCTCCCGGCCAGCCGCAGCGCCAGCCGCGTCTTGCCGACGCCGCCGGTGCCGGTCAGGGTCACCAGCCGGGCCTGCGACAGCATCCTGCGGGCGAGGGCCAGCTCGTGCCTGCGGCCGACGAAGCTCGACGGCTCGCCGGCGTGGTCCACCGTGGTCAGGTGACGCCGCTCCGGATGGCGCCGGTCGGAGTGGCGCTCGTCGGAGTCCTGCTCGTCGGGGTGGCGCTGGTCGGTGTCGCTCATGGCGAGGTCCCGGTGGCGCGGTCGTCCTCGGGCCGGTCCTTGCGGCCTACCCAGGCGGCGATCTGGACCCGGGAGGTGAAGCCGAGCTTGCTGAGGATGTGCTCGACGTGTCCCTCCGCCGTGCGCTGGGAGATCACCAGCGTGGCGGCGATCGCCTTGTTGCTCATGCCCCGGGCGACGAGCCCGGCGATCTCCATCTCCCGGCGGGTCAGCGGGGACGACCCGCGGTCCGGCCCCGGCGCCGGCAGGTCCGGGCCCAGGGCGTACTCCAGCGCCTCGCCGGCGCTGAGCGCCGAGCCCCTGCGGACGGCGGCGTCGAACTTGCGGCCGCCGAGGGCCTGCCGGGCGCTCAGCTCGCAGGCGTCGTGGTATTCGGCCAGGTAGCCGAACAGCGGGCCGCCGAAGGAGCGCCAGATCTCCCGCAGGGCGCCGAGGAGCACCGCCGCGCGCTCGGTCCCGCCGCTCCCTTCGGCACAGCTCATCCACGCCACGGCCTCCATGCACAGCGCGACGCCCAGCCGGTCGTCGAAGGGCTTCTTGAGCCGGATCGCCTGGCGCTCCATGTCGATCGCCCGCTGCGTGTCGCCGTGCCGCCACACCTCGATCCCGTACGCCCACAGCGTGTACGACCGGAACCAGTGCTCCTGGCGCGGCTCGCAGATGGCCAGGCACTCCTCGAAGCGGGCGCCGGCCTCCTCGGCCGACCCGAGCAGCGAGTGGGTGGTGGCCAGGTAGATGAGCGCGTTGGCCATCCCCATCTGGTCGTCGGCGTCGTGGCAGCACTCCACCGCCTCGCCGAGCAGGGAGCGCGCCTGGTCGAGGTCCTGCCGCAGCAGCGCCCCGAGGCCGGCGACGTACGCGGCGGCGCCGACGATGGCCGGGTCGCGCAACCGCCGGCCCAGGTCGCGGACCTCCGCAAGGAGGGACTCGGCCACCGCGAAGTCGCTCTGCAGGACGGCCAGCCGGGCTTTGAGGCACAGGCCCCAGGCGCGTGGCGGTGTGGGCAGCGGATCGACGGCGAGCAGGCGGCACAGCCAGCTCCGCGCCTCCTGCGGGAAGTCGGAGGCGATCCAGTAGTAGCGCAGCGCCGTGGCCATGATCAGGCCGGCCTCGGCCTCGCCCGGGGTGGTGGCGCAGAAGTCGAGCGCGGTGCGCAGGTTGTCGTGCTCGGTGCGCAGCCGGTCGTACCAGCTCACCTGGTCCGGCCCGAACCACATCCGGTGGGCGCCCGTCACCAGCTCGTAGAACCAGTCGCGGTGGCGGCGCCGCAGCGGCTCCTCCTGGCCGGACTCGCGCAGCCGGTCGCGGCCGTACTGGCGGATCGTCTCCAGCAGCCGGTAGCGCACGTTCGGCTGGTGTTCCTCGCGGATGAGGATGGACTTGTCCACCAGGCCGATGATCAGGTCGATGACCTCGTCGGCGGCGATGCCGGCTCCGGCGCACACCTTCTCGGCGGCCTCCAGGTCCAGGCTGCCGGCGAACACCGACAGGCGCGCCCAGAGGAGTTGCTCCTGCTCGGTGCAGAGGGTGTAGCTCCAGTCGATCAGCGCCCGGAGAGTCCGCTGGCGGGGCAGCAGCGCCCGTGGACCCGCGGTGAGCAGCCCGAACCGGTCCTCCAGCCGGGCGAGGAGCTGTTCGACGGAGATGGCCCGCAGCCGGACGGCGGCCAGCTCGATGGCCAGCGGGATGCCGTCCAGGCTGCCGCAGATCCGGGCGACGGTGACGAGGTTGTCGTCGGTCACCTCGAACCCGGGCACGACGGCCGCGGCCCGCTCGGCGAACAGGCGCACCGCGTCGGACTGCTCCAGCGCCTCCGCCGAGGGGCGCGAGCCGTCGCACTCGGGCAGCGGCAGCGCGGGCACCACCATCGTCTGCTCGCCGGTGGCGCCGAGGGACTGCCGGCTCGTCGCCAGGATGCGCAGGTCCGCCCCGGCGCGGACGAGCGTCTCGGCGAGGACGGCGCAGTCGTGCAGCAGGTGCTCGCAGTTGTCGAGCACGAGCAGCATCCGCTTGTCCCGCACCCGCTCGGCGAGCACGTCCAGCGCGGGCCGGGTGGTGAAGTCGACGATCTGCAGCGCCTCGCTCACCGTCCGGATCAGCAGGTCCGGCCCGTCGAGCGTGGCCAGCTCGACGAGGCGGACCCCGTCGGGGAAGGCCCGCCGCACATCGGCCGCGACCCGCAGGGCCAGCCGCGTCTTGCCCACACCGCCCACGCCGACGAGGGTCACCAGCCGGGAGCCGGACAGCAGCCGTTTGACGTCGGCGATCTCCCGCCGGCGGCCCACGAAGCTGGTCAGCTCGGCCGGCAGCCCGAGCCCTGTGTCGGTCGGTACCACTTTCATGTGCGCTCCACCTGCCCAGTTCAGGACAATTGGGACGATTAGGACTGAAGCCGACAAAACACACATTACGCCAGCCCGCTCCCGCGGCCGGGCAAGCCCCGCGCGTGATCCCTTGCAAGATCGCCCACCCTTGTTAGGGTTCGGTGTCAGGGCACCTCCCGCCGGCGACGCACCCAGGGGGCCGCATGAGCGAGACCGTGACACTGCCGTTGCACATGCGGCGGGCGGAGTTCGACCCGGCCCCCGAGCTGGGCAGGCTACGCGAGGAGGAGGGCGTCCGGCGCGTCATGACGACGCTCGGCCAGCCGGCCTGGCTGGTCACCCGCCACGCCGACGTCCGCATGGTGCTGGGCGACGCCGAGCGGTTCCCGCTGGCCAGGCAGGGGCTGGCCCGCCTGCCCGGCGCGCCCGAGTTCACCGAGGAGCAACTCGCCCAGCTCCAGGCGGGCAACCTGCTCGCGCACGACCCGCCCGAGCACACCCGGCTGCGCAGGCTGCTGGCGGGCGAGTTCACGATCCGCCGGATGCGCCGGCTGGAGCCGCGGATCACGCGCATCGTGGCCGACCACCTCGACGCCATGGAGCGCGCCGGATCGCCGGCCGACCTCGTGCCGGCGTTCGCGCTGCCGATCCCGTCCCTGGTGATCTGCGAGCTGCTGGGCGTGCCGTACGCCGACCGCGAGGGCTTCCAGCACCGGACGAGCCGCATGCTCGACATGTCGGTGCCGCCGCAGGAGCGGGTGGGGCTGCAGCTCGAGTCGCGCGCCTACATGGCCGACCTCGTCGGCCGCGTCCGCGCCGAGCCGGGCGAGGAACTCCTCGGCATGCTGGTGCGCGAGCACGGCGACGAGCTGACCGACGACGAGCTCGTCGGCATCGGCAGCCTCCTGCTCGTGGCCGGCCACGAGACCACCTCCAACATGCTGGGCCTCGGCACCCTCGCCCTGCTGCGGCACCCGGAGCAGCTCGACCTGCTGCGCAAGGAGCCCGAGCGCGTCGACGCCGCCGTGGAGGAGCTGCTGCGCTGGCTCAGCATCGTCCACTCCGGCACGCTCAAGGTCGCCACGGCCGAGGTCGAGATCGCCGGCCACACCATCCGGCCCGGCGAGCTGGTGATGTGCTCGCTGCCCACCGCCAACCGCGATCCCGCCTTCCTGCCGGAGCCGCAGGCGCTCGACATCGCCCGGGGCGGGCCCGGCCACCTGGCCTTCGGCCACGGCGTCCACCACTGCCTGGGGGCGCCGCTGGCGCGGATGGAGATGCGGATCGCCTTCCCGGCCCTGCTCGAAAGGTTCCCGGGGCTGCGCGCGGCCGAGCCCGAAGGGCGCTTCCGCGCCTTTCACCTCGTGTACGGCCTCGCGTCGCTGCCGGTCGAGTGGTGACCCGCCGGCCCCGTCAGGCGTCGAGCACCTCGGCGACCTCGACGCGCGGGTGACGGTCGCGCAGCCGCTGGACGGCCTCGACGGGCGCCCGCGAGTCGACCACGACGATGTCGAACGCGTCGAGCGGGGCCACCCGGTGCAGCGCCACCCGGTCGAGCTTGGTGTGGTCCACCGCGAGGACGCAGCGCCTGCCGGAGGCCAGCATGGCGCGCTTGACCAGGACGATCTCCTGTTCCTGGTGGAAGGCGTGGCGGTCGGAGACCGCCGAGGTGGAGACGACGACTGTGTCGGTGTTCATCGCCTCGACCGCGTCGACGCAGGCCACGCCGAGGAACGAGTCGTGCGTCGGGTAGTACTCGCCGCCGAGCGCCATCAGCCGGATGCCGGGCATGGGGGCGAGCAGCTTGATCGCCTCCAGGAAGTTGGTCACCACGGTCAGCGGGGCCACCTCGCCGAGGTGGCGGGCGACGGCCAGCGCGGTCGTGGAGTCGTCGAACATGACCGAGCTGCCCGGCTCGATCAACCCCACCACGTGCCGGGCGATGGCCTCCTTCTCGGCCGTCTGCGCGGTCATCCGGTAGGCGATGTTGCTCTCGAAGACACTGGAGGCCAGGGCGCTGGCGCCACCGCGGTACTTGCGCACCATGCCCTGGCTTTCGAGCAGGTCGAGGTCACGGTGGACGGTCATCACGCTCACGCCGAAGGCCTCGGCGAGCTCCGTCATCGACGCCGAACCCTGCCGCATGACGTGTTCGGCCATCGCCTGGCGCCTGGTGGCTCCGCCGGTCGTGCGTGGACGCGACTTCACCCATACTCCCGAGATCCCGCTGATGAGCCTGCTCAGAACGTCTTCAATCTCTCACACCGTTGACACCTCGGGGAGCGGCTCGTAATCTCCACCGCACGCCCTCGCTGAATCGTTCCAGACGATCGCCCGGGAGGGCACCGGTGACGCGGATGCGCACCCGCGACGACCAGCGCATAACCTGACTGATAACGGCTCGGTTCCAGCCCAGATGATCCGCGCCGGTGCGAGGCACCATGACAGCGGCGACCGCAAGCACCTCGAAGCAGCGGCAGGCAGGCCGGCTGCCCGCCGAGGTGACGAGTTTCGTGGGCCGTCGGCACGAAGTGGCCGAGGTCAAGCGACTGCTGTGCGCGTCGCGTGCCGTCACACTGACCGGACCCGGCGGTGTCGGCAAGACCCGGCTGGCGCTGCGGGTGGCGGTCGACCTGGCCCGTGACTTCCGCGGCGGCGTGTGGTTCGTGGAGCTCGCCGGCGTCGAGAGCCCCGACATGCTCGCCCAGATCGTGGCCGAGGCGCTGGAGATCCGCGATTACAGCGCGTCCGCGCCGATCGACGTGCTCGTCCAGCACCTGCGCGACAAGCAGGCCCTGGTGGTCCTCGACAACTGCGAGCACCTGGTGTACGAGTGCGCCGCGCTGGCCGAGACGCTGCTGCGCGCCGCGCCCGCGCTGCGCGTCCTCGCCACCAGCCGCGAACCCCTGGGCTTCGCGGGCGAGCAGACGCTGCCCGTGCCCACGCTGGAGCTGCCCGGGAGCGACCACCTGCCGGCCGAGTCGCTGGCCCGGTTCGACGCCGTCCGCCTGTTCACCGAGCGGGCCCGGGCCGTGCTGCCGTCGTTCGAGGTGACCGAGGAGAACCGTGACGTCGTCGCGCGGATCTGCCGCCGGCTGGACGGCCTGCCGCTCGCCATCGAGCTGGCCACGGTCCGGCTGCGCGCGCTGTCCGTCCAGCAGCTTCTCGACCGGCTGGACGACCGGTTCCGCCTGCTGACCGCCGGGTCGCGGGCGGTGCTGCCCCGTCAGCGGACGTTGCGCGCGCTGATCGACTGGAGCTACGCGCTCTGCTCCGAGCAGGAGCAGCTGATGTGGGCGCGGGTGTCGGTGTTCGCCGGCGGGCTCGACCTCGACGGGGCGGAGGCGGTCTGCGCGGGTGACGGCATCGCCCGCGAGGACGTGCTCGACCTGGTGAGCGGCCTGGTCGACAAGTCGATCCTGCTGCGCGAGGAGCACGGCTCGCGGGTGCGCTACCGGCTCCTGGAGATCATCCGCCAATACGGCGTCGAGAAGCTCGCCGAGCGCGGCCAGGTGGAGATGGTGCAGGGGCGGCACCGCGACTACTACAAGCAGATGGCGGCGCAGGCGCGGGAGCAGCTCTTCGGGCCGGGGCAGGTGGCCTGGTTCACCAGGCTGCGGCTGGAGCACGCCAACCTGCACACCGTCCTCGAACACTGCTTCGCCCACCCCGACGAGGCCGTCACCGGCCTGACCATGGCCTCCGACCTGCTCTTCCACTGGATCACCGGCTACTACCTGGGCGAGGGCCGGCAGTGGCTGGACCGGGGGCTCGCGGCCTGCACCCGGCCGGACGAGTCCCGCGCGCGGGCGCTGTGGTCCAACGGCTGGCTCGCCGTGATCCAGGCCGACCTGCCGGCCGCCACGGCGATGCTGGCCGAGAGCAAGGCCATCGGCGAGCGGCTCGGGCTCGACTCGGTGCTGGCGTACGTCGCGCTCTACAACGGCATGGTCGCCATGTTCGAGGGAGACACCGAGAGCGCCATCGCCTTCTACGAGGAGGCCCTGGAGCGGCACCGGGCGACCGGCGACCCGGTGGGCACCGCGTCGGCCCTGATCCGGCTCTCCCTGGCCTACTCCTTCCGCGGCGACTCCGAGACGGCCATCTCGCTGGGCGACGAGTGCCTGGCCGTGGCCGACGCCCACGGCGAGGGCTGGCACAAGGCGTACATGATGATGGCGCTCGGCGTGGACGTGTGGCGGCAGGGCGACCTGCGGCGCGCGACCGAGCTGGAGACGCACAGCCTCCGCTTCAACCGCACGGTCGACGACCCCCTCGGGGTCGGCGTCAACCTGGAGGTGCTGGCGTGGATCGCCGCCACCGAGGGGCGACACGAGCGGACGGCGCGGCTGCTCGGCATCCTCGACACCGTCTGGCAGGCGATCGGGGCTCCGCTGTCCGGGTACGGGCACCTGGCCCACTACCACGACGAGTGCGTCGCCCTCACCCGCAAGACGCTCGGCTCCTCGGGCTTCGAGGCGGCCTTCGAGGAGGGCGCCCGGTTGTCCTACGACGAGGCGCTGGCCTACGCGCTCCAGGGGGACGAGCACGTGGACGAGGCGATCACCAGGAACGGCTTCGCGGCCAGGGACCGGGCGCAGCCCAGGAGCGGCGCCGGCGCCCCCGCGCCGCTGACCCGCCGCGAGATGGAGATCGCCCGGCTGGTGGCCAAGGGCATGACCAGCAAGGAGATCGCGGCCGACCTCGTCATCTCGCAACGCACCGTGGAGAGCCACATCGAGCACATCCTGAGCAAGCTGGGCTTCCACTCCCGGACGCAGATCGCGGTGTGGGTGGGCGAGCAGGTCAGGACCGTCGAGGAGGACGGTGGCCAGTAGGGCGGAGGCGAGGGAGGCTCGGCGAGTGGGGGCCCGGTCAGTAGGGCAGCGGGCGGCCCGAGGGGGTGCGCAGGTCCTGGGTGGAGCCCCAGACCGGCTGGCGCGGTTTGCGGATCTTGATCTGGATCCGTCGCACGATCGTGTCCTTCCGGTCGGGTTCAGGCGTGAATGGAACCGGACGCGGGGAGCTCGAACCAGTCGGCGGCCCCCTCGGGTGTCGCGGCGTCGCCCCAGCAGCAGGCCAGCCGGGCGAGCAGGTGGTGCGCGCGCCTGTCGGGGCGGGACGGTACGGGGTCGAGCCGCTCGACCTCCCCGCGCAGCAGGCCGTCCTCGGTCGTGAGCGTGAGCCGGAACCTGTCGCAGGTGCCCACGGCGGCCTCGACCAGCTCGCCCACGAGAGACTCCGCCGCCGCGATGCGGTGATGCAGCCCCCAGCGGGCCAGCCGGTCACGGGTCGCGTGCCGGGCGCCGTCCACCGACGACCGCTCGGCCGCGAACACCCAGGAGACCATCCAGGTCTCCTCGATCTCCACTGCCGGGACCAGCGGACCATGACTGGTCCGTATAAGGCTTCTCAACATGTCACCCTCGCCGAATGTTCCTCGTCCGCTCTTGGTACCAGGCTGCTTCGGCGCCGACCTCCCCGGTACGGGGAAAACCCCTAAATCGCTACCTATCCGGCGTAGGTAGGTACCTCCGTGGCGGGCGGCGGAAGAATCTTGGAAAGATGTGCGCCAGGACGTCGATGAGCGGCCGGCCTGCTTCGACCCAAGACGTCAGCGCCCGAGGGGGGCGCGCAGGGAAGGACGCGGGACATGAAGTACATGCTGTTGATGCAGTTCAGCGAGCGGGACAACCTCCCCCCGATCGACACCTGGCCGGCGGAGGACGTCAAGGCCCACATCCAGTTCATGTACGAGCTCAACAACGAGCTCACCGCGGCCGGGGAACTGGTGTCGGGGGAAGGGCTGGCGGAGCCCGACCAGGCCCGGATCGTCCGGGCCCGAAGGGGCGGCGCGCCGGTCGTCACCGACGGGCCGTTCCCGGAGACCAAGGAGTTCCTGGTCGGCTGGTGGATCGTCGACGTCGAGAGCCACGAGCGGGCGATCGAGCTGGCCGCGCGGATCTCGGCCGCGCCCGGCCCCGACGGCCGCCCGCTGAACATGCCGATCGAGGTGCGCCAGGTCATGGCGGGACCGCCGGAGGAGCTGTGAGCCTTGGTTAGCGCCCCGATCGACGACCTGCTGCGCGAGCTGGCGCCGCAGGTCGTCGGGGTGCTCACCCGGCGCTTCGGCGACTTCGACACCGCCGAGGACGCCGTCCAGGAGGCGCTGCTCGACGCCGCCGCCCAGTGGCCCGAGCAGGGTGTCCCGGGCAACCCGCGCGGCTGGCTCATCCAGGTGGCCTACCGGCGGATGACCGAACAGCTCCGCAACGAGCAGGCGCGCCGCCGCCGCGAGGAGCTGGTGGCCGCGCGCACCCCGGCCGACCGGCAGGCCGCGCCGCCCGCGGACCTGGTGTACGAGAGCGACCGCGACGACACGCTGGCCACCCTGTTCCTGTGCTGCCATCCGGCGCTGACCCCGCCCTCGGCCATCGCCCTCACCCTGCGCTCCGTCGGCGGGCTGTCCACCGCCGAGATCGCCCGCGCGTTCATGGTGCCCGAGGCGACGATGGCGCAGCGGATCAGCCGCGCCAAGCAGCGCATCAAGACCTCCGGGGTGCCGTTCGGCATGCCCGCGCCCGAGGAGCGGCCCCGGCGGCTGGCGTCGGCGCTGCACGTGCTGTACCTGATCTTCAACGAGGGCTACGCCAGCAGCACCGGCCCCGACCTGCAGCGGGTGGAGCTGTCGCGCGAGGCGATCCGGCTGGCCAGGACCGCGCACCGGCTGATGCCCGACGACGCCGAGGTGACCGGACTGCTCGCCCTCATGCTGCTCACGGACGCGCGCCGGCCCGCGCGCACCGACGCCCACGGCACCCCGATCCCCCTGGCCGAGCAGGACCGGGGACTCTGGGACGGCGCCGCCATCGCCGAGGGCGTCGCCCTCGTCACCGCCGCCCTCTCCCGCGGCTCGGTCGGCCCGTACCAGCTCCAGGCCGCCATCGCCGCCGTCCACGACGAGGCGCCCAGCGCCGCCGAGACGGACTGGCCGCAGATCCTCGCCCTGTACGGCCTGCTGGAGCGCATGTCCGACAACCCGATGGTCTCCCTCAGCCGGGCCGTCGCCGCGGCCATGGTGCACGGCCCCGCGACCGGCCTCGGCCTCCTCGACCGGCTCGCCGACCAGCTCGACGGCCACCACCGCTTCTACGCCACCCGGGCTCATCTCCGGGAGATGGCCGGCGACCTCGGCGCGGCGGTGGCCGACTACCGCGCGGCCGCCGGCCGGACGACGAACATCCCCGAGCGCGACTACCTCACCACCCGCGCCGCCCGCCTCGCCGAGGACCTGGCTCAGCGGCGTGCACGCTGACGAAACTAGGGGCGGATCGTTTCAGAGCGGCGGAACAGGTGCCGCCTCCCCTCGGCCCGGAACCGCGCCCGCGCCCGGACCTGCGTGCCACGGGCCCGTTTCAGCCCGCCGCCGACGTCGAAGACCGCGGTGTACGACTCGCCCGGCCTGAGCGTCACCGACTTCGGCCCGGTGGCGCGGCGCCCGTCGAGCGTGACCTCGACCTGCCGCCACGACACCGCCGACCCGTTGCGCAGCGTCACCATGACCTGCCCGTCCACCCCGAGCACGGCCAGCCCGTACGGCAGGCGCGGGTCCGCCCCGATCGACGCGTCGAGCCGGGCCAGCAGCTCCTCGGCCAGTTCGGGCCGCTCGGCGGACAGGTCGCGGCGCTCGCCGGGGTCGGCGGCGAGGTCGTACAGCTCCACCCGGCCCCGGGGGCCCGCGCCCGCGATGCCCGGCGCGAACCTGATCAGCTTCCAGTCGCCGTGCCGGATCGCCTGCATCTTGCGTGGCCGGTTCCACACCAGGTGGTCGCGCTCGGGCGCCCCGTCGCCGGTCAGCAGACCCCGGAACGAGCGGCCGTCCAGCCCCGCCGGCGCCGGCACGCCCGCCAGGTCGGCCAGCGTGGGCAGCACGTCCCAGAAGGCCACCGGCGTGCTCTCGACGCGCGGGGACAGCCGGGGCGACCAGGCGATCATCGGCACGCGGATGCCGCCCTCGTACAGGTCGCGCTTGTCGCCCCGCCACGGGCCGTTGGAGTCGAACAGCTCGGGCGTCACGCCCTTCTCGTGGTGCGGGCCGTTGTCGCTGGTGAACAGCACCAGCGTCCGCCCGGCCACCCCGGCCTCGCGCAGGGTGGCGACCAGCGTCGCCACGTCGGCGTCGAGCCGCGACACCTGGGCGGCGTGCCGGCGGTTGGCGCGGGTCCAGGGGCGGTTCTCGTACGGGCCGGCGTCTCCCGGGACCACGCTCGGGGAGTGGGGCAGGTTGCTGGCGTAGTAGAGCAGGAACGGACTGCCGGCCCGGCGCCTGATGAAGTCGGCCGCCCGCCGCCTGAACAGGTCGGGCGCGTACGCCGTGCGGCCGAGCCGGACCCGCTCGCCGTCGCGCCACAGGTAGTCGGGGTAGTACTCGTGGGCGTGGCGGTGGCCGATGTAGCCGAAGAACTCCTCGAACCCGCGGGCGTTGGGATGCGACACCTGGTCCGGCTCCTCGGGCCCGAAGCCCCACTTGCCGATGCAGGCGGTGTGGTAGCCGGCCAGCCGCAGCAGCTCGGCGAAGGTGAGGTCGGCCTCGGTGAACGAGCGCTGCTGCCCGCCCTCGGGATTCTCGCGGACGGTGCCGTGACCGGCGTGCAGGCCGGTGAGCAGGGCGGAACGCGACGGCGCGCACAGGGGCGCGCCGGAGTAGGCGGCCTCGAACCTGACTCCCTCCTCGGCGAGCCGGTCCAGGAACGGGGTGCGGATCTTGCGCTGACCCTGGCTGCCGATCTCACCCCAGCCCAGGTCGTCCGCGAGGACGACGACGACGTTGGGCCGGTCGGGCAGGGCGGCGGCCGCGTGGGCCGTCCCGGCGACGGGCGGGACGGCCAGGGTGGCCAGAGTGCCGGTGAGGAAGGTGCGGCGCGAGGGCCCGACGATCATGGGGGATACCTTCTGGGCACCGGGCGATCGGCGAGCGAACACCCGGAGGACGGGAGGGGAACACGTGGGCGAAGCAGGGCAGGGGCGGATCAGGGCAGGCCAGAGGTAGCCCCACAGACCGCAGATCTCCCTCAGCTCGGCCGGGACCTCCGCGGGGGACGGCAGTGGGCGGGCCTCGACGACCGTGCCACTGCGAATCTTGTCACGCCAGTCGCCGATGCCCTTCACGAATCCCCCGTGATCCTGCCGGCCGTAGTCGAGCATGGCGGGCTCCCAGCCGACGCCGAGGTGGTCGCACAGGCCGCGCAGCACGGCCTCCGGGTCGGCGACGAGGTCCTCGTACCTGACGGTCGGCCCGTCCAGGTGGGTGCGGGCCTCCTGCAGGTAGGTCATGTAGGCCAGCGTGCGGGGCACGGCCTCGGCCACGGGCCGGTTCTCGGGGTCCGCCTCGTGCCACGACCGCACGATGGACGCGGGGTACCGCAGCAGGAAGACGAACCGCGCGTCGGGCCAGCAGGTCGCGATGCGCCGCCAGGCGAAGACGTTGCTGGGCGTCTTCTCCACCAGGACGGGCTTGCCGCTGCGGGTCAGTTCCCGGTGCAGGAGGCGGTCCCACACGATGTGCTCGATGTCGCTGTGGGTGTGGCCGAGGTGCGTCATCGCCTGCCGTACCGGGTCGGTGGTCAGGCCGACGGTCGTGCGGCGGAAGTGCGTCTCGATGGGCGAGTGGATCCGCGAGTGGCTGTTCAGCATGACCCGCAGCAGCGTGGAGCCGGAGCGGACGGACGACAGCAGGAACACCGGCCGGCGCAGCAGCCGGTCGAAGGCGGGGTCCACGGGCGGGCGCACGACGTCGTCCGGCAGCCGTCGCGCCTCGGGCGCCGGCTTGGGCAGTGGCGGCGGCCGCCGGTGCACGCGGCGCGTCAGCGTGTATCCGGTCAGCCCTTCGAGGGTGGCGTTGGCCCTGTACCTCCAGCTCATGGGCACGCACCGTAGACACCTGCCGTGAACCCCGGGTGAAGCGAAGCTGTGAAGACGTCCTCGGTTTACCCACGGCTATCTTGACCGTTCGTTCTAAATAGGGCTAGGGTTCCGTACGTGGCCAGGACCAAGGAATTCGATCCGGACACCGCCCTGCGCGCCGCGCTGGAGCTGTTCTGGGAACGCGGCTACGAGGCGACCTCGATGGCCGACCTCGTGGAGCGGCTGGGCATCGGGCGGGCGAGCCTCTACGCCACGTTCGGCGGCAAGCACGAGCTGTACATGCGGGCGCTGCAGCACTACCTGGAGACCAGTGACCCGTCGCCGATCGAGCTGCTGTCGCAGCCCGGCCCGGCCCTGCCCGCCGTCCGGCGCCTGGTGGAGCTGTACGCGGCCGAGTCGGCGTCCGGCGCGGGCAGGCGCGGCTGCATGATCGTCAACGCGGCAGCCGAGCTGCTGCCGCGCGACGAGGAGGTGCGCCGCCTGGTCGACCGCAACTGGGACGGCCTGGAGATGGCGCTGACCACGGCGCTGATCCGGGCGCGGGCGCAGGGCGAGCTGGCGGCGGGCAAGGACCCGCAGGCACTGGCGAGATTCCTGCTCGTGGTGCTGCAGGGCATGCGACTGATGGGCAAGGCCTCGGCCGACCCCGCGCGGATGCGTGACGCGGCCGCGCAGGCGCTCAGCCTGCTCTGATCCCGCCCTGCCGTCGAAAGGCTTTCGGATGCCCTCAATCTTGAACGATCGGTCTATTATACGCGCTCCCATCTTCGTGGTCCTCGGAGCCGTACAGGTCGTCCTCATCGCCTCCATCACCCTGCTCGTCGTCCCGCTCCCCGCGATCCAGCGGGAGATGGGGCTCGGCCGGCCCGACCTCGCGCTGCTCACCTCCGCCTACGGCCTGTCGTTCAGCGGCCTGCTGCTGCTCGGCGGCAGGCTCGCCGACCTTCACGGGCACCGGCGCCTCTTCGTGGCCGGGATGGCCGTCTTCGGCGCGGCCTCGGCCCTGTCCGCCGTCGCGCCCGGCTTCGCCGCGCTGCTGCTCGGCAGGTTCGCCCAGGGGGCCGGCGCGGCGCTCGCGGCGCCGGCGGCGCTGGCGCTCGCCCGGTCGATGGTGCCGGACCCGGCGCGGCTGCCCCGCGTGCTGGCCGTGTGGGGGACGCTGTCGGTGACCGGCGCGACGGCCGGCAGCCTGCTCTCCGGCGTCGTCGTGGCGCTCGCGTCGTGGCGGTGGGCGTTCGCCCTCCCGGTGGTGGTGCCGGTGCTCGCCGTGGCGGCGGTCCGGCGGCTCCCCGCGGACACGCCCCGGCGGGCCCGGCTCGACGTCGCGGGGGCGGTGCTCGCCACCGCGGGCATGGTCGCGCTGAGCTACGGGCTGCTGCACGGCACCCCGGTCCCGGCGGCCGCGGGCGGGCTGCTGCTGGCGGCGTTCGTCGCCGTGGAGGCCCGCACGGCCGCGCCGCTGCTGCCCCTGGCCTTCCTCGCGTCGCCGGCGCGGGCGGCCGCGCTGCTCGCGATACTCGTCACGGCGGCGGCCAGCGCCACCCACATGTTCTTCCTGACCCTGTGGTTCCAGCAGGTGCGCGGCATGTCGCCGCTGCTCACCAGCGCGGCGTTCGCGCCCTACCTGCTGGTCTTCGCCATGGGGCCGGTCTCCGGACGGCTGACCGGCCGGTTCGGCGCCCGCGCCGTGACCGCCTGCGGACTCCTCCTGGGAGCGGCGGCCATGGCGCTGTTCAGCCTGATCGAGGCGGACACCCCGTACACCGGCGTGGTGCTCGCCGGGCTGCTGCTCTTCCCCGTCGCGTCCGGCCTGGCCTTCTCGGGCGCGACCGTGGCCGCGCTCGACGGGGTGCCCCGCCGGCAGGCCGGGCTCGGCGGTGGCCTGCTCAACACCGCCATGGAGGCCGGGCCCACCGTCGGGCTGGCCACCCTCGCCGCCGTCGCCGCGGCCGTCACCGGGCCCCGCCAGGACCCGGCCGCGATCACCGAAGGGTACGCGGCCGCGCTGGCGGTCGCCGCTCTCGTCTTCACCCTCACCGCGGCGCTGGTCGGCGTCGCGCGATCACCTGGAAAGAGGTTGGCATGAGGTTCGCAGAAAAGTCCGTCCTGGTCACCGGTGGCGGCTCCGGCATCGGCCGGGCCACCGCCCTCGCCTTCGCCCGGGAGGGCGCGCGGGTCGTGGTGGCCGGGCGTGGCCGGGAGCCGCTGGAGCAGACGGTCAAGCTGGCCGAGGAGGCGGGCGGGCAGGCCACCGCCATCACGGCCGACGTCACGCGCCCCGCCGACGTCGAGCGGCTGGTCGCCGGCGCCGTCTCGGCGTACGGGGGGCTGGACGTCGCCGTCAACAACGCCGGCATCCTGACCTTCGGGCCGGTGGCGGAGATGGACGAGGCCGACTGGGCGCGGACGTTCGAGGTGAACGTCACCGGCGTGATGCTGTCGATGAAGTACGAGATCAGGCACATGCGGGCCGCCGGCGGCGGCGTCATCGTGAACGTCAGCTCCAACCTCGGGCCGTTCAAGCGGATCCCCGGGATGGGCGCGTACGCGGCCAGCAAGGCGGCCGTCAGCGCGCTGACCCGCACCGCGGCGCTGGAGTGCGTCGGGGACGGCATCCGGATCAACGCGGTCAGCCCCGGACCGCACGACACCGACATGTCGAGGCTTCCGGGCGAGACGGAGGAGGAGCGGGCGGCCCGGCTGGGGCTGCCGATCGGGCGCGTCGGGACGCTGCGGGAGGCGGCGGGCGCGATCCTCTGGCTCGCCTCGGACGACGCCGGCTTCGCCGTGGGCCACGACCTCGTCGTGGACGGCGGCGCCACCGCCTGACACCCCCGCCCAGGCCCCCGGGAGAGGCCGACTCCCCCGGTCGGGGCGGCGCCGGGAGGGTCACAGGGCGGGGGTCGCGGGGCGGTGTGGGCTGGGGTGGTCCTGCCCGGGGGCGGCGGCGATCGAGGATGCCGGGTGCGGACCCCTGGCTTCAGCCATGGGGGTAAGCCCGGCACGGGAGTGCCCGCCAGGGCGTGAGCGTGTGTTGACGGGAACGGACTGCGGCAGCGCGCCTGGCAACGGTATGGTGGGTCGTGGTCGAACACGTGAGTGATAACCAAGCTCGCGGGGGAGGCCGAGGCAGTTTCTACTCACCGCCGGGAGGGCGGAGTTCGCGCAGCCCGGACCGGGTGTGCGGGCTGGGGCGTGGAAACCCGTGCGAGCGGGGCCGGAAGGCGAATCGCCAAGCGACAGCGTCGCGACCATGCGCGTGGCCGCACGGTTGGGACGGCTGGAATCCCCCGGATTCATCCGTGGGGAGCGCTTCAACATAATGGGCGCTCGTGAAGCGCCGTAACTTCCTCGCCCTCGCCGCGACCGCCGGGCTGGTCGCCGCCGCCTGCGACCCCGGGCCGGGCTCCCGGTGGGGCCTCGGAGGGCGGCCCGGGCCCGGGTTCGAGGAGGACACCGGGCCGGGGGCCGAACCGGGAGCCGGGGACACCGGGTCGGGGACCACGGTCGGGGTGCGGGGGGACGCCGAGGAACTGGCGGGCTTGCAGAACCCGCTCATGGTCCCGCCGCTGATCGACCCGGAGCCGGGGCCGGACGGCGTGCGGCGGTTCGAGCTGACCGCGCAGGCCGGGCGGTCACGACTGCTGCCCGGCCGCACCACCCCCACCTGGGGCTTCAACGGCGACGTCCTCGGGCCGACGATCAGGGTGCGGCGCGGCGACGTGGTGCAAGTGGCCGTGACGAACGCCCTGGACGAGACGACCGACGTGCACTGGCACGGCATGCGCCTGCCCGCCGCGGTGGCCGGTGGCCCGCACCGGCCGATCGCGAGCGGCGAGACGTGGACCGAGCGCTGGATCGTGGACCAGCCCGCCACCACCGCCTGGTACCACCCCTACCCGCTCGGCAGGACCGCCGGGCATGCCGGTCGCGGTCTGGCCGGCATGCTGGTCGTGGACGACTACACCCGGCGTCGCGGCCTGCCGTCCGCGTACGGGGTGGACGACATCCCGCTCATCCTGCAGGACGCGCGCCTCGCCCCTGACGGCTCGCTCGCCGGCGAGGCCCGGCTCGGCGCGGGCGGTGCCGGCGGTGGGGAGGGCGGTTTCGTGCTGGTCAACGGCACGGCCGGCCCGTTCCTGGACGTCATCTCGGAGCGGGTGCGGTTCCGGGTGGTGAACGGCTCCGGCACGCGGGTGTTCGACCTGGCCTTCGGCGACGGCAGGCCGTTCCACGTGGTGGGCAACGACGCGGGCCTGCTGGCCGCCTCGGTGGAGGTGAGCAGGGTCTCGGTCGCGCCCGGCGAGCGCGTCGAGCTGGTGGCGGCCTTCCTGCACGGTGAGACCGTGCTGCTGCGCGACCTCGGCGGCCCCCCGGACCCCGGGCAGGGCGGCGCCGCCCTGCTGAAGATCGTCGTGGCTCCCCGGCTCACCGCGTCGCGCCCGGTGCCGCGCCGGCCGGCGGTGGGCCTGCTGCCGATCGAGGTGCCGCCGGGCGCCCGGGTGCGGCGGTTCCGGCCGGACGGCCGGGGGTCCGGGAACACGGACCTGACCCGGATCGACCTGGTGGTGCCCGCCGCCGCCACGGAGGTCTGGGAGATCGACAACCCCGGCGACGCCGGCACGTTCCACCTGCAGGGGGCGACCTTCCAGGTGCTGGACGTGGCCGGCGACCCGGCGCCGCCGCACGCCCAGGGGTACAAGGACACGGTCTACCTGCCCGCCCGCGCGGCGGTCCGGCTGGCCGTGCGCTTCGGGGGACTCGCCGACCCGGGCGCGCCGTACCTGTACCACTTCCGCACGCTCGGTTCGGCGGGCGCGGGGACGACGGGCCAGTTCGTGATCGTCCAGCCGGGTGAGGAGGCCCGGACGCCGCGCACGCTGCCACCCCGCGACACACCCGACGATCTTCAATAAGGCGGATAAATCACCATATCAAGCATTAAGGATTCCTTTATCGCGCCCTGACGGCAAATAGGGGTAGCCCTCGCGACGGCGTTCTTGATAAACATTCACGCGCCGCCTCGCGGGGCTTTCCTGAACCGGCCATCCATTAAGGGCGATAGTGAGCGAACCGATTCAGCACCAGGCTCAACGGACGCGCGCAGGTCGCCGGAGGCGGCTCTCTCGGCGACGGGAGCACGCCGTTGCTCGCCGATGACTTCTTCCTCGTCGTGTGGGACACGACGGGCTCCGGGAAGCCGCGTCTGCACCTGTCCGGCCTGGCGCTCGGCCTGGCCGGAGCCTTGATCGCCGAGCTGGTCCTGGAACGCCGGGTCCTGGTGCGCGGGGTACGGCTCCAGGTGGCCGACCAGCGGCCCCTGCGCGAACACCTCGCCGACAGGGTGCTGGCCGACATGGCGAACGCGCCCCAGCACACCGACGTTCGCACCTGGCTGGCATACCTCGCCAGACGCGCCGTCGCCGACGTCACGGCGCGAATGATGCGCGCCGGATTACTCGACCGCGAAACGCCGAGAATTCGCCGGCGCCGGCCGAGTCGCTATTTCGCCACCGATTTCGGCCGGGCCGTGTGGCCGTCCACCAGGCTGCGGCTGTCACTGGCCCGCGGCGAGCCGCTGACGGCTCATGACATGGTGCTCGCCGCCCTCGTGGACGCCTCCGGCATGACGGACACCGTCGTGGAGGACCCCGCCCACCGGCAGGCCGCCCGCCGCCATCTGACGGGAGCGCTGGCCGCGCTGCCCGAGCCGGTCGGCGACCTGACCCGGCACGTCAGGGCGGCCGTCGGCGACGCCGTCCTCACCTACCGCTCCTGACCCGTTCCGCACCGCACGCCGCAGGCTGGGGCGGTCCACCGCGCCCCGGGCCCGCTCACCACCCGCACCAGAAAGGAACCCCATGCGCATCGCGCACTCGCGCACCGGACCGGACCCGATAGCGCGTGCCCTGGCCGCCGACCGGCTCGGCGCCCCCTCGGTCGTCTACTTCGTGCCGCCGCTCACGGTCGTGGCCGGAGTGGTCACCACGGCGTACGCGGTCACCGGCATCACCGGCCTGCCGGTCGCGTTCCTGGCCGTGGGCGCCGTACTCGCCCTGTTCGCCGTCGGGTACGTCGCGATGGCCCGGCACATGGCCAACGCCGGAGCCTTCTACACCTACGTCAGCCGTGGACTGGGCCGCCCCGCGGGCATCGCCGCCGCCTGGGTGGCGCTGATCGCGTACAACGCCCTGCAGGTCGGCCTGTACGGCGCGTTCGGGGCGGCCGCCACGCCGCTGCTGGAGCGGTGGGCCGGGGTCACGCCGCCCTGGTGGGCCGTGTCCCTGGTGGCCTGGGCGCTGGTGGCGCTGCTGGGGCTGATGCGGGTGGACCTCAACGGCCGGCTGCTGGCCGTCCTGCTCACCGCCGAGGTGGCGGTGATCCTGCTCTTCGACGCGGCCGACCTCGTCGCGTCGGGCCCGGCCGGGCTGTCGGCCCAGGCGCTCTCGCCGGGCGGGCTGCTGGTGCCGGGGGTGGGAGCGCTGCTGGTCATCGCGACGCTCGGGTTCGTGGGCTTCGAGTCGGCCGTGGTCTTCTCCGAGGAGAGCCGCGATCCGCGCCGTACCGTGCCGGTGGCCACCTACACCTCCATCGCGGTCATCGCCGGCCTGTACGCGCTCTCGGCCTGGGCGATGACGGTCGCCACCGGCCCGGCGAACATCGTGGAGACCGCGCGCCGCGACGGCGCCGAGACGATCTTCGTGATCGCCGGCGCGCAGCTCGGGCCGGTCGTGGTGGACATCGCCCGGGTGCTCTTCGTCACGAGCCTGTTCGCCGCGATGGTCTCCTTCCACAACACCACGTCCCGCTACTTCTTCGCGCTCGGCCGCGAGCGGGTGCTGCCGGCCGCCTTCGGCCGGACCCGGCCGCGCACCGGGGCGCCGGAGGCGGGGTCGCTCGCCCAGAGCGCCATCGGCCTGCTCGTGATCGTGCTGTACGCCGTCCTGGGGCTCGACCCGCTGGTGCAGCTCTTCTTCTACGGCGGCGCCTTCGGTGGGTTCGGCGTGCTGCTGCTGGTCTGCACCACCTCGATCGCCGTCATCGCGTTCTTCTCCCGCGAGCCGAGCGGTGAGAGCATCGCCCGCCGGCTGCTCGCACCGGTGCCCGCCGCCGTCGCGCTGACCGTCATGGTGACGCTGGCGGTCGGCAACTTCTCGACGCTGCTGGGCGTCGAGGAGGGCCACCCGCTCGCATGGCTGCTGCCCGGCGTGTACGTCATGGCGGCCGTGGTGGGCCTGGTCTGGGCCTTCGTGCTGCGTGCCGGGCAGCCGGCCGTCTACTCCCGGGTCGGGCTGGGAGCCAAGGCCGCGACCGTCCAGGAGGCGACCCGTTGAGCACCGACCCGTCGAGCACGGGCCCGCTGAGCACGGGCCCGCCCGGCTCTCCCCCCGTCGGCCACGATGCTGCGGGGAGTGCGCCGCCCGCCGTCCGCCGCGCGGGGGCCGGGGACGCCGCCCTCGTGGCCGAGCTGATCGCGACCGCCTTCGCCCCGCTGGACGCGGTGGGCTACCTGGTGCCCGATCCGGCCCACCGGCACGAGATCATGACCGCCGACTTCCGGATCATGGTGGACCACGCCGCCGAGCACGGCGAGATCCACGTCATCGACGACGGCCCCGCCGCGGCGGTCTGGTTCCCCCGGACGACGCCGCTGCCCGAGCCGCCCGCGTACGACCGCCGGCTGGCCGAGGCCACCGGACCGTGGGCGGACCGGTTCCGGGCCCTGGACGCCCTGTTCGACAAGCACCACCCGGCCGAACCCCACCACCACCTGGCCTTCCTGGCCGTCCATCCCGACCGGCAGGGCCGGGGCCTCGGCAGCGCGCTGTTGCGCCACCACCACGCCCGGCTGGCCGGGCTGCCCGCGTACCTGGAGGCCAGCAGCCGGCGCAGCCGGGACCTGTACCTGCGGCACGGCTACCGGCCGCGGGAGCCCTTCGCCCTGCCGGACGGGTCCACGTTCTGGCCCATGTGGCGGCCCGGCACGTGACGGGATCCGGACCGGCTGTGAAGGCGGTTTAACGCCTCCGCCACGGCGCCGTCCACGGCCGCGTAACACCCGCCGCCGAGACTGACCGTCATGAGCGATGCACCGAAGGCGACCCATCCGCGTTCCGGGCACCACCTCGGGCACTCCTGGTGGCGGGAGATCCTGGAGGTGGCCGCGCTGTTCCTCGCGGTCGGCGTGGCGCACCTCCTCGCCACCCTGCTCGGGCACACCGATCCCGGGCCCGTGGTGCTGGTGGGACTGGGCGGCGCCCTGATCGTCGGCTCCGCCCTCCACCGGCGCCTGCGGTCCGGGACGCCCGTGAAGGCGCGCCGTACCCGGCCACCGCTGCCCCCGCCGCCGGCCGGTGGGCAGAGCACCATGACGTTGTGGCGCATCAGGATGCGCGTGGTCGAGCGTCCGGGGCGGCTGGCCCAGGTGGCGGGCGCGTTCGGCCGGCTCGGCTGCAACATCCTGACGCTGCACATCGCGCCCACCGGCAGCAGCGCGATCACTCCGGCCGGCTGCGACGCCCTCGACGAGTTCGTGGTCGAGGCGCCGACCCGGCTGACCCCCGGCCGGTTGCACGCTGCCCTGTCGGAGGCGGGCGGCCTGGACCTGCTGATCGTGCCGGCCCAGGTCAAGGACCTCATCGACCCCGGCATCCAGGGCCTGCTGCTGGCGCAGCGGGTGCACGACGACCCGAGCCAGCTCCCGCACGCGATGGCCGAGCTGCTGCGCGTCTCCGAGGTCGAGTGGCGCCGTCCCGGTGAGACGGTGGACGAGGAGGCCGAGCTCAACAGCACCATGGTGGTCTCCGTGCATCCCGAGCGGGCGCTGCTGCTCCGGCGGCCCGGCCTGCCGTTCACGCCGGCCGAGGCGGCCAGGGCCGCCGCGCTGGCCTCGGCCGCGAGGGGCGCGCGCTACTGCGGGACCTAGGGGCGTTGCCGGGCTCGGGCGGCCGTGTTTCAATGCGTTCACCGAGTGCTGCCGGGCGGGCACGTCATGAGCGGGTTCCTCTGTCGTTCGCGAACAAGGGATCCTCATGAGAGCAATCCGGTCGGCGGCCTTCGCGGCCGCACTGGCCGTGGCCCTGATCTCCACCGTCCTGATGGTGCCCCGCCAGGCGCAGGCCCACGGCGTCACGATGTTCCCCGGCAGCCGCACGTTCCTGTGCTACCAGGACGGGCTCAGGGACAACGGTCAGATCATCTCCTACAACCCCGCCTGCGCGGCCGCCGTCGCGCAGAGCGGCACGACTCCGCTCTACAACTGGTTCGCGGTGCTGCGTTCCGACGGCGCCGGCCGCACCACGGGCTTCATCCCCGACGGGCAGATCTGCAGCGGCGGCACCGGTGGGCCGTACGACTTCTCCGCCTACAACGCGGTCCGCTCCGACTGGCCGCTGACCCACCTGACCTCGGGCGCGAACATCCAGGTGCGCCACAGCAACTGGGCCGCGCACCCGGGCTCGTTCGTCTACTACATCACCAAGAACGGCTGGAACCCGAACGCGCCGCTGAAGTGGTCGGACCTGGAGTCGTTCGGCAGCGCCGTCGACCCGCCCCAGTCCGGCGGCCCCGGCGGCCTCAACTACTACCACTGGAACGTCCAGCTCCCGTCCGGAAAGAGCGGACGGCACATGATCTTCATCCACTGGATCAGGTCCGACAGCCAGGAGAACTTCTACAGCTGCTCCGACGTCGTCTTCGACGGCGGCAACGGCGAGGTGACCGGTGTGGGCCCCGGCGGCACCACACCGCCGGACCCGACCGTGACCCCCACGGTCACCCCGGCGCCCACCGGCTCCTGCACCGCCACCTGGCGCACCACCACCACGTGGAGCGGGCACTTCCAGGCCGAGGTCACCGTCCGCAACACCGGCACGGGCACGCTGAACGGCTGGACGGTCGGCTGGACCTACGGCGGTGACCAGGGCTTCTCCGGCTCGCCCTGGAACGCCACGCTCACCGGGCAGCCACCCGAGGTGGTGGTCAAGAACGCCGGCCACAACGGGCAGGTGTCCGCGAACGGCACGACGACGTTCGGCTTCAACGCCACGGGCACGCCACCGTCGCCGGCGCCCACGCTGTCGTGCACCAGCCCGTAGACCCGATGCCCACAGAACCGATGCCCACGGAACCGATGCCCACGGAACCGATGGCCACGGGGTCCTCAGGACCCGCGGGACCGGAGGGCGTGGCCCCTGTGGACGAGGGTGCCGGCGGGCCGCCGGCGCGCCGGGCGAGGATCGCGACGGTCGTCGCGCTGCTCCTCGTCCCGGTCGCCGGGGCCGCCCTGATCGTCGCCGGGCAGCAGGCCCGCCAGCACGAGTTGGAGGGGCGGCTCGCCGTCCTGGTGACGGGCCTGCTCGAAGGCGCCACCGCGGACGAGCACCGGGCGCACGGCCACGACTTCGGCCACGCGCCCGCCGCCGGGACCGGCGGGGGCACGGGCGGGGACACCGGCGGCGATGCGCGGCCCGGGGCCGGGCGCGAGGTGGCGCACGGGGCCGGGCACGAGGTCGGCGAGGTGGTCTGCGCCGTGGACCCCTTCGGCGTCGAACCGGCCGGTGCCGGCACGGTGGCGGAGGTGGAGTGGGTGTACGCCCACCACATGTGCGCCATCACCGGTCCCGGCGCCGGCTGGGCCATGTCCGTACGCGCCTCCGGCCCCATCGCCGTACGGCTGGGCGGGCGGCCGGTGGTGCGGGTGCCCGAACCGGGAGCGGGTTACCCGGAGCGGGTCAGGCGGCTCATTCCGGAGCGCCACCACGACGCGGCGTTCGGCGAGTTCGGCGACGAGGACGCGATCGAGGCGGCCCGCCGGCGGTTCGACGTCGCGACCGGCAGGTGAGTGACGGACCCGAACACGCGGACGCGGCCGGCGGAAAGGGGGGCTCGCCGGCCGCGTCCTTGCCATCCGGGCGGGATGGTTCATGAACGGTCACGCGGAGTACGGGAGCGGCGTCACCTCCTGGGTTCGAGCGGGGAGCACGTTATGGGAGCGCTCCCACACAGGATTGTGCGGTCCGGCACCCGCTTGTCAACGAAACCCAGCGCCGGGACCCCAAGGACTTCCTCCTACCTGGCTTCCGGCATGAAACTTTCACTGCGCTCCGGCCGCCCTCCGGGAAAGCCCCGGAATGCGTGACGACGTGCGTGAGCCGCCCCTCCCCGGGTAGACCGCGCGTACTCGAAGAGGAGGCTTCTCATGACTCAGCACCCGCCCCGGCCCGAGACGATGGCGGAGACGGACGTCATCGACCTGCTGCTGGCTCAGCACGCGATGATCCGAGACCTGTTCGACGAGGTCGAGCGGGCCCCGGCCGGGGAGCGCGGCGAGGCGTTCACCCGCCTGGTCCGGCTGCTCGCCGTGCACGAGACCGCCGAGGAGGAGATCGTCCACCCCTACGCCCGCCGCGTCCTCGACGGCGGTGACGGCGTGGTGGACGACCGCCTGGAGGAGGAACGGGAGGCCAAGGAGCTGCTCCAGCACATGGACCAGGCCGGCCCCGACGATCCCGACTTCATGGCCAACCTCGCCGTGCTCCGCGCCGCCGTGTTCGCGCACGCCCGCAGCGAGGAGCGCTACGAGTTCGCCAAGCTGCGTGCCAGGACCAGCCCGGCCGAGCGCCGGGCCATGGCCGCCGGGGTCAAGGCCGCCGAGGCGCTGGCGCCCACTCACCCGCATCCCGGCACCGAGTCCGCGGCGAAGAACCTCCTGATCGGCACGCCCGTGGCGATGATGGACCGGGTGCGTGACGTGATCCGCCGGGCGAGCAAGCGCTGACCGTCTCCGGCGGCCTTCGCGGAGCCCGCCGGGGAGGTAGGGCTGTCCCTACCCTGATAGGCCGGTGCGCGGGATCGCCGGGGCCGGGGCGTCGTCCGTAGTTTTGACGCCATGACGACCCTCCGCCGGCGCATCGCCACCGACACCCGTTACGCTCTCGGGGGTTTCCCGGCCGCCACCGTCTCGTTCGCCCTTGTCGTGACCGGTGTCGCGGCGGGTCTCGGCAGCCTGGTCGCCTTCGTGGGACTGCCCATCCTGGCCGCGACCGCCGGTGCGGCGCGGCGCTTCGCCGACGCCGAGCGTGAGATGGTCGCCGAGGTGCTCGACCGGCCCGTCGGCCGCCCTGACTACCCCGCCGCGCCGCCGTCCGCCGGCCTGCTGCGCCGCCTGGCGAACCCGGTGGCGCACACGCAGGGCTGGCTGGACCTGCTCCACGCCGTCATCGCCTTCCCGTTCGCCGTGCTCTCCTTCGCCGTCACCCTCACCTGGTGGGTCGCGGCCGTCGCCGGGCTGTCGTTCCCGCTCTACGGGTGGATCATCGCCGCCATCCCGGGAGTGGACGGCGGCATCCCGCAGTTGCTCGGCCTCGGCGACGGCACGGCCGCCTTCATCATCTTCAACACGGCCGTCGGCGCGCTGTTCGCGGTGACGCTGCCGCCGATCGTGCACGGCATGGCGCTGGTCAGGGCCACTCTGGCGCAGGCGCTGCTCACCGGCCCCGCCCGCCCGGCCGTCGCGGAGTCGTACTCGCCGTACGCGGACCTGCTGGCGCCCCGCCGCGCCTGAGCATCGGCCCGCGCCCGTGTCGCGAACTCGGCAGGAGCAGAGCAAGAAGGAGCCGGTCGTCGTGGATACCCTCCCGGTCCACGTCGGCCGGCTCCTCCCCCCCTCCGGGTAACAGCATGGCGGCTACGCGGCTGACCTGGAAGGATACGTCGTTCCCAGGAACGGGTTTCCCCGGCGATAGCTCCGGTTAGGTGCCATAATCCACCTGATGCGATCCGCGGACGCGAGCCCTCGGGGGCCGTTGGGGGACTTTCTCAGCAGCCGGCGGGCCCTGGTCAGCGCCCCCGACGTGGGCCTGCCGGAGACCGGCTACCCCCGGCGCGTCCCGGGGCTGCGGCGCGAGGAGGTCGCGCAGCTCGCCGGCATCAGCATCGACTACTACACGCGCCTGGAGCAGGGCCGCGTGCGCACCGCCTCGCGGGCGGTGCTCCACTCCATCGGGCGGGCCCTGCTGCTCAACGACGACCAGCAGCGCCACCTCATCCAGCTCGCCCACCCCGACGAGGTCGCCGGCCGGGGCGGTGACGGCCGCCAGCGCGTCAAGCCGCAGGTCGAACGCCTGCTGGCCAACCTGGTCGACACCCCGGCCCTGGTGTTCGGCCGCTACCTCGACATCCTCGCCTGGAACCGGCTGGCCACCGCCCTGCTCGGCGACCTGGCGGCCATGCGGCCGCAGCACCGCAACTACGCCCGCATGACGTTCCTCGACCCGCACGTCCGCTCCCTGTTCGTCGACTGGAAGGAGCGGGCGCAGGAGACGGTGTCCGCGTTGCGGCTCGCGGCCGGCGCCGACTGCGCCCGGCCGCGGCTGCAGGAGCTGGTGGGCGAGCTGTCGGTACGCGACCTCGACTTCCGCACCTGGTGGGCCCAGCACCTGGTGACCATGCGGACCTCCGGCAGCAGCCGCCTCGACCATCCGGTCGCGGGGCGGTTCAGCGTGGACTGGCAGGTGCTGACCGGCGTCGAGGACCAGACCCAGGCGGTCGTGCTGATGAGCGCCCCCGCCGGCACACCCGACCACGCGGCCATCAGGAAGCTGGACGCGTGGGCGGACCGGCAGGGGCTGACCCACGGCACGGCCGCGAACGGCGAGGACGCCCCGCCCGCCGTCGAGAAGCCCTGACCCGGCCGGGCCGCGAGTGACGGTCCCGACCCGGCCCAGCCACGAGAGACGGTCCCGACCCGGGCGGGCCGCCGGTGGCGGCCCTGACCCGGGCGGGGCTACACGACCGCGCCGGAGCCGTCGCGCCGGGTCTTCTCGCGCGGCTTGGGCGGCTCGGGAGGCGGCTGCTTGCTGCGCCGTTCGAGCTCGATCGCCAACGGCCCGGCCACGAACGACGAGGACGCCGTGCCGGCCACGATGCCGAGGATGAGCGCGATGGCGAAGTCGCGCAGCGAGTCTCCGCCGAAGACCGCCAGCGCGATGAGGATGAACAGCGCGCCGAGCCCGGTGTTGACCGTGCGCGGCACGGTCTGCAGGATCGCGCCGTTGACGATGGAGGCGAACGGCGCCTTGCGGTCCGCGGTCCACATCTCCCGGACCCGGTCGAACACCACCACCTTGTCGTTGATCGAGTAGCCGATGATGGTGAGCATCGCCGCCAGGAAGACGCCGTCGATGGGCTTGCCCAGCCAGGCGAAGACGCCGACGACGGCGGCCGTGTCCACCACCAGGGCGGCCACCGCGGCCGTGCCGAACGTCCACCTGAACCTGACCGCCAGGTAGAGGAGCTGGGCCGCCAGCGCCACGCCGAGCGCGATGAGCGCGTTGCGGCGCAGTTCCTCGCCCAGGCTGGGCCCGATCAGCTCGTCGCGCTGCTTGGTCACCTCGCCCACCCGGCCGTCGAGCGCCGTCTCGATGCCCGCCACGTCGTCGGCGCTGATCTGCCCGGCGCGCACGGTGACGACGTCGTCGGAGGCCTGGACGACCGCCGAGGGGTGTCCCGCCTCGGCCACGGCCTGCCGGGCCGCGTCGGCGCTCACCGGCTTGGTGGCGGCGAACTCGACGATCCGGCCTCCGGTGAACTCCACGCCGAAGTTCAGGCCCTGGGTGACCAGCCCGGCGACTGCCACGGCGACCAGCGCGGCGGCGACGGCCAGCCAGATCCGGCCGCGGGCCATGAGCTGCGGGTCGCGCCTGGTCACCCAGGTGCGGACCCGGCCCACCGAGCCGAGCCCCGACAGCCGGGGACTCACCCGGCCGATCACGAGGTGGGTCAGGACACGGGTGATGAGCATGGCCGAGACCAGCGAGGCGAGCACGCCGATGGCCAGGGTCACGCCGAAGCCGCGTACCGGCCCAGAGGCCAGCCAGAACAGCAGCCCGGCGGCCAGCAGCGTGGTGATGTTGGAGTCGGCGATGGCGCTCCAGGCGTTCCTGAACCCCCGGTCCAGCGCCGCCCGCAGGCCGAGCCGCGGCGAGCGGGCGTACTCCTCCCTGGCACGCTCGAACACGAGCACGTTGGCGTCCACCGCCATGCCGATGGCCAGCACGAACCCGGCCAGTCCGGGCAGGGTTAGCGTCGCCCCGATGGCGATCAGGGCGGCGTAGGAGATGAGCCCGTACAGGGCGAGGGCGAGGGCGGCGAGCAGCCCCACCAGCCGGTAGATGGCGATGATGAACACCGCGGTCAGGAGCACGCCGGCGACACCCGCCTTGGCGCTGGCCTCGATGGCCTCCTCACCGAGCGTGGGCCCGACGGTCCGCTGCTCGATCAGCTCCATCGGGACCGGCAACGCGCCGCCCTTGATGAGCACGGAGAGGTCCTGCGCCTCCTGGGGCGTGAAGGAGCCGGTGATCTGAGTTGATCCGCCTGGTATGCCGGCCTTGCAGGGCACGGACGGGTCCACCTGCGGCGAGGAGATGATCTCGTTGTCGAGCACGATGGCCAGCCGCCGCTTGGGCTCGCCGACCGGCTCGCAGGCGGCGGCGCCGGTGAGC
Organism: Nonomuraea muscovyensis; assembly: GCF_014207745.1. Classification (NCBI taxonomy): domain Bacteria; kingdom Bacillati; phylum Actinomycetota; class Actinomycetes; order Streptosporangiales; family Streptosporangiaceae; genus Nonomuraea; species Nonomuraea muscovyensis. The sequence goes on from NZ_JACHJB010000001.1 coordinate 2,258,960, forward strand.
CGTTGCCAGGCTCCGGGGTCGCGGAAGTCGACCGTGACGAACCAGCCGGGCCCCTGCTGGGGGTCGGTCCGGGCGGCGGCGTCGGTCACGCCGTCACCGGTGATGGCGGCCGGGCCGAGCGAGAGCCGCTGCCCCGACTCGTCGGCCACGGCCTTCTTGTCGTCGGCCGCGGCCACGCCGAGCACGGGATGGAAGGTGAGCTGGGCGGTCCGGCCGATGACCTCGGCGGCCTTGCGCGGGTCGAGCACGCCGGGCAGCTCGACGATGATCCGCCGCTCGCCGGACCTGACGAGGGTGGGATCGACGACGCCGAGCGCGTCGGCGCGGCGCCGGAGCACGTCGAGTGCCCGGTCGGTGGCGTCGGCGTCGGCCTTGACGGTGGGCGAGTCGCGTGTCTCGAACACGAGCTGGGTGCCGCCGCGCAGGTCGAGGCCGAGGCGCGGGGACATGGTGAACGCGAGGAAGAATGCGGTGGCGACGACGACACACGTCACCACCGCGCGCCACACGGGCGCACGGGACATGGAAGCCTCCACAGGCTGTCGATGGATGGACGTCAGCGCGTCGTGGAGGGCGGCCCCCTGGCCGGGGCCGCGGCGCGGGCCGGCTGGGGAGGCGCGAGGTGGCCGCCGGAGGCGGCGATCACGGGCCGCGGGCGCCCGGCGGGCCCCGCGGTGGTCGGGATGACGGCGACGCCGCCGGCCGAGGCGTACGGGCCGGCGGGCAGGTGGACACGGGGTGCGCGCTCGTCACGCGGGTGGCCCACCGTCTGGTCTGCGTGCGTGGGCGCGGCCTGCGCGGCGACGCCGCGGTGGGTGGCGTGGCCGGCCGCGGGGACGAACAGGTGCAGCAGGAGGAGCAGCGCGGCGGTGAGCCTGGTTCGCACGTCCCCTCCCTTCGACGGGCCGAAACGCAGCCGAGGCCCAACCTACCCTCGTCCGGCTCCCGAGGCCGAGCGGACGAGGTCGTGTCCCTCGTTGATGAGGGAGCCGACGAGGAGCCGCCCGCCTCCGGGAAGGCCCGCCAGGCGCAGCAGGGCGTCGCGGGCGGCGATGCGCCACCGCTCGGCCGGGGCCATCCAGCGGACGAACCGGCGGCCGAACCGCTGCACCTCCAGGACGACCGGCCGCATCCGCCCCTGGTAGCGGGACAGCGCGTCGCCGATGTCACCGGGGGCGCCCAGCTCGTCGGCGAGGACCCAGGCGCCGGCCATGGCCAGCGAGGCGCCGTGCCCGGCGAACAGGGAGACGGCCTGGCAGGCGTCGCCCAGCAGCACCACCCGTCCCCTGCTCCACTCGTCCACGTGCACCTGGGTCACCTGGTCGTAGTAGAGCCGCGGCGGGTCCGGGCAGTGGCGCAGCACCTCCGGCAGGATCCACCCCATGTCGCCGTAGTGGCGCAGCAGCGCGGCGCGGGGGTCGGCGGGCGGTTCGGGGTCGGGCTCGCGGCGCAGGAACAGCAGGGCGAGCCGGCCGCCGCGCAGCGCGTACGTGCCCGCCATCAGGCCGGGCACGGTGCGCATCTCGTAGCGGTCCCCCGCCCGCCGGCTGAGCTCCGGGTCGGTCAGGGTGTAGGCGGCGACGTGGTGGCCGAGGTAGCGCACGAAGGGCCGCTCCTCGTCGAAGACGAGCCCGCGCACCCGGGAGTGCGCTCCGTCGGCGCCCACGAGCAGGTCCACCCGCCGCTCGGTGCCGTCGGTCAGCCGTACGGTGACGCCGTGGCGGTCCTGGGCGACGGCCTCGACGCTGGTGCCGTAGCGGACGGGGGCGCGCACGCCGTCGTGGACGGCGCGGGCCAGGTCGCCGCGCGGCAGGCTGACCACCTGCTCGGCGAACTCCGGCGGCATGGTGAGCCGGCTGGCCGGCCGCCCGTCGCGGCGGACGTAGGCCAGCTCCGTGACCGGGTAGCGGGCCTGTTCCAGGCGGTCGTGCAGGCCCATCCGCCGGGCCACCTCGTAACCGGGTCCGTAGAAGTCGATCATGTAGCCGCCGTCGCGGAAGGCGGGTGCCCGCTCGACCAGCTCCACCTCCCAGCCCGAGCGCTCCAGATGCCAGGCCAGCGTGAGCCCGGCGATGCCGGCGCCGCAGACGAGCACTCTCATCGCGGTCATCTCGATCCTCCTTCGGGCCGGACGCCGAGCATGGCGCGCAGCGGCCCGGCGAGCGTGGTGGGATCCAGGGCCGGGTCCAGCGCGCGGTGCAGGACCAGGCCGTCCATCAGGGCGGCGATCACCACGGCGGCCTGCTCGGCCTGCGCGCCGTGGCCGTGGGCGCGCAGCCACCCGGCCACCCGCGACCGGAAGCCGATGATCAGCACGCCCAGCTCGTCGCGCAGCCCGGGCTCGCGCCCGGCGGCGAGGAACAGCTCGGCCATCAGCAGCGAGGCCGGGTCGGTGCCGCTGTAGCGGGACAGCTCCCGCAGCAGCCAGTCGATCCCGTCGGGCACGCTCGGCCGGCGCGCCAGCTCGGCCCCGGCCTGCTCCAGCAGCTCACGGGCGAACCCGACGCCGGCGGCCACCAGCAGGTCGGACACCGACGCGAAGTGGTAGTGCACCACCCCTGCGTTGACGCCGGCCCGCTGGGCCACCATCCGCGTCGAGACGCCGCTCCACCCCACCTCGCCGATCAGGGACACGGCGGCCCGGAGCAGGCGCTCCCGCGTCGCCCTGCCCCGCTCGGCGGACACCTCTGCCACGAGAGCCTCCTGTTTGGTCGATCGCCTTGGTCGTTCGTCCAAATAGTAGGCGGCAGGCGGCCGTACCGTCCAGAGGGAGATGTGGCGTCTTGACCGAAGCGATGGAATAGTCGCATTACAGACAGGGGAGATCCCAGGCATTCCGCTCTTTTGAGGTGTTGGCCATGGTCCCTGCACGACGACTGCTCCGAGGTCTGCTCTACGGCTCCCGATACGACCGCGTGCCCTGGGGCCAGCGGGTCTACGTACGCCCCGGCGAGCGGCTGCTCCGCGAGGCGCAGTGGCGGTGGCGGATCCGGCGGGCGCCCGTGCTGTCCCTGGAGGAGTACGGCTCCGAGCTGCCGCTGGGCGAGATCGAGGAGTTCCTGAGCTGCATGATGTGCGGCGAGTCGCGCCAGCAGCCGCTGTTCGAGCCGACCGGCGCCGGCAAGGGCGGCAAGGGCCGGGAGTGGCGCTACCACGTCGTCCGCTGCCCGTCCTGCGGCTTCCTCTACCGCAACCCCAACGTGCGGCCGGAGCGGCTCGGCGACCTCTACTCGAGCGGCTACAGCGGCTTCCTGACCGGCACGTACGCGGCCAACCGGCAACGTCGCTACAACCTGACGATGCAGGCGTTCTCCCCCGTCCTCGACGACGGCGAGGGCAGGCGGCTGCTCGACTTCGGCTGCGGTGTCGGGCTGTTCCTGGAACTGGCTGAGCAGCGGGGCTTCGACGGCTACGGGGTGGACCTGTCGCCCGACTCCGTGACGCAGGCCAACGCGCGGCTGAAGCGGGCACGGGCCTACTTCGGGGCGCCGCGGGACGTGCCGGAGATCGCCGCGGGCGGCTTCGACGTGATCACCCTGTGGTCGGTGCTGGCCCACCTGCCCCGGCCGCTGGAGGACTTCGCGGGCTTCCGCGAGCTGCTGGCCCCGGGCGGGGTGCTGCTCATCCTGACGGTCAACGCCCGATCTCTGCTGCTCAAGGCGTACGGGCCGGAGTGGAGCGGGTTCACCAAGAACCACCTGATGTTCTACGACTCCGAGACACTGAAGACGCTGCTGCGCCGAACCGGCTTCGAGGGGGTGGCCTACGCCCCGCACTACGGCGACACGGTCGAGGCCGGCACCACCCGGCTGCCCGAGCCGCTGCGCCGGAGGCTGCGGCAGACCGTCGAGGCGAGCGACGGCGGCAACATGATGCGCGCGCTGGCCTTCGCCGACGAGGAGGCCGTCGCCCGCTGGAGCGACCGCCTGACCATCCACCGCCTGCGCGACCGCGCGGCCGTTCCGGACGAGGGCGCGGACCTGGACCTCACCGGCTCCTCCGGCACCGGCGCCCGCACCTGACCGGCAGGGACCTGACCGGCAGGGACCTGACCGCTTGGGACCTCGTCGACCGCCACCCGACGACCGTCACCTGATTGACCGCCGCCTTCCGGCCGAACTACATTCGGCCCACCCGAAGGCGAGGAGCGCGTGTGAACCTGCCCGAGACCGGCAGACCCGTCGACGACCTGCTGGCCGAGATCGTCCGGCTCAAGCGGCACGACCTGCCCGTCAGGGGCGGCCAGGTGACCGCCTACGTCTACGACACCGGCCGGCCGGCCGCGCACGAGGCGGCGGCCCGCGCCTACGCCGAGATGCTCGAGGTCAACGCCCTCGACCCCACCGCCTTCCCGAGCGTGGTCGAGATGGAGCGGCAGGTCGTGGGCGCGGTCGCCGGGCTGCTGGGCGGCGGCCACGGCGTCTTCACCAGCGGCGGCACTGAGTCGATCATGCTGGCGGTGAAGGCCGCCCGCGACACGGCCCGCCGCGACCGGCCGAACCTCGTCGTCCCCGTCACCGCCCATCCCGCCTTCCACAAGGCGGCCCACTACCTGGGCCTCACCGTCCGGCCCGTGCCGGTGGACCTGGGCACGTACAAGGTCCGGCCGGACACCGTCCGCGACGCGATCGACGGCGACACCGTGCTGGTCGTCGCCTCCGCCCCCTCCTACCCGCAGGGCGTCCTGGACCCGGTCGAGGAGGTGGCCGCCGTGGCCGCCGACGCGGGCGTGCCGTGCCACGTGGACGCGTGCGTGGGCGGTTGGCTGCTGCCCTGGTTGCGTGAGGCGGGCGCGACGGTCCCGCCGTTCGACCTGTCGGTGCCGGGCGTCACCTCCCTCTCCTGCGACCTGCACAAGTACGGCTACGCCCCGAAGGGCGCCTCGGTCGTGCTGTTCGCCGATCCGGCCATGCGCCGCAGGGCGTACTTCGCCTCGGCCGCCTGGCCGGGCTACACGGTGGTCAACGCCACCGTGCAGAGCTCCCGGTCGGCCGGGCCGCTGGGCGGCGCCTGGGCCACGCTGCACGCCCTCGGCCGGCGGGGTTACGTGGACCTGGCCCGCGCCACGCTGGAGGCGTCGGCCGCGCTGCGCGAGGGCATCGCCCGCGTGCCCGGCCTGCGGGTGCTGGGCGAGCCGGAGTCGGCCCTGGTCGCCCTCGCCGGCGATGATCTGGACGTGTTCGTCCTCGCCGACGAGGCCCGCGCGCGCGGCTGGTTCCTGCAGCCGCAGCTCTCGTACGCGGGCATCCCGGCCAACCTGCACATCACCGTCACCGGCGTGACCCTGGCCGGGGTGGAGGCGATGCTGAAGGTGATCGCCGAGTCGGCGCAGGCGGCCCGGCGGCGCGGCCCCGTCGTGCTCCCCGAGGGGCTGGTGGAGCTGGTGGCGGGGCTGGACCTCGACGCGCTGACCGACGCCGAGTTCGCCGAGCTGGCCGCCTCGGTCGGGGTGGACCTGCGGCCGGGCTCGGGGCAGCCGGAGATGGCGGTGGTCAACACCGTCCTCGACGCCCTCCCGGCCGCCGCGCGGGAGGCGGTGCTGGTGCGCTTCCTGTCCGTCCTGTACGGCTGAGCCCGGACCCGGCATCCTCCGGGCGATGGTGACCGCCACGGAGCGGCGGCACTTCTGATGTCAAACGATTAACACATCACTCCTGCACGTTCTTGGCCTTCGAGGCCCGGCTGTGTTATACGTTTAACATGAGGCCGACAGCGAAGCAGGTGGCCGAGGCCGCGGGCGTCTCGGTCGCGACCGTCTCCTACGTCTTCGGCGGCCGTGACGGCAGGGTCGCCCCCGAGACGAGGCAGCGGGTGCTGGAGGCGGCCGGCCGGCTCGGCTACGCCCCCGACCAGGCGGCCAGGAGCCTGCGCCGGGGCCGCACGCAGCGGGTCTGCCTGGTGCAGGGCTCGTTCGGCGGCGTCCCCACCGAGGAGCGGCTGGCCAGGGACCTGCACGAGATGGCCGACGCCCAGGGCTACTCCGTGGTCACGCTCACCGTCTACTCACGGGCCCGCGCGGTCGCCGCCGCCGACGTGCTGCGCGGCGGCATCGCCGACGGCGCCCTGATCAACGTGAGCGGCGAGCACCTCACCCCCGACCTGCTGGCCTCGGTCGTCTCGACCGGGCTGCCGGTCGTGGCCATCCGCGAGGGAGAGGTCCCGCCGGGGTGCGACGTGGTGCGCGTCCCGGAGGCCGACGCCTGCGCCGAGGCGGTCGAGCACCTCATCGCGCAGGGCCGCCGCCGCATCGCGTTCCTGGCGCACCGCCACGAGCTCTACACCGGCCGCCCCTCCGGCAGGCTGCTCGGCTACACCCGGGCCCTCGACAGGCACGGCGTCGATCCGGCACGACGCCTCATCGTCTCGGGAGCGGACGACCGGGTCGCCGCCTACCAGGCGGTCACGGAGCTGCTGCGCTCCCCCGACCGGCCCGACGCCGTCTTCGCCGCCTCCGACCGGGCCGCGATCAGCACGATCTGGGCGGTCCGGGACGCCGGCCTGCGGGTCCCGGAGGACGTGGCCGTGATCGGCGTCGGCAACATCGACGAAGGGCTCATCGCCAACCCGCCGCTCAGCACCGTCGGCCCGCTCCGGCACGACTGCACCGACGTCGTGCGGCTGCTGTTCGACCGCCTCCGGGCCGAGGAGCCGCCACCCGCCCGCGAGCTGGTCCGCACCTGGTCGTTCCTGCGGCGTGGCTCCGCCTGAACCGCCTCCGTGCCCCGATGGGAGTTCCCTCTTGCGCCCGAACGTGATCGTGTTCTTCACCGACCAGCAGCGGTGGGACACCGTCGGCCCCTTCACCCCCACCCTCGACCGGATGGCCCGACGGGGCACCCAGGCCGAGGTGGCGATCACCCCGCAGCCCGTGTGCGCGCCCGCCCGCGCCGCCCTGCAGACGGGCCGCTACCCGACCACCACAGGGGTCCACCGCAACGGCATCCCCCTGCCCGCCGCCGAGCGGACGCTCGCCCACCGCTTCGGCGAGGCCGGCTACGCCACCGGCTACATCGGCAAGTGGCACCTGGGCGGCCAGGAGCCGGTGCCCGCCGACCGGCGCGGCGGCTACCGCTCCTGGCTGGCGGCCAACGGCCTGGAACACACCTCCGACGCCTACCGCACGATCGTGTACGACGAGGCGGACGACCCCGTGCTGCTGCCCGGCTACCGTTCGGACGCGCTGGTGGACGCGGCCGTCCGCTTCGTCGCCGACCACCACCGCGAGCCGTTCTACCTCTTCGTGTCGTTCCTGGAGCCGCACCACCAGAACCAGGTGGACAGCTATCCGGCCCCCGACGGCTACGAGGAGCGCTACGCGGGCCGCTGGATGCCGCCGGACCTCGCGACGCTCGGCGGCACGGCGCACCGGCACGCGGGCGGCTACCTGGGCCAGGTCAAGCGGCTGGACGAGGGGCTCGGCCGGCTGCTCGACGCGCTGCGCAGCATGGACCTGCTGGACGACACGATCGTGGCGTACACCTCCGACCACGGCAACCACTTCAAGACCCGCAACGGCGAGTACAAGCGGTCCTGCCACGACGCCTCGCTGCGGGTGCCGCTGGCCCTGCGCGGGCCCGGCTTCGACGGCGGCGGGACCATCGCGCGTCCGGTCAGCACGATCGACCTGCCGCCCACCCTGCTGGAGGCCGCCGGACTGCCGGTGCCGGCGGAGATGCAGGGCCGCTCGTTCCTGCCGCTGGTGCGCGACGCCCGCGCCGACTGGCCCGAGGAGGTGTTCTTCCAGGTGAGCGAGTCCGAGGTGGGCCGGGGCATCCGCACCTCCCGGTGGAAGTACTACGCCGTCGCCGAGGACGCCCACCCGTGGCACGACGCCGCCGCCCCGCGCTACCGCGAGCAGGCCCTGTACGACCTCGCCGGCGACCCGCACGAGCTGTCCAACCTGGTCGGCCTGCGCTCCCACCGGGAGCAGGCGGCGCTGCTGCGCGAGCGGCTGGCACGCCGGATCGTCGAAGCCGGGGAGGCGGAGCCGGTCATCGAGCCCGCGCCCGAACACGACCCGGGCGGGCAGTTGATGACCGACCCCGCCGTGCGGCTGCGCGGCCCCGCCCCGGCGAGGTTCGGCCACCAGCCGCCGAAGACGACGTGAACGCTCAGGTCCGGCGCCAGCGCGCCTCGCCGAAGCAGTAGCCCGCGAACAGCAGCACCCCCAGGGCCACCGCCACGAGCAGCCACGGCCCGACGGGGGTCGCGGCGAACGCCCGGAGCGTCGCGTCGATGCCGCCGGCCTTGTCGGGGTCGGCGGTGAGCGCCGCCTGCACGACGAAGACCCCGGCCAGCCCGGCGATGGCGCCCCTGGCCAGGTAGCCCGCCGTGCCCAGCTTCTCCATCGTCCGCTCGGCCCCGGGCGACATCCGGCCCGTGTCCAGGTCCTCGCGGAACTTCTTGGTCAGCCCGGACCGCGCCCAGTACACGCCCAGCCCGATGACGCCGAGGCCGATCAGGCCCACGATGAGCGGCCCGCCCGGCAGGTCGAGCAGCTTGGCGGTCACGTCCTGCGACTTCTTGTCCTCGGAGGCCGCTCCTCCGGCGAGCAGCACGCTCAGCAGGGTGAAGACGATCAGCACGTACACGCCGGTCCGGAGCACCGCCTCGACGCGGTCCAAGGTCTTGAGCCCGCCGAACAGCGCCTCCGACGCCTGCCAGAGCGACAGCGCCACGAAGCCCGCCACCATCACCCACAGGATCACCGACCCGAACGGCAGCTCCGCCACCGTGGCGATCGCGCCGCCCTTGTCGGCCTGCTCGTCCGCCCCGCCTAAGGCGATCTGCACCGCCAGCACACCGATCAGCGCGTACAGCACGCCGCGGCAGGCCAGCCCGACGCGGGTGAGCCGGTCCATCATGGGGTGCCGGACCGCCCGCCGCGCCGCGGCCGTGGCCTGCCGGCCCGCGTTCGTTGTCGTCACCGCTCCTCCTCAGGGATCGCCCGAAGACTCCCGAGTGCCCTGGAAGGCGGCCGTTAGGCATGAGGAGTGCGTCACCTGGGGGTGAGGACCCAGCTCCAGGCGCCCTCCTTCCGGCTGTCGCTCTTGCCGGTCAACGGGGTCATCCTGGTGCCGTCGACGCTGACCAGCACGAGCCCCGCGTCGAACTCGTTGGGACAGTCCCCCCGGCAGCCCAGCGCGACGACGGTGTCGTCATCCGCCCACGCCAGGAGCTGGAGCACCTGCTGGCGGCCGACCACGTCGCCGGTCCGGACGTCGGTGATGCGGGTGGGCAGGCCGGGCTCCCCGAGGAGGCGGGTGCCGTCGGGCGAGAGACGTGACCAGCCGTTACGGCCGAGGTACCGGTCGTCGGCGGGCGCGTCCTGCGGCCGCCCGTCCAGAGTGCGGTAGGCGCGGCTCGGCCTGGTCACGCTCGGTTCCCAGATGAGCGAGCCGTCCGCGCTCCAGCCCAGGTCCTGCCGGCTGTTGCCGTTGCTCGGGCCGTCGACGAAGCCCGGTTCGGAGCCGCTCCGCATCGGGGGCAGCGCGTGGTGCTCGGCCTCTCCCGTCGCGGCGTCCACGATGTAGTAGCCGGTCCTGGTGCTGGCGAAGTGCTCCTGGGAGTTCTTTCCCAGCCGCCGCCACCGGTCGGGATACTCGGAGTAGGTCGTGGCCAGGAGTTCGGTGCCGTCAGGCGACCAGACGACCGAGCCGACGGCGTGCTCCAGCCCGATGGACGACAGGATCCGCTGCGTGTTGAGATCCACGATGACCAGCCGCTTGCCGAGGCCGTCGCCGTCGATCGCCGCGGCGACCTGGAGCCCCGGCGCGACGTCCAGCCACGCCCAGGAGGTCCGCTCGTAGCCGCCGGTGCGGGGATCGTACAGCCACCAGACGCGCCGAAGGCGTTCTACGGAGTTGGGGAGCTTCTCGAAGCTGTACGTCCAGTAGGCCGACACGGCCACGTTCCCGGCGGCGACGAGCTTGCGCGGCGGCCGGTTCGCGGTGTCGGCCCGCACGTCCGTGGGGGCGGGCGACGGCCTGGCGGGCAGGGTGACCTCGGTCGCCGGCCGTACGGTGTGCTCGGCGTCGCCCGTGCCGGTGACGTACCCGGCCACCGCGAGGAGCACTCCCGTGACGAGGGCGACCGCCGTCACGGCCGGCCACCGGACGCGCCTGCGTAGCGCCCGGTCGGCCAGGTCGTGCGGCACCACGGCCTCGTCCGCCCACTCGTGCAGGGTGTCGCGCAGCATGCGGGTCATCGTGCGACCTCCAGTTCCTCGGCCAGCTCGGGGGCGACCTCCCGCAGGCGGGTGAGGGAACGGTGCGCGGTGCTGCGTACCGTGCCGACCGAGCAGCCGAGCTGCCGCGCCACCTCGCGCTCGGGCAGGTCCTCGAAGTAGCGCAGCACGAGCACCGCGCGCTGACGTGGCGTGAGCCTGGCCAGCGCTCCCCGCAGCACCATGCGCAGCTCGCTCTGGTTGGTGCGGTCCTGTCCCGGCCCGTCGGGCGGGGTCGCCTGGACGACCTCGCCGCGCCGGCCGGTCACGCGCCACCAGCTCACCTGCTGGCGGTACATGATCTGCTTCGCGTACGCCTCGGGCGCCTCGACGCGCCGCCACCTGGCCGCCAGCTTCGCCAGCGCCGTCTGCACCAGGTCCTCGGCCGCGTGGTGGTCACCGCCGGTGAGCAGGAAGCCGAGCCGCATCAGGGCGGCAGAGCGCGCAGAGACGAACTCGCGGAAGCCTCGCTCGTCCGCGGGGTCCACGATCACCTCCATGAGGATGGGAATGTCACCCCTCAGACGCTCCGCGCCCCGCCGCGCTATGCCTGTCACCGGGACCGGAAAAGACGAACGCGGGAGGCGGCCGGTCTCCGGCCGTCCTCCCGCGTCCGGGTGGGTCAGCTCGCGGCCTGTACGGCCACGCGGGCCGCAGCGGCGGCCTCCCGCCTCGGGATGGTCCTGAGGTTGAAGGCGTACCGTGCGGTGGAGTCGGCGATCGCGTCGGAGTTGACGTCGAGCGCCGTCGCGTCGATGTTGCCGATGGTGTCGCACGCCTGGTGATAGCAGGGGTCGTAGGCGGTGCCCGCCGTGCCGCCGAACAGGGCGGCCTCCTCGGCCGTCTTGATGCCCTCGGCGCCGGTGAAGATGCCGCCGGCCGGGATGCCCACGGCGATGAACGGGCCGTAGTCGGAGCGACCGTCGAAGTCGGTGCCGACGTGGCCGAGCTCACGGGCGTCGTAGAAGGCCTCGAACCGCTTCTCGATCTCCGCCGAGCCGGGCGGGCCCGCCGGGGAGCCGGTGTTGTCGGAGTTGTCGCCGTCGTACAGCTTGATGGCGTAGTTGGGTGAGGCGACCATGTCGAAGTTCAGGTAGAGCCTGATGCGGTCGCGCTGCGCCTGCGACAGCTTCTCGACGTACTGGTCCGAGCCGAGCAGGCCGAGCTCCTCGGCCGCCCAGAACGCGAAGCGCACCTTGTTGCGCACCGGGAACCGCTTCATCTGCAGGGCGGTCTCCAGGATGGCCGCGCTGCCGGAGCCGTTGTCGTTGATGCCGGGGCCCTCGGGGACGCTGTCGAGGTGCGCGCCGACCATCACGACGTTCCCCGGGTCGCCGAGGCGGGTCTCGGCGATCACGTTGTGGTCGGTGCCGAGCTGCAGCGTGGCGTCCACCTTGAGCCGGACCGTCGCACCGGCGGTGGCGGCCAGCTCGTTGCCGACCGCGAAGTCGGCGAAGACCATCGGCACGCCGGCCCGCCACTCGCCGATGTCGAGCGGGAAGGCGTCGGTGCGGCCCTCCTGGCCCTCGTTGAAGACGATGATGCCCGACGCGCCGGCGGCGCCGGCGTTGCGGATCTTCTGGGCGAACGCGCACGTGCCGCGCTGGATCAGCGCGATGCGACCCTCGACGAAGCCTTCGAAGTCGGACATCTCGCAGCCGCTCGTCGAACTCGGCGTCGGAGCGGGCGGCAGGGTCAGGTCCACGCCCTGGACCTGGGCCGTCACGTCACCGGCCGGCGAGGGCTGGAAGGTGTGGAAGTCCTCGTTCGGTGTGTACGTCTTCTGGCCGGGAGCGGTCAGGGCCAGGGTGGGCGGGTTGTTCTCGGTCCAGCCCTGGACGAAGTTGATCGGCTCCAGGGTGACCCGGTAGCCGGCCCTGCGCAGCTTGCCCGCCACGTAGTCGCGAGAGGCCGCGTAACCGGGCGTGCCCGCGGCGCGGTTGCCCCCGTTGGCCGTGGCGATGGACTGCAGGGCGTCGAGGTGCTTCTTGACATTGGCCCCCGTGACCTGCTTCACCAGGTGCCTGGCGAAAACCTCCTCGGCCGTCTTCGCCTCGGCCGGGCCGGTCATGGCCAGCGGCAGGGCGATTGCCGTAATCAGGGCGGCGGCGCCCTTGAAAACGGATACGCGCATAGGACTCCTCCAACAACAGAAACGGCCGCAAGATCCCCCGAGGCAGCCTTATTGGAAGGTATCCCCGTGCACGGGAAACGGCTAGGGCCCGATTACGGATACGAACGTTCATGAGTCGGCCGCGTTGATATGCGAGGGGGCACGCATCGCCGGGCCCGAGGACGGTCTTCGACATGGCTGCGCCTCCCCCGGGCAGGGTGTCCCCTGACGAGCCGACCACGGAGGAGGATTCATGTCGGAGCCCGACGACCGCCCCCTCGCCGACCGGCGGGACGACCCCGAGGATTACACGGAGGCCGACTTCGCCGAGGAGTTCTCCCCCTCGCCCACCGACCCGGCCAACCAGCCGGAGGGTGACCCACATGAGCGGGTCTACGGGGAGGACGAGGGTTACGAGCGGCCCACCGACGCCTGACCGCCGGCCGTTCGGCGGAGCCGCGTCCGCACCGCTGGAACGCGGCAGAGGTTGAGGTCCGGCGAGTGACCGGGCGCGCCTTTCGACCGCGTGCTCCCGGGTAGGGGCGGGCTCATGAGATATCACGTGCTCGCCTGCGACTTCGACGACACCCTCGCCACGCGGGGCGCGGTGGCCGACGAGACGGTCAGGGCACTGGAGCGGGTCTCCCGCTCCGGCCGGCGGCTGCTGCTGGTCACGGGCCGCGAACTGGACGACCTGCTCGCCGTGTTCCCGCATGCCGACCTGTTCGACCTGGTGGTCGCCGAGAACGGCGCGCTGCTCTACGATCCCGGCGAGCGGACCAGGGACACGTTGGCCCCGCCGCCGCCGGAGGAGTTCGTGGAGCGGCTGAAGGGGCAGGGCGTGACGCCGCTGGGCGTCGGGGCGGTGATCGTCGCCACCCGCGAGCCGTACGACGAGCAGGTGAACGACGCGATCCGCGACTTCGGCCTGGAACTCCAGGTGATCAGGAACAAGGGCGCGGTCATGGTGCTGCCGCCCGGCGTGAACAAGGCCAGCGGCCTGGCCACCGCCCTCCGGCGGCTCAACCTGTCGCAGCACAACGTGGTGGCCGTCGGCGACGCCGAGAACGACCACGCGTTCCTGGCCGCCGCCGAGTGCGGCGCCGCCGTCGCCAACGCCGTGCCGGCGCTGCGCGCGCAGTGCGACCTGCCGCTCGACGGGGAGGACGGAGCGGGTGTCGTCGAGCTGGCCGAGCTGCTGCTGTCGGGTGAGCTGGACGAGCGGCCGATCCCCCGGCACGACGTGCTGCTGGGCCGGGCAGGCGGGGACGGGGGCGGGGAGGTGCGGCTGCCGCCGTACGGGGCGGGGCTCGTCGTGGCCGGGCCGTCGGGCAGCGGCAAGTCCACGGTCACCACCGCGCTGCTCGAACGGCTCATCGAGGGTGGCCACCAGTGCGTGGTCATCGACCCGGAGGGCGACTACGCGGAGTTCCCGGAGGCGGCCGTGCTGGGCGACCCCGACCGGCCGCCGGGCGTCGAGGAGGTGCTGAAGCTGCTGGAGTCACCCGAGCAGAGCGCGGTCGTGAACATGATCGGCATGGCGCTGCGCGACCGGCCGGCGTTCTTCGCCGAGTTGCTGCCCCGCCTGACGGCCCTGCGGACGCGCCTCGGACACCCGCACTGGGTCGTGGTGGACGAGGCACACCACCTGATGCCGGCGGAACTGCAGGAGGTGCCGATCAAGGACGTGCGCGACCTCGGCTCGCTGCTGATGATCACCGTGCACCCGGAGGCGCTGAGCCCGGCGGCGCTGCGCCTGGTCGGCACCGTGCTCGCGGTCGGCGCGCGGCCGGGCCGCACGCTGGCCGCGTTCGCCGACGCCCTCGGCCGGCCGGCCCCGCCCGGTGACGGCCTGCCCGAGGGAGGCGTGGTGCTGTGGCGGTGCGACGCCGACCGGGCCCAGCCGGTCGAGGTGGAGCCCGCCCGCACCGAGCGCACGAGGCACCGGCGCAAGTACGCGGCGGGCACCATGTCCAAGGACAAGAGCTTCTACTTCACCGGCCCCGCGAACCGCCTGCGCCTGCGCGCCCGCAACCTGCACACCTTCATCGAGCTGAGCGAGGGCGTGGACGAGGAGACGTGGCTCTACCACCTGGAGCGCGGCGACTACTCCAGGTGGATTCGCGAGTCGCTGGGCGACGACGAGCTGGCCGACGCGGTCGCCGGCGTCGAGCGCTGCGAGCGCGGCGAGCGCGACGCCCGGGACAGCCTGCGCCGTGTCACGGCCCTCATCGAGGAGCGCTACACGCTGCCGTCCGAGCCGACCAAGTACGACCCGGACCACGACGACCGGTAGCGGGGACCTGCCCTACTTCACCTACCGGCGCGCGCAGGCGCCCGGCCGAGCCTCCTGGCTGTCGCGCGCGCAGAGGGGACTCAACCGTCGCCCTTCACGTTGTTCACGTCCTTCAGTCGTCCTCGTCGTCGTCCCAGTCGTCATCGTCGTCCCACAGGTCGCTGTCGGACAGCGGGTGCTCGTCGTCGATGAGGGACCTGTCCACCGAGCGCCGCCAGGCACTCTTCTCGTCCGGGTCCGCCCAGTCCTCCTCGGTGATCCTCGGGATGGGGATGGTGGCCTGCCGGTGGTCGACCATCCAGGAGTTGCGGAAGAAGTCGAACGTGAGGTGGTAGCAGCCGGCGGACTCGGCGTACATGATCGGCGGTACGAGGAACCGCGTCACACCGACCTTGGCCGCGACGATCACGTAGTCCTCGGGGATGGATTCGTCGTTCCAGCAGGCGGCGAAGTTGACCGGCTTGAGTGTGTCCTTGCCGAGCACGTGGATCAGGGTGTCATGGATGACGAACCGGTCCGGGTCCAGAGCCACGTCCTCGCCGAGCATGAGGATCGGCGCGGGCAGGATGTGCGCCTTGGCGAAGGACTGCGCGTCGGTGTAGACGTCGATGATCTCGTCGTGGCGTGTGGGGTCGTAGTTTCCGGAGGAGTGGAACGGGCAGCAGATCCGGCCGTCGAGTCGTTCCGGCTCGGGGAAGAAGGCCGACTTGTCCACCCGCGTCATGGCGGACCCGCTGTGCCTGGCCCGCAGGAACTCCGGGATCCAGCCGGCGTCGTCGGACTCGATCACCTCTGTCTTGCAGAGCGCCCGGAACGCGGTGTCGCCGAGCTTGCAGTTGAAGTAGTCGAGCAGGGTGAGCGCCGCGCACTCCGCCAGCGACAACGCGTCTGTCTTGGCGAACCAGAAGTCGTAGCCGTTGGCCACGAAGTGCACTCCCCTGAACTCCTTGTGCACGAAGGTCTCGCGGGTGGGGCCCTCCCCCAGGCCGGCCCAGTGCGCGGCCGCCACCTGGTTGTAGTAGGCGTCGGCGTGCCGGGCCAGCTCCGGCGCGAACACGCTCTCACCCGTCAGGTAGCACGCCTTGCTGAACAGCTCGCCGATCTCCGGCGCCTCGGTGACCTCGTCGGCGGCGAAGACGAGTTCGGTACGCAGGAACACCTTGCGGCCGTCGCCGTAGGGGGCGCCCTCGTGCTCGTACCGCTGATCGAAGATCACGCAGGTGAACTCGCCGATCTCGCCGAACGCGGCGCCGCCGACCAGGTCCAGCGCCGGCGACCCCGTACCGCCGGTCAGGTACAGCAGCACGGTGTACCGGGAGATGTGCCGCCGCGCCGCGTCGAAGTACGGCGTGTCCCGATGCCGGTGGAAGTTCGCGTCGCCGGGCTCGAACCGGTTGCAGCGGAACACCGGGTTCACATGCGAGAACCCCACCACCACCGCCGGCGGCAACGCGTCGGCGACCGCCGCGGTCAACGCCTCGGCCAGCAGCGCCGAGTGGAAGATGAATCGTTCACCGCCCCTGGACGCGGCGTTCAGCGGCGGCACGTACAGGTTCAGCTCGTCCAGCCGTGCCAGCCTGGCCCGTGTCTCCTCCGGCAACCGCAGCGAGAACGAGAACACCCCCTCCGCGTGCTCCGCGCGCCCGGCCGGCTCCGCCTCCAGCGGGACGTCCTCGAACAGGCGGTCCAGCGGGACGATGTTCTCGAACGTGCGGAATGACAACTCGTGCGGATCCACGAACACGGCCGCGAGGTACGGCGCGTCCGCGCTGGGCCGGGCGAACAGATCCCGCACCCGCTCGTCGATCCGTTCGGCATCGATAAACCGCACCGCCTTGAAGCGCGCCGACGGATGCCAAGACAGGTCCAGGCCGTCCACCGTCGCGGCAGGCACGGCATCGGTCGCGTCCACCTCCGCCCGATACCGGGCGACCTCCTCGGCGGGCGCGTCCGGGGCCGACAGGACGAAGAACCGATCCCGAAGGTCGATGCTCACACGCACCTCCACAAGCTGCGCAGTCCCGACGGAAGATGTGCGGCGTGCGCCAGTTTCCGCACGCCGTCCTGGCCCACGTCGGAGTCGTAGAGCCACAGCCGCGTGAGGGACCCGGCGAACGGGGCGGCGAGCAGGGCCTCCGCGCCCGTCTCGCCGATGTCGTTGTAGCGCAGGTCGAGCTCGGTCAGCTCCGGGAACCGGTGCAGGGAACGCACGCCCTCGGCGGTCACCCCGTTGCGCTGCAGGTGCAGGCGGCGCAGTCCGCCCAGGTGCGGGGACGCCGCGAGGGCCGCGAGTCCGGCGTCGCCGAGGCGGCAGTACCGCAGGTCCAGCGCCCGCAACCGGTCCAGGCGCAGCGCGGCGACGATCGCGGCGTCGTCGGGGCCGAGCTTCAGATAGGAGAGGTCAAGCTCGACGAGTCGCCCGGCATCCAACCCGGCGAGGGCCCGCATGTCCAGGCGCCCACGACGCGCCGCGGCCTGCGGGCCGTCCTCCTCGTCGTCCTCGTCCCCCTCGTCGTCGTCTTCCCAGTCGTCGTCCTCGTCGTCCCAGTCGTCGCCCGCGTCCTCGCGGGCCGCCGCGGCCGACGTGATTCTCAACGTGGTGACGAACCGGCTGCGCAGAACCTGCTCCACGACCTCGCGGACGTCGTCCGACCACGGGACGGACACGTCCACGGCGAAGCCGTACCGGCGCGAAAGCACCTGCGCGGACGCCGGCAGCCCGTCGTCCCATCCGGCCTCGTGCTCGGCGACGAAGTCGGCGATCTCGCGCTCCACCTCCGGGCGATCGGCGGGACGGGTACGCGCCAGGCGCTGCTCAAGGCGGATCAGTGTGCCTCTGGTGTCGCCCCGCTCCAGCAGCCGGTCGCTGTAGGCATGCCACGAGGCGAGGTCGTCGGGGTGGGCCCGTAAGGCTTCTTCGGCGGCGGTCGCTTGCATTCGTACGAATGTACGGAAAACTGCCGCTGCGTCAAGCCGATGTGTCAAGCTGCCAGGACGCGCCGATTACATGATCGTCGGCGTGGACAGCCTCGCGCCGCACCATGTACATTGCGGCGTCCTCGGGCGGAGTCAAGGTCCGCCTCAGCAGGAGGTCTCGACCGTGAATGCACCGGGTCCGGCCCGTTCGACGTCCGGCGAGCGGGAGGTTGAGCGCATGCCCGGCCGTCACGGCACCGCTGCCGAGAGGCAGGCGTGGGAGTCGGCCGCCCGCGCCTGTTACCGGGAGATCGGGGTCCCGTTCCCCGAACGGGTCGTGTGGGTGTCCTCGCCGCTCGTCGGCGCGTTCGCCGCACCGATCGCCGCCTGCCTGAGCACCGGCCACCGCAACAACCGCGTCCTGGACTCCGTCTACCGCGCGGTGGACGACACCGCCGGCGAGACCGTCGGCCACGCCGTGCGGGCCGCCGTCCAGGCCGCGGCCGACGGCGCGGCGAGCGATCCCGTGCACGGCGCGGCGGCCACCGCCCTGCACGCCGAGATCATCGCGGCGGTGGGCTCCGCGCTGGCCGCCACGACGGCCTCGGCGGTACGGGACGACGCGCACGTCACGCCCGCCCGCGAGGAGAGCCTCGGCGTGCTCACCGGCGCGCTGTCCATGATCGCCGAGGCGTCGGACGCGGCGGTCCGGGCGGCGGTGGACGCGGCGGTGGGCGGCCCGCGCCAGGACACGATCCGCGGCGAGGTCCGTCGGCTGTGGCGGGCCCACCTGACCTGGCGGCAGTCCGACGCCTGGCCGGCCCTGGTCGGTGGCTTCGGGCCGGACGCGGTCCCGCCGCCCGGCGAGAGCCCGTCGCGGCCGACCGTCGCGGAGCGGTCCCCGGCGCAGTCCGCGCCCGCCGGCTGGTGGTGGTGGCCCTTCCTCGACTTCGTCATGCTCTGTCCGCGCCCGGCCGAGCTGCATGTGGAGCAGGCCGGCGAGGGCCCCTGGGCCACGCACCGGCCCCATCGCGCCGACGGCCCCGCGGCCCGCTGGGCCGACGGATTCAGGGTGTACTTCTGGCACGGCACCCATGTCCCCCAGGCCGTCATCGACGACACCCTCACCGCCGACGAGATCCTCCGCGAACCCAACGCCGAGATCCGCCGCTGCGCCATCGAACGGCGCGGCTGGGACCGCTTCATCGCCGAGGCCCGCCTGGCCCAGGTCGGGCCCGCCGTGCCCGACCCCGGCAACCCCGGCCAGACCCTCACCCTGCACGACGTCCCCGAAGGCATCTACACCACACACGTACGGGTCCTGCTGTGCACCAACGGCACCGTCGAACGGGACGGCACCCGCCGCCGCTTCGGCCTCACCGTCCCCGCCGAGTGCACCGACCCCCTCGAGGCCGCCGCCTGGACCTACGGCCTCACTTCGGTGCAGTACGCCACGGCACAACGACGATCCTGACCCCCGTCCACCGGCAAAGGAGCCCGAGCAGATGCCCACCATCGAAGAGGCCATCGCCATCTTCGGCGTCACCATCGACGATCATCTCGATCGGCAGGCCGAGATCCCCATCCTGTCCGGCCTGCAGTTCCAGGGCGATGTCGCCGTCGTACCGGCCGACCGGCAGCCGGCCCGCACCCCCGTCCCCGAGACCGGCGTCCCGATCGTCCGCGGCCAGGCCGAGGCCAACACCCACCTCCTGCTCGCCACCGGCAAGGCGTTCTTCACCCCGGAGCGCTTCGGCGGGCTTGTGCTCGGCGTGCTGACCGTCGCAGCGGACGCGACCGCCTACCTCGCGCACCCCGAACACGCCTTCACCGGCATCGCGCCCGGCACCTACGAGCTACGGCGCCAGCGCGAGCAAGCCGACCAGGCCCGGCTGGTCGCCGACTGAGGAACGCTCGATCGCCGTGGCCCGGGGAGATCAGGTCGATCTCAACCGACGTCGAGGTCACGCTGTCGTGGTGGCGCGGGGACTCTCCATCCGGCTTGTACGGTTCACCGCACGTGCGGTGAGGGCGCCGACCGCGCAGATGACCGTGAATCCGAACATCACGTATCGCGCCGAATCGAGCATCGACCCGCCACCCAGGTTGACCAGAACTCCGGCGACCGCCGTGCCGAACGCGATCGACAGGCTCGTCACCGTGGCGATCCCCGCGGCCGCCCGCCCGCCTTCCTCCGGATCCGAGGTGCTGGACATCGCGGCCACGGACAGGTGTGGATAGGCCAGCCCGATGCCCGAACCCGCGGCGAACAGCACCGGCACCCAGACGACCACCAGCCAGATCGGCGTATCCTCGCGCTGCAGCAGCCCCTGGACGAGGAGTCCGCACGCGAGCAGCACGGGGCCCAGCACGCGGAGCCGCCGCACCGCGTGCTCCCCGGTCATCGACGAGCTGCCGATCTGGGTGAGCGACCAGCCGAGCGAGATGGCCGCGGCGAAGAACCCGGCCACCAGGGGCGGCAGGCCCGCCAGCCGCTGGCCGAACAGCGGGAGGAACGACTCGACCGCGACGCCGAAGGCGAGCAACCCCAGCGTCAGGTACACCCACTTCAACGACGAGCCCCTCTGGTACGTCGTACGCGGAAAGACCCGCGTCCCGCTCCGCCGCTCATGGACCGCGAACCCGACCAACAGCAACAGCCCTCCCGCGATGCCGGCGGCCTTCGTGAGGGTGCCCGGCAGGACTGCCGCCACGCTCACGGCTGCGGCGGACGCCATGACGAGCAGCAGCGACACGGCCGGGATCGGCGGGCGGGCGTCACTGCGCTCGCCCCGCGGCAGCACGCGCGGCACGATCGCGCAGCAGACGGCGGAGACCGCCGCCATCGTCGCGAACGCCAGCCGCCACGATGTCAGCTGGGCGAACAGGCCGCCGAGCGCCGGGCCGGCGAAGTTGCCGACACCGTACATCGCCGACATCAGCGCCGCGCCACGCGTCCAGAGCCAGGGCGGCAGCGCCGACCGGATGACGGCGAAGCCCAGCCCGGACAGCAGCCCGGCGCCGAGCCCCTGCACCCCGCGAGAGGCCAGCAGCACCGCCATCGCCGGGCTGACCGCACAGGCCAGCGAACCCACCGTGAACGTGCCGAAGCCCAGCAGGTACGCGCCGACGTTCCCCCACCGGAACAGGAACCGGCCGGAGAGCATCGTCGCGATCACCATGGCGATGAGATAGGCCGTCATGTTCCAGGCGTAGAAGGTCGCGCCGCCGAGGTCGGCCACCGCGGTCGGCAGCAGACTCGCGGCGAGGTAGATGTTGATCGCGCCGACGAGCACTCCGCTCGCCAGCACGACCGCCGCGCCCAGATGCTCCGGACCCAGCAACTCTCGCCAGGAGGACGGCGCCGGGGCCGAAGCGAGATCCCGGCGCTCACCTCCGTCGTCTGATGGGCGGGGGCGTCCGCCCGTTCCAGCACGCTCCGTGCCGGACTGTTCATGGTCACTCATGACTTCGAGCATGTCGTTGAACCGGCCCCGGAGCCTCTCCGCCGGCCCGCCATGGGTGGTGCTGGACCGTGGAGCGCGAAAGTCTCAAGCCCGCGTGGAAGCCTGTCGCAACGGGTGTCACGCTGCGGCACGAGGGCCCGCACCTCGCCTGATCACTCGCATGTCGCACCCTTCGGCCAGGAGGGTCAAAAGTCGGGCGCCCAGGGTTCTCGCCAGGAAGATTCGCAGGTAGTCAGCGGGATTCACGGGTAGCGTCCCACGTCATGACCTGGCAGCGGAAGGTGAACCAGGCGCTCGGCAGGTTCGCCGGCGTCCGGTTGGAACGGGTCGGACCGGCGCCGAAGCCCGGCGAAGCCGGGGAGCCGGAGATCAGGCCGCCCGCCGATCCGGCCCTCGACAGGCTGCTGACCGCGCCGGTGTTCGTGCTGTCCCCGGTCCGGTCCGGCTCCACGCTGCTGCGCGCGATGCTCGACGCTCATCCCCTGCTGCACGCCCCGCACGAGCTGCACGTGCGCAGGCTGACCGTCGGCTTCGGCACCGCCCTGGCCAGGAACGCGATGGAGGCGCTCGGCCACAACCAGGCCGACCTCGAACACCTGCTGTGGGACCGGGTCCTGCACCGCGAGCTGGTACGCAGCGGCAAGCAGTACATCGTGGACAAGACGCCCGCCAACGCCTTCGCCTACCGGCGCATCGCCACCTGCTGGCCCGACGCCCGTTTCGTCTTCCTGCTGCGCCACCCCGCCTCGATCGCCGCCTCCTGGTACGAGGCCGACCCTGACCGGCGCTCCCGCGAGGAGGCGGCGGCCGACGCGCTGCGCTACATGAAGGCCGTGCAGCGGGCCAGGAAGGGGCTGCCCGGCCTGACCGTCCGCTACGAGCGCCTCACGGCCGACCCGGAAGGCGTCACCAGGGCCGTCTGCGAACACCTGGGCATCCCGTGGACGCGGGAGATGCTGGAGTACGGCACCCCGGGCGTGGTGCGCAAGGGGCTGGGCGACTGGCAGGACAAGATCCGCTCCGGCACCGTCCAGCCCGGCCGCGACCTGCCGGCCCCCGACGAGATCCCCGAGGCCCTGCGTCCGATGTGCCGGAGCTGGGGCTACCTGTGAAGATCCGCTATCTGCTGCTGCACGCCTACGGGGTGGGCGGCACGATCCGCACGGTGTTCAACCAGGCGGGCGCGATGGCCGCGCTGGGCCACGAGGTCGAGATCGTCAGCGTAGTCCGCCGCCGCAACACCCCGCAGTTCGGCCTCGACGACCGGGTGCGGATCGAGTCGCTGGTCGACCAGCGCGACGGGGTGCGGCGCGACTCCGTGGGCCGCAGGGCGTGGCGGCGGGTCCGGGGCAGGATGGTGCCGCGGGGCGAGTTCGCCGCCGACTACTTCACCGAGCGGGTGGAGCGGGCCGTCATGGACTACGTCTCCTCGCTGCGCGACGGCGTCCTCGTCACCACCCGGCCCGCGCTCAACCTCATCGCCGCCCGCCGTGCCCCGAAGGGCGTCGTCCGGGTGGCGCAGGACCACATGAACCTCGACGCCTACCCCGCGACGGTCCGCGACGACATCGCCCGCTACTACGGCCGGTTCGACGCCGTGGTGGTGCTGACGCGGTCCAACCAGCTCGCCTACCGCGAGCTGCTGCCGGGCACGCCGATCGTGCGCATCCCCAACATCGTCGAGCCGTCCGGCGCGCTGTCGCGGCAGGAGAACCCCGTCGTGGTCGCGGCCGGGCGGCTGGTCCGGCAGAAGGGCTTCGACCTGCTCGTCCAGGCGTTCGGGCAGGCCGTACGGCGGCATCCCGAGTGGGAGCTGCGCATCTTCGGCTCCGGGGCGAGGAAGGCCACGCTCGCCGCGCTCATCGAGGCCCAGGGGCTCGGCGACCGCGTCCGCCTGTTGGGCCGCACCACCCGCCTCGACAGCGAGCTGGCCCGCGCCTCGATCTACGCGCTGTCGTCACGCTTCGAGGGGCTGCCGATGGTGATGATCGAGGCGATGGGCCACGCGCTGCCGGTGGCCGCGTTCGACTGCCCCACCGGCCCGGCGGACGTGCTGACCCACGAGATCGACGGGCTGCTCGTGCCGCCGGGCGACGTCGGCGCGCTGGCCGCCGCCCTCGACCGGCTGATGGGCGACCGCGACCTGCGGCTGCGCCTCGGGGCCGAGGCCGCGCGCACCGCCCGGTCGTACGCGCCGGACGTCGTGATGCCGCTGTGGGTGGACCTGTTCTCCCGGCTGCTCGACGGGCGGCCCGTCGGCGACGCGCCCGAGACCGGCTAGAGCTCTGCGGTGTCCCGGAAACCTCCGCCGGTCACTCGCGGCGGGCGGGCAGCTCGGGCCGCTCCTTCGTCCATCCGACGGCCTGGTAGGCGGTCGAGTGCCGCAGCTCCACCCGGCGCCCGTCCGCCGTCGTCTCCGCCGACGTGGTCTCCCTCGCCAGGATGAGACCCTTGTCCGGGTCGATCAGGAGGCGCCAGGCGACGCGCTCCCCGTCGTACCGGGCCCTCGAGAGGTCGAGCGCCTGGCCGCGACGCCCCAGCGCGTCGACGGTCTCCCCTCCGGCCCGCATGCCGGGGAGACCGGCGAGCACCCGGTAGGCGGCGGCGCGCACCTTCGGCGAGACCGCCACACCGACGATGAGATGCAGGGCCTGCTCACGCAGCGCCTCGTCCATGTTCGCGGGCTTCCTGGAGCCCTGGGTCAGGCCCGCCTCCAGGTAGGCACGCAGGCCGTCCGGGGTGTCGGGGATCCGGCTCAGCTCCTCCCAGGTCAGCAGCCCTTTGAACAGGTCGCCGCCCGAGCCCACCCACTTGCCGCGCAGCCGGCCGGCGGCCGGCGCCTCCGCCTCCGTCCTGAGCGTCTGCAGGGTGACCTTCGGGTTGTGCGGGGCCGGGTACTTCCAGGTGCTCGGCGAGCCCGCCGCCCGCCAGAGCGCGCGGTCCTCCGCGGTGGCGGGGCTCGCGCCCAGGGCTCGGTGGATGCGCCAGCTCTGGTCACCGGGCCGGCGGGCCAGCCACGTCTGTTCGGACCTGCGGCGTTCGAGGACGTAGGTGCCACCGGGGTCGAGCACCTGCCCGTGGTCGAACCGCGTGGTGCGCCAGTAGACGCCGTTCGCGGGGGCCTTCTCGGCCGCGTCGGCGGCGACCAGCAGGAGCTTCCGCGCCCGCGGGTCGACCGCCCGGGGATCCGGCGCGGCCGACGCGGGTGCCGTGGGAGCGACCGACGGGCCGGCGGCCGGCGGGCCCGCGGGCGTGGCCGGGCCGCCCGGCCAGACGATGGCGGCACCCGCCAGGATCGTCGCCGCGGTCGCCGCCGCCGCGCCCAGGGCGGGCCACCGCCTGCGCCCCCGCGCCCACGGGCGCCGGCCCGCCCGCGGCCCGCCTGGCCGTCGCGCGTCACCACCGGCGGGCCGGTCGGACGCGCCACTTCGGGCCGGCCCGCCGGACCGACCTGGCGCGGACCCGTCGGCGCCATCGGGCCAGGACGACCCGTCGGCGCCGTCAGGCCAGGAAGACCCGTCGGCGCTGTCGGGCCAGGCGGAACCGTCGACGTTGTCAGGCCAGGCGGGTTCCTCGTGCTCACCGGCCGTGGACTGCCGGGCCAGGGCCTCGGTCAGGCGCGCCCGGCCCGCCACGACCGTGTCCAGCGACGGCTCCGGCAGGCCCAGCAGCGCGCGCACCGCGTCCAGGTCCCGCCGGTCGCCGAGCCCATCGCTGACCCCTTCGCCGAACCGGTCGCCGGGCCCCCCGAGCGCGCACAGGTCACGGCGGGCGGCACCGTCGCCTTCCCGGCGGGCGTGGCCGTTCAGCTCAC
This sequence comes from Nonomuraea muscovyensis, assembly GCF_014207745.1. Taxonomy (NCBI): domain Bacteria; kingdom Bacillati; phylum Actinomycetota; class Actinomycetes; order Streptosporangiales; family Streptosporangiaceae; genus Nonomuraea; species Nonomuraea muscovyensis. The sequence continues at coordinate 2,283,791 of NZ_JACHJB010000001.1, forward strand.
TCATTCCGAGCCTCCGATCATGGGGTTGACGCCGCCGAGGGCCGCGCGCAGCCTCCTGCGCGCCCGGTTGAGCCGGGAGCCGACCGTGCCCGGCGGGATGTCGAGGGCGAGCGCGACCTCCTCGTAGCTGAGGTCGGCGAGCGCGACGAGCAGCAGCACGTCGCGGTCGCCGTCCGGGAGCCGGCGCAGTTCCGCCGCGAGCGGCCCCTGCGCGCTCGCGGCGACGAGCCGAGCCGCCACCCGGTCCTCGTGCCCGCCCTCCGCCCGGCCTTCGGCGGGTGTCCGCTGCAACGCCTCCAGCCTGCGCGTCTCGCTCCGGCGGTGCTGGGCGAGGAGGTTGGTGGCGATGCCGAACAGCCAGGGCCGCACGGCGCCCCGACCGGGGTCGAAGGTGCGCCGCTTGCCGAACGCCACGAGGAACGTCTCCGCGGCGAGGTCGTCGGCGACCTGCGGGCCGGCCCGTCCGGCGAGGTAGCGGTAGACGTCGCCGAAGTAGCGGTCGTAGAGCACCGCGAAGGCGTCGGGGCGGCGCCACGACCGCTCGATGAGCGTGACGTCGTCGACCCTCGCGGTCACGTCGGGGGGAGCGGCCATCCGCTGGTGTCCCTTCTCCTGAGGTACATCTCTACTCCGCCGCAGCCCCGATTCGTCTTCATCCGGGCGGTGCCGTGCTCGGCGGAAACGCGGGCGGGGCGCGTCATCGGGCTGCCCTTCGTACCGTGAAGCGGACTAAACTGCCCGTGTCCGAGAAAGAGAAGACGGTGACGACGAGCACATGACGGCAACGTTGATCGATCCGGGCGTGGAGGCGACCAGGCTGGCGGCCGTCCGGCGCTACCAGATCCTCGACACGCCTCCGGAGAGCGCCTTCGACAGGATCGTGCAGCTCGCGGCGCGCGCCTTCCGGGTGCCGATGGCCTCGGTGACGATCGTCGACGAGGACCGGATCTGGTTCAAGGCGCGGACGGGCCTGCTCGACGGCCTCACGCAGGTCTCCCGCGACGCGGGCCTGTGCGCCTCGGCGATCACCCAGTCCGACCCCTACGTGGTGGCCGACACGCTGGCCGACCCGCGGACGGCCGGCAACCCGCTGGTGACCGGCGCGCCGGGGATCCGCTTCTACGCCGCCGCCCCGATCTCCACGACCGACGGCCTGCACCTGGGCACGGTCAACGTGCTCGACGTCCGGCCGCGCGAGGTCACCGAGGAGGAACTGCGCACCCTCGTCGACCTGGCCGCCCTCGTGTCCGGCGAGCTGGAGCTGCGGCTGTCGGCCCGGACCGCCGTCGAGCGCGAGCGCAGGCTGCGCGAGCAGGCCGAGGCGGAGCGGGGCCGGCTGGAGCTGCTGACCTCGACGCTGCGCCGGGTGCTGCTGCCGCCCTCCCCGCCCAAGGTTCCGGGCCTCGACATCGCCACCCACTACCACGTCGCCTCGGCCGACCAGGTCGGCGGCGACTTCTTCGACGTCTTCCGGGTCGACGAGAACGACTGGGGGTTCTTCCTCGGCGACGTGTGCGGCAAGGGCGCCGACGCGGCGGTGGTGACGGCCCTGGCCCGCCACACGTTGCGCGCCGCCGCCGTCTACGCGGGCGACCCTCAGGACGTGCTGACCAACCTCAACGCGGTGCTGATGGACGAGTTCCTCGGGGCCGACCCGTGCTACTGCACCGTCGTGTACGGCGTGCTCACCCCGGGCGACGACGGGGTGCGGGTCAGCCTGGCCGGGGGCGGCCATCCGCCGGCGCTGGCCGTACGCGCCGACGGCACGGTGGACACCGTCCACACCGAGGGCGGGATGCTGGTCGGGTTGCTGCCCGAGGCCCGGTTCTCGGTGGCGAGCACGTTCCTGCGCCCCGGCGACGGCCTGCTCCTCTACACCGACGGGCTCACCGAGGCGCGCACCCCCGCCGGCCACATGTACGGCGAGGACCGCCTGATCAGCCTGGCCGCGACGCTGGCCGGGCAGCCCGCGCAGGCGGTGGTGTCGCGGCTGGAGGAGACCCTGTCCGCGTTCGGCCCCGGCCTGACCGACGACACGGCCATCCTGTCCATGACCGTTCCTCCGATCGTGAAAAGGCAATCCCGGTGACCGCACCTGTTCAGCTGACGCAGATCTCGGCCGACGCCGCCACCGGCACGTGTGTCCTGGCCCTGAGCGGGGAGCTCGACTACATCAGCGCGGCGCAACTCCGCACCGACATGGCGAACACGCTGACCCCCGACCACCGGCACCTGGTCCTCGACCTGAGCGGGCTGGAGTTCTGCGACTCCACCGGCATCCGGACGTTCCTGGTGTTCCGCAAGCTCATCCTCGAACGCGGCGGCACCGTCGCGCTCGCCGGCCTGACCGCGCGGCTCGACCGGGTCTTCCGCATGACGGGGCTGTCGCAGGCGTTCGACCTCTATCCGAGCGCCGATCAGGCGACCGCCGCCATCACGGGAAAGAGCTGACCGGCTCCGGGTAGGCCGATCGCCAACCCTAAAATGGACAAAACTCGTAGAACGCCGCGCTAGCACATACTTCGCGCAACCACGAGCAGGCGTACCGCGATATTCGTCATGCGAATCCCAAGCTTCCTTGGACGACCGCGACGCAGGTGAAGGGCTATGGTTCGGTCATGGCGACCTTCGCTCGGCCCAGGTTCCCGGACCCATGGAATTGCTGATGTCCTGGCTGACGTTGGCCTACCGGCATCTGCCCGGCGTCACCGTGATCTCGCTGCACGGCGACCTGGACGCCACGAACGCCGGCCGGCTGGAGACCTTCGTCGCGGACGTCCGCCGGCAGCCCGGCGACCACCTCGTCCTCGACATGGCCGGGGTGCGTTTCATGGACAGCGCCGGCCTGCGCGCCCTGCTCAGCTCCTACTCCACGACGGCCCGGCACGGCGGCAGCGTCCGGCTGGCCGCGATGCAGGCCATGCCGGCCCGCATCGTCGAGATCACCCGGGTCGGCTCCCACCTGCCGGTGCACGAGACGGTCGACGACGCGCTGACGGCCGTGCTCGACCCGCCGGAGCCTCCCCGCCGCCCCGTCCACGGCACGGGCAACGGCGGCACCGGCGTCGCCTGACCCCGTCCTTTACGCGGTCCCCACCCGGTCCCCCACGCGCGACGCCCCGCTACGGGCGACCGCCGATGCGCGAGGCGACCTCCTTGAGCCGCCCGGCCGGGCCGCCGTCCGGGGCCAGCGGCGCCGTGTCCATCCCGGCGCCGTCGTGGAGCCCCGCCATCATCTCCAGCACGGCGTCGTCGGCCGGGTGCCGCGGCGTCCAGCCCAGCACCTCGTGGGCCCGCCGCGTGCTCATCACCGGCAGTTGCAGCAACATCTCGAACAGTCCGGGCGCGGCGGGCAGCAGCCGCAGGTGCCAGCCGGCGGCCATGGCACCGCGCGCCATCCACGCCGAGACCGGCACCGTCCGCGCGCCGAGCAGCCGGGCCAGCTCCGCCGGCCCCAGCACCGGCTCGGCGGCCAGGTTGAACGCCCCGGAAACCGGTCTGGTGACGGCCAGCCGGTACGCCTCACCGGCGTCGTCGGCGTGCAGCGCCTGGAACCGCAGCCCCGGGATGTCCGGCACGAACGGGATCATCCCCGGCCGCACCAGCCGCCGCGGGACGAACGGGCCACCGAACAGCCGCCGCTGCTCGGTGCCCGCCTCGCGCTTGAAGATGAACCCCGGCCGCATGCGCACCACGCGGACGTCCGGGTTGTCGTACTCGAAGACGTCGAGCACCCGCTCGACGTACGCCTTCTCCCGCGCGTAGGCGGCTCCCGGCCAGCCGTGGGTCGGCCAGCTCTCGTCCACCGGCTCCTCGCCGGGCCCCGGCGAGTACGCCCCCACGGAGGAGGCGTACACCAGAGCGGGCACTCCCGCCTCCGCGGCCGCGCGGAACACCCGCATGCTCCCCAGCACGTTGGCCCGCCAGGTGATGGTGGCGTCCCTGGTGGGCTGGAACAGCCACGCCAGGTGCACCACCACGTCCGCCCCGTCGAAGATCTGGGCCAGGTCCCCGGTGACCACGTCGGCCTGCCGCCACTCGGCGCGGCTGCCCCGCCAGCCGGGTGCCCGCCGGGCCACGCCGACGATGGAGGCCACGTCCGGGTCGTCTTCCAGGGCGCGCACCACGCTCGTGCCGACGTTGCCCGTCGCCCCCACCACGACCACTCTCATGAGGGGCTCCGCTGCCCCCGCGCCCGGCCCCGAAACTTCGCGGCCGGGGCGGGCTCAGGAGCGGGCGGCCTTGCGCAGCAGGTCGAGGTGGCTGCGCAGGGAGGGCAGCGTGGTCTTGGCCAGCGCCACGACCTCGGGCGCGCTGCCCCTGGTGATCTGGCGGCGGGTCGCGGCGATGGCGTCCTTGTGCGACTTGAGCATCTCGGCGACGAACTTGCGGTCGAAGCGTGCGTTCGAGGCCTGCGCCAGCGCCTCGGCCTGCTTGCTCTGGGCCTCGGTCAGGGTGCCGGGCAGGTCGACGCCGAACTGCTGGGCGCTGCTGAGCAGGTTCTCGTCGAGCTTGGCGCGCTCGGCTACCAGGGTGTCGCCGAGTGCCTTGACCTCGGCGCTCTTGGCGTGGGTCTGCGCCAGCCGGGCGACGTGGATATCGGCGATGCCTCCCTGGTGGATCGTGCGCAGCCAGGTGCGGTCCTGGCCGGACAGGTGGACGGGCGCCGCGGCCGGGGCGCCGGCCGGCGCCCCGTCGGTGGCGGCCGTGTCGGTGGTGGCTCCCCCGCATCCCGCGGACGCGGTGACGGCGAGGGTGGCGAGAAGCAGGCTCAGGTGCGAACGGCGCATGGACATGGAATCCCCACTTGTTTCGAGCACTCAGCGTATGGCCACAAGTAGACACCTTTCGGATGCGCAGAGTAATCGAGCTACGCAAGGGGGTTTACACAATGTGTATTCAAACAATAACGTCGCGTAGCGAATCCGTTGCCGGAAGGGGCGCCAGGGCATGGCACTGAGCTACACGCGCAATCTGGTCGGGCCGCGCATCGACGAGCGGCTGCTCGGGTTCCTCGACTCCTGGCGCGCCCCCGTGTCCGATCCGGACGTCGTGTCGGCGTACGAACTGCTCACCGACTTCATCATGGGCGGCGGCAAGCGCATCCGCCCGCAGCTGTGCTACTGGGGGTGGTGCGGGGCGGGCGGCGACGACTGCGAGGAGATCATCAGCGCGGCGGCGGCGCTGGAGCTGTGCCACGCCGGGCTGCTCATCCACGACGACATCATGGACGGCAGCGATCTGCGGCGCGGCCACGCGACCGTGCACCGCAGGCTCGCCGCGCTGCACCAGGGGCCGGGCTCCGACACCTTCGGCCAGGCGGCCGGCATCCTGCTCGGCACGCTCAGCCTGGCCTGGGCCGACGCGCTGCTGTCGTCGTGCGGGGTCGAGCCCGCCCGGCTGCGCGTGGCCCACCACCTGTTCGACGCCATGCGCAGCGAGGTCATCAGCGGCCAGTACCTCGACATCCTGGCCCAGCTGCGGGCCGGCGTGTCCGTGCAGCAGGCGCTCACGGTGATCCGCTACAAGACGGCCAAGTACACCGTCGAGCGGCCGTTGCAGATCGGCGGCGCGCTGGCCGGGGCTCCGCCGGAGCTGCTCGACGCCTACTCCCGCGTCGGCCTGCCGCTGGGCGAGGCGTTCCAGTTGCGCGACGACGTGCTGGGCACGTTCGGCTCGTCGGCCGAGACCGGCAAGTCGGCGCTCGACGACCTGCGCGAGGGCAAGCACACCGTGCTGTTCGCGCACGCGGTCCAGCGGGCCACGCCCGCGCAGCGCACCTATCTGCGCACCTGGCACGGCCATCCCGACCTGACCGAGGAGCGAGCCGGCGAGCTGCGCACGATCCTCGTCGACACGGGGGCGCTCGCCGAGGTCGAGGAGATGATCGACGACCGGGTCCGCGAGGCGGTGGCGGCCATCGAGGGCGCGCCGATCGTGCCCGAGGTGCGCGAGACCCTGACCGTGCTGGCCGGCGAGCTGGCCCACCGCGACCGCTGACCGGCCGCGCCTCCCCTTCCTCACTGGAACGTTCCACTTCATCATGTCCACAGCTGAAGAACGGCGGCACACCATGACAGAGACGACCGAGCCGGCCCTGCCCAACGGGCAGCAGCTCAGCCTCAGCACCGAGGCGGCACGCAACCTGGCGACGACCACCAAGACCGCTCCGCAGATGCAGGAGATCACCTCGCGGTGGCTGCTGAAGCTGCTGCCGTGGGTGCAGACCGCCGGAGGCGTGTTCCGGGTCAACCGGCGGCTCACCTACACCCTGGGCGACGGCCGGATCACGTTCTCCACGACCGGGGCCGAGGTGCGGGTCATCCCCGCCGAGCTGACCGAGCTGGCGCCGCTGCGCGGCTTCGGTGACATGGAGGTGCTGGAGGCGTTGGCCGAGCGCTTCACGCAGCGCGAGTACGAGCCCGGCCAGGCGATCGTCACCGAGGACACCCCGATCGACCAGCTCGTCCTCATCGCCCACGGCCGGGTGGTCCAGACGGGTCACGGCGCCTACGGCGACGAGCAGAGCCTCGGCGTGCTGGCCGACGGCGATCACCTGGGCGAGCAGTTGCTGACCGGCGCCGGTCGCTACGGCTTCACCGCCAGGACCACGACCGCGTGCACCGTGCTCACCCTGTCGCAGCACGACTTCCGCCAGGTGCTGGAGCAGTCGGCGGCGCTGCGCGAGCACCTCGACGGCATCCAGGCCCGCCAGGCGCGGGCGAGCAACGACTACGGCGAGGCCGCGATCGAGCTGTCGTCCGGCCACACCGGCGAGCCGACGCTGCCCGGCACGTTCGTCGACTACGAGCTGAGCCCGCGCGAGTACGAGCTGAGCGTCGCCCAGACGATCCTGCGCGTGCACACCCGGGTCTCCGACCTGTACAACCAGCCGATGAGCCAGCTCGACCAGCAGCTCCGGCTCACGATCGAGGCGCTGCGCGAGCGCCAGGAGCACGAGCTGGTCAACAGCCGCGAATTCGGGCTGCTGCACAACGCCGACTTCGGCCAGCGCATCCGCACCCGCACCGGCCCGCCCACCCCCGACGACCTCGACGACCTGCTGGCCAAGGTGTGGAAGGAGCCCGCCTTCTTCCTGGCCCACCCGCAGGCGATCGCGGCGTTCGGCAGGGAGTGCTCCAAGCGCGGTCTCTACCCCCAGTCCAGCGAGGTCAACGGGCACCGGGTGCCGGCCTGGCGCGGGGTGCCGATCTTCCCGTGCAACAAGATCCCGGTCACGGAGACCCGGACGAGCTCGATCATGCTGATGCGCGTCGGCCAGGACAACCAGGGCGTCGTCGGCCTGCACCAGACGGGCATCCCCGACGAGTACCAGCCGAGCCTGTCGGTCAGGTTCATGAACGTCAACGAGAAGGCGGTCATCTCCTACCTGGTCAGCGCCTACTACTCGGCCGCCGTGCTGGTGCCCGACGCGCTCGCCGTCCTGGAGGACGTCGAGCTCGGCCGCGACAACTGACGGCACCGGTCCGGTCGAGAGGGTGGTGTTCCGGTTGACGGAACGGGATCAGCGGCTGAGCCTGGACACGGCGGCGGCGCGCACGCTCGCCACGACGACCAAGTCGGTCCCGCAGACGAGCGAGATCTCCCCGCGCTGGCTGCTGCGGGTGCTCCCGTGGGTGGACGTGCCCGGCGGCACCTACCGGGTCAACCGCAGGCTCACCTACCCGGTGGGCGGCGGGCGGGTGAGCTTCACCGGGGCGGGCGCGCGGTTCCGGGTGATCCCGCCGTCCCTCGCCGAGCTGCCGCCGCTGCACGGGTACACCGATGTGCCCGTGCTGGAGACCCTGGCCGGACTGTTCGAGCAGCGCGACTACACCTCCGGCGAGGTGATCGTGCGGGCGGGCGACCCGGCCGAGGGGCTGCTGCTCGTGGCGCACGGCAAGGTGACCGTGCGCCAGGCGGGCGCGTACGGCAACAGCGTCGTGCGGGCGACGCTGTCCACCGGCGACCACGCCGGCGCGGACCTCCTGGCGCCCCGCGACGGGCCCGGGGACGGGCGCGGGGACGGACGCGGGGACGGGCGCGAGGACGGGCGCGAGGACGGGCCTGGGGACGGGCTGCCTCAGCCGGGCGGGCGGTGGCCGGTCACGCTGCTGGCCGCCACCACCACCTGCGCGGTGCTGTTCCTGCCGTGGGCCGCGTTCCGCACGGTGGCGGGCCGGTCGCCGTCGCTGGAGGCGCGGCTCGCCCGCCACCAGGCCCGGCCGGCCAGACCGCTCACCAGGCACGGCGAGGCCGCGATCGAGGTGGCCGCGGGCCACACCGGTGAGCCCACCCTGCCGGGCACGTTCGCCGACTACGACCCCGGCCCCCGCGAGTACCCGCTGAGCGTCTCCCAGGCGGTGCTGCGCGTGCACACCCGGGTCGCCGACCTGTTCAGCGACCCCATGGACCAGACCGGCGAGCAGCTCCGGCTGACGATCGAGGCGGTGCGCGAGGCGCAGGAGCGCGAGCTGGTCAACAACCGCGACTTCGGCCTGCTGCACAACGCCGACCCGCGCCAGCGCGTCACCACGCGCACCGGCCCGCCCACCCCCGACGACCTCGACGAGCTGCTGTGCCGCAGGAAGAAGTCGCGCTACTTCCTCGCCCACCCGGCCGCGATCGCCGCGTTCGGCCGCCAGTGCAACCGCGGGGGCGTCCACCCCGAGCCGGTCGAGGTGGACGGACGCATGGTGCCCGCCTGGCGGGGCGTGCCGATCCTGCCGTGCGACAAGATCCCGATCTCCCGCCACGGCACCACGTCGATCCTCGTGCTGCGCACCGGCGAGGCCGACCAGGGCGTGGTCGGCCTGCGTCAGACCGGCGTCCCGGGTGAGCGGGAGCCCGGCCTGAGCGTGCGCAGCACCGGCATCGACGCGCGGGCCGTCGCCTCCTACCTGGTCAGCGCGTACTACTCGGCCGCCGTGCTGGTGCCCGACGCCCTCGGCGTGCTCGACGACGTCGAGCTCTGCGACCCCGGAGTGACCCCATGACCGACCAGCCGTTCGAGCTCCCCGACTTCTACCTGCCGTACCCGGCGCGGCTCAACCCCCACGTGGAGGAGGCCAGGAGCCACTCCCGGCAGTGGGCCCGCGACATGGGCATGCTGGAGGGGTCGGGCATCTGGGACCAGCGTGACCTCGACTCCCACGACTACGCCCTGCTGTGCGCGTACACCCATCCCGACTGCGACGCGACCATGCTGGGTCTGATCACCGACTGGTACGTGTGGGTGTTCTTCTTCGACGACCACTTCCTGGAGCTGTACAAGCGGACCGGCGACCGGCGGGGCGGGCGCGACCACCTCGAACGGCTCGCGGCGTTCATGCCCATGGACCTGGCCGGCGGCTTCCCCGAGCCCGCCAACCCGGTGGAGGCGGGCCTGGCCGACCTGTGGGCGCGCACCGTGCCCGGCCGGTCACGTGACTGGCGGGCCAGGTTCGCGGAGACGACCCGCAACCTGCTGAACGAGTCGCTCTGGGAGCTGTCCAACATCAACGCCCACCGGGTGCCCAACCCGGTCGAGTACATCGAGATGCGCCGCAAGGTCGGCGGCGCGCCGTGGTCGGCCGCCCTGGTGGAGCACGCGGTCGGCGCCGAGGTGCCCGAGCGGGTCGCCGGCTCCCGGCCGTTGCGGGTGCTGCGTGACACGTTCTCCGACGGGGTGCACCTGCGCAACGACCTGTTCTCCTACCAGCGCGAGGTGGAGGACGAGGGCGAGCTGAGCAACGGGGTGCTGGTCCTGGAGACGTTCTTCGGCTGCACAACGCAGGAGGCCGCCGACGCCGTCAACGACCTGCTCACCTCCCGGCTCCAGCAGTTCGAGCACACCGTCGCCACCGAGCTGGGGCCGCTGTTCGTGGAGCACGCCCTCGACCCGCTGGCCTGCGCAGGCGTGCTCGCGTACGTGAAGGGGCTGCAGGACTGGCAGTCGGGCGGTCACGAGTGGCACCTGCGCTCCAGCCGCTACATGAACGAGCGCGCCGACCGCGGCGGCGGGCTGGGCATGGGGTCGATCACCGGGCTTGTCGGCCCGCAGCGGGTGCGTGCCCGCACCCACGTGCCGCACCAGCGGGTCGGGCCGTCGGTGATCCCCGACCTGTGCATGCCGTTCACGCCGAAACTCTCGCCGCACCTCGACGCGGCGCGGGCCGACGTCGTCGCCTGGGCGCACGCGATGGGCATCCTCGAAGCCCAGCCGGGCGTCGCCGGGTCCGCCGTGTGGGACGAGGAGAAGCTGCTCGACTACGACCTGCCGCTGTGCGCGGCGGGCATCCATCCGGACGCCTCCCTCGAACAGCTCGGCCTGTCGTCGGCCTGGCTGGCCTGGGGCACCTACGGCGACGACTACTTCCCCGTCGTCTACGGCCGCGCCCGCAACCTGCCCGCCGCCAAGGCCGCCGTCGACCGGCTGCCGGCGTTCATGCCGCTGGACGGCCCGGTCACCGCCCAGCCGGTCACCGCGTTGGAGCGCAGCCTCGCCGACCTGTGGACACGTACGGCCGGCGCGATGCGGCCCGCCGCGCGCCGCGCCTTCCGCAAGGCCGTCGAGGACATGGTCGAGAGCTGGCTGTGGGAGCTGGTCAACCAGATCGAGCACCGCGTGCCCGACCCGGTCGACTACGTCGAGATGCGGCGGATGACGTTCGGCTCGGAGCTGACGATGAGCCTGTGCCGCCTGGCCCACGGCAACCGGGTGCCGCCGGAGATCTACGAGAGCGGGCCGATGCGGTCGCTGGAGAACTCCGCCATGGACTACGCCGCCCTGCTCAACGACGTGTTCTCGTACCAGAAGGAGGTGGAGTTCGAGGGCGAGGTGCACAACGTGGTGCTGGTCGTGCAGACCTTCTTCGGCTGCGACTACCCCACGGCGCTCGCCGTGGTCAACGACCTGCTCACGTCGCGGATGCGCCAGTTCCAGCACGTGGCCGAGCACGAGCTGCCGGTCCTGTACGACGACGCGGGCCTGGACGAGGAGGCGCGCCGGGTGCTGCGCGGTTACGTCGAGGAGCTGCAGAACTGGATGTCCGGCATCCTGGTGTGGCACCGGGAGTGCCGCCGCTACGACGAGGCGTCCCTGCTCCGCCACCACCGCCCGCCTCGCCCGTTGCCCGGCGGGCCGACCGGTCTCGGCACCTCGGCGGCGCTCCTCGCCGGGCGCTGATGCGGCTGCGGCTCCTCGCGCCAGCCCAGCAGCCGGATGACCCGCTCCTGGTTCGGGGTGACGTTGCGCAGGCGTACCCATCGTTGCGCGGCGGGCACCGTGGGCAGGAGCAGCACCCGCAGGCCGGAGACGTCGACGAAGGTGAGCGCGCCCGTGTCGACGGTCACGTGACGGCCACGGGGGCGGCAGCGTTCCAGCGTCCGGGCCAGCGCCTGGCTGTTGGTGACGTCCACCTCGCCGGCGAGCACCAGCAGGGGACCGTCCTCGCCGGCCCGCAGAAAGATCCGGACCAGCTTGTCGGCGTAGAGCAGGCGTTCGGTCATGTCCGTGCCGCCCATCGGCTCACCCCCTCTCCCACGCGCGGGGGTTGCCGCCGGACAGCCGGCGCCGCTGCCTCGGACGGAGGGTGACCGCCGTCGCATGACGAGGACCCGGAACCAGATTATCTGAAATGTCTTTTCATAAGTGATATGCAGGCTAAAGACGTGGTATCAGGGTCCGTGGGGTAATAGCCGGAACGCCCGGCGGGGGTCGAGGAGGACCTCGATCCCCGCCGGGCGCCGCGGGCCGTACGGACTTTCCTGATCGACCGTCGTGACCCAGGTGTCGCACCCGAGCCTGGACCCGGTGCCGGTGCCGGCATCGCCATCACCGCCGCCCGTCGTGCTCGTCGCCGCGGACGGCCTGGGGCCGCCGCACTCACGTTGGCGGTGATGTCCGCCGGTCAGGGGGCGGGCGTCCCTTGCGGGCCGCCATCTCACGCCCGCACCCACCGGCGGTCATGTCGTCATCCCGCGCCGGGGCGACGGCTCCTTTTCCGGTGTCCACGTCTGGACACCGGTCGCCCGTCGCCGTCACCCTGCCGGCTCGCGGTCGGGACTCCTGGGGCGCTGGTCAGCGCCGGCCTCCGGCTCGTCGTCGGACGGATGCGGTGTGGTCACCGGTGGGTGTGCACAGTCCACCGGCACGGCCGCTCGATCCCTCCGGGGGCACCGCCGCCATCACGCGGGTGCCGCCGTCGTCCGAGTGGCCGCCTGCTCCACACCGATCCGCGCTCGGCGAGCACGGGCGCCGGTCCGGCCAGGGCCGTCCGCACGGGGCACCACGGTCACCTGACCGCGTCACGTGCCGCGCGGATGGACGCGCGGGAGGCCGCTGCCTCCCCGGGCCGTCCGGGTCTGCCGGTCGTTCAGCAGGGGTCGGCGCAGACGATGCCCTGGGTGGCCAGACCGGAGGCGGCGCCCTGGTTGTTCAGCGCGGAGACGTCGATCTTCGACAGCTTGTCGACGTTGAGCACGTGGACGTTCTTGACCGAGTTGTTGGCCACGCCGTTCAGCAGGCTCGCGCCGCTGAGGGCCGACCACTGGCTGCCGATCTGGTTGCCGGTGTTGACCGCGCCGGAGGAGCCGACGGGGCGCACCACGCACTGGGTGGTGGTGATGGTCGACTTGGCCTCGCACCAGGTCGCGCTGATGGAGCTGGTGGCGACGGGCGCGGCGACGGCGGGCTTGGCGATGACGCAGTTGGTCGTGGTGACGACCGGCTTGGCGACGCAGTTGGTCGCGCTGATGACCGGCTTGACCGCGCACACGTCGGTGGTGACGGCGGGCTTGGTGACGCAGTCGGACGTCCTCTTGACCGGGGCGGGGTTCGCGTCGGCAGAGGCGGCAGTGGCCGAGATACCGAACGCGAAGCCGGCGATGGCTGCACCGACGAGAATGCGACGCATCATTTTAACTTCTCCTTTGTTGGGGATTCCGCGCGGAGGGGGTTTGCGCTTCATCTGGATCACCCTCACAGGTCTGCGAGGGCCGAATAAAGATCCCGCGCCCCGGCCTGCCACCGCAACCGAAATTCGCTAAGTCGGAGTCAAATACGGGCCTCAATCGCTTGGCACTTGATGCTGTGTTGTCCTGATATATCTCGATTACTCCAGGCTTGGCCGGTGGGTATCGGCGGCTATTTTTCAGCTTATCGTCATATGCGCTACCGGCCTGATCAAAGGGCGTTTTATCCCCATACAGCAGGAGGAATACTCCCGGCGGGAGGTCTGGGACAGCGTCGACGAGGAGGTGCGACGCGGAAACGAGCAAGGGAGCGCTGAATATGCCATGGACCGAATACGGACGCTTCTCCTGAAGGCGGTGACAAGCGGAACCTGCGTAATGCTGATCACCATGAATTGCATACCTGCGCATGCCGCGAACATCATCCGCCCGTCATGCGTCGCCTGTACGGCCGCCGGGAAGCCGCCGGTCCGCGAGCCCGCGCCGGGCCGGCCTCCGAAGGGCCACGACGGGCGCGGGAGCACGCCCGGACCCGCCCGCACGCACCCGGCCGGCGGCGGCAGGCACCTCCGGGGAGCGGTCACCGGCGGCGGACAGCGCCGGGAGACGGTCACCGGCGCACGTCGGCAGGAAGGGACGCGCACCGCCGGGACGCGGCGCCGGGCTGCGGGCGGTGACGCGCGCCACGCGACAGCCGGTCACGGGAAGCCGCGCCACGCGACAGCCGGTCACGGGAAGCCGCGCGAAAGGGCGGCGGCCGGTGGCGGAAAGCCTGGCCACGCGGCGGCCGGTGCCGCGAAGCTGCGCGAAAGGGCGGCGGCCGATGGGGAGCGGCGACGCCCGCCCGTGACGGGACGCGCGGCGGCCGCCGGCACCCGGAAGCCCGAGACCGGCGACGCGGCGAACCCGGCGGGGACGCGGAAACCGGTGACGGCGGGAGAACCGATGGAGACGCGGAGAGCGCCCACCTCGGGAGAGCCGATGGGCACGGAGCAGTCCGTGCCGGTGGGCGGGGCCGTGGCCCGGCCGGTGGAGGCGGCCGCGGGTCTGCAGGGCGTGGTGGTGCGTGGGCGGCAGCCGGGAGCCGTGGCGGCGCGGGCCGCGCTGGGCATGCTGGGCGTCCCGTACTCGTGGGGCGGCGGCGGCCCGCAGGGCCCCGGATACGGCATCGGGCGAGGCAGCAGGACCAAGGGCTTCGACTGCTCGGGCCTGACCGAGTACGCGTGGGCCGGGGCGGGGGTGCCCATCGGCTCCACCACGTCCGAGCAGTGGCGTTCGGGCACCCGGGTGCCCAGGGAGCGCGTGCGGCCGGGTGACCTGGTGTTCTACGACAGCAAGCCCAAGCGGCCCGGACCGGAGCACGTGGGCCTGGCCGTCGACGGGGAACGCGTGGTGGCCGCGCCGTTCACCGGGGAGGTCGTCCGCCTCGCCCCGCTGGAGCGACCGGACCTCATGGGAGTGGTCCGCCCCGGCCCGGACCAGCAACCCGCCGCGGACCAGCAGCCCGCCGCAGGCCAGCAACCCGCCGCAGACCAGCGGCCCGGGACGGCCCGCTTGAGCGGGTGAGTGTCCCGGGCCGCCCGCGCATCACGCCCGCGAACGGGCGGAAACCGTGGCCTCGCGAGAATCCACGGTCGTCGCGATGTGCGTTCACTGGGCGCCGGACCGCGAAGGAGATGGCGTCCGGCAGCCGGCCGGCAGGTGACCGGCGGACCGCCGGAGGAGACTTCGCGTCCGCGCCCATGGGTGGCGTCAGCCGTTGGTCAGCGCGGTGACGTTGAGCTCGGAGGCGCGGGTGATGTTGAGCACGTACACGTCCTGCACCGAGTCGTTGAGGACGTTGTTCGCCGCGGTCAGGTTGTCGAGCGCGCTGAACTGGCTGAGCACGCTGTTGCCGCTGTTGAACGGTGCGGAGTCGGCGGAGGCGGCGGTGGCCGAGAAGCCGAACGCGGCGCCCGCGATTGCAGCACCGACAAGAATACGACGGATCATGTTTGTTTTCCTCCGTGGATCGGCGCACAATTGGCGGCGCCATAGTCGATTGCGCAGGGCTGTAAGGTGCCGCCAATAACAATCCCCAACCACATGCGGGCGCCGCAACCCAAGAAAGCCTCGCCGGGGTCAAGGAGCCGCCTCGTTTTCTTGGCACACGGTTTCGCACGGCACACGAACTCGCTTCATATACAGAATGACCCGGCGAGGCGGCTGCTCCGTTTGGAGATGATCACCCTAAACTTGGCCGCCGCCTTCAGGTGGGCAGCCCCGGCGAAAAACATCGGTCCGCGTATCACCCCGGCCGGGGCGCGTGCCGCCGGAAAGCGTCAAGGCGCGCGCCGCTTTTCCCAGCCGGAGGTCACGCCTGTTCGTGCACGGTCTCGTCGAGGCGGGCCAGGGCGCCGGACAGGCGCTGGAGGGCGTCGAGGCAATCGCGGACCCCCTCCACGCCCAGCTCCGCGACGAGCCGGTCGGCGAAGGCCCGGTGCCCCGGGACGATCTCGGCGATCGCCTCACGCCCGGCCGCCGTGGGTTGCAGGAGCTTGGCCCGCCGGTGGGCGGGGTTGGGCCGGTATTCGGCCAACCCCTTCTCCACCAGCAGGTCAGCGACCCGCTGCACGCCCTGGCGGGTCATGCCCATGGTCCGGGCGATCCCCGCGACGGGCCTCGGCTCGCGCAGCACCGCGCCGAGCACCTGCCACCAGGCCGCCGTCAGCCCGGCCGGCCCGGCCAGCCTCTCCGACACCTCGAGGAACTGGCCGTTCAGCCGGAAGACGGTCAACGCGGTGGCCGAGAGCAGGTCAGCCGACTCGCTCATGCATTCATCAACACCTCGTACGCCGAGGCGTCGCTCCTGCTGAACAGCCGGAACCAGGCGTCGAGGACCTCGGGCCGGTAGACGTCGAGGCGGCCCAGGATCTCACGGGCGAAGGCCACCGGCTCCGTGGGCCCGGCGGTGATCAGGTCGCCGTCGGTCACCGCGTCCTCGTCGCGGTAGCGCTTGGCCCCGGCGTAGCCCTCCTGCGCCTCCAGATACTGCACCACGGCGCTGGTGTGGTCGCGGTCGTCGAGCAGCCCCTCGCGGGCCAGCCCGGCGGTGGCGCCGCAGATCGCGGCGACCGGGACGCCCGCGTCGAGGAAGGTCCGGGCGGCGCGGGCGAACGGCGCGAGCGAGTCGCCCGCGTCCCACAGGTCGGCGCCGGGCAGGATGAGCAGCGCGCTGGCCTCGGGGGCGAGGCGGTCGAGCGTGATGTCGGGGGTCACGCGCATCCCGCCCATGGTGGTGATCGGCTCGGCCGTCAGCGCGACCGTGACGATCTCGTAGCCTCCCGGCTCGCGGTGGAAGCGTCCGCTGCGGAGGTGGGCGATCGCGTGCCCGGCCTCCCAGTCGGCCATGGTGTCGTAGACGGCGAGGTGGACCGGCTTCTTCGTCGTGTTCATGACAGTATCTTGTCACAACGACAACATGTTGTCAATACGGGGACGTGCGAGGATAGGGGCATGGCAGAGATCGTCGGCGGGGGGCAGCCGGTCAACGACGCGGAGCGGCGGGTGATCGCCTACCTCCGCGACCACGCGCCCGCCGACTGGCTGCTGCTGCACAACGTCGAGGTGCCCCGCGGCCATGACGTCTTCGAGGTCGACCTGATCGTGCTGACCGGCCACTCCCTGGTGGTCATCGACGTCAAGGGCACCCGCGGGCGCATCGAGGTGTCGGGCTCGCGGTGGTTCCCGCCGCGCCGCGAGGCGTTCGGCTCCCCCGTGACCAAGCTGCGCGGCACCGCCAAGGCGCTGAAGGGCCTGCTGGTGTCCAGGGCGACCCAGCTTGAGCGGGTTTACGTCGACAACCTCGTCGTGCTGACCTCGCCCGACGCCGTGCTGGTCGACCCGGCCGGGCGCGACCGGCCCAACGTGACCGACCTGCCCCGTCTGGTCGCCACGCTGAGCGACGTGTCGCGCATCAGACGCGGGTGCAGCCCCGACATCAGCCCGTACCTCACCAAGATCCTCGACGCGCTCAACCAGACCGTGCGGCGCAGCACCGCCCCGCCGCGCTTCGGCAACTGGGAGGTCGAGGAGCAGCTCGGCGGCGACGCGCGGGTGACCGAGTACCGCGCCTTCAACGCCACGCTGCCGGGCAGCGAGACCGTGTTGCTGCGCGTCTACCAGGCCGACCCGCTCGCCGACGAGGAGTCGCGGGCCGCCGAGCGGCAGCGCATCGCCAACGCCTACCAGACGCTGGCCCGCATCCCCCCGCATCCGTGCCTGGTGCGCTCGCGCGACTTCTTCGCCATCGACGACGAGAGCCGGTTCGTGCTCGTGCTCGACGACGTGCACGGCGAGGCGCTCCACCTGAGCCTGGGCAAGGGCGCGCGCCTCGGCGTGATCCAGGACCTGCTGCGCGGCCTGGCCCACGCCCACGCCCACGGCGTCATGCACCGCGCCCTGACCCCCGCCTGCGTGCTGGTGACCGACGACGGGCACGCGGTGCTGACCGGGTTCGACTACGCCAAGCCGGGGCCGCGCAACTTCACGGTCGCCCACGAGCTGACCAACGTGCTCGACGCCCACTACGTCGCCCCCGAGTGCAACGACCGGCCCGACCGGATGACCGCCGCCTCCGACGTCTACGCGGCCGGGGTGATCGCCTACCAGCTCCTCACCGGTGAGCTGCCGGCCAGCGCCGACGCCCACGGCCCCGACGTGCCCGACGTGGTGCGCCAGATGCTCGACCACTCGCCGGTCAAGCGGCCGACCGCGGCGGAGGCGCTCGACGCCCTCCAGGGGATTCCCCAGCAGTCGCGGCTCAGGCGGCTGGTCCGCCGCATCGTGTCCGGATCATGAGCCCGCAGACCTGGCCGTCGCAGGCCGCCTGACCGGCCGGGCGCCTACGCCGGGAGTTCGCGCCGCAGCGCGCCGGCGTGCTGGAGGTAGTTGAGCGCCAGAACGGTGCGCCCGGCCGTACGGTGCAGCTCGCCCAGCATCTGGGTGGTGGACGCCTCGCCGCTGCGGTCGCCCAGCTCGCGGAAGACCACCAGCGACCGTTCGAGGCGAGCCGAGGCCCCGGCAAGCTGGCCGCGCGCCACCTGCAACCCGGCCAGGCTCTGCAGGGCGTAGGCGCCGCAGTGCCGGTCGCCGAGCGACTCGAAGATGTCCAGGGCGTGCCGGTGGAAGGACATGGCCTGGTGGAGCTGCCCCATCTGCAGGCAGACGCAGCCTTCGCGGTGCGCGTCGCCGAGCTCCTGGGCCAGCCGCATCGCCTGCCGGAGCGAGGCGTCGGCCTGGGCGTAGTCGCCGGCCTTGAGACAGACGCGGCCGATGGCCTGCCGGGTGAACGCCTCGCCCTGGGGGTCGCCCGCGGTCAGGAACATGGCGAGGGCGCGCCTGAAGTGGCCGAGCGACTGCGGGTGCCTGCCGCGGAACTGGCTGACCGCGCCGAGCCCGCAGATGGAGGTCGCCTCGGCCCGCAGGTCGCCGAGGTCGTGGAAGAGCTGCCGGGCCCGGGTGAAGCCCTCCGCCGCGTCGTCGTAGCGGTCCTGGTAGAGCGCCACCTGCGCGAGGCCCCGCAGCATGGCGGCCTCGCCGTACGTGTCGCCGGCGACGCGCGCGGCGTCCAGGGCGAGGGTGTGGGTGCGCTTCCAGGTGTCGAGCAGGCAGTGCAGGTCGAGGTACGGGACCATGGCGGCGGCCAGGCCCCACGCCGACTCGGCCAGGCCGGCCCCGGCCGCGACGCCGACGGCGCCGACCAGCGAGTCGTGCTCGGCCTCGAACCAGCCGAGCGGATCGGAGGTCAGGCGGTCCAGGGTCTGCCTGGGTAACTGCCAGCGCGGGGTGCGGGGCGCGGTGAGGCTGAAGACGGTGGTGGGTAACCGGCCCATGGCGTGCTCGGTGGTCGCGGTCCAGGCGGCCAGCACCCTGGCGAGCCCGGCGCGGTCGGGGCCGCGTTCGAGGGCGTGCCGGCGGACCAGGTCGGGCACCCGGTAGCGCGGCTGGCCGACGGGGTCGGTGCCGACCAGCTCCAGCAGGCTGACGTCCACCAGGAGGTCGGTGACGTCATCGGCCCGGTGACGGTCGAGCGCGGCGTCCACCACCCAGCCGGGCTGGGCGAGCGCGCCGAACTGGCCGAACGTGCCGAGTGTGCGGGCGGCCTCGTCGGTCAGGTGGCGGTAGCTGCGGTCGAGGCTGTCGCGTACCTCGGTGAGCTCGCTGAGCCGGTCGTCCTCCAGCCGCTGCCTCAGCACGGCGAGGGACCAGCCGGGCCGCCCGGCCAGCCGCGCGCCCGCGCTGCGGACGGCCAGCGGCAGCCTGCCGCACACCTCGACGATGGCCCGGGCGTCCTCCTGCTCGCGGGCCACCCGGTCGGCGCCGACGATCCTGGTGAACAGCCGCATCGCGTCGTCCTCGGTCAGCTCGCCCAGGTGGACGTGCATGGCGCCGGGGAGCTGGGTGATGCGGCGCCGGCTGGTCACCATGACGGCGCTGTCGTTGCCGGGTAACAAGGGGCGCACCTGCGCCGCGTCGAGCGCGTCGTCCAGCAGGACGAGCATGGGCCGCTCCGCCAGCAGCGACCTGAACAGCGCCGAGCGCTCGCGCAGCGTGGGCGGCGGGGTCTCGGTGCCGAGTGCCCTGAGCGCCTCGGCGAGGACGTCGGTCGGCTCCCGCCCGTCGAGGTCGAGGTAGAGCTGCCCGGCGGGGAACCGGTCGCGCAGGCCGTGCCCGGCGTGTACGGCCAGCGCCGACTTGCCCGCCCCGGGCGGGCCGGAGACGACCGCGATCTGGAACGGCTCGGCCAGCAGGGCGAGGTCGTCGTCCCGGCCGGTGAAGTCGGGCAGGTCGGGCGGAAGCTGCCGGGGCGCGGCGGGCGGCGCCTCGTCGGCGAGGATCGCCTCGTACGTCGCGCGCAGCTCCGCTCCCGGTTCCACGCCCAGCTCGTCGACGAGCTGCTTCCTGATCGTGGCGTAGGCCCGCAGCGCCTCGGCCTTCCGGCCCCCGCGGTGCAGAGCCAGCACGAGCCGCCCCCACAGGTCCTCGCGGTAGGGGTGCTCCGCCAGCAGGCCGCGCAGGTCGGTGACGGCGCCCGCGTGGTCGCCGCGGTCCATCCGGCGGCTGATCACCTCCTCGGCGGCCCGGAGGCGTACTTCGTGGAGGGGTTCGAGGCGGCGGTCCCAGACGGGGCTGCCGGGCAGGTCGGCCAGCGGGGAGCCGCGCCACAGCGCCAGCGCGTCGGCGTGGCGGCCCTGCCCGACCAGGTCCTCGAAGACGTGCAGGTCGAGCGCCCCCTCGGGGACGTCGATCGCGTATCCGGTGCCGTCGCCCCGCAGCAGGCCGCCGGCGGGCTCGCCGCCGGCTCCCGTGAGGTCGGACCTGAGCGAGCTGACGTAGGTGCGCACGTTGGCCTGAGCCGAGCGGGGCGGGCGCTCCGGCCAGAGCACCTCGACGAGTTGGTCGGCGCCGACCACCCGGCCCGTGTCCAGCAGCAACGTGGCCAGCAACAGGCGGGGTTTCCTGCCGGAAATCCGGACGGGCTGGCCCGATGACCGGACTTCCAGCGGCCCGAGCACATGAAAAGTGACCGTCATGACCGCATCTGCTCCTTTTGGAGGCGTGAGAGCTCTTTGTATCGGGTCTGGACGTTTCTTGTGCGCCATATGCCGACCCTTGTCTCAGAGATCCCACGGGAAAGGATCACCACATGAAGCTCAATGGAGTGCTTGTAGCCGGTTGCGCAGTGTTATTCGGCCTGGCCACGGCTACGGCGGCGGCAGCGGACCCCGCGCCCGCCCCCACCCCGACCCCCACGGCCACCGCGACGGCGACGCCGACTCCGACCCCCACGGGTACGGAGTCACCCGCCCAACTCCTGGCTGCTCCGAACTTCCAGTTGCCGTTCCCCTGTGGACAGACCTGGAACGGCAACAACAGTGCCAGCAGCGCGCACAAGGCGTACGAACTCGACTTCAACCGGGGCGCAACGGCCGGCGCCGACCTCGGTGACACGGTCGTCGCCGCAGCCGCGGGCACCGTCGGCATCTCCGCCCACCAGGGCAGTGTCAACGGCTTCGGCAACCTGGTGACGATCAACCACGGTGGCGGCTACGTCACCTACTACGCCCACCTGAACAGCCGCTCGGTCTCCGCGGGCCAGACGGTCTCGCAGGGCCAGAAGATCGGCACGGTCGGCAAGACCAGCAGGCCGGGCAACAACATCTCCCCGCACCTGCACTTCGAGGTCCGCAAGGGCAGCGGCTACCCCTCCAACATCCAGCGCGCGGTCTTCGACGGCAAGACGTTCCCCTACCCCGCCGGGAACGTGACCTCGAAGAACAAGTGCTCCGGCGGTGGCACCCCCACCAACCCGCACACCCCCGAGAAGGTCTGCGGCTCCGGCTACAAGGTGGTCGACTCGCAGGCCCTCGGCAGCGACGGCCGCGTCTACCTGCTCTACAGCAGCGCCAGCGGCAACAACTGCGTGGCCACGGTCAAGGCCAAGTCGCTCGGTGCGAACACCACCACCGCCGCCTTCCTCGAGGTGCAGGGCAGCGCCCGTAAGACGGACTCCGGCAGCTACGGCTACTACGCCGGGCCCGTCACCGCCAAGGCCCCCGGCAAGTGCGTGAAGTGGGGCGGCAAGGCCGGCGTCAGCACCTACACCAGCCCCTTCGAGCATTGCGGATCATGAAACTCAGAACTCTCGCCCTCGCCGGACTGATCGCCGTGTCCGGCCAGCAGGTGGCCTACGCCGCCACCGCCTCCCCTTCCTCCACGTCCACCGCGGCACCCCTGGCCGAGGCCTTCACCAAGGCCGCCGCCGGCTCTGAAGTGCCGCTCGACCTGCTCGTCGCCCTGGGCTACGCCGAGACCCGTCTCGACGGCCACAGCGGCGAGCCCAGCGCCAGCGGCGGCTACGGCGTCATGCACCTGGTGAGCAACCCCAGGACGAAGACGCTCGAAGAGGCCGCCAAGCTCACCTCGCAGCCGGTCGCCGAGCTGAAGTCCGACGACGCGGCCAACGTGCTCGGCGGCGCCGCGGTGCTGCGTGCCCGGGCCGACGCGCTCGGGCTGGACGCCGCCGCCCGCAAGGACCCGGCCAAGTGGTACGGCGCCGTCGCCGCGTACGCCAACGCCGCGGACGAGAGCACCGCCAAGCTCTACGCCGACGCCGTGTACGAGGTCCTCGCCGCCGGCGTCGAGACGGCCGGTGTGCGGACCGCCCCGCGCGCCGTGCAGCCGGAGCTCGGCACCTACGCCGACGCCGAGCCGCGCACGCTCGCGGCGGCGACCGACTACCCGGGCGCGCTCTGGAAGGCGGCGCACAGCAGCAACTACGCCGTGTCCAACCGCCCGACCAGCGACAAGATCGACCGGATCGTCATCCACGTGACGCAGGGCTCCTACGCCGGCTCGATCTCGTGGTTCCAGACCGGCCCCCGGCCGAACCCCACCTCCGCGCACTACGTGATCCGCTCCTCCGACGGCCAGATCACGCAGATGGTGCGCGAGAAGAACCGCGCCTTCCACGCGGGCAACTGGAACCGGCGCTCGGTCGGCATCGAGCACGAGGGCTACGTGGACAACGCCTCGTGGTTCACCGACCAGATGTACCGCGCCTCGGCCGCGCTGACGCGCAACATCGCCGACAGGTACGGCATCCCGAAGGACCGCACCCACATCGTGGGCCACAACGGGGTGCCCGGCGCGGACCACACCGACCCGGGTCCGCACTGGAACTGGACCAAGTACATGAGCTACGTGACCGGTGGCTCGGGCGGTGGCGGCGGCACCAACCCGCACACCCCCGAGAAGGTCTGCGGCTCCGGCTACAAGGTCGTCGACTCGCAGGCCCTGGGCACCGCCGGCACGGCGTACCTGCTGTACAACACCGCCACCGGCTACAACTGCGTGGCCACGCTGAAGAAGATCTCGCTCGGCAAGCCCAGCGCGGTCAGCGCCTTCCTGGAGCCGCAGGGGTCGAGCCGGAAGAGCGACTCGGGCAGCTTCGCCTACTACGCGGGACCGGTCACCGCCAAGGCGCCCGGCAAGTGCGTGAAGTGGGGCGGCTCGGTCGGCTCCGCCACGTACACGAGCCCGTTCGAACACTGCGGCTGATCATCTGATCCGGCCCGGACGGCCTTGGCGCACCCGCTGACACCCGCGGCGCGCCAAGGCCGTCTCCGTGTGCGCTTCCCCGTGCGCGCTTCCCCGTGTGCGGAGTCCGGCACACTGGAGCGGGTGAGCAAGCCGAACCTGGCGCGCAGGGTCGCCGACGCGGCCGAGATCGCGCTGGCCAACCGGAAGTACGTGACGTTCATCGACGTGGTGACCGGGCTGCGGTGGCTGCACTCGCGCCATGTCGACACCTGGCGGCAGGGCCGGGCCGCGACCCTGGCCGAGCTGGCGGCGGTAGACGACGAGCGCCTGGTCCAGGCGGCCGGTCTGCTGCGTGACTGGGCCGAGGCCAAGGGGCTGCGGCCGGTCGAGACCCCGTACGTGTCGGGCAGCCGCGACCGGCGCGAGCTGCGCTTCACCACCGCGCACCCGCAGGAGGCGTTCCGCACGCACTGGCTCTCCCCCGCGCTGAGCGAGGCGCGGGCGCGGCAGCTCACCGAACGCCAGAGCAAGGCGCCCGACCTGGTGGTCGTGGCCCCGCTGGCGCCGTGGACGTGCGCGTCCTGCGCCGACACCGGCCCCTACCTGATCATGGAAGACGATCGCCCGCACTGCCTGACCTGCGCCGACATGGACCATCTGGTGTTCCTGCCGTCGGGCGACGCGGCTCTCAGCCGGCGGGCCAAGCAGGAGAGCGGCCTCGCGGCCGTGGTCGTCCGCTTCAACCGGCGTCGCAAGGTCTACCAGCGCCAGGGACTGCTGGTGGAGGAACGCGCGCTGGAGGCGGCCGAGGAGCGCTGCCTGGCCGACGAGGAGGCGCGGCTGCGCCGCCGCGAGCGGGACCGCGACCGCCGGGCGGACCAGGACGTGGAGTTCCAGGAGCGGATGGCGGCCGAGATCGCCCGGCTCTTCCCCCGCTGCCCGGCCGAGCGGGCCCGGGAGATCGCCGTCCACGCCGGGCTGCGCGGCAGCGGCCGGGTGGGCCGCACCGCGGCGGGCCGGGCGCTCGACGCGAACGCGATCACCCTGGCCGTGGTCGCCTCGATCCGCCACCTGGACACCGACTACGACCGGCTGCTGATGGCCGGGGTGCCCCGAATGGAGGCCCGCGACCGCATCAGGGAGACGATCGACGGCAAGCTGGCCGAGTTCCGAGGAGAGGCATGACCGACTGGCACGAGGTGCGGGAGAGGCTGCGGGAGTTCGCGCTGGGCCTGCCGGAGACCCACGAGGACCATCCGTGGGGCGACACCGTCATCAAGGTGAACAAGAAGGTGTTCCTCTTCCTCGGCGTGGACGAGCCGACCGAGAAGTGGGACCCGTCGTTCGGCGTGAAGCTGCTGTCGGAGGCCCACGGCCACGCGCTGACCGTCGAGGGAGCGGCGCCCACCGGCTACGGCCTGGGCCGGGCCGGATGGGTCACCGTGCCGCTGCTCGCCGAGCTGCCGCCGGTCGAGGTGCTGCTCGACTGGGTTGAGGAGAGCTACCGGGTGATCGCCCCCAAGCGGGCGGTCAAGCTGCTCGACGAGAGGGACTAGCCTCGGTCGGCGAACGCGGCCAGCACCACGCCGAGCGTGCGCTTGTTCGACCCCTGGGCCTTGGCGTCGGTGGAGTTGACCGTGTAGACGAGGGTGCGGCTCAGGTCGCGGGTGGCGCCGACGCCCGCGGCGAAGCCGTACCTGGCGCCCGTCTTGCCGTAGCCGACCACGCCGCCGGGCAGCGTCAGCCGCGTCATGCCGGAGGTGTGGCTCGCGGGCCCGCCGCTGCCGTACGTCCTGACGGGCGGCACGGTGAACATGACCTCCAACTGGGCCGGGGGCACGACCCTGCCGGAGAACAGGGCCTTGACGAACCTCTCCAGGTCGGCGGTGGTCGAGACGAGGTCGCCGGAGGCCCATGTGGAGGTGGAGCTCATCTCGGTCATGTCGACCACGTGGGCGTCGCCGTACCGGAAGGCGTTCCGGAAGCCCTCGGGGACGACCTGGTAGCCGTGGGTGTGCCGGCCGCGGATGCGGACCGAGTCGCCCGCCAGGTAGCTGTCGCGCATGCCGACGGGGCGCAGGATCCTGGTGGTCACCTCGTGCTCGTACGTCCGCCCGGTGATCTTCTCGATCAGCAGGCCGGCGACGAAGGTGTTGATGTTCACGTAGTGCTGCTCGGTGCCGGGGGTGAACTCGATCGGGTTGCGCACGGCCAGGGCGACGTACTGGCGCGGCGTCCACTTCTGGAACCGGGTGGCGTAGACCCGCTCCAGGTCGGCGGGCAGGTCGGGCGACGGCAGGCCGCTGGTGTGGTTGAGCAGCCGGCCCACGGCGATGTCCGGGTAGCTCTCGGGCAGCAGACCCGGCAGCCGGCTCTGGACGGTGTCGTCGAGCGAGAGTTCGCCCTCGGCGACGAGCTGGAGCACGACCGCCGTGGTGAACATCTTGGTGACGCTGCCCGCCCGGAACCTGACCCCCTCCCGGGCCGGGCGCTCGGTGCGCAGGTCGGTCACGCCGGCGACGCCGTGCCAGGAGCCGCGCGAGCCGCCCACGCGCACCTCCGCCGCGGTGGCGTCGGCGGCGGGCAGGTCCCCGATGCTCCGCTTCAGCGCCGCCTTGTCGATCGGCGGCACGTCGATCGGCGGGACGTCGGCCGCCACGGCGTGCGCCGGCGTCACGGCGAGGGCGGGGCCGGTCATCGCTGTGCCGGCGAGGGCGGCGAGTGCGAGGGCGGCGGCGGCGGTGCGAGCGCGCTTCATGGTGGCGTATCTCCAGGTAAGGGGTGGTTTCGGGGTGGTGCCCATCCTGTCGAGCACGCGCTCCCACCGGATCGCCGACGCAGGCGATCTTCCACCTCACTCTCGCGAGGGAGGTCTCCCCCGCTCAGGTGACCGGCAGCCGCCGCGCGTACCGCTCGTCCCGCCACAGCTCCTTGTCCAGCACCTCGGCCAGCGTCGCCGCGGCGTCGTGGACGTCCACGTAGCGCGTGTAGAGCGGCGCGAAACCGAAGCGGAGGATGTCCGGCGCCCGGAAGTCGCCGTGCACGCCGCGCTCGATCAGCGCCCGCATCACCGGGTAGCCGTCGGGGTGGCGCAGGCTCACCTGGCTGCCGCGCCGCTCCGGCTCGCGCGGCGAGGCGACCTCCAGCCGGTCGCCCACCAGGTCGAGGAAGAGCGAGGTCAGCGCCATGCTCTTGGCCCGCACCCGGGCCATCGGCACCCGCTCCCAGATGTCCAGCGCGGCGTCCAGCGCCGCGAACGACAGCACGTGCGGGGTGCCCACCGCGAACCGCCTGATCCCCTCGGCCGGCCGGTAGTCCGGCTCGAACGCGAACGGCTCGGCGTGCCCGTTCCAGCCGGACAGCGCGTTCTCGGCGTCGGCCAGGTGGCGCGGGTTGACGTACAGGAAGGCCGGCGCGCCCGGTCCGGCGTTCAGGTACTTGTACGTGCAGCCGACAGCGAAGTCGGCCCCGGAGACGTCCACCTCCATCGCGCCCACGCTGTGGCACAGGTCCCAGACGATCAGCGCGCCCGCCGCGTGCACCCGCGCCGTGACCTCGGGCACGTCCTGCCGCGCGCCGGTGCGGTAGTCGACCTCCGACAGCAGCACCACGGCCGCGTCGTCGAAACGGCCCTCGGCCAGGTCGCGGACCTCGTAGCCGCCCAGCGTCCTGGCCAGTCCCTGCACGATGTAGTGGTCGGTGGGGAAGTTCGCCGCGTCGGAGACGATCACGCGGCGGTCCGGGCGCAGCCGCAGGGCCGCCGAGACCGCCTGGTGGATCGCGACAGAGGTGGTGTTGCCCACCACGACCTGTCCGGGGCCGGCGCCGATGAGCGGGGCCAGCCGGTCGCCGAGGGTCAGCGGCTGGGTGTACCAGCCGGCGTGGTTCCAGCCGCCGACGAGTTCGCGTCCCCACTCGTCCTCGACCGCCTGCCGCACCCGCTCCGCGGTCCGGCGGGGCAGCGCGCCGAGCGAGTTGCCCACGAGGTAGACGATCCCCTCGGGCAGCACGAACTCGTCCCTGAACTCCCGCAGCGGGTCCGCCGCGTCCAGCGCCAGGCAGTGCTCTCGATCCGGCATCCGGTGGCTCCTTCCTCCGTGGTGTCGTTCACCGGTCGGAAACAGGGTCGTTCATCCCGAGAAGACCGCGCGCACCGACCCCAGCCCGTCGATGCGCGCCTCGAACACGTCGCCCGGCTCCACGGGCACCACCGGGCCGAGCGCGCCGGTCAGCACGACCTCGCCCGCCCGCAGTGGCCGGTCGCCGCGACCCAGTGCCGTCGCCAGCCAGGTGGCGGCGTTGAGCGGGTGCTCCATGCAGGCCGCGCCGGATCCCGCCGACACCTCCCGCTCGCCGCGCGTCATCGTCATCGCGGCCTGCCGCAGGTCCAGCCCGGCCAGCGGGACAGGGGTGTTGCCCAGCACGAACGCCCCGCCGGAGGCGTTGTCGGCGATCGTGTCGACCAGCGAGATGTCCCAGTCGGCGACGCGCGAGTCGGCGATCTCGATCGCGGGCAGCGCGAACTCCACCGCCCTGATCACCTCCGCCGCCGTGAACGGCCCGCCGACCAGGTCGCGGCCGAGCACCAGCGCGATCTCCGCCTCGGCGCGCGGCTGCAGGAACCGCTCCACCGGCACGGGCAGCCCGTCGAGGAAGGCCATGTCGGCGAAGAGCGTGCCGAAGTCCGGCTCGCCGATGCCGAGCTGCCGCTGGATCTGCGCGTTGGTGACGCCGATCTTCCGGCCGACCGGTCTGCGTCCCTCCTCCAGGGCCCGCCGCACGTTGATCTCCTGCACGGCGTACGCGTCGCGCGGCGTGCTGATCACGTCGCGGACCGGGGGGCACGGCTTGCCGGAGCGGGCCGCCTCGGCCAGCCGGTCGGCCGCCTGGCCGCGTGTGTCGACCGCCTCGGACCATTCGTCATACATGCGGACCGCTCCTCACCCTGGTCGTGACCGATTCCCCTCATGTCCGGGTATAGAACGGCAGAGGGCCGGGGACAACCGTGTACCCGGACCGCCATCCTGGACACCATGCAGCAGCGCATCGATCACGTGACAGCCCACGACGGCTCCTTCGACGTCCACCTCTGGCTGCCCGACGGCGGCAGCGGGCCCGGCATCCTGCTGATCCAGGAGATCTACGGCGTCGGACCGTACATCGCGAAGGTGGCCGAGGACCTCGCGGCGCGTGGCTACGTCGTGGCCGCGCCCGACCTGTTCTGGCGGCTGCACCCGGGCTGGGTGGGCGAGCACACCCCCGAGGGCACCGCCGCCGCGATCGAGCTGGCCGGCAGCTTCGACCTGCCGCAGGGTGTGGCCGACTGCGTGCTCACCCTGGCCCATCTCGGCGAACTGCCCGAGGTGACGGGCGGGCTGGGGGTGCTCGGGTTCTGCCTGGGCGGGTCGGTGGCGTACATGCTGGCCACCCAGGCCCGCACGGCCGCCGTGCTGTCCTTCTACGGTTCGGCCGTGCCGGAGGCGACAGGGCTCATGGAGCGCATCGACACGCCGCTGCTGCTCGTCTTCGGCGGGAGCGATCCGTACATCCCGCGCGAGCAGGTGGCCGCGGTGGAGAGCGCCGCGGCGGGCCGGGCCGACGTGCGGGTGCACGTGGAGGAGGAGGCGGGGCACGCCTTCCACAACAGCGAGTCGCCGATGTTCCACCAGCCGGAGCCGGCCGCCCGGGCGTGGGAGGTGGCCACCGCGTTCCTGCACCACCACCTTCCCACCCGCTGACCACCCGCTGCCCACCCATCGCCGGCCACACCGGACGCCCCTGCCTGCCCACCCCCGCCCTGCCATCGGCTCGGCACCCCCCCACCGGGCGGCAGGGGGCCCTATCCGTGGGGCCACCTTCCCGTACCCCCGGGCCGCCGCCATCATGATCCGGTGACGCAAACCTGGGAGCTATGGGGAAATGTCGTCATCGCAGGCGTCCTCGCACTCCCCCTGGCGGCCGCGGCGGTGTTCCTGCTCGCCCGCCGCCGCGCCCGTGCCGGGCACCCCGCTCCCGCCCGCACCGCGCTCGCCGACGTCGGCGTCGTGACCGGCACGCTGCCCTGGGTCTGGATGATCCTCACCCCGTCGAGCGGTCGGACAGGAGTCGGTCTCGTGCCGTTCACCGACCTCGCCACGCTCGTTCACGCGCCATGGCAGACCGTGTTCGTGCAGGTGGGCGGCAACCTCCTGGTGTTCGCGGCGCTCGGCGCGCTGCTGCCGGTACGCAGTGCGCGCCTCGCCTCTCCGGCCCGTGTCGCGGCCCTCGCCTGCCTGGCCTCGGTCACGGTGGAGACCCTCCAGTACGCCCTGCGGCTCGGCCGCCATTCCTCGGTGGACGACGTGCTCGTGAACACGCTGGGCGCGGTGCTGGCCGCGCTGGTTACGCGCCGCTGGTGGGCCGGCCGGATACCGGCTCGACCTGTTCCGCGTTAACGGTCCGGCGAAACACCGCTTCCTTCACCACACGGGCACGATCCGCTCAAACAAAGCTCGGGACCAACCTCCGTATCTGTGCGATCGTGGACAAGAGGGGGCAAGTTCTCTGGAGACGCCAAACCCGGTTGGTGACAGAGGGTGGTCAAACGTGTCTGAATCGGTTCCCCACGATCTTCCGATCTATCGACGCATCGCCGACGGCCTCCGCGCCCGGATCCTCTCCGGCGAACTGCGCGACGGGGACCGGTTGCCCGGCGAGAACACGCTGATGTCCGACTACTCGATCGCCCGCGCCACGGCCAGGCAGGCGCTCGCCGTCCTCATCAACGAGGGCCTCGCCGTGCCCAAACGCGGGTCCGGCGTGTACGTCCGGTTGTTCAAGCCGATCCGCAGGCACGGCTCGCGCCGGCTGTCCCGGGAGCAGTGGGGCGAGGGCAACGCCATCTGGGACGCCGACACGCGCGGCCGGCCGTTCGCCGTGGACGAGGTCGAGGTCGTACGGGAGCGGGCCTCGGACGAGGTGGCCCGCGTGCTCGACGGCGCCGAGGTGTGGGTCCGGCGCCGCCGCTACTCGGTGGACGGGCGGCCGGTGCAGCTCGCCACCTCGTTCTTCCCCGCCGAACTGGTCGAGGACAGCGCCATCACGACACCCGAGACCGGCCCCGGCGGCGTCTACGCCAGGCTCGGCGACCTCGGCGTGGCTCCCGCGCACTTCACCGAGGAGGTGCGCGCCCGGATGCCCGCCCCCAGGGAGAGCGAGCTGCTCGGCCTGCCGGGTGGCACACCGGTCATCGTGGTCGCCCGGACCGCCTACACCGCGGGCGGCAGGCCCGTCGAGTACAACGAGATGGTGCTCGACTCCGCGGCGTACATCCTGCAGTACGACTTCGACGCTTAGGTCAAGGTGTTGCCAAGCGATAGGTTGACCTGTCTTCCGAGATCATAGACATCTCTAGAGATGTGCCGCACCCTGCAAGGGAGATGGCACCTCGTCTGGGGCCCCGGAAGGATGAGCAGATGTCCTTTGACCGGCACCTCGCCGACATCGCCCGGGAGTTTCCCCAGTGGACCATCTGGCGAAGCGACGCGGGCCGCTGGTGGGCGACACGTCACCATCCGCTCAGCGACACGCAGCGCGACGCCGGATGCGCGATGACCATCGACGCGGACGACCCGGCCGCGCTGCGCGAGCAGTTGCGCGACCAGGAGGGCCGCAACGACGGGCACGAGGGCGGGGCCGGTGAGAGCGAGGGGTGCACCGGCCCCGACTCGCCCTGACGCGCCTGCCGCCGCACCGGCCCCGCACCCGGGCCGGGGGACGGCAGGCGCGCACGAGCAGCCCGGTGCCGGGTCCAGCGTCTCGGCGGCCCCGGCACCGGGCCCCCAGCGAGCCTCCGGGAATCCAGGCTCCGGAAAACAGAGCGCAAGACGGGCCCCGCGAAGGACGGGCGCACGAAGACGGGGCCGCAGACGCGGAAGCCTCCGACCCGATCGGGGGCGGGGGCTTCCGCTCCAGTGGGCTACTTGGGCACGTCGGAGAGGCGGCCGATGTTCACGTCGGTGTCGTCGGAGATCTCGCGGCGCACCGGCGCCGTCACGGTCTCGTGCTCGTCCGCGACGATGATCCGTACATCGTCGTCGGGCGAGACATCCCCCGCCTCCGGGGCCTGCCCGGCCTCCAGCGCCCGCGGCGCCCCGCCGGACGCGTCAGGCTCGTGCACCTCCACGCGGTCTGTCCCCTGAGCCTGTCCCCCCTGGGCCTGGGCCTGGGCCTGGGCCTGGGCCTGCGCGCCGGCCTCCGGGGCCGCGATCTCCCGCGGCGGGAGGGCCGCCTCCACCACCAGCGGCCCGGCCGCGTTCTCGGCGTGCATCAGGTCGCCCAGCACCGAGCCGATCTCGGAGAGCCTGCGCACGACCTCGCTGTGCGTGTTGCTCAGGTACTCGACGCGCCGGCCGGCGTGCTCGTCGAGCGCGGCGACGCGCTGCCGGGCGGCCGTGAGCGTCGTCTCCGCCTCGTGGCGGGCCGCGGACAGGGTGTGCGCCGCCTCCGCGTTGGCGGCCTCGCGCAGCCGTTCGGACTCCTGCTGGGCGACCGTCACCATGCGCTCGGCCTCCGCGCTCGCCCCGCGCAGCGTGTCCTCGGCCTCCTGGCGCGCGCTGCCCAGCTTCTCCTCGGCGTCGGCGCCCGCCTGCGCCAGCATCCGCTCGGCCGCCGCCGTCGCCTCGTTCACCCGGCGCTCGGCCTCCGCCTGGGCGGAGGTGAGGATGTTGTCGGCCGTCTCGCGGGCGGACGTCAGGACCCGGTCGGCCTCGGACATGGCAGCGTCACGCACGCTGGCCGCCTCGGCCTCCGCCTCCTCCCGCTTGGCCGCCGCCTCCTCCTCGCCCAGCCTGAGGATCTGCGCGAGCCTGGGGCTGAGGTCCTCGTAGTTCTGGGGCGTCTCGACCATGCGCCGCCTGGCCTCCGCCAGCTCCAGGCGACCTTGCTCCGCCTGTTCGAGCGCCCGGGCCAGCCGCTCCTCCAGATCGCGGATCTGGTTGCGGGCGCGCAGCATGTGTTCGTCGACCTGGCGGCGGTTGTAGCCGCGCATGACGACCTCGAAGGTGTCCTCTTGCATCAGGGCGGAAATGCTCTCGTGCTGGTTTGTCATGGGGGTACCTAAGGATTCGCGTGAGGCGGGGGAAAACTGCGGGTTGTGAGGGTCTGGCAACGAGACGTCAGGAAACGACTTTCCTGCCATCTGCCCACGTCCGCAACCCGAACGCCAGACCTGGGGCGGGAATTACGATGTGACGGGTGTACATCGCAGCATTGGACGGCGGAGCGTCCCCGGACATCCATCCCGAGGCGTACATAGCGCCCGGCACCGTCGTGGTCGGCAACGTACGGGTGGGCCGGGCGTCGAGCATCTGGTACGGCTCCGTTCTCCGGGGGGACGACGAGCGGATCGAGATCGACGAGGAGTGCAACGTACAGGATCTGTGCTGCCTGCACGCCGACCCCGGC
Organism: Nonomuraea muscovyensis; assembly: GCF_014207745.1. Taxonomy (NCBI): domain Bacteria; kingdom Bacillati; phylum Actinomycetota; class Actinomycetes; order Streptosporangiales; family Streptosporangiaceae; genus Nonomuraea; species Nonomuraea muscovyensis. The sequence continues at coordinate 2,316,272 of NZ_JACHJB010000001.1, forward strand.
GAGCCGGCGATCCTGGAGTCTCGCGTGAGCCTCGGCCACAAGGCCATGGTGCACGGCGCCCACGTCGAACGTGGCGCGCTGATCGGCATCGGCGCGATCGTGCTCGGCGGCGCGCGCATCGGAGCGGGCACGCTCGTCGCGGCCGGAGCCCTGGTCGGACCCGGCAAGAGGATCCCGGCCGGGGTGCTCGTGGCCGGGGTCCCGGGCAGGATCGTGCGAGAGCTGACCGACGACGACCGCGCCTCCTTCGCCCGTACACCCGACACCTACATGGCCAAGGCACTCCGGCACCGCCAGGCGACACCGTTGTCGTGACGCCGCGCGGCGGGACCCCTCGACATGCCGCCCATTTGTCACCATAACGGACGATCTGCCGGATAGACGCTCGCCGCCGCCCCGCACGCGGCAAGTACGATGGCCGCCGTGCGCCCGTGGGATGCGTTCACCGCCACCGAAGCGGAGGTCCGCGCGCTGGTCACGGACCCGCGCTGGCAGCGGCTTCCCGTGCCCGCGCGCGCCGAGATGATCGCGGCGAGGATCCTGGTGACGCCCGACGGCGATCGCTGGCTGTTCGGCGCGCACGCCCGCTGGCACCTGCACGACCCGGCCGACGGGCGCTGGCACCTGGCGCCGCCTCCCCGCGGCGCCCGCGTGCGCCGCGCCGGGCACGCCGCCGCGGTGCTGCCGGCGCGCCTCATCCCCCAGGGTCCCGACTTCGCCGCCGAGCCGGGCTCGACGCAGGCGTTCGTCGGCCCCGACGTGCCCGACCACGTGACCGAGCAGGTCCGCGTGCTCCTGCGCGCCGCCGGCCGCAGGTCCGAACTCGACTTCCCGCTGACCGCCTTCGACGAGGTCCTCGCGGGTGACGTGCCGAGCACGGTCGCGGCCGTCTGGGGGACCGTGATGTGGTGCGCGTACGCGCCCGCCTTCGATGGCAACGAGCGGCTGCTCACGATCTTCGGCGAGTACCTGCGCCGCCCGCTGCCCGGCGACGAGTGGGTGCGCTGGCTGCCGGCCCCGCCGCTGCTCGACCTCGTCCGACTCGTCGCCGAACGGATACGCGCCGACCGGCCCCGCGAGGCACTGCGGCTGGCCGCCGTGATGGCCGACACGGCCCAGATCCTGCTCGCCGACGCCCGCTTCAGGCCGCGCGCGCTGGCGCTGCTCACGATGGTCGAGCCCGCGCTCAACCGGCCGGGCCTGGACGAGCCCGCCGCCCGGCGCGGCGACGAGCAGGTACGGCAGGCGTGGCTGGAGCGCTGCCCGCCCCGGCTGGGGCGGGCCGTCCTGGCCGAGACCGATCCCCGCGCGCACTTCTGCCACACGGTGTACGACCTGGTGGAGGCGCTGTCCTTCACCCCGGACCCGGCGCGGGCCGCGGCGACGCTGCTGGCGGACCTGTCCGACTCCAGGGGGCTGCTGCCGGGGCTGCTCGACCATCGGCTCGGACACGCCTACGACGAGCTGTCCCGGGCCGGGCTCACCGGCACCTCGGCGGCCGAGCACACCCAGCCCGACGGCTTCCCCGTCCTCGGTCCCGCCCAGCCCCTCCCCCCACACCACTGGGACACCCCCACGGGCACGGGCCACCCCCCGCGCCGCAACCCGCCCGGCGGCCCGGCCATCCCCGCCACCGGCCACTTCACGGCCCCCACGGGCCCCGCCGCCGCCACCGGAGCGGGTCGTCCCATGAACAGCCGCCACCCCGAGAGCCGCCCCACGGGCCCGGGCAACGCCTCGTGGCCGGGCAACCCCTCGGGAACGGACAACCCCTCACGGACGGGCAACCCCTCGGGAACGGACAACCCCTCACGGACGGGCAACCTCGGCCGCCCCGACGCGGGGGGCGACCGTGCCGGTGCCGGAGACCGCACCGGAGCGGGCCATCCCACCGGACCGGGCCATCCCGCGGGTGCCGGTCGACCGCCCGGCTCGGGTCACCCCACAGGTGCGAGCACCCCGAGCCGGGCCGGCCGGCCCTCCGGCGCCGGCGCCCCCACCGGAGTCGGGGCGCCCGCGGTGGGGGCGCCCGGTGGAGTCGGGGCCGCCGGGGGGTTCAAGACGCGCTGGGGGGTGAGCGCGGTCCCGGCGGCGGCCAGGAAGGCGCGGGAGGCGCTGTCGAGGATGCCGCGCCGGCCCGTCGTGTCGGGGTTCGAGATCGAGCCGCCCGACCGGGCGAGCGCCGCGGCCGTGCTGGGGGCCGCCTACGCCGCCGGGCTGGCGTGGCGCGGCGTGAGCGGGGCGAGGGTCCCGGAGCGCGGGTTCGCGGGTCAGTCGGCGCTCGTGCTCCGGATCGTCCACGAACGCGACGACATCCACCCGTAAACCACTAATACCGTTATTTCACCCTTACTCCTCCCATATCGTTCTAACACTCAAGGCAACACACAATTCGCTGAATTGTGATCTCTGCTTCGGGAAATGATCCCGGTGGGGCCAGGGTGACGCCGAAAGGAATGACTCCGATGGGCCATGTCGCCCGAAGGGGCCTCCGCCGTAACCTCGTAGAGGGTGTGGGCTGCGGAAGGAAGGACGACGCGGTGGGGCACGACGACCTGGACTCTCGGGTCCACGACCGTGTCGCGTTGGACGAGATTGCGCTCTACGCCGAGGTGCTTACCGCTGTCGCTATCAGCGAGCGGCGGCTGACCTTGGACGAGCTCGACGACGCGCTCGGATTGCGGACTTCGGCAAGTCACTGAAAGATCATGAACACATTCGGTCCCGGACTCCTGAGGGGTCCGGGACCGCGTTCGGGGATGGTTCACTTCACCCCAGATGACTAGTCAGTCAGGCGATCTTCTCCTACGAACGGACGAGACGCGCGATCGCGGCCGAGGCCTCCTTGACCTTCGCCTCCGCCTCGGGTCCGCCGTTGTTGATCGCGTCCGCGACGCAGTGCGAGATGTGCTCCTCCAGCAGGCCCAGGGCCACCGCCTGCAGGGCGCGCGTCGCAGCGGACACCTGGGTGAGGATGTCGATGCAGTAGGCGTCCTCGTCGACCATGCGCTGCAGGCCTCTGATCTGGCCCTCGATCCGCCTGAGCCGCGTCAGGTATGCCTGCTTGTCCGCCGTGTAGCCATGCATGCCCACCACGATACCCGTAACCCGTATCACGTCAGCGGAGCTCGGAGATCAGCTTCTCCCACTGCGTGCCGACCTCGTCGGCGGAGTGCCGGACGGCCGTCTCCAGCGCACCGGCGGCCAGCGAGCGCCGCCTGCGCTCGTCGTCGATCAGCGCGAGCAACGCCATGGCCAGCAGCTCCAGGTCGCCCTCGACCTCGGGCACTAGCACCCCGTTGTAGCCGGTCGCCACGAACTCCGCCGGCCCCCGCGCCCCCTCGAACGCCACCACCGGCACCCCGCATCCCATGGCCTCCAGCACGGTCATGCCCAGGTCGCCGCTGCGCGAGGTGTTGGCCACGATCGACGCCTTGGCGAACTCCCCCGCCAGGTCGGGCGTCGTGCCCATGAAGTAGACGTGGTTGTGCAGGTCGAGCTCGCTGACCAGGCCGCGCAGCCGCCGCTCCTCGGGGCCGCCGCCGTACAGGCGCAGCCGCCAGTCGGGCCGCTTGTCGGCCACCGTGGCGAACGCCCTGATCAGCCGGTCGTACGCCTTGACGGGCACCCACCGGCCGCCCGCCGCGACGATGCGGTTGTCCATCCGGGAGCGCGGCCACGGCCCGCTCGGCAGCGCGTCGGGCACGGTGCGCACGACCGGCCCGCCGTCCAGCAGCCCGGTCCACTCCGCTTCGGTGCTCTCCATGGCGGTGACGACCGCGTCGAGCCGGGGATAGAACTTTCGCACCGGCGCGGGCACCGCCGGACGGCTCCACTCGCGGGCCAGCTTGAGCACCTCGCGCGGCGCGTGCCTGGCCGCCTGGACGCCCAGCGACGGCCTGGTCGTGATCAGCACGTCGGACCTGAGCGTGCGCAGCAGCCGCCATAGCGCGACCTCGGTGCGCATCTGACCGCGCGGGAGCAGGTGCCGCGTGCCGGGCCTGGCGTCGATCACCGACCGCATGGTCACATTGGGCGCCACGGGGAAGAACGGCTTGTCCCGGTGCCGCCTGATGCTGATCACCTCGACGTCGTGCCGCTCGGCGAGCGCCCCGGCCAGGTTGAGCGTGGAGCGGACGTCGCCCCGCATGCCGTACGCGGAGGAGAGCATCAGGCTGATCTTCACCCGCCCACCTCGATGCGCAGCTCGTCGTCGGCGGTGTAGCAGGGCCGGATGGGCACGCCGTCGATCCTGGCCGACGGATAGTGCAGGCGGCGCCGTTTGCCGTCGACGTCGTCGAGGCGGGAGCCGAGTTTGAGCGGCCTGGCCACGCCCTCCACCTCCAGCGACGGCTCCCACGTGCCGGACCCCTCGGGATCAGCGGCGAGCACGTCCACCAGGGAGAACGCGGCGTGGAAGCGCACTCCCTGCACGGTGGCCGAGGCGCGTACCATGGAGTCGTCGGACTGCCTGCGCTGCAGCGACAGCCGGGCCTCGTGGCGCACGTCGTCGTCGGCCAGCCCGGTGAAGGCCAGCAGCCCGGTCACCTCGAAGCGGCCCTCCCTGAACCAGATCGCCCGCACCTCGGCGGCCGGCTCGGCATCGGCGATCTTCAGGGCGAGGTAGCCGTTGCGGGTGCGGTAGGAGCGGTAGGCCATGGTCCGCTCGCACAGCGCGTACGCGTCGAGGTGGTCGAGCGAGAAGCCCGGGTCGATGCTGCGCAGCCGGGTGCGCCTGCCGTCGCGGCGCAGGTAGGTGTCCCAGCGCCCGGCCGTGAGTCTCAGGGGCGCGAGCGAGACGGCCATGGTGGCTTCCCCCGTCCGGGCACCCGGTGTGCCGAGCAGCACGTCACGTTCGACCCCCGTCGTCCGATGCCTGAGCACGAGCTCGGTGCCGTCCCCCAACGGCTCCTCCATGGCCAGTCTCAGGGAGAGCACGTCGGCTAGCGTGACTTCCGCGTCTGTGACCACGACGCGCATCGCGAGCCCCCTCCCCGTCGAATGAAGCCATGCGACGTTGAGGTTACCGTGATTTTCCCGTTATGTGGATGGCAGATTTACTGCGCATCGGCCTCCTGACATGCGGAACTCCTCCACAACGGCTGTGGAGGAGTCCGACTTTCCCGCGTCAGGAAGGGGTTTTGACCGATTTGATCAACAGCTGGGCCACGTCCACGACCTCCAGAGACTCCTTGGCCTCGCCGCTGTTCTTCTTCTCGTTGATGGCGTCGCCGAGCATCACCATGCAGAACGGGCAGGCGGTGGAGACGGTGTCGGGGTCGGTGGTCAGCGCCTCGTCCACGCGCTCGGTGTTGATGCGCTTGCCGATGCGCTCCTCCATCCACATGCGCGCGCCGCCCGCGCCGCAGCAGAAGCCGCGGTCCTTGTGGCGGTGCATCTCCTGGGTCTGCACGCCCGGCACCTTCGACATGATGTCGCGCGGCTGGGAGTAGACCTTGTTGTGGCGGCCGAGGAAGCACGGGTCGTGGTAGGTGATCTTCTCCTCGATCGGGGTGACCGGGGTGAGCTTGCCCTCGTCGACCAGCTTGGCCAGCAACTGCGTGTGATGCACGACCTCGTACGTGCCGCCGAGCTGCGGATACTCGTTGGCGAGCGTGTTGAAGCAGTGGGGGCAGGTGGCGACGATCTTCTTGACGCCGGCCTCGTTGAGCGTCTCGATGTTCTGCTGGGCCAGCATGTTGAACAGGTACTCCATGCCCAGGCGGCGGGCCGGGTCACCGCTGCACGCCTCCATCGGGCCGAGCACGGCGAACTTGACGCCGGCGATGTGCAGCAGCTCGGCGACGGCCTTGGTGGTCTTCTTGGCCCGGTCCTCCAGGGCTCCCGCGCAGCCGACCCAGAAGAGGTATTCGGCGTCCTCGGGCATCTTGTCCTCGACGACCTCGACCTCGAAGTCGAGCTCGGCGATCCAGTCGGCCCGCTTCATCTCGGACATGCCCCACGGGTTGCCCTTGTTCTCCAGGTTCTTCACCATCACTCCCGCCTCGGACGGGAACGACGACTCGACCATCACCTGGTAGCGCCGCATGTCGAGGATGTGGTCGATGTGCTCGATGTCGACCGGGCACTGCTCGACACAGGCGCCGCAGTTGGTGCACGACCACAGGACGTCCGGGTGGATGACGCCGTCCTCGCCGACCAGCGGCTTCTCCAGCAGCGCCAGCACGTCCGTGTCGGCGTGCTCGGTGGAGGCGCCGGCCAGCAGGTACGGGGCCACCTTGAAGGCGTGGTCGCGCTGGTCGAGGATGAGCATCTTCGGCGACAGGGGCTTGTCGGTGTTCCACGCGGGGCACTGCGACTGGCAGCGGCCGCACTCGGTGCAGGAGTAGAAGTCGAGGAAGCCCTTCCACGTCGTGTCGCCGATCTTGCCGCGGCCGAGCCGTTCGGGGTCGAGGTCCTCGTCCTCGAAGTCGACCGGCTTGCCGTCCACGCGCAGCTCGGGCGCGGCGCCCATGGCGTCGGGGCGGCGCGAGAAGAGCACGTTCAGCGGCGCGGTGAAGATGTGCAGGTGCTTGGAGTTCACCACGATGACCAGGAACACCAGCATGAAGCCGATGTGCAGGAGCAGGGCGATCTGCTCCAGCAGGTGGCTTGCAGGCAGGACGTCGCCCAGGGCGAGCGAGACGAAGGCGCCCGCGCTGTAGGGCAGGTTGCCGTTGGCGGCCGCCGCGCCGCGCGCCAGGAACAGCGTCCAGATGATGTTGAAGATCATGAACAGCACGAGCCAGGCGCCGCTCAGGTGGGAGCCGGAGAAGCGCGACTTGCGGCCCAGCGTCTTCGGCGAGTTCCTGACCCGGATGACGGCGAAGGCGACCAGGCCGAGGAGGCAGGCGACCGCGATGAAGTCCTGTAGGAAGCCCAGCACCGCCCACTGGCCGATCAGCGGGATGTGGAAGTCCGGCCGGCCGGTGATCGCGCCCTGGATGATCGCGCCGTACGCCTCGATGTAGACGGTCAGCAGGATGAAGAACGCCCACATGACGAAGAAGTGGGCCACGCCCGACGGCGTCCACTTGAGCAGCTTCTTCTGGCCGAACACCTCGACGAGCTGCGCCTTGACCTCGTCGGCCGCGTGCGCCCTGGCGTACTCGACGCGCTCGGGGGCGGGTGGGCCGACCGTGGCCAGCCTGTAGAGGAACATCGTCCGGCGGCCGGCCACGGCCACCGCCGAGACGGTCATGATGAGTCCGATGACGGCTACCCAGAGCACGGGCCCTCCCACAGACGACGTTGGCTGCCAGCGTACGACGCCGGTCATCCACGCAATGACCAGGTCACCCCGGAATCCTACCCGCGAGTAACATTCTGGGGTAACGCGACCCACCCTACGGGCCGCCGACCCTCCAGAACAGTGCTCTACCCCGTGAAGTAGCGCTGGATCGTGGGCGCCAGCAGTTCGACCAGCTCCTCCGGGTCGGCGCTGGCCATGGGCTCCAGCCTCAGCACGTAGCGGGCCATCAGCACGCCGAACATCTGCGCGAACGCGGCCTCGATGCGCAGGTGCGGCACGTCCAGCGTCTGGCTCACCCGCAGCAGCAGCGCGTTGGAGAGGAACTCCCGGAAGATCCCGGCCGCCTGCTCGTGGGTCATCGCCGAGCGGATCAGCGCGATCATCGGCTCGCGGGTCTCGGGCGTGGCGGTGACCGTCAGGATCAGCCGGACCAGCCGCTCCCCGATCTGCTCCCGCGGGCCGTCGAGCACCGTGGGCACGACCACGTCGGGAGTGAGCGGCAACTGCATCGCCGCCGCGAACATGTTCTCCTTCGTCGCGAAGTAGTGGTGCACGAGTGCCGGGTCGACCCGCGCCTCCCGCGCGATGCCGCGCACCGTGGCCTTGTCGAAGCCCTTCTCGGCGAACACCCGCCGCGCCGCCGCCAGGATCTCGCCGCGCGTGTCGGCCGAACCGGGCCTGCGGCCCGGCCGTCGCCCGGTCGTCACCGCCCCACCGCGAGGTAGACGCGCATCGGCACCGACACCACGCCGCCGGGGAACGTCCTGCGCAGCTCCGCCCGCTGCCGGTCCACCAGCGCGTCGGCCGCCCGCGGCGGCAGCTCGGCCATGTAGGAGTGGGAGCGCAGGCCGAGCAGGAACTCCTCGATGCCGGCCAGCCGGGTCCACGGGATCCAGCGCTCGGCGACCACCTCGAAGGCCGCGGCGATGGGCGGCACCGACCACTCCTCCAGCGCCTGCCCCCAGTAGGCCGGGCACTCCTCCGCCAGCCGCGCCTCGTAGGCGGCCAGCCAGTCGGCCTGCCGGGCGTCGGTGAGGTTCCAGCAGCCGGCGATCGCGCCGCCGGGACGCAGCACCCGCCTCGCCTCCGCGATCGAGGCCACCGGGTCGAGCCAGTGCCAGGACTGCGCGTACGTCACCAGGTCGGCCACCCCGTCGGCCAGCGGCAGCGCGTTGCCGTCGGCCCGCACCGCCGGGCAGGCCGCCGTGCCTGCCGCCGGGCCGTCGTCCTCACCGGACCGGGACACCAGGCGGGTCAGCATCTCCGCGCTCGGATCGACGGCGACCACCCGGGAGCCGCGCGCCCGCAGGGCCCGCGTCAGGATGCCCGTGCCCGCGCCGACGTCGACCGCCGTCGCGCCGGCCAGGTCGACGCCCGACACCTCCGCCAATGCCGCGAACAGCTCGTCGGGATAGGACGGCCGGCCCGCGTCGTAGGCGTCGGCGACGCCGTCGAACACGCGGGCCAGCTCGCGCATCGGCCCCACGCTCATGCGGAGGCCGCCAGGTGCAGCCGGGCGAACGCGAGCGCCTCGGCCAGGTCGTCGATCCGCTCGGTGCGGCTGGCCGCCTTGCGCGTGTTGATCTCCAGCACGACCAGACCGGTGTAGCCGGAGCCGGCCAGCCGTTCGAGGATCTGCGCGCACGGCTGGTTGCCGCGGCCGGGAACGAGGTGCTCGTCCTTGTTGGTCACGCCGACGCCGTCGGCCAGGTGGAGGTGGGCCAGCCGGTCGCCGAGCTTGGTCGCCATCTCCATCGCGTCGGAGCCGGACACGGCGGTGTGCGACAGGTCGAGGGTGACCTGCGGGAAGTCGAAGTCGATGGGGTTCCAGTCGGGAGAGTAGGGCACCACGTCGTTGTTCCGCGCCCGCAGGGGGAACATGTTCTCCACCGCGAACATGATGTCGGTCTCCTCGCGCATGCGGGCGAGCCCGGTCTCGAAGTCGCGCGCGTAGTCGCGCTGCCAGCGGAACGGCGGGTGCACCACCACGGCCGAGGCGCCGAGCCGCTCGGCCGCCTTGCGCGCCCTGACCAGCTTGGCCCACGGGTCGCGGCCCCACACGCGCTGCGTGACCAGGAGACACGGCGCGTGGATGGCGAGCACGGGCACCTGGTAGTGGTCGGACAGCCGTTCGATCACGTCGATGTCCTGGCTCACCGGATCGGCGCCGACCATGATCTCGACACCGTCGTAGCCCAGGCGGGCGGCCAGTTCGAACGCGTCGGGGGTGCGTTCGGGGTATACCGAGGCGGTGGACAATGCGATCTTCGCATTGGGCACGCGGATGACATCAGCCACGCTGCCAGCCTAAGCCGGTGACAGGGTTCTGGCGCGCGACCCCTACGGTTGGGTCATGCCCCGGATCGCCAAAGGAGCCGTCCCGAGCCCCAACATCTGGAACACGCCGCAGGTCTACGAGGTGGAGAACCGCGCCGTCGACCCGGACGGCGCGGCGAACGCCGCCATGCGGGCGCTGCGGTCGTGGGACGGCGCCACGGTGCTCGACATCGGCTGCGGCACCGGCTACCACCTGCCCGGCCTCGCCGCCGAGGCGGCCCGGGTGATCGGCGTCGAACCGCACGGCGACCTGGTCGCGCTGGCCCGCCGCCGCTGTGCCGGCCTGGCCGGCGTCGAGGTGCACACCGCCGTCGCGCAGGACCTGCCGCTGCCCGACGCCTCGGTGGACGTGGCGATCGCGCGCTGGGCGTACTTCTTCGGCCCCGGCTGCGAGCCCGGCCTGCGCGAGCTGTCACGGGTGGTGCGGCGGGGCGGCGCGGCCTTCGTCATCGACCTGGACGCGACACGGGGGCCCTTCGGGCGGTGGTTCTCCCGTACGGTGCCCGGCTACGACGCCCGCGGAGTGGAGGCCTTCTGGGACCGGCACGGCTGGCAGCGGCGGCCGCTCGACCTGCGGATGGCGTTCGAGCGGCGGGCCGACCTGGAGGCGGTGCTGCGGATCGAGTTCGCCCCCACGGTGGCCGAGCAGGCGATCGCGGAGACGCCCGGCCTGGAACTGGCCTATCCGAACGTCCTGCGCTGGCGTCACTTCTGAGAGCTTGACCTTGACGCCGGTGTCAATGTCTACGGTGGTGGCATGCGCATCGGAGAACTGGCCGGGCGTACGGGGGTGAGCACCCGTTCGCTCCGCTACTACGAGCAGCACGGCCTGCTCACCGCCCGGCGCGGGGCCAACGGCTACCGCGAGTACACCGAGGACGACGTCAGGCTGGTGGCCGAGATCCGCTCGCGGCTGTCGGTCGGCTTCTCCCTCGAGGACACCCGGCCGTTCGTCGACTGCCTGCGCGCCGGACACGACACGGGCGACGCCTGCGGCGAGTCCGTCGCCGTCTACCGGCGCAAGCTCGCGGAGATCGACGACGAGATCCGCATCCTGCTCGCCCGCCGCGCCGAGGTCGCGGCCCGGCTCGGCGCATCATGCGCCGGCTGCTTCTTCCAGGGAGAACGATGATCACGCTGACCACGGACAACTTCGACGAGCAGGTGCTGAAGAGCGACGGGCCGGTGCTCGTGGACTTCTGGGCCGAGTGGTGCCCGCCCTGCCGGATGGTCGCCCCGGTGCTGGAGGAGATCGAGGCCGAGCACGGCCTGGCGGTGGGCAAGCTCAACACCGACGAGAACCCCGCGATCATGGCCCGCTACGGCGTGCTGAGCCTGCCGACGCTGCTGCTCTTCGAGAACGGCGAGCCGGTCAGGCAGGTCGTCGGCGCCCGCCCCAAGCGCATGCTCGTCTCCGACCTCGGCCTGGCCTGACCCCGGTCTGACCCCGACCCGACCCGACCCCAACCCCGACCCGACCCTGCCCGACCTGCCCGACTGCGGCCCGGCCCGACCGCTCGCGGGGGGCGCGCGCCGCTGATCTCCCGGATTGTCGGCGCGGGCCGCTAGCCTGCTCCGCATGGCCAAGACTGCCCCGAAGCCCGGATACCGCTGCGCCGAGTGCGGCTGGCGCACCACCAAGTGGGTGGGCAGGTGCGGCGAGTGCCAGGCGTGGGGCACCGTCGACGAGGACGGCGCCCGCGCCGGTGTGCACGTCGTCCAGGCCGGCGCCACCACCGCGCCCGCGATGCCGATCGGCCAGGTCAAGGCCGAGGTGGCCGCCGCGCGCACCACCGGCGTGGCCGAGCTCGACCGGGTGCTCGGCGGCGGCCTGGTTCCCGGCGCCGTCATCCTGCTGGCGGGCGAGCCCGGCATCGGCAAGTCCACGCTGCTGCTGGAGGCGGCAGCCCGCATGGCCGAGGGCGAGACCGTCCTCTACGTCACGGGAGAGGAGTCGGCCGCGCAGGTCCGGCTGCGCGCCGACCGCATCGGCGCGATCCGCGACCGCCTCTACCTCGCCGCCGAGACCGAGCTGTCGGCCCTGGTCACCCACGTCGACAAGGTGCAGCCCCGGCTGCTCGTCGTCGACTCGGTGCAGACCATCGGCTCCGCGCAGGCGACCGGCGTCCCCGGCGGCGTCACCCAGGTCCGCGAGGTGGCGGCCAACCTCGTGCGCCTGGCCAAGGAGCGCAACATGGCGACGGTGCTCGTCGGCCACGTGACCAAGGAGGGCTCCATCGCCGGGCCGCGCACGCTGGAGCACCTGGTCGACGTGGTGCTCAACTTCGAGGGCGACCGCCACTCCCGGCTGCGGATGGTCCGCGCGATCAAGAACCGCTACGGCCCCACCGACGAGGTCGGCTGCTTCGACCTGCACGAGCGCGGCATCGAGGGCATCACCGACCCGAGCGGGCTGTTCGTCTCGCGGCGCAGCAGCCCGGTCCCCGGCACGTGCGTGACGGTGACCGTCGAGGGCACCCGTCCGCTGCCCGCCGAGGTGCAGGCGCTGGTCGCCCGCACCGAGGCGCAGCAGCCCAGGCGCACCTCCTCCGGGCTCGACACCTACCGGGTGCAGATGATCCTCGCCGTCCTGGAGCGCCGGCTCAACGCCAAGCTCGGCGGCTGCGACGTGTTCACCGCGACCGTGGGCGGCATCAAGCTCGCCGACCCGGCCGTCGACCTCTCGGTCATGCTGGCGGTGGCCAGCGCCGCCGGCGACAAGCCGCTCCCCGCCGGGCTGGTCGCGCTCGGCGAGGTGGGCCTGGCGGGCGAGCTGCGACCGGTCAAGGACGTCCGCCGGCGGCTGAGCGAGGCCGCGCGGCTCGGCTTCCGCCGCGCGCTGGTGCCCGCGGGCTCCCTCGACGAGGGTGGTCGCAAGCGGGGCGGGCAGCGTTCGCTCGTGCCCGTCGGGCCGGTCTCGTTCGCCCCGGGATTCGAGGTGGTGCAGGCGGAGAACGTCTGGGACGCTCTCACACACGTCACATAGCGCCGCTAAGCTGGGCGTGACGATTCGACACGGGGGTCTGGTGCCAAACGACAGGAGTCTCGACGACCGCCGTCGCAAAGCCCTGGCCGCGGTGGCCCCGGGCACGCCGCTGCGCGACGGCCTGGAGCGGATCCTGCGCGGGCAGACCGGCGGCCTGATCGTGCTCGGCTACAACAGCCTCGTCGAGCAGGTGTGCAGCGGCGGGTTCGAGCTCGACGTCGAGTTCTCGGCGACCCGGCTGCGCGAGCTGGCCAAGATGGACGGCGCGATCGTGGTGAGCGACGACCACAAGATCGTGCGCGCCGCCGTGCACCTCGTCCCCGACCCCGCCATCCCCACCGACGAGTCCGGCACCCGCCACCGCACCGCCCAGCGCGTCGCCCGGCAGACCGGCCTGCCGATCATCGCGATCAGCAAGTCGATGCGCATCATCGCCCTCTACCTCGACGGCATCCGCTACGTCCTGGAGGAGTCGGCGGCCATCCTGTCCAAGGCCAACCAGGCCCTGGCCACCCTTGAGCGCTACAAGCACCGCCTCGACGAGGTGTCCGGCACGCTGTCGGCGCTGGAGATCGAGGATCTGGTGACGGTGCGTGACGTCGCGGCCGTCGCCCAGCGCCTGGAGATGGTCCGGCGCATCTCCGACGAGATCAAGGGCTACGTGGTCGAGCTGGGCACCGACGGCCGGCTGCTGTCGCTCCAGCTCGACGAGTTGGTGGCGGGTGTCGACTCCGAGCGCGAGCTGGTCGTGCGCGACTACCTCCCGTCCTCCCCCGGCCGGCGCACCCGCCGCCTGTCGGACGCCATGCACGACCTCGACCGGCTCTCGGGCGCCGAGCTGCTCGACCTGTCGGTCGTCGCGCACGTCCTCGGCCACGACGACGAGATCGACGGCGCGGTCAGCCCGCGCGGCTTCCGTCTTCTGGCCAAGGTGCCCCGCCTGCCGGCCTCGGTCGTCGACCGCCTGGTCAACCACTTCGGCAGCCTGCAGAAGCTCCTGGCCGCCAGCATCGACGATCTGCAGGCGGTGGGCGGCGTCGGCGAGTCGCGCGCCCGCAGCGTCCGCGAGGGCCTGTCCCGCCTCGCCGAGTCCTCCATCCTCGAACGCTACGTCTGACCGCCGGGCCGCTCCCGCCAGGTCAGCGCAGGTGGAAGACGCCCTTGTGGCTCTTGAGCTTGCCCATGCGCGCCACGGCCACGTACGTCCCCGGCAGGGCGGCGGGCCGGTCGGCGCGGCAGTCATCGGTGGAGCGGCGCCGGTCCCAGTCCAGCGACCGGACGAACGGCACCCCGCGCTGCAGCTCGCGCACCTCCGCGCCCGACCCGCTCACGCAGTCGGAGGTGGACCAGATCCGGTCCTCCCCCGAGGTGATGCGGAGCTCCATGGCCCGGGGCCCCACGTCGGCCCGGCACATCACCGGCCCGGTGTTGACCAGCGTCACCAGGAAGTTCGGCCAGGCGCCCGCCGCGTACACGTCCTGCTTGCCCTGCAGGCTCAGCACCAGGTCGGCCTCCTCGCACGGCTCACCCGGCCGTCTCTGCTTGGCGGCGGGGGCGGTGGTCTTGGGGGCGGGGTTCGGCGTGGGCGTCGGGCTCGCCGTGCCGAGGGCGAGGGTGCGCAGTCCCGCGAGGAGGGGATCCGCGGCCGGGGAGGCGCTCGCCGAGGAGTCGGCGCTGGAGGAGCGCTGCGGCCCGTCGCCACCGCTGGAGCAGGCCCATGCCACGACGGCCACGACCACCAGCACGGCGATGAGCACGCTCATGCGCCGCCGCCAGTAGACGTCGCCGCCCCCGTCGCCGCCGTCACGCATCGTATCCGGATCCATACGCACAGCATGCTGACGGAGTGGCTGCTTGACGCGGACGACACGCCGTCCCTTGCCATCTCGCAATACGCTGGGGCGCGTGGTTGAGCCGAACCTCCTACACGTCCCCGTTCTGGAGTGGTACGACGCCAACGCCCGGGATCTCCCGTGGCGTGCCGTCGACGCGACGCCGTGGGGGGTGCTGGTGAGCGAGATCATGCTCCAGCAGACCCCGGTCGTGCGGGTGCTGCCGGTGTGGCACGAGTGGATGGAACGCTGGCCCACGCCCAAGGCGCTGGCCGCCGAGCCGCCGGGCGAGGCCGTGCGCCACTGGGGCCGGCTCGGCTACCCCCGCCGGGCGCTGCGGCTGCACGCCTGCGCCCGGGCCATCACCGAGGAGCACGCCGGCGAGGTGCCGTCCGACCACGCGACGCTGCTGGCGCTGCCCGGCGTCGGCGAGTACACCGCCGCCGCGGTGGCCAGCTTCGCGTACGGCGGGCGGCACGCGGTGCTCGACACGAACGTGCGCAGGGTCTTCGCCCGCGCCGTTGGGGCCGAGGAGTACCCTCCGCAGGCCACGTCGGCGGCCGAGCGGCGGCTGGCGGAGGCACTGCTGCCCGAGTTGGGGGCGGCCCGCTGGGGGGTGGCGGTCATGGAGCTGGGCGCCCTGGTGTGCACGGCCCGCTCCCCCCGCTGCGCCGACTGCCCAATCGCGCACGTGTGCGCGTGGCGGCTGGCCGGCAAGCCGCCGCACGCGGGCCCGGCGCGCAAGGGCCAGACCTACGCGGGCACCGACCGGCAGTGTCGTGGCAGGCTGCTCGCCGTGCTGCGCGCGGCGCACGGCCCGGTGCCGAAGGAGGCGCTGGACGTGGTGTGGGACGACGCCGTGCAACGCGAGCGCGCCCTCGACGGCCTGGTCGCCGACGGGCTGGCGGAACACCTTCCCGACGGGACCTTCCGGCTCCCCCACGGTTAACAGAGGCCTCTATTCGTAAGAGGAATAGCACTCCCCCGAATAAAGGGCCAAACACGCCAAACTTCGCGAAACGCCCACCCGGCGGCCGGTAGAGTCGCCGAGGCGGGCCGCTTCTCGTCTGCCCGCTATGCCCCTTTTGACGATAATGAGGCGCTGGTATGCGCCCTGGCATGCCTTTGACTGGAGTGAGGGTGGACATGGGCGAGATGGCGGCCGGTGGCGCGCGTCCGGCGACGCGCGACAGGGCCGGGCGCGGCGCGAGCAAGGCCATGGAGCCCGAGCTGCGCCAGCTTCTGGCCGGGCTGACCGCGGTCCGGGACGGCGACTTCGGCACCCGGTTGCCCGACGACGCGGGCGGCCTGCTCGGCGAGATCGCCCAGGTGTTCAACGGCATGGTGGACCAGCTCTCCCTGTTCACCTCCGAGGTGACCAGGGTGGCCCGCGAGGTGGGCACCGAGGGCCGGCTCGGCGGCCAGGCCGAGGTGCCCGGCGTCTCCGGCACCTGGAAGGACCTCACCGAGTCGGTCAACGCCATGGCCGGCAACCTCACCAGCCAGGTGCGCAGCATCGCCGAGGTCACCACGGCCGTCGCCGAGGGCGACCTGTCGCAGAAGATCACCGTGGACGCCCGCGGCGAGATCCTGGAGCTGAAGAACACCGTCAACACCATGGTCGACCAGCTCTCCTCGTTCGCCGACGAGGTCACCCGCGTCGCCCGCGAGGTCGGCACCGAGGGCCAGCTCGGCGGCCAGGCCGACGTCAAGGGCGTGGCCGGCACCTGGCGCGACCTCACCGACTCGGTGAACTACATGGCCGGCAACCTCACCGCCCAGGTGCGCAACATCTCACAGGTGGCGACGGCGGTGGCCCGCGGCGACCTGTCCCAGAAGATCACCGTCTCGGCCCGGGGCGAGATCCTGGAGCTGAAGAACACCCTCAACACCATGGTCGACCAGCTCTCCTCGTTCGCCGACGAGGTCACCCGCGTCGCCCGCGAGGTCGGCACCGACGGGCGGCTCGGCGGCCAGGCCGACGTCAAGGGCGTCTCCGGCACCTGGAAGGCGCTGACGGAGTCGGTGAACGTCATGGCCGACAACCTGACCGCCCAGGTGCGCAGCATCGCCGAGGTCACCACGGCCGTCGCCAAGGGCGACCTGTCGCAGAAGATCCGGGTGGACGCCCGCGGCGAGATCCTGGAGCTGAAGGAGACCATCAACACGATGGTCGACCAGCTCTCGGCGTTCGCCGACGAGGTCACCCGCGTCGCCCGCGAGGTCGGCACCGAGGGCCAGCTCGGCGGCCAGGCCACCGTCCGCGGCGTCTCGGGCACCTGGAAGGACCTGACGGACAACGTCAACTTCATGGCCTCCAACCTCACCGGCCAGGTGCGCTCCATCGCGCAGGTGGCGACGGCGGTGGCCAAGGGCGACCTCTCGCAGAAGATCAACGTCGAGGCCAAGGGCGAGGTCGCCGCGCTGGCCCAGACGATCAACACGATGGTCGACACGCTGTCGGCGTTCGCCGACGAGGTCACCCGCGTCGCCCGCGAGGTCGGCACCGAGGGCCAGCTCGGCGGCCAGGCCCGGGTGCCGAACGTGGCCGGCACGTGGAAGGACCTCACCGACAACGTCAACTCGATGGCCGACAACCTGACCAACCAGGTGCGCTCCATCGCCCAGGTCACCACGGCCGTCGCCAGGGGCGACCTGACCCGGAAGATCGACGTGGACGCCCGCGGCGAGATCCTGGAGCTCAAGACCACGATCAACACCATGGTCGACCAGCTCTCCTCGTTCGCCGCCGAGGTCACCCGCGTGGCCCGCGAGGTGGGCAGCGAGGGCCGGCTCGGCGGCCAGGCCGAGGTCGAAGGCGTCTCCGGCACCTGGAAGCGGCTCACCGAGAACGTCAACGAGCTGGCCGGCAACCTCACCCGGCAGGTGCGCGCGATCGCCGAGGTGACCAGCGCCGTCACCTCGGGCGACCTCACCCGGTCGATCACGGTCGACGCCGAGGGCGAGCTGGCCGACCTGAAGGACAACATCAACTCGATGGTGGGCTCGCTGCGTGAGACCACGCGGGCCAACCAGGAGCAGGACTGGCTCAAGTCCAACCTGGCCCGCATCTCCAGCCTCATGCAGGGCCACCGCGACCTCTCTGCGGTGGCCGAGCTGGTCATGAACGAGCTGGCGCCGCTGGTCTCGGCCCAGTACGGGGCGTTCTTCCTGGCGGAGGAGGCGCCCGGCGGCGTCGAACTGGAGCTCATCAGCGCCTACGGCTACAGCGACGACGCCGAGCGGGTCACCCGCTTCCGGCTCGGCCAGTCGCTCGTCGGCCAGGCCGCCCGGGCCCGCCGGACGATCGCGATGAACGACGTGCCGGCCGACTACGTCAGGATCTCCTCGGCCCTCGGCCACACCACACCCACCTCCGTGATCGTGCTGCCGATCGTGGTCGAGGAGCAGGTGCTCGGCGTCATCGAGCTGGGCTCGGTCTACGCGTTCACCGCGGTGCACCGGGCGTTCCTCGACCAGTTGATGGAGACCATCGGCGTCAACGTCAACACGATCATCGCCAACGCCCGTACCGACGAGCTGCTCGTGGAGTCGCAGCGGCTCACCGCCGAGCTGCAGGCCCGCTCGGAGGAGCTGCAGAACCAGCAGGAGGAGCTGCAGCGCTCCAACGCCGAGCTGGAGGAGAAGGCGGCGCTGCTGGCCAGCCAGAACCGTGACATCGAGACCAAGAACCTCGAGATCGAGCAGGCCCGCCAGGAGCTGGAGACCCGCGCCCAGCAGCTCGCGCTGGCCTCGAAGTACAAGAGCGAGTTCCTGGCCAACATGAGCCACGAGCTGCGCACCCCGCTCAACAGCCTGCTCATCCTCGCCCAGTTGCTGGCGCAGAACCACACGCGCAACCTCACCCCCAAGCAGGTCGAGTACGCCGGCATCATCCACTCGGCGGGCTCCGACCTGCTGCAGCTCATCAACGACATCCTCGACCTGTCCAAGGTCGAGGCGGGCAAGATGGACATCGCGCCCGAGCGGGTGCCGCTGCGGCAGCTCCTCGACGACATCGAGGCCACCTTCCGCCCGATGACGACGCAGAAGAGCCTCGACTTCGTCGTCTCGACGGCGGCCGGTGTGCCGGTGGACGTGCTGACCGACGACTCCAGGCTCCGCCAGGTCCTGCGCAACCTGCTGTCCAACGCCGTGAAGTTCACCGAGACGGGCAGCGTCGAGCTGCACATCGCCCCGGCCTCCCCGAACGAGGTGCCGTCGCCGGTGCGCACCCACGGCGCCGCCATCGCCTTCGCGATCAAGGACACCGGGATCGGCATCGCCGAGCCGCAGCTCGAGGCCATCTTCGGCGCGTTCCAGCAGGCCGACGGCACCACCAGCCGCAAGTACGGCGGCACCGGGCTCGGACTGTCGATCAGCCGTGAGATCGCCCACCTGCTGGGCGGCGCGATCACCGCGCAGAGCGCGCCGGGCAAGGGCAGCGTGTTCACCCTCTACCTGCCGGTCGCACGGCCCGACTTCGAGGAGCTGTCGCCCGGCGTGGCCGCGTCCGAGCGGCCCGCCGGCAGCGATGAGACGGTGACCGCGCTGCCGCCCGCCCCGCCGCAGCAGCAGCGGCGGCTCCTGGTGATCGAGGAACGCGACCGGGGCCTGCTGTCCCTGGTGGCCGAGAGCTCGGTCGCCGACCTGGCCAACAACCGCGACCTGGGCGACATGCGCGGTCCGATCGAGGTCGTCACCGCCGTCGGGGTGCAGGAGGCCGCCGCCGCGCTGGCCGCGCAGGCGTACCACTGCATCGTGCTGGAGCTCGACATGGCCGACGGTGCGGCGCTGCGCTTCCTGGAGGACATGGACGGCGACTCGGCCCTGCACGGCGTCCCGGTGCTGGCCTACAACAACTGGCGGCTGGACCCGCGCCAGGAGGCCGACCTGCAGGCGCGCACCGGCACCCAGCCGCTGGAGCTGCTGTCCAGCCTGGACGAGCTGCGGGAGCGGATCGCGCTGCACCTGTCGGCCGAGGCTCCGGGCGACGTGCTGCCGCTGGTCCGGCCCGAGGAGGTGCCCCGGGCGGTCACCCAGAAGGTGGACGACTCGCTGGCCGGGCGCACGGTGCTGGTCGTCGACGACGACGCGCGCAACCTGTACGCGCTGACCGGCATCCTGGAGATCCACGGCCTGCAGGTGCTGCACGCCGAGAACGGGCGCAAGGGCATCGAGGTGCTCACCTCGAACCCCGAGGTCGACATCGTGCTGATGGACGTCATGATGCCCGAGATGGACGGCTACGCGGCCACCGCCGCCATCCGCCAGATGCCTCAGTACACCGAGCTGCCCATCATCGCGGTGACGGCCAAGGCGATGCCGGGCGACCAGGAGAAGAGCCTCGCCTCCGGGGCGAGCGACTACGTCACCAAGCCGGTGGACGCGGGCGACCTGATGGCCCGCATCCAGCGCTGGCTGGCGACGTAGCGCCTGGCGCTCTCTCCCCCGCCCGGCAAGTCATCCCCCCGCCCGAGGAGTCACACGTGCACGAGCCCGAACAACGCGCCGAACGGGGCACCGGTCTCGGGCGGCTGGCCGCCACCGTGGAGCGGCTGCGCCAAGAGGTGCGCGAGGCGCACGCCGCCGCCGACGGCCGTGCCCTGATCGAGCTGGCCAAGGGCATCCTGGTCGAGAGGCTGCGCTGCAACCCCGCCGAGGCGGCCCGCCAGCTCTCCGCGCTCGCCGAGCGGACCCAGCTCTCGCAGCTGGAGCTGGCCGCCGACATCGTCAACCAGGCGGCCCAGGACCGCCTGACCGAGCTCGCCGGCCAGTTCGTGGTCTCCGCCGTCGAGCAGGGCGCGCCAGTGAGCCTCCAGGCCGAGGAGGGCGACGCCTCCCTCGCCGTCCGGCTGCGCACCGCCGAGAGCGGCATCTTGGCCGCGCGCGACACCCAGGCGGTCAGCGAGTCGCTGCTCCAGCACGCGCTGGCCCCGCTGGGCGCGTCCGTGGTCGCCGTGTGGGCCGCGGGCACGGACGGGTCGCTCACCCTGGCCGGCTCGGCCGGGTTCGCCTCGGAGCAGGCGATGCGCTGGCGGTACGTGCCGCCTGGGGTGGCCACGCCGGCCCGCCAGGCCCTGGTGGACCGGCGCACGGTGTGGTTCGGCGACCTGTCGGAGGTGGGCCTGCCGTCGATCGGCCACCAGCCGGGCGAGAAGTCCGGCCGGGTCGCGGTGCCCGCCGGCAACGGCGGCCGCATCCTGGGCGTCCTGGAGATCGGCTGGCCCCATCGCCTCTCGCCGCAGCCGCCGGCGATCCGGCGACAGGTGGAGGCCCTGGCGGAGCTGGTGGCCCACACGCTGGACTCGCATCCGGTGACAGCGCCGCAACGGCCCGACACCGAGCTGGTTGACCTGGCCAACGGCCTGCACGATCCCGCGCTCATCCTGCGCCCGCACCTGACCGCCGAGGGCCGGCTGACCGACTTCCGCATCCAGCACACCAACGCCAACTTCGTGGACTTCGCCGGCCGCTCCCGCAGCGCCGTCAACGGCGCGCTGATGCTGGAGGCGTATCCGATGGCCGCCGGCGAGGGCGGGCTGTACGAGAAGATCGAGCACGTCCACGCCACCGGCGAGCCGTTCCGGGCCGAGCGGATGCCGCTGACGGCGCTGATCGACCAGGTGCCGCTGACCGCCATCGCCGACGTCAGCATCAGCCGGCACGGCGAGAGCGTGCTGCTGATCTGGCGTGTCCTGGACGAGGCCGCCCGGGTGGCCGGGCTGCTCCAGCACGCCCAGCGGCTGGGCCGCATCGGCGGCTTCGAGGAGAACCTCGCCACGGGCGAGATCACCTGGAACGCCCAGCTCTACACCCTGCTGGGCCTGCCGCCCACCGCCAGCCCCATCCCCTTGCAGTTGCTGCCGCAGCACGCCCACACGGACGACGCCGTGGCCATCGGCCGCTTCCTGCGCACGCTGCTGCACCACCACCTGCCGGCGTCCACGGCCTTCCGGCTGCAGCGCTCGGACGGGGTCTCGCGGCACATCCGCGTGGTCGCCGAGCCGGTGCTGGACGCCCACGGCGACCTGCTCAGCGTCCGGGGGGCGTACCAGGACATCTCCGCACAGCACTGGACGGAGGTGGCGCTGGCCGCCACCCGCGACCAGCTCGCCCACTCCGAGCAGCAGGCCGCCGAGCGCAACCGTCTCGCCCTGCAGCTCCAGCAGGCCATCATGCCGCCCACGCACGGCCCGATCGAGGCGTTCGACCTGAAGATCGCCGTACGCTACCGGCCGGCCGAGGAGGAGCACCTGGTCGGCGGCGACTGGTACGACTGCGTGATCCTGCCGTCCAAGAAGGTGCTGCTGTCGGTCGGCGACGTGGCCGGCCACGGCATCGACGCGGCCACCGGCATGGTCATCCTGCGCAACGCGCTGCGCGGCCTGGCCACCACCGGGGCCGGTCCGGCCCAGTTGCTGACCTGGCTCAACCTCGTCGCCCACCACCTGACCGAGCAGGTCACCGCCACGGCCATCTGCGCCCTGTTCGACCCCGAGACGCGGACGCTGCGCTGGGCCAGGGCCGGCCACTTCCCGCCGATCATGGTCCGCCGGGACGAGGCGACGGAGCTGCCGTTGATCGAGGGCGTCCTGCTCGGCGCGCTCGCCGAGGCGCACTTCGAGGAGGGCAGCCTCCGCCTGGAGAAGGAGGACGTCCTGCTCATGTACACCGACGGGTTGATCGAGCGCAAGGACCGCAGTCTGGAGCACTCGCAGCGACAGCTCCTGAGCGTGGCCACGGCGGCCGTGCCGTCGCTGGAGCAGCGGCTCGACCACCTGCTCACGTACAGCAAGTCCGACACCGACGACGACACCTGCGTCGTCGGCATCCAGCTCCGCTGACCCCCGCGCCGCCTCAGGCACGCGTCAGGCGATCCACGGCGGCACGCCGTAGTCGCCGTCGCCCTCGGCGGCCAGCGCCCTGGCCCCGGCGGGCGCGGTGACGACCGCGGCGTACCCCTCGTCCGGGTCCGCCAGGACGCGCCGGACGGTCCTCGGCGGCATCACCACGGTGTCACCGGCGGCGACCTGGTACGTCTGCCCGCCCAGCTCGACCGTGGCCGCCCCGGTCAGCCAGGTCCACACCTGCTCGCCGTCGAAGTCGTGCAACGGCCCCTCGGCTCCCGGCTTGGCGTCCACCCGCCACAGCGACCGGGAGGCGCCGCCCTGGCTGGGCGAGGCGAACGTGGTCATCACCCCGTTCGCCGTCTCCGACCTGCGCGCGTCCGTGCCACGAATGACAGTCATCTGCTGCTCCCGCTACGATAGACAATAACGTTGTCCATATAGTTAACCAGGTTGTCTATCATGTCAAGTGACCCCCCGGGCTTCGAGCTACCGCTCCGGCTCCTCATGGGCTTCCGGGTGCTCATCGACGAGCTGCACGCCGAGCTCGCCCGCCAGGGCCATCCCGAGCTGCGGCCCATGCACGGCTTCGTCATGCAGGCCGTCGGCCACGGCACCACCGCGGTGGAGCTCGGCCGCACGCTGGGCGTCTCCAAGCAGGCGGCCGGCAAGACCATCGAGACCCTCGAACGGGCCGGCTACGTCGAACGCGCCGTGGACCCGGCCGATACCCGGCGCAAGCTCGTCCGGCTGACCCCGCGCGGCATCGACGCACTCGGCCGGTCGGCCCGCATCTTCGACACGCTCCGCCGCCGCTGGGCCGACGAACTGGGCGAGGACCGCCTCCGGGCACTGGAGGCCGACCTGCGCAAGGTCACGCCGGCCGACCTCTTCCGCCTCGACACACCCGGCTGGTTCGGCACGCTCTGACGGTGTCAGGCGGCGAGCTGGAGGCCCAGGCCGGTGAGGTTGGTACGGGCCCAGTCGAGCTCCTGTGCCAGCACCGACACCAGGGCCCCCGGCCCCTTGGCCCGCCCCGGCACGACGAGGTTGTGCGTCTCGACCTCGATGTGGGCGTTGCCGCTCACCGCCCCCGACAGCATGGCCGTGAGCGTGTCGTGCAGCACGGCGCCCGTGCTGGACCTCTCGCCGATGTGGTTGTGCACGTGGCCCAGCTTGACCACCGGCGCCCCGGCGGCGGCCAGCCCGCGCAGGGCTTCCCCCGCCTCCTCGGAGCCGCACGCGAGGTGGCAGGCGTCGAGGCAGACGCCCAGGTGCTCGGAGTCGATCCCGCAGACCCGCTCCAGCGCCTGCTCCGTGGTCTCCAGGACGCATCCCGGCCACGGCTCGAACCCGACCCGGATCGTCTTGCCGGTCACGCTGTAGATGCCGCGCAGCTCGCGCGCCAGGCGCTCCAGCCGGCGGGTGGCGATCGCGTGCAGGTCGGCCGGCCAGTCGCGCCGCCAGCCGATGGGGATCGTGGAGATGCTGCCGAACCGCACGTCCTCCGGCAGCAGGAACGCCAGGATCTTGGCCAGCGCCATCGTGTAACGGTAGCGCTCGGGCTTGGCCCAGTCGGGTCCCGGCACCTCCTGGTTGCGGCCGCCGGTGCCGTTGAGGCTGACGACCTCCAGGCCGCGCTCCTCCAGTGAGCGGCGCAGCCGTACGAGCTCGATCCGGTCGGCCGTGAGATGGTCGGCCACGGTCGGCGACAGCCACAGACCGATGCCCATCCGCTCCACCCCGAGCCGCTTGCGCACCGGCACCGCGTAGCGGGTCAGGTGCGCGATCAGGTTCTCCAGGTCCTCGGCAGGGTGAACACCCGCGTTGTAGGCGAGGTGAACGAGCGTTCCGTCGTCGTGACGCAGGCGCATCGGTTTCCTCCACGGCTTGAGCTTGTCGCGTCCCAGCGCCCGTCTCGGGGGTCGCGCGGGACCTGTCGAGCTTGCCCGATCGGGGCGAAGCAGCGCGTCCGCCCTGGGTTGACTGCCGCGTACTCCCCAGGGAGCAGCCTCACCCTAGGTAAATGACCTTGTGGCTTACTTGGGGCAGACTTGGCAGCGCTCTACGCAGTGTAGTACTACCCGGCGTCGCAAATCACCTTCCCGTCCAACGATTCGGCAACGCCGCCCCTCTCCGTGACCGGCCGGACACCGGGAGGGCCGATCATGATCGCGCTTCGCGGACGGCGTAATCGGCCAGGGACGCCTCCAGCAGGCCGGCGACCTGGTGAGCTGAGCGGGTCGCGGCGGCCGCGATCTCCTGGTCGCTCCGACCCGCCGCGACCAGGTCCAGAACGTGCCGGAACAGGGTCCGGTGGGCCGCGGCGAGCACGGCGGCCACGACCCTGGGCGTGAGATCGCCGGGGGCGGCCGAGGTGTCGGCGGCGAGCGCCCGGGCGAGGGCGTCCTCGCGCAGGTCGTGCAGCTCGCGCAGCCGGGAGGCGAGGGCGGGGCTGCCGGCGACCATCCGGGCGAAGCCGGGACCGGAGAAGCCGGCCCCGGGCTCGCGCCGCTCGACCGCGGCCAGGAACTCGCGACGCAGGGCGGCCAGCGCCGACTCGCCCTCCGGCCGGGCGACGACGGCGCGGGCCAGGTCGGCGGTGAAGGTCTCGTGGCAGTCGAGCGCGAGGTCCTCCTTCCGCGGGAAGTAGCCGGCGACGGTCGCCTTGGCCACCCGGGCGGCGGCCGCGATCTCGGCGACGGTCACCGCCTCGAAGCCGCGCTCCAGGAACAGCCGCGTCGCGGTGTCGGAGATCGCCTGGCGGGTCTGCCGCTTCTTCAGCTCCCGGAGTCCCATCGTCACAATCCTCACGATTTCATAGGTCGAACCTAAAATCACTCTTGACATGTTCTTAGGTTGATCCTAAGTTTAGGGAGCACTGCAAGCGAGAGGAACCCCATGAATCTGCGCATCACTCCCACGGCCCACGTGAAGTCCGGCAAGAACCGCGACCAGTACCGCGGACAGATCCGTAGCAACCCCCGTCCCGTCCCGCCCAAGATGCTGCCCGGCAAGAAGGGCCGCTGAGGAGAGACACGCTTGATCATTCCCACCCACCCGAAGAGGGCGCGGCCGTCAGGACCCGGATCCGCGCCGACGACGGGCACCCCGGCCCTCCCCCGCCCACGGCGACCTCACTCCCGCCCTCGCGAGCACGGGCGGGGTGCCCGGACAGTGGGCGGCCGCCTCGTCCCCGAGCACCCCTACCCGGCGGCGCTGGAGGACGTCCTGGCCGCCGACACGGGCTGGACCTGATCGACCGCGCCGTGCCGGAGCACGTCAGCACCGCTTGGCGGACTTCGCCGATGCGGGGCGACGCTGAACCAGCGCACTCCCTGATGACGCGGTGAACCTGATCGGTCCCCCACCCGACTGTGCAGGGTGACGGGAGGACGAGATGACCGATGAGCTGCTGGTGCTACGCGCCCAGCTGGGCGAGCGCGCTGCGGTGGCCGAACTGGTGGCCCGGTGGCGGGTGCCCGTGTGGACGTACGTGCGGCGCATGCTGGACGCCGAACAGGCCGACGACGTGACCCAGGAGATCTGGCTCGCCGTGGTCCGCGGCCTGCCCCGGCTGCGTGACCCCGGCCGGTTCGCGCCCTGGCTGTTCACCATCGCCCGCCGGTCGGTGACCGACCGCCTGCGCGACCAGTACACCCACGGGCACGAGGCGCTCGCCGCCCACGACACGGTCACCGAGGATCCGGTCGAGGCCATGGTGGACCGCGCCGAGCTGGTGAGCGCCCTGGCGGGGCTGCCGGTGCCGGAGCGGGAGATCCTCGTCCTGTTCTACCTGGAGGACCTGCCGGTGGAGGACTGCGCGCAGATCTGCCGGATCCCCACCGGCACGGTCAAGTCCCGGCTCAACCGCGCCCGTCGCCTGCTGCGTGCACACCTGGAGGAGAAGGGACACCGGCCATGACCGAGGAGAGACCGCGCCTGTCGGCGCAGGAGTTGATCGAACGGCTGGAGCCGTCGCTGTCATCGGCCAGGCGCGTCCGGGCCGTGGCGGCGCTGCTGGCCGGGCTGGCCGGCGTGGCGTTCGTGGCCGCGCTGTGGTGGACCGAGCCCGGCCCGCTGCCGAGCCGCACCCACCTGGCGTTCGCGCTGTTCTTCGTGATCTGCCTGGCCTGGACCGGCTACGGCGGCTGGCTGCTGACGCGCCGGGTGCCGCTGTTCGCCACCGACCGGGTGATCGCCGCCTGGATCGGCCTGGCCGCCTCGGTGGCCACCACCACGGTCGTGGCCGCCGTCGCCGTCCAGCGCTGCACCGGCCCGGGGCCGGCGCTGGCCGTCGGGGGCGTGTTCGTCGCGGCGGCGCTGGTGCTGGCCGTACGCGCCCACGCCCGCCGGGCGGCGCTGCTGCGCCGCCTGCGCGAGCTGACCGGCGGGGACACCGGCGGGGACACCGGCGGAGAGAAGGGGTGAACGCGCTGGTCGGGCCACCGGCCGAGCTGGACCCGGCTGGGCGCCGCCTCGCGGAAGCCCGATGGTAGGGGGCCGGACTCGACGCCGCGGAACCGGGCTCGACCCCACCCTGGCCCTGGGCTGAGGCTGGAAAGGCGAAACCCCCGGGTGATCCCTCACCCGGGGGTTTCGGACGGACCTGCGTCGTCAGCGCTGGATCGAGCCGGCGATCGCCGCGGCCGAGTCGGGGACCTGGGTGGGCGCGTTCTCACCGGTGAAGATGAACTTCGCGTTGTCGCCCTCGCCCTCGATGGTGACCTTGACGACCTGCCCCGGACGGAGCTCGCCGTACAGGATCTTCTCCGACAGCGAGTCCTCCAGCTCACGCTGGATGGTGCGGCGCAGCGGACGGGCGCCCATCACCGGGTCGTAACCACGGTCGGCGAGCACCTGCTTGGCCTCGGGCGAGACCTCCAGGCCCATGTCGCGGTCCTTGAGCCGGGCGTCGACCTGGGCGAGCATCAGATCCACGATCTGGATGATCTCGGCCGGCGTCAGCTGGTGGAAGACCACGATGTCGTCGACACGGTTGAGGAACTCGGGCCGGAAGTGCTGCTTGAGCTCCTCCTGCACCTTGGCCTTCATCCGCTCGTAGTTGGACTCGGTGTCGTTGGACTTGGCGAACCCGACCCCGATGCCCTTGGAGATGTCGCGGGTGCCGAGGTTGGTGGTCATGATGATGACCGTGTTCTTGAAGTCCACCACGCGGCCCTGGGCGTCGGTCAGGCGACCGTCTTCCAGGATCTGCAGCAGCGAGTTGAAGATGTCGGGGTGGGCCTTCTCGATCTCGTCGAAGAGGACCACGGAGAACGGCTTGCGCCGCACCTTCTCGGTGAGCTGGCCACCCTCCTCGTAACCGACGTAGCCGGGAGGCGAGCCGAACAGCCGGGAGACGGTGTGCTTCTCCATGAACTCCGACATGTCCAGGCTGATCAGAGCGTCTTCGTCGCCGAAGAGGAACTCCGCCAGCGCCTTGGACAGCTCGGTCTTACCGACACCGGACGGGCCGGCGAAGATGAAGGAGCCACCCGGACGGCGCGGGTCCTTCAGGCCCGCACGCGTGCGGCGGATCGAGCGGGACAGACCCTTGATGGCGTCGTCCTGACCGATGATCCGCTTGTGCAGCTCGTCCTCCATGCGGAGCAGGCGCTGCGACTCCTCCTCGGTCAGCTTGAAGACCGGGATGCCGGTGGCGGTCGCCAGGACCTCGGCGATGAGCTCCTCGGTGACCTCGGCCACGACGTCCATGTCGCCGGCCTTCCACTCCTTCTCCCGCCGCTCGCGCTTGAGCTGGAGCTGCTTCTCCTGGTCGCGGAGGGCAGCCGCCTTCTCGAAGTCCTGCGCGTCGATCGCGGACTCCTTGTCGCGGCGGACGTTGGCGATCTTCTCGTCGTACTCGCGCAGGTCCGGCGGGGCGGTCATCCGGCGGATGCGCATCCGTGAACCGGCCTCGTCGATGAGGTCGATCGCCTTGTCGGGAAGGTAGCGGTCGCTGATGTAGCGGTCGGCCAGCTGCGCGGCGGCGACCAGCGCGCCATCGGTGATGGACACCCGGTGGTGCGCCTCGTAGCGGTCGCGCAGACCCTTGAGGATCTCGATCGTGTGGCTGAGCGAGGGCTCGGCCACCTGGATCGGCTGGAACCGGCGCTCCAGCGCCGCGTCCTTCTCGAGGTACTTGCGGTACTCGTCGAGGGTCGTGGCGCCGATGGTCTGCAGCTCGCCGCGGGCCAGCATCGGCTTGAGGATGCTGGCGGCGTCGATCGCGCCCTCGGCGGCACCCGCACCCACGAGCGTGTGCAGCTCGTCGATGAACAGGATGATGTCGCCGCGGGTGCGGATCTCCTTGAGCACCTTCTTCAGGCGCTCCTCGAAGTCACCGCGGTAGCGCGAACCGGCCACCAGGGCGCCGAGGTCAAGCGTGTAGAGCTGCTTGTCCTTCAGCGTCTCGGGCACCTCGCCTCTGACGATCTTCTGGGACAGGCCCTCGACGACGGCGGTCTTGCCGACGCCGGGCTCGCCGATCAGAACGGGGTTGTTCTTGGTCCTCCGGGAGAGGACCTGCATGACCCGCTCGATCTCCTTCTCGCGGCCGATGACCGGATCCAGCTTGCCCTCGCGGGCGGCCTGGGTCAGGTTGCGGCCGAACTGGTCGAGCACCAGGGACGTCGACGGGGCCGACTCCTGCGGGCCGCCGGCCGCGGCCGGCTCCTTGCCCTGGTAGCCGTGGAGCAACTGGATGACCTGCTGCCTGACACGGTTGAGATCTGCTCCAAGCTTGACCAGCACCTGGGCCGCCACACCCTCACCCTCGCGGATGAGCCCGAGCAGGATGTGCTCGGTGCCGATGTAGTTGTGACCCAGTTGCAGAGCCTCACGGAGCGACAGCTCAAGAACCTTCTTGGCCCGCGGGGTGAACGGAATGTGCCCCGACGGAGCCGACTGGCCCTGGCCGATGATCTCCTCGACCTGCTGACGCACACCCTCAAGGCTGATGCCCAGGCTCTCCAGAGCCTTGGCGGCTACGCCCTCTCCTTCATGGATCAAACCAAGAAGAATGTGCTCAGTGCCGATGTAGTTGTGGTTGAGCATCCTGGCTTCTTCTTGCGCCAGGACGACAACCCGCCTCGCTCGGTCGGTGAACCTCTCGAACATCTCGTCGCTCCTCACAGAGCGGTCAGTCAGGCCGGTTAATCCGGTCCCGTCATCCCGCATGCTAGCCCTGGCTCGGCGAACCGTGCCTCCTGCCGCTGACACGCTCTATAGCAGAGACGTTCCCCGAGAGCAGGGCGTTCACCCTCTATCCAACTACCGTTCGGGCGTGACGTGTTCCCGATACGCCGCAAGCGAACGATGTTTAGGGGATCTCGGTGAAGCGGCCGCAAATCACCACTTCGGCGCGGGCAGATCAACACGGATCGCCTTCGGACGCTTGAGCGAGCAGGCCCAGGGCGGCCCTCGCCCGTACATCGCGGATGTCGCGTCCGTAACCCATACGAGCTCATCCTACGTGCCGGACCCAAATCCCCGCCAATCCGATCGAGATAGCCGCCGGCACACGCCCGGAACGGCCCGCCGATACGGCCCGCCATTCCCGCCGGCCACCGCGAGGGCGGATCGCCGGCCCTCCCCCGCCTGCCGGATTCCCCGCCCGTGAGTCGCCCGGAGGATTCCTGCGGTTCGCGCGTGAGTGCGCGCCGGAATCGGGCAGTGCCGCGTGGATGGATCACAGCTCGCGACCCCGTACGAGCCCGCCCACGGCACGGAGCGGCGACACGCCGGGCGATCGGCCGCAGGGACCGCCCGGGGAGGGCGTCGTACGCGGGCGGGGGATGCACGCACGCGGCGACCGGTCCCGGCGAGCAGGGGCCCGGGACCGCGCCCGAGGGGCCGCGTACGCGTTCACAGGGCGGGCGGGGGGCCGGACGCGCGAGAACAGGGGCTGCCCGGACGGGCCTTCCAGGACCCGGGGAACGGGTGCCACCCGGGACGGGCCTCACGGTGACAGGACCCGGGGAAACGGGTGCCGTGGAACGGGCCCGGAAGAAACGCCAGCCCGTGGAGAACGGGAACGCCGCGGAACAGAGGCGTGGAGCAGAACAGTGCTCCGGACCGGCGACCGCGCACGGCGATGAGCCTGTGTGGAACGGGACAGGATGAAGAAACCTCTTTTGCCGGACGCCGGAGCAAAAGAGCTTGCGCCCACGGCATTCCCCGACAGGAAGGAGAGCGATCCGAGGCCCAAAAGCCCGCAAAAAGCGGGCAAGCGAAGATCATTCACCGTCGGGGTTGTCCAGCATTCGGGACGACCCCGAAAATGATCATGCGCTTATGGCGTTCGCCGGGGTCCGAGGCGAACGGCATAAGCGCATGGTCAGCGGAAGCCGCCCTCTCAGTGAGCCGCTTCGTACTTCTCCACGACGGTGGAGGCGATACGGCCCCGCTCGCTCACGGGCAGGCCGTGAGCCTTGGCCCACTGACGGATCTCCGAGCTCTTCTCGCGGCTCATCGCGCGCTGCCCGCCACGCCCCTTCTTCCGCGTGGACACGGCGCCGGCCCGGCGGGCGTGCTGCACGAAAGGTGAGAGGGCGTCCCGGAGCTTCTTGGCGTTAAGGTCGCTGAGGTCAATCTCATAGGAGGCGCCGTCAATAGCGAAGCTGACCGTCTCATTGGCCTCGCCGCCATCGAGGTCATCGATGAGAATCTCCTGGATCTGCTTGGCCATCTACGCAATCCTTTCCCGGAGCATTGTTTCATTCGCTGGCCCAAACATATACCCGGAAAGGCGCGGAGACAATTCAGCCCTGCAGGGATTCCCCTGACTCGCCGATCAGTTGCCCTACTCGGCCTGATCCCGGTGGTTTGGGCGCCGCCAGGACCCCTCCGCGCGGAGCAACTTCACCGCGCCAAAGATGAAGGCCCCACCGACGACCGCCGGCGGGATGAGCGCTGACAATACCTCTGTTACGGCTTGCATTCGTCCTCGCCTCCACAGCGGACAGGGGTTCGGCGGGCCGCCCTTAATGCCCACGCGGCGCGGCCGAGCATGAGCAGCCCTCATGCGGCATCAGGCGACAACGCCTGCACCCGACGATAGCGGCAGCCTCACGGGCTACGCGCGGCAGGGACACCGCATCGGCGACCCAGATGCCCCATAGCCTAATGCCAGTCTCTCCAGGCTCCTTACCGGATCAAGCGAAAATTTTGCGGAAAGGCGCCCGAGCAGCGACCTCGCCGGTCAACGAAGATCTTTGACGACCAGCGTTCCGGCAAGCCTGTCATGGGGCCCACGCTGCAACGGCCTGTCGATCAGGATGAGCATCCCGACGGCGAAGACGAGGATTCCGGCCAGCACATTGACGCCCGGAATGCCCATCAGCATGGCAGGTCCCGGATACACAAGCGAGCGTTTCAGCACAGCTCGCCGCGGAAGATCGTCCGGCACCACGTGAATCTTCATGATCGCCTTGCCGAACGTGCGCCCGCCCCGGGAAAGGGCGGACCAGTCGTAGCCGGCATAACCCAGCCCCGCCAGCAACCAGGCGAACACGCCGGGCAGCCGCCCCTGGAACGCGTCCAGCACCCCTACAGTCCGGAAGACACCCCACAGCGCGAGGAACAGAATGTAATAGAAGACCCCGAAGACGAGAGCTTCAATGAGCCGCGCGGCGAGCCGTTCCCACCATTCCGCGGGCACCGCGCCCGCCCGCGTCCCGGTCATAACCTCACCCCGCCCGTCGGCGAACCCGGCCGACTCCCATTTTGGTACGGCCCTCGCACACAAAACAGAGGCCGGCCAGCCGCCGACCTCTGTTCGCGCACCCGGGAGGGCTTACTTGACCTTCACCACCACCGTCCTGCCGACCTTGTCGGCGAACGTCTGCTGAAGCGGCTTGTCCCACAGCTGTGAGGCGCCGTTGACAGCCACGACCGCCCAGCCGAGCAGCGTCGCGAGGAACGTGATGGGGAAGCCGGTCAGGAGATAACCGCCCCAGGTCACGGCGGCCCGCTTGAGCGCCACGTCGGTGGCCAGACCATCGGGCGGCAGGGGCCCGCCGACCGGGACGATCTTGATGCCCATGACCATCTTGCCGACGGTCTGCCCCTTGGCCTTCGTCAGGAAGAACTCGTAGGCGATGTACAGCGCCGTGAGCACCAGCGCCAGCAGGAACGAGACCACGATGCCGCTGAGGCCGGGCGTGGGCCCGCTGTCCCAGCTGTAGCCGGCGAGCAGCAGCGTCGTGAAGATGATCGTCATCACGACGGTCACCACGCCGAAGATGACGCCGTCGATGACGCGCGCCACCAGCCGCTGCCACCACTCGGCCAGCGGGGCGGGAGCGCCGGGAGGCTGCACGCCCACCGGGCCGTAGCCGGGTTGCCCGTACTGGCCGGGCTGGCCGTAGCCGGGCTGCGGCTGCTGGCCGTAACCCGGCTGACCGTACTGCTGCCCGGAGGGGTCCTGCTGCCCGTAACCGGGCTGCGGCTGCTGACCGTAGCCCGGTTGGGCGTACCCCGGCTGACCGTACTGCTGGCCGGACGGCGGCTGCTGCCCGTAGGCGTACTGCTGGCCGGAGGGGTCCTGCGGGCCGTAGCCCGGCTGTGACTGCCCCTGCTGCCCGTAACCGGGCTGCGGCTGCTGGCCGTAACCCGGCTGGCCCTGCTGGCCGTAGTCGGGCTGCGAGGCCGGCTGCTGGCCGTACTGCGGCTGCTGGCCGTAACCCGGCTGCCCGTACTGCTGCCCCGAGGGGTCCTGCTGGCCGTAACCCGGCTGCCCGTACTGCTGCCCGGAGGGGTCCTGCTGGCCGTAACCCGGCTGCGACTGCCCCTGCTGCCCGTAACCGGGCTGCGGCTGCTGGCCGTAACCGGGCTGGCCCTGCTGGCCGTAGCCGGGCTGGCCCTGCCCGTAGTCGGGCTGCTGGCCGTACTGCGGCTGCTGACCGTAACCGGGCTGACCGTGGCCCGGCTGGCCGTACTGCTGGCCGGAGGGGTCCGGCTGGCCGTAGCCCGGCTGCCCGTACGGGGGCTGCGCGGGCTGGCCGTAGCCGGGCTGGCCGCCGTACTGGGGCTGGCCCTGGCCGTAGCCGGGCTGGGACTGCGCCTGCTGCCCGTAGCCGGGCTGGGCGTAGTCGTCGGCCCGGTAGCCCACGATCGTCGCGTCGGGGTCGGGCTCGCCGTGGGGGCGGTTGGGGTTGTGCTGTCCGTAGGGAGGAGATCCGGGAGCGTGCTCGCCGGAATCGTCCTGCGGATACGGCGGCTGTCCGGTGCTCACCGTGTCACCTCGCTTCGCGTGCGCGTGTGGCACGTGTCAGGACACATGCCTGTGCTGCCCAACGTATCGACATAGGTATCAACAATCACCTTTCCTGTGCGTCAAGGCCTGCGTCACCCGATGTCAGATGGAGCAGCATGCGGGTGTTGCCCAGGGTGTTCGGCTTGACGTGTTCGAGATCGAGGAACTCGGCCACACCCTCGTCGTACGAGGCCAGCAGTTCGGCGTAGACCTCAGGTGAGACGGGGGTGCCTTGAATGGGACGGAACCCGTGCCTGGCGAAGAAGTCGACCTCGAAAGTCAGGCAGAAAACCCGCCTGAGCCCCAGATCCCTCGCCGTGCGGATCAACGCGGAGACGATCCGGTGACCGATCCCCAGGCCCCGGGACGCGGGGTCCACGGCGACCGTGCGGATCTCCGCCAGATCCTCCCAGAGAACGTGCAGCGCGCCACACCCGACGACCTCGCCGCCCCGCTCGGCCACCCAGAACTCCTGGATGTCCTCGTACAGCGTGACGGTGGCCTTCTCCAGGAGGCGTGGACCCGCACCGGCGTAGGTGTCGACCAGGCGCCTGATCGTCCTGACATCGGACGTGCGGGCACGCCGCACCACGACTTCGGTGTCAGGGACTGTCACTTCGGCGACCTGCTCCATGGGTTACCAGCGTACAGATCCCATTACGGCTCATCCCAAAATCCCGCCCTGTCGACTCCATCCGGCATATCGCTCCGGACTACACAAGACGGGCCACCGGCGGCCCAAGCAACGGCAAACAGGGCGTAAAGTCGCCCTGGACGAGAGGACAGGACACCACCTTGTGACTCTTCGGTGGCTGAACCTCTACAGAGTTGGCAGTTCTGGTTGAGCACCAACCCAAGGTGCACTAGTGTCCAGCGACGATGTCACCCGC
The DNA here is from genome assembly GCF_014207745.1 of Nonomuraea muscovyensis. NCBI lineage: Bacteria > Bacillati > Actinomycetota > Actinomycetes > Streptosporangiales > Streptosporangiaceae > Nonomuraea > Nonomuraea muscovyensis. The sequence goes on from NZ_JACHJB010000001.1 coordinate 2,350,679, forward strand.
GCGTCCCGCGCGGAGACGCGCCCAATCCCCGCGCGGGGAACCGGGGACCCGCCGGTGGCGAGCTCGCCAGAGCGCCATCACTGGGGTGAGTCCGAGCTCCGGCTCGGTAGGGCTGCTCCGGCCCGAACCCGTCAGCTAACCCGGTAGGCGTCGATGAGAGGAGCCGATTGGTGAAGCGTACGCGCGGTCGCGAGAGGACCTCAGTGGGCACACCCGCCCGCCCTCCGCAACAGACCGGCCCGCGCCGTCTCGCCCTCCTCGGCACCGCCCTCGTCGCCGCCACAGCCCTCGTCACCGGTCTCGCCGCCGCCCCGGCCGCCGCCGACCCCAAGCCGTCCCTCGACTCGCTGGCCAAGCAGGTCGAGCAGATGCATCTGGACATCGAGAAGCTGGCCGAGCAGTTCAACGCCCAGCGGGAGAAGCTCAAGTCCGCCAAGAAGACGGCCGAGGCCGCCAAGAAGACCCTGGACGCCAGCGAGGCCGATCTGGCCGCCAAGCGCGCCAAGGCCGCCCAGGTGGTCGAGAGCCAGTACATGGGCGGCACCCTCGGGCGGTCCCTGCCCTTCCTCCGCTCCGGCGACCCCGAGCAGTTCCTCGACAGCGCCGCCACCACGTACGCGCTGGCGCAGCAGCAGGGAGAGCAGCTCAAGCAGGTCCTCGACGCCATGGAGTCGGCCAGGCGGGCCAGGGACGAGGCCAAGACCCGCATGGAGGAGGTCACCGAGCTCGTCTCCGACCTCGGTGCCAAGCGCGACAAGATCGTGAAGATGGTCGCCAAGGTCGAAAGCAACCTCTACCGGCGCGCGGTCGGCGAGGCCGGCCGGCCGGGCACCCGGGCCACGCGGGTCAACCTGCCCGTCGTGGGCTCGGGCAAGGCCGCCGAGGCCGCCCGGTGGGCGCTCACGCAGCAGCTCAAGCCGTACGTGTGGGGCGCCGAGGGGCCCGGCTCCTACGACTGCTCGGGGCTGGTCATGGCGGCCTACCAGCGGGTCGGCATCTCGCTGCCGCACTACACCGGCAGCCAGTGGACCGCGGGGCGGCACATCTCCAAGGAGGAGCTGCGCGCGGGCGACCTGGTGTTCTTCTACAACGACCTGCACCACGTCGGCATCTACCTCGGCGGCGGCCTGATGGTCCACGCGCCGCGCACGGGCGACGTCGTGCGCGTCGCCTCGATCGCCCGCCGTCCCTTCGCAGGGGCCGTCCGCGTCGCCGACTGAGGCGCCGCCCGGTGGGGCGGGACACCGGAGTGTCCCGCCACCCGCGCTCAGTGCGTCGGCTTGACCAGCGGGAAGAGGATGGTCTCGCGGATGTTCTTGCCCGTGAAGGCCATGATCATCCGGTCGATGCCGGCGCCCATGCCGCCCGTCGGGGGCATGGCGTATTCGAGGGCCTGCAGGAAGTCCTCGTCGAGCTGCATGGCCTCGGCGTCGCCGCCGGCGGCCAGCAGCGACTGCTCGACCAGGCGGCGGCGCTGCTCGATCGGGTCGTTGAGCTCGGAGTAGGCGGTGCCCAGCTCGGTGCCGAACCCGATCAGGTCCCACTTCTCGGTGAGCAGCGGGTCGTGGCGGTGGGTGCGGGCGAGCGGCGAGGTCTCCAGCGGGTAGTCCATCACGAACGTGGGCTGGACGAGCGTGTGCTCGACGAGCTCCTCGAACAGCTCCTGGACGACCTTGCCCTGGCCCCACTTCGGGTCCCAGTGGACGTCGTGCTTGTCGGCCAGCGCGCGCACCCGCTCCAGCGCGGTGGCGGTGGTGATCTCCTCGCCGACCGCGTCGGAGACCAGGGTGTAGAGGGGCACCCGCGGCCACCGCTCCAGGCCGAGGTCCACCTCGGTGTCGCCGTGCCTGACCACGGTGGTGCCGAGCGCCGCGACGACGGCCTTCTGGTACATCCGCTGGGTCAGGTCGGCCATGTCGTGGTAGTCGAGGTAGGTGCCGTAGGCCTCGATCATGGTGAACTCGGGGTTGTGCGTGGAGTCGGCGCCCTCGTTGCGGAAGTTGCGGTTGATCTCGAAGACCTTCTCGATGCCGCCGACGACCAGCCTCTTGAGGTAGAGCTCGATCGCGATGCGAAGGTAGAGCTCCATGTCGTAGGCGTTGATGTGGGTCCTGAACGGCCGGGCCGAAGCGCCGCCGTGGATCGGCTGCAGCATCGGCGTCTCGACCTCGAGGTAGCCCTCCTCGTGCCAGAAGTCGCGCACGGCGCGCACGGTGGCGCTGCGTAGCCGGGCCATCTGCCGGGCCTCGTCGTTGACGATGAGGTCGACGTAGCGCTGGCGGACCCGGGCCTCGGGGTCGGTGAGGCCGATGTGCTTCTCCGGCAGGGGGCGCAGGCACTTGGCGGTGATCTCCCAGCGGTCGGCCAGGATCGACAGCTCCCCGCGGCGGGAGGTGATCACCTCGCCCGTCACGCCCACGTGGTCACCGAGGTCGACGTCGCGCTTCCAGGCGGCCAGCGACTCCTCGCCCACCTTGTCGAGGGAGATCATCACCTGTAGGTCGGCGCTGCCGTCGCGCAACGTGGCGAAGCAGAGCTTGCCGCCCACCCGGTTGAGCATCACGCGGCCCGTGACCGCGACCGTTTCGCCGGTGGCGGTGTCGGGCTCCAGGCCCTGGTGACGCTCCCGGACCTCGGCGTTGGTCGCGGTGCGCGGGAAATTGACCGGGTAAGGATCGACGCCGTCGCTGCGAAGGCGGTCGAGCTTCTCCCTCCGGATTCGCATCTGCTCGGGAAGTTCGTCGCTCACACCATCAAAGCGTAGGGGATATGGCGAACTGCAAGGGCTCGTCGGCCCCTCGCAGGGGCGCTGAAGGGGCGCTGAAGGGGCACTGCAAGGCCTCTCGCCTACTCATGACTCAGGGACTCCTGGGGGGGACCGGCAGGGCGCCGGCCCGGGTGAGAGTCCGAGGAGAGATCATGATGAAGAGGATCGCGACCGGTGCCCTCGCCGTCGCAGCCACCACCGCGATGGCCCTGTCACTGCCTTCGGCCGCCGGCGCCACCACCACGACCGCCACCACGACCACCGCGACGTCCTCCGGCTACGACTTCGCCGACTCCTGGGGCCCCGTCCACGCCAGGCACGGCCTGGCCAAGGCGCAGGGGTGGATCGGCGTCGAGTGGGACGACGAGCAGGAGTCCAACACGGTCCACGTCAAGGGCCGGCTGTACGACCTGGACAACCGGACCTACGCCAAGGGCGGCAAGTGCGCGTACGTGAAGTTCCAGGCCAGCGACTTCGACCACCACTGGTCGACCGTCTACACCAGGAAGTACTGCGGCTTCCCCGGCTACCGGAAGTTCCACTTCGAGACCGACGAGGTCTTCAGCCTCCGGGCCAAGGTGTGCCAGGTGAGCCCGCACGGCTCGTACACCACCAAGTGCGGCCAGTGGAGCCACCTCTACACCGCCGAGACCGAGTAGCCGGCGACGCTTCCCGAACCGGCAGGCGGCCCCCTTCCCGAGCGGGGGGCCGCCTGTCACGTTCCCGGCGGGACGACGTCCGGCCCGGGCGACGTTCACGGCCAGGTGACGTTCACGGCTAGGTGACGTTGCGCTGGTAGATGAGCCGCAGGCCGATGAGCGTCAGCCACGGCTCGTGGACGTCGATCGAGCGGGACTCGCCCATCACCAGGCCCGCGTGTCCGCCGGTCGCCACCACGGTCACCTCGTCCGGGTCGTCGGCCAGTTCGGCCGCCATCCGCTCGACGATGCCGTCGACCTGGCCGGCGAAGCCGTAGATGATGCCGGCCTGCAGCGCCTCGACGGTGTTCTTGGCGATGACCGAGCGGGGCCTGATCAGCTCGACCTTGTGGAGCTGGGCGCCCGCCGCAGCCAGGGCGTCCACGGAGATCTCAATGCCGGGGGCGGTGACGGCGCCGACGTACTCGCCCTTGGCCGACACCGCGTCGAAGGAGGTGGCGGTGCCGAAGTCGACGATGATGCAGGGCCCGCCGTACTGGTCGATGGCGGCCAGCGCGTTGACGATGCGGTCGCTGCCGACCTCCTTGGGGTTGTCCATGCGGACCGGCACGCCGGTGCGCACGCCGGGCTCCACGATGACCGCGGTGACGTCGCCGTAGTAGCGGCGGCACATCTCGCGCATCTCGTTGAGCACGCTCGGCACGGTGGAGCAGATCGCGATGCCGCTGATGTCGGCTCCCTTGAGCAGGGGGGACTGTTCGAGCAGGCCCTGGAGCACGACTGCGATCTCGTCGGCGGTGCGGCGCGGGTCGGTGGCGAGCCGCCAGTGCTCGATGACCTCATCGCCCTCGAACAGGCCGAGCACCGTGTGCGTGTTGCCGACGTCGATCGTGAGCAGCATCCGATTACCCCCGTAGGTCCAGTGCGATGTCAAGGGCCGGCGCCGAGTGGGTGAGCGCTCCCACCGCAAGGTAGTCAACGCCAGTTTCGGCCACATCACGGGCCGATTCCAAGGTCAACCCCCCACTGGCTTCCAGTCGCGCCCGATTTTTCACGATTTGAACGGCATGGGCGAGATCCTCGGGAGTGAAATTGTCGAGCAGGATCTCCTCGGCGCCCTCGGCGAGCACCGGCTCGATCTGGTCGATCCGGTCCACCTCCACCTCGATCGGCAGGTCCGGGTAGCGGTCGCGGACCGCGCGGAACGCCTCGGCGACGCCGCCCGCGGCCACCACGTGGTTGTCCTTTATCAGCGCGGCGTCCGACAGCGACATCCGGTGGTTGACGCCGCCGCCGCAGCGCACCGCGTACTTCTCCAGCGACCGCAGCCCCGGCAGGGTCTTGCGGCTGTCCCGGACGCGCGCCTTCGTGCCGCTGACCGCCTCCACCCACCTGGCGGTGAGCGTGGCGACGCCCGAAAGGTGCGTCAGCAGGTTGAGCGCCGTGCGCTCCGCCGTGAGGAGCCCGCGGACGGGACCCTCGACGGTCATCAACACCTCACCCGCCCGGACGCGCTCCCCGTCCTTGGCCCCGCGCTCGACGCGGTCCGCGCCCAGCCGGACGAAGACGGCCTCGGCGGCGGCGAGCCCGGCCACGACGCCGTCGGCGCGGGCGACCACGTCGGCGACCGCGCGCTGTCCGGCCGGGATCGTCGCCAGGCTCGTCACGTCGCCGGCCTCCTGGAGGTCCTCGGCGAGCGCCCGGTCGACGAGCGCGTTCACCTCGGCCGGATCGAGCCCGGCGCCGGCGAGCTCCTGTTCCAGGCGCGCCGGAATGGCGTCGCCGTGCGGCGTGTAGGTCATCTGCAGGCCCTCCTCGGTCAGGGTCACGTCCAGGTGGCCCAGCCATTCGTCGTCGTCACGCTCGGGGTGGTCCTCGCGCCAGTGCGACCCGCGGGTCTCCAGCCGGGCCACCGCGGCGGCCGTGAGCACGGTCGCGACGGTGAGCAGGTTCGTCGCCTCCCAGGACTCGGTGCAGGGCGCCACCTGGACGGGCGTCCAGCGGGCGTCGCGCAGCGCGCGGGCCGTGCCGGCGAGGGAGTCCCGGGCCCGCAGGACGCCGGCCCCCCTGCTCATGTGCGCCTGGATCCTGGTCCTGGCGCGCGGGTCGACCAGTCCGTCCGGCGTCCGGCTCGCGACGGGCTCGCCCGGCTCCGGCCGGCCTCCGGCGCGGTTGTCGCGGGCGATGTCCGCGGCTATGCGCTCGGCGAACACCAGCCCTTCCAGCAGCGAGTTGGACGCCAGCCGGTTGGCGCCGTGCACGCCGGTGCAGGCCACCTCGCCGCACGCGTACAGACCCTCGATGGACGTGCGGCCCATCAGGTCGGTACGGACGCCGCCGCTGGCGTAGTGGGCGGCCGGGGCGACGGGGATGGGCTCGCGGACCGGGTCGACGCCGTGCTCGCGGCAGACCGCGTGGATGGTGGGGAACCTGGCCCGCCACCTCTCCTCGCCGAAGTGGCGGCCGTCGAGCAGCATGTGGTCGCGCCCGCTCTCGCGCATCCTGCGCATGATGGCCTTGGCCACCACGTCACGCGGGGCCAGGTCGGCCAGCTCGTGCACGTCACGCATGAACGCCTCACCCGCGTGGTCGACGAGGATCGCCCCCTCGCCCCTGACCGCCTCGGAGATCAGCGGCTGCTGGCCGGTCGAGTCCTCGCCCAGCCAGAGCACCGTGGGGTGGAACTGGACGAACTCCAGGTCGCGGACCACCGCTCCGGCCCGCAGCGCCAGCGCCACCCCGTCGCCGGTGGAGACGACGGGGTTGGTCGTGGCGGCGTAGACCTGGCCCATGCCGCCCGTGGCCAGCACCACGGCCCCGGCGTGCACGGCGCCCACCCCGTCGCGCGCGCCCTCGCCCATGACGTGCAGCGTCACGCCGCGCGCCCGGCCGCGGGCGTCCTTGAGCAGGTCGAGCACCAGCGCGTGCTCGACGACCTCGATCGCGCTCGCCCGCACCGCCTCGACCAGGGCGCGCTGCACCTCGGCACCCGTGGCGTCGCCACCCGCGTGCACGATGCGGTCGCGCCGGTGGCCGCCCTCGCGGGTGAGCTGGAGCCGCCCGCCGTCCGTCCGGTCGAAGCGCGCGCCGCGCGCCATCAGCCGTCGCAGCGCGCCGGGCCCCTCGGTGACCAGCGTCCGCACGGCCCGCACGTCGCACAGCCCGACCCCGGCGAGCAGGGTGTCGTTCAGGTGCTCCTCGGGTGTGTCCTCCGGGTCGAGCACGGCCGCGATGCCGCCCTGCGCCCACCGGGTGGAGCCGGAGGAGAGCACGTCCTTGGTGACGACCAGGACCTTGGCGGCGGGGTCGAGCTCGGCGTACCGCAGCGCCACGGTGAGCCCGGCGATGCCGGAGCCCACGACGACCACGTCGGCCTCGACGACCCAGCCCGGGGCGGGAGCGGTCAACCGCAGCGGGATCGCGGGTGCACTCATGGGGGTCTCCTCGTCGGAGCGATTTCGTCACAATGACGATAACGCCCGGCGCGGGATGCCCCATCCCGGGGGCGGGGCTACAGCGTCACGGTGACGTTGTCGATGAGCCGGGTGGTGCCGACCTTGGCGGCCACCGCGAGCACGGCCTCCCCGGCGTAGGAGTCGGGGACCTCGGTGAACGTGGCCGGATCCACGAGCACCAGGTAGTCGACCGCCAGCCCGGGAGGCGCCTCGTCCAGCACCGCCCGCGCCGCCGCCCGGACCTCGGCGGGGGTGGACCGCTCGGCGCCGGCGCGCAGGGCGCCGGACAGGGACAGCGCCACCCGGCGGTCGTCGGCGGACAGGTAGCGGTTGCGGCTCGACAGGGCCAGCCCGTCGGGCTCGCGTACCGTGGGCACGCCGAGGATCTCGATCGGCAGGTCGAGGTCGGCGACCATGCGGCGGATCAGGGCGAGCTGCTGGGCGTCCTTCTGGCCGAAGGCGGCGAGGTCGGGGCTCACCAGGTTGAACAGCTTGAGCACGACCGTGAGCACGCCGTCGAAGTGACCCGGCCGGCTGGCGCCCTCCACGAGCGTGCCCATGAGGCCCGAGCTCACCCCGACCTGGCGGTCGGGGTGGTACATGGTCTGCACGGAGGGGGCGAACACCACGCTCACGCCCTCTTCCCGGCACGCCTCCAGGTCGGCGGCGAACGTGCGGGGATAGCGCGAGTAGTCCTCGTTCGGCCCGAACTGCAGGGGGTTGACGAAGATGCTCACCACGACCTGGTCGGCACGGCCCCGAGCCTCGCGGATCAGCGTGCGGTGGCCCTCGTGCAGCGCGCCCATCGTGGGCACCAGCGCCACCCGCCCCTCCCCCCTGGCCTTGACCAGGTCGGACCGGTCCTCGGCGACGATCAGGTCCATATGTTGCCTCCCAGCGCGTCCAGCAGGCGCTCGGCCTCCTCGGGCTTCAGCAGCCCGGCGGCGAGCGCGCGGTCGGCGGTGAGCCTAGCGAGCGCGATGTAGGCGTCCGCCGCCTCGGGTGCCGCCAGGATGAGCGCGTCGACGTGCTTGCGCACCGTGCCCGCGTCGCCGCGCACCACGGGACCGGTGAGCCCGGCGATGCCCAGCCGCAGCACGTTGTCCAGGGCCGCGCCGAGCAGCGGGCCGAGCATCCGGCCGGGATGGTCGACGCCGATGCGGCGCAGCAGCTCCGACGACTCGGCGATGAGCGTGACCATGTGGTTGGCCGCCCCGGCCAGCGCCGCGTGGTAGAGGGCGCGGTCGGAGTCGGCGATCCACACCGGCTCGCCGCCCATCTCGATGACCAGGGCCTCGGCGATGGGCCGCAGCGGGTCCGGCGCCGTCACCCCGAACGAGCAGCCGGTGATCCGGTTGAGGTCGTCGTCACGGCCGGTGAACGTCATCACCGGGTGCAGCGCGAACGGCAGCGCCCCCATCCGGGACGCCGGCTCCAGCACCGACAGGCCGTAGGCGCCGCTGGTGTGCACCAGCAGCTTGCCCCGCAGTTCGACGCCGGTGGCGGCCAGCCCGTTCACCAGGTCGGGCAGCGCGTCGTCGGGCACCGTGAGCAGGATCAGCTCCGCCGCCGCGACCACGTCCTCGGGCCGGACGGGCACGACGCCCAGCCGCTCGGCGGCCCACCTGATCGAGGTGTCGGACACCCCGCCCGCCGCGACGATCCGGTGCCCGGCCTGCGCGAGCGCCGCGCCGAGCGCGGAGCCCACGCGTCCCGCTCCCAGCACTCCGACGGCCAGCCGTGCCGGCCGATCATTTGCGTCCATGACGTCCCACCCCTGTCGACCTGATGGCACTGCCGCCCAGCGTAACGGCCGGGCCTGACTGCGCACGTGACGGGGGTTTTGCCGCATGTTGAGTTAACGACAAAACAGACAAGGGCACACGAGTCTGTGCACCCCTGTCGAAAGAGATGAGGAGAGGGGTTGACCGGATGGCAGCGGGCGCCGAGTCCACCGCCGGACCCGACGCCCGCCCCTGACCAGCGACCCCTTGAGAGGTGCGCACGCGCGGCCGGCCAACCGCCGACTGGACCGGCCGGCGGACGGAGCCCGGACCGGTCAACGGCCCGGGCTCTACGTCGTGCGCGCCGTCTCCGGCTCGGCGCCGCGGCGACAACGCAAAGGTTACCGCAAGGCCGCCACAGCACGCGGTCACGCGATCACGTTCCGTGTCACCGCTGATCATGAGATAGTCCAGGCATGTGGCTCACCTGGCGTGCCGCGATGGAACGCGCGCTCTACGGCGAGGACGGCTTCTACCTGCGCGAACGCCCCTCCGGTCACTTCCGCACCTCGGTCAGCGCCACGCCCGCGTTCGCCGAGGCGGTCCTCGCGCTGCTCATGGAGGTCGACGCCGAGCTGGGCGGGCCGCCGACGCTCGACCTGGTCGACATCGGCGCCGGCGAGGGCCTGCTGGCGGGCCACGTGCTGGAGGCCGCCGGTCCGAAACTGCGCGAACGGCTGCGCATCACGGCCGTCGAGCTGTCCCCCCGGCCCGCCGGGCTGCCGGAGCCGATCGCCTGGAGCGCCACCGTCCCGGCCGCGATCCACGGGCTGGCCATCGCGAACGAGTGGCTGGACAACGTCCCGCTCGACGTGGCCGAGCAGACACCTGACGGGCCACGCCTGGTCATGGTGCACACCCGCACGGGCGAGGAGCGGCTGGGCGGCCCGCTGGAGCCGGCCGACCGCGCGTGGCTCGACCGATGGTGGCCGCCGGTCGCCCTGGGGGCGCGCGTCGAGCTGGGCGGGCCCAGGGACGCCGCCTGGGCGTCGGTCGTGACCCGGCTCGACCGGGGCCGGGCGATCGCCATCGATTATGCACACCCTGTGGATAACCGGCCGCCTCATGGCACGCTCACCGGATACCGTGACGGCTCGGTCGTGACGCCCATACCGGACGGCACCTGCGACATCACCGCGCATGTGGCGCTCGACGCCTGCGCCGCGGCCGGCGAGCGGGCCGGCGCGATATCCACAACCTTGTCCACACAGCGGGCCGCGCTGCGCGCCCTGGGCGTCACCGGCCACCGCCCGCCGCTGGAGCTGGCGCGAGAGGATCCGCGCGGATATCTGCGGGCGCTGGCACGCGCTTCGGAGGAGGGCGAGCTGATCGATCCGAACGGGCTGGGCGGCTTCGGCTGGCTCGCCCAGACCCGCTGATTCCCGCTAGGCGACCGCGAGGTCCAGCGAGTGAAGACCGCGGATGACGTAGCCGGGCTTCCACTCCGGCTCGCGCAGCAGCTCCAGCCGGTCGGCCCGGTCGAGCAGCGCCCCGAACGACTCGATCAGCTCGATGCGGGCCAGCGGCGCGCCGAGGCAGAAGTGGATGCCCGCCCCGAACGAGATGTGCGGGTTGTCGGCGCGCCCCACGTCGAGCCGGTCGGGGTCGGCGAACACCTCGGGGTCGCGGTTGGCCGAGCCGAACAGCAGCGCCACCTCGCTCCCGCGCGGGATCCGGGTGCCGTGCACCTCGATGTCCTCCAGCACCCACCGCTCGAACATCTGCAGCGGGGTGTCCCACCGCATCAGCTCCTCGACCGCCGTGGGCAGCAGGCTCCGATCCTCGCGCAGCCGGGTCAGCTCGGCGGGGTTGCGGAACAGCGACCACCAGCCGTTGCCGGTCACGTTCACGGTGGCCTCGTGGCCCGCGTTCAGCAGCAGCACGCAGGTGCCGACCAGCTCGTCCTCGGTCAGCTCGTCGATCTGCGCCAGGGCGGAGATCAGGTCCTCGCCGGGGCGTGACGCCCGCTCGCGGGCCAGGCCCCTGAGGTAACCGGCGAACTCGTCGGCCGCCCGGACCGCCGTGTGCTGCGCCTCCGGCGACGGGTTGAGCTCGTACATGCCGCAGATGTCCGCCGACCAGGGGCGCAGCAGCGGACGGTCGGCCTCGGGCACGCCGAGCATGTCGGCGATCACCGTCACCGGCAACGGCTCGGCCACCTCGGCGATCAGGTCGCCGCCGCCCTTCTCCACGAACGTGTCGACCAGGCCGGCGGCGATGGCGCGGACCCGAGGCCGCAGTGACTCGACCATGCGCGGGGTGAACGCCCGGGAGACCAGGCGGCGCAACCGGGTGTGGACCGGCGGCTCGACATCGAGCATGCCGGCCCTGACCACCCGCCAGAACGGCTCCTGGAACTCCGGCTCCGGCTCCCGCCCGAACTCCTCGTGGGTGGCCGTGTGAAGGTAGGCCCGGCCCAGCCGGCGATCCCTGAGCAGGGCGTTGACGTCGGCGTACCGGGAGATCAGCCACTGCCCGGTCGGCTCGAAGTAGCTGACGGGCGCGTCGCGCCTCAGCTCGGCGTAGGCGTCGTAGGGGTGGGCGACGAAATCCGGATTCCAGGGGTCAAAGCGCACACCTGCATCTTACGGAGTGGTCTCCCGCTGCTTGGTGTGCCGGCTGCGCATCCGGATGTTGAGCATCTCGACGATGACCGAGAACGCCATCGCGAAGTAGATGTAGCCCTTGGGGATGTGCTGGTCGAGCCCCTCGGCGATGAGGACCACGCCGATGAGCACGAGGAACGCCAGGGCCAGCATCTTGATGCTCGGGTGCCGGTCCACGAACCTGCTGATCGGCCCGGAGGCGACCAGCATCACGAGGACCGCCGCGACCACGGCCGCGATCATCACGCCCAGCTCGTCCACCATGCCGACCGCGGTGATCACCGAGTCGAGGGAGAAGACCACGTCCAGGATCATGATCTGGACGATGACCGAGGTGAAGGAGGTGGCGGCCCTCTTCTTGCCGTCGCCCTCCTTCAGCTCCATGCTGTGCCCGATCTCGGTCACGCTCTTGGCGAGCAGGAAGAGCCCGCCCAGCAGGAGGATCAGGTCGCGCCCCGAGATCTCCTCGCCGAACACCTCGAACAACGGCTCCGTCAGCCGCACCACCCACGACAGCGCCAGCAGCAGGAGCAACCGCGAGATCAACGCGGCTCCGAGCCCCAGTACCCGCGCTCTGTCGCGCTGCTCGGGCGGCAGCTTGCCCGCCAGGATGGAGATGAAGATGATGTTGTCGATGCCCAGGACGATCTCCAGGGCGACGAGCGTGAAGAACCCTATCCAGATCTGCGGGTCGCTCACCCAGTCCAACATGTCCTTACCTCCAAGGTTCTCGGGGGATGTACCCGGAGGCAACGGTTGAAGCGTCCCGAGAGTTCGCGGTTGCGAATCACGGGTGAGTGTCGGTTATAGTGCAGCTCGTAGGTCATGAGTGCCAGCGCCAAGCCCCGGCTCGCTGGCCGGCAACCCTCGCGTCCGCGGCGGGGTGCCCCGGGTGAGGACCTGGTCCGTCACGAGGTGTGGCGGGCAAGCGCGGGCTCCATGGCTGCTTCCGGGGGCCCGATGGCCCCGTAGGAGGTATCGCCGTGTCCACTCTGACGATCTTCAACTCCGTGCCGGCCCAGGCCGCCGCGTCCCACGACCCCCGCCCTGACGCGCCGCGGCCGATCCCGGCCGTGCTGGGCGCCGACCTGGAGGTACCGGTCAAGGGCGGCCGGCTGGTCGGGTACGCCAACCTCGACTACGCCGCGAGCGCCCCCTGTCTGGAGCCGGTCAGCGCCGCCGTCGCCGCCGCGCTCCCGGCATACTCCAGCGTGCACCGCGGCGCGGGGTACGCCTCCCAGCTCACCACCGCCCGCTACGAGCAGGCCCGCCACACCGTGCGGGCGTTCGCGGGCGCCCGTCCCGACGACGCCGTGGTCTTCACGCGCAACACCACCGACGCCACCAACCTGCTCGCCCGCTGCCTGCCCGAGGGCACCACCGTCGTGGTGTTCGACAGCGAGCACCACGCCTCCCTGCTGCCCTGGGAGCGGTCCGTACGCCTGGCGCCGCCCGCCTTCCCCGGCGAGGCGGTGCGCGCGGCCGACGAGGCGCTGGCGGCCGTCGACGGGCCCAAGCTGCTCGTGGTCACCGCCGCCTCCAACGTCACCGGCGAGCTGTGGCCGATCGCGGCGCTGGCGCACATCGCGCACCGCCACGGCGCCCGCGTCCTGGTCGACGCCGCCCAACTCGTTCCGCACCGGCCGCTCAACCTGACCGCCCTCGACCTCGACTACGTGGCCTTCTCCGGGCACAAGCTGTACGCGCCGTTCGGCGCCGGGGTGCTGGTCGGTCGGCGCGACTGGCTGGCGGCCGGCGAGCCGTACCTCAAGGGGGGCGGCGCGGTCCGCTCGGTGGGGACCGCCGACGAGGGGCCGGCCGGCGTCGACTGGTACGACGACCCGGAGCCGCGGCACGAGGCGGGCACGCCGAACGTGCTGGGCGCCATCGCCATCGCCGCCGCCTGCGACGCGCTGACCGCCACCGGGTGGGACACGCTGGTGTGCGAGGAGGAGCGGCTCATCGCGCGGCTGCGCGCCGGGCTGGCCGCGATCGCCGGGGTGCGGGAACTGTCGCTGTGGGGGCCGGACCACCCGCGCGTGGGCATCGTCTCGTTCACCGTGGACGGCTACTCCGCGCGGGAGGTCGCCGAGGCGCTGTCCGGCGAGTACGGGATCGGGGTGCGCGACGGGAAGTTCTGCGCGCACCCGTTCCTCCGGCACCTGCTGGGCGAGTCCGGCGGCGGCTGCGAGGACGGCACGGCCTCGGCGGTGCGGGCGTCGATCGGCATCGGCACCACCGAGGAGCACGTGGACCGGCTGGTCGCGGCCGTGCGCGACCTCGCCTCCCGCGCGTAGCCCCGGGTCAGCGGTTGGGTGGCCTGCGCTTGGTGGGGTCGTCGGTGAACATCGAGTCGATGTCGCTCATGTCCTCGCGGGTCATGTCACCCCGCGGGGCGGTGCCCTGCGGGGCGGTGCCCTGCGGCGGCACGCCGCCGGGCCCGCTCGCCGGGATGCCCTCCCTGTCCAGGCGGCGCCGCTCCCTCTTGCGTGACCAGGCCCCGTGGATGATCCCGTCGATCCCGAACCGGCCACCGCCCGCTCCTATGAGCATGAGGCAGAGCGCGGCCAGCCCGGCGGCGAACTCCCAGCCCCCATCGCTGACGAACATGCCGTTCGGAGCGTGGACGAAGGCGATGGCGCCGAGCCCCACGACGAACCAGGCGAGCGCCGCGAGCCGTACCAGGAAGCCGATGATCAGCAGGATGCCGCCGATCACCTCGGCGGCGATCGTGAACGCGGCGGCGACCTCGGGCAGCGGCACTCCGGTCTGGGTGAACTGCTGCGTCGTGGCTCCCAGGCCGCTCTGCCACTTCTGCCAGCCGTGCGCCACGAGGATCACGCCGAGCGTCACGCGCGCGATGAGCGCGGTGACGTCGAACACAAACCTCTTCATGGTGGTTTCTCCCCCCGTTTCCTGCTATATGTCCCCCCGTCGGAATCCGGGATGCGCGTCCATACCGTTCCTTGACCCTCCCCGGCGTCCGCCCCTGCGTCCGCCCCTGCGCTGGCCCGCCCCGGCGGCCGGTGGCAGCATGGCCTTATGACGGAACGCGTGGTCGGCATCGGCGTGGGAGCCAAGGAGCTGGCGACCGAGGACATGATCCTCAACATCGGCCCGCAGCACCCGTCGACGCACGGCGTGCTCCGGCTCCGCCTCACCCTCGACGGCGAGCGCATCACGGCCGCCGAGCCGATCATCGGCTACATGCACCGGGGCGCCGAGAAGCTGTTCGAGGTCCGCGACTACCGCCAGATCATCATGCTGGCCAACCGGCACGACTGGCTGTCCGGCTTCGCCAACGAGCTGGGCGTGGTGATCGCCGCCGAGCGCATGCTCGGCATGGAGCCACCGGTCCGCGCCGTCTGGGCGCGAACACTGCTGGCCGAGCTCAACCGGGTGCTCAGCCACCTGATGTTCCTCGGCTCCTATCCGCTGGAGCTGGGCGCGATCACCCCGGTCTTCTACGCCTTCACCGAGCGCGAACGCATCCAGGCCGTCATGGAGGAGATCTCCGGCGGGCGCATGCACTACATGTTCAACCGGGTCGGCGGGCTGAAGGAGGATCTGCCGTACGGGTGGCTCGACCGGGTGTCGCAGGCGGTCGCCGAGACCCGCCGCCGCGTCCCCGACATCGAGGACCTCATCCTGCACAACGAGATCTTCGTCGCCCGCACCAAGGGCGTCGGCGTCCTCCACCGCGAGCAGATCATGCAGTACGGCGTGAGCGGCCCCATCGCCCGCGCCTCCGGGGTCGACGTCGACCTGCGCCGCGACGAGCCGTACCTCGCCTACCCCGAGCTGCCCGTGAAGGTCGTCACCCGCGGCGCCGGCGACTGCCACGCCCGCTTCGAGGTGCTGCTCGAACAGCTCAAGGTCTCCCTCGACCTGGCCGACGCGTGCGTCGACCGGCTCCGCTCGCTGCCGCCCGGGCCGATCAACCAGCGCCTGCCCAAGGTGCTGAAGGTGCCCGAGGGCCACACCTACGCCTGGACCGAGAACCCGCTCGGCATCAACGGCTACTACCTCGTCTCCAAGGGCGACAAGACGCCGTGGCGGCTCAAGCTCCGCTCCGCCTCGTTCGGCAACATCCAGGTGCTGCGCGAGATGCTGCCCGGTCAACTCGTGGCCGACATGGTGGCCATCCTGGGCTCGATGTTCTTCGTCGTGGGCGACATCGACAAGTGACCACCCGAGAGGAGCCCTCCGCCCCCGCCGTGGTCCCGCGCGACAGGTACGTCGACTGGCTGCGCGCGCTCAGCCTCATCGTCGTCGTGGTCTGGCACTGGGCGTTCACGATCCTGGAATGGGGACCCACCGGGCCGGAGCCGACCAGCCCGCTCGGCTTCACCTCGGGGCTGTGGATCCTCACCTGGCTGCTGCAGGTGCTGCCGCTCTTCTTCTACGTCGGCGGGCACGTGCACCTGCTGTCCTGGCGCCGGGCCGGGGCGAGCGGGGTCGGCATCGGGGCGTTCGTCTGGCGGCGCATCCGGGCGCTGGCCGTGCCCGCGCTCGTCCTGTCAGGCGCGTGGGTCGCCGTCGGCGCGGTCGTGACGCGGGCGTTCGAGGTCGAGTGGATGTGGCGGGTGGTGCTGCTCGTGCTCAGCCCGCTGTGGTTCCTCGGCGTCTACATCGTGCTCGTCGCGCTGCTACCGGTGGCGCTGTGGCTGCACCGCCGCTACGACGTGCTGGCCCTCGTCTGGCTCGGCGGCGCCGCGCTGGTGGTGGACGTGGTGCGGTTCCGGTACGGCGTCGGCTGGGTCGGCTGGCTGAACATGGTCGTCGTCTGGGGCCTCGCCCACCAGGCCGGGTTCTTCTACGAGCGGATCGTGGCGCTCCCCCGGCGCTACGACTTCGGGGTGCTGTGGACGGGGCTGTTCGCCCTGTTCGGGCTGGTGTACTCAGGCATCTACCCCGGGTCCATGGTGGGGGTGCCCGGCGACAAGTGGTCGAACATGGCGCCGCCGACGTTCGTCATCGTCGCTCTGCTGATCTTCCAGATCGGGATCGTCGAGGTGCTGCGGCCGGCGATGGAGCGCCTTCTCGACAAGCCCGGCTGGCGGCGCGTCAACGAGACGATCAACCGGTTCGCGCTGCCGCTCTACCTCTTCCACACCACCGGGATGGCGATCGCGCTCGGGATCTCGTGGTGGCTGTTCGGCTCGCTCGGCCAGAAGGTTCCGCCCGACCTGTGGTGGTGGCTGGAGCGCCCCATCGCCGTCCTGGGCCCCCTGATCTGCACCCTCCCGGTCATCTACCTCTTCGGCCACCGCCGCCGGCGCGCCGAACAACTGCCAGACAAACGTTGAACGGGCTACTACCTTGCCAGCATGGCGAACATCGGCTTCCGGGCCACGTCCGAGGACGAGAAGATCATCAAAGCCGCCATGGAGAAGGGCGAGCGGACCAGCGATGTGATCCGCCGTGCCCTTCGCCTGCTGGAGCGGGAGGTCTGGCTCAAGCAGGCACGCGCCGACGCGCAGCGACTGGCGGCCGAAGACCTTTCGAACGAAGCGGACGCCTGGTGATACGCGGCGCCGTCTACCGGGTGGACCTCGGCGACGCCGGGCGGGGGCATGAGCAGCGCGGGCGACGCCTCGGCCTGGTGCTGAGCCCGACCGACATGTCGTGGAGTGTCGCCACGATCGTCCCCGGCTCCACCAGCGCGCAGCCCTCGGCCTTCCGGCCTGAGGTGGAGTTCGGCGGGCGACGGACGCGTTTTCTGGTCGACCAGACGCGCACCTCGACGCCTCGTTCGTCCACGGGGAACCGATCCACTACCTGCGACGGGACGAGATGGCCGAGGTCGAGCACGCCGTCGTGCTCTATCTCGGTCTCTGATCCTCCGGGTCCTTCGGGATGCGGCAGGAGTTCTCCAGGAACAGGGCCGCGCCGACGAGCGCCACGAACGCCAGGAACGAACCCGTCGCGACGAAGAACTCCGTGCGCGGCGTCTCGCGCGTGAACAACTGCACCGTGTGCAGGGCGAACCCCGCGAAGATGCCGCCGAACGCCGCCCCCGCGTAGGCAGACGCCTTCGCCAGGGCCGCCAGGCGGGCCACCGCCAGCGGCTCGACCGGCTTGGTGCCGGGCCTGCGGTCGATGCGGGCCTTGGTCATCCACCCGCTGTAGGCCTCGCCGATCGCCAGCAGCAGCGCCGTCGGGATGGCCGTCCACGGCATGACGGGCAGCGCCGAGTAGAACTGCCTGACCAGGACGAACGTGACGAGCGTCACGACCACGACGATCCCGACGAGCACGCCGGGACGGGTGGCCCTCAATCCGGCCTCTGCAGCTTGAGGTCGTCGCGCAGCCGCACGCCGCCCTGGTCGAGGCCCGCCAGCAGCTCGCTGATCGGGCCGTGGCCGGGCAGCCGGCCTTCGGGGTCGGCCTCGACCCAGGGCACCAGCACGAAGGCCCGCTCGTGCGCCCGCGGGTGGGGCAGCGTCAGGTCGGGGTCGTCGGAGACCACGTCACCCACCATGATCAGATCGACGTCGAGCGTACGCGGCCCCCAGCGCTCCAGGCGCTCGCGCCCGTAGGCGTTCTCGACGCTCTGCGCCCGCTCCAGCAGGGCGCGGGGCGGCAGGCTGGTTTCGACGATCACGATGGCGTTGAGGTAGGGCCGCTGGCCGCCGGGGCCGCCCACCGGCTCGGTCTCGTAGACCGGTGACACCGCCACGAACTCCAGACCGGGCGCGTCGAAGAGCGTGTCGATGGCTCCCTGCAGCGTGTCGAAACGCCGGCCGAGATTGCTGCCGAGGGACAGGACGCATTTCATGGGCGGCTCCGCTCGATCGTGACGATCACATCGTCGAACCGCAGAGGAATGGGAGCGGCCGGCTTGTGCACGCTCACCTCGGCCGACAGCACCCTCTCGTGGGCCAGGCACACGTCGGCCAGCCGCTGCGCGAGCGTCTCGACCAACTGGACGGGCTCGCCCTCCACGACCTTGACCAGCGCCTCGGCCAGCTCGCCGTAGTGGACGGTCTTGGTCAGGTCGTCGGACGCCGCTGCGGGAGCCGTGTCGAGGAACAGCGTGGCGTCCACCACGAACTCCTGCCCCAGCTCGCGCTCGGCAGGCAGCACACCGTGCCGGCCCCGGGCCCGCAACCCCTTCAGCGCGATGCGGTCAGTGCTCAAGCTCGCCGTCCTCCTCCTCCTCGTCGTCGTCGCCCTGCAGCACCGGGGAGCCGTGGTGCATCCACAATCGCCAGCCCTGCGCCGTGCGGACGTAGACGTTACTGGCCACGACCTTGCCGGCGGCGAAGCTCGCCTCGCCCTCCTCGCCGGCGGTCAGGATGTTCTCGACGCAGGTGAGAACCGCCACGTCGCCGAGCACCGTCGTGTTGACGTCGGTCAGCACGAACTGGATGTAGGTGGTGTTGGCCATGATGAGCGCCCAGGAGCGCAGCACCTCGGACCGGCCGGCCAGCAACGTCCACCCCGGGTGGACGCAGGTGACCCGCTCCTCGTCGGTGTCCTCGGCCCAGATCTCCGTCATCCGGTCGAGGTCGCCGGCCTCGATCGCGGTGTAGAAGTCCTGGTTGACCGTCTCGATGGCGGCAGTGTCGACGCTCATGTATCGGCTCCGGCTCTCTTCCATGCGGCGGCCACGCGGACGGCGTCGGCATTGGGGCCGACCTGGTGAACCCGGACGCACCACGCGCCGGCCCGCGCGGCCAGCGCGGTGACCGCCACCGTGGCGTCGTCGGACTCGCTGAACGGACGGGGGGCGCCGTCGGCGCCGGCCAGCAGCCGCCCCAGGAACCTCTTGCGCGAGGCCCCGATGAGCAACGGATAGCCCAGCTCGGCCAGCTGTGGCATGCCGGCCAGCAGCGCCCAGTTGTGCTCGGCGTTCTTGGCGAAGCCCAGGCCGGGGTCGAGCACGATCTGCTCCTCCGCCACGCCCTCGGCCAGCACGAGATCGACCCGCTTGGCCAGCTCCTCACACACCTCGGTCACCACGTCGGAGTAGACCGCGCGGCTGGCCATGTCGTGGCTGTGGCCCCGCCAGTGCATCACCACGTAGGGGACTCCGGTGGCGGCGACCACGCGCGGCATCTCGGGGTCGGCCAGGCCGCCGCTCACGTCGTTGACCAGCCTCGCCCCGGCCTCGACGGCCGCCCCGGCGACCTCGGCGCGCATCGTGTCGACGCTGACCGCCACACCCTCCGCGCTGAGCGCCCGGATCACCGGCACCACGCGGGCGAGCTCCTCCTCGCGCGACACCCTGGCGGCACCCGGCCGGGTGGACTCACCGCCCACGTCGACGAGATCGGCGCCCTGCTCGACCAACTCGAGGCCATGCTCGATGGCGGCCCGCTCGTCGAACCACAGGCCGCCGTCGGAGAACGAGTCGGGCGTCACGTTGACCACGCCCATGACGAGGCACCGCTCCTCGGCTGACAGACCCGGCACGCTAGTCATGGGCCAAGCCTAGGCGCTTGCCCATACCTGTTGATGTCATGGGTCCCCCATTGTGGATAACGAATCCCGCGCGACCGCTCTTGCCGCCGTTCCTCTCCTCTTGGGCGCCTTTTTACGCCCCTTCCGGCAAGCCCATCCCTACCCACGGACACGCCGAAGTCGCCGACGGGGCGGCGGTCGGGGCCGATGCCGGGCGCTCTGCTTGCGGACCCCCGACCGGCCCCGAGCCTCGCGCGGAACCCGGGCCCACGGCCGTCGCACGGCCGGCGACGCGAGAGCCCGGAGCGCGGGAGCCCGGCGCATGGGAGCCCGACACACGGCAGCACGAGGTGCGGAAGCGGCCGAGGCCCGACGTGCGGGAGCCCGACCGTCCGACGTGCGGGAGCCCGACCGTCCGACGTGCGGGAGTCCGACCGTCCGACGTGCGGGGGACGATGTGCAGGGGGACGACGTCCGAGAGGGACGATCGAGGCTTGCGAAGGACCCACGTCCGAGGGACCGATGTCCGAGGGGACGGTCGAGGCCCGGGGTGCGGGAGCCCGAGGCGCCAGAGCCCGGGGGGCGGGCCAGTAGGACGTGGCCGGGCCCTTCCGGAGACCCTCACGGCCCCTCGTGGCCATCCCAGGGCCGTGAGTCAGGAATGGGAAGGCACGGCCCAGGGTGCGGCGTGACGGCGGCCGGCCATCATCCGGTCAGCGGGCGTCCTCCTGGAGGCCCTCAGCCACGTGCGGCGGGTGGCGGCCCAGTCGGCCGTGCCGTAAAAACAGGATGGCCTTGGAACGCCGTGCAGTTAAAGATCGCCTTGCAACGCCGTGCCGTGAAGGATCGCCTTGGGACGCCGTGCCGTGAAGGATGGCCGGATGGCCGCGCGGGATGGAGGCGGTCAGAGGCGGCCGAGGATGAGGGCCATCGCCTCGGAGCGGGTCTTGTCGCTGGTGCGGAAGTCGCCGCGGACGGCCGAGGTGACGGTCTTGGCGCCCGGCTTGCGCACGCCGCGCATCGTCATGCACAGGTGCTCGCACTCCACCACCACGATCGCCCCGCGCGGCTCCAGGACGCGCATCAGCGCGTCGGCGATCTGCGACGTCATCCGCTCCTGCACCTGCGGGCGCCGGGCGAACACGTCGACCAGGCGGGCCAGCTTGGACAGGCCGGTCACCTGGCCGCGGTCGTTGGGGATGTAGCCCACGTGGGCGAAGCCGTGGAACGGGACGAGGTGGTGCTCGCAGGTCGAGTAGACCTCGATGTCCTTGACGAGCACCATCTCGTCGTGGTCGACGTCGAAGACCTTGGTGAGTACGTCTTCGGGCGTCTGGCCGAGGCCGGAGAACTGCTCGGCGTAGGCCCGGGCGACCCGGGCCGGGGTGTCGAGCAGGCCGTCACGGTCGGGGTCCTCGCCGATGGCGTAGAGGATCTCGCGGACGGCCTTCTCGATCCGGCCCAGGTCTACGTCGTGCTGTGTCACGCTTTTTCCTCGTGCTGCTTCACGCACCGTCTCCGGACGACAGCGCACCCTGCTGGCCCGTGGTGAGCGAGCCGTTGGCCGACTGCTTCTCCTTCGGGGTCAGGATGGGCGGCCGGTCGGAGGGCAGGCGCTTGCCGTAACCCGCGTAGGACGGGCGGTGCTCCTTGACCACGACCGGGGCGAAGATCTGGAGCACCTGCTCGCGGGAGAGGGTCTCCTTCTCCATGAGCTCCAGCACGAGGTTGTCGAGCACGTCGCGGTACTGGACCAGGATGTCCCACGCCTGGTCGTGCGCCGTCTCGATCATGCGGCGGACCTCCTCGTCGATCGTGGAGGCGATCTTCTCGGAGTAGTCGCGCTCGTGGCCCATCTCGCGGCCCAGGAAGACCTCGGCCTGGCCGGTGCCGAACTTGCGGGCGCCGAGCTGCTCGCTCATGCCGTATTCGGTCACCATGCGGCGGGCGACGGCCGTGGCCTTCTCGATGTCGTTGGAGGCGCCGGTGGTGGGCTCGTGGAAGACGAGCTCCTCCGCCGCGCGGCCGCCGAGCAGCATCGCGAGCTGGTCCATCATCTCCGACCTGGTGGCCAGGAACTTGTCTTCCATCGGCAGCGTCATCGTGTAGCCGAGGGCGCGGCCGCGGGACAGGATCGTGATCTTGTGGACCGGGTCGGAGTTGGGCAGCGCGTGCGCCACCAGTGCGTGACCGCCCTCGTGGTAGGCGATCATCTTCTTTTCCTTGTCGGACATGACCCGCGACTTGCGCTCGGGCCCTGCCATGACGCGGTCGATCGCCTCTTCGAGGACTTCCATCGTGATCAGCTTCTGGTCGGCGCGCGCGGTGAGCAGCGCGGCCTCGTTGACCACGTTGGCCAGGTCGGCGCCGGTGAAGCCGGGCGTGCGCCGCGCGATGACGTCGAGGTCGACGTCGGGCGCGAACGGCTTACCACGGCCGTGGACCCGCAGGATGCCCTTGCGGCCCTCCAGGTCGGGACGGTCGACGGTGACCTGCCGGTCGAAGCGGCCGGGACGCAGCAGCGCCGGGTCGAGGATGTCGGGCCGGTTGGTCGCGGCGATGAGGATCACGCCGCCCTTGACGTCGAAGCCGTCCATCTCGACGAGCAGCTGGTTGAGCGTCTGCTCGCGCTCGTCGTGACCGCCGCCCAGGCCGGCGCCGCGGTGGCGGCCGACGGCGTCGATCTCGTCGATGAAGATGATCGCCGGGGCGTTGGCCTTGGCCTGCTCGAACAGGTCGCGCACCCGGGAGGCGCCGACGCCGACGAACATCTCGACGAAGTCGGAACCGGAGATCGAGTAGAACGGCACCCCGGCCTCACCCGCGACCGCGCGGGCCAGCAGGGTCTTGCCGGTGCCGGGCGGGCCGTAGAGCAGCACACCCTTGGGGATCTTGGCGCCGATCGCCTGGAACTTGGCCGGCGCCTGCAGGAACTCCTTGATCTCCTGGAGCTCCTCGATGGCCTCGTCGGCCCCCGCGACGTCGGCGAAGGTGGTCTTGGGAGTGTCCTTGGTGATCAGCTTGGCCTTCGACTTGCCGAAGCTCATCACCCGCGAGCCGCCACCCTGCATCTGGTTCATGATGAACAGGAAGATCAGCACGATGATGACGAACGGCAGGAAACTCACCAGGAGGCTGACCAGGAAGTTCTCCGTGGGGACCTCGATGGTGAAGCTCTTGGTCTTCTTCGCGTCGACCTGCGCCTGCAGCTCGTCGGTCAGCTTGGTGCCGTAGCCGGTGACCCAGTCGGCCTGGATGGTCTTGGTGGGGGTGTCACCCGCCCGGACCGGGATCGCGTTGTAGAGCGAGAGCTCGATCCGCTGATCCTTGTCGATAATCTTCGCATTGCTGACGTTACCGGCACGAATCTGCTGGAGAACCGTGGACGTGTCGGCCTGCTTGTAAGTGCCCCCGCCGCTCCAGAGCTGAGTGACGAGCAGGAGCAGCACGACGATGCCCAGGATCCACAGCAGTGGCCCACGTGTAAATCGCTTGAGATCCATCCGATGCGGAACCCCTTGCGGGCCCGTCCCTTCCTGACCATGGCCTTGAACCCCGGTGCGGCCCGGGGCCGCGGCATCCGGCGCCGCGACTTCTGACTACCCGAAGAGGACGCGGGGTCACCCCTCAGAAGTCAGAAGGTACACCGGCACAGCGCTCGGAGGGACCGCGCGCCAAACCGGTCTTGCCCTACCAACGTACGTCAGGTTGCACGGTGTTCCCGGCCCCTGTCGAGATTGCTACTTATAGACGTGGGGCGCCAGGGTCCCGATGAAAGGCAAGTTGCGGAAGCGCTCGGCGTAGTCGAGGCCATATCCGATGACGAACTCGTTGGGAATGTCGAATCCGACGTACTTCACCTCGATCGGCACCTTGACCGCGTCGGGCTTGCGCAGCGCGGTGCAGATCTCCAGCGAGGCGGGGTTGCGGGACTTGAGGTTCTCCAGCAGCCAGTGGAGGGTCAGGCCGGAGTCGATGATGTCCTCGACGATCAGCACGTGGCGACCCATGATGTCGGTGTCGAGGTCCTTCAGCACCCGCACGACGCCGGACGACCGGGTGCCGGCGCCGTAGGACGAAACGGCCATCCAGTCCATCTGGACGGGCACGCGCAGCGCCCTGGCCAGGTCGGCCATCACCATGACGGCGCCCTTCAGCACGCCCACGAGCAGCACGTCCTTGCCCGCGTAGTCCTCGTCGATCCGCCCGGCGAGCTCTCTGATCCTGGCCTGGAGCTCGTCCTCTGGAATGAGGACCTTCTCGAGGTCCTTGCCCATGTCGGCAGCGTCCACGTGTGGTTCCTTACGGGATGGGACTGATGGCGACTATCAGGGTGCCATACCGCCTCACGGCGACCAGACCCCCGGGCAGATCAACGGCCTTCTGGCCGCGCCAGTGCGTGATCAGCCGGTCGACAGCCCGTACATGGGTCTCCGACAACGCGCCCGACGGGGTCCCCGCCGCGATCGCCGCCCGCCGCAGCACCCGCCGCCGCACGGCGTCGGGAAGGTCCCGCAGCCCTTCTACGGCCAGCGTCACCGAGCCCGCGATATCGCTAAGAGCGCAATCCTGGTACGCCCTGTCGGCCCACGCGTCGAGGGCGTCGGCGTCGTCCCGCGCCAGCCGCGCGGTCCTCGCGAGCGCCTCGGCCACTCCCGGCCCGAGCTCCGCCTCCAGGACGGGCAGCACTCTGGTGCGGACGCGGACCCGGGTGTAGCGGGGGTCGGCGTTGTGCGGGTCGTCCCACGGCACGAGCCCCAGCGCGCGGCAGGCCGCCACCGTGGTCGCCCTGGGGATCTCCAGGAACGGCCTGCGATAGCGACCGGTCACGGCCGCCATGCCGGACAGCGACCTGGGCCCGCTGCCCCTGGCCAGCCCGAGCAGGACGGTCTCGGCCTGGTCGTCCCTGGTGTGCCCGAGCAGCACGGCCGCCGCGCCGAGCCGGTCGGCCGCCTTTGACAGCGCTCCGTAACGGGCGTCCCTGGCCGCCGCCTCAGGGCCGCCCTCCCGTCCCACCTCGACGGTGAGGACCTCGGCGGGCTGGAGCCCCAGGGTTTCGGCCAGCCCGGCCACCTGCTCGGCCCGCCCGGCCGATCCGGGCTGGAGCTGGTGGTCCACGGTCAGCAGGCCGCCCCTCAACCGGGCCCGGGGTGCCACGAACGCCAGAGCGGCCGCCAGGGCCAGCGAGTCGGCGCCGCCACTGCACGCGGCCAGCACCAGCCCGCCCTCGGGGACGTCGGCCATCGCCTCACGCACGGCCCTGCGAACGTCGGCTACGGCTGGATGCGGACCCACGGGCCCCATTGTCCACCGGCTCCCGACCCGCCGACGCGTCGGACATGCCGGGCGCCCGGACACCTCCGGCGGCTCGGGCCCGCCGATCAGGTCTGGTCGGCGGGGCGCGGGCCGGCAGGAGGCGGGTCGGCCGGGGAGGGGTCGGTGGGGGCGGAGTCAGCGGCGCCGGAGCCGATGACCGTGGAGTCAGTGGCAGTGGAGTCGGTGGAGCCGGATCCGGTGGGACTACCGGCGGCGGGAGTGTCGGCGGCGGGCAGGGCGGAAGAGCCGATGACGCGGCGGATCCAGGCGTCGGGGTCGGAGATCTCCGCGATCGTCGGGAGGGTCTCCGGTGAGGTCCAGACCTGGTTGAAGCCGTCCATCCCGGCCTTGCCCACCACCGTGCGCACGAAGGCGGACCCCTCGGCGTACTGCTTCATCTTCAGCTCGATGCCGAGCAGGCGGCGGACGGTGCGGTCGAGGCGGGAGCCGCTCTCGCGGCGTGCGGCGAACTTGGCGCGGATGTCGGCCACCGAGGGCACCACCGAGGGCCCGACGGCGTCCATGACGTAGTCGCCGTGGCCTTCCACGAGGGTCATCACGGCCGTCAGCCGGTCGAGGATCGCCTTCTGGGCGGGCGTCTGGATGGCGTCGATGAGGTTGCCGTCGCCCCCGCGCACCACCTCGGCCACCGTGTCGGCGGCGCTGCGCAGCCGTTCGAGGAGGGTGGTGAGGTCGAGGTCGGAGGCCAGCAGGAACTCGGTCATCTGCGAGCGGATGTACTCGCGCAGCCACGGCACCCCGGTGAACTGCACCCGGTGGGTCTCCTCGTGGAGGCACACCCAGAGGCGGAAGTCGTGCGGGTCGACGTTCATCTCGCGCTCGGCGTGGACGATGTTGGGCGCGACGAGGGTCAGGCGGCCCGTCGGCTCGCGGCCGGCCGGGTCGGGCGGCAGGAACAGCTCGTACTGGCCCAGCACCCGTGAGGCGAGGAAGGCCAGGACGGCACCGACCTCGACGCCGGTGATGCGGGACCCCACGGCGGCCACGATGGGCGGAGGAGGGTTCGCACCGTCGCCGACCCGCTGGGTCAGCGGCTCCAGCACGACGCGGAACCCCTCGACGTTGGCCCTGATCCAGCCCGGCCGGTCGACGATGGTCGCGGGCTGCGGAGCGGCCTCGGCGTGAATCTTGGTGAACTCGCGCACATGCCCCTCGGCCTCGCGGGACAGCGTGCGGAGCTCGGTGACGGCCTGTCTGGCCTCCTCCCGGCTCACCTGAGGACCGGAGCGCACCAGGC
Organism: Nonomuraea muscovyensis; assembly: GCF_014207745.1. NCBI lineage: Bacteria > Bacillati > Actinomycetota > Actinomycetes > Streptosporangiales > Streptosporangiaceae > Nonomuraea > Nonomuraea muscovyensis. Next base: position 2,376,933 of record NZ_JACHJB010000001.1, read on the forward strand.
GCGTGCCGGTCGTGACGGCCAGATCCCAGTCGATCACCTGCATACCGTCCACCGTACGTGCTCAGCCTGCGCCCCGCGAAGGAGCGCCGGTGTCTGGACTGAGGAGGGAGGGAGCGAAGCGACCGAACGACGAGGGAAGACGCCGGATCCAGCGACTGAGCCGCGATCCGCAGGATCGCCATGAGCCCGCGAAGGAGCGCCGGTGTCTGGACTGAGGAGGGAGGGAGCGAAGCGACCGAACGACGAGGGAAGACGCCGGATCCAGCGACTGAGCCGCGATCCGCAGGGTCGCGAGGTCAGGAGCGGGCGACGATGGCGGCCAGGCGGTCGAGCGCCGGCTCGGCGTAGACCGGGACGCGGTCGGCCATGAAGGCGAACGTCACCAGCCGGCCGTCCTTCGTGGTGGCCAGCCCGGCGAGGGTGCTGACGTGGTTGAGGGTGCCGGTCTTGGCGCGTACGAGGCCGACCTGGCCCTTGCTGTCGGGGCCGACGAACCGCCTGCCGTTGCCGAGCGAGCCGGAGAACCCGGCGACGGGCATGCCGGGCGCCACGGCGTGCAGGGCGGGGTGGGCCGGGGAGGAGGCCACGGCCAGGATCCTGGCGAGCGCGGCGGGGGTGATGCGGTTGTGCGGCGACAGGCCGCTGCCGTCGCGGACGAGCACGCCGTCGGCGACGCCGAGGCGCTTGACCACCTGCTGGACGGCGGTGGCGGCGCCGTCGAAGGAGGCGGGCCGGCCCTCCTTGAGAGCGACCTGCCGGGCCAGCGCCTCGGCCAGGTCGTCGTGACTGTGCGTCAGGGTGCGCTCGACGAGCGCGTACACGGGCGCCGACTCGACGCGGGCCAGCTCGGCCGCGCCGGCGGGGGCCTTGGCCGGGCGTGCGGAGCCGGTCACGCCGATGCCCTGGCGGCCGAGGAGCCGGGCGAAGGCGGCGGCGGCGTAGCGCGGCGGGTCGGAGACGCGGGGCGCGGGCTGGCCGGGGTAGCGGCGACCCTCGTCCATCGCCAGCGCGGACACCGGCGCGACCTCGCCGTCGGGCACGTAGTTCGGCTTCCAGCAGGGGCAGACGCCGGGTCCGGTGTAGAGGGACGCGTCGTAGGAGAGCGTGACCTTGGTGACGCCCTCGGCCTTCAGCGCGGTGGCGGTGCGCGAGGCGAGGATGGCCAGCGACGCGGGCTTGGGGTAGGCGCCGGACCTGGCCGACGGGCCCGCCAGCGTGGGGTCGCCGCCGCCGACCAGCACGACCGCGCCGGGCGACGCGCCCTGCACGACCCGCGTGGCCAGTCGGGCGTCGGGGCCGAGCGAGGCGAGCGCCGCCGCGCTGGTGATCACCTTCGTGGTGGACGCGGGCGTGATGCCGGTGTCGGCGTTGGCGGCGAAGATCCGCTCGCCGGTGGCGGCGTCGACGACGATCGCGCCCACCCGGTTCCCGAGCGCTTTGTCACCCAGGGCGACGGTGAGTTGCTGCGTCAAAGTACCCTTAGTCGGGAGAGGTCCTCCCCCGGACCTCGCCGGCAGCCCGGCCAGCACAGGGCCCGCGGTGACCACGGGGGCGGACGGAGGTGTCGAAGGAGACGCTGCCGGCTCGGTCGGTGATGACTGCCTCGTCAACGCGCTCAGGTTCGCGTCGTCGCTCACCAGGTAGACGCCGGTGACGATGGTGACGACCTGCAGCAGGACGAGAGTGGTCAGCATCACCCACCGCTCGTGCCGTGCCACGTCGCCTGACCTCTCTCCTGGTGTTCGCCTACGAGACATTAACGCCCAGCCGGGGGTGCCCGGCGGGTTGAGCGGAGGAACCGCGGTGGAGTTCGACGTTGTCGTTGAGATTCCCAAGGGACAACGGAACAAGTACGAAGTGGACCACGAAACCGGGAAGATCAGGCTTGACCGGCTCCTGTTCACCTCCACGCAGTACCCCGCCGACTACGGCTTCATCGAGAACACCCTCGGCGAGGACGGCGATCCTCTCGACGCGCTGGTGCTGCTGCAGGAGCCGACGTTCCCGGGCTGCTACATCACCTGCCGGGCGGTCGGCATGTTCCGGATGACCGACGAGAAGGGCGGCGACGACAAGGTCCTGTGCGTCCCCGCCACGGACCCCCGGATGGAGCACATCCGCGACATCCACCACGTCGCCGAGTTCGACCGGCTGGAGATCCAGCACTTCTTCGAGGTCTACAAGGACCTGGAGCCGGGCAAGTCGGTCGAGGGAGCCAACTGGGTGGGCCGCATGGAGGCCGAGGCCGAGATCGAGCGGTCGTTCCAGCGGGCCAAGGACCAGGGTTACGGCCACGGCCACTGACAGGTCAGGCGGCGGCGGGCCTGGTGGCGCCCACCAGGTCCGTCCGGTGGATCGAGGCGACCCGCACCACGTCACCGGTCTGCGGGGCGTGCACCATCATGCCCTCCCCGACGTAGATGCCGACGTGGTGGATGGTGCCGGGGTCCTCGCTGATGTGGCCGAAGAAGACGAGGTCACCGCGACGGAGCTGGTCGAGCGGCACGTGCGGGCCCGAGGTCCACTGCGTGCCCGTCCAGTGGTCGAGCCGCACTCCCACGCGTTCCCAGGCGCGCATGGTCAGCCCTGAGCAGTCGTAGCTGCCGGGCCCGTCGGCCGCCCACACGTACGGCTTGCCGAGCTGGCCGAGCGCCCAGTTGGCCGCGATGTCGCCGCCGAGCGATCCCTTGGCCATCAGCTCGCCCTTATTGTAGCCGCCGAGCGCGTTGAGCCGCTCCAGCCTGGCCTGCCGGCGTTCCTCACGCGCTCTGGCCAGGCGCTGGGCTCGGGTGCGCGCGGCGTCGACCCGCTCCTCCAGCGTGTCGCGCCGGCGTTCGAGCAGGCGGGTCTGGCGTAGCTGGCCGGCCACGGCCTCCTCGGCGGCGATCTTGGCGAGGCGGGCCCGCTCGGCTGCCGTCTGGTGGTCGGCGTAGGCGTCGGCCGCCTGCCGCCGCAGGATGGCGGAGACCTGCTGGGCGTCCCGCATGCGGTCGAGGATGCCGGCGCGCTCGCCGGCGAGCTGTTCCAGCACGCCGGCGCGGTGGAGGTAGCCGTCGGGGCCGCCGGTGTCGTTCATCATCATCACGTACGGGTGGCGCAGGTCGACGCCGGCATAGGTCTCGGCGACGACGACGGCGACGGCCTGCCGGGCCCGCTCCACCTCGGCGTCGGCCGCGGCGAGCCTGGCCTGGGCCTGCTCGTAGGCGCGCTGCGCGTGGGCGAGCCGGACCTGCTCGCCGTTGTAGGCCTCCACCAGCCGCTCGACGCCCGCCGTGAGGTCGTCGAGGCGCGCTTCGGCGCCGGCCAGCTTGGCGCTCGCCACGCCCAGTTCCTTGGTGCGTTCGCGCGTGGTCTGCCGGGCCTCGCGCACGTCCTGCTTGGACGGCCCGTCGCGGCCGGGGTCGGCGTGGGCGGGCGAGCACAGGGCGAGGACCAGCCAGGCGGCCAGGCCCGCCCGCAGGGTCCGCCCGGACACGGTGCGCAAAAACACGGCACCCCCGGACACGGTGCGCCCAGACGCGGTGCGCCCGGACACGCTGCGCATGGAGATGGGGCGCATGGAGACGGCGCGCATGGATCCCCCTCACAGAGGTGACTCTCTGCACACCTTTCCCAGTGGTTACAGTTCACACACCTTTCACTCACGTACCGTAATCATCAGAGGCGGAAGAGGCGTTCGATCCACGGCCGGATGCCGGCCACGGCGGGCTCGGGGCCGCGTGGATAGGTGAAGACGGGGGTGCCGACTCCGTAGGCGGCGTGCAGGCCGGCCGCCTTGCACCAGTCGGCGCCGACGCGGGCCGTCGCCCAGGCGGCCGCGATCGCCGGGCGGGCCTCGGGGTGCCGGTCGTAGGTCTGGTAGAGGGTCATGGTGGCGTCGGCCGCCTGGTAGCCGTCGCCCGGGTAGGCGGTGCCGGCCAGGTAGGGGGCGGTGACGCGGCCCGCGTGGCAGCTCCCGAGCGCCCACGTCCAGTTGGCGAGGACGAGGCCCAGCACGGGGTCGGGCACCTCGGCCGCCGCGCCGTACATGCGGTCCTGGCGGGGGCCGGTCAGGCGGCGGGAGGTCCAGAACCAGTCGAGGTCGCCGGGCGGCTCGCCCGCGGCCAGCCACGACAACAGGGCCAGACCGCGGGCGGTGCGCAGGCGGCAGAGGTCGAGCACGTGGCGCAGCATGCGCGGCCCACGGTCGAGCCAGGTGGGCCAGGCGATGTGGTGGCTGCGCGCCACCAGGTCGGCCAGCTCGCCGTGGACCGGCAGCGGGCAGACGCGGCATCCGAGGAGCGGGTCCTCGCGCAGTTCGTAGGCCCGCATCCGGCGTCAGGGGGTGGCCGGGCCGGACGAGGTGGGCGCCGGGGTCGGGGTCGTCGGGGTGACGCTGGGCGTCGGGGTGGCAGTCACGGTCGGGGTGGGGATGGGGCTGGGGGTGGGCCGGGACGTGCGGGTCGGCCGGGGCGGGGGTGTGCGGGTCGGCTTGGCGGTGGGGCAGGGTGTGGCGCTGGGGCCGCGGCTCTGGTGGTCGCGGGGGCGGTCGTCCGGCGGGCCGGCCGGGGTCGCGGGCGGGGTGCGGGGCGGGGTGCGGGACGGCGTGCCGCGACCCGGCGGGGTGGTGACGGGCGGGGTGGCGGCGGCGGAGTCTCGCGTCGGCCAGGCCACGGGGGCGCTCGCCGGAGCGCTCGAGTGGACCATGCCGACGGGGTAGGCGGGTGAGGCGTTGGCGACGGGCTGGACCACGGCCTGCGAGCCCTCGGGCGCCGGCTGCCACGGCGCCCTCGCGTCGGGGCCGGTCGGCGGTCCGCCGGGAGAGCCGCTCGGGAGGTGGGCGACGGGGCCCGGGGGCAGGGCGGCGGAGGCGACGCCCGGCAGGCCGCCGGGGCCGCCGCCGAAGTTCGTGAAGATCACTCCCAGCGCCACCATCGTCGCGACCGCCGCCAGCGCGCACGCCAGTGCGTGCGGCCACCGGCGTGCCTTCCGGTCCGCGGCGAGGGGAAACCCGGCGCCGTCGAGCGCTCCCGAGCGCCTGGCCACGTAGCGCCGGTAGGGCTTCAGCTCGGGGTCGGCGAAGCAGCTCATCACCCTGATCTTGAGCGCGCCGGGCGGTGTGACCTGGGGCAGCAGCTCGAAGACCTTGGCCGCCGAGACCTGGCGCGAGCGGTGGGGCAAGCAGATCTCGCAGGCGGGCAGGTGCTGGAGGAGTTCCTCGCGCATCAGCGGCGTCAGCCGGCCCGTGAAGCCGGTGAGGATGGTGGCCCGCTGCCGGCAGTCGTAGGGCCCCTTCGCGGCCAGGACCTCGGCGGTGATCGCGTCGCGCAGCCGCTGGCGGGCCTCGTCACGGGCCGCCTCCACCTGCCGCGGCGGCACGCCGAGCACCGCCGCGATCTCCTTGACGGACATGCCGTGCACGGCCGCGAGCTCCAGGATCTCGCGGTCGGCCGCCGACAGGCTCCGGGTGGCGTTCCAGGCCATGACGCGCAGGTCGGCATCGGCGCCGGCGCCCGGTGCCGGCTCCTCGGCACCTGTGTCGCCGGGCGGCGCGGCCAGCCGGCGGCGCAGGCACTCGCGCCTGGCGAGCGCGTAAAGCCAGGGCCGCAGGCGGCTCGGATCGGACAGCGAACCGGCATGGGCGTGCGCCGCGATCAAAGTGTCGCGGAGGGCCACCAGCGCGTTGTCGGAGTGGAGAAGAAGGGACCAGCAGTATCTATAGATGCTCTCGGCGTGCGCGTCGAAGAGCGCGCCGGGGGCACCCGGGTCGTCGGCGCGGAGTGCCTGGACCAGGACGCGGTCATTCATGTGACCGAATGTAATGGATTAGTAACTAGTAGTTCTACCGATTCTGCGTGAATGCCATCGCTTGTCGGTAGGCGGCGCGATAACACCGCGCCTTTCACCCAGGACAGGGTACGGCATTTCACGCCCTGCCCGATTTATCGGCGTATTTGAATTATTTTCAGGTCTGGTCTCACTGCTGGCGGCCCGTCAGGATCTGGCTGCCCCGGTCCACGGCGAACGGCTGGGTGGTCGGCTTGACCGTGTGCAACGGCACGGCGCCGCCCAGCGCCAGCTCCTCGTACGGCCGCGCCGTCGAGCCCCAGGTCCGGGCCGTCACGTCGGTCTTGGCGACCTTGGCCCCGCCCGGCAGCCCCTCGACGGTCAGGATGAACCGCGGCGGCCGACCGGCCTGCACGTCGTCCACGAACGTGCTCGCGCCGCCCAGCAGCTTGCCCGCCGCGTCACGCAGCAGCGCGTTCACCACCAGGCTGCTCGCCGGAAGCTGGTACGGGTTGGCGACGTAGCCGGTGACGAGGTAGGAGCCGTCCTTCTGGCGCAGGGTCTGCACCCGTGAGACCGGGAACTGCTGGAAGGCCGAGGCGATGCGCGCCGCGGGCCGCCACTGGGCGGGCCGGTAGTCGATCGTCACCTTGGCGGGCTTCTGCGCGGCGGTGGCCTGCCCGGTGAAGGGCAGCGAGCCGCCCGGAGGCACGGCGTCCAGCGGCTGGTCCAGCCGGACGACCTCGCGGCCACCGGCGTCGCGGGCGACCACGGTCGCCACCACGTGCTCGCCGAAGTGCCACGGGTTGCCGTTGGCGAGGACACCCGCCCAGTTGACGACGTACCCGTCGGACGACTTGACGACGTTCGACACCTGCTCCTTGAGCGCGAGCGGTTTGAGCTGCTGCTGCGGCTGCTCCTCGGTCGAGCACCCGGCCAGGCAGATCGCGCCGAGTGCGAGGAGGCCGACGGTAAGGCTACGCGGAGTCACTTTGCCGTGATAGCCCCTGCATGGGTACGGCTGGCACGGGACACGCGCCAGCCGTACCAACTCTTTAACGCGCGCGGACGACCCTGGACTCGTCCCACACCGGATGTGGTGACTCGTAGACCCTGCCGTCGGAGCCGAAGACCAGGTAGCGGTCGAAGTCGGCGGCGAACCAGCGGTCGTGGGTGACCGCCAGCACCGTGCCGTCGAAGGCGTCGAGCCCCGCCTGCAGCGCCTCGGCGCTGGCCAGGTCGAGGTTGTCGGTCGGCTCGTCGAGCAGGAGCAGCGTCGCGCCCGACAGCTCCAGCAGCAGGATCTGCAGGCGCGCCTGCTGCCCGCCGGAGAGGGTGTCGAAGCGCTGCTCCGCGACCAGCCCGGCCAGCTCGTAGCGGGCCAGTCTCTTCATCGCCTGGCTCTTGTCCAAGGCGTGCTCGGACATCACGATGTCGACCGGCGTCCGGCCGAGCAGCTCGGGCCGGGCGTGCGTCTGCGCGAAGTGGCCGGGCACGACGCGGGCGCCGAGCCTGCCGACCCCCGTGTGCGCGACCGGCTCGCCCGCGAGCAGCCGCAGGAAGTGGCTCTTGCCCGAGCCGTTGGAGCCCAGCACAGCGACGCGCTCGCCGTACCAGACCTCCAGGTCGAACGGCCGCATCAGGCCCGTCAGCTCCAGCCCCTCGCAGATGACCGCGCGCTTGCCGGTGCGACCGCCCTTGAGCCGCATGCTGATGTGCTGGTCGCTCGGCGCCTCCTCGGGCGGGCCCGCCTCCACGAACCTGCGCAGCCGCGTCTGGGCCGCGTGGTAGGCGGCGGCCATGCCGTCGTTGTAGCGGGCCTTGTTCTTGAGCATGTTGACCAGGGCCTTGAGCTTGGCGTGCTCCTCGTCCCAGCGTCTGCGCAGCTCGTCGAGACGCTCGTTGCGCGCCCGGCGCGCCTCGGCGTAGGTGGTGAAACCGCCGCCGTGGATCCAGACGCCGCCCGACTCGACGGTGACGATGCGGTCGGCGGCGTTGGCCAGGAGCTGGCGGTCGTGGCTGACCAGCAGGACCGTCTTGGGCGTCTCCCTGAGCTGCCCCTCCAGCCACTCTTTGCCGGGCACGTCGAGGTAGTTGTCGGGCTCGTCCAGCAGGAGCGTCTGGTCGGGGCCGCGCAGCAGCGCCTCCAGGACGAGCCGCTTCTGCTCGCCGCCGGACAGCGTGGACACCTCGCGGTACTTCACCCGGTCGTACGGCACGCCGAGGGCGGCGACGGTGCAGGTGTCCCAGAGCACCTCGATGTCGTATCCGCCGGCGTCGGTGTAGTCGGTGATGGCCTGCGCGTAGCGCATCTGCGCCTTCTCGTCGTCGCGCTCCATCATGACCAGCTCGGCCTGCTCCAGCCGCTCGGCGGCCTGCCGCACCGCCGGCGGCGCCACGCTGAGCAGCAGGTCGTGCACGGTGCTGGAGTCGCGCAGCCCGCCCACGAACTGGCGCATCACGCCGAGGCCGCCGGAACTGGTGACGGACCCCTCGACGGGCTGCAGATCACCCGCGATCAGCCGCAGGAGCGTGGTCTTGCCGGCTCCGTTGGGGCCGACGAGCGCGGCCTTGACGCCCTCGCCGATCCGGAACGACACGTCGTTGAGCAACGGCCGCCCGTCGGGCAGCACGTGGGTCAGATGGGCGATCTCGACGTGTGCCACGGTTTTCCCTCCTGCGATCCTCGCGAAGGGTACCTGCCGGTTCGCCGTTGGAGCATCTCCATTTCGGACCGGCCGGCAGAGTCAGCTCTGTGTGACTCCTCGGAGCAGCTCTGTTTCGACAACCCCCTCAACCGCGTGACAGAGCTTGGCGTCCGTCGTCAGGAGCGGAATCCCCCGGGCGAGAGCCAGATGGGCGAAGACCGCGTCATACATGCGCAGCGTCAGGCGGACCGCCAGAGCGGCGGCCCCCTCCAACCGATCGGCGTCGACCTGATGGACCTTCACTCCGAATTCGTCGATGACCCGCACAGCCGAGACGAACTCCTCGGGTGTCAGGCGGCCTGAGAGGAGTCCCTTCTTCCGCAGGACCCCGGCGACCTCAATGCGTGCGAAGTCCGCCGTCTCCAACTGGACCCGACCGTTCAGGAACGCTTCCTGGATCTCCTGAGCATGCTCGGATCCAGGCTGATCGACGAACCATCGCAGAAAGACGCCGGTGTCGACGAGATAGGCGTCAGCCACGCGACCCTTCCCGAAGCCTGTCCAGCTCCTCGTCCAGGCCGGTCACTCCACGCATCCGCTCCCGGACCCGCGCCAGAGAGGCCACTGCCCGCTCGCGCCGACGCGATGCCACGACGTTCTCCCGAACGAGCGCGAGCACCGGGACTACCTGATCGTCGGGCAACTGGTCGACCAACGAGTGAAGCTCCGCACGCATCTCGCTCACGCACGCAGTCTACGTTCCAGCCATGATCGATATCAGTGACAGCAGCTTCGTGACGCTCCTGGGGGGTCATGACGTGCAGGTGGGCTGGGCGATCTCGACGTGTGCCACGGTTTTCCCTCCTGCGATCCTCGCGAAGGGTACCCGGCCGTTTCGGGCGTGAGCACCCGGTTTTCCAGCCGAGGCGGGCCTCAGACGAGGGCGGTCTTGTAGAAGACGCTGACCTTCCTGGCGCCCGCGGCACCGGAGGCGAGGCCGAGGCAGAGCCGGGGCCTGCCGGCGACGAGCTGGATCGCCATGCCCTCCGGCTCCCGGTAGTCGAGCGACTTGCCCGCCTGGGTCAGCGCGCGTTGCACCTTGCGGCCCGTACGCAGGTCCACGCTGGTGATGTAGGTGTTGCCCGGCGCCGGGTTGGACGGGCCGTAGGCACTGCCCTCCAGCAGGTAGAGGTGGTCGCCGTAGGACGCGTAACCCTGGAAGACGCCCAGACCGGACGGCTGGGCAACGTCGTACAGGGGGCTGCGGGAGCCCGACTTGACCGCCGACAGGGTGTAGACCGCGTAGCGGAAGCCGCCGTTCTTGCGGTAGCGCATGACGAGCCGGTTGGTGGAGGGGTCGATCGCGCAGGTGGTGTTGGTCGCGCCGGTCACGGGGGCGTACCGGGTCACGCCGCTGGACGACGGGGTGATCGTCCGGCCGTTGGTGAAGGCGAACCTGGCCAGCCTGTTGCCCCAGGCGTTCGCGCCGTCCCTGACCGCGTTGGTCTCGGTCCACAGGTACGTCGTGCCGCCCGACCGTTCCACGCCGATCTGGACGCCGTGACCGAAGCCCATGAGGTACATGTGGCCGAGGACGGCGCCGCCGAGGCTGAGCTTGGTCAGGCACAGGTGGCCCGCCGCCGCGGAGCCGGACCCGTTCTTGACCTGCACGGCGTAGAGGTGGCTGTGCGCGTTGTCGAAGGCGAACGACTGCAGGACGGTCTCGTCGCGCAGCGCCTTCTTCCAGATGAGGCTCGTGGCGGGCGCCGTCAGGTCGAACCGGCCGGCGGCCGCGGCGGCCCCGGCGGGCTCGCCGCCGACGAGCGCCGTGGCGGCGGCTCCCGCGCCGGCCACGAGCAGGCCGCGCCGGGTGATGGATGGCGACATCTCAGGAATGCTCCTGTTCCACGGGGGGTGCGGGAGCCCACACCCTAGTGGTCGCGCGCAGGGCCGCCAAGCCCGCGATCATGCCGCCCGGCGGGGGCACAGCAGCCCCGCGACGATCTCCACCGCCGCCGCCACCAGCAACGGGACCGCCGGATGCAGGCGGAGCAGGAACGCCCCGAGCACGGCTCCGCAGAAGGTCGCGGCCACGGTGGCGAAGCGCCGGCCGGCCGTCTCCAGGGAGGACAGCATGAACAGTCCCGCCAGCGACCGGGTCACCACCGTGGTGGGCAGGTCCTTGGCGGCCACCCGCAGCACGGTGGCGTTGCGCGCTCCCATCGCGAGCGCGAGCGCCACGATGACGGCGAAGCGGTGGGGCGCCCGGTCCGGGTCGGTCGCCGGCAGCGACAGCGCGAGCAGGGCCGCCGCCAGCAGGATCAGCCCCTCCCCTGCGACGGCGAACCCCAGCCACCCGTCCCCTCGCCATCTGATCAGCAGACCGTGGGCCGCGTGCCCGGTGACGGCCCCGACCGCGAACGCCGCCAGCGCCACGACCGGCCCGGCGAGCGGGGCGGCGTCGGTGACCGTCCCGAACCCGGCGAACAGCACGTTCCCGGTCATCACCGCGGTGAACACCCGGCCCAGCCCGAGGAAGCTGACGGCCTCGACCACTCCGGTCACGCCGGTCAGCAGCACCAGGATCACCGTCAGCCGCGAAGGCCGCCTCCTCGCCGCGAAGGGCATCCTTCGTCACTATCGGCGGCACGGCCCGCGGCGAAGCCGCCACACGGACGCGTGAACCATTGCGGGACCGAGCGGTAGGTACAGGCGACCACACGCTCCCGATCCGGAAGGGTGCGGCCCGGCGGCTGGGGCCCGACGCGGCGGAGGGCGTCGTGCACAGCACGTCCTGCCCCGCCGGCTCGTCCGGGCCGGGTGCGGCGGACTGGCCGAGCGGATCACGCTGCTCTGCTGGCCCGGGGCAGGCACGCGAGCAGGGTGAGGGCGGCGGCGAGCAGGTACGGCCAGCCGGCGCTCGGCGCGAAGCAGGCGCCCTCCCCTGCCCCGGCGAGTGCGGCCAGGCCCAGCAGGACGGCCGTGGCCAGGGCCGTCAGGCGGGTGGCGAGGGTGCCTGCGGTGGCGGCGACGGTGGCCGCGCAGGCGACGGCCACGAGCGGCAGGCCGAGCGCGTCCGTCATCGACGCCTGGTGGAGCGGGGCGGGCATGAGCGGGTCGCATGCCGGGGACGGCGGGACGGGGGCGAGCCCGTGGTGGAGCAGCGGCCACAGGGTCGCGCCGAGCGCGGCCGTCCAGGCCAGGGCCGCGCGGGGAGCGTCGTCGGGCGGGGGCAGGCGAGGCGGCCCGGGGGCGGGGCGGGCGGCCAGGAGGAGGGCGCCCAGGAGGACGGACGTCACGGCGAGCGCGGCGATCGTGAGGCCGGCGGTCCTGGTCGTGAACGGCGGGAGCGGGTCGCCGAGCGCGACAAGGACGCCGGCCAGGAGGACGGGCAGGGTGAGCGGCAGGCCCGCGGCCCGCAACCGGGCCGGCCGCCAGAGGACGACCAGCGCCAGCGCGGCCGGCAGCAGGATGCCGCCCCAGAGGTGGACCTCCCGGGCCGCGCGCCACGGCCAGGACGTCTCGGGGAGCGGGGCGTCGGCGAACCAGCCGAAGGAGACCTCGCGCGGCACCAGGACGGTGAGCACCGGCGCCGCGGCGGCGAGCACCGCGCACAGTCTCAGCATGCACACGGTACGGGGGGACATGAGGGGCGCCTCGGGCTGACGGGCAGAAAGGTGATCGACGATACCGGACGATCACCGCGACGGGGAGTCCTGGCCGGCAGCCGGGACTCCCCGGTCCGCCCGGCTAGCCGAGCAGGGCGTTGACCTTGGTGTTGGCCTCGTCGAGGGCGTTGACGTCGCTCTTGCGCGAGAAGATGGAGTCCATCGTCTCGGTCATGATCGCCGTGATGTCGGCCCAGTGTTCGGCGATGGGCGCCAGGTGGGTCGTGCCGTCCTGGACGTGCATGGTGAAGGGCTTGACGTCGATCCCCGCGTCGGCGAAGGCCTGCTCCGCCTTGGGCATCGCCGCCTTGATGGCCGGGAAGACGACGGCCTCCTTGGCCACGATCTCCTCCTGGCAGGCCGGCGAGGCGAGGAACTTCGTCCAGGCCCACGCGGCGTCGGGGTTGTCGGTGCCCGCGGAGATGTTGTCGGCGAGGCCGTTGAACAGGCTGGCCCGCTTACCGGTGGGGCCGATCGGGGTCGGGGCGAGGGCGGACTTGGCGCCCTTCAGCGCCCAGTAGGTCTTGGTGTTCCAGCTGCCCTCCGTGACCATCGCGTACTTGCCGGCCCCGTAGGCGTCGATCTGGCCGGTCCCGGCGGAGGCGATCTCCATGGTGGGCATGTAGCCCTTGTCGATCAGGGAGGTGAACCACCTGATCGTGTCCTTGAACTTGGGGTCGGCGTAGTTGAACTTGGTGGGCCACGGGTTCTGGTCGGCGTACTGCCAGCCGTTGCTCATGGTGTACAGGCTCCACTCGGTCTGGCCGAAGCCGGCGCCGCTGCCCGCGAGCCCCAGGCCGTAGGTGGCCACGTGCTTCTTGTCGAAGCCCGGCTCGTCGCCCCGCTTGCCGTTGACGTCCACGGTCAGCTTGGCGATGACGTCCTCGTAGGTGCCGCCGTCCTGCGGGTTCCAGGTCAGCTTGGTCATCTCCTCGGGCTTGATGCCCGCTTCCTTGAGCTTGTCGGTGTTGTAGATCACGGCGACGGTGTCGAAGTCCTTGGGCAGCCCGTACCGCTGGCCGTCCTTGGCCACCCACAGGTCGGCCAGGCCGTCCTGGTACTGGGACAGGTCGACCTTGTCCTTGGCGACCAGGTCGGTGATGGGCAGGAGCTGGCTCTGGGCGGCGAACTCGGGGTAGCGCGACAGGTGGCTGACGAAGACGTCGGGGGCGGTGCCGGAGACGAAGGACGTGGTGAGGGTGTTCCAGTAGTCGTCCCAGCCGTACTGGGTGATCTTGACGGTGTACTGGGGGTTCGCCTTCTTGAAGGCGTCGGCGCAGGCCTGGTACTGGGGCTGCTGGGCGGTGTCCCAGAGCCAGTAGTCGATCGTCACGGGTCCGGCGGCGGCGCCCTCGCCGGTGTCCTGACCACCGCCGCAGGCGGACAGGAGCAGTGTCGCCGTCGCGGCGACGGCGAGGGAGCGCAGGTGACTCTTCATCACAACAACCTTCTTTGCGTTGCGAAAAACGGGGGGGCGAAAACACGGGGGGCGAAAGGTGAGGAGTGAAGGGTGGGGGGTGTTACTTGACGCCGGTGTAGCCGATGGAGTCGATGATCCGGCGGCCGAGCACGGCGAAGAGGATGATCATCGGCAGGGCGGCGAAGAGCGTCGCGGCCATGAGCCCGGCCCAGTCGGGGCTGCCCTGCGGGGTCTGGGAGCGGAAGATGCCGAGGGCGACCGTGAGCACCCGGACGCTCTCGTCCTTGCCGACGAGCAACGGCCAGAAGTAGTCGTTCCAGCTCGTGATGTACGTGAGGATCGCCAGGGTGGTGATCGGCCCCTTGCTGACCGGCAGGATGATCCGGAAGAAGATCCGCACGTGCCCCGCGCCGTCGATGCGCGCCGCCTCTTCCAGCCCGGCGTTGACGCCGAGGAAGAACTGACGCAGGAAGAAGACCGCGAACGGGGTCATGAGCAGGTGGGGCAGCACGATGCCCAGATAGGTGTTGAGCAGCCCGAGTTCCTTGATCAGCACGAAGTTGGGCAGCGTCGTGAAGATCGGCGGCACCATCAGCGCGGTGAGGAACAGCATGAAGACGACGTCCCGGCCGGGCCAGCGCAGCCGGGCGAAGGCGTAGGCGGCCATCGCGCTGAAGAAGACCTGCCCGACGGTCACCGTGGTCGCCACGACGATCGAGTTGCGCAGGAACAGCCAGAAGTTCACGGTGCCGCTCGACCCGCCCTCGGCCACCGCCTCGGCGGTGGTCGACAGGCCGAGCACCCGGCGATAGGCGCCGAACGTGAAGTCCACCGGCAGGAGGTCCGTGGCGCCGGCGGCCAGCGAGCGGGTGTTGGAGAAGGACGTGCGCAGCATCCAGTAGAACGGGAAGAGCGTCGCGGCCATGACGAGGACGAGCACGGTCCAGCCGGCGATCCGTCCCCAGGGAATCGCGCGGGCCTGCCGGGGCCGGCCGGCGAGGGCGGTGGGGGCGGCCATCATGCTCCCTTCAGGTCGGACTCGCCCGCCCGGCTGAGGCGGAGCTGCAGGTAGGCGACGCCGGCCAGGATCACGAAGAGCACGGACGACAGGGCGGCGGCGTAGCCGAAGTTGAACCGGTTGAAGGCCAGGTCGTAGATGTAGAAGTAGATGACCCGGGTGGCGTTGATGGGCCCGCCCGCCGTGGTGACGGCGACGGTGTCGAAGACCTGGAAGGACCCGATGACGGTCAGCACCATCACCATCGCCATGACCGGGCGCAGCAGGGGCATGGTGACCCGCCAGAAGATCCGCCACTCCGAGGCGCCGTCGAGCGCGGCGGCCTCGTACACACTGGGCGGGATCATCTGCAGCCCGGCGTAGATCAGTAGGGCTGTGTAACCGAGGTGCCGCCAGGTGTTGACCAGGGCGATGGTCGGGATGGCGAGGTCGGAGTCGCCGAAGAACGCCACCCGCTCCAGCCCGAGCCAGTCGAAGGCGTAGTTGACCACGCCGAGCTGGTAGTCGAGCATCCAGAACCACACGAGGGCGACGACCACGTTGGCCACGAGGAACGGCAGCAGCACGACGCCCCGCACCAGCAGCGACCTGGTCAGGCGGTGCAGGAGGACGGCGAGCAGGACCGATGCCACGGTCTGGGTGCCGATGTTGATCACCACGTACTCGGCGGTGACCTTGAGCGCGTTCCAGAACAGGTGGTCGCCGAGCAGCCGCTCGTAGTTCTCCGTGCCGATGAAGCGGGGTGGGGTCAGCACGTTGTACTTGGTCAGGCTGAGGTACAGGCCACGCAGGGCCGGCCACAGGTAGAAGGTGACGAAGCCGATGGCCGCGGGCAGGACGAACAGGACCGCGACGGGAAGGTCACCCAGGCGTCTTCTGCGGGGCGGCGGCGTTCCGCGGGACGCGGCCTCGATCGTCGGGGGAGGCGCGGCGTGAACGGTCTCGCTGGTCATTTGACCTCCTCGTGCCGGTCGGTCCGGCCGGGACCAGGGCCCCGGCCGCGTCCGATCAGCCGTGCAGCAGTTGGTGCTGGAGAGCGGTGACCGCCGCTCCCCTGGCCCATTCGTTGAAGGCGAACGGTTTGACCACCACCCGGACGGGAGTGGAAGTCCAGTGGGTGTGGCGGGCGAGCGCGGTCTGGAAGGCGTCCGCGCACACCCCGTACATGTGGACGGCCTCGCCGGAGAGGATGACCAGCTCGGGACCGGTGATGTTGGCGACGGTGGCCACCACCTGCCCCAGGGCGGATCCGGCTTCGTCGAGCACGCGGCGGGCGACCGGGTGGCCGTCGCGGGCCAGGGCGAGGCAGTCCTCGAAGGTGAGCTCGGGCCGGTCGAGCGTCCCGGCCACGGACCGGCGGATGGCGGGCGAGCTGACGTAGGCGCGCGCGCAGCCGCGGTGGCCCAGCTCGCACATCGGGCCCCGGTCGTCGATCGCCAGGTGGCCCACCAGCCCGGCGGCTCCGGACTGCCCGGTCACCAGGCGGTCGCCGACGACGAGGCCGCAGCCGATGCCCGCGCCGACGGTGATCAGCGCGAAGGCGGAGTGGCCGACGCCCTCGCCGAACCACTGCTGGACCCGCGTCAGCGCGCGGACGTCGTTGTCGAGCACGGCCGGCACGCCGACGGCCTCCTCGACGAGCCTGGCCAGCGGTAGCTGGCTCCAGCCGAGGAACGGGGAGGTGTGCACCACGGGGTCGTCCGGGGTGGCGGTGCCGGCCAGGCTGATGCCGACGGCGGCCAGCGGCGGCCGTCCCCCGCCGGTCAGGTCCTCGCCGGTCAGGTCCTCGATCGCCTGGACGATCTGGCCGAGCACGTTGTCGATCTCGTGGTCGATCAGCGGCCGGCTGGTCTCGGCCTGGACGGCGGCCGCGAGGTCGGTGCGTACGGCGAACAGCTCGTCGGCGGTGAGCTTGATGCCGATGAACGACATGCGGGAGGCGTCGACCTCCAGCGGCTGGGACGGCCGTCCGACCGTCGCCGTGCCCTCACCGGCGGCCTGCTCGCGCAGGTAGCCCGCCTCGATGAAGGGCTTGGTGACCTTGGTCAGCGCGGACGGCGAGAGCGCGAGCCGGCGCGCGGCCTCCGCTCTGGACAGGGGGCCGTGCACCAGTAACTCGACGAACACCGAGCGCATGGCGTCGGTGAGCCGCACAGGGAATTCTCCGGCATGTGAGAACACGCGGCCCATGGTTCCCATATTCGTTCATCACGTCAAGTAAAGATGTGGCATCAGTCACATGATCGCCCAGGGATCGCGGCAATCGTCCTCGGATTTATTGACTCAGTGCATGCCACCGGGCTAGCCTCCAGCCGCCTGACCGTTTCAGAAGCCAGGAGACTGCCCGATGCCCATAACTCCGCTCGACGAGCACGGACACCGCTGGGCGGTCACGACGCCCGCCTCGACCTACCTGATCGGCGTGGAGATCGACCCGGTCACCGGGGAGGCGGCGCCCCTGCAGAAGTACTGGGGGCCGAGGCTGTCCGTCGAGGCCGCCCGCCAGGCCGTGACCGCGAGCGGCGGTCCGGCCACCCCGCTGGGAGCGCGGCGGCACGTCTCCAGCTTCTCCACGCCCGGCGAGATCGAGGAACTGCTGCCGGTCGACGGAGGCAAGCGGTGGGGATCGCCGTCCCTGCAGGTCTCCTTCGACGGCGCGCGCTCGCTCGAACTCCAGCACGCCGGGTCGAGCGTGCACGACGAGGGAGACGGCGCCGAACGGCTCGACGTCGTGCTGCGCGACGCCGCCCACCCGTTCGAGGTCGTGCTGTCCGTCCGCTCCCGCGAGGACACCGACGTGATCGAGCGCTGGACCACCGTCCGGCACCTGGCCGGGCGGGAGCCCGTCGCCGTGGGCGTCACCAGGCTCGACTCCGGGAGCTGGTTCGTCCCCGACGCGTCCGCGTACCGCTACAGCGGCGTCTTCGGCGCCTGGGCGGAGGAGTTCCAGCTCCAGCGCGGGCCGCTGCCCGTCGGGGAGCTGGTCTTCACCAGCCGCCAGGGCATCACCAGCCACCAGGCCAACCCCTGGATCATGATCGACGCCGGTGAGGCGGTCGAGGAGCACGGCGAGGTGTGGGGCGTGGCCCTGGCCTGGAGCGGCAGCTGGCGCCTGACCACCACGCACCGGCCAGAGGGCGGCGTCGCGATCTCGGCCGGCTTCGGCCACGAGGGGCCGCGCTGGACGCTCGAACCGGGCACGGAGCTCAGCACCCCGCCGGTCCTCGGGCTGTACACCGGTGGCGGGTTCGGCGCGGCCAGCCGGTCCTGGCACGCCTACACCCGCCGGCACGTCCTCCCCGTCGCCGGCGAGGACCGGCCGGTGCTGTACAACTCGTGGGAGGCCACCGTGTTCGACGTCACGGAGGCCGGCCAGCTCGAACTCGCCAAGAAGGCGGCCGCGATCGGCGTCGAGCTGTTCGTCGTGGACGACGGCTGGTTCGGCGACCGCGACGACGACACGCGCTCCCTGGGCGACTGGTGGCCGCACCGCAAGCGATTCCCCCACGGCCTGCGCTCCCTGATGGACGGCATCCGCGGCCTGGGGATGCGGGCCGGCCTCTGGGTCGAGCCGGAGATGGTCAACGCCGACAGCGAGCTGTACCGGGCGCACCCCGACTGGATCCTGCGCATGGACCACCGGCGCCGCGACGAGAAGCGCCAGCAGCTCGTGCTGAACTTCGCCCGCGACGACGTGCGCGAGTGGGCGTTCGGCTGGCTCGACGAGCTGGTCACCGAGCTGGACCTGGACTATCTCAAGTGGGACATGAACCGGCCGTTCACCCAGGCGGGCTGGCCCGAGCTGGGAGCGGCGCAGGACCGGCTCTGGGTCGACTTCACGCGCAACGTCTACCAGGTGATGGCCCGGCTGCGGCGGGCCCACCCCGGGCTGCGGATCGAGTCCTGCTCCGGAGGCGGCGGCCGGGTGGACCTCGGCATCCTGCGGCACACCGACGAGTTCTGGCCCTCCGACAACACCGACGCCCGTGACCGGCAGGGGATCCAGCACGGCTTCTCCCAGCTCTACCCGCCGAACACCATGTCGGCCTGGGTCACCGACTCCCCCAACCCGACCACCGACCGCCTCATGCCGCTGCGTTACCGCTTCCACGTGGCCATGGCGGGTGTGCTCGGCATCGGCGGCGATCTCACCACGTGGTCGGCGGCGGAGCTGTCCGAGGCGGCGGACCTGATCGAGCAGTACAAGTCCGTTCGCCGGGTCATCCAGCACGGCCTGCTCTACCGGCTGGCCGGCGCGCCGGGGCGGGAGCGGTCCGCCGTCCAGTACGTGCTGGGCGACGACGTCGTGGCGCTGGTCTACAACCCGGCGAGCGACGCCAAGCGGGGTCCCCGCTGGCTGCGGCTGACCGGGCTCGACCCCGAGGCCGAGTACGAGGTGGTGCACGGCGGCGACGCCGCCGGCTGGCCCGGCCGGCTCGTCCGGGGCTCGCGCTGGTACGGCTCGGCGCTCATGGCCGTGGGCATCCGGCCCGCCGCCTGGGAACCTGTGGGCGCCGACTACCGCAGCGACCTGGTGGTCCTCAGGAGGGTGCGCCCCTGACACACAGGGCGGGCTGGACATCAAGTCATCTGATGACTAGAACTGTACGCAACACCCCCCAGCCCAAGGACACGCGATGACACGCTTCCGGTCCGCCCTCATCCCGCTGGCACTCACGCTCGCCACGTTCACCGCCTTACCGCAGCAGGCCGTCGCCGCCCCGCCCAAACCGGTGCCGTCGGTGGCGGCCCAGAGCACGGCCCGGAGCACGGCCCAGACGTCCGACGCGCGGCCCGCGTCCTCGTGCGCGCGCACCGTGCGCACTGCCACCACCAACGCCCGGCTGACCAGCCTGTTCACCGCGTACGGCAACGACAACAGCCGGGTGGACGACTGGACCGGGGCCGACGGCACCTACTCGCTGCGGCTGCCGAACGGCCGCGAGCTGTGGATCTTCTCCGACACCTTCCTCGGCCGGGTCAACCCCGACGGCTCCCGGCCGCCGGTGGTCGGCGAGGGCGGCGACACCGTCTTCCTCAACAACTCCTTCGCCGTCGAGCAGAACGGCCGGCTGTCCACCATCCACGACGGCACGCCCGCCGCCCCCACCTCTGTCATGCCGCCGCGCGACCAGAACCACTGGTACTGGGCCGGCGACGCCACCCTGGCCGGCAACGTCGTGGAGGTGACCTACCAGGAGTACGAGCGCTTCGGCACCGGCGCGTGGGACTGGCGCTGGCACCGCAACGTGGTGGCCCGGTTCGCGCCGAACCGGCTCGAACGGCCGGCCAGTGTGCACCCGCTGCCCTCCGGGCACGGCGTGGCCTGGGGCTCCGGGATCCTGGAGGACGGCGGCCACACCTACGTCTACGGCGTGGAGGACCACGGCTCGCCGAAGTACATGCACATCGCCCGGGTCAGGGGCAAGAGCCTGCTCGGCCGGTGGGAGTACCTCACGGCCGACGGCACCTGGTCGGCGACGGAGACCGACTCGGCCCCCGTCATGAGCGGCGTGGCCAACGAACACAGCGTGACCAAGGTGGGCGACGGCTACGTGCTGATCACCCATGACACGACCGAGGCGCTGAGCGCGAAGATCGTGGCCTACTTCTCGTGCTCGCCGGCCGGGCCGTTCACCGGCAAGCAGCACGTCTACACCACCCCGGAGACGGGCGGGAACATCTTCACCTACAACGCCCACGCCCACCCGCAGATCTCGGGCGCCGGGCTGGTCGTCTCCTACAACGTCAACAGCTTCGTCAACACCGACCACTACCGGGACGTGTCCATCTACCGGCCGCGCTTCCTCGACGTGACGTTCGAGTGAGACGCAACTGGGCTGCCCGCCTGCGGCCCGTCGTGCTCGACGGGCTGCGGGCGGTCGTCCTGGAGAACGAGCGGCTGCGGGTGACCGTCGTGCCGGGCAAGGGCGGCGACGTCGTGGAGTTCCTGGACAAACGGAGCGACACCGACTTCGCCTGGCTCTCCCCGCAGGGCCTGCGCGACCCCGCCGAGCACCTGCGGGGCGCCGGTGACGACGTGGCGCTGTTCACGGACGACTACGAGGGCGGCTGGCAGGAGTGCTTCCCCAACGGCGGCGCGCCCAGCGAGTACCGGGGCGCGCGGCTGGCCCAGCACGGCGAGGTGGCCGGGCTGCCGTGGGCGGCCGAGGTGGTGGCCGACCGCGAGGAGGAGGTCGCGGTCCGGCTGAGCGTGCGCACGCGGCGGCTGCCGTACCTGCTGGAGAAGACGTTCCGGCTGCGCTCCGGCACGGCCGTCCTGGAGGTTGAGGGGCGCGCGACGAACGAGTCGGACGTCCCGCTGCACGCCATGTGGGGGCAGCACCTCGTGTACGGCCGGCCGTTCCTGCGGCCGGGCGCGCGCATCCGGCTGCCGGAGGGCCTCACCGTGGTCCCGCACGACGGCGCGATCGACCCGCCCGAGCGCAGGGTCCTGGCCGGCGGGCCGTGGCGGTGGCCGGTCGTGCCGGCCCACGGCGGCGGCGAGGTGGACCTGAGCGTGGTGCCCGAACCGGGCACGCCGAGTGACATCGTCTACCTGACGGGGTTCGCCGCCGACGGCTGGTACGAGGTCACCGGAGACGGCCCCGGCCTGCGGGTGGAGTGGGACGCGACGGTCATGCCCTGGCTGTGGATGTGGCAGGAGCTGGGCGCCTCGACCGGACACCCCTGGTGGGGGCGGGCCTACACCGTGGGGCTGGAGCCGTTCGCCGGGATGCCGACGAACGGGCTGGCCGAGGCGGTCGCCAACGGCACCGCGCTCACCCTGGGCCCGCGCGAGACGAGACGGATGTGGCTGAGGGCGGAGGTGCTGGCATGACGGAGTTCGCCGGAAAGGTGGCGCTGGTCACGGGCGGCTCGATGGGGATCGGCCGCGCGGTGGTGGACCGGCTGGCGGACGGCGGGGCGTCCGTGGTCTTCTGCGGCGCCGACGCGGAGGCGGCGTTCGACAGCGAGCACGTGACGGGCGTCGTCGCCGACGTGCGGCGGGCGGGCGACATGCGTGACCTGGCCGACCTGGCCGTGGCCAGGTACGGCGGGCTGGACGTCGTGGTGACGTGCGCCGGGGTGCAGCGGTACGGCACGGTCGTGGACACCCCGGAGGACGTCTGGGACGAGGTGCTCGACATCAACCTCAAGGGCGTCTACCTGGCCTGCAAGGCGGCCATCCCCTACCTGCGGGCGCGCGGCGGCGGATCGATCGTGCTGATGTCGTCGGTGCAGGCGTTCGCCTCGCAGGCGCGGGTGGCGGCCTACACCGCGAGCAAGGCCGCGCTGAACGGCCTGACCCGGGCCATGGCGCTGGACCACGCGGCCGACGGCATCCGGGTGAACGTGGTGTGTCCGGGGTCGGTGGACACGCCGATGCTGCGGTGGGCCGCCGACCTGTGGCGGGGGCCGTTGTCGCAGGAGGAGCAGGTGGCGCGGTGGGGCGCCGCCCATCCGCTGGGCCGGGTGGCCAGGGCGGAGGAGGTGGCCGAGCTGGTGGCGTTCCTGGCGGGGCCGCGCTCGTCGTTCATCACCGGGGCGGAGCACCGGGTGGACGGCGGGCTGCTGGCGCGCAACCCGGCCGCCCTCCCGGAGTGACCGCCTACACCTCGCCGCTGACCGTGGGGTCGGCGAAGCGCTCGTTGGGGACGCCGGCGTACCAGCCGGGCCGCCCGGGGTCGCGGTCGTAGGGGTAGCCGCCCAGCTCCCGGTACAGCTCGGCGTAGCGGGCCACCCGGTCGGGATCCAGCCGCACGCCGAGCCCCGGCCCGGTGGGCACCGGGATGGCGCCGTCCGCGTAGGCCAGCTTGCCGCCCACGATCACGTCGTCGCGGAGCTGGTGGTAGTGGGCGTCGGCCGCGTAGGTGAGGTTGGGCAGCACCGCGCCGAGGTGCAGCATCGTGGCGAGCTGGATGCCCAGCTCGCCGGAGGAGTGCACGGCCACCCCGAGCTGGAACGTCTCGCACACCCCCGCCGCCTTCACGCACGGCCGGATGCCGCCCCAGAAGGTGGTGTCGAGCAGCACCACGTCGGCCGCGCGGCGCAGCACGTTGGACGCGAGCTGCTCGAAGTTGACGACGACGGTGTTGGTGGCGAGCGGCACCCGCACCTGCTCGCGCACCGCGCGCAGCCCTTCGAGGCCCCAGACGGGGTCCTCCAGGTAGTCGTTGTCCAGGTGCTCGATGGCCCGGCCGAACCGCAGCCCCTCGGCCAGCGACAGCACCGCGTTGGGGTCGTAGCGCAGCCGGTCGCCGGGGAGGGCTTCGGCCAGCGCCCGGTAGCACTCCAGCTCGTAGTCCGGCGGGAACACGCCGCCCTTCAGCTTGTGCACGGTGAACCCGTGCTCCCGCTTCAGTGCCCGCGCGTGCTCGACGAGCTGGCCGGGCGTGCGGATCTCGGGGTGTCCCTCGGCCGGGTAGCGGAAGAACAGGTAGGAGGCGAACGGCACGGCGTCGCGGACCCGCCCGCCGAGCAGGTCACAGGCGGGCACGCCGAGCTGCTGCCCCATGAGGTCGATGCAGGCGAACTCGACGGCGGC